>NZ_JBREYE010000001.1:2101465-3587489 GCF_056323685.1 Actinorectispora metalli
GACGGCGGCGCCCGTGGCGCCGCCCCGCCGCTCGTTTCAGACCAGCACCGTCCGGTCGAGCTTGTCGACACCCGCGATGCCCGCGTGGCCCAGCGTGATGTCCAGCTCCGCCAGCAGACAACGCAGCACGTGTTCCACTCCTCGTCTGCCGCCCATGGCGAGCCCGTAGGCCCACGGGCGTCCGATCAGCACCGCCTTGGCGCCGAGGGCGAGCGCGATCACGATGTCCGCGCCGCTACGGATGCCCGAGTCGAACAGCACCGGGGCGCGGCCGCCCACCGCGTCCACCACATCGGGCAGGCAGTCCAAGGCCGCGACCGCGCCGTCGACCTGGCGGCCGCCGTGGTTGGACACCACGATCCCGTCCGCGCCCGCGTCCAGCGCCGAGACCGCGTCCCGCGGGTGGCAGATGCCCTTGACCAGGATCGGCAGCTCGGTCCAGCTCTTGATGGTGGCCAGATCCGCGAAGGTCAGCCCCGGGTGGGCGAACATGCCGCCCCAGGCCGCGATGGCGGCGAAGCGGGCCTCGTCGCTGGTGTCCGGATCGCCCGGCAGCAGGTCGCGGAACACCGGATCGGACAGATAGTTGGCGACGCCGTTCAGCGAGAGGAACGGCAGGTGCGCGGTGGCCAGGTCGATGGGCCGCCAGCCGAGGCCCATCGTGTCCACCGTGACCACGATGGCCTGCGAGCCCGCCGTCTCGGCGCGCTTGACCAGCGACCGGGCCACCTCGGGGTTGTTCGGCCAATACAGCTGGAACCAGCGGGCACCCGCCTCGGGGGTGGCCGCGATCGTCTCCATGGTCAGTGAGCTCACCGTCGACACCACCGCGCCGACGCCCTGGGCGCCCGCGGCGGCGACCTGCCCGCCCTCGGCGTCGGCGTGCAGCATGCCGCTCACGCCGATCGGCGCCAGCAGCACGGGCGCGGCCAGTTCGGTGCCCAGCACGGTGGTGGCCAGTTCCCGCTCGGTGACCCCGGTGAGCATGCGCGGCATGATCCGGCGTTGTCCGAACGCGGCCCGGTTGGCCTCGTCGGTGCGCCCGGTTCCCGCGGCGGCGGCGACGTAGCCGAAGGCCTGGGCGGAGACCGCGCCGCGAGCGGCGTTCTCCCAGCCTTCCGCGGTCATCGGAAGATCGGGTCGCCTGCCCGCCAGTGAGCCGCCGTAGATCTCGTGCTGGAAGTTCGCGAAGTTGGCCACGGGCCATTTCTACCGCCAGGTAACAGCGAGTGGAACCACCTTCGTCCATCCGTCGCGTCGGCGCCTGCTGCCCTACGCTTTGGTCAACACGGCGAGGGCACGGGAGGAACTGTGCGCTTCAACGAGGATGCCGAGATCGACACCTCCCAGGTCGAGGACCTGCGCGGCAGCGGCGGCGGGATCGGCGGCCGGGTCGCGCTCGGCGGCGGCGGGGTGAGCCTGGTCGGGCTGCTGTTGTACTTCCTGCTTTCCGCACTCGGCGGCGGAGGGGGCGGTGGGGGCGGTTTCAACCTGCCTTCCGGCGGTTCCGGGCTGTTCCCCGATCTGCAATCGGGGCAGCAGGCGGACAACGCCCAGTTGGAGTCAAGCTGCCGCACCGGGGCGGATGCCAACAAGGACGAGGCCTGCGCACTGGCGGCGGTGATCAACTCGGTGCAGGGCTACTGGACCGATCAGTTCGCCCGCTCCGGGCAGACCTACCGGCCCGCGAAGACGGTGTTCTTCCGCGGCGCGGTGAACTCCGGGTGCGGCAACGCGACCTCCGACGTCGGCCCGTTCTACTGCCCGGCGGACGGCAAGGCGTATGTGGACCTGTCCTTCTTCGACGAGCTGACCACGAAGTTCGGCGCCGAGGGCGGCACCTTCGTGGAGGCCTATGTGCTGGCCCACGAGTACGGCCACCACGTGCAGAACCTGCTGGGCACCTCGGACCGGGTGGGCCGCGAGACGGGGCCGCGCTCGGACGGCGTCCGGCTGGAACTCCAGGCGGACTGCTACGCCGGGGTGTGGGCCAACCACGCGACCACGGTGCCGACCAAGTCGGGCAAGCCGCTGATCGCGGAGATCACCCAGGACGACATCAACCGGGCGCTGGATGCCGCCGGACGCATCGGCGACGACTTCATCCAGGAGAAGCTGGGCGGCGGACAGGTGGACCCCAGCAAGTTCAGCCATGGCACCTCGCAGCAGCGGCAGAAGTGGTTCACCACCGGCATCCAGTCCGGCGACCCGGCGCGCTGCAACACCTTCGACACCAACGACCTGGGCTGACACCCGAATGACAGCGGCGCCTGCCGAGAAGGCAGGCGCCGCTTCGTTGTCAGCTGTGGATCAGGCGACCGCGTGGTTGCAGTCCAGGCTGCCGGGGGCGTGGTTGTGCAGGTGGTTCTCCTGCACCTCCATCAGCCGGGCGCCAAGGCCCCGCTGCGCCGCCGTGCGCGACTCGATCCGCGACTGGCGGGACGGGACGCCGTTGACCGACTCCGTGGAGATGGCGTAGGTCGCCAGCACGAAGGCGACCGCCTTGGAGTTGCGCTCCAGCGCGGTCCGGTCAAGGTTGCCCAGGTTGTCGCAGGCCTGGTGGTAGCAGGGGTCGTAGGCGACGCCCGCCTTGCCGCCCCACTTGGCGGCCTGCGCCTCGGTCATGATGCCCTCGGCGCCGGTGAACAGACCACCGGAGGGGATGCCCGCCGCGATGAACGGGCCGTAGTCCGAGCGACCGCTGAAGTCGGTGCCTTCGGTCTGCACCTTCGTGGCCGCGAAGTAGTCCTGGAACGCCTTCTCGATCTGCGCGGAGCCGTACGGGCCGGGGCCCGCGCCGGACTTGTCGGAGTCGTCGCCGTCGTAGATGAAGTAGGCGGCGTTGGGCGAGCCGATCATGTCGAAGTTCAGGTAGAGCGCGATGTCCACCTGCTGCTCGAACGGCAGCGACTTGACGTACTCGGTGGAGCCGATGAGGCCGAGTTCCTCCGAGCCCCACCAGGCGAACCGGACCGCGTTCTTGACCTTCGGCGTGCTGCCGAGCTTGGTGGCGACCTCCAGCAGCGCGGCGGAGCCGGTGCCGTTGTCGTTGATACCCGGCCCTGCGGGCACGCTGTCGAGGTGGGCACCGGCGAACACCACGTCGTCGGTGCGACCGGTCCTGGTCTGCGCGACGACGTTGCGACCGATCTTGTCCTCGGTCTTGGACAGCACGATCAGCTTGACGTTCGCGCCCTCCTTGCCCGCCAGCGTGGTGCCGATGGCCTGGCTGACGCCCACCGTCGGGACCTTGCCCGCGTTCGGGTCGCCGAGGGTGCCCTGGAGGGCGCCTTCGACGTTGTTGGAGACGATCGTGCCGACGGCACCGGCCGCGGCGGCGTTCTGCTGCTTGACCGCGAAGGCGCAGCTGCCGCGGCGGACCAGCGCGATCTTGCCCGCGTAGCTCTTGCTCGAGAAGTCGGAGGCCTCACAGCCCGGCGTGGCGTCCTCGGGAACCACGGCCAGCGGCGCGGTGACACCGGCCGCGGGGGTGGCGGGCGAGTAGGTCATCACGCCGTGCTCGACCTTGGCGGCGTCGACCTCGAGGGAGGAGGACTCCACGGTGAAGGACTTGTACTTGTACTCCGGGGTGCTCACGTCGAAGCCGAGCGCCTTCATCTTGCCGACCACGTAGTCCACGCTGGCGTCGTAGCCGGTGGTGGCGGAGGCCCGGTTGCCGCCGTTGCGGTCGGCGATGCGTTGCAGAGCGATCAGGTGCCGGTTCACCCCGTCCCGGGTCACCTTCTTGGTCAGCGACTTGGCCAGCGCCGGACCGTCCGGCGTGGCCGCGGTGGGCGCCGCCGTCGCGGGCAGGCCAGCCACCAATGCGATCCCCGCGCATGCGGCTACTGCGACGCTGGCGATTTTGGGCGCGCTCAGCCGCCGTCTTGGTTGTTGCATGTCAGCTCCTGTGGCGATGCGGACAAGCCGGGGCGGGAGCGGATCTGTGTAGCAGGGAACACACTCCCGCCGGTCGGCCCACACTGACCTGAGAAAAAGCCGTGGTCAAGTAGCTATGGGAGCATGTTTCCCGCGCCCAACATCGGCAAACAGCCGGAAAGCGCGGCCACCTGCAATTTCCACTGTGGACGGTTCTTCTCGAACTGGTCACGGTCCAGCAACAGCCTGGTCTCGACCGCGGCTCGGCCCCGGCGGACTCTCGTCACGGTGCCGTCTTCGCGGTAGCCCAGCTTGCGGCTGACGGCGAGCGAGGCGGGGTTGTCGGTGAACGCTTCGGAGCGGGCGCTCCGCGCACCGAGATGGCCGAAGGCGAGATTCAGCACCGCCGTCCGCATCTCGGTGCCGTAGCCCTGTCCCTGGAACCGCCTGCCGAGCCAGGAACCCGAACTCACCTCGCGGAGGACGGCGAAGTTCTTCGCGGACAGGCCCTGGGTGCCGATGACCCTGCCGTCCAGCCGGACCAGGAAGTTGACCGTCCAGTCCTCGGCGGTGAGCCCCGCCCGCTGTGACCAGTGCCACCGGAGGATGCCCAGCCCCAGCTCCGCGGCGGGGACGTCCGTCCACGGCTCTATGAAGGGCATCTCCTCGGCCGGGTGGATACCGTCGAGGGCCAGCTTGGACAGCTCCAGCAGGCCCTCGTCCTCGTCGGGGCGCAGTTCGAGGCGCGGCGTGCGCAGCACCAGTCGGCGCAGCGGCCAGGGTTCGTGCTCCATGCCGCCCGAGTCTGGCCCGCCTGCATCCGGTTGGCAGCCGAATTAGGCTCGGGCCCGTGCATGCGATCTCTATCGTCGAACCAGGTGGGCCGGACGTTCTCCAGTGGGTCGAGCGGCCCGATCCTACGCCGGGGCCGGGTGAGGTGGTGGTGCGGGTCGCGGCGAGCGCGGTGAACCGCGCGGACCTGCTGCAACGGCAGGGCTTCTACCCTCCGCCGCCGGGTGCCAGCGAGATTCCGGGGCTGGAGTGCTCGGGCACGGTGGACGAGGTCGGCGACGGCGTGACGGACTGGAAGCCCGGCGATGAGGTGTGCGCGCTGCTCTCGGGTGGCGGCTACGCCGAGAAGGTCCTGGTGCCCGCGGGCCAGCTGATGCCGGTGCCCGAGGGGGTGGGGTTGGTGGAGGCCGCCGCGCTGCCGGAGGTGGTCTGCACGGTGTGGTCGAACGTGTTCATGATCGCCGACCTGCGGGCGGGCGAGGTGCTGCTCGCCCACGGCGGTGCGGGCGGCATCGGCACCTGCGCCATCCAGCTGGGCAAGGCGATGGGCGCGACGGTGGTGGTGACCGCGGGCTCGGCGGACCGGCTGGCCCGCTGCCGCGAACTCGGCGCGGACCTCGCCATCGACTACAAGACGCAGGACTTCGTGGCGCAGGTGCGGGAGAGCACCGGCGGTGCCGACGTCATCCTGGACAACATGGGCGGCTCCTACCTCGCCCGCAACGTGGACGCGCTGAAGACCGGCGGCAGGCTGGTGGTGATCGGCCTCCAAGGCGGCCGCAAGGGTGAGCTGGACCTGGCCAAGCTGCTGGGCAAGCGGGCTTCGGTGACCGCGACCGGCCTGCGTGGGCGTCCGGTGGACGGGCCGGATGGCAAGGCGGAGATCGTCTCGCAGGTGACCGAGCGGGTGTGGCCGCTGGTGGGCCAAGGCGCGCTGCGCCCGATCATCCACGCCAGGCTCCCCCTGTCGGAGGCCTCGAAGGCGCACCGGGCCCTGGACGAGGGTGGCGTGTTCGGCAAGGTGCTGCTGGTCGCCTAACGCAGTTCGGCGACGGCACGCACCAGCTGGTCGACCTCGACCGCGGTGGTGTAGTGCGCCAGGCCGACGCGGACGGCGCCGCCGACCTCGCCGACGCCCAGTGCCGCGAACACGCCGTGGTGGCCGGGGTCGGCGAAGGCGCAGACGCCCCGGTCGGCGAGGTGCTCGACCGCGTCGGCCGCCTTCACCCCGGACACGGTGAACGCCAGCGAGGGCACGCGGCGCATGGCGTCGCCGATGACCATCACGTGCCGGAGCGAGCGCAGTTCGTTGATCAGGTTGGCCAGCAGCCCGGCCTGGTAGGCCTTGACCGAGCTCAGCGAGGTGAGAATCCGCTCCCGGCGCGACCCGATGCCCGCGTCGTCCAGCCCGGAGAGGTAGTCCACCGAGGCGACCAGGCCCGCGAGCAGCGGGTAGGCGTGCGGGCCGAGTTCCAGCCGCTCCGGGCCGCGGGCGCCGGGCTCCAGGGCGGCGGCAGGCAGCCGGTCCAGCAGGCCCGCGTCGCGGAAGGCGAGCGCGCCGACGGGCGGGCCGCCCCAGGCGGAGGCGTTGAGCACGATGACGTCGGCGCCCATGGACGCCATGTCCAGCGGCACGAACGGCGCCGCCGCGGCGGCGTCCACCACGACCAGGGCGTTGACGTCCTTGGCGGCGTCGGCGATCTGGCGGATATCGGGCCGGGTGCCGACCGCGCCGGAGGCGGCGGTCACCGCGACCACCTTGGTGTGCCGGGCGGTGAGCTGGCGGTACTGCCAGCTGGGCAGCTCACACGTCTCGATGTCCACCTCGGCCCACCGGACGGTGGCACCGGCCCGCTGCGCGACGCGCTGCCATGGCGCGACGTTCGCTGGGTGGTCCAGCCGGGAGAGGACCACTTCGTCACCGAGCAGCCAGCCGTCGCCGAGCGCGTCGGCGAGGCGCTGGAGCAGGGCGGGCGCGCTGGGACCGAGCACCACGCCCGCGGGTTCCGCGCCCACCAGGTCGGCGATGGCCCTGCGGGCGGCGTCTACGATGGCTTCTGCACGCTGCGAGGCGGGGAAGATGCCGCCGGGCCCGGAGACCGGGGCGCGCAGCGCGGTGGACACCGCGGTCGCCACCTGTTCGGGGACCTGCATGCCCGCCGGGGCGTCCAGGTGGACCCATCCATCGCCCAGCGCGGGGAACAGACCGCGCACCGCAGCGACATCGAAGGCCATGGAGACACCGTACGTAGGAGGACTGGACCGCCATTCGCGGGGGCGGACAACGCTATCGGCGCAAGGCCCCGCTGGGAACGATTAGATTGGTGACGACACGGTCATCCACCCGTAAAGAGCACATTTCGACGGGTTTCGTTCGCGCGGCGTATGCGTGCGCACAAGGCGCCGGTCAGCGGTCCCCCACCTCGGATGAGGAAGTATGGACATATGAGCGACGAGGAGGAGAGCCGCAACGTGGAACGGGACGAGCAGGTCATCGTGATCGGCCAGGACGGCAAGCCGGTGGGTGCCATGCCGCTGCCGCCGAACATCGCGGCGCTCGCGTCGGGTGACGAGCAGGGCAACGGCGGGGCCGATGTCAGCGACATGATCGAACAGCCCGCGAAGGTCATGCGTATCGGCACCATGATCAAGCAGCTGCTGGAGGAGGTGCGGGCGGCTCCGCTGGACGACGCCAGCCGGAACCGGCTGCGGGAGATCCACAAGTCCTCCATCCGCGAGCTTGAGCAGGGCCTGGCGCCCGAGCTTCGGGACGAGTTGGAGCGGCTGTCACTGCCGTTCACCGATGACTCGACCCCGTCGGACGCCGAGTTGCGGATCGCGCAGGCCCAGCTTGTCGGCTGGCTGGAGGGGCTGTTCCACGGCATCCAGACGGCGTTGTTCGCGCAGCAGATGGCGGCCAGGGTGCAGTTGGAGCAGATGCGCCGCGGCGCGCTGCCGCCAGGCACCGGCGGCAAGGACAAGCCCGGCGCGGACGGCCCCGGCGGGCACGGCCAGTACCTCTAGCCGATCGCCAACGCGTGTAGCAGACGGTGCCGCCCGGCGGTGGTGTGCAGGACGACGTCCAGCCAGCACCCCGCCGGGCGGGCAGGCCGCCCCAGCCGCTGCGCGGCCAGCCAGGCCCGGTGCGCCGCGATGCCCGCCTCGATGTAGGCCGTCGCCTCGGGTTCGACGGCGCCGAGGATCAACAGCAGCGTGTTCACCGCCGCCACCTGCGGCTGCCCGCAGGATCTCGCCGCCAGCGCGTTAGCCAGGTCCGGGTGATCGGACGGGTGAACCAGCAGCGTCCGCACCCTCTCCAGCCCGCGCGCCTGCGCGGTGATCGACTTCTGCTCTTCTACGTTCGGCGCTGAGACGTCCACAGTGGACTTTGTCAATGCCGACCAGTCCGCGCTGTGGCGCCCGGCCAGGTTTTCTGGCACCCATGGCTGGTCCAGTCGGGGCGCCAGTGTGAATTCCTTCTCGGCGCCGCCGCACAGCTGCCGGAGCGCCGCCGACACGCCGTCCGGGACGGTGACGCGGTGGTCCGGGACCGGACGCTGCGTCTGTCCACTGTAGATATCCACAGGGCTGTGGATGAAATTGTGGATAACTTCGGTGTGGACCAGGGCGAGTGGGAATTCGCTTGCGGCACACGGCCAAAACACTTCGGAGCCGTTCCAGGGGAGCGCCGCGATGCGGGCGAGTTCGGCTCCATCCCCAGGCAGCTCAATGGAAGTATCCACAGCGCACACAGCGGCCGCCGCTTGGACCGCGGCGATGGCGTGACCGAGGTCGAGCAGCAGCACCGGAAGGGACCGGGGGCCGTAGCGCCACGTGGTTCGCTGCGGCACCAACGACAACACCAGCCCGGTCGACTCCGCCTCGGACGGGCCTGCCGGGATGAGGGTGTGGTCGACCGGGTCGTACCGGTATGCCCGGCCGTCCGTCAGCACATGCGCGTCGACCGGGTAGCGCCCGCCGGCCGAGGGCACCCGCCGCAGCCGCACGCCCCCTTGCGTCCGTTGCGGATCGCTCGCCAGCGAGAGGTCGAGCAGTCCGCCGATTCCGGCGTCCGGCCAGCGCGGCAGGGAGATGCCCGCCGCCTCCGTCCATCTGCGGCGTTCGGATGGTCGCCGGGTGAGGTCGGTGTGGCCGGGGTCGGCGCCGCGCCAGGCTTCGCGCAGCGCGGCGAGGACGTGGTTCACAGCATCGGCGGCGGGTCGAGCAGCAGTCCGTCCGGTCCGGCGAGCGGGTTCGCGCCCGCCGCCCAGCCGCGGCTGTCGATGGCCTGCCGCCAGCGCGGCAGGCCGAGGTAGCGGAATGCGGCCGGTGCGTTGGGCACCAGACCGGAGGCCGCGACCCGGACCACGCGCAGCGGTGTCTCGGCGATGTCGGGTGTGGTCAGGTCCGCGCGGATGACCCGACAGCCGCTCGCGTGCAGGCTCGCCAGCAGGGCAGGCAGATCGCCTCGCGGCAGATCGCCGACGCCGATCTCCTTGCCTGGCATGGTGAAGCGGGCGAGCAGGCGGTGCTGGGTGCGGGGGTCGAGCCAGACCTGCACCTGGGCGCCGAGATCGCGGACGCGGCCGAAATGGGTGCCCGCGTCGTCGCGGTAGTCCCGGTTCGGTCGGTGCTCCAGGTAGAGGCCTTCGGCGAGGACACCTGCCCTGATCGCGGCGAACACCCAGCCGTCCTGGTCCAGCAGGCCCTGGGTGAACACCCACGTGTGCACGGCCTCCAGCACGGCCTTCGTGCAGGCCGCGGCCGGGTCGAACCGGGCGGCGCCGCCGCCCGCAACGATGCCGGTCACCTCGTCGAGCACCACGGCGGCGACACAGGCCACCGGGTGTTCGGTGGGCAGTTCCACCAGGTGCACGCGGAGCCTGCTGCCCGCCAGTTCGGCGGCAAGACCCGGCACGGAGTCCACCGAGATCGCGGTGGTGGGACCGCCGAGGTGCCACCACAGTTCCAGCGCGTCCCGTTCCAGCAGTTCCAGCAGCCCGCGTTCGAAGGCGTCCTCGATGCCCTGGCCGGTGGCGATGCCCGCGTAGTTGAGGTGGTGTGTCCTCGGCCTGCCGCGCCGCTGTCCACTGTGGAAGTTCAGGTAGGCCCAGGAGGCCGGGAGGAAGCAGCGGTCGCCGGTGGCGACCTCCTCCCCAGCGACCCAGTCCAGTTCCTCCTCCGCGGTGAAGGGGCGATAGGGGAAGCCCGGCGACTCGTACTGCCAGTCGGCGAAGAACGGCAGGTCATCGGGGCCGAGTACGCGGTGCCCGTCGGCGATCAGCTGTTTGGCGCTGGTGCGCGGGAGATCCGGTGCCACCCGGTTGCCGCAGTAGCGTTCGACGGCCTCGCCGATGGCGGCGATGCGAGCACCGTCGGCGTCGCCGAAGGTGGTGCCAAGGCTGACCCGGTCCGCGGGCCAGGCGCCGAGCCTGCGGGCGTCGGCGACCTCGGCGGTGACGCCGCGGTAGCGGGCGGGCATGCCGGGCAGCGGGTCGACGTCCACCAACCTGCGCACGATGCCGGTCAGCGGATCGACCAGCGATTCGATGTCCATCCGTTCCTCCTCAGGGTGCGCTGGGCGGCACTGGGAACACCGGGTGGTCGGTGATCGCCGCGGTGTCCAGGTCCACCACCCGCAGTCGTCGGGCCACCGGCAGCGGCCTGGGGTTGAGCGATCCCGTCCTGGCGGGTGCCCGAGTGGCCCAGGCGCGTAGATCGGCGGTTGCCAAGGCGGCGACCAGGGTGATCTCCGCAGGCGTCAGGGCGTCGTCGCCGGTGACGGCGTTCTGCGTCCAGTAGGCGCCGAGCCGGGTGTGGCCGGAGCCCGCGGCGGCCAGCCTCCGCGCCTTCACGTCGCGGTGCGGGACGCCGATGGGTTCCAGCAGCAGGTGCCTGCCCTCGCGGCTGACGCGCTGCCAGCCGATGTCACGGTCCGCCAGGACATCCAGGTCCGACCACCAGTCGGGCGCCGGACCGTCGTGCAGGGCGCACACCGCGTGCACGCCCGCGAGCCGGTCCCCCTCGGCGGCCACCGGTCGGGCACCCGCGGCGAGCAGGTGGTCGATCACCGCGTCGGCCAGCCGCCGCTCGGCGAGCACGGCGACCAGCGCGCGGTCGGCAGGCCAAGGTTGCCGGGCGCCGAGGTAACCGGCCTGCCGGAACGGCTCCAGGTCGGGGCACGAGGTGCCGTCCGCCAACGAGTTCCTGATCCGGGCCAGGGTCTCCGCGGGCAGCGCCACGTCGTACAACTCGCCGTTGGGTGCGCGCAGGCTCGTGCCGCCGTCGGGCCCCCTGAACAGGGCTGCCCCCGGCACCAATCGGTCGGTCATCGGTCTCCTTGGGACAGCGCCGGTTCCGCGGCGATGGCATCGAGCAGTGCGTCCGCCGCCACGGCGTCCGCTCCTGGCGGGTACCAGGGCAGTTCGGCGGTGGCGCCGAGCACCTCGCGGCGGTCGGGCCGCAGCCGGGTCGCGGTGGCGGCGTCCTCACCGGTGTGTGGATTGCGGGCGAACTGCGGCCAGCAGTGGCCCGCCACCTGGGCGGTGAGCACTGTGCCGGGCGGCAGGACCAAGCCGACCGGCCCCAGGTCGATGTCCACTTCGGACACCTGTCCGGGCTGGTGGGATCGGCGGCAGACGGCCAAGCCGATCGGGGTGTCGCCCGCGGTCAGCCGGACGACCCAGTCGGCGTCCGGGCTGTCGGTGCGGACGCGGAGGCGGAAACGGCAGGTGCCGCGAAGCTCGCCTGCGGGCAGCGGCGCTGAGTGCAGCACCGCCGACGCGGTGTCGTTGGCAGGGAAGGGCCGGGTGGGGTCGGCGAGGAATCGGCCGCGCTCGACGCTCCACGCGACGGGCAGCGCCGGTTCCGAGATCGCGGCCGAGCGCCAGCCGCCGTGGGCGTCCACCGCGAGCCAGGACCGTTCGCCGGTGAGGCCGCCGCGCAGGCAGGCCCGCGCCCACCGCAGGTAGGCCGCGCCGATCCGCTTGCCCGCCAGCGCTGCGCCGGGGCGGTCGGCGTCCAGCCGGTGACCCCAGGGGCCCAGCAGCAACCGGGTCGGGCCGCCCCAGGTCCGCGCCAGTTCGACCGTGTCGGCGGAGAACGGGTCGTAGAGGCCGCCGACAGCAAGCAGCGGAACGTCCAGTGTGGACAGATCGGCCCACAGCGGGCCGCGACGGGATGCCTGCCAGAGGGCGGACCAGCCCGCGGGGGACTCGCCGAGAAGTCGAGCGGGCAGTTCGGTGACGGGAAGGCGTGCGAGCACCCAGGCGTGTTCGGGCGCGGGAGTCCGAGGCTGACTGCTGCCGCCGTGTTCGGTCCACCAGCCGACGCGGCAGGCCAGCTTGGCCGCACCGCCGTCGGATCTCGCCGTTTCGCCCGGTCCCAGTGCGGGCACGGCGGCGATGACGCCCGCGATCCGCCCCGGCAATGCGATCGCCGTGGTGATGGCGCAGAACGCGCCGTAGGAGGCGCCTGCCACCAGCAGCGGACCGCAGAAGTCCTGGGCAAGCGTCCACTCGCCGAGCGCGGCGCCATCCGCGCGCTCGTTGGCGTAGGGCAGAAAGTCGCCGGTGGAGTCGAAGCGACCGCGGACATCGGCGAGCACACAGGCGAAGCCGTTGCGGGCCCAGCCCTTGGCCTCGCCGAGCAGGTTCCGCCGTCCGTAAGGCGTTCTGATCAGCACCGTGGGATGACGGCCCTCGCCCGCGGGCAGCACGACGGTGGCCGCGAGGTGCGCCCCCGGCACCTCGATCCGCCGCTGCTGGATCACCGCTGTCCTCCCGGTAAGCGGTGGCCGCCGCACCCAGCGTGCGGCGGCCACCGGTGTTACCCGACCGTCAGTCCTGGTCGTCCGCGAACGGGTTCTCGACCAGCGCGTTGCTGTGGCTGGCGGAGTTGTGCGGCAGCTCGCGCTCCGCTTCGACCTTGACGAACACCTGCTCCATGTGGAGATCACCTCCTTGTCGGCTAACCCGTAACGAGCTAAACATAATGAAAGTCGTTTTCAACATAGGCCAACCGGAGTAATCATGACAACCATTGTCGATTAGGATGCCCGCATGACTGAACAGGCGTTGCGTCACGACGCGGACTTCCGGCGGTACCTGGCCGCCAGGGTGATCTCGGTGGCGGGCACCCTGATCACCGCCGTGGCGCTCCCGGTGCTGGTGTACCGACTCACCGGGTCGGCGGCGTGGACCTCGGCGGTCGCCGCCGCGGAAGCGCTGCCCTATCTGCTGTTCGGGCTGTTCGCGGGGGTGATCGCGGACCGGGTGAACCGGCGGGCGCTGATGGTGCTCGCCGATGTGGGCAGCGCGCTGCTGCTGGCGAGCGTGCCGCTGGCGTGGAGCATGGACGCCCTCGGCGCACCACACCTGCTGCTGGTCGCCTTCGGCACCCAGGCGCTGTTCGTGTTGTTCGACTCCGCCAACTTCGGCGCGCTGCCCACGCTGGTCGGACGGGCCCGCGTGACGGAGGGCTTCGCCACCCTGTTCGGCGCGACGACCACGGTCGAACTGCTGGTCCCGCCGCTGGCCGGACTGCTGGTGACCACGGTGGCGCCCGCTCCGCTGCTGGCGCTGGACGCGGTGAGCTATGTGGCCTCGGCACTGCTGATCCGGTCCATCGTGCGCCCGCTGTCCGCGCCGGACCGGGCCGGACGTCCGCGCTCGGTGTCCGAGGTGTTCGGCGATGTGCGGGAGGGCCTTGGCTTCCTGTGGCGGCACCGGTCGGTGCGGATCATGACCCTGGTCGGCACCGCGCACGCCGCCGCGGGCGGCGCGTGGCCCGCGATGATGGTGCCGTTCGCGGACACCGTGCTCGGCGTCCCCGCCGCTGGCGATCTCCGGCTGGCGGTGCTGGTCAGCGCCTGGGGCATCGGCGGTCTGGTGGCGGCCAAAGCGGTCGCGCCGCTGACGCGACGGTTCGGCGCAGCCCGGCTCGCCCTGTTCGCGCTGCCCGCCTCCTTCGGCTGCGGGCTGCTGGTGGTGTTCAGCACGCACTGGCTGCTCACCGCGGCACTCGCCACCACCTGGGGCGCCGCCTACGGCACCGTGGTGGTCAACGCCATCGGCTACCGGCAGCAGGCCACCCCCGATCACCTGCAGGCCAGGGTGAACACCACGGCCCGCATGCTGGCCTGGGGCGTCGGCCATCCCGCCGGTGCCGCGCTGGCCGGGGTGGTGGCCGTCGCGGCGGGGCCGACCGCGGGACTGGGCGCCGCGATCGGCCTGCTGGGCATCGGGGTGATCGCGGCCTGGCTCTCACCGCTGCGCACCGAGAAGCCCGCCGCGGTGCTTCAGAGCACGGCGTCGTAGGCGCAAAACGGAGCCCCGGAGTCCGCGTCCCGCCAGACCCGTCCGCGCACCCCGAAGACATCCGCCAGCAGCGTCGGGTCCACCACCTCGGCGGCCGGGCCGTCGGCGTGGACCCGGCCGTCGGACAACGCGATCACCCGCTCGGCGTACCGGGCGGCCTGCGCGAGGTCGTGCAGCACGGCGACCACGGTCAGGCCACGTTCGGCCCGCAGCCTGCCCACCAGGTCGAGCACCTCAAGCTGGTGCCGGACGTCCAGGTACGTGGTGGGCTCGTCCAACAGCAGGATCGGCGCGTCCTGGGCCAGCGCGAGCGCCAGCCTGACCCGTTGCCGCTCCCCGCCCGATAGCCGGTCCAACCGCGCGTCGGCGTAGGCATCCACCCCGGTCGCCGCCATCGCGCCGCGGACCTGCTGGTCCTCGTCCACGCGGAGCATGCCCAGCGGACCGCGTGCGGCATAGCGGCCCTGGCGGACCAGCTGCCGCACGGTCAGGCCCGGCACCGACGGCATCGCCTGTGGCAGCACGGCCACCCTGCGGGCGATCTCCCGGCGGGACAGGCTGGTCAGCGGTCTGCCGTGCAGGTCGACGGTGCCCGCGGTGGGCTGCTGAAGGCCTGCCAGCACCCGCAGCAGGGTCGTCTTGCCGCAGCCGTTGCGGCCGACCAACGCGACCGATTCGCCCTCCGCGATCGACACGTCCACTGTGGACAGCACGGTTCTGGTGGCGAAGGCGACGGTCACGCCTCGGGTGGCCAGCACCTCGGTCATCGGCTTCCCTCCATCAGGGACTGGGACATGCGGCGGGCCACGACCACCAGGACCACCGCGCCGAGCAGCGCGGTGATGGCACCGGTGGGCACCCCGATGCGCTGGGGGCCGTCGGCGGGGACGAACTCGGTGACGGCCTGCGCGAACGCGTCGGCCGCGCAGACCGCGGTGGCGCCGAGCAGGGCGGCGGCGGGCAGCAGCCTGCGATGGTCGGCGCCGAACAGCAGCCGCGCGGCATGCGGGGCGAGCAGGCCGACGAACGCGAGCGCGCCCACGGCGGCCACCGCGGCGGCGGTGGCCAGCACCGCCAAGCCCAGCACCAGGCTTCGCCAGCGGCCCACCGCGAGGCCGACGCCGCGGGCGTGGTCGTCGTGCACAGCAAGCACATCCAGCACGGGTGCCAGCAGCAGACCGCCGACGAGCACCACCGCCGACCAGGGCAGCACCGCGCTCGCGTGCTCCCAGGTGCGGCCGGACAGCGAGCCGACCAGCCAGCGGGCGGCATTGCCCGCAAGCTGCGGCTTCGCGGTGAGCAGCACCAGGCTCAGACCGGCGAGCACCGCGGAGACCATCACGCCGAACACCGTGATGCGCAGCGGATCGGCCCCGGTGCGCAGGCTGACCAGCCACAGCAGGCAGCCGCCGACGACACCGCCCGCGCCCGCGGCCAGGGTCAGTGCGACCGGCGAGGAATCCAGGCCGCCCAGCACCGTGCCCGCCACCGCGCCCAGCACCGCCCCGGAGCCGACACCGGTCACCTCGGGCGAGGCCAGCGGATTGCGCAGCACCGCCTGGAGCACCACACCGGCACAGCCGAGGCAGGTGCCCGCGGCGATGCCGACCAGCACCCTCGGCAGCCGAAGCTGCTGCACGATCATCACATCGAGGTCGGCGCCCACCCCGAACGCCGCCCGCAGCGCGGTCCACGGCGGCACCGCGATGCCGGTGGCCAGCGCCGCGGTCGCGGCCAGGGCGAGGAGCAGCACCAGTGCCGCCGTTCTCATACCGCCGCCTTTCCCCGCAGGAGCAGCACCGCGCCGCTGAGCACGGCGATGACGGCGGTCAGGCCGCCCACCGGAAGCTCCACCGGGTACAGGAGGGTGCGGGCGACCAGGTCGGCGATCACCACCAACAGCCCGCCGGTCAACGCGGAGAACACCAGCCACAGCCGGGCATCCGCCGCGGGCGCCAGTCGGCGGGCAAGTTGCGGTGCGAGGAAGCCGATCCAGGCGATCGGGCCCGCCGGGGCGACGGCCACCGCGACCAGCGCGCAGGCGATCACCAGGATCCGCAGCCGCGCCCGGTCCGGCCGCAGCCCCAACCCGGCCGCCGTCTCGTCACCGAGCCGGAGCACATTCAGCGCGGGCACCGCGAGCACCACCAGCGGCACCGCCGCGATCAGACCGGGCAGCGCCAGCCCGACCTGGTCCCAGTTGGCGCCGGTCAGCGAACCGAGCAGGTACTTGAACAGCAGCCCCTGCTCACGGGTGTCGGCCAGCGACACGGCGGTGAGCATCAGCGCCTGTAGACCGGCGCTGACCCCGGCACCGGTCAGCAGCACCGCCGCCGCTCCGCCCGCGCCGCGCACCGCGAGCAGCGTCAGCAGTCCGCCCAGCAGCGAACCCAGTAGGGCGGCGGCCACCGGTCCGCCCGGCAGCGGCAACCGCCAGACGAGACACGTCGCGACCGCGGCCGCCGCCCCGGCGGAGACCCCCAGCAGTTCCGGCACCGCCAACGGGTTGCGCAGCGACTCCTGCAACAGCAGCCCCGCCGCGCCGAGCGCGGCGCCCGCCACCAGACCGAGGACCAGCCGCGGCGCCCGCAGCAGCACCACCACCGCGTGCTCCAACGCCGTCTCCCCCGCGAACGCCGAGGGCAGTCGGTTCAGGCCCACCAGCGGCTGTCCGAGGCACAGGGCGGCGACGCCCAGCACCACCGTGACCGCCAGCAGCAGCAAAACCCACGAGCGGTGACCGATGTTCACCGAGAGGGGGCCGCGGAAACGGTGGTCAGTGCCTCGTTGACGATGGCGGTGAGGGAGCGGGTGCCGCGGCCGGAGCCCCACAGCTTCGGTGTGACCTCGTGCACCTGGTTGGCCTTCACGGCGTCGACCTGCTGCCAGACCGGGTTGGCGGTGAGCTGTTCGGAGAGCTTCTTGTCCTGCGGTGAGAACAGCAGCGAGTGGATGAACACCACCTGCGGCTGCTTGGCGAGGATCTCCTCGACGCTGAAGATGCTCGCCGTCTCCACATCGGTGCCCTTGGCGGACCAGGGATAGCTGAAGAGTTGGGCGAACAGCTTGCCGATGAGCGAGTCCGCAGTGTCCACGCCGATCGAGTCGGCGCTACCCCACAGGACCACCACCGTGCGGCGGTCGAGGCCCTTCTCCTTGCTCACCCGCACCGCGTCGGCGAGCGTGGTGCGGAACTTCCGCTCCGCCTCCACCGCCTGCGAGGTCCTGCCGGTCAGCGCCCCGAGGTTGCGGAGGTAGCCGACCGAGCCCTGCCAGTCCTTCGGGCTGACAGTCCACAGTGGAGCGAACTTCTCCACCGCGGGCCGCAGGGCGTCGTGCGTTCCGGACAGGCCGATCACCAAATCGGGCCGCAGCGCCGCGATGGCCTCGACGTTCTCACTGCCGAAGCTGCCCGGCACCACCGGAACGCTCTTGCCGTCCTCGCCGAGCAGCGCGGCATGCGTGATCAGCGTCGGGTTCGAGGTGCCCGCGGGCCGGATGCCCAACTCGGTGAGCGCGTCATCGCACAGTCCGGTGAGGCAGACGATCCGCTCAGGCGCCTTGGGCAGCGTGAGCTTGGTGCCCGCAGGGTCGGTGATACCGAGTGCTGGCTCCAGCGGTGCCACCGAAACGTCCACCGCCTCGGCGTTGCCCGCGACCGGCCGGTCCGGTGCGGGTGCCGAGGTGCACGCGGCCAGGACACTCGTCGCGAGCAGCACGGAAACGGCGAACAGGGACCGCACGGACAACCTCCGGAAATCGGGTGAGCCCGCGCCCATCGCGGGCGGGCTCGTCAGACCGTGACGATAACCGTTTTCAAATCCATTAGGCCAGAACGTTTGCTAGGCCGTTATGCGGGTGAGCCAATAGGCGGAGGCCACATTGCTACCCCGCGATGAGCGTCACAGCGGCTGCCATACGATTTGCCCCAATCCGCTTGTGGATTGCGAGAGGAGCCCCCCGTGCTCGACCGGATCCGCCACTCAGACGCAGTGGAATACGTCCGCCACGCGCTGCGCGGCAAACTGGTGCGCGCGATCGAGGACGCGATCCGGCCGTACCACCACGAGCAGTTGGCCGCCGTCGCCGACGCCCGCCACCAGCTTGACGAGCTGCGGATGGAGGTGTCCCAGCTGCGCCAAGAGGTGCGCGACACCGAGCACCGCTCCCGGCGGGACATCGAGGTCGCCGCCGAGCGCGAGGCCGCGGCGAGCACCTGGGAACTGGTGCGGGCGGAGATGCCCAAGGCGCCCACCTTCAAGGACATGCGCGGCACCCTGGAGTACGGCCTGTCGCTGGCCCCCGAGGAGGGCATGGCGCTGGAGTTCGGCGTGTTCACCGGCGGCACCCTCAAGCTCATCGCCACCGCCCGCGAGGGCCGCGGCGTCTACGGCTTCGACTCCTTCGAGGGCCTGCCGGAGACCTGGCGCAGCGGCTTCCCCACCGGCACCTTCGACACCGACGGCCTGCCCGACGTCTCGGGCGCCGAACTGGTGGTGGGCTGGTTCGACGACACGCTGCCCGGCTTCCTCGCCGAGCACCCCGGCCCGGTGTCGTTCCTGCACGTGGACTGCGACCTGTACTCCTCAACCAAGACCGTGCTGGAGCTGGTCGGGCCGCGGCTGCGGCCGGGCAGCATCGTGGTGTTCGACGAGTACTTCAACTACCCCAGCTGGCAGGAGCACGAGTACAAGGCCTGGATGGAATACGTCGAGGCCACCGGCATCGAGTTCAGCTACGAGGGGTACACGATCGACCACGAACAGGTCGTGGTGCGCATTACCAAGACGCCCACCGCCGGAAACGTTCCGGATACCGACCGCGCATAAAGCCGACAGCCCGCCGCCGGTACCCTCACGCCTGTGCAGTCAGCCAGCACCCTTCCCCATCCGGAAATTCCCGTGGTGTCCTCCAGTCGCACCTGGCGAATGGCGTTCACCGATCTGAAGCGCGCCTGGAACCAACGCGCCCTGTGGGGCCATCTCGGCCTGCAGGACATCAAGCAGGGCTACCGCCGCTCGGTGCTCGGGCCGCTGTGGATCACCATCAGCACCGGTGTGATGGCAATTGCCCTCGGCATCCTGTTCGCGGCGCTTTTCGACAAGGACATCGCCGAATTCCTGCCCTACGTCACGGTCGGTTTGATCTGCTGGACCTTTTTGTCCAACTGCATCAACGACGGCTCGATGGTGTTCATCTCCAACGAGGGCCTGATCAAACAGCTGCCCGCGCCGATCTGCACGCACGTCTTCCGGCTGGTGTGGAAGCAGGTGCTGCTGTTCGCGCACAACCTGGTCATCTACTTCGTGATGATGGCGGTGTTCTGGCGGCCGTTGAACCTGTGGACACTGCTGGCCATTCCGGCATTCGCGGTGCTCGTGCTGACCGGCACCTGGGTGTCGATTCTGATCGGTGTTCTCGCCACCCGGTTCCGCGATATCCCGCCGATCATCAACAGCCTGGTGCTGCTCGCGTTCTACATGACGCCGATCGTGTGGAGTTACGACGAACTGATCAACAGCGCCAGCGAGACGATTCGCGAACGCGCCAAGCTGGCGGAGTTCAATCCGCTCATGCACTTCATCGAGGTGATCCGGCAGCCGATGTTGGGTCATATCCGGTGGGAGGACTACGGACGTCACTGGATCGTCGTCGGAGCGTTTACGCTGGTCGGATGGGGACTGGCACTTGTCTTCCTGCGCAACTACCGTGCCCGCGTGTCGTACTGGGTCTGAGTGAGGCCGTAATTCATGGTCAGCATTGACGTCTGGAACGCATCGGTCGACTTCCCGATCTTCGACGCGAAGACGAGGTCGCTGAAGAAGGCCGTCCTGGGCAAGGTCGGCGGCAAGATCGGCACCGACCAGAAGGTGCCCGTCATCGAGGCGCTGCACGACATCACGCTCTCGTTGCGCCACGGCGACCGGGTCGGCCTGGTCGGGCACAACGGCGCGGGCAAGTCCACGCTGCTGCGGCTGCTGTCCAACATCTACGAGCCCACCCGCGGCAGTTCGCGGATCGTCGGCAAGGTGGCGCCGGTCTTCGACCTCGGCGTCGGCATGGACCCGGAGATCTCCGGCTACGAGAACATCATCATCCGCGGCCTGTTCCTGGGCATGAGCCGCAAGCAGATGGAGTCGCGGGTCGACGAGATCACCGACTTCACCGAGCTTGGCAACTACCTGCACATGCCGTTGCGCACCTATTCCACCGGCATGCGGGTGCGGCTGGCGCTGGGCGTGGTCACCTCGATCGACCCCGAGATCCTGATCCTGGACGAGGGCATCGGCGCGGTGGACGCCGCTTTCCTTGAGAAGGCAAGGGACCGGCTCAACGACCTGGTCAAGCGGTCGGGCATCCTGGTGTTCGCCTCGCACTCCGACGAGTTCCTGATGGAGCTGTGCACTACCGCCATCTGGATGGACGAGGGGCGGATGAAGATGCAGGGCGGTCTGCGCGAGGTGCTCACTGCCTACAAGGGCCGGGACCCCTTCGAGGGCATGCCGGCGGAAGCCCGTGCGCGGCTGGAAGAGCCGCTGACCGCAGGGAATGGTGCATGAGTACGAACGACAGCCAGCCCAGCGACGTGCTGCTGCCGACAAGCTCCGTGGTGGCGGTGGTCGTCACCCGGCACCGCAAGGAACTGCTGGCGGAATCGCTGAAGGCGATGGCCACCCAGACCCGGCTGCCCGACCACCTCATCGTGGTGGACAACGGCCCGGACGATCCGGCCTGCGAGATCGTGGAGTCCTGCCCGCTGCCCACCACCTACCTGCCATCGCACCGCAACCTGGGCGGGGCGGGTGGCTTCGCGCTGGGCATGCTGCACGCGTTGGCGCTCGGCGCGGAGTGGGTGTGGCTGGCCGATGACGACGGCCGTCCCGCCGAGGACACCGTGCTGGCCACGCTGCTGGACGTCGCCGAACGCCGCAAGCTCGCCGTCGTATCCCCCGTTGTGGTGAACATCGACCGCCCGCAGCAGTTGGCGTTCCCGCTGCGCCGCGGCCTGACCTGGAAGCGGCAGCGCAACGAGCTTGGCGTGGAGTTCCTGCCCGGCATCGCCTCGTTCTTCAACGGCGCCCTGTTCCGCGCGAGCACCCTCGACGTGGTCGGCGTGCCGGACTACCGGCTGTTCTTCCGCGGCGACGAGGTGGAGATCCACCGCAGGGTGGTCCGCTCCGGCCTACCGTTCGGCACCTGCCTGACCGCGGCCTACGCCCACCCGGACGGCTCGGACGAGTTCAAGCCGATGCTCGGTGGGCGGTTCCACGCGCAGGACCCGGACAACCCGGTCAAGCGCTACTACACCTACCGCAACCGCGGCTACCTGCTCTCCCAGCCAGGCATGCGCAAGATCGGCATGCTGGAGGTCTTCCGCTTCGGCCTGTACTTCATCGGCCAGAAGCGCGACCCCAAGGCCTTCCTCGAATGGCTGCGCTTGGTCCGGCTCGGTCGCCGGGAACGCTTCTTCCGCTTCTGACCCCAACCTCCTCCGCGTTCCGGCGTCTACCTTTCGGGTCGCACGAGCGTGCCGACAGGTCGATACAGTCGGCGGCGACCCGCGGGGGCTGGGGGTGTGATGCTGGAGTTTCGGCTGCTAGGGCCGGTGGAGGCCAGTCGCGACGGTCGCCGGGTCGAACTGGGCGGACCCAAACCCCGAACGCTGCTGGCCGCCCTGCTGCTGGCCAAGGGCAGGCTGGTGCCCGCCGCCAGGCTGGTCGACCTGATCTGGGGGTGACCGGCCGCCCAGCCGGGGCGCCGCCGTGTTGCACACCTACGTCTCCACGCTGCGCAGGCGGACACCTTCGGCACCGCGCTGATCCTGCGCACCCTCGGCGAAGCACTGCTGGCCCGCGGCGAGGCGGGCCGCGCCGTGGCCGAACTGAACGCCTCCCTGGCCATCTGGATCGAACTCGAACTCCCCGAATGGCAAGCCAGAACCCTCCACACCCGGGCAGCCGCCAACCAGGCGCTGGGCAACGCGGCAGAGGCGACAGCCGACCTCGCCGAGGCGATGTGCATCGCCGAACGCATCGGCAGCCGCGAGGCTGGCGAATGGAAGGGCACCCGAACCTGTGAACTACGGATTGTCCAGTAGGACCGCGAACTGCCTGCTACCTCCGCGAGAGGCTGGCTTTCCGTCAGCTTTGCGCTGAGGGCGCACGGCGTGCGCTGTCGGCGAACTTCACTGGCCGGGAGGTGATCTCGCTGGTGTGCTGGTGACATGGCGAAATCAGAGCGGAACCTCATCATCCATCTGGCGGGCGCGGGCGATCCGCTGGTGATCCCGCTGGATCAGCAGACCGCCGACGACCTCGGGCCGCGGCTCACCGAGTTGGTGTCGGCGGGCAGCACCGAGCAGCTCACCTCGGCCGACGACCGGCTGGTGACGATCAACTACGGCCGGGTGGCCGCGGTTCAGATCGAACACAGCCGACGCGGGCCGGGCTTTTAGAGGCCTACAGGTCGTAGAGCCGCTTCCAGTTGTCCCGGCTGGTCAGCTGGGGCAGGGCGGAGCGGTACCTGCGCTGGATGACGGGCGCCTGGCGGTAGAGCCTGCTGATGATCGAGGTGCCCTCGCGGGCCAGCGACAGCATCAGCTTGCGGTCCTGCCGCCGGATGCGCACGCCCTCCTGGGAGGCGTCGGTGACGACCGCGGTGTTGAACAGCGAGAGGTGCCACCAGGTGGCGTCCTTCTCCGACACCGCGCCGAGCCGGTGCGGGTACTTCGACATCAGCACGTTGATCAGGCGCTTGATCAGCACCGCCCGCTTGAGGGTCGGCTCGGGGCCGGCCGGGATCAGCGGGAAGTCGCTGGCCCGCAGCCCCGGTACCGAGGAGGCGGGGTGCCGGATGGTCTCCGGGTACTGGGCACGCAGCTTGCGGATCTCCGCCGCCGCGGCGACCCCGCCGTCACGCAGGATCTCGGGTCCGACCAGGAAGTCCTCCACCGCCTTGATCAGGGTGGCGGCCAGGCCGTACTGCATCGAGATCAGGTAGCGCACCAGCTGCGCGAGCAGCGTGCGGCAGACCTGCTTGGGCGGGAAGTCGCTGTGCATCGCCGCGGTGATCAGGGCGTTGCGCAGGTTGAAGTACCGGTGCCAGTCGTCCCAGTCCTTCCAGCTGAAGTCGGCGTGCCAGACGCCCGCTCCAGGCAGGGTGACGGTGGCGAAGCCGCGGGCGCGGGAGCGGTAGCCGTACTCGATGTCGTCCCACTGGAAGAACATCGGCAGCGGGTAGCCCGCGTCCTTGACGATCTCCGACGGGATCAGGCAGGACCACCAGCCGTTGTAGCCCGCGTCCACCCGGATGTCCTGGTGGTTGGGCAGGCCGGTCTCCTCATCCTCGCCGGTGAGGTCGGCGGCGGACAGCGCGTTCTCGGCGATCTGCGCCGGGGCCAGCCGCGGCAGGTTGGCGCTCTCCGCGCCGACGTGCAGCTGGTTCGGGTGCAGCAGGTACAGCATCTGCGCGCCGACGATCACCGGCTCCACCGTGCGGTTGGCGAAGGCGGTGGTGCGGATCATGGTGTCCGGCTCGACCAGCACGTCGTCGTCCATGAACAGGACGTTGGCGTGCTCGGCCTGGCTGATCTCGGTGACCTCGTACAGGCCGCGGGTGAAGCCGCCCGCGCCGCCCAGGTTGGGCTGGCGGATGTAGGTCAGCTTGGCGCCAAGGTCGGCCTGAAGCTCGGCGAAGCGCGGCCGGGACTCGACCGGGTCGGTGCCCTGGTCCACGACGTAGACCCGGTCCAGCATGTCCAGCGGCTCGGGGTCGCCCGCGATGGCGGCCAGCGTGTTGAGGCAGTCGTCCACCCGGTTGAAGGTGCAGATGACCACCGCGGTGGGCCGCAGCTTCTCGGGCGGCTCCACCGTCCAGCGCAGCTTGTCGACCGCAAGCTGCTCCTCACCGGTGGTGAACTCCAGCCAGATGCCGCCGCCGTCAACGAACTTGTCGATCTTCGCGGAGAGGGTGACCACGTGCTCGTGGGCCTTCTCGACATGCTCGACGGCAACCACGCGGGGCTGTGCCTCGCTGTCGGAGGCGACGAGCGAGAGGGTGCCGGAGCCGGTCACCCTGGCCTCGACCCTGACCTCGGGGATCGCCGTCCAGCGCTGCCAGTAGCTGGCAGGGAAGCGGCCGAAGTAGGTGTTGGTGGACACCGCGGCGTTGGGTTCGACGACGAGGCGGTGGCGCTCCCGCCTGGCCAGGCCCGCGGTCACCTCCGCGTACAGGTCGTCCGGAACGAGGTCCGACGGTCCAGAGAAGAGCCCTCGCTGGACGGTGAGTCGGGCTGGGGCGTCGTGTTCAACGAGCACGGGGGCTTCCTTCCCCGAGCCGGTGGGCTCGGGTGTGGCGTTCGAGGTCGGGTTCTTCGTGCTTGCTGAAGTCTTACCCGGCATCGGCTCCTCAATCCTTCGTCGTCTGCTTCGGTGCCGACATCACCTCTGTGGGGGTGACGTCCTGGCGTCGGTTCAGTCGTCGAGCGAACCGGTGAGCGCCTTGCCCTCGGTGAAGTACGGGGCGATCTTGTTGTCGTACATGCTCAGCGCCGACCCGATGGCCATGTGCATGTCGAGGTACTTGTAGGTGCCGAGCCTGCCGCCGAACAACACGTTGTTGGTCGCGGCCTCGGCCTTGGCCAATTCGCGGTACCGCTCCAGCTTGGCGCGGTCCTCGGCGGTGTTGATCGGGTAGTACGGCTCGTCGTCCTTCTCCGCGGCCCGCGAGTACTCGCGGACGACCACCGTCTTGTCCTGCGGGTACTCCCGCTCGGGGTGGAAGTGCCGGAACTCGTGGATCCGGGTGTAGGGCACGTTCTCGTCGGCGTAGTTCATCACCGAGGTGCCCTGGAAGTCACCGGTCGCCACGACTTCCTGCTCGAAGTCCAGCGTGCGCCAGCCCAGCCAGCCTTCGGAGTAGTCGAAGTAGCGGTCCAGCGGGCCGGTGTAGATCACCGGGGTGCCCGCCGGGATCTCGTCCTTGACGTCGAAGTAGTCCGTGCTCAGCCGAACCTCGATGTTCGGGTGGTCGGCCATCTTCTCCAGCCAGGCGGTGTAGCCATCGACCGGCAGACCCTCATAGGTGTCGTTGAAGTACCGGTTGTTGAAGTTGTAGCGGACCGGCAGCCTGCTGATCACCGCGGCGGGCAGTTCCTTCGGATCGGTTTGCCACTGCTTGGCCGTATAACCCCGAATGAATGCCTCATAGAGCGGGCGGCCGATCAGCGAGATCGCCTTTTCCTCGAAGTTCTGGGCATCCTTGGAATCGATCTCGTCGGCCTGCTCGGCGACGAGCGCGCGGGCCTGCTCCGGCGTGAGGTACTTGCCGAAATATTCACAGATGGTCGCGAGGTTCACCGGCATCGGATAAACCTTGCCCTGATAGATCGTGAACACGCGATGCTGGTAGTCGGTGAACTCGGTGAACTGGTTGACGTAATCCCACACCCGCTTGTTGGAGGTGTGGAAGAGGTGCGCACCGTAGCGGTGCACCTCGATACCCGTTTCCGGCTCCGCCTCCGAGTAGGCGTTCCCGCCGATGTGCGCGCGCCGGTCCAGAACCAGGACACGCTTATCCAGCTGACTGGCCACGCGTTCCGCGACCGTCAGGCCAAAGAATCCAGATCCAACAACAACCAGATCGAAGCCACCGAAGCTCACGGTCGTCGAGGCTACCCTGTGCCGCTTTGCGTCCGGCATTCAGGCATACCTGCACCTGCGTGAGCACAAATGGGCTGCTCATGTCCGCTCCGAGGTGGACGCAGCGTGATGAAGCGAGCCAACTAGCCTAAGCCGAGCGTGTTTTCGATCAGATGACCAGAGCGTTTCGTTTCACCCGCGAACCAACGAGGTGCCTCGACGATGAGTTGGCTGTCCGCCCTGCCCGTGGCGCTGGTCGCCGTCGGTGTCTTCGTGTTGCCGGGCCTGCCCGCGAGCTACGCGCTGGGTCTGCGCAGCCTCGCTGCCTGGGCCGCCGCCCCGGTGCTCACGGTGGCCATCGCGGGCCTGTCCGCGGTCGCCTGCGGCCTGGCGGGCATCGACTGGTCGGTGTTGCCGCTGCTGGTCGTCTCGGTCGGACTGGTCGCGGTGCTGTTGCTCGGCGCGCTGCTGGTCCGGCGCCGGTTCCGGCTCAGCCTGCCGCCCGACCCCTGGCGGGTCGGGGTCGGCGCCGCCGCCGGACTGCTGGTCGCCGTGGTGGCGGGCTCGATCGCGGTGGTCCTCGGCATGACCGCGCCGGACGCGCTCTCGCAGACCTACGACGCGGTGTTCCACTACAGCGCCATCAAGTTCATTGTCACCGAGGGCAACGGCTCCTCGCTGACCGTCGGCGGCATCGCGGCCTCGGGCACGCCGGATGTGTTCTACCCGGCGGCCTGGCACGACCTCGCCGCGGTCGTCGCCCAGCTTTCCGGTGCTCCGATCCCGGTGGTGGCCAATGTGGTGACGGGCGTGGTCGCGGTGGTGATCTGGCCGCTGTCCTGCATGTTGCTGGTCCGCCAGCTGCTGGGCCGCTCGGCCACCGCCGTCGGGGTGGCGGGTGTGCTCAGCGTCGGCTTCAGCGCCTTCCCGTGGGGGCTGCTCGGCTTCGGGGTGCTCTGGCCCAACACACTCGGTCTGGCGCTGGTGCCGGTCGGCTTGGCCGCGCTGGTGTCGGTGTGCGGGCTGGCGCGTGAGGACGCGCTGGGGCGCATCCGGTCGGTGTTCCTGCTGGCGGTCACCGCCGTTGCGGGCGCGCTGTCCCACCCGAACTCGCTGTTCTCGCTGGCCGCGATCAGCCTGGTGCCGGTGACCGTGACGGTGCTGGTGCGCGGTTGGCGCGGCTACCGCGCAGGCCGCCGCTTCCGGGCGGCGCTGCTGGTCGGCCTGTACTTCGGCGCGGGCATCCTCGCCGCGTTGGTGCTCAGCCGGTCCTCGCTGCTGGGCAGGGTCCGCGGCATGGACTGGCCCGCGTTCGAGACCCCGCCGCAGGCCATCGGCGAGGTGGCGCTCAACGCCACCAACGGCATGCACGCCTCCTGGGTGCTTTCGATCCTGGTGTTCGTCGGGTTCCTCGCCTCGTGGCGGGAGACCAGGCTGCGCTGGCTCGCTCCCGCGCACGCGGTCACCGCGCTGCTCTACATGTTCGCCGCCGCCCTGGACACGCCGCTGTCCTCGCTGCTCACCGGCTTTTGGTACAACGACTCGTTCCGGCTGGCGGCGATGGTGCCGATCACCGGGGTGCCGCTGGCGGTGATCGGCGTGGTGGCCATCGCGGAGTGGCTGCGCACCAAGACCGCGGTGCTGCTCCGCCACGACCCGCCCGGCTGGCTGCGACCCGGCGTGATCGGCGGTGCGCTGACCGCGGTGATGCTGCTGCTCACCGGCGGGATGTACGCCGCGGAGCACGGCAAGCGCGTGTCCGGCACCTATGCCTCTGGGGATGAGCGGGCCAGGACCGGCCTGATCACCGACCGCGAGATCGCCTTCTACGACCGGATCGCCCAGCGGCTGCCCGCCGACGCGGTGGTGGCCAACAACCCCTGGGACGGCAGCGCCCTGCTGTGGGCGCTGGACGACCGGCGGGTGCTGTTCCCGGTGCTGGACAACCTGATGAACGACGACACCCGCAAGCTCGCCGAGAACCTGCGCGAGGTCTCCCGCGACTCGAGCGTCTGCCAGGCCGCCCAGCGCGCGGGCGTGCACTGGCTGATCATCGGCGACCACTGGTTCTGGCCCAAGGACGGGCGGGTCAAGCTCTACCCGGGAATCACCGACCCGATGGGCCGCCCGGGCTTCCGCTTGGTCGAGCAGGACGGCCCGCTCAAGCTCTACGAGATCACCGCCTGCTGAACCAACGCTCGCGCCTTTAGGGGCTCGACCTGCGCATCCACTCAGAATCAGGTTTGGTGACACCGCTGGCCTAGCGTTGAAATCGAGTTCGCGACGCGAGGTGGATTTCCAGAACCGCCGCGCCACGACTCCGACGAGACGGAGGCGCTGATGTCATCGGCCACACATGATGAAAACGCATCCTGGCATGCGGTTTTGAGCTCTCTTAAACTCGCCGACAGCGAGCGGAACCATCTCGCGTCGCGTGTGTTGCGAACACACGACGAGCAGCGTCATCCAGGTCCTGCGAGATGGTGCGACCTGGATCCGGCCTGTCGGGCAGCGTGGGCCATCTCCAGGCGGTGCAGACCCGATGATGAATAGGCCACCGTGTCAGGTGTTCTGCCGAGAAACCGACGAGCGACCGGCCTGGTCGGCTGGTCGCTCGTGAGACGACTTTGGTGATGGGCCGAACTTCAGACGTCGCTGGTGTTGGGAACCGAGGGGGATGGCACGACGCGCTCGGTGGCGGGGATCAGGCCGCGGTCGCGGTTGAACTGTTCGGCGTCGCGCAGCGCGATGGCGCGGGCCAGGTCGGTGAGGCGCTGGTCGCTGCCGCGGAAGCGGAGGTAGGTGTTGAACACCGTGAAGACGAAGGCCATCACCAGGGCGTAGAGCACCAGGTCGGTGCCGCGGCCGACGCCGACGAAGTGGGCCAGCCTGGACACGTCGTCCGGGCGCAGCACCGCGTAGACGTTGATGCCAACGAAGATGATCAGGCCGATGCGCTTGGTGGCCTGCATGCGCACGCCGTGGCGGCGGCGGGCGAACAGCAGCAGCACACCCGCGGCGGCGACGATCAGCAGAAACTGGATCAGCATCATCTCAGGCCCCCCGCTGCCGCACGGACAGGTCGAACAGGATGTTCACACCGTTGACCAGCGACTGTCCCTTGGACATCGAGTACTCGGTGTAGAGGATCGTGATCGGCACTTCCTGGATCCGCCAGTCCGAGCGGGACAGCTGGGAGACGATCTCCGAGGCGTGTGCCATGCCGTTGAGGGTGATGCGCAGCCGGTCGGCGACGTGCCGGGTGAAGACCCGCAGGCCGTTGTGCGCGTCGGTCAGCTTGAGCTTGCGCGAGGACGGGCTGAGCGCGACCACGGTGCGCAGCACCACCCGCTTGAGCCACGGGATGTGTGCGTTGCGCTCGGCGAAACGGGTGCCGAGCACCACGTCCACCGTGCCGGTGCGGGCCACCTCGACCATGGCCAGCGCGTCCTCGACGCGGTGCTGGCCGTCGGCGTCGAAGGTGACGAAGTACTCCGCTCCCTCGCGCGCCCTGGCGTAGTCCATGCCGGTCTGCAACGCGGCGCCCTGGCCGAGGTTGACCGGGTGGCGCACCAGGTGCGCTCTGGTGGTGCTGATGGCCTGGGCCGACCCGTCCACGCTGCCGTCGTCCACACACACGATGTTCGGGAAGGTGGACAGCGCGTTGTTGACAACGTCGGCGATGACCTTCGCCTCGTTGTAGACGGGGATGATCAGCCAGACATCATGGTTGTCGGCCACCTGCTAACTCCCAAGTCGCAGTTCACACGGTGGAAACGACAGTAGCCAAGCTGCCGGGCGCGGCCGCCATCGGCCCGTTGCTAATTCTGCCCCCGGAAGTGCTCCACCGTCAGCCTCACGCCATCGGCGATGTCCACCGCGGGCTGCCAGCCGAGGTCGCGGCCCGCGGCAGAGCAGTCCAGCGCGGATGCCCGCAGGTCACCGAGCCTGGCCGGGGCGAACTCCGGCTCGTCTGGCACGCCCGCGGCCGCGGCGACCAGGCTGTGCAGTTGCCGGTCGGAGGTCTGCACGCCGGTGCCGATGTTGTACCGGCGGCCGCCACCCGCCTCGCCGGAGGCGGCGACGAAGGCGGCCACCACGTCCTCGACGAAGACGTAGTCGCGGGTGTTGCCTCCGTCACCGAAGACCTTGGTGGGGCGGCCGTGCAGCAGGTGCTCGGCGAAGATCGCGACCACGCCCGCCTCGCCGTGCGGGTCCTGACGGGGGCCGTAGACATTCGCCAGCGCCAGATGCGTGCACTCGATGCCGTACAGCTGGCGGTAGGTGTTCAGGTACACCTCGCCCGCCACCTTCGACGCCGCGTACTGCGACTTCGGGTTGATCGGTGAGTCCTCGGCGATGGGCAGCACCTCGGGGGTGCCGTAAATGGAGCCGCCGGAGGAGGCGAAGAGGATCTTGCGGGTGCCCGCCTCGCGGGCGGCCTCGGCGACGTTGACGGTGCCCAGCACGTTCTGCGTGGCGTCCATCAGCGGCTGCGCCACGCTGACCCGCACGTCGATCTGCGCGGCCAGGTGGAAGACCACCTCGGGCCGGGCCGCGGCGAAGACCTCGCGCAGCTTGGGCTCGGTGATGTCCACCTGGTGCAACTCGCACTTTCCGCTGCGCAGCGCGGCGGCGAGGTTGTCCTCCCGCCCGCGCCGCAGATCGTCCACCACGGTGACCTGGTGCCCATCGCGGATCAGGCGGTCGACCAGCGTCGATCCGATGAAGCCGGCTCCGCCGGTGACCAGGGCTTGCACGAAAGGCACCTTCCCGCAGACGTGTGACGCGTTCCGTGCGGGCCATCGTAGGCGAACGGCTTGACCCTGACGCCGCGTCAGGGTCGGACCGTGGACGGCATGAGAGTGATCGCGCTTTTCCTCGCAGGCGACGCGTTGTCCGCGCTCGGCAACGCCATCGCCGGGATCGCGCTGCCCTGGTTGGTGCTGACCAGGACCGGCGACGCATCGTCCGCGGGCGTGGTGGCCGCGGCGGTGGGGCTGCCCGCGCTGGCCGCGGCGGTGTTCGGCGGGGTGCTGATCGACCGGATCGGCAGGCGCCGGGTTTCCATCGGCGCGGATATCGCCTCGGCGCTCTGCGTGGCCGCGCTGCCGCTGGTGGACGCCGCGGTGGGGCTGACGCTGGGCTGGTTCGTGCTGCTCGGGGTCGCGGGCGCGATCTTCGACGTGCCGGGCATGACCGCGCGGGAGACGCTGATTCCCGCCGTCGCCCGCGGCGCGGGTCTGCCGGTGGAGCGGCTGGCCGGGCTGCGCGAGTCGGTGACGGGCACGATCATGCTGTTCGGGCCGGGTGTCGGCGGGCTGCTGCTCAGCGTCATGGACGGCTCGTCGGTGCTGTGGGTGACCGCGGGCTGCTCGGCGCTGGCCGCGCTGCTGACCTGGCTGCTGCCGAAGGCGGTCGGCGCGGCGCCCGCGGCGACGACCAGGGGCGGAAGCTGGATGGCGGATCTGCGCGAGGGATACCGGTTGCTGCGCCGCGACCCGGTGCTGGCAGGCCTGAGCGTGCTGACGACAGCCGCGGTGTTCGTGCTGGTGCCGTTGCAGGCACTGCTGCTGCCCGCGCACTTCAGCCGCACCGGCACCCCGCTTCAGCTGGGCGCGGTGGAGATGGCGATGGTGCTCGGCGCCATCTGCGGTGCCGCCGGGTACGCCTTCGCGGGCCACCGGGGGCGCCGCTGGTCCTGGTTCGCGGGCTCGCTGGTGGCCATCGCCGCCGCCATGTTCTGGCTGACCTCGCTGCCGCCGTTCTGGTGGCTGGTCGGCGCCGCGTTCACATTGGGGCTGGCGAGCGGGCCGTTGCAGCCGCTGCTCACCGCGGTCGACGCCGACCGGGTGCCGGACGCGGCCCGTGGCCGCGTGATGGGCTTGCAGAACGCCGCGGTGTTCGCCGTCGCCCCGGTCGGCATGCTGCTCGGCGGTTATCTGATCGACGGCGTCGGCATCGGCGCGGCAGGCTTGGCCATCGCGTTCGGCTGGGCCGCGGCCGCCGTGCTGGGGCTCGCGCTGCCGGGCCTGCGGCAGATGGACGCCGCCAAGGAGGTGAGCACCGGTGCTGACCATCGGTGAACTGGCGAAACGGGCGGGCACCACGGTGCGCGCGGTGCGGCACTACCACGCCCAAGGCCTGCTGGCGGAGCCCGAGCGCGACCACTCCGGCTACCGCCGCTACGGCGCGCGGGCGCTGGTGCGGCTCACCCGCATCCGCAAGCTGCGGGATCTCGGGCTGCCACTGGAGCGGATTCGGGAGCTGCTGGATGCGCCGTCGACCTGGCCGGACGAGCTCGCGGCGCTGGACGACGAGCTGGCCCGCAGGCAGGAGCAGTTGGCGCGGCAGCGAGCCAGGATCGCTGAGCTGCGGGCGGGCAACGTGGACCCCGAACTGCCCGCTGTCTTCGCGAAGGTGTTCGCCGAGGCGATCGCCGCAGGGGTGTCACCCGAGGTGATCGAGCAGGAGAAGGAGGCGATCCTGCTGGCGCTGGCGATGAACCCGGATTCGCTGGCGGAATTGACCGAGGAGTACACCGGCGTCACCGGTGCGGCCGCGGAACTCGGCTGGGAGCTCACCACCAGGGTGCATGCCGTCGGCGCCCTCGATCCGGACGATCCCGCGGTCTCGGAACTGGCCGACGAGCTGTACGCCTACGTCTGCGAGCACCAGCCGGATGTGGTGGCCCGCACCAAGGCCGAGCTGGATCAGCCCTCGAGCAGGCTGGCGGATTCGATCTGGCATGACTGGCTGACCGGCATGACCCCGGCGAGCAGGCGGCTGATCCAGCTGGTCGAGCAGCGAATGTCGAAGGGCTAGAACCAGCGCTCCAGCACCAGGGCGACGCCGTCCTCGGTATTGGGCGCGGTGATCTCATCGGCGATGGCCAGCAGCTCCTGGTGGGCGTTGGCCATCGCGATGCCGTGGCCCGCCCAGCGCAGCATCTCGATGTCGTTCGGCATGTCGCCGAAGGCCGCCACGCCTGCCGGGTCGACGCCGTGCAGTTCGGCGACCATCGCCAGCCCGGTGGCCTTGGTGACGCCGCGCCGGGACAGCTCGATCAGGCCGGAGCTGGTGGAGAAGGTGACGTCCACGGCGTCGGAGAGCACCGCGCGGGCCGCCTCCGCCATCGGCTCGCTGCGCATCCGCTCATGGCGGACCAGCATCTTGATCGCCGGGTGGCCGAGGACCTCGGCCCTGGATGCCGCGGAGTGGTCCGGTTCCGGCCAGGCGTGCTGGTAGCCGGGCTCGGCGAGGAAGTGGCGGTCGCCAAGCTCGTGGCCGGTGGCGCCGACCCGCTCGACCGCGACGGCGCAGCCCGGCAGCGCCCGGTGCAGCTCGTGCGCCGCGTCTTGAAGGAGCACCGCGTCCAGGGTCTCCGCGTGCACGATGCGGTCGCTCGCCAGGTCGTAGAGCACCGCGCCGTTGCCGCAGACCGCCATGCCGCTCAGGCCTGCGGCATCGGCCACCGGCGGGATCCACCGGGGCGGCCTTCCGGTGCACAGCACGAACGGAATGCCCGCGGAGATCACGCTCCGCACTGCCTTCGCGGTCCGATCGGTCACTCGCTCCATGGGGTCGAGCAGGGTGCCGTCAACATCGGAAGCGATCAACAGCGGCTGTTCCATCCTCCTATCCTCCATGCTCGGGGCAAGAGCTGAATGAACGTTTTGTAGCCGTTATGCGAGCAACGCTCAGCCACGCGGGAGGTTCCTCCGGTCGGCGGAAGCGCTGCCACCGAACGCGGCGCACCGGGCGAGGGCGCCAACTGTTACTCGACCGTTACCAAGGGGATCTACGGAAACCGCGAGACCAAGCCGATGAGAAACATGAAGCGCCTTCGAGATCTGCTCGGGAGTATCCCGGGTTGGTCCGGTGGGTGCCGACGTCTTCGGCCGCGCACAGCGGAACAAGCTCGTTGAATGAGTGCGCGGCTAGCCGCGCGGCTTGAGGATCTCCTGACCGCCGAGGAACGGGCGCAGAGCAGCGGGCACGCGCACCGAGCCGTCTTCAAGCTGGTGGTTCTCCAGGATTGCGACCAGCCACCGGGTGGTGGCCAGGGTTCCGTTCAGCGTGGCCGCCGTCTGCGGGCGGCCGTCCTCATCGCGGTAGCGGATGTTGAGCCGCCGTGCCTGGAACGTGGTGCAGTTGGAAGTCGAGGTCAGCTCGCGGTAGGTCTGCTGGCTGGGCACCCACGCCTCGCAGTCGTACTTGCGGGCGGCCGAGGCGCCGAGGTCGCCCGCGGCGACGTCGATCACCCGGTACGGCAACTCGACCTTGGCGAGCATCTCCTCCTCCCAGGCCAGCAGCCGCAGATGCTCCGCGGCGGCCTCATCGGGACGGCAGAAGGAGAACATCTCCACCTTGTTGAACTGGTGCACGCGGATGATGCCGCGAACGTCCTTGCCGTAGGAGCCCGCCTCCCTGCGGTAACACGATGACCAGCCCGCGAAGCGCTTCGGGCCTGCGCCGAGGTCGATGATCTCGTCGGCGTGGTAGCCGCCCAGCGGCACCTCCGAGGTGCCAACCAGGTACAGGTCGTCATCGCGCAGCCGGTAGACCTCAGACGCGTGCGCGCCGAGGAAGCCGGTGCCCTCCATGATCTCCGGACGCACCAGCGTCGGCGTGATGGCCAGCGCGAACCCGGCTTCCACCGCCTGCTGGGCGGCCAGGTTCAGCAGCGCCAACTCCAGCCGCGCGGCGTCGCCGGTGAGGAAGTAGAACCGCGAGCCGGACACCTTGGCGCCGCGTTCGGTGTCCACGCCGAGGGCATCGCCAAGCTCGACGTGGTCGCGGGGGGCGAAGCCGAACTCCGGGCGCTCGCCGACCTCGCGCAGCACCACGTAGTCGTCCTCGCCGCCGGGCGGAACCCCGTCGGAGACGACGTTGGAGACCCTGCGGTGGGCCTCGGTGAACGCCGCACCGGCCTCGTGCTGCTGGGCCTCGGCCGCCTTCACCTCGGCGGCCAGCTCCTTGCCCTTGGCCAGCAGGGCGTCCCGCTCATCGCCGCGCGCCTTGCCGACCTGCTTGCCAAGCTGCTTCTGCTCGGCGCGTAGGGAGTCGGCCCTGGACACCGCGGCACGCCGCCGCTCGTCGGCGGACAGCAGCGCGTCCACCAGCGTCGGGTCTTCACCCCGGGCTCGCTGCGACGCGCGCACGGCCTCGGGATTCTCACGAAGCGTCCGTAGGTCGATCACGGCTGGTCAGCCTAGCCCTTCCGAGCCGGCCATTTCGCACGCGGTGGGGCAGGCCGTGCCCGCCCCACCGCGCAAGATCATGAGATGGCGACCGCGACGACCAGTCCGAGGGCGAAGTGGGCCGCGGCCACGACCAGGCTGACCGGGGTGAACACGTCGGCGCGCAGCACCGCGCCGATGTCGATCCTGGTGACCCACTCCAGGACCCGCACCGCGAGCACCTGCACGATGATGCCGACCAGGCCGAAGACCAGCGACAGCAGCAGACCCTCCGCGAGCCTGCCGGAGGCCGACCAGATCGCCACCACCACGATCAGCGCCATGCTCAGCAGACCGGCCGAGGTCACCACAACCGCGTTCGGCGCGCCCGCGCGAACCAGCTGGTTGAGCTTTCCCGGGGTGGTCAGGTCGATGGCGTAGAAGCCCACGAGCATCAGCACCAGTCCGACGATGGCGTACAACGCGATGGCCCCGACGCCGCGCCCGAGGGCGCTCGCGAAGCCCGCGTCCAGCGCCAGGCTGCCCTGCACCGCAAGCGAGGAAGTCACCTGCTCGCCTCCCAATCCGTTTACTTATCCACTGTGGACGATTTGGCCGATGTGCCTTGATGCTGCCCGACTCGCCGACACCCAGCGAATCGGGTGGGTCACGAGTCTCTGAACAGGTGCGGAACGAACGCTGCCCCGTCGTCGGTGACCAAGCCGGTGGTCTCCCTGATGCCCAGCCCGGCCGCGGCGTCGCCGACGATCCAGGCACCGAGCACCGGGCGCATGCCGTCGAACTCGCCAAGCGGATCGAAAAGCTGGTAGACGAAACCCTCCTCGCCGTAGACGCCACCGGTCGCGGTCTCGTAGCCGGGCGCCACGATCTGGATGTTGGCGCCCTCCCGGCCCAGCTTGGGCTTGCGCACGTACTCGGTGAGCACGCCGGGGTGGTCGTTGAAGGTGGGCAGCAGGTTGGGATGCCCCGCATACATCTCCCACAGCACCGCCAACAGCGCCTTGTTGGAGAGCAGCATCTTCCACAGCGGCTCGACCCACAGCGTGGCGGGCAGCGTCTGCACGGCGTGACGGCCGAACGGGTCGTCGACCATCCACTCCCAGGGGTAGAGCTTGAACACCCCGAACATGGCCGCGTCCTCGAGGTCGACGAACCGGTTCAGCACCGGGTCCCAGCCGATCTCCTCGATGGCCAGCCCGATGGTGTCGATGCCGGCCTCGGCGGCGGTCTCCTGGAGGTAGGCCACCGTGATGTGGTCCTCGCCGGAGGCGTCCGCGGCGGACCAGGTGAAGTGCAGCTGACCGCTCGGCAGCGTGCCCGCCACCTCCCGCCAGCGCTGGACGAGCCGCTCGTGCAGGGAGTTCCACTGGTCGGCCTCGGGGTCGACCTCGGACAGCCAGTGCCACTGCACCACCGAGGCCTCCAGCAGCGCCGTCGGGGTGTCGGCGTTGTACTCCAGCAGCTTCGCCGGGCCGGTGCCGTCGTAGCGCAGGTCGAAACGACCGTAGATGTGCGGATCGCGGCGCCGCCAGGACTCGGCGATGCCGGGCCAGACCCATTCCGGGATGCCGAACTCCTTGTACCGCTCGGCGGTCACGATGGAGTCCACCGCCTCCAGGCACATCGAGTGCAGCAACTCGACATCCGCCTCAAGGCCGTCGATCTCGTCGGCGGTGAAGGAGTAGAAGGCCGACTCGTCCCAGTACGGCCGCACCGCGCCGCCGGGGCCGACGGCGGGGGTGTCGAAGACCAGGCCCTGCGCGCGGACCTTGGCGAGCCAGTCCTGGCGCGGGACGCGGCGTTCACGACGCACGAGGAGTCAGCTCCCGCTCTTGCCTCGGATGCCGAAGCCGCCGCGCTGGATCGAATTGCCCTTGGGGGTGGTGATGGTGGCGTCCTTGGGACGCACCGATGAACCCCCGGACACCTTCTGGCCGTAGCCACCGGAGCCGCCGTAGTGGTACCGGTACTGGCGACCGCCGGGCAGGAAGAAGATACCGCCGCTGTGATATCCGCCGTGCGACCGCACGTAATCGTCGTCGCAGTTGTCCTCGTCGATCACCACGTTGTTGTTGTCGACGCAGTGCGCCTGCACCTCATCCGGTGTGCTGGCGGCGGCATAGATGCCCGCGACCAGCACCGCGACGCCCGCGGTGGCGACACCGCCGATGACGTACTTGCGGCGCCGCTTGCGCTTGCGTTGCTCCTCTTCGGTGCGATGAAGCTCCGCCGCCTCGAACTGCTGCCGGGCGCGCTGCTCGGCGACGGTGGGCGGGCGGGGCTGCGCGGTCGCCGGGTCCTGGTAGCGGACCTGCCCCTGGCCGGGCGGCGGACCGGGCGGTGGCGGCACGAAACCGCCCGGGGCTCCAGGCGGCGGAACCTGCGGCTGATGAGGCGGCGGCCAACCGCCGCCGTGTGGTTGATCTGTCATACCCACCCTCCCGGCGCGGAGGCTACCGATAATCCCGACACTACGTGGCCCGATAACTCGAAATGAGATCTCAGCGCCTACGTTTCGAGTGAACCGGCCCGACCACGGCATGATGGACGTGATGACGCGACGCATGTTCGGCTCCCGAGCACCGGCCCAGGCGAAGGGGACTCGCCTGGTGATGGTCGGCGCCTTCGCGGGGGCGCTGGTGGTGCTGGCGATCAGCACGGTGCTGTCCTGGCAGGTCACGGGCGACGGCGCGGAACCGCGTCGCGGACCCCTGCTCGGCCGGGGGCCATCCACCCGGCCGATCGTGATGCAGGTCTCCATCGGGGACTGCCTCAACTGGACCAAGGCCGACTCCGGGGACATCGCGGCGGTCTCCTGCGACGAGCCGCACCTGTTCGAGGTGACAGGGGGCGCCGATCTGAAGGACTCCCACCCCTCGAACGCGCCCTACCCGACGGACAAGCAGTGGCAGGAGATCAAGCAGGAACGCTGCGGCCCGATCTCCACCCAGCACCTCGGCGGCAAGCTGGACCCGTACGGCAAGTTCAGCGTCGGCGCGTTCACCCCCAGCGAGGAGGGCTGGCGCGGCGGCGACCGGGCGATGCGCTGCGGGCTTCAGATGGCGGGCCCTTCAGGTGCGCTGTACCCGATCACCGGCAAGGTGGCGGGCCAGGACCAGTCCGACATCCAATCCCCCGGGGTGTGCCTCGGCATCGAGGGCAAGGCGCTGAGCGATCCCATCGCCTGCGCGAAGCCGCATGCCTACGAGGTCGTGGGCACCGTGGACCTCAAGGCGCTGTTCCCGCCGTCGGGCGGCTACCCGGCCGAGTCGAAGCAGGCGGTGGAGATCGAGAAGGTCTGCGCGAAGGCGGCCGCCGACTACGCGGGTGCGGAGAAGCTGCAGAAGGCGGTCACGGACAAGAAGATCACCGTCACCATGGACACCCGCAAGCAGGAAAGCTGGGAGGCCGGCTCGCTGAAGGTGAACTGCAAGATCGGCGCCGCGCTGCCGGACGGCAGCGGGCTGGCCCCGATCACCGGCAGCATCAAGGGCGAGGTCGTCGTGGGCAAGGAGGCCGCGCCCACCGGCCAGCGCTCGCTCGCGCCCGGCGTCCCCGCGAACCCCGGCGGGTGAGCGAGGTGCCGATGCAGGTCTCGCGGGCCGAGTTCGAGGAGCTTGTCGGCGAGGCATTGGACCAGTTGCCGCCGGAGTTCGCCGCCGCCATGGATAACGTGGTGGTGCTGGTGGAGGACCGCAACGCCGAGGACCCCGGTCTGCTGGGGCTTTACGAGGGCATCGCGCTCACCGAGCGGGACTCCTACTACGCGGGTGTGCTGCCGGACCGGATCTTCATCTACCGCGAGGCGATCCTGGACATCTGCCAGACGCGGGAGGACGTGGTGGACGAGGTGCTGATCACCGTCGTGCACGAGATCGCGCACCACTTCGGCATCGACGACGAGAAACTGCACGCCCTTGGCTGGGGCTAGCAGCGCGTTACAGCCCGCCACGTGCTCCTGATCACACCCACACGTATTTTGCCAGGCCACCGGCCTTGTGGTGAAGTTTGCTCACATTCATCCCCGCGCGGCCATCCCGCCGCGGGGTTCGTGATCTCACCCTGGGGGACGAGAACGTGCAGAAGCAGACCACCAGACTGGCGTCCGCGCTGATCGCGGGCGCTGTGCTCACCTTGGGCATGGTGTCCATCGCGGACGCGACCGCGCCCGCCGCGCCTGCCGCCGCGGTCGAAGCGCCCACCAAGACGCCCGCGGAGCGGGCCAAGGAGCTCAACGCCGCGGGGCTGAAGGTCAAGGCCGAGGCGGAGCAGGCCAAGGCGGCGGCCGAGAAGGCCGCGAACCCGGCCGAGGCGAAGGCGGCCATCGACGCCGCCACCAAGGCCAAGCAGGCGGCGGACAAGGTGCAGTCGGACGTCCAGGCCTTCCTCGACGAGAACCCGGCGGGCAGCACCCACCAGGACCGCATCACCGCGGGCCGGGGTCTGCACGCCGCCAACCTGGCGGAGGAGATCGCCGCCGAGGCCATCGCCATCGCCACGCCCAAGCTGACGCCCGCCCCCACCACCGCACCCACCGGTGCTCCCGTCCCGCAGCCGGAGCCGAGCACCACGCCCGCTCCGGGCAACGGCGGCACGGAGCCGCAGGTCAAGGTGAAGCCGGTGGGCGGCGTCGAGACCGGCGGCGGCGCCACCGCGCAGGGCTGAGGCGAATGCGCGTGTTCCTCGGCCAGGGCCGCCGCGTGATCGCGGCGGTCCTGCTCGCGTTCGTCCTCCCGATCGCAGGGTGCGGCGCTGCCGACAAACCCGCCGACACCCCGGCCGTCACCTCCGCGCCGTCCGAGACCTCGGCACGCGTCGAACCCGCCGAGGTGGAGGTGCCGCGGATCGCGGCGAAGTCCTCGCTGGTGCCCGTCGGCCTCAACCCCGACCGAACCATCGAGGTCCCGCCGGTCGACAAGCCGATGCAGGCCGCCTGGTACGACCAGGGACCCATGCCGGGCGAGACCGGCCCCGCGGTGATCCTCGGGCACGTGGACGGCAACAAGCAGCCCGGCATCTTCTTCCGCCTGCGCGAACTCGCGGTCGGCGACGAGGTTTTCGTCGGCCGCGCCGACGGCAGCAGGCTGCGGTTCACGGTGTACCGGACGCAGCAGGTGCCCAAGCGGGAGTTCCCCACCGACGAGGTCTACGGGGACACCGCCGGACCGGAGTTGCGGCTGATCACCTGCGGGGGCAGCTTCGACGCCGCCGCCCGCAGCTACCGGGACAACACGATCGTCTACGCCAGGCCCGCCTGAGCCTCAGCCCAGCTGCATGCCGGTCCAGGTGAGGCAGCGCCAGCCGCTTGGCTCACCGGGATCGGCCTCCAGCACGATGGTGCCGCAGTTGGGGATGTAGGCCATGCCCGCCAGCGACTGGAGGTTGCCCGCCAGCCGCGGCGCCGCCAGCCGGAGCGCGCCACCGTGGCTGACCACCACGATCACCCCGTCGGAGTGGTTCGCGGTGATGGCCTCGACGGCGGGCACGAAGCGGTCCAGCAGGTCCTGGCCGCTCTCGCCGCCGGGAATCCGGGCGTCCAGCTGGTCCTCGAGCCAACCCGCGAAGGTCGTCTCGAAGGTCTGGAGCGCCTCCAGGCCCTCCTCGCCCTCGAGGTCGCCAAGCTGGATCTCGTGCAGGCCGTCCCGCACCTGGACCTCCAGCGCGTGGCGGCGGGCCACCTCGGCCGCGGTCTGCTGGGCGCGGGTCGCCAGACTCGCGTAGACACCCACCACCGGCTCACCGGCCAGCGATTCGGCGAGGTCCTCCGCCTGGCGGCGGCCCTCGTCGGTCAGCGGCGGGCCCGGCGGGCGGGAGTCCAGGGCGCGAGCGACGTTGGCGGGTGTCTGACCGTGGCGGGCCAGAACCAGTCTCAGGGTGCTCACGCCTGCCGTCCCTCCCGCACTGACGACAGCCACTGCCGCGCCGATTCGAAGTCGCCGTCCCCGGCGCCACCGGCGTCGGGGTGGTCCGCCCTGGGATAGGAGCCCAGGAAGCGGATCTCCGTGCAGCGGCGGCGCAGCGCCATCAACGCCTCGCCGATTCCTGCCTCGGCCACATGGCCCTCCAGATCGAGGAAGAAGCGGTACTCCCCCAGCCTGCCCTTATAAGGTCGCGATTCGATGCGCGTGAGATTGATGCCACGGGTGGACAACTCGGTGAGCACCTCACCCAGCGCGCCCGGCCGGTCGGCGGTGACCGCCATCAAAGAGGTGCGGTCCGCGCCGGTCGCCTCGGGCAGCGCGGCTGGGCGGCGGACGAGCAGGAAGCGGGTCACCGCGTCGGACACATCGGCGATGTTCTCGGCCAGCCTCGCGAGCGGGAAAAGCTCGGCGGCCAGCGGGGAGGTGATCGCGGCGTCGACCTCACCGCGTTCGACGAGCTTCGCCCCGGCCGAGGTGGAGGCGGCGGGCAGCACCGCGGCCTCGGGCAGGTTGCCCGCCAGCCAGTCCCGCACCTGCGCGGCGGCATGAGGATGGGTCGCGACGGTGCGCACGTCGGCGGCCGCGGTGCCGGGGCGGACCAGCACGGTGAAGCGCACCGGCAGCAGCACCTCGGCCACCGCGACCAGCGGTTCGGCCGCGGCGAACGCGTCGAGGGTGGCGGCGACCGAGCCCTCCACGGAGTTCTCCACCGGAACCACGGCAGCGTCCGCCCGGTCGGCCCGCACGGCGTCGAAGGCCGCCGGGATGGTCGGGAACGGCAGCAGCGCCCGGTCGGCGATGTCGGCGGTGAGCAGTCGGGCCGCCTGCTCGGTGAAGGTGCCCTCCGGGCCGAAGTACGCGATGCGAGTCACAGCGATGAGCCTACGGTCCACCGATTCCGGTCCCGATGACGCACCGCGACAGCCAGGTCGGTGGAGATCACCCTGACGGCGGGCAGCTTTACCCGTTACCTGCGGCGTTGGTTTGATGCCATGCTTAGCGTGTGACCGCCGATTCGCACCCTGTCACGGACGGCGAGGGTTCTGAGTTGCGGCTCGTGCTGTGCGCGACCGATTCGACGCTCGCCGACGCCTGGCGTTCGGTGGCGCAGGGCAGACGCGGCCTGACCGTGCACGAGGGGTCGATCTTCGACCTCGAGCCGGACGCCGTGGTGAGCCCGGCCAACTCCTTCGGCTGGATGCGCGGCGGCATCGACGCGAGCTACGCGCAGGCCTTCCCCCAGATCGAGCAGCACGTGCGCAGCGCGGTGCTGGCCTACCACGGCGGTGAACTGCCCGTCGGGGACGCGCTGGTGGTGCCGACAGGGGTTGGCAGTCCGCCCTGGCTGATCAGCGCGCCCACCATGCGCACGCCCGGCGAACGACTGCCCGCCGACACCGTGCACCCCTACCTCGCGGCGCGGGCGGTGCTGCGGCTGTGGCGGGAGGGCAGGCTGGAGGACGGGCGGCCGGTCCGGCAGGTGATCAGGACCATCGCGATGCCCGGCCTTGGCACCGGGGTCGGCGGGGTGTCCGGGGGCATCTGCGCCCGGCAGGTGGCCGCCGCCTGGGACGAGGCCTTCGCCAGGGTATGACCGAGGGCGCCCACTCGGTGGACGCCCTCGACACTCGGGGCCGTTACTCGGCCGAGCCCTCGACCTGCTTCGGGGCCGCGGTGCTGCGGACCGGGATCTTGGCGGGCTGCGGTGCCGGGCGGTGCACATCGCGCACCCGCACCTTGAGCAGTCCGCGGTCGTAGTCGGCCTCGATCTGCTCGGCGGTGACCCCGTCGGGCAGGGTGAACTCGCGGCGGAACCGGCCGGTGCGGATCTCCCGCACCACGGAGCCCTCCTGCTCGGCGGTCTTCTCCTCGGTGCGCTGACCGCTGATGATCAGCCTGCCGTCGTCGACCGTGACGTCGACGTCGTTATCCACGTCGACCCCCGGCAGTTCCAGGGTGACGACCACATCGTTGCCGTCCTTGGCGATGTTGGCGGCGGGCACGAAACCGGCGCCCGCGGGGTTGCCCGCGAAGGCTCGACGGGCCAGTGCGTCGAACTCGGTGTCAAGCTGGCGGACCAGCGAGGTGAACGGATCCCAGACGGATCCCCGAACGGCAATCGCCATTGCGATCCTCCTTGTCGAACGCCGGCGTCGCAGCGTCGGCGTTAGCACTCGGCTGTCATGAGTGCTAACGGATGGCCGCGCCGCTGTGTTCCCGCCGCCGGCGAGCGGGTACCCGATCGGGGGGATACGTTCGGTACACCATCCGCAAGGGAGGCAGCACATGCTGATCCGCAGACTCGCCCGGCCGATGCTGGCGTCGATCTTCATCGCCGGTGGCCTTGAGACACTGCGCAATCCGAAGCCTCAGGTGGAAGCGGCGCGTTCGTTCCTGGTGGGTCTGGTCGAGGTGACACCGGAGCCGATCAGGGAACAGGCGCCGACCGAGCCGGAGTCGCTGGTGAAGCTGGACGCGGCGATCAAGGTGGCCGCCGGGGTCGCGTTGGCCTGCGGGTTCGCCCCCCGGGTGGCCGCGGTCGCGTTGGCGGGGAGCCTGGTGCCGACAACCCTGGCCGCCCACGCCTTCTGGCGGGTGGAAGATCCCGCGGAGCACTCCTCGCAGCGGGTCCACTTCCTGAAGAACCTCGGCCTGCTCGGCGGCTTGGCGTTGGCCGCGGTGGACACCGAGGGCAAGCCGTCGATGGGCTGGTGGGCCCGGCGATCCGCCCGCAAGCTGGGCGAACGATCGCAGCAGGCGCTGGACGCGCTGACCGAGGCGGGCGAGCGCACCTCGGACTCCGCGCAGCACGCGGTGCAGGTCACCTCGAAGCGGGCGCGGAAGTTGGCCCGCCAACTGACCTGACACGGCGGCGGTGCGTCGTACGGTAGTGCCATGCCGGTTCGGGTGCTGCTTGTCGACGACCACGAGGTGGTCCGGCGGGGCTTGCGTGATCTGCTCGGAGAAGAGACCGATATCGAGGTGGTCGCCGAGGCCGGGAGCGTGGCCGAGGCCATCGCCGCGGCGGGTGCCTGCGCGCCCGATGTGGCGGTGGTGGACATGCGACTGCCCGACGGGGACGGGGTCTCGCTCTGCCGGACCCTGCGTGACCTCGGCGAGCAGCCGCCGCGCTGCCTGGTGCTGACCGCGTTCGACGACGAGCAGGCCCTGATGGGCGCGATCCTGGCGGGCGCCAGCGGGTATCTGCTCAAACAGGTCCGCGGCCAGGACCTGGTGACGGCGATCCGCGAGGTGGCCGCAGGGCGGTCGCTGCTGGACCCGGTGACCACGGCGCGGCTGCTGGGCAGGATGCGCGACGCCGCCGAAGACCACGCCGAGACCGATGTGCTGGCGGGGCTGACCGAGCAGGAGCGCCGGGTGCTGGACCTCATCGGCGAGGGTTTGAGCAACCGGCAGATCGCGCAGCGGCTGTTCCTCGCGGAGAAGACGGTGAAGAACTACGTGACCTCGGTGCTGGCCAAGCTGGGCATGGAGCGGCGCACCCAGGCCGCCGCCTGGATCGCCCGCCACTCACGCTGAGAGCGGCACCTCCCAGGTCACCGTGGTGCCGCTGCGCGGTGACGAGGTGATCATGCACTTGCCGCCCGCCGCGGCGGCCCGCTCCTCAAGGTGTCGAAGGCCCCGGCGGGTCACGCCCCGCGGGATGCCGCAGCCGTCGTCGATGACCTGCAGCCGCAGACCTTCCTCGGCCTGCCGAAACCGCACCAGCACGGACCTGGCGCCGGAATGCCGCACCACATTGGACAGTGCTTCGCGCAGCGCCGCCCTGGCGTGGTCGGCGACGGGCACCGGCACCCCGTCGAAGGAGCCCGCGGTCTCCAGCCGCGGTGAGCGGCCGAGCAGTTCGGCGGCGATGGCCACCTCGGCGCGCACCGAGTCCAGCAGGTCGGGTGCCCGCGCCGGTCCGGTCGCCGGGTCGGGGTCGGCGCTGCGCAGGGCCTTCACGGTGGCCCGCACCTCGGCGATGGTCTGGTCGAGTTGGTCCACGGCGTCGGCCAGCCGCCGCTCCTCGCCTGGCTCCAGCCTGCCCTCCAGCCTGCGCACCAGCAGTTCCAGCTGCACGCCCGCCGCGTAGAGCCGCTGCACGATCACGTCGTGCAGGTCGCGGGCGATGCGTTCGCGTTCCTGGTAGACGTCCACCCTGCGGCGGGCGGTGGCGCCCTCGGCGAGCACCAGCGCCAGGCCCGCCTGCGCGGCGAACGAGGTCAGCACGTCGAGGTCGAGGTCGGTGAAGGTGGCGGCGCCGCGCCGCCGGTACACCGCGAGCGCGCCGAGCCTGCGTTCCCTGGTGCCGAAGGGGGCGACCGCGAACGGCCCGTAGCCGCGCAGCGTCAGCGGCACGAACGGCGCGGTGCGCGGGTCGCCTGTGAGGTCGTCCACGACGACGGACACCCCGCTGCGTGCGGCGCGGGCGGCCACCGAGCGAGGGGAGAGCACCTCGCCGACGGGGTCCTCGATATCGGTAGGGCTGCCGGGGCGCGGAATGCGGTGCGCCGCCTCCACGGTGAGGCTGCCGTCGGGGTTGCGCACCATGGCCAGCCCGAGATCGGCCTCGGCCAGCGCCGCGGCGTGGCGGACGACCAAGGGCAGCACCGCGTCCGGGTCCTCCCCGGACAGCGCTGCCGTGGTGATCTCGGTGGAGGCGGCCAGGGCCCTGGCCGCGAGCGTGGGATGCATGGTCAGTCTCAGCTTACGAGCTCTCCTTCCAGGTCGACCTCTGCCAGTTCGCAGTGTTCGGCCGGACCCAGTAGCAGCTCCGGCAGGCCGCGGTAGCCGCGGACCAGCCCATCCCGCACCTCGATCAGCTGATCGGCGGGCTCGGCCTCGATCGGCCGGTGTGTCACGTGGATCACGGTTCGCCCGGCCAGCGCGGTGCGCAGCCGACCCAGCAGCGCGCGGGCGGTCGGCTCGTCCAGGTGCGCGGTCGGCTCGTCCAGCAGCACCAGATCGGCCTCGCGGGCCCGCAGCACGGTGCGGGCGACGGCCAGCCGGGCAGCCTCCCCACCGGACACCGCCTGCCCGCCGACGCCGAGGTGGGTGTCGAGCCGGTCACCCCACTCGGGCAGCCCTGCGACGCGCAGCGCGTCCCGCAGCGTCTCGTCGTCGGCCGCCGGATCGCCCAGCCGCAGGTTCTCCCGCACGGTGGTGGACACCAGGTGCGCCTCCTGCGGGCACCACGCGACCCTGCGCGGCAGCATCGCCGTGCCCGCGGTGGGGCCGCAGAACCCGAGCAGCAGGGCCAGCAGCGTGGACTTGCCCGCGCCGGACGGCCCGAACACGGTGACCGCGCTGCCTGCGGGTATGGACAGGTCGATATCGCGCAGCAGCGGCGGCTGCCCGTTGCCCCAGGCCAGGTTCACGCCGCGCAGCAGCACCTGCGCATCGTCGTGCCGGTACACCGGCAGCCGGGGGTCCCGCCGGGCCCCGAGCACGCCGCCGAGCCTGCCGACCGCGGCCCGCAGCGGCAGCCACTGGGCGGCGGTGGCGGGTAGTCCCGACACGATCTCCGCCGCCGCCAACGGCAGCAGCACCACCAGCGGCGCGTACACCGGGTCCAAGGCGCCGCCCGCCACGGCCCGCGCGGCGAGCACCGCACAGCCGAGCACGGTGGCGCCCAGCACCAGCGTGACCAGGCCACCGGCGGCACCGACGCCGAGCGCGGCCCGGCGCGCGGTGCGGGCCAGCCCGCGGTCGGCGTCGGCCAGGTCCCGGCGGATGCCCCGATGCGCACCGGTGGCCAGCAGGTCCGCCGCCGCGTCCAGCAGTGTGTGCGTCCGCCTGGCCACCGTGGCGCGGCCGTCGGCGAGCCGCAGGCTTGCCCTGCGCTGCACGAGCAACGCCGTGGCGGGCCCCCCGAGACCCGCCACGGCCAGCCCGGCCGCCAACAGCAGGCCCGCCGAGGGCAGCACGGTCGCCTCGATCGCGACCGCCGCCATCCCGGCGAGCAGTGCCACCAGCGGCGGCAGGAAGACCCTCGGCACGCCGTCCCGCACGGCGTCCACATCGTCGGCGAGCTTTTGGGCGGTGCGGTGCGCCGAGCCCATGCCGAGCACCCGCACCGGCCCCAGGTCGGTGAGCTTGTCCCACAGGCGTTCCCGCAGCCGGTTCGCCAACCGGAAGGCGGCGTCGTGCGAGACCAGCCGCTCGGCGTAGCGCAGCCCGGCCTTGCCCAGCGCGAGCACCCGCACCGCGACCACGGCGACGGTCAGCGTCAGGATCGGCGGCTGGCCCGCGGCCTTGGCGATCAGCCAGGCCGCGGTCGCGGTGAGCGCGATGCCGCCGGTCACCGCGGCGGCGCCCAGCACGGCACCTGCCAGGCCGCGCCTGCTGATCAGCAGGCGCCACGGGAATCTGGTGCGCCGCCGGGCCGGGTGCTCCCGTCGCGGCGCGGTGATCGCGTCCTCGGTGGACGGCGCGAGCCCGCCCACCGCCTTGCGGTGGGTCGCCAGCAGCACCGCCACCCCGCCGGCCGCCGCCTGTTCGACAGCGGACATCACCCGGGAGGCGGTGCCCGCGTCGAGGTGGGCGGTGGGCTCGTCGAGCAGCAGCACCGTCGCGCCGCGCCGAACCCGCAGCAGCGCCCGCGCCACCGCGACCCGCTGACGCTCCCCTGTGGACAGTTCCGCGATCCGCCTGCCCAGCAGGTGCGTCGCGGCCACCTGCTTGGTCACGGCCACCAACTCGGCGGGCAGCGGCGGCCCGCCTGGTTGGTCGGCGATCGCCAGCTGCAACTCCTCGGCGACCGACACCGCGGCGAACGCAGGCCGCTGCGGTACCCACGCCAGCCGCGCCCGCCGGCCGTCCACATCGGACGGATCGGTGCCGTGCACGGAGATCCGACCGCTCTCCGGCGGCACGAACCCCAGGATCGCCGCGAACACCGTGGACTTCCCCGACCCCGACGGCCCCAGCCCCGCGGTGCCCGCCAGCCGCACGATCTCCCCCGCCCGCACGGCGAGGCTCAGGCCTTCCGGCACGGTCCGCCCCCGCCGCCGTACGCGAAGATCCTCCACCTCCAGCGCGATGTCACCGCCGGATCTTGTGCCGCGCTCACGCCCCTCGCGGCGGTCCTTGAGGAGCGTGTCGACTCGGGTGATGGCCTCCAAGCCGTCCTCGCTGGCGTGATGGGCGGCGCCCGCGGCACGCAGCGGCAGATAGCACTCGGGCACCAGAACCAGAACCAGCAGCCCGGTGGCGAGGTCGAGGTGGCCGCCCGCCAGACGAAGGCCGATGCCGACGGCGACCAACGCCACCGAGAGGGAGGCGAGCAGTTCCAGGACAAGCGCGGAGCAGAACGCGATGCGCAGCGTCTTGGTCGTGACCCGGCGGTGATCCTCGCCGAGGCGCCGCAGCAGCCCGCGCTGGGCGCCCGCCCGGCCGAAGGCGCTGAGCAGCGGCAGCACCCGCACCAGTTCCACCAGCCGCGTCGAGAGCCTGGCGGTGGTGTCGGCGACGCGGGCGGCTCGCTGCTCGGTGAAGCGGCCGATCAGGGCACCGAACAGCGGGATCAGCGGCACCGTCACCGCGACGATCACCGCCGAGGTGGGGTCGTCGCGCAGAATCCACAGCCCCACCAGCGGCGGGACCACCGCGGCCGTCACCAGGGCGGGCAGGTAGCGGGTGAAGTAGGCGTCCAGCGCGTCCAGGCCACGGGTCGCCAACTCGGTCAGCGCGGTCGGACCACCGCCGCGTTCGGGGTCGCCGATCCACTCCGGGCCTTCCCGCAGGGCGTGGTCCAGCAGCGCGGCGCGCAGTTCCTCCTTGGCGCCCACCGCGGCGCGAGCGGCCGCGGTCTCGGCCGCCCAGGTGCACAGCGAGCGCACCACGATGGCGGCGGCCAGCAGCCGCAGCCACTCGGCGAGCCGCGTCGAGCCGTGCGCGGTGACGAGGTCGGCGAGCAGTCCGGACATCGCGATCGCCTGGGCGATCAGCGCGACCGCGTTCAGCACCGAGAGGCCGCCGGTGACGCCGAGCGCCAGCCGGGCGGAGCGGGACAGCCGGGGCAGCGCGCCGAGCGGGCCGGTCATGGCACGTGGACCGGGGGCAGGTGCCGGGTGCTGATCCGGCGGCGGAACACCCAGTAGGTCCAGCCCTGGTAGACCACCACCGCGGGCGCCCCGATGGCGGCGATCCAGGTCATCACCGTCAGCGGGTAGTCGCTGGCCGCCGCACCGGCCACGGTGAGGGTGAACGCCGGGTCCAGTGTGGACGGCAGTACCGCGGGGTAGAGCGAGCCGAACAGCACCGCGATGGTGGCGGCGATGGTGAGGCCGAGCAGCCCGAACGACACGCCTTCCCGGCCGTTGCGCAGCGCGTACACCGCGAACAGGCCCGCGAGGACGACCAGCGCGGCGAGCAGCAGCGTCCCCCAGCCGCCGTGGCGCAGCGCGATGGCGATGACCAGCACGCCGACGGGCAGCAGCGCCACCGGACCCAGCCAGCCCGCCAGGCGGCGGGCGCGGTGCCGGATGTCGCCGTCGGTCTTCAGGCTGAGGAACACCGCGCCGTGGACCAGGCTGAAGCCGAGGAAGGCCAGCGCGCCCAGCAGGTTCTCCACCGTCAACAGTGCCGCCGGGCCGCCGATGAGGTCGCCGCGGGCGTTGATCGGCAGGCCGGTGACGGTCGCCGTGATCACCAGGCCCCAGCACAGCGGGGGCACCCAGGAGCCGATCTGGATGACGCGGTCCCAGTTGCGGCGCCAGCGGTCGCTATCGACCTTACCGCGGTACTCGAAGGCAACCCCGCGGCCGATCAGCGCCAGCAGGATGAGCAGCACCGGCAGGTAGGCGGCCGAGAGCAGGGTGGCGTACCAGTCGGGGAAGGCGGCGAAGGTGGCGCCGACGGCCACGATCACCCACACCTCGTTGCCGTCCCACACCGGGCCGATCGTGTTGATCATGACCCGGCGCTCGTTCTCTTCGCGGGGCAGCACGCCGAGCAGCATGCCGACGCCGAAGTCGAAGCCCTCCAGGAAGAAGTAGCCCAGCCAGAGGAGGGAGATCAGGCAGAACCAGAACGTGGGCAGATCCACGACAACCTCCCCTAGTAGGCGAACGCCAGCACGTCGTCGTCCTTCGGCTCGCGTTCGGCGGGCGGCTTGCCGAAGTCCGGCAGCACCCCGCCGACGCCCGCCTTGGCGTACCGCGCGATGAGGAACACCTCGACCACGAACAACACGGCGTACACCGAGGTCAGCGCGATCACCGAGATCAGCATCTCGGCGACCGAGACGCCGGAGGACACGGCCTGCGCGGTGTACATCCACACCCCGTCCACCCCCGACGGGTTGGGCACCACCACGAAGGGCTGCCTGCCGTACTCGGTGAACAGCCAGCCGAAGATGTTGGCCAGGAACGGCATCGCGATGCCCAGCAGCGCCAGCCGGGTGAACCAGCGGTTGGACGGCACCCTGTTCCGGCGGGTCAGCCACAGCGCCAGCGCCGCGGCGAGGGTGGCGACCGCGCCGAAGCCGATCATCAGCCGGAAGTTCCAGTAGGTGGCGGGCAGGTCGGGCACGTAGTTGATCGGCTTGCCCGCGTGCTCGCCGAGCCAGGGCTGGTCGGGGTAGTGCGTGCCGTAACGCTGCTGGTACTCCCCGACGAGGTCCTCCACGCCCTTGATGCGGGCGTCGAAGTTCCCGCTGGCCAGGAAGGACAGCAGGCCGGGCACGGTGATGCTTTTGACGTTCTCGCAGTTGGGGTCGCTCACGTCGCCGACGGCGAAGATGGAGAACCCTGCGGGCTCCTCGGTGTGGCAGAGCGCCTCGGCGGCGGCCATCTTCATGGGCTGCTGCTGGAACATCAGCTTGCTCTGGAAGTCGCCGGTGAGCGCCACCGCGGCGAAGGCGAACACCCCGACCCAGGCGCCCAGTCGCAGCGAGGAGAACCACACCTTGCGGTCGGGGTCGTCCACGGGGCTGTTGCGGTGCCTGCGGGCCAACTGCCAGGCGGCGATGCCCACCAGGAACGCCCCGGCCACCGCGAACGAGCCCGCGATGGTGTGCGGGAACGCCGCCAGCACCGTCGAGTTGGTCAGCATCGCCCAGATGGACACCAGCCGGGGCTTGCCTGCCTCGTCGATCACGACGCCGACCGGGTGCTGCATCCAGGAGTTGGCGGCCAAAATGAAGTAGGCGGAGGCCACCGAGGCCAGCGTCGCGGCCCAGATGCAGGCCAGGTGCACTCTCTTCGGCAGCCTGCCCCAGCCGAAGATCCACAGGCCGAGGAACGTGGACTCCACGAAGAACGCGACCAGGCCCTCGATGGCCAGCGGGGCGCCGAAGACGTCGCCGACGAAGCGGGAGTAGGCGTTCCAGTTCATGCCGAACTGGAACTCCTGCACGATCCCGGTCACGACCCCCATGCCGAAGTTGATCAGGAACAGCTTGCCCCAGAACTTGGTCATGGCCAGGTAGCGCTCGTTGCCGGTGCGGACCCAGGCGGTCTGCATCCCGGCGACCAGCACGCCGAGCCCGATCGTCAGCGGCACCATCAAAAAGTGGTAGACGGTGGTGATCCCGAACTGCCACCGCGCGATATCCAACACGTCCACGATGACCATGCTCCGGGGCGCGGACGGTCACCGGAAGGTGCGGGAGTCCTGTGGTGACGGGACCAACGTCCCGCACCCCCCATCGTGGGAATGGCGTGGGTCACGGCCCGGACGGGTAGCCGTATACGCAGGTTACGATGGGTGCGCCTGAGGGGAGTAGTTCCCGCGGCCACCGCTTGGACACGGGTGGCCCGGCGAGGTGATCGACACACTGATCCGCCATCGGATCCGGTCCCTCACCCAGCGCGTTCTGGGCGAACGAGACCTCCGGCCGAGTAGCAATGCTCGGTCGGGGTCACGATGCCCTCCCGTCCGAGCCCGGACGTTGGAGGTATGCGTGGAGTTCTCCGCAATCGCCCTGCTCAAGGCATTCGCCGTGGTGCTGCCCGCCGAACTGCCGGACAAGACCATGGTCGCCACCCTGATCCTCACCGCCCGCTACCGCGGCCTGCCGGTGTACCTCGGTGTGATCGGCGCCTTCGCGGTGCAATGCGTGATCGCGGTGGCCTTCGGCAGCGTGCTGACACTGCTGCCGGACTGGGCGGTGGCCACGGTGGTGGCGGTGCTGTTCGGCATCGGCGCGATCATCCTGCTGCGGGAAGGTTTCAGCCGGGAGGACGACGAGGAGGACGTGCGCACCACCGCCCCGGTCACCTCGGGCCTGCGGATCGCGGCGATCTCCTTCGGCGTGCTCTTCGCCGCGGAGTGGGGCGACGCGTCCCAGCTGGCCACGGCCGCGCTGACCGCGAGCACCGGCTCACCCGTCGCGGTCGGCCTCGGCGCGTTCCTGGCGTTGGCCACGGTCGCGGGGGCGGCGGTGCTGCTGGGCAAGCGGATCGCCGACCGACTGCCCAAGCACCTGCTGCAACGCATCGCGGGCGGTGTCTTCACCGTCTTCGCACTCATCGCCGCCGGGCAGGCACTGGGGGTGTAACGGACTACAGGAGTGCGGCGGCGACCCTGGCGGCGGCGTCGACCACATAGGGGCCGACCTCTTCGACGTCCAACTGCTCCAGGGTGACCACCCCGACGCTGGCACGCAGGCCCGGCACGCCGCGCACGGGAACGGCCAAGCCGTAGGCGCCGCTCTGCAACTCGCCCGCGGTGGCCACCCAGGACGGACCACCGGGCGGCAGGTCGATGGCGCGGCCCGCGGCGCCGCGCTTGATCGGGTGGCGGGCGCCGACCCGGTAGCCCACGTGGTAGGCCGTCCAGGACGGCTCCACCACGGCCACCGCCTGCGCCTCGCTGCCGTCGGCCACCGTCAGGTGCGCGGTGGCACCCGCCCGCTCGGCCAGTCCGCGCAGCACCGGCAGGGCGGCGAACCGAAGCTGCGGCAGCACCCTGGAGGCCAGCCGCAGCACGCCGAGGCCCAGCCGGACCCGGGAGCCCTCGCGGCGGACCAGGCCACGCGCCTGAAGCGGACCGAGCAGCCGGTAGACGGCGGCCCGGCTGGCGCCGATGGTGGTGGCCAGGTCGGAGATGTTGGGGGCGTCGCTGTCGGCGTCCGCCACGGCCTGCAACAGCGCGAGGCCGCGCTCCAGGGTCAGCGAGCTTTCCTTGCTCGGCGCGGGCGTCGGCGGCTCGCCGGGATCGCCGGATCTCGCCCGCCCGGCCGTTGCCAGCTGCGCGGAGCCGGGGAGCTCACCCGGCCGATATGGCCGGGCGGCTCGCCGGGCGGGCGGAGGGTTCACGTCGTCTACTCCTGCGTTTCCACTGCCGGCGCCACAGTGCCGACAACCTCGGACAGGCCAACGATCGAACCACCCTCGCCGGGTGCGGTTCCGGAGATCACGATCGTGTCACCATCGGCCAGGAAGGTGCGCTCGCTGCCGTCGGAGAGAGTCACCGGCTCCTTGCCGCCCCAGGTCAGTTCGAGGAAGCAGCCGCGCTGCTCCTTCTCGGGGCCTGAGACCGTACCGGAGGCGAAGAGGTCACCCGGCCGCACGGTCGCGCCGTTGACCGTCAGGTGCGCCAACTGCTGGGCGGGCGACCAGGACATCTCGGCGAACGGCGGCGTAGACACCACCGTGTCATTCCAGCGCACCTCAAGGCGCAGGTCGAGACCCCACGCCTCATCACCGGTCAGATAGCCCAACAGCGGGTTGGGCGGCGGGGGCGGGCTGACCTTGGCGTGTGCGAAGGCCTCCAGCGGGGTGACCCAGGCGCCGACGGAGGTCAGGAAGCTCTTGCCGAGGAACGGGCCGAGGGGCTGGTACTCCCAGGCCTGGATGTCGCGGGCGGACCAGTCGTTGACCAGCACCACGCCGAAGACGTGCTCGGTGAAGCGGGAGACCGGCACCCGCGAGGTCACCGGGCCGCCGCAGACGAAGCCGACCTCGGCCTCGATGTCCAGCCGCCTGCTCGGGCCGAAGGACGGCGCGTCCTCGTCCGGCGCCTTGCGCTGCCCCGCGGGGCGGACCACATCGGTGCCGGACACCGCGACGGTGCCCGCCCGGCCGTGATAGCCGACGGGAAGGTGCGTCCAGTTCGGCAGCAGCGGCGCGCCGTCCGGCCGGAAGATCCGTCCCACGTTCTCCGCGTGGTGACGCGAGGAGTAGAAGTCCACGTAGTCGGCGACCGTGAAGGCCAACCGCTCACGCGCCGAGGACAGCGGGACGAGTTCCGCGCCCCGCGGCGCCGAGTTCGCCGCCACCATCTCGGAGATCCGCGACCGCAGTTCGCTCCACAGCGGGCGCCCGGCGGCGAGCAGCGGATTCAGCGAGTCACCCGCCACCAGTTCGGTCAGGCGGTCGCCCAGCGCGAGGCCGCGCAGGGGCAACGCGGAGTCGCCGACGCGGACGGCGATGACCGCCGCGTCGTTCGTCTCCACCACGCCGTAGGGCAGGGTCTGCGGCCCGAACGGCTGGTCCTTGCCGAACGCGGGATCGGAAATCCAGCTCACAGGAGACCGAGTCCTTCCAGATCGTGCACGGGCTCCGCCAGCGAGCAGGAGCCGTAGGAGGCGAACACGCCGCGCACGGCCTGCGCGGCCTCATCGGACAGCGCCTTGGCCTCCGCCGCCAGCGCCTGCGCGTCTTTGCTCTCGAGCGCTTCCCGGACGTCCTTGCCCGCCAGTGCCCTTGCGGTGGCCACCAGCAGGTTCAGGAAGCCGTGGTGGGTGTACCCCGTCGTCTCGTCGGTGTGCCGCACCGCGTTGTGCAGGCCCGCGGTGGCCTTGAACGGGACGCCGATCCCGCTGGCCACGGCGAGGAAGTCGGCGACCTCGTCGACGCTCGGGAAGGCCTCGGCGGTGACACCGCCGCAGCGCAGCTTGGGCCAGCAGTTGTGCTCGGCGACCCTGGCGATGCCCGCCAGCCAGTCGGCCCGGTTACCGGGCTGTTCCGAGTTCACACTCGGACGCCGGGGCTCGACGACCCGGATGGCGTCCTCGGGAACGAACTCGCTCACCCGCTCCAGCCAGACATCGTCCACATCGGAGGGTGCGGGCATCTCGACCATGCGGAGCGCGAGCAGTTCGTTGCGCGATTCCACAATGGACACAGCCTTCGGCACACCCCCGAGGCCGGTGTCGATCACCAGCGAAAGGCCGACCGGCTTGACCGGCTTCGCCTTCACCAACTCGGTGATCAACTCGGGCAGGCGCGATGCGGGGCAGAGGAAAAGCCCCATCACCCCCGACCACGGACCGGTGCGTCCTTCGAGGTGGCCGCGGACCGCATCGGGCATGGGCGCACTGCCCGGCGGGAACAGCGCGGCATCGTCGACAAGCCTTGCCAACAGGGGCGGAGTACCGCGGGGACCGGGGGCACGGAGTTCTACGGCGCTTGACACGGGTGACACGCTAGTAGCGTACCGGGAACTGAACAAAGGTGTCCGACTATCGTACGCCTGGGAGGAGCCATGCCCTACTACCGCAGCGTCGGGGAGATCCCCCGCAAGCGGCACACCCGATTCCGCAAACCAGAAGGTGGGCTGTACGCGGAGGAACTAATGGGCGTGGAGGGCTTTTCCTCCGATTCGGCCCTTCTCTACCACCGCCACCTGCCCACCGCGATCGTCAACTCGGAGACCATCCCCGACATCCGCGGCGGCACCCAGGACAACCTCCCGCTGAAGCCGCGGCACTTCCGCACCCAGGATCTGAAGTGGGAGAACCCCACCGCCGTCGACGCGATCACCGGCCGCCGACAGCTTGTCGCCAACGCCGATGTCTCGGTGGGCTTCGTGGCGGCCACCGCGCCGAGCCCGCTCTACCGCAACGCGGCGGGTGACGAACTGCTGTACGTGCAGAGCGGTGCGGGCACCGTGGAGACGATCTACGGCGCGCTGCGGGTGTCCGACGGCGACTACGTGGTGCTGCCGACCTCATGCACCTATCGAGTCGTTCCGGACAACTCGGATGGGGAGCCGCTCCGGCTGCTCACCATGGAGGCGACCGGGCACATCGGCCCGCCGCGGCGCTACCTGTCCACCAAGGGCCAGTTCCTTGAGCACTCCCCCTACTGCGAGCGGGATCTGCGGGGCCCGGTCGAGCCGCTGCTCGCCGAGGGCAGCGATGTGGACGTGATCGTCCGGCACCGGGCGGGCCTGACCCGGTTCACCTACGCCGAGCACCCGTTCGACGTGGTGGGCTGGGACGGCTGCCTGTACCCGTGGGTGTTCAACATCCGGGACTTCGAGCCGATCACCGGGCGCATCCACCAGCCGCCGCCGGTGCACCAGACCTTCGAGGGCCCCAACTTCGTGGTCTGCTCGTTCTGCCCGCGCAAGGTGGACTACCACCCCGAGGCGGTGCCGGTGCCCTACAACCACGCCAATGTGGACTCCGACGAGTTCATGTTCTACGTAGGCGGCAACTACGAGGCGCGCAAGGGATCGGGCATCAACCTCGGCTCGATCTCGCTGCACCCCTCCGGCTGCACGCACGGCCCGCAGCCGGGAGCGGTGGAGGCCTCGCTGGGCGCCGACTATTTCGACGAGACCGCGGTCATGATCGACACCTTCCGCCCGCTCCAACTCGGCGAGGGCGCCGCTGCCTGCGAAGATCCGCGTTATGCCTGGTCCTGGGCCAAACGCGGTCCCGACTGGAGCTGATCAGCCAGGGCAACCACCGGCCGGTACGCATCCCGTACCGGCCGGTAGTTTTTAGCCCATTCCCAGTCGATCACTCGATCCGCTACGGCCGGTTGGGTTATTGACGACATAACCACGCACATCACTGGCAGACTGTTTGTGAACTCCGCACACCCACCCCTTTGCCAACCTCGTTCCGAAGGTCACTTCCCAACCCAACCCAAGTCAAGTTAGCCTTGCCTAACTTGGAGGTGAGTCGTGGCGCAACTCGATGATCGGCGCCCGCCGACGCCGGATGTGGCGGAGCGGGCCAGGACGATCGCGGCTCGCGGCGGCAAGGCATGTCTGCTGCCCGCGAGCGGAGGCGCGGGAGACCCTGCGAACAAGGTGGTGCCGATCCTGCACCATGTGCACACCGATGGCAGGGCCGCGCTGTTGCTGCCCGACGATGACCCGTTGGTGGCCACCGCGTGGCAGGCGCCGCGCGGCGAGGTCACCGTGATGCTGGAGATCGCCGACCAGGCGCCGGTGCGGTTGCGCGAGCCGGTCCGCGGCCTGCTGTGGATCACCGGGTGGCTGCGGCCGCTGAACCCGGTGAGCGCCCGCGCCAACGCCATCCGGGTCGCCGAGGAGCGCCCCGACCCACGGCTGTTGGACATCGGGCACGGTGCGACGCTGCTCCAGCTCATGCCGATCACCATGGTGCTGGCCGATGCCGAGGGCACCGATTCGGTCTGCCTGAGCGGTTTCGGCGCGGCGATGCCCGATCCGTTCTGCAGGCTGGAGGAGGGCTGGCTGCGTCATCTCGAAGTCTCCCACCGGGATGTGGTCGGGATGCTGGCCAGGCACCTGCCCGAGCACCTGCGCGGCGGCCATCTGCGCCCGCTGGGTCTCGACCGGTTCGGACTGCGGCTGCGCGTGGAGGCCGCGGGCGGCGATCACGATGTGCGCCTTGCCTTCTCGAAGCCCGTGCACACCCCGCAGGAACTCGCGGTGGAGCTGCGAAGGTTGGTGGGCTGCCCGTTCCTCGCGAACGTCGGCGGTTAGTGCCCCGCACAACGGAGTAACCAATCCGAGAGCTCGGGCCCCTGGTGCGCTTGCGGACCGGGGGCTCGATGCCGTGATCACCCTGATGGCCTACCGTCTGGCTGATGAGCACCGAGCAGGTCCCGCGGCGGGCGATCATCACCGAACTGGTGATCGTGTTCGCGGTGACGCTGGGGCTCTCCGCGCTGCGCAGCCTGCTGTCGCTGCTCAACTCGCTGTTGCAGCCCAAGCCGTTGAAGGACCAGTCGGTCGCGCTGCACGTCTCCCGCTCCAAGCTGGAACTGCTCGACCTGGCCATCCAGCTGACCGGGGTGATCCAACTGCTGGCCTGGGGCGCGCTCGGGCTTTACCTGCTCTGGCGCGCGGGCGTCGCACTGCGCGCCATCGGACTGGACCGCACCCGCCCGCTGCGGGACGCGGGCTGGGGTGCCGGGCTCGCGACGGTGATCGGCCTGCCCGGCCTCGGCCTGTACCTGGTCAGCCGCGCCGTCGGCGCCAACCTCACGGTGCTGCCCACGGCGCTGGACGACACCTGGTGGCGGGTGCCGCTGCTGATCACCTCGGCGATCGGCAATTCCTTCGCCGAAGAGGTACTGGTGGTGGCCTACCTGCTGACCCGCCTCGGCCAACTCGGCCTCGGTCGCGGCAGGTCGCTGCTGATCTCCGCGGTGCTGCGCGGCGCCTACCACCTGTACCAGGGCTTCGGCGGATTCGTCGGGAACCTGGTGATGGGCCTGGTCTTCGGCTGGTGGTGGCAGCGCAGCAGGCGGTTGTGGCCGCTGATCATCGCGCACGCACTGCTCGACATCGTGGCCTTCGTGGGGTACGCCCTGCTCCGCGGCAAAGTCTCCTGGCTGCCCTGATCAGTTCGCCAGGATCCCGTACCGCATCTTGGCCATCATGTTCTCCGCGCCCGCCGGAATCCCCGATGCGGTGAACAACTCGTCAACCCGGCCCGCCAACTCGGCGGGATCCCACCGCCGCCCGCCCGCGGTGATCTCGGCGACCGAGGTGAACGGCTGGTAGATCTCCACGCTGTCGCCCTGCACACCGAACACCTTGCCGCTGATGTGGCCCGCGCCCTCCGAGCAGAGGAAGGCCACCAGCGGCGCGACGTTCTCCGGCGCGAAGAAGTCGAAGTCGCCGCTCCCGACCGACTCCGCGCGTCGCGACCTGACCTCCGCGGGCAGCAGGTCCTCGGTCATCCGGGTGATCGCCGAGGGCGCGATCGCGTTGGAGGTCACGCCGTGCCGGGCCATCTCCATCGCGGTGATGGTGGACAGTGCCGCGATGCCCGCCTTGGCGGCGCCGTAGTTGGCCTGGCCGAAGTTGCCGAGGATGCCCGAGGTCGACGAGGTGTGCACGATCCGGCCCGCCCTGCCCTGCTCCCGCCAGTACTGGCAGGCGGCCCTGGTCGGCGCGAAGTGCCCGCGCAGGTGCACCCGGATGACCTCGTCCCACTCGGCGTCGCTCATCTTGGCCAGCGTGCGGTCGCGCAGGATGCCCGCGTTGTTCACCAACGCGTCCAGCGTGCCGAACTCCTCGACCGCGACCGTGATCAACTCGCCCGCGAAGGCGCTGTCCGAGACGTCCCCGGCCGCGAGCACGGCATCGCCGCCCGAGGCGGTGATCTCGTCCACCACCGCCTCGCCCGCCGCGTCGTCGAACTCGGCGACGACCACCGAGGCCCCCTGTGCGGCGCACTCCAGCGCCTCGCCGCGGCCGATGCCCCGGCCTGCGCCCGTCACGATCACGACCCTGCCGTTCAGAATCCCCATGCCGCTACTTCTACTACAGCGACAGCGGCGCGGACCCGAAGGAGACGTTGAACCGGTCGCACCAGATGCTCACGCTGCGCAGACCCGCCAGGTCGGCGTCGGCCGGAATCGCGTAGTTCTGGTTGCCGTTGGTGGCCTTGAGCTTGCCGAGCGAGACGTACCGGCCGTCGTCGTACTTCGCCCAGTCCCCGCCCGCGTCCTGGTCGGTCAGCCAGAGGTGCAGGTCCGGCCCGTCGCTGCTCGCCAGTCCCTCCAGCCGCAGCACGCGGGAGCCGTCGGCCAGCCTCACCACCCGCGCGCTGCCGGAGGTCTCGTGCTCTTGGCTGACGAACTGCCCGGAGGCCAGTTCGACCGGCTCCGCCGCGGGTGCCGCGACCGGCTGGGACGAGGTCTCCGACATCGGGGCCGACACCGGCGCCTGCACACCCGGCAGTGCCTCGTCGAGGGTGCTGCTGGTGAACAGCTTCCACGGCTGGAACGCCCACAGACCGACGCCGAGGACGGCTACCGCTGCGATTATCGCCACTCGGAACCAGGTTTTGCGCAACAAACCAGGCTTGAGGTCCGTTTTCTGGTTCACGATTCGCCTCTCGAACTTCCGTTCACTGTGTACAACCACAATTCTCGCCCGATCTGACGTCCAAAAACCCTTACCGGACGGTTACGCTCGCGATCGTGAGCTCTCATTCACTCGCCTCGAGCGGCCCGCTGACCAGCACCGTCGTCCGGAAGCCCGGCGTCGTGCCGAGAGTGGACAGCGAGGTCGGGACGCTGCGCACGGTGCTGCTGCACCGCCCTGGCGCCGAGCTCAAGCGGCTGACGCCGCGCAACAACGACCAGCTGCTCTTCGACGGCATCCCGTGGGTGGACCGCGCCCAGGAGGAGCACGACGCCTTCGCGCGCACCCTCTCCGGCCGAGGCGTCGAGGTGCTGCTGCTGGCCGACCTGCTCGTGCAGGCGCTGGACGACCCGAGGGCCAGGGCGGCCGGGGTGCACACCGCGGTGGACGAGAAGCGGCTCGGCCTCGACCTGGCCGACACGCTGCGCTCGCATCTGTCCACACTGGACGCCGCCGCGCTGGCCGATGTGCTGATGCACGGCATGACCTTCGAGGAACTGCCCGCCGCCGAGGGCGCCTCGCTGGTGCGTCGCATGCACCACCCCCACGACTTCGCCATCGGGCCGCTGCCAAACCTGCTGTTCACCAGGGACTCCTCGGTCTGGGTCGCGAACAGGGTGGCGATCACCTCGCTGGCCCTGCCCGCCCGCAACCGGGAGACCGCGCTCACCGACCTGATCTACGCCTACCACCCGCGGTTCGGCTCCACCCCACGTGCCTACGGCAAGCACTCGGCTCCGCTGGAGGGCGGCGACGTGCTGCTGCTGGCCCCCGGGGTGCTGGCCATCGGCGTCGGCGAGCGGACCACCCCCGCGGGCGCGGAGTCCTTCGCCCGGTCGGTGTTCGCCGACGGCCTGGTGCACACCGTGCTCGCGGTGCCCATCGCGCAGGAGCGGGCCAGCATGCACCTGGACACCGTGTGCACGATGGTGGACGCCGACGCGGTGGTGATGTACCCGGCGATCCGGGACAACCTCTCCGCCTACCCGCTCCGCCCCGACGAGGACGGCCGGGTGCTGGTCAGCGGCCCCGAGCCGTTCCTGGAGGCCGCGGCGAGCGCGATGGGCATCGACCGGCTGCGGGTGATCGACACCGGGCTGGACCCGGTGACCGCCGAACGCGAGCAGTGGGACGACGGCAACAACACCCTCGCCCTCGCGCCCGGCGTGGTGGTCGGCTACGAGCGCAACGTGGAGACCAACGCACGGCTGGCGGACGCCGGTATCGAGGTGCTGGAGATCAGCGGCTCCGAGCTTGGCTCCGGCCGCGGCGGCCCGCGCTGCATGTCCTGCCCGATCGACCGCGCCCCGCTGCGCTGAGCTCGAGTCGCGGCGTCGGAGAATTCGGTACATAATGGAATTTGCCGCCGTGCGCGAACGTCATTTAGGTAAGGCGAATATAAATTAGGGACGGCTAACCCAAGTAAGGTTTGACCAAACTAAGTCGGGTTATTTTTTACACCCGGGCGGCGGATCACAGCGGCATAAAGTCGCCCGGCATGCGCAGGTGGCGTATGGTGCGAACATGTCCCGAGCAACCACCACACTCACCAAGTTCCACGAGCTGCTTCAGGCGCAGATTCGGAATGAATTCACCGCCTCCCAGCAATACATCGCGGTCGCGGTCTGGTTCGACGACCAGGATCTTCCGCAGCTGGCCAAGCACTTTTACAAGCAGGCTCTCGAAGAGCGCAACCACGCGATGATGATCGTGCAGTACTTCCTCGACAACGACCTCCCGGTGACGATCCCGGGCGTTGACGAGGTGCGCAATGACTTCAGCAACGTGGTCGAGCCGGTCGAGTTGGCGCTGCAGCAGGAGCGCACCGTCACCGAGGAGATCACCTCGCTGGCGCGGGCCGCCCGCGAGGAGGGCGACTACCTCGGCGAGCAGTTCCTCCAGTGGTTCCTCAAGGAGCAGGTCGAAGAGGTCGCCGCCATGACCACGCTGCTCCAGGTCGTGGAGCGGGGCAAGGACAACCTGTTCCACATCGAGGAGTTCCTGGCCAGGGAGCACGTCGGCAACGGAGGGGACGACTCCACCGCGCCGCGCGCCGCGGGCGGCAAGCTCTAAGACCGGTGAGACGGGGGAGGGTGCCTGTCCGACAGGCACCCTCCGAACCCTGCCCCGACCGCAAGCCCAGGATGGGCCGCTGCCCGCTGCGCTCACGCTGTCCCGCGTGGGCGGGTGAGGCAGCACCCGGAGCCCATTGCGCTCGTCGGGATTTCGACTTGGGGTTCACCGCGCTGTTCGCACAACGCATCGGCGAACCAGCGGCGGTCTCAGCCGCCGCAGCCGTACTCCGTCATGCCCAGCGTGATCTCCTCGACCCTGCTCTGCCGCATCTGGAAGTTGTACAGCCGCTCGGGACCGAGTTCGACCACCCAGTTCCCATGCTCCGCATCACCGAAGTCGCCCTTGCGCAGCTTCGGGTACGCCGCTTTGAGCTGCTCCAGCGTCGAGCCGATGACCGCGCCCTCCGGGGTGCGCATTCCGGTCGAGGCGTGGATCCAGGTGACCTTTCCCCCGAGGACGAAGGTCGCCGTGCCGCGTGCCCCCGGCGGCCCGCTGTCCAGCAGTTCGAAGGAGACGCACGGCGTCTTCGAGGCAGGCGGCTTCGCAGGCGCGTCCACCTCGCCGCTGGACCGCAGCTGGTCGTAACTCATGCCGAGAGCGAGCCGTCCGTAGCCGTTGTGGCCAAGCACCTTGTCCGTCCTGGTCTGCCCGCTGGTCGGTGTGGTCGTGGTGCCGCGCGGCGCCGCCGAGGTCGGCGCCACGGACGAACCGCCGGGCGGGACGGCAGGCCCCGAACCGGGTGCGGCGCTCGGCGTCGAGGTCGGCGCGGAGGCGATGGCCTGCGGCATCGGCCCGTGCACCTGCCGCAGGTCCGCGACGGCGACGCCGCCCGCGATCACCGCGGCCACCGCCAGCGACACCCCGCCCGCGAGGCCCGCCTGCCTGCGCCTGCGCCGCTTCTTGGCGCCCGCGAGGATCCTGGCATCCGTTCCCGGTTGGGCGGTCACCGTCAACCGATCGTCGGTGAACAGCCGCCGCAACTCGTCATCGAGGTTCAACGCACAAAACTCCCCTCGCCCGCCAGCGCGCCGAGTTTGGACTTCAAGCTGCCCATCGCCTTGCTGGCCTGGCTCTTCACGGTGCCTTTCGTGACGCCGAGTGCATCCGCGATCTCCGCTTCCGACAGTCCTTCGTAGAACCGCAGGACCACCACCGCCCGCTGCCGCGGCGGCAACTCGCGCAGCGCCTGCCACAGCGGCTCGTGTTCCAACCGGTCGGCATCGGTCACCCCGCGAAGATCGGGAAAGTCCGCGACCAGGGTTTCCCGCCTGGTGCGCCGCCAGCGGCTGACCGAGGCGTTGGCCATCGACCGCCGCACGTAGGCATGCGGCTCCACGCCGGTGCGCATCAGCCCCGGCCAGCGGGAGCCGACCTTTTCCAACACGGTCTGCACCAGGTCGGCGGCATCATGCGGGTTCCCGGTCAGCGCGTGGCCGTACCTGAGCAGAGCGGGCAGCGCGGCCCGAACGAAGTCGGCGAAGTCTTCTTCCACCAGTTTCTTTCTGACCGAGTGGTCCGACTTCCCTGGGAGGGGTGCCGGAGCGAACGCGGCATCGCATCGCCCGGCGATTGGCACGCACCCCAGGACCGACACCGCGGCTCCCTCCCCCTGCTTCGGCGGGATGTTCCCACCGGTTCCGGTTACACCACGTTCGAAGCGGCGAAGAGGTTGCCATCGGCAATGAAATCGGCCCCCGCTTCAAGTTTTCTCAAAGCGGGGGCCGGTTCGTTCAGAAAGCGATCAGCGGATGGTGATCTGCCTGCCGCGCAGCCCGTCGCGGGCCCTGCGCTCGGCTTCGTTCAGCGGTTCGTCGGCCAGCGAGGCGACCGCGTCGGCCAGTCGCTTGCCGAGGTCGGCGGCGGGCTGGGCCCACTCGCGGGAGTGCAGCTCGCGGTCCAGGTCCCACACCGGCACCAGCAGACCGTGCGCGCGGAAAGAACCCGCGTACCGGCTGCCCTCGCCCAGCGCGAGCTCACCGCGGGCGGACAGCCGTGCCATCGCGGGCAGCAGCTGCTCCTCGGGCTCGGGCCGCACCCAGCGCAGGTGCGCCTTCTCCTTGGCGTCCACCCAGTACGCGGCACGCACGCCCTCGGCTTCCAGCCGCTCTGTGGGCAGGATCGCGGCGTTGGCCCGCTCCAGCGACAACGCCACCTCGCCAGTGGGCTCGGTGTCGCCCGGCACCCACCACGCGAAGTCCTTGTGCACCTCGACCTCGAGGTCGGCATCGGCGGACAGCAGGTCCTGCAGGCGTACCGGCTCGGTGTTGTCCGGGCCGACCACCGGCAGCACATCGCCGGGCTGCGCACCGCGCAGCCAGTGCAGTGCCCGCGCGACATCGGCGCTCACATCGCCGGAACGGGTCTGCACCTGAAGTCCGACGAACGCCGTGCCGTCGTTGCGCATGAGCGCGGCGGCGGCCATCGGCAGCACGGTCGCCAGCGTCACCGGCGCCGCTTCCGCGTCGGCCAGGGTCAGCTTCGCGATGGCCGACGGCACGAACTCGCGCAGCGCCACCAGTTCGCATTCGGCGGCGAGCCCGGCGAAGGGCCGGGTGACCATCACATCGCCGGTGCCGCCCGCGAGACCGTGGCACGCCTTGTACCGCTTGCCGGAGCCACAGGGGCAGGCCTGCCGCGGGTTGACCCCGTCGCCTTCCGTGCGGATCTTGCCCGCGCGCTTGACCGCCGTCCTCTTGGACACCGGTGTCCTCCTTGCCCATACCTCGAAGAATTCCTCGCCCAGCCGGGCTCAGGGCGGCAGCGGTCGGCTGTCGAGACTCGCGCCACACTGTGGCGACCGTAGCCGACCCGGCGGAGGTGAGCAGCGACCGGGTGGCGGCAGGAGCGTTGGTCGCCAAGTAGTCCACGCCCAGCCGCTCGCACAGGTCCACGTCCCGCGAATCGTCCACCGTCCAGCAGTAGCTGCGGTTTCCACGCGCCGCCACCCTGGCCGGATAGCCGGGGTCGGCGTGCAGCAGGTGGATGCCGGGGCCCGCGATATCGGCCCAGGGCGGCAGCGATCCGTCCCGGTACCGCGCGGGCAGCCGCTCGAACAGCAGCACGGTGGGCAGGGCGGGGGCGATCTCCCGCACCCTGCGGACGGCCCCCGAGGAGAAAGACATGACCACAACGGGTGAACTTCGCTTGCAAGTGGGCTTGGCGAGCCCGAACCGGGCCAGCAGCGCAATCAGCTTCGCCTCGACCAGCCCCGCGTAGCGCACCGGGTGCTTGGTCTCCACGAACAGCGTCAGCTCACGTCCGCCGTCCGCCCGCAGCCGGAGCAGGTCCTCCAGGGTGAGCAGCCCGTGCCGCCGCGCGTCGTCGGGGCCGTAATCATGCCTGCCGAGCGTGGCCAGGGTGGCGGCGCTGACCGCGCCGGTACCGTCGGAGGTGCGGTCCACCGTGCGGTCGTGCACACAGACCAGGTGCCCGTCGCGGGACAGCCGGACGTCGCACTCCAGTCCGTCCGCGCCCTGCTCGATCGCCAGCCGGTAGGCGGCCAGGGTGTGCTCGGGCGAATGCGCCGACGCACCGCGATGAGCGATGACGGCAGGCACGTCGTCGACAATGGTCGAGCCGGGTGTACAGCACGTGAAGACCGGCCCAAGCGCAGTCGACATTTCACCCGGGAGGACCGCTGACCACACTGTTCGACCCCGCCGACACCGAGTTCCTCGCCGATCCCTACCCCTGGTTCGCCCGCGCCCGCGAGGTGGCCGAGGTGCACCCGCACCCCGGGCTGGGGATGCCGGTGGCGGTTTCGCACCGGGCGGCGGCCGCGGTCCTGCGGCACCGCGGCCTCGGCCGGATCTGGGCGGACGTACAGCCCGCGGCGGACTTCCCGGCCTTCAACCTGCTGCACCGCAACTCGCTGCTGGAGACCTCGCCACCCCGCCACACCAGGCTGCGCAACCTGGTGTCGAACGCCTTCGCCCGCGGCCACACCGCACGGCTGGCGCCGCTGATCACCGCGGTGGCCGAACGTCTCGTGGCCGATCTGGCCGCGGCATTGGCCGACGGCGGGCAGGCGGATCTCATCGCGGGCGTGGCCGGGCCGCTGCCCATCGAGGTGATCGCCGACCTGCTGGGCGTGCCGCACGCCGACCGCGCGCTGCTTCAACCGTGGTCCAACGCGATCGTGAAGATGTACGAGTACGGCATCCCGGATGCCACCCGGCGCTCGGCCGAGCGGGCGGCCGCTGAGTTCGTCGAGTATCTGCGCGGCGTGGCGGCGCGACGGCGCCGGACGCCCGCCGATGACCTGATCAGCGATCTCGTCGCGGCGGAGGGCGACGGGCTCAGCGCCGACGAACTGGTAGGCACCGCGGCGCTGCTGCTGATGGCGGGCCACGAGGCGAGCGTGAACCTGGTGGGCAACGGCATGCTGGCGTTGTTGACCCGACGCGAGCAGTGGCAGCGGTTGGTGGCGGGCGAGGTCGCCGCGGAGACCGCGGTGGAGGAGCTGATCCGCTTCGATTCGCCGCTACAGCTTTTCGAGCGCACCGCCCTGGCGGACCTGGAGATCGGCGGCCACCCGGTGCGGGCGGGCGAGAAGATCGGCGCGCTGCTCGGCGCGGCGGCTCGCGATCCAGCGGTGTTCGCCGCCCCCGACGAACTGGACCTGGGCCGCACTCCGAACCCACACCTGGGCTTCGGCGCGGGCATCCACTACTGCCTCGGTGCCCCGCTGGCCCGCTTGGAGGCGCGGATTCTGCTGCTGGTTCTGGCCCGAAGACTCCCGGGGCTGCACCTTGGCGAACCGGTGGTGCGCAGGCCCGAATTCGTCATTCGGGGGCTGCGGTCGCTTCCGGTGTGGCTTGAGGTACGAAACAGAGCCTGCGCCCTGGCGCGACCGGACTGAGCAGCGTGGTGATCTTCCTGATGAACCGCGCCGTCAACACCGCCAGCGCCACCGACACCGCGTCGGTGACGATGTGCAGCACGATGCCGTCCGCCTTGGCCTGCGCCCCGTCGCGAAACGACCACAGCACGCACAGCAGCGCGAACCCTCCCGCGGCCACCCAGCAGGCCCACCAGCCCGCGAGCTGCCGCGAGGGCCGGGCCGGGTCGCTCGCGGGCAGGCCGAGCGCGGTGTGTTCCAGCTCGGTGAGGATGGCGCCCGCCAGCAACAGGTTCAGGCCGGGCACCAGCAGTGCGCAGTACACCTGCCAGTTGGGGCGGTAGGAGCTCAGCCGGGCCTGCTCCGCCGCGACCTGCCGGGCCCGCAGCACCCACAGCAGCACCGTGACCGCGGCCAGACCGGACAGCACAAGCGACAGCACGCCCGCGCTGGTCACCACCGCGTCGGAGAAGGCGACGGTGCCCACCGTCAGCAGCTCATCCCGGCTACGCAGGACCAGCACATACCGCCAGCCCTCGGCCAGGGTCAGGATGCCGAGGAACCCCGCCGCCAGCCACAGCGCCGGTACCGCGAGCCTGGCCAGCGCCTGCATGCGCTCCACCTCGGTGGGCGGCGGGTACAGCGCGCCGGGCGCCGCGGTGGGCCGCCGCCAGGCCAGCGGCGGAAATCCCCAGCGCGGGGTGGCCGGGTAGGACGGCGGTCCGAGGTAGGGCAGCCGCCGCCGGATCTCGCGCGGCGGCCGAGTGGGCGTCGGGATACTCGCCACCCACTCGATGCGCATTCTTCGCTGCTGCCCTGGGTGCATGGCGGTCCTCAGATGACCTCGGGCGTGCCGGAGTCGCTGACCATCGGCTTCCCCGCGGCAGCCCAGCCCTGCATGCCGCCGCCAACGTTGACGGCGTCCCAGCCGTTGGCGTTGAGGTAGGCGGTGACCCGCGATGAGCGGCCGCCGCCGCGGCAGACGGCGTAGATCTCGCCGTCGGCGGGCAACTCGTCCAGCCGCTGGGCCAGTTCACCGAGGGGGATGTGTACTGCGGTCGGCGCGTGCCCGGCGTCCCACTCGTCCTGCTCGCGCACATCGAGGAGCACGGCGTTCTCGGGCAACTCGGCGGGCAGGTCGGCGGCCTCCACGGTCGGCACCTGCTGACGGTCCTGGGGAATCACGCCCCGATACTCCCACGCCGCGGTGTTGCACCGGCGTGAGCCGTCACGCCCGTTGGGCCAGCGCCTCCGCCAGCGCCTTGATCTCGGTCTCGTTGATCGGGGGCGATACGGCGGTCGGCTGCCCGGGGAGGCGGCTCGTCACCGCGCCGATCCCCGCCTCCACGGTGACCTGGTACCGCGTTCCCGAGGGCTGGAAGACCTCCAGTTCCCACTGCCAGGTGTAGGGCTGGGTCACCGGGTAGAGCAGCAGCACGGAACCGTTCGCCGTGGTCTTGCGCTGCAGCGTGCAGGCCCGGCTCGCGAGCCCGCGCAGCGCGGCCTCCTCCGGGCGGCCGTCGAACTGGGTCTGGCTGAGCCGAAGCTCGGCGTCCTGCCCCCTGAACTGGAAGTAGGCGTATCGCCCGCCCTGGAGCAGCAGGCCGTCCTTGGACCTCACCAGTCGGGGGCCCAGCACCGTGGAACCGAGTGTCGCGGTGACCATGTCCACGAACGCCTGCTGCCCGTTCCTGGACAGGACCGGCGTCTCCTTCAAGGTGCGGATCGCCGACGGGCAGCCGTCGGGGGAGATCGTGTCCGTCGGGCGCGGCAGCTGCACCGCCGACCAGCCGTCGACGCCCGGGCTCGGCGGAGCGGAGGAGGACGCGGCGGGCACGGAGTCGGGGAACAGGCCCGCCCCCAGCGCCGCCGAGCCGAAGCCGATCCCCGCGACGGCCAGCACCACACCCGCCGAGGCCAGGGTGCGGTGCAGGGCGACACGTCGCTTGCCGCGCCGGATGACGTCGTGCACATCGGGACGCGGAGCGGGTGCCGGGCCGTCGGCGATCCGGCGGAGCCGCGCTCCGATCTCCTGCTCGTCCTGCATCCCCATCATCCTGCCTTGACCTCCCCCACCGACTCGATTCGCGCGTATGCCTGCCGCAGGGTCGCCAGCCCGCGGGCGGTCTGGCTCTTCACGTTCCCGATGCTGCACCCCAGTGCCGCGGCCACCTGCTCGACCGCGAGGTCCTGCACGAACCTCAGCACCAGCACCGCCCGCTGCTTGGGTGGCACCTCTTGCAGGGCCGTGAACAACACCTGTCTGTCATCGGTGCTCCGATCGCCTGCCTCCACCGGTGATTCGGGGATGTCCTCCATCAGCAGTTCGCGGGACCGCCGCCGCTTGCGGTCCTTGAGGAACAACCGGGTGAGCACCGTGCGCAGGTAGGCGTCCGCGGTCTCCATGCGGACATGCGGCCACCGCGCGTAGACCCGGACGAAGGCCGACTGCGCAAGCTCCTCGGCCTCGGTCCAATCTCCGCTCAGCGCGTAGGCGATACGACGCGCGTGGTCGAACCGAGCCGCGTAGTACTCGGTGAACTCGGCATCGCGCGCCCCCAACGCCCGCCTCCTGTTCTGTGCTCACCCGCTCATAGCCCGCAGGGCACCGACGGGTTGCACATCCGAGGCAGATCGCCCGGACGTCTTTGCGATCGCAAGGGTATCCGCTTTCCGATGCGGACGCAGTAGCCCGCGGACCGGGAAAAGGTTGCACCCCGATCGTGCAGCTTTCCCTGTTCACACCGGCTATCCGGGGTATGAGGAAGTCAACGCTGCGGATCGCGATCGGTCTGCTGGTGGGCGCGTTGCTCGTGACAGGCCTGTCCTACGCCGCTCTCGACGACACCGCCGCGCCGCAGTCCGCGGCGGCGGACGCTCCGTTCGCCGTGCCGGAATCCGCTGCCGCAGAGGCGCCGTCGCCGTCGCAGAAGTCGCCGACCCGGCCCGCGACACCACCACCCAGACCCCCAAGCACCAGCGCCGCGAAGGTCATGGCGGGCCACGCGGGGAGCAAGTACGGCATCGCGGTCTTCGACATGAAGTCGGGTCGGATGCTCGCCGAGCACAACAGTGGCCAACGCTTCAGTTCAGCGTCGCTGGTCAAGCTGCTGATCGCCCTCGACGCGCTGGACGCGGGCGCGTCGGAAGACCGGGTCCACCGCATGCTGGCGGCCAGCGACGACGGCATCGCCAGCGGGCTCTGGAGCAACCGCGGCCAAGGGTCGATCGTGACCCGGATGGCCTCCCGGCTCGGCCTGGACTCCGTCCGCCCGCCTGCCAGAGCGGGGTTCTGGGGCGATACCTCGATCAGCGCGACCGACCTGGTCACCGCCTACCGCTACCTGCTCGGCCGCGCGGCGCCCGAGCACCGCGCGCTCGTCCTGGACGCGCTCGACAAGGCGCCCGCGACCGCCGCCGACGGACTCGACCAGCACTTCGGCATCCCGCGGGCATCGGACGGCCTGCGGTGGAAGGTCAAACAGGGCTGGTCCTGCTGTTACGGCGGACGGATCGCGCACACCAGCGGGATCGTCGGCGCGGACAACCGCTACCTCGTGGTCGTGCTGAGCTCACACCCCCGGAGCCTCAGCCACGACCAGGCCGGACGCCGTCTGACCGAGGTGACCACCGCGGTGTTGGCGTCGCTGCGCTGAGTCCCGGTGGAGGCGCAGGGGCCTCCACCGGGGCTCTGCCGGTCAGTGCACCACGGCCTTCTCGGCACCCGCGCCGGTCAGCGCGCGCACCTCCATCTCGGCGAACTTCGCCTCGTCGGCGCGCTCCCTGGCCAGCACCGTGCCGAGGTAGCCGAACAGGAAGGACAGCGGGATCGAAATGATGCCCGGGTTGTTCAGCGGGAACCAGTGGAAGTCGACGCCCTTGATCATGGAGTCGGCGCGTCCGGAGACCACCGGCGAGAACACGATCAGGATCACGCACACCGCGAGGCCGCCGTAGATGCTCCACAGCGCCCCGCTGGTGTTGAACCGCTTCCAGAACAGCGAGTACAGGAGCGTGGGCAGGTTCGCCGACGCGGCGACGGCGAAGGCCAGCGCCACCAGGAAGGCGATGTTCTGCCCGTTGGCCAGGATGCCGCCGACGATCGACAACAGGCCGATGACCACCGCGGTGCGCCGGGCCACCTTCACCTCGGCGTCCTTGTCGTCCACCGTGCCGCCCTTGATCACGTTGGCGTAGATGTCGTGGGCGAAGGAGGCCGACGCGGTGATCGTCAGGCCCGCGACCACCGCGAGGATCGTCGCGAATGCCACCGCGGCGATGAACCCGAGCAGCAGCGTCCCGCCAAGCTCGAAGGCCAGCAGCGGCGCCGCCGAGTTCACCCCGCCGGGTGCCTTCTTGATCGCGTCCGGTCCCACCAGCGCCCCGGCTCCGTAGCCGAGTACCAGCGTGAACAGGTAGAAGATGCCGATCAGCCAGATCGCCCAGACCACCGAGCGACGCGCCTCCTTGGCGGTCGGCACGGTGTAGAAGCGCATCAGGATGTGCGGCAGACCCGCGGTGCCCAGCACCAGCGCCAGCGACAGCGAGACGAAGTCCAGCCGGGTGATGTCGGTCTTGCCGTACTGCTTGCCCGGCCCCAGGATCGAGGTGTCTCCGCCGACCTTGTCCACCGCGGCGCCCAGCAGCCCGGACAGGTTGCCCTTGAACATCGCCAGCACCCACACGGTCATCACCGCGGCCCCGCCGATCAGCAGCGCCGCCTTGATGATCTGCACCCAGGTGGTGCCCTTCATGCCGCCGACCAGCACGTAGAGGATCATCAGCGCGCCGACCAGCGCGATGACCAGCGACTGGCCGTCGAAGAAGGTGCTCTTGTCATCCGGCACGTTGAGCAGCAACGCGATCAAGCCGCCCGCGCCCGCCATCTGCGCCAGCAGGTAGAAGAACGACACCGCGAGCGTGGACGTCGCGGCGGCGGTGCGGACCGGCTTCTGCCGCATCCGGAAGCTGAGCACATCGGCCATCGTGTAGCGGCCGGTGTTGCGCAGCAGTTCGGCGACCAGCAGCAGGGCGATCAGCCAGGCCACCAGGAAGCCGATGGAGTAGAGGAAGCCGTCGTACCCGTTGACCGCGATTGCCCCGGCGATACCCAGGAACGAGGCGGCGGAGAGGTAGTCGCCGGAAATCGCGATGCCGTTCTGCGGTCCGGTGAATGCCCGGCCCGCGGCGTAGTAGTCGGCCGCGGTCTTGGTGTTGCGGCTGGCGCGGAAAACGATGACCAGGGTGATGGCCACGAACAGCAGGAAGATTCCGATGTTCAGCGCGGGAGTGCCGATCGCCTGGGCGAGAGTCGTGCCGGTGTTCACGGTGCTTCTCCTTCGACCCGCTCACGAATCTTCTTGGCCAGTGGGTCGAGCTTGGCGTCCGCATAACGCACGTAGAGCGTCGTGATGAGGAACGTCGACACGAACTGAAGCAGGCCGAAGACCAAGCCGATGTTGATGTTGCCGATCACCTTGGTGCTCATGAAGCCGTGCGCGTAGTCGGCGAGCAGGACGTAGAGCAGGTACCAGCCAAGGAACGCCGCGGCCATGGGAAACACGAACCGCCGCAGCCGCCTGCGAAGCTCGATGAAGTCCGGTCCGGCCGCCTCCTCGGTCCACGGCGTCGGTCCCGGCGGTGAGCCGCCGTCCTCCCCCGGTTCCCGGATGCTCTGACTCATCAGTCCTCCCAGCGCCGCATTGCGTATCCGAGGACCGAACTCTAAAGAGATCGCGTACACAAATCCAAGAGGGAAAGCGCTCATGGTTCAACCGCTGGCCCATCAGAGTGAACTGCGATCAAATTCCGGTCACTATTTCCGGTGTTTTCCACGCCGCAGCCGGTAGATCTCGTCCGCCACTCCGAAGCGCTTCACGTCCCGGTCCCGAATTTGCAGCCGCTCCGGGGCGTGCATCCGCAGCATCACCCTCGCCACGTCGGCGGGCCGGGAGTGCTGGGTCGCCCGCGACACCATGATCATCGTCAGGAACGCCGCGGGCACCGTGATCAACGCGGGCTGGGCGAGGAAACCCTGCCATCCGGTGCCGCCCCCGGTGACCAGCGAGATCGCCACGCACAGCAGCGCCAGCCCGCCGCCGACCACCATGCCGACGGCGACTCCGGTGGCGGTGAGCTTGCGCCACCAGATGCCCAGCACCAGCATCGGGCAGAAGGTCGACGCCGCCACCGCGAACACCAGCCCCACCGTCACCGCGAGGTCCTGGGTCGGCACCGTCAACGCGATCAGCACCGGCACCACGCAGGCCAGCACCGCGCCGATGCGGAAATCACGCACCACGCTCTCGGTGAGCACCCCCGCCACGCTGACCACCAGCCCGGACGCCGCCGAGGTGAACGCCGCGAACGCGCCAGCGGCGGTGAGCGAGGCCAGCGCGATGCCCGCCCAACCGTCCAGCATCGCACCGGGCAGCATCAGCACCGCGGCGTCGGTCTCACCGGTGATCAGCAGGTGCGGCACGTACATCCGGGAGAGCGCGCCGAAGATCGCGGGCGAGAAGTAGAAGACGCCGAGGAAGGTCAACACATACAGCGTGGTCCGCCGCGCCTGGGTGCCGTCGGTGTTGGTGTAGAACCTGGCCAGCACATGCGGCAGGCCCATGGTGCCGAGGAACGTGGCGATGATCAGCGAGTAGATCCGCAGCAAGGCGCCGAGATCACCCTCGGCGGGGCGCATCCAGTCGGCGTTGTCCATCTCCAGCGGCGCACCCACCACCGTGGGCACCTCGCCGCCCGCGGCGAAACGGAGCGTGGTGCCCGCCTTCACGATGAAGTTGTCCTGCGCCCAGATACCCGGGCCGGACGTCCGCTGCCCGTTGACCGTGCCGTAGCTCTCCACCAGCGTCGGCCGGTTCACCCGCAGCGCGACATCGGTCCGGACGTCGACGGTGGTGTCCTTGACGAACACCGGCGGCGCCTGCGCGGTCAGCGGACGGACCGGCGCGTCATCGGTGAGGAAGACGATGCACAGCACGAACGCGGGCAGGCTGATCGCGAACAGCTTCAGCCAGTACTGGAACGCCTGGACCAGCGTGATCACCCGCAGGCCACCGCCGAGGATGCCGACCACGACGATCATCACCACGATCGCCACACCCAGCCAGAACGGCCTGCCGGTGACCGCGCTCAAGGTCAGCCCGGCGCCCTGGAACTGCGGCACCAGGTAGAGCCAGCCGATGACCACCACGAAGCACGTGCACAGGTTGCGCAGCCGAGGAGAGTTCAGCCGGGCCTCGGCGAAGTCCGGCAGCGTGAACACCCCGGAGCGCCGCAGCGGGGCGGCTACGAACAGCAGCAGCGCGAAGTAGCCCGCGGTGAAGCCAACCGGGTACCAGAGCGCGTCGATGCCGTCGGAGAGCATCAGGCCCGCGATGCCGAGGAACGATGCCGCGGAGAGGTACTCGCCGCTGATCGCGGCGGCGTTGTAGCCGGCCCGGACTCCCTTGCGCGCCTGGATGAAATCCGAGGTGTAGGAGGAGTTGCGGGAACCGAAAAAGCTCAGGCTCAGGGTCGTCAGCGCGAACGCGCCGATGGTGACCAAAGTCCAGAGGTCGTGACCCATCCCGTTCGCACGCTCTCAGTTCTCCACCATGTTCACGAAGTCGCGCTCATGACGTGTTGCCCGCATGTTGTACCAGCGACCGGCGACGAACATCAAAGGGAACGGCAGCCCGATCAGCAGCAACCACGGTAGCCGAAGTGTGCCGATGCCTTTTTCCGCCACCATCGGAAGGAAGTGGAAAAGCGCCGGAAGCGCACCCAACAGCCCGAACACGAGCAGCGCCGCGGCCAATGAGGTCTTCAGCTGTGCCCTGACCAGATCGCGTACCAGCTTCTCCCCGATGCTGGTCTGCTCCTCGACATCGCTGAGCGTGCGCATGACCCTGCGGGCGCCACGCCGGTCGGCGAGCACCACCCGCACCCGGCGGGGAGCGCCGACACCGGACACGGCCCGGGGCGACTGCCGTCCCCTGACCGGCTCGCCACCCGAGCCACGGCCATCCCGATCCACGTGCTACCAACCACTGCGGGGTGCTCGGACGAGCCGGTCCTTCAGCTCACGAGTGTGCCGCCTGCTGACCGGGAGCTCCTTGGCGCTCGGGCCGTCGCCGACGATGACGGAGTAGCCGGACGATGACATGCGCAGCTCCCTGATCAGGGGCAACGCCACCAGAAACGACCGGTGGATGCGGATGAAGCCCAGTTCGCCCCAGGAGTCCTCAAGCTGTGCCAGCGGTATCCGCACCAGGTGGGTCCGACCGTCGGTGGTGTGCAGCCGCGCGTAGTCGCCCTGCGCCTCGACCCAGCGCACGGTGGACACCGGCACCAGGGTGGTCCGGCCGCCCAGTTCGACCGGGATGACCTGATCCGGTTGCGCGCCCTGCAACTCCTTGCCCTTGCCGAGCCGGGTGCGCTGGATGAGCCGCATGACGCGGTCGACCCGTTCTGGCTTGGGCGGCTTGACGATGTAGTCGAGTGCGCCGAGTTCGTAGGCGTTGAGCGCGAGATCCTCGTGTCCGGTCACGAACACCAGCGCGGGTGGCTCCTTGAACGCGGTGAGCACCCGGCCCAACTCCATGCCGGAAAGGCCGGGCATCTGGATGTCGGCGAAGACCGCGTCCACCGGGCAGCCGCCCGCCCGAGCCCGTTCCTTGAGTTCGGGGTCGTCGCTGCGAATGAGCCGAAGGGCCTCGGCCGCGTCAAAAGCCTTGAGCACACGCCGGACCAGCGAGTTCTGCTGCAATAGATGCACCAGCTCGCCAAGGCCATGGGCCTCGTCATCTACCGCGAGCACGATCAAGCCCGCGGTGCTGTCCTGAGTACTCACTGTAACGCGATCCTGCCAATCTTCGGGGGCCGCTGTCCATGGTCCCGCGCCAGCCCATCAGGGTGAGTCTGAAACACCTTCACCCAGTCATCACATCGAACTCGCACCCCTTCCTTTTGAGCACTCAGAAACATTCGGTCTGCTCAGCACCTACGTTCGCCGTCCACTTAAGACATTAGGCAATCGTTTTCCATTCCGGCAGGGGTGATCAACACCGAGAATGGGAATGTGACGCCGCCGTAACCCGTTCGGGGCAGCCAAACGCGGGGTCCATCGATTGCCGTTCGATTACAGACCGAACCGGGACCACATCGCACGGTGGTCAAGCTCCTCGAGAACGGCGATCGCCGCCGCGGCCATCCCCAGCTCACCGGTCCCCCTGCCCATCGCGGCCGCCGCATTGCCAAGACCCAGCTTGGCCAGCAACGGCTTCTTGGGCTCTACCATGGTGATCTCGACCTCACCGAACCGCTTGGCGATCACCTCGCGCAGGCCGCCCAGCCCGTCGACCAGGCCGTTCTCCGCGGCCTTCGCACCCGTCCAGACCTCACCGGAGAACAACTCCTCGTCGGAGGCCGTCCCGAGCTTGTCGCCGCGGCGGGACCGCACCCAGCCGACGAACTGCTCGTGCAGCTCACCCTGGAGTCCCTTGAGCCAGGCCACGTCCTCCGCCTTCTCGGCCCGGAACGGATCGAGCCGCACCTTGTGCTCGCCCGCGGTGTAGACCCGGCGCTCGACGCCGACCCGCTCCAGCAGCCCGGCCAGCCCGAACCCGGCGCTCACCACGCCGATCGAGCCGACCAGCGAGGTGGCGTGCGCGTAGATCTCATCGGCCGCGCAGGCCAGCCAATACCCGCCGGAGGCGGCGACGTCCTCGCAGAAGGCCAGCACCGGAACCTTCTTCTTCTCGGCCAGCCCGCGGATGCGGTCGGCGACCAGCGCGGACTGGGTCGGCGCCCCGCCGGGTGAGTTGATGGACAACGCGACGGCGGCCAGCCGGTCCTGCCCGAACGCGCGGGTCAGCGCGGATTCGACGTTGTTGAGGTTGATCGTCGCCCTGGCCATCGGCGAGGGCATCGGCATGATCGCCCCGTGCAGCTTCACCACTGCGACAACCGGGAGCCGCTCGACGCGGTCACCGAAGACGGGGAGTCGGGAGGCCAGCCTGTCCGTCACATTCATACGCCCAACCCTACGGCCGATTCCGCCGTCCTGTCGGGGTGAGGAGTCAACCGGCGCGCTCCGGCTGGCCCTCGGCGAAACGTTCCTCGGCGGCGGTCACCGCGGGGCGCACCCCGGGACTGAACTTGGGCACCCGGATGGTCACCTTCATGCCCGCGCCGATGTTGGTCTCCACGATCAGGCTGTAGTCGTTGCCGAACGCGGCCCTGATCCGGTGGTCGATGTTGCCCAGCCCGACGTGCGCACCCGTGAGGTGGCTGTTGGTGAGGTCTTCCTTGAGTTTGTCCGGGTCCATGCCGACCCCGTCGTCCTCCACACTGATCAGCGCCTCGGCCCCGTTGTCGGCGGCGATCACGCTCACCGTGCCGCCGCCCTTCTTCCCGGCGAGGCCGTGCCGGACGGCGTTCTCCACCAACGGCTGCAGCGCGAGGAACGGGACAACGACCGACAGCACCTCGGGCGCGATCTGCAACCGAACCCGCAGCCGGTCCGGCCCGTAGCGGGCCCGCTCGAGCGTCAGGTACCGGTCGATGTTGCGCAGTTCGTCGGCCAGCGTGGTGAACTCGCTGGAGGTCTGGAAGGAGTAGCGGGTGAACTCGGCGAACTCCTGCAACAGCTCGCGGGCCTGCTCCTGGTCGGTGCGCACCATCGAGGAGATCGTGGTGAGTGCGTTGTAAATGAAGTGCGGCGAGATCTGCGCCCGCAGCGCCCGAACCTCCGCGACCGCCAGCCGTTCGCGGGACTTCTCCAACTCGGAGAGCTCCAACTGCGCCGCGACATAGCGGGCGACGTCGTCGGCCGCGCGGATCAGCCGCTTGGCGCTGATCGCCGCCGCGGCCACCACGATCAGCGTGCCCGCCGTCTCGCCCTCGACGTCCAGCGGAGAGATCACCGCGTTGCGCATCGGGCACTTGGGCCGGGAGCAGTGCAGGTCACCGTGTTCGACGAACTCCCGCTTGCCGGTGGCCAGCGCCCGGCCCACCTGTCCGCGCAGGTCGTCGTAGTGGTGAGCGGCATCCCCCGCCCAGGTCAACAGCGTGCCCTCGGCATCGGTCACACCCACCGCGACGCAGGCCAGCAATTCGCGCAGGTGCGGAATGGCCTTGTCGGTGGCCGACTGCTCCAACCCGACCAGCCGCAAATCGTGCGCGGCCTTGGACATCCGGTCCAGCGTGGTGAGGGTGGCGTCCTCGACGGAGGTGCTGACCCGCCTCGCGCGGCACAGCAGGATGAACATGCTGAGCACGGCAAGGGCAGCGAAGGTGGACATCACCGTCCGCTCGGTCAGCAACTCGCGCATCGTTCAAGGCTCCGGCGTATCGGCCCTGTGTCCGCACTACTCACGGGGACTGCTCGTCTGGTCTGGTTTCACGCTGGTTATCCCGCGCGTGATGCAGTGTGACAGGCCATCGGCGGAGCGTGCTCTACCGGGCTGTGCCCGCTACTTCAGCAGTCGTGACATCCGCCGATCCGCCAACGGCTTTCCACCTGTCTGGCAGGTGGGGCAGTACTGGAGGGACCGGTCGGCGAAGGAGACCTCGCGGACGGTGTCCCCGCACACCGGGCACGGCAGCCCGGTGCGGGCGTGGATGCGCAGCCCAGACCGCTTCTCTCCCTTGAGCCGCGCGGCCTCCTGCCCGACGGACCGCTCCACCGCGTCGGTGAGGATGCGACCGATGCTCTCGTGCAGCCGGTCCAACCCGGCCTCGTCCAGCCTGCCCGCCGTGGCATACGGCGACAGCCGCGCCAGGTGCAGGATCTCGTCGGAATAGGCGTTGCCGATGCCCGCGATCACGTTCTGGTCGGTGAGCACGGTCTTGATCCGCTCGGTCCGCTTGGCCAGCAGTTCTTCCAGCTCATAGCGGCTCAGCGCCAACGCGTCCGGCCCGAGCCTGGCGATGCCGGGCACCTGCGCGGGGTCCTCGACCACGTACACCGCCAGCCGCTTCTGGGTGCCCGCCTCGGTGAGGTCAAAGCCCGGTGCGTCCCCGGGTTTGCCGAGGTGCACCCGCAGCGCGAGCGGTCCCTTGCCCTGCTTGGGCGGCACCGCGCCGAGGCCGTCCGACCAGCGCAGCCAGCCCGCCCTGGACAGGTGCACCACCAGATGCAGGCCGTCGCAGTCCAGGTCGAGGAACTTGCCGTGCCGGGCGGCGCCCGTGACGGTGCGGCCGTGCAGCGCCGTCCACGGCGGGTCCACGGTTTTGAGCACCGTCAGCGAGGCGACGTCCACCCGGCCGACGGTGCGACCTACCGCATGCTCGCCGAGGTAGTGGACGAGCGCCTGCACTTCGGGAAGTTCTGGCACCTGTCCAGTGTGACCACAGGGCGCCGCCGCGCGCGACTATTCGACGGGCTGCAGCGGTCCGCTCATGTCCGGCATCGCGTACACCTCGATGTTCCGCGCGATGCGGGACACCTCCTGGCGAACGGCGAGCACGCCGCGGACGATGCCGACCCAGCGCTCCGGCGGGTGGTCCTCCAGGTCGCCGGGTGTTTCCGCGACGACGGTCCACGGCCTGCGGAGTGCCCAGCGGGCCGGGAAGAAGAGGATCACGATCGCCAACGCCAGCAGCAGCCAGGGCGGCACCACGACCTGGTCGGGTGTCCACACCACGAACACGACCACGAGCAGGCCGACCAGGGAGCCCATGATGAGGCCCGGGGTCTGCCCGCCGTTGACGTCATGTTCGAAGTCGTCGGCGGTGGCGGGGTTCCGCCACTCCAATCGGGCGCGGACCGTCCACATACGACCGTCCGCCCCACGTACCAGCCGCGTCATCACCGCCTCCTCAACCGAGCACGTCTGTCACCGAGACGCCACGACCGGTTACTGCGCGTGATTCAAAGGTACCGTGTGAGCGGTAGGCCTCGAGGGTGAAACTCCGGCGCACGACACCTCCGACAAAACGTACTTGATGGATACAGGGCGTAAGCCCTTATCCTGCCCGTTCAAGATCACCGCGCATCAACCGGGGTGCGGTCATCCGGTCGGCGGCACGGCCATGCACGCGCCGTGACACACCGATCACCTTCCAGCCCACCAGATGTTGCCGCGGCCGGGAAGCCCCTGTGTCCCGGATCTCGGCGACCACCAGATGGCTACCCCACCGCCACCGGGTTAACGGCTGTTCCGCTAGAGTGGATGCCGCAGCGCCCCCGGGCCGCGTGCGGACGTAGCGCAGTTGGTAGCGCATCACCTTGCCAAGGTGAGGGTCGCGGGTTCGAGTCCCGTCGTCCGCTCCACGAAACCCCGCCGCTTTCCCGCGGCGGGGTTTTTTGTCGGTCCCCAAAGGCATCATGGTGCGAGACCCGCTGCCCCTGGAGTTCGCCACATGCCCGTCGACCTGGACACCGTCCGCCGCATCGCGCTGTCGCTGCCGGAGACCACCGAGAAGGTCGCCTGGGGCATGCCCACCTTCCGCGTCCGCGACAAGATCTTCGCCTCGGTCGGCGACGACGACACGACCATGGGCCTCCGCGCGAGCCGCGACGAGCGCACCGCACTGATCGCGAGCGAGCCCGAAAAGTTCTTCCTCAAAGCGGGCCACGACGACAACTACGACTGGATGCGCGTACGACTGGCCAGGCTCGATGCGGACGAACTCACCGAGTTGCTCACCGACGCTTGGCGCTCCCGCGCACCCAAGCGGCTAGTGCAGGCCTTCGACGCCGCGTCGTAGCGCCCGCACATAAGCCGCGGCGGCCATCCGCTGCGCGAGCCTGCCCACCGGCCCGGCCAGCCGGGTGTACCAGTTCGCGGGCCGGGAGAACGCCGTCACGGTGAACCACACCTCGTCCTCGTCGTCCAACTCCACGACAAAGGACTCCTCACCGGTCGCCGGATGCCCAGGCAGCGTCCCGTACCCGAACCCCGCCCGCCGCGGCTCGTCCACCACCCACACGACCCGGCACGGCGCGAGCACCGGCCCGATCGCGACCACGACCGTCACCCCAGGCCGCTGCTCGGCCTCCGCCGGATACACCGCGAGCCCCGCACCCCGATGCGCCGTCCACCTCCGCAGCAACCGAACCGCCGCCGCGAACGTCTCCGCTCCCCGCCCGATCGGCCCCCGCCGCAGTACGACGTTGAATCCCGCGGGCAGCGGCGCCGTCCTGGTCCCACCCACCGCCTCGTAGCTCAGCTCCGCCGCCAACGCCCGTTCATAAACCCGCTCCACCCGCCTCACCCCCACAGTCTCCCGGCAATCTCACCCGACGTCCTCCCGATATATATCGTCAAGAGGTATATTCGGTCTCATGAGCGGCCGAGGCCTCACCCAACAGGCATTCCTGGTGCTGACAGCACTCGCGGGCGAACCCCGCCACGGCTACGCGATCGTCCAGGAGATCAAGACACTCTCCGACGACCGCGTCCAGCTCCGGGTCGGCACCCTGTACGGGGTGCTGGACCGCCTCACCGCCGATGAGCTGGTGGAACGCGACCGCGACGAGGTGCACCAGGGCAGGCTGCGCCGCTACTACCGCCTCACCGACAAGGGCGCCCGCGAGCTCGCGCTGCACGCCGAACTCCTGGCCGCCGAGGCCCGCGAGGCAACCACAAGACTGGCCGCCCGCGGCCTGCGTCCGGCAACGGGAGGCCTGTGATGACCCGCCTGGAAGCCCGCTACCGCAAGCTCCTCCGCATCCTCCCCGCCTGGTACCGCGCCCAACGCGAAGAGGAAATGGTCGCCACCTTCCTCGCCGAGGAACACGATGAACTCGCCCTGGAATACGGCTGGCCAGGCTGGCCCGAGGCCGCAAGCATCGCCACCCTCGCCGTCCGCACCCGCCTGGCCGCCACCAACGCACCCCAAACCGCTGTGGCCTGGGGCTCTGCCATCCGCCTTTTCGCCGTCCTAGGCTTGGTCGTGCACGCGGTGCTCGCCCTGCACAACCACCTGTTGGCGGTGGCCCAGCACTACCTGTTCCCCCTGCCCGCCGACGCGGCCCTGCCCGACCCCGACCCCACCTGGCTGACCGTGACCTTCACGGTGCTGACCTTCATGCCACTCGCCGCCCTCGCGGCCCTGCACCAAGGCAACCGGACCGCGGCCAAGACGCTGGCCGCCCTGTCCCTGCTGCCCCCGGTCGTGGACGCGATCGCATTCAGACCGGCGTTCCCATTCAGCGTGCGGCTGAACCTCACGCTGCTGATCCCGGTGATCTGCCTGTTCCTCGGCTTCCACAAGGAAGCCCCCACCCCGCACCGGCCGTCCTGGCTGAAGATCGCCGCAGTGGTGGCAGGCCTCCTGGCGGCCGTCACCGCCGCCACCCTCGTCCTGGTACGCGCCGGCCTGACCTGGCTCCCGGTAGACACCCTCAGCGCCCTGCTGATCGTCGGCGCCCTGCTCTACCTGACCGGCCTCTTCGGCCCGCCGACCCCCGACTGGCTACTCGCCCTGTCCCTCTCGGCAGCCACCCTCCTGACCACCCAGCTCACCTGGCTCCCGTGGCTCCCCACCGAAAGCACGCCCATCCTGACCTTCTACGCCACCCAATTCGCCGTGGTCTCTACCCTGGCGGTGACCCTCTATACCCGAGCCCAAACCGAACTACGACGCAGCGAAGCCACAGCCGAATCGACCTGATCGGGCTAGTTCCGGTCAGCACAACGTCGGTTGAAGCAGCGGAGCGGACTGGGCAGGACCTAACGTGGATCAAATTTCTCGACGAACCACTCGACCACTCGATCCACCAGAGGTATGAAGTCAAGAGCTTTGCGGGCAGTTATGCCCTCAGGCTTCCCGTGCGCGATCTTATTTCGTTTCTCCACAAGCAAACCTATCTCGCGCTTGAGCAATTCATCGTCCGCCTGGAATATTGACTCAAGATCCTCGGCCCACTCGGCGTCGAACTTGCGAGCCGCATCCACCAAGGCCCTTGGGCTAGGATTTCTTCCACGCTCCAACCAACTGACCGCAAAAGAGGCCACCCTTGGGGCCGCCTTACTGCCGATTAACGCCTTGCTGCACTCGTCGACTGCCGCCTCCAAGTATCCACAAGTTCGAATTACCAGAAACGACGCCAAGGCTTGTGTCACCTCATCGGGTTGATCTCGAGCTGGGAGGCGCACCAGCTTCTCAACCTTCTCCAACCCACGTCTCAGGTTCACAAGCGTTTGACTAGGCCACGCACCCGACCACATGATTTACATCTCGGCCATTGCCGAGGTGGCAATGCTCAGCCGAGTTCTCACACTCTCCTCATCAGCCGTCGAGCGACTCGTCGCAACAAGCATGTCCTCGTCTTCTATGAGCCTCGAAACAACATCGGCCAACTCGCCGGGACCAGGCGCACCAGCTGATTGGTCCAGGCGACGCATCAACCCAACAAAGATCGCCTCGGTGAGAGCGGCGTTAACCTGAGCGCTGCGAGGGCGCAGTGCGCTTCTACCCGGCCCTTCAACCAGAAGCTGAGCCGCCTTGGAGAAGAGATTGCCCAGTCGCTCGGTATCGAGGCTAGCGAGTTTTCTGTTCGCTGCAGCGAATCTATTCAGAAAAGTCTTTAGTGGTCGAGCGTAGTGATCGGCAGATGTATAAAGTGCCAGTATGCGCAGGATGAGCTCTTGATCTCGAACCCGAGGCGATTTCCGACCGTAGAGCTCTCGCCAATACGGGTTTTGGTTGAGTTTCTCCAGATAGTCGATGAATTCGCCAGCATACAATGCCACCCGTATCTCATGCGGAGTAAGCTGCGTTCCCCCGGAGTTCAGTCTTTCAAAAATCTGATAGACAACTTCCAGCGACTCCTCGGTTGCGTCGCTGTCAACAATAGTTGCCTGGAAGAACGAGTTATCCAGGACACGTCTCTGATCATCCCGGAGGGACTTGTAAGTAAGCCCCTTGTACTGCTCCCCAACATTCTGCAGCGCGAACTCTTTCCCTGCGTACATTCCGCTGTAGAAGTGCTGCAATGTTCGTAGCCGCTGCTGCCCATCCAGCACGAGGTATCTACTGTCAGCCTGCTTTACGAGGAATATTCCTGGAATTGGATAGCCAAGCAGTAGAGATTCGACGAATCGATCCATCTGCGGCCGGTTCCACACAAACGAGCGCTGGAAGCCGGCAGACGATATGCGCTCGTCCTCGTGCCCGAAGGTCGGGATAAGAATATCTTCTTTGTTCAAGCGACGGACTAGTCCGTCGACGTCAAAATCCTGGGTCGAATAGATTACGGACGCGGGCTTATCCTCCGCATCATTAAGATCTTCCTTTTCTTGCGGGGTTAGCGCGTCAGGCTCCCGACCAGGATCATCGTTCTCTGACGTAGCGAGCGAAGCTTCGGCAGGCATGGCGCAACGATACGGCTCGTGGGAAGTAGGAGCACATCTGCATGCACCTGCCGGACGTCCGTCGGGATCACGTCAGTTCTGAGCGTTGCCTAGGCCGACCGGGCACGTCACGCCAGTTCCACCCACTCCGCAATACCCGTTCGGTACCTTCTTCAAATATTGCTGGTGGTAGTCCTCGGCGTAGTAGAACTCGGCCAGGGGTGCGAGTTCGGTGGTGATGTGGCCGTAGCCGGTGGTGGACAGGGCCTGTTGATAGGCCGTGCGGCTGGTTTCGGCGGCGGTGGGTTGGTCGTCGGCGGTGAAGTAGATCGCGGAGCGGTACTGGGTGCCGATGTCGCCGCCTTGGCGCATGCCTTGGGTGGGGTCGTGGTTTTCCCAGAAGACGCGGAGTAGGTCGGGGTAGCTCACGGCTGAGGGGTCGAAGACGACGAGGACTACCTCGGTGTGGCCGGTGAGGCCGGAGCAGACCTCTTCATAGGTGGGGTTGGGTGTGTGGCCGCCCGCGTAGCCGACAGCTGTGGAGTACACGCCCTGGGTCTGCCAGAACTTGCGTTCGGCGCCCCAGAAGCAGCCCATGCCGAAGACCGCCGTGGTCAGGCCGTCGGGGAATGGGGGTTTGATGCGACGGTCGGGGTACACGGCGTGGAACTCGGGCACGGCCAGCGGGTCGGCCCTGCCGGGTAGCGCGGTGTCAGGTTCAACCATTCGTGTCTTGTCTCGGCCGAAGATGCCCATGCCTCCACAGTAGTTCGGGTTCGGGCGGGGCGGAGGCGAAAACTTGACTAGTCGGGTGAGTGCCGGTTACGGGGCTGCGGCAGAATGTGGCGCGTCTACCCACAGACAGGGAAGGGGGTGCCAGGGTGACCTGGCAAGACGAGCTGCGGAAGCTTGACGAGGAGCTCGCGGCAGGCAGGGTTTCCGCCGAGGATTACCGCCGCCGTCGGGACGAGATCGTCAGCACAGCCTCCGGGGCGCCTGGTGCGCCACAGGCAGGCCAGCCGCAGAGTCCCTTCCCTCCCCCATTCAGGTGGGAGACCCAGACTCCCGGCCAGCAGCCGCAGGGTGCGCCCGGCGGCGCCGAGGCCACCCAGGTGTTTCCGGCCGCACAGCAACAGCAGCCTTCGGCTCCGAACTCCGATGCGACGCAGATCGTGCGGGGTCCGGGCGGACCGCCTCAGCAGCAGCCCAATGCCGACGCGACTCAGGTGGTGCCGGGGGGCACCAATCCCTACACCGGTCAGGGCGCGCACCAGTGGCAGGCCGAGGATGCCGCTCCGCCGTGGGCCAGTTCGGACATGCCTCCGTTGGACTCCGGTGCGGGCTGGATGCGGCAGGGGCCTGAGGTCTTCGAGTCCGACAAGAAGGGCGGCGCGGGCAAGGTCATCGGCATCGTGGTCGCCGTCCTCGCGGTGATCGCCATCGGCCTCGGCGTGTTCTTCGCCTTCGGCAACAAGGACAACGGCGGTGGCGGGAACACCACGGCCGCGTCGCCGACCTCGACCAGCCCCGCCAAGCCGGTCGACCCGTTGTTGGCCGATCTGCCGGGTCAGGCGTCGGTTCTGGGCAACGTCAAGACGTTCCAGGACTTCGCGAACCTCAAGGCCCTCACCGAAGAGGAAGTCGCCGCCTATCAGACCGGCAACGCCGGCAGCACCAGGGCGGCGCTGAGCCAGAACCCGAAGTATTCGGTGATCCTGATCGTCACCGAGATGAGCAGCGAAGCAGCCGCCCAGAAGGCGCGGGACGAGCTCGCCACCCTGCAAACCACCAGCTACGCGCAGACCGCGATCGAGCCGCAGCCCGGTGTCAAGGGCAGCACCACCGACACCTCGGAACCTGGGCCGTTCCTGCGGCGGGCGCACTATGCGAGCGGCAAGTACCTGATTCGCATCGAGGTGCGGGGTTCGGACAAGGCCGAGGTGGACCAGCACTTCAACCAGGTGATCGCGGACGAGATCCGCAAGAAGCGGGCCGATGCCTGATAGCGACGCGGGCCGGTGCGCGTGCACGATCGTCGCGCGCAACTATCTGCCGGCCGCCAGGGTGCTCGCGGACTCCTACCTCCGTGAACACCCTGGCAGGCGCTTCTTCGTGCTGCTGGTCGACGCGCTGCCCGCCGAGTTGGGCACCGAGGCCGAGGGGGTGGAACTGCTGGGGCCGGGCGATCTCGACCTGGACCCGGCCGAGTTCCGCCGGATGGCGACCGCCTACACGGTCACCGAGCTGTGCACTGCGGTGAAGCCGTGGCTGCTCCGCGGCCTGCTGTCGCGGTTCGACACCGTCACCTACCTCGATCCGGACATCGAGGTGTTCGCGCCGTTCCCCGAGGTCGATGAGCTGGCGGCGGAGCACGGCATCGTGCTCACCCCGCATGTGCTCGCGCCGATGCCACGGGACGGGCTGCGGCCGACCGAGGGCGACATCATGGCCTCCGGGGTGTTCAACCTGGGGTTCATCGCGGTGTCCAGGGCGGCGGGCGGGTTCCTGGACTTCTGGGCCGAGCGGCTGCGACACGACGCGATCTCCTCGATCACCGAACAGCTCTTCACCGATCAGCGCTGGGTGGACAACGTGCCCGCGATGTTCGGGCACACCGTGATCGGCGATCCCGGCTTCAACGTCGCCTATTGGAACGTCTACCAGCGCCCGCTCGAACGCGGTGCGGACGGCACGCTCACCGCGGGCGGGCGTCCGCTGCGCTTCTACCACTTCAGCGGCTACCGGCCGGAGAAGCCGTGGCTGCTCAGCACCCACTTCGCGGACAAGCCGCGGGTGCTGCTCTCGCAGCAGCCGGTCCTGGCGGGGCTCTGCGCGGGCTACCGGGACAAGCTGCTCGCCGCGGGCTACGCCGAATCGCTGGAGTCCATCCCCTACCGCTGGAACACCATGCGGGACGGCTCGCGGATCACACCGATGCTGCGCAGGACCTACCGCTCGGCATGGGTGGCCGCGGAGAAGAAGGGCGAGGACCTCCCGCCGACGCCGTTCGACGACATCGATCCCAAGGCCTTTCTGCGGTGGGCCGCCGAGGCTGCGACGCCGGAGCAGGCCGCAGTGGGCCAGAACCGTTGGGCGATGGCGGTGTGGCAGAACCGGGCCGACCTTCAGGTGGCCTTCCCCGATCCGCTGGGCCGCAACGCCGACACCTACCGACAGTGGTGTGCCACCTCGGGGGTGGTCGAGGGCGAACTGCACCTCGACGCCGTGCCGGTCCCGCCCGCCGTGGCGGAGGTTCCGGTCAAGGACGCCCTCGGCGTCAACGTGCTCGGCTACCTCACCGCCGAACTGGGTGTCGGCGAGATGGGCAGGCTGGTGCACGAGGCGATCGCCGACAGCGGGGTGGACGTCGCCACGGTGGTGGAGGAACACACCGTGGTCAACCGGACGGACCACCCGCTGCCCGAGCGGGCCCGGCCGGGCAGTCCGGACTTCCCGATCAGCGTGCTGTGCGTGAACGCGGACATGACCGAACCGACCCTGCGGCTGCATCCCGGGCTCGCCGAGGGCAGGCACGTCATCGGTGTCTGGTCCTGGGAGCTTTCCGAGTTTCCCGAGTGGATGCGCCGGGCGTTCGACCACGTCGACGAGGTCTGGACGATCAGCGAATTCTGCAGGCAGGCCATCGCCGAGCACGCTCCGGTACCGGTGAAGACCATCCCGGTCCCCGTCCGTGACCCCGGAACGCCCGCTCCGCGCATTCGCAAGCCGGGCGAGCCGGTGCGTTTCCTGTTCGCCTTCGACTTCAACAGCATCGGCGCCCGCAAGAATCCGTGGGGGTTGGTCGAGGCTTTCCGGCTGGCATTTCCGGAACGCGATGATGTCCGACTCGTCATCAAGGTCATCAATGGCAGGCTTCATCCGCAAAACGCGGAACGGCTGCGCGCCGCGGTGGCGGGTGACGAGCGTATCGAGCTGATCGAGTCCTACCTGTCCACGGAAGAACTCGCCGCCTTGTACGACCGGGCCGATGCCTATGTGTCGCTGCACCGCAGCGAGGGTTTCGGGCTGACGGTCGCCGAGGCGATGGCGCGCGGACTTCCGGTGATTTCCACCGGCTATTCGGGCACCGCGGAATTCCTGGACGCCACCACCGGCTGGCCGGTGCCCTACCGCCTGGTGAAGGTCGGGCCGGGCTGCTACCCGTATCCGGAGACGGCGGTCTGGGCCGATCCGGACCTTGACGCGGCGGCCGCGGCGCTGCGCGAGGTCGCGGACAACCCCGATGAGGCGCTGCGTCGCGGTCAGGCCGCCAGGGAGCACATCCTGCGCAGCAGGCCGATGAGCCGCACCGCCGCGTGGATGCGGCAGCAGCTGGACGAGGCTTACCGAAACAGGCAGCAGCGGCAGCCGGGCCTTCGGGTCGTCACCGGTGACGATCCGCTGGCGCCGCTGCGGTCGGCCAGAGAGGCGCTGCGCTGGCGCCCCGACACCGCGGCGCCGTCGAAGTCGCCGCTGGCGCCGGTGGTGCGCAAGGCCGTGCTGCGCGCGATCGACCACTACGACGTGCACCAGCGCAAGGTGATGGGCGCACTGGCCGACGGGGTCGAACACACGCTCGACGGGCTGGTCCGCAAAGTGGACGAGTTCCAGGCGGGCCTGACCTCGCTGCGCGCCAGCGGCACCGAGGAGCTCGACGCCCGCCTGTGCGCGGTGGAGTCCACGCTGCGCACCGAGATCGGCGAACTGCGTGCGGAACTCGCCCGGCAGGACACCGCATTGCAGTCCACCGAGGCCGGTCTGCACCGCGGTGCGGAGCTGCTTGATCAGCTGCACGCCCGGCTGGACGAGGCGGACAAGCACACCTTCGACCGGTTCGTCGACCGGGACCGGCGCTCGGATGAGCAGGACCGGCACGCCCAGGGGCTCACCGAGGCGATCCACCTGTTGAAGGGCGAGGTCGCGGCGCTGCACGAGGCGGCGGCGACCCGGCATGTGCCGATCCCGCCGGGCAGCGAGGTGGTGGTCTGCGACGCGGGTTCGCTGCTGCTGCCCGTCGACGATGTCGTGCTGCCCTGGCTCTCGCACCACCGCAGCTGGGAGCGGGCCGAGGCTGAGCTATTGGAGCGCCTGGCGGGCGACGGCACGTTCCTGGACATCGGCGCGCACGTCGGCTACCACACGCTGCGCCTGCTGCGGCGGACGCGGCAGTCCGGCCGGGTGGTCGCGGTGGAGGCCAACCCGACCACCGCCGACTACCTGCGGCGCAACCTGGCGGTCAACTTGCCGCCGTCGGTTCTCGAGCGGGTCACCGTGCTGCCGATCGCGGCCTGGGACAGCGACACCACGGTGACGCTGGAGCAGGGCGAGGCAGGCAACAGCGGTGACTTCAGGGTGCGGGTGGGGGACGCCGCGGCGTCGCAGGTGCCTGCTCACAGGTTGGATGCGCTGTCCGAGGTCACGGACGGGCGCGTCGGGCTGATCAAGGTCGACCTGCAGGGCCGCGACCACCGCGCGCTCGCCGGGCTCTCCGGGGTGTTGGAGCGCGACCGTCCACACGTGGTCTGCGAGTTCAGCCCGGAGGCGATGGTGGATCTCGGTGACGATCCCGCCGAGGTGCTCCGCCTCTACCGGAGCTGGGGTTACCGGATACTGCCGGTGGAGCCCGCGGCGGAGTCCGAGCAGGACGATGCCGAACTGGTGGCTGCCGCTCGGGCGGCCGAGGCCGGGTTCATCACGCTCTGGCTGCGCCCGGAACGGTAACGCCGAAAACGATGGCCGGACGTGCTGGCACGTCCGGCCTGTTCAGTTCTCAGAAACGAAACTCACCGTTCTTCGCCGCACCCACGAATGCTTCCCATTGCGGCGGCAGAAAGAGCAGCGCCGTCCCCAGGGGGTCCTTGGAGTCGCGCACAACCATTCGGCTGGTGAGAAAAGCAACCTCGACACACTCGCCTTGATTGCTACTTCTACTGCTTTTCCGCCAATTGATGGAACGGTACCTGGAGACATGCATCGCCTCCGTCAAAACGCCCTCCACCATCGGATTCAGCGTTCTCATTTCTCCTGCTCCTTCACTAGGCTGCGAATCAACGCGAGCGATTGGCCGGGAGATAGAGCTGACGCCTGCAAGTGGTCGAACAGCAGTGAATACCGGGCTATCTCGACCTCTTTTTCCAAGTAGAGGTTGCCGGTTTGCATGGGAAGGTAGACGACGTCCGGGTCACCCTGTTCGGGAAAACCCAGCACGCTGAACGGACCATCGATGGCCGGATGCGCGCCCGATTCGAAGGGCAGCACCTGGATGGTCACGTTCGGCTCGTCGGCGGTGGCGAGCAGCTGGCACAGCTGTTCGCGCATCACCTTCTTGCCACCGACCAGACGGCGGAGCACGGCTTCGTCGAGGATGGACCACATCCTCAGCGGATCGGAGCGAAACAGAACCTCCTGCCGGGTCATCCGGAGCTCCACCCACCGCTCCACATCGGTGGCGCGATGCGCGGGCTCCGCGACGGCGAGGGCATGTGCGTATGCCCGGGTCTGCAGCAAGCCCGGGACGAGTTGCGGCTGAAAGGTGCGGATCGAGCTCGCGGCCGACTCCAGCCCCACGTAGGCCCGCAGCGAGTCGGGCATAATCGAGGCGAAGGAATCCCACCAGCCCTTCTGCTTGGCGTCCTTGGCCAGCAACAGCAGCTGCTCGGCCTCCTCGCCGTTGACGCCATAGAGCTCAAGCATGGCCTTGACATCAATGGGGCGGGCAGCGACCCGAGCCATCTCGATGTGGCTGATCTTGGCCCGCGAGAAGCCTATTCCGAGGCGGTCGGCAACCTGCTGATGAGTGAGATTGGCGGCTTCTCGCAACCTACGCAGTTCAGCCGCGAGCCGCCTCCGACGCACGGTTGGGCTTGCGGCCACGCGTACCTCCTTGTATCGACGTGGGACCGGAGTAATGACTCTCGGCCCATCATTTGCAGCAGAGCGTTACAAGTCTGGCGTGGTTAGGCGTGTAACGCCAGTAACTGATACACGCTGAGTGACTTTCCACTTCGAGCGTTCGGAGTACTCTAATTCTGAGCGCTCAATGCTAGTATGAAAGCCCGTCTTCTCCACGCGCCGGAAACAATCTCCGATTAGGCGCTTGACCAGCCCTGTGAGCTGGCAATGTCGAGACGCTCCCAAGCCACCGAAGGGGCAATGATGTCCGGTTTTCCAGGTCGCCGATACGAAGTGCGCTGCCATGACGCCCTGGACCGGCTGAGCAAACTGCAGGTCCGCGGTGGCGCAAATGTGATCTTTATCCAAGCACCACCCGCCGAGTGCGCCATCCTCACGGTCCAGGAGGCCCAGGAGCTGTGCGCGGCCCTCCAAGCCGCCTGCCGCGACGCGGGTGTGACATCGGCGGGCGAGGCGACTTCCCAGGGCTCGAACGGCTTCCACGGCTGACACACACCGCTTAATACCATCCGTCGGAGTTGATCAGTGCGGCAAGCCGGGCCTTACCCGAGTCAAGCCGGGGACCAGCGGAAAGATTCCTTCCTGCCGTCGAACGGGCAGCGTGTCGAGGACTCGGCCACTCCCTCGCAACTCGCGACGGCCGACCTGCGAGGGGCGATCGTTACTTTAAGTTAATTTTTAATCCGTCAAGGGCCACTTATCGGTGACCAGCTGAGCGTTGTTCATATTTTTCCCCACCGCAGGTGGAAGTAGTTGCACGAAGCAGATCCCAGAATGACCCTTTCTGCGCTCCTTGATAACCCTTTTCGGGCTTATTAGTGGATCACTCTTCTGTGTTTCCGGTTTTTGTTCGGCCCGGGGTTTCGCACTAGCTTGACTCCGCCGAACCCAGTCAGCCTCCCGCAGGCTGGGCGGAAATTTCTTCTGCAGGAATTACACGAGAACTTGGAGAGTGCGGACATGCGCAAGATTGGTCGCGCCGCCGCCGGTGTGCTCGCTGCTACCGCCGGCTTGATGACCCTGGGTGCCCCGGCCTTCGCCGACAGCCACGACAACGACGGCGTCAACGCCGTCGACGACAACAACATCAACGCCGTCAACGTGCAGCTGTGCGGCAACGAGGTCGCGGTCATCGCCGTGATCGCGGACGTCCTTTCGCCTGAGGCCAACAACTGCGTGAACTCCCCGCTGCTGGACCACACCAAGTGATCTAGCCGCAAGTCTTTCGGGGCGCCAGGTGTCATACCTGGCGCCCCGAGATATTTTCAGCGCCCGACCGCGTATCCCTGCGCACCACGGGCATTCGCCGCGGCGCGCAGCAGACCCGTTTCCGGGTCGCGCGACACCGCCGAGAGCCTGCCCAGCGCCCACGGCCCGGCGTCGACCACCTCGTGGCCCCGCCCGCGCAGCGCCGCGAGGTTCTCCGCGCCGATCCTGGACTCCACGACCAGCCGTCCCGGCGCCCAGTTGCGCGGGTAGAACGAACTGGGGAAGGACAGCGAGTGCCAGGCGGGTGCGTCGATGGCCGCCTGCAGGTTCAGGCCGCCGACCGTGTGGGCGAGCCAAAAGCACACCTGCCACTGGTCCTGCTGGTCACCGCCGGGTGTGCCGAACGCCAGCACCGCCTTCCCACCGCGCAACGCGAGCGAGGGGCTGAGCGTGATCCGGGGCCGCTTCCCCGGCACGAGCGAACTGGCCAGGCCGGGCTCCAGCCAGCACATCTGCGCCCGCGAGCCGAGGCAGAACCCCAGTTCCGGGATCAGCGGCGAGGATTGCAGCCAGCCGCCCGACGGCGTCGCCGAGATCAGGTTGCCCCAGCGGTCCACCACATCGATGTGCACGGTGTCGCCCCGGGTCCGGCCGGTCGGCGAGACGGTCGGCTCGCCCAGCCCGCGCTCCGTCCCGCCCTCGGCGAGGCCCGCGCCGGCGCCGTCGGCGACGAACCCCGGCAGCCGCGGCGCGAGGCCGCCCGGGGAGCCGGGCCGCAGTTCCCGGTCGGCGCGGTCCCCGACCAGCCGCCGCCGGTCCGCGGCGTACTCGGCACCGAGCAGGGTCCGCAGCGGCACGTCAGGCACATCGCCGTACCAGGCCTCGCGATCGGCGAACGCCAGCTTCGCGCATTCCACCGCGAGGTGAACGGTCCGTTCCGTCGGAACGCCGTCCGCATAGGACAGGTCGGCGGCGAATCCGTCCAGCATGCGCAGCTGCTGGGCCAGCACGGGGCCCTGGCTCCAGGCGGGCAGCTTCGCCAGCGTCCAGCCGCCCGCCAGGTCGACGAGCACCGGGTCCTCATAGCTCGCCGACCACCGGGCCAGGTCATCGCCGGTGAGCACGCCCGCGTGATCCCGACCGGAGTCATCCCGCACCGGCTGCCGGCAGAAGCGGTCGATCTCCGCCGCGACGAACCCCTCCGACCAGGCCCGCCGCGCCGCCTCAAGCTGCCGCTCCCGATCCGCCCCGGCGGCCTCGGCCTCGCGCAGCAGACGCTCGAAGGTGTCCGCCAGCACCGGGTTGCGGAACCGGCTGCCCGCCGCGGGCGGGCGCCCGCCTGCCAGCCACAGCGCTGCCGAGGTGGGCCAGTGCTCGGTGAACATCGGCGCCACCGAGCCGATCGTCGTACAGATCCGCTCTACCAGCGGAAACCCGTTGCGGGCGTAACCGATGGCGTAGTCCAGTACCTCCCGCAGCGACAGGGTGCCGTAGTCGCGGAGCAGGACCAGCCAGCCGTCCCAGGCGCCCGGCACGGTGGCGGCCAGCAGCCCCGTGCCGGGCACCAGGTCCAGACCGAGGGAATCCCGGTAGTGCGCGATGGTCGCGTCCGCGGGCACGACACCCTGCCCGCACAGCACCCGCGGCGGTGCGCCCGCCGGGGCCAACAAGGCGGGCACCTCGCCACCAGGGCCGTTCAGATGCGGTTCGACCACCTGGAGCACGAACCCGGCGGCCACCGCCGCGTCGAAGGCGTTGCCGCCCTTCTCCAGCACCGCCATGCCTGCCGAGGAGGCCAGCCAGTGGGTGGAAGCGATCATGCCGTGGGTGCCGGTGAGTTCCGGTCGAGTGGTGAACACCCCTCGACGGTAGAAGCTCAGCGCACGGTGGCGCGACCCACTCCGGACCAGGAGATGCCGGAGCGGCGCAGCACATCGGGGTCCAGGTGGTTGCGGGTGTCCACCACGACCTTGCCGAGCAGTTCCTCGGCGAGCCGGGCCCAGTCCAGCACGCGGAACTCCGGCCACTCGGTGAGCAGCACCAGCGCCGCGGCGCCCTTGGCCGCCTGGTACGGGTCGTCCACCACTGTGACCATGTCCGTCGCACCCGCCACGGCGGCGGGCACCCCCGGGTCGTAGGCCGTGAGCTCGGCGCCCTCGGCGGCAAGTTGCTGCGCCACCGCCAGCGCGGGCGAGTCACGCAGGTCGTCGGTACCGGCCTTGAAGGTCAGGCCGAGCAGACCCAGCCGCACGCCATGGAGGCTGCCGCCGGGCTCGATGCCGCAGGCCGCCCGCACCTTGTCGACCATGCGGTCCCGCTGGCGGGTGTTGGTCTCGATGGTGGAGCGCAGCAGGGAGAAGTCGAAGCCCGCGGCCGCGGCCACCTGCATCAGCGCGTGGGTGTCCTTGGGCAGGCAGGAGCCACCCCAGCCCGGCCCGGGCTGCAGGAAGGACTGGCCGATGCGGCGGTCGTAGCCGATGCCCTCGGTCACGTCGGCGACATCGGCGCCAAGCCGCTCGCACAGTTCGGCGACGGCGTTGACGTAGGAGAGCTTCATGGCAAGGAAGCAGTTCGCGGCGTACTTGACCATCTCGGCGCTGGCCGCGTCGGTGAGCACCGTGGGCGCGCCGAGCCTGGCGTACAGGGCGGCCACCCGCTCCGCGGCATCCTGGGCGTCGGAGCCGACCACGATGCGGTCGGGGTTGAGGAAGTCGTGCACGGCGGAGCCCTCGCGGAGGAACTCGGGGTTGCTGACCACGGCGATGTCGTCGCGGCCGAGCAGGCCGCCGACCCGCGCCGCGGTGCCCACCGGCACCGTGGACTTGTTCACCACGACGCAGCCGCGCGGCAGCAGTTCCCGCACCTCGGCCGCGACCGACTCCACCGCGGCCAGATCGGCGGCGCCGCCCTCGCCCATCGGCGTCGGCACGCACAGGAACACCACCTCGGCGTCGTCGACCGCGTTGCGCGCCCCGACCACGAACCGCAGCCTGCCCGCGGCCAGTCCTTCGGCGACGAGTTCCCCGAGGCCCGGCTCCAGGATGCCGACCTGGCCATCGGCCAGCCGTGCCACCTTGGCCTCGTCCACATCCGCGCAGATGACCTTGTGGCCGAGAGAGGCCAGACACGCCCCCGTGGTGAGGCCAACGTAGCCGGTACCCACAACCGCGATCCGCCTGGCGAACACCCGAACACCACCCCGTCTTCTGCGCGCCGATTTCTGCCGATTACCGCGAGACACACCCAAGCACCCGGCCAAGGCGGGCGCATGGTGACACATCCAGGTGTCGTTTAGCCCAACTGGACACGACCATGATGCCCAGCGGCGAGGTCGGGTGGGCGGGATTCGGTGCTTGCTTCGGCAAAATCCGGCGGTGACGCGGATGTGACCTTGGACGTAGGGTCACGTCTCGTGGAGCAACGACGTCTCGGCGACTCCGGCCTCGCGGTCAGCGCGGTAGGGCTGGGCTGCAACAACCTCGGCAGGCCCGGCACTCCGACCGAGCACCTGGACGGGGTGCGGGCGCTGGTCGAGGCCGCGCTCGACGCGGGCGTGAACTTCTTCGACGTAGCCGATGTCTACGGCGCTCCCCGCGGTCAGAGCGAGGAACTGCTGGGCAAGGCGCTGGCGGGCCGCCGCGACAACGCGGTGATCGCGACCAAGTTCGGCATGGACATGCAGGGCGCCAACGGCGCGGACTTCGGCGCGCGGGGCTCGCGGCGCTACCTCCGGCGGGCCGTGGAGTCCTCGCTGCGCAGGCTCGGCACCGACTGGATCGACCTGTACCAGCTGCACCGGCCCGATCCTGCGACGCCGGTCGAGGAGACCCTCGGTGCGCTGGACGACCTGGTGCGCGAGGGCAAGATCCGCTACGCCGGGCACTGCAACCTGGCGGGCTGGCGACTCGCCGACGCGGCATGGACCGCATCCACCGCCCACCTCGCGCCCTTCGTATCGGCGCAGAACCACTACTCGCTGCTGGAGCGGGAGGTCGAGCGCGAGGTCATTCCGGCCTGCCGCCGCTTCGGTGTCGGCCTGCTGCCGTACTTCCCGCTGGCCAACGGGCTGCTCACCGGCAAGTACCGGCAGGGCGCCGCCGCGCCCGCCGGGAGCAGGCTGGTCGGTCGGCAGCGGCTGCTCAACGAGGCGCCCTGGGACCGCATCGAGCGGATCAGGGCGTTCGCCGACCAGCGTGGGGTCTCGATGCTGCGGGTCGCCATCGGCTGGCTGGCCGCTCAGCCCACCGTGTCCTCGGTGATCGCGGGCGCCACCACCGCGGCGCAGGTCAGGGACAACGCGGCCGCGGTGGAGTGGGTGCCGACGCCCGCGGACCTCGCGGAGATCGACGCCTGCTGCCCGCCGGGCACTCGGTAACGATCCGTGACAATCGGTTTCGCCCCGTGGTGCCGTCGTGGCACTCAACCGGCCGACGCGCGGACCGCAGCCCTCCGACCAGGCTTTTCGGCTATGGAGCTGTTGGGTGTCACCGCATTGTTCGTCGGGGCGTCGCTGTCCGTGAGCCTGCCGCTGATCGTCATTCACCTGCTGGTGGACCGCCGCAGAGACGCCGCTCCCCGCGACTGACGAGCAATCCACCACAACGCCGTTGTCGCCATTCGCCCACCAACTAGGGTCCTGACACGGACAGGCGGCTCGCCTGTCCGTTTCAGCGCGCCCGGGAGATCGACGGGTGGCAGGCGAGAAGGACAACGGAGGAGCGGAATGGAGATCACCACAACCGCGGCAGTCGTGACCGGCGGTGCCTCTGGCCTCGGCGGGGCGACCGCACGCGCACTGGCCGCGCGGGGCGCGCAGGTGTTCGCGCTGGATCTCCCGACAGCGGTGAAAGAGGCCGAGCCCGTCTCCGGCGTGACCTACGTCGAGGCCGACGTGACCGACACCGACCAGGTGCAGGCCGCCGTCGACCAGGCGGTCGCCTCCGGGGTGCCCCTGCGCGTCGCGGTGAACTGCGCGGGCGTCGGCTGGGCGGGCCGAGTGCTCGGCAAGCAGGGCCCGCACGATCTCGACCTGTTCCGCAAGGTCGTCGAGGTGAACCTGATCGGCACCTTCAACGTGCTGCGGCTGGCCGCCCAGGCCATCGCCGCCACCGAGGCCGACGAGCAGGGCCAGCGCGGCGTCGTGATCAACACCGCCTCGGTCGCCGCCTTCGACGGCCAGATCGGCCAAGCCGCCTACGCCGCGTCCAAGGGCGGGGTGGTGGGGATGACCCTGCCCGCCGCCCGCGACCTGTCCTCGGTGGGCGTCCGCGTGATGTGCATCGCACCCGGCATCATCGACACCCCCATGCTGGCGGGTGTGACCGAGGAGTTCCGCGCCACGCTGGCCTCCGGCGTGCCGTTCCCGAAGCGACTGGGCAGGCCCGACGAGTACGCCCAGCTTGCGGTCGCGATCGTCGAGCACGACTACCTCAACGGCGAGGTCATCCGCATGGACGGCGCCCTGCGCATGGCGCCCCGCTGAGCTACTGCGCGTCGTCGGCCGGCCGGGGCGCACCGCCCCGCCGCCTGCGGCGCCGGGTCGACGCGGGCTGGGGTTCGGTGGACGCCTCCGGCGGCTCGCCCGCCGCGTCGACCCGCTTGGTGGTCCGGCGGGCGGCGCCGTTGCGGGTCGCCGCGGAGGTGCGCTTGCGGGTGGGCGCCTTGACCGGCTGCACGGGCAGCGGCTCCGGGGCCGCGGGCTGCACGACCTCGGTCACCGGCACCCGGGGCGCGAGGTCGCCCGCGAAGGGCAGTTGGTAGACCGATTCGGCGCTCATCCACCGACGCAGGGTCCAGGTCGCCCGGACATCGTCCTCGTTGTACTGCAGCAACCGTTCCCGCTGGTCGAACCGGGGTTCACCGCCGTCGATGCCGACCGCGTCGCGGTACCAGCGCATGGAGTTCTCGCCGCCTGCCTCCGGATCCCGCCAGGCGAAGCCCGCGGCGGGCGCGATGGTCTTGAGGCCCTTGCCGTGGGCGCAGAGGAACTGCTCCCGCACGATGCCGAAGAGGTCCACCCACTGCGGCGAGGCGATGAACGCCTTGATCGTGTCCGACTGCGGGATACCGGGCTGTCCGGCGAAGCGCTCGGTGGAGGCCAGCATCCAGCGGTTCTCGGCCAGTTCGTTGTAGCAGTAGGCGCGGAAGCTGTAGCCGCGTGCCCTGGCCCGCAACCGGATCGAGGTCAGCCAGTTCCAGAACTCCGCGAAGGAGCGGCCCTCGTCCGCGCAGGGCAGCGGGTCCCAGGTGACGAAAGCGCGGTAGCCGTGCGGTTCACCGACATCGGCGCCGGAAAGCCAGCAGCCCCACATGTAGGCGCCGGAGTCACCGAAGCTCTCCATGTCCACGTCGACCTCGACGTCGGCCCTCGGCACCTCGACCCGCTCCACCCTGCGCACCAGGGTCAGGTCAGCGAGCCACGCCCTGGCCAGCAGCACCGCGTCCGCGAAGGGCATGCCCACCATAGGTGTCGGCGGCTCGCCCGCCGGGTCGAGTTCGGCCAGTCGGTCCACCGTGGTGATGCCGACGGCCCGCATCGCCACCGCGTCCTCGCCGCGCAGCACCAGACTCACATCCCGGGCCTCGCGCAGCGTCTGCTCGCAGCTTGCCCACCACGGGCAGGTGCGGCAGTCGACGATGCGGGACGCCCTGGCCAGCGGTTCGGCGCCGGTGGCCGCCGCGGCCGCCACCGCCAGCCGGTCGGCAAAGCGGGCGTCGTACTCGGCCAGAGCGGTGCGCCCGCCCGGCCAGGTGGGTGCCTCGAGGTCGTGCCAGAGCACGGTGTCGGCGTCCAACCCGATCACGCCCGCCAGCGCCCGGCCACCCGCGGCGAAACCCGCCGCTTGGAGCATGCGCACGGCGTGCGCCAGCCGAAGCTGGTCACGGGGCTGGGGTCGGGCCTTGCGCAGCGGGTCGGTCCGGGCGCCGCCGGGCAGCGGCTCGGACACCGGGGAGGTCTTCGCCCCCTGGCCGGGGTCGGTCACCTTGTGCCGCACCACAAGCACCGGCACATAGCCGTTGCCATCCCGCACCAGCAGGTCGATGCTGCCGCGGCGACCGCCGACGGCATCTCCCGGCAACGCGGCCGCCCAGATGTAGCGGGCGCCCGCCCGCATCGCCGACAGCGTGCCGCGTTCTCGGTCGGAAAAGGGCATGTCGGTGGGAATCTCGGTCCAGTCCGGACCCGCCAGGCGGGCCAACCGGTCGGCCACCGCCCTGCGGTGTGCCATGGCATCGGCTCGCCGTTGCAGCCCGGCCGGATCCGGTGGCGCCTTGTCCACATCGACCATCGCCGGATCGTGGTCGAGGTGCACTCGTCGACGGCATCTCGTCACGACACCGGAATCGAGCATCACCGCGGAACTCACGTCAGCAGCGTAAATGTCCACACCCTCGTTCGCGCCTGGCGGCACGGTGATCTTTTGAACCCGGTGCGGCCGGAAAGGCACGCTCTGTAGCGCTCATGCCCCGGTCGGCGCAGTGTCGATACGGATGCCGCACCATTCGCTCTGCGCCGCGCAGCGTGGCCTTCCCGCTCCAGCGGCGTTTGGCTCGCTACCCTGCCCGCAAGGCGAAGCTCGAGGAGGTGCCGATCATGGCAAGCGGTAAACGGCGGCTTCCGCAGCTCACGCCGGGACGAGCCAAGAACCTCGTCGGGCTGGCCAAGGTGCTCGGGCCGGTGCTGCTGCCGTTCGTGCTGCGTGCGGCGACGACGCTGCGGGAGGGCTACGACCGGCGGCGGGCCAGACAACTCGGCGTGGACATCGCCGAACTGGCCGCCTACTCCGGCCGCGGCGCGACGTTGCAGGCGAGGATGGCGGGAATCACAGCGGCCCTTGGCGACCTGCGCAAGCGGGAGAAGGAGGGCGCGCCGGGCGGGAACGGCAAGCCCGAGGACCTTGCCGACGCGCACCGTCTGATCACGCAGAGCGAGAACCGGTTGGCCGCGCTGTCCGCCGCGGTCGCCGCCGCCGAGCGGATGCCCAGCGGCCGCAGGCGTTCCACCCACCGCGCGGTCGCGGCCGAACTCGACCGCATCGAGCAGGACCTGCTCAACTGGCTCGGCGTCTGATCGAGCCGGGCTGATCACCGCGAGGCTGTCTCGCAACCCACCAGCAACCACCGCGGGCTGTCTGCGCGCCCTGTCGTCGGCATAGGCTGACCTCGTGCCCGCACCAACCCGCCGCAGTTCGCCGCCGGTCAGCGGCCCGCTGCGCGCGGGTCGCGGCATCCTCATCGCCGGGACCGCGGCCGCCATGTCACTGGCGGCGCACGCGCTCGCCGACGGGAACACGCCCAGCATCGCGGTGACCGTGCTCGTCGCGCTGCTGCTGGCGGGCGCGGGCACCGCGCTCGCCGACCGGCAACGCGGCATCGTCGCGGTCACGGTGACGCTCGGGACCTTCCAGTTGGTGCTGCACGCGGCGCTGGAGAGCATCGCGCACCGGCACGTCGCCGCGTCCGCGCTGGAGTCCTTCCTCCCCGGCCCGATGCTCGCGGCCCACCTCGTCGCGACGCTGCTCACCGCGGCGCTGGTCACCAGGGCGGAGACCCTGGTGTTCGCGGTGGCCGCCGCGCTGCGGATGCTGCTGCCGCGGCGGATGCCCGCCGCACCGGTGGCCGTGGCCTGCGGCGCCGTCATGGTCCGCACCACCGCCGTCGGCTACCTGCTGGCGGTGCTGTTCCGCCGGGTGCTCGGGCACCGTGGCCCTCCTATCACCTCCTGATCCCCAGTCATTCGTTAGTCACCGCGACCACGCCTGAGCCGTCGGTCGCGTCGAATCGAGCTTTGGAGATTACGGAGAGACATGTCCACGACAAGGATCGTGCGGATCGCCTCCGCCGCCACCGCAGGCCTCGCGCTGCTGCTCGCCACCGGCGGTATCGCCGCGGCACACGTGACCGTTCAGCCCGGTGAGGCCGCGAAGGGCGGTTACGCGAAGCTCGCGTTCCGGGTGCCCAACGAGTCCAGCACGGCGGGCACGGTCAAGCTGGAGGTCAAGCTGCCCGACGGGCACACGCTGACCTCGGTGCGGACCAAGCCGATGCCCGGTTGGACCGCCGCGGTCACCAAGCGGACCCTCGACAAGCCGATCGAGTCGCACGGCGCGCAGATCACCGAGGTGGTCGACACCATCACCTGGACCGCCCAGGCAGGCGTGCGGATCGGGCCCAACGAATTCAACGAGTTCGAGGTCTCCGCGGGCAAGCTTCCCGAGGATAAGGACCAGCTGGTGCTGGCGGCCACCCAGACCTATGACGACGGCAAGGTCGTGAAGTGGGACGCCCCACCGCCCGCCGAGGGTGCCGAGGAGCCGGAGTACCCGGCGCCGGTGCTCAAGCTGACCGCGAGCAAGGAGGCGGGCGGCGACCACCACGGTGGCACGACCGATGACGCCGCGGCGAGCGCCGCGGGCACGGATGACACGGCGCGGCTGCTCGGCGGCGCCGGCCTCGCGGTCGGGGCCCTCGGGCTGGGTGTCGGTGTCGGCGCGCTGCTCCGCAAGCGGGGTGGAGGCTCGGCATGAGGCGGTTGCTGACCGCGCTGGCCGTGGCCGGGCTCGCGTTCCTCGCGAGCCCGGTGCAGGCCTTCGCGCACAACACGCTGGTCAGCAGCGACCCGGCGAACGGAACGACATTGGCCGCCACCCCGCGCGAAGTGCGCCTGGTCTTCGACCAGCCCATTCAGCGGGGCTACAACCGGGTGTCGGTGACCGGGCCGAACAACACCTCGTGGGCCACCGAGGGCGCCGTGGAGGTCAACGGCAACGCGGTGCTGGCGAGGCTGGCTCCGCTGGGCCCGGTCGGCGAGTACACCATCGGCTACCGGATCGTCTCCGCCGACGGCCATCCCGTGATGGGCGGCGTCAAGTTCACGCTGGAGAATGCGGGCACCGGCCAACCGGTCACCACGACCGCGCCACCGTCACCGGCCGGTGACGATAAGCCAACGACAACGTCAACGGCCGCTCCTGTCTGGCCGTGGATCGTTGGAGCAATCGTGCTGCTGGCCGCGGGTCTGATCGCGGCACTCCGGTTCGGCCGGGAACGCTAACGAGCAAGGGACGGGAGTCGGGTGAACGCAGTCAGCCTCCTCACCGACCGCAGGTTCATGCTGGTCGGCGGCGTGGTCGCCGTGACCGGCCTCGGCCTGCTCGGCGGGACGCTGGCCACCGCGCCCGACCCCGTGCCCGGCATCGCGACGCCGAGCCCGGTGGTGACCGTCGGGCTGCCGGTGGCGAGGCTGCTGGTCAACGTCTTCGCGGTGGCCGCGGTCGGGTTGGGGGCACTGGGCTTCCTTCTCCGCGGCGAACGCGGCCGGAGCCGGGAGGCCGTGCTCACGCGGATGCGGCAGGCCATGGTGTGCACGGCCGCGGGCTGGGCGGTGGCCACCGTGGTGCAGCTATGGCTGCGGGCAGCCGAAATCGTGCCGTCGGGGCTGGGTCTGAGCAGCACCGAGTTCCTCCGCTACATCACCACGTTGGCGTTGGGCCGGGCGCTGCTGCTCACGTTCGTCTGCGCGGTCGCCTACGGGGTGCTCGCGGTGTTCTCGACACGGTCGAACAACCGGGTTCCTGCCGAGTTGAGCCTGGTGCTCGGCCTGCTCGGGGCCATGCCGGTCGCGTTGTCGGGGCATCCGGCCGATGCGGGCAACCACGAGCTGGCGCTGGTGTCGATGGGGCTGCACGTGGCCGCGGCCTCCGCCTGGGTCGGCGGACTGGGCACGCTGCTGTTGTTCGTCACCCCCTTCCGGGGGCTGCTGGCCTCGGTCATGCCCCGGTTCGCCAAACTCGCCGCACTGTGCCTGACGGTGGTGGCGATCAGCGGGCTGGCCAACGCCGCGGTCCGGCTGACCACCATCCCGGACATGCCGCTGATCTCGGCCCTGTTCGGCACCGGCTATGGGCAGTTGGTACTGGCCAAGGCCCTCTGCCTGTTCGCGCTGGTCGGCCTTGGCGGCTATCTGCGGGACAAAATGGTGCCCGCGATCGCGGCGCACCGGACCGTGCCGCTGCTGACCTGGGCGGGGGCCGAACTGGCCATCATGGGCCTCGCGATCGGCATCGCGTCGGCCATGAGCACGGCTCAGGTGCTCTGAATTGTTCAACGTGGAACTACCAGTCCACAGGACTGCCCACAGGTCTGTGGATAACTTCACGCGATCTGTGGATGTTTGTGGAGAATTCGGCGGGTTCAGCGCGACCGATTACCGCTCGGCGCAACAATCCGACCGTTCACCGATAGCCATCTCTCGAGACCTCAAGAACGTGGTTGGTCTCGTGGAGGCACACCGTCTCGACCCGCCCCATCGGCAAGTGGTCAGTCCCGTTCGGTGAGCTGAGCCGAGGGCCTGCGCTCGCGCAGCGACTCCAGGTCCAGCACGGCCCGCCTGCCTCGGTGCTCCAACTCCCGGCGGTCGATCCAGCCCGCGGCGTAGTGGCGGTAGGACTGGGCAAGCATGACAAGCTCGGCGAGGTACTCGGCGGAATGCCTGCGGTTGACCTCGGACAGCCCGGTGAGCAACGGCAACTGGCTGTCCACCACCTGGTCCAGCAGAGCGGCGGCACGCAGCGCTCGCCGCGCCCGCCAACCAAAGAGCCGGTAGCGCTGGCCGAACTTCGTCATCTGCCAACCCCCGTCGCGCAAACGGCCACCCCACCGCGGGAAACCGAAATGCAGGCCACCAGGAACCTGTAGCACCAAGTGCTACCAGTTTGTCTGACCATCGCCATCGGCTTTCAACGCGTTACGCGCGATCGTGTCTCGACTCCGCACATATCTCACGCAACGTCGCACGCCTGCGCAAGATCACCCGATCCTACCGCCACGATCGAGTCGGCGAGTCACCGATGTGAGGGTGGAGGCCGCGCAGGCTAGAACGGCGTCCAGCGGGTGACATCGTCGCCCGCGCGCAGGCAGTCCAGCCGTCGGCGCAGTTCGACCCGGACGTCGGGATTGCTGCGCAGGATGGGCAGCACGCTGGTGGCGAGCTTGAGTTCGCGCACCTCACGCAGCACCGCGAACCCCGGCCAGCCCAGCACGTCGAAGCCGTAGCCGTCGGCGAACTTCTGGTAGTCCGAACGCGGCCTGCCCAGCCGCAGGTGGCCGACCGCCATCGGGGTGAAGTCCCACTCCCTCGGCCCAAGGCAGGCCGAGTCGAGGTCACAGAGCACCGGCCCCGCCGGACTGGGAATGATGTTGCCCAGCCTGGCATCGCCGTGGATCACGCCCTCCCCCAACGCGTACCGCAGTTCGCGGAGCCTGCGCTCGGCCCGCAGGCAGCGCTGTTCAAGGAAGATGCGGTCGCCGGGGTCGAGTTCCTCGGCATCCGCCAGGCGCCGCCGGACATCGTCCAGCGGACGCCAGGTGGGCAGCGCGAAACCCGGACGCGGCAACTCGTGCATCTGCCGCACCAGCCTGGCCAGCCCGTCGGCCACCGGCCGAGGGCCGTCGTCCCGCACCGCCTGCCACAGCGTGGCCACGTGTGCGCCGACCCGCAGCGGCTGCGTGATTCCCGGCAGCAGCCGCACGGCGGGAAATCCGTGTTCGGCGAGCCACCGGGCCACATTCACCACGTTGGTCGCGCGATGTGCCAGCGAGGGCGTCAGCACTATGCGGACCACGACGGGGTGCCTGGCCAGGCGGAACACGCCGTTGTTCACGAATCTGAGCAGCCTGGCGCCAGAGGAGTCCAGACCGGCGACCTCACACACCGCGTGCAGGGCCGCGGTGAGCTTCTCCCTGGTGTACCGGCCGTTCAAGGTGGCCCCTGGCTGGGTGCTCACGTCGTCCTGAACTGCTTGATCCGCTCTGCGAGGTCGCGGGCGTCCCCGTTGTTCTTGTAACGGGCCGCTTCCAGCTGTAGCGGTTCGATGCGGTCGATAACCCGGTGCGACTTGACCTGCTCGCCGAGCCTGAGCGCCTGCTCACCGACGTGCAGACCCTCGTGCAGGTTCCCCGCCTTGATGTGGGAGGTGGCCAGCATGCTCAGCCCGAAGACGTGGCTGCGCTGCATGTTCTGCTGGTAGCCGTCGGTGCACTTGGACAGCGCGGTGACGGCCAACGGGGCCTGCTTGGCCCGGTTCTCGTCGAACTCGGCCAGCGAGTAGTGCACCGAGCCGATCATCCCGTACAGGTCCGGCTCATCGAAGAACCGCACCCAGTCCGGGGTGTCGTCGTTGCGGGTCGCCCTGGCGAACTCGTCCTTCGTCCGGCCAAGCATGGTCATCGCCTGGTCCGGCTTGTTGAGCATCGCGTACGCCCAGGCCTCGTTGGCACACAGCACCGCGACGGTCAGCGCCGAACCCGACTCCTGCGCGGCCAGCTGACCGAGCTGGAACAGCTTCAACGCGTCGTTGGGCGCGTCGTGGTGCAAATAGACCCTGCCCATCCGGTACAGGATGTTGGCCACCAGCGAATCGTGCTTCGCCTCCTTGGCGTAGCCGAGCGCCTGGCCGAAGTGATCCCGGGCCGGGTCGAGCAGACCGGTGTCGAACGACGTCCAGCCCGCCAGGCTGTGCAGGTCCGCAAGAGCCATGAACAGCCGCTTGCGCACCTCGTCCGTCCCGGGCCGCGCCTTGAGCAGCTGACGCGCCCAGGACAGCTGTGCCACCACCGCATCGCGGCAGAAACCACCGCCGTACTGGTAGTCCAGCGACCGCAGCGCCGTGGTGGCCGCCTGAATCTGCCGGACATCGGTCATCCCGATCCGGTTGGGGGCCGGGGTCTGCGCCGTACTCGGCACCCACGTTCCCTTGTCCGCGCCGAATACCGCAGCACCCATCGTGACTGCTGCGGCATGCGCGAGAAACTTCCTTCGCTTCACCGACTCGTCCTCCTCGGCCTCCTGGCATCCGCCCGATCCGGCACTCCGCGCTGCGGTGGTCTCGTCATAGGCCAGACCCATGTACCCACGGGGGACGCCAAGGCCGTCCGCGATCCGGGCCAGCACGTCGTAAGCCATGACCTGGCGGCCCTTCAAGATCTCCGACACCTCGGACTGTGACTGGCCAGTGAGCGCCGCTATCTGCCGCTGGGATACCCCATGGCGGCACAGCAACCGGTAGACAGAGCTGATGTCTCGGGCCGCGAGTACATCCCGCATCTCCTGCTTCTCCCAGACATCGGGTGTAACAGGAGAGTCCCCGGAACCGATTGTGTTCATTTAGCGCCCCTTCCGCTCCGCTGGGCGTCAACCGCAGAGTAAAGGCATGACTCTGGCTCGGTGAAGACCACATCGGCGTAGCTGATCGGCCGCACTGAAGTCAACTGACCGTTCGTCGTCAAACCCGCACCGGTTGGCGCTGGAACCATCCCCGTCTCCGGCCTGCGGCGGCAATGTAGTCATCCGTAAGCGATACGTACGAGAACTCCAGGAGAGCTTAGGTCGTGACGCGAGCCGCCCCGATTGCCTGCGAGGACGCCGAAGCGGCGTTCGACGACAGCGGGGAAGCAGCGCACGACCGGCCCGCCTGGCAGGTGGACTGCCGCGACGTCGGCAACCGCAGGCGCCTGCTGACCGTTCTCGTCGACGCGGACAGGGTGGTGCTGCTCGGACCACCTGGTGAAACCGCGGTGTTGTCGACGGACGAGGTCGACGGCCTGCGGGCAGCACTACGCCATGCGGCTGCGGAAATGAAAGGTGACGGTGACTGAAGTCGTGGACGAGATACTCGGCCAGGTACTGCGCAACGCGGTGTGGGAACGACTCGACCGGCTCACCGACCTCGCCAACCGCGCCGACGGGCCATCGCTGGTATCGGCGGCCCGCACCGAACTTCCCCGCATGACCGACTTCTGGCGTGAGCTACTGGCCGCGCACGAGGCGGACGGGCGGGGGAATTGCCCCGAGTGTTCGACTCGGTGGCGTCAGCACAGATCTCCCTGCTCGGTATGGCGCTCTGCCTACGAGCACCTGGTTGCCGGTGGGCTTGTCCGCAGGCCCGGCAGGCATCTTCGCCCCACCACCATCGAACCCCCGACGAGGATGGCGGTGGGAGCCAGGTAAGGGCGGACGGCACCGAGTCCCGGGCACCCCCCGAGCCTGGACCCGACTCGGCAAGCCGTCTCGTGGTGGCCGGCGGTCTTGTGATGCGCTCCCCCGACCGCAGGGCATTGACCGCCGGCCGCTGAAAACCTTGCTGACAACTGCATAGCGGAGACGGAGACCGCCGAAAGTTCTCGGCCCCGACCAGGTGACCGTTGCACGGTGCTGCCGAACCCCTCCCCCGACCAGTACCGGTATGCGGCCGCCTCGTGGCGGCGCCCATCCCCCGAGTGGGCGCCGCCACAGCTATCTCCTCGTCTTCGCGTCCAGTTGATCTCGTGGGCCCGTCCACGAGATATCGAGTGGGCAGTGGTCGCCTCCCGCGACCGCTGCCCACTGGCCTATGCGTTGCCGGGCGCGCCCGAAGGGGTCGGACGTCCGACTGGTGGGAAGATGGGCCAAACAGGTGTTTCGATTCAGTCACGAAGAGGAGTATCGACAGGACCATACGGAGTCAATGGGTCTACAAATGATCTAGCTGAAACGGCGTCGGGCCACGCTGCCCCCATGGGAGCGGTCAGGCTGCGCGGCAACACCGACGATCAACGCGATTCGCACTCACTTTGGATACTTCGGCTTCACGCGAAAGATATTCATAGCCTGAACGGGGCAAAATGAATTCCAAGCGCGCGCCTAAGGAGCAACCTGTGTCCGCTGACCTCGCCCCGCTACGCCGCCGACCGGTGCAACAGCGCAGCGCGCAGCGTGTTGAGAGAATGCTCGACGCCTGTGCCGAGCTGATCCAGGAGCTCGGCTACGACGGCGTGACGACCACCCTCATCGCCGAACGGGCCGGTGTCGCGGTGGGCTCGCTCTACCAGTTCTTCCCGGACAAGCGCGCCGTGGTCCAGGCTCTGACGCTGCGCAACCTGGAACGTTTCCTCGCGGGAGTCGAGGAGCGGTTCAGCAGCGAGAACTTCGCGCACTGGTGGGAGGGCATCGACGCGATGTTCGACATCTACATCGGGATGCACCGCGACGTGCCCGCCTTCGGCCAGCTGCACTTCGGCGACGTGGTGGACCTTCGGCTGCTGGACGAGGCCAAGGACAACAACACCGTCATCACCGACGGGCTGACGGCGCTGATCGCCGAGCGCTTCGACCTGCCCGCGGACAAGCTGCGGATTCCGATGGCGGTGGCGGTGGAGGCGGCCGACGCGGTGCTCAAGCTCGCCTTCCGGATGCATGCCGACGGGGACGAGACGGTGGTCGGCGAGGCCAAGGAGATCGTCCGCGGCTACCTGGCGAAGCGCTTCAGCGAGAGCTGACCGAGCATCGAATTCAGCCGAAGGCCTGTTGTTCGCCCCGGTAGGTGGGCACGCCTGCGACCAGCTCGCTCCCGCTGACCAAGTGGTAGGTCGCGAACCGCTCCGCGAGCTCACCGGCCTTGGCGTGCCGGAACCACACCCGGTCGCCGATCTCCAGCTCCCGTGCGGCCGCGCCCAGCACCGGGGTCTGCACCTCGCCCGCGCCTTCCATCTCCCGCAGCCGCAGCCCGGCAGGCAGGTACGGCGACGGCGAACGGTCCTCTCCCGGCGGCCCGGAGGCGATATACCCGCCCCCGAACAGCGTGGCCATCCCCGGTGCGGGCTTGCGGACCACAGGCAGCGCGAACAGTGCCGCGGGTTCTGGGCGGAACCGCCGGTAGTGGTCGAACAGAGTGGGGCCGATCAGCCCCGATCCGGCCGCGAGTTCGGTGACGGCGGGCTCGGCCGCGGTGAGGTGCAGGCTGCCGGTGCCACCGCCGTTGACGAACTCCAGATCCACCACCGAGCGGACCGCGGCCACCATCGCCGCCCTGCGCTCGGCCAACTCGGCGAACGACCGGCGCTGCATCGCCCTGATGGCCAGCCCCTTCAGCGGACGGCGCAGCGGCTCGTCGCCGAGGCCCGCGATCTGGCCCTCGTAGGCCATCAGTCCGACGAGGGTGAACCCCGCCCGCTTGGTGGCGGCGACGGCGAACTCCGCGGCCTGGGCCGGCGTGTGCACGGGGGAGCGCAGCGGACCGACATGGGGATTGCGCAGCCCCCACCGCTGGAACGGGCGCCAGGAGACATCCAGTTCGAGGCATATGCGCAGGTCGGGACGCGGCCGGTCGAGCACGCTGTCGATGTGATCCAGCTGTGCCACGCTGTCGACCATGATCGTGATCTTGTCGGCGGCATCCTGGTTGGAGGCCAGTGCGCGCAACGCGGCGCGGTCGGCGGTCGGATAGGCGACGACCACGTCGTCGGCGGTCCCCGTCTCGACAAGCCAGAGCGCCTCGGGCAGCGAGTACGCGAGCACACCGGAGTAGCCGGGGGCACGCAGGGCCCTGGCGATCAGCTCACGGCAGCGGACCGACTTACTGGCGATGCGGATGGGTCTGCCCGCGGCGCGGCCCGCCATCTCCGCCGCGTTGGCGTCGAAAGCGTCGAGGTCGACGATCGCGAACGGCGGCTCAAGCTGCCGGGTGATCGCGTCGTAGCGGAGGCGCTGCTGCGGTGCGGACACGAGGTCAACTTTGACAGGTCACCCTTCCAAAATGAAGGAAATTCACTTAATTTGTCCCGGTTGCAACCGTGTGGAGACCCGTCGCCGCCTGCCTGGTAGAGATGGGGCCTCGACGTCAGGGGAAGGTGGCCGTGACCCGATCTGCCACAGCGACTTGGACGAACTGGGCGCGCACGGCCGCCGCCATGCCCACCAGGGTCGCCCGGCCGGAGAGCGTCGCCGAGATCTCCGCGGTCCTCGCCGCGGCCGCCGCGGACAACCTCCCGGTCCGCGCGGTGGGCAGCGGCCACTCCTTCACGCCTGCCGCGGTGACCGACGGCGTCGCGGTCGACCTGTCCCGCTGGTCGGGCGTGGTGCACGCCGATACGGACACCGGGTTGGTGACGGTTCGCGCGGGCACCCCGCTGCACCGGTTGAACGCCGAACTCGACGCACTCGGCCTGGCCATGGCCAACCTCGGCGATATCGACCGGCAGACCATCTCGGGTGCGATCTCCACCGGCACCCACGGCACCGGCGCCCGGCTGGGCGGCTTGGCCACCCAGGTGGCGGCCCTTGAGCTGGTGCTCGCCGACGGTTCGGTGGTCGCCTGTTCGGAAACCGAGCGGCCCGCGTTGTTCAAGGCCGCCCAGCTCAGCCTCGGCGCCCTGGGCGTCATTTCCACGGTGACACTGCGCTGCGTGCCTGCCTTCGCCCTGGCCGCGGTCGAGCGCCCGATGTCGATGACGCGGGTGGTGGCGGAGTTCGACGCGTTGGCCGCGGCCAACGACCACTTCGAGTTCTACTGGTTCCCCTACGGCGACCAGGCGCTGGTCAAGCTGAACAACCGGCTGCCCGCGGGCGAGCGGCCGCGGCCGCTGCACCCGGCCCGCCGCTGGTTCGAGTACGAGCTTGTGGAGAACCGCCTGTTCGGACTGCTGTGCCGGATCGGACGGGCCGCGCCCGGCACGGTGGCCGGGCTGAACCGGCTGTCCAGCAAGGTGCTGTCGGAACGCGGCTACAGCGACCGCTCGCACCGGGTCTTCGTCACCCAGCGGAACGTGCGCTTCGTGGAAACCGAGTGGGCGATACCCCGGCCCGCCGTCCGCGAGGTGCTCGCCGAGTTGAAGGCCGCGGTGCCGCTGTTGCGGGACCCGGTGATGTTCCCGGTCGAGGTGCGGGTGGCCGCGCCCGATGACATCTGGCTGTCCACCGCCTACGAGCGGGAGACGGCCTACATCGCCGCGCACCAGTTCATCGGCATGCCCTACCGCGAGTGGTTCGACGTGGTGGCGCGAATCTGTGCGGCGGCGGGCGGGCGCCCGCACTGGGGGAAGCTGCATTCGCTGGGTGCCGGCGAACTGGCCGAGCGTTACCCCAGGTTCGCCGACTTCCAGCGGCTGCGCGCCGAACTCGACCCAGCGGGCCGGTTCCGCAACCCCTACACCGACCGCGTTTTCGGCGCGCCGGGCTGAGGAGAGCCTGCCGGGAAAGGAGGGGTCGTCCCCGGCAGGCTCAGGGCGCTTGGGCGCTCAGCCCAGCTTGGGCAGCGCGGCGATGAGCCGTTCGTAGACCTGCTCGTTGGCCAGCCTGGTCGGCGCGGTGTCGGTGGTCAACGCGTCGGTGGTGATCCGACCGGACAGCGACAGCTCCAGTTCGCCCCGCGGGCCCGCGCTGAGGATCGAGACGCCGTACTGCCTGGCCCGCGCGATGCAGTTGCCGAGGAAGTCATCGGTGCCGGTGACCTGCGAGGGCAGCACCAGCGCCGTGTTGGTGAATCGGGCGAAGGGCACCACCGCGGCCAGCGCGGTGCGCCAGTGCCTGCCGGGCATGACCACACCGGTGATCCGCACCGCGGGCGGCGGCACCTTCCCCACAAACTCGGGCCACACCCAGGTGGCCACCGTGGTGCGGTCGGTCATCGGGATCTGCTGGTGGCACAGCCGCTCGGCGTGTACTTCCGGAATCAACTCGGCGACCACCGCGACCCGGCGCCCAAGCAGATTCATCGGCGGCAGGACGGTGCCCGCCCACCCCATTTTCTTGACGGCCTGTCCGGCAAGCAGCTCGGGCGGCGCGGGCAGCTGAATCTGCCCCTGCGCCGCGCCTGCCGCCGACCGCGATGCCCCCTGAACCGCGGTAGGCCCGGTTGTCTGGCTCACGTGCTTCCTCCCCTCCCCTGCTCATCACGGCGGCCCAGCCACCATGACGACTCCTGGCGAACGAGTTGGTGCTCCCTAGTGGCTACCAGCTCAAATCGCCCAAGCCGTCCACCATTCGGCAACGCTGCGACCGACGGCACCTTGCGATCGATAACCGGTCGGCGAGCGGTCACCGGACTTCTGCCCGGCAATACGGCCATCCGTGTGAGCGCTAAAGCTGAACGGTCAACAACCCCACAACCCACCTCCCCGACGCCCGCCCCCAACACAACACCGAGCGCAACGCCAACGCGAAACTGCCACCCACGCAACGAAGATCCGACAGCACCAGCCGGGAGAAATGAATCACAACAAAACGACAACCAGAACCGTGCTGGTGTCAGAAGAAGTAACCACGCTGGAAGGCGAGAGCTCGCACCGTGGGGGTTTGGGGGGCTCGGCCCCCCAAAATAATCTAAGCCGACCCGGCGAAGTTGCGAAGCAACGAGCAGGGTCGGCCAGAGGCTTACGTGGGCGAGGAGGGAGTTGAACCCTCACGTCCTTACGGACACACGGACCTGAACCGTGCGCGTCTGCCATTCCGCCACTCGCCCAGAGTGGTGTCGTTCGGCACCGCCGAACGAGGCTGCGAAAGACTAACACGGGCGGGAGAGTGGTTTTCAGGGGGCCACCCGGCTTGTGCTCGTGCGTCCTATCAAGTGCGGGTATGCATGGGGTTGGGCTTCGGCCGTGTAGGGGCCCCTCCGGATCGATACGATCGGAGGGGAGTCATTCGTGTGGAGGTAGCCGTGGGAGTCGTCGAGCGCTTCGAGCGTCGGCTCGAGGGCATCGTGGGCAACACCTTCGCGCGGGTGTTCGGCGGAACGGTGGTCAAGCAGGAGGTGGCGCAGCGGCTGCAACGCGAGGCCGAGATACACATCCGGGAACTCGCGGGCGGCAGGCTGCTGGCACCGAACTACTACGAAGTGGTCCTCGCACCCGCCGATCACGAGCACCTGGCAGAAGGCGACGAACAGCGGATAACTCACCTGCTCTCCGAGTGTGTACGGGAGCATCTGCAGGAGCAGGGGTGGGATACCTATGGTGACGTCGTAGTCTCACTGGCACGCTCTGAGACGCTGCACACCGGACAGATCCGTATCAGCTCGACCGTCGACCCGGACGTGAAACCGGGTCAGGGGAGAGCACCACATCGCACTGCAGGAGACCGACCCATGAGCCAGCCACCCGGCCACTACCCTCCAAGCGACCCCTACGGGCAGCAGCAGGGACAGCAGGGCCAGCAAGGTTACGGTCAAGGCCAGTACGGAGGGGATCCGAACTACGGCGGCGGCCAATACGGCGGATACGACCAACAGGGCTACGGAGCACCGACGCCCGGGTACGGTCAGCCGCAGCAGCCGGGGTACGACCAGGGGTACGGCCAGCAGCAGCCGCAGCAGGGTGGCTACGCCCAGCCCGGCTACGACCAGGGGTACGGCCAGCAGCAGCCCGGCTACGACCAGGGTTATGGCCAGCAACAGCAGGGGTATGACCAGGGCTACGCCCAGCAGCCCGGTTACGACCAGTACGGCCAGCCGCAGCAGGGCGGCTACCCCCAGCAGGGCTACGACCAGGGTTACGACCAGGGCGGCTACGGCCAGCAGGCCGCGGTCAACCCGACGTTGGTGCTGGAGGACGGCTCGAACCGGTCCTACAACCTTCAGCAGGGCAACAACGTCGTCGGCCGCGGGCAGGAGGCGAACTTCCGCCTTCCCGACACCGGCGTGTCGCGGCGGCACCTGGAGATCAGCTGGGATGGCCGCAATGCCATGCTTTCGGACCTGGGCTCCACCAACGGCACGACCGTGAACAACAACCCCGTCCAGCAGTGGCAGCTGGTGGACGGCGATGTGATCCGGATCGGCCACTCCAGCCTGACGTTCCGGCTGCACGGCTGAGTCGGACGGTCGATCTGGAGGCGAGAAAGACGACAGGGGCGGTCCTCACACGTGCCAGAGCTGATCTTGCAGTTGACCAGAGCAGGGTTTCTCGCCCTGCTCTGGTTGTTCGTGCTGGCCGCTTTGCGCGTTGTCCGGTCCGATCTGTACGCCGCGTCCGGTCTGCGGGTGGCCTTCACGGGCTCCCGGCCGGGCAAGGTACGCGGTAAGTCCGCCCGCCAACTCGTGGTCACCCACGGCGCGCTGGCGGGCACCCGGATCACGCTGGACGGCAGGCCGATCCTCATCGGCAGGGCCGACGATTCAACGCTGGTGCTCGACGACGACTACGCATCTACCAGGCACGCGCGCATCTCGCTGCGTGGTACCGATTGGTACGTGGAAGATCTAGGCTCGACGAACGGCACCTACCTCGACCGAGCGAAGGTCACGGCTCCCACCCGCGTCTCGCTCGGAGTCCCGATCCGCATTGGTAAGACGGTGATCGAGCTGCGCTCATGACCTTGGTCCTCAGATACGCCGCCCGCAGTGACAGGGGCCTGGTTCGATCCAACAACCAGGACTCCGTCTACGCCGGTCCGCGGCTGCTTGCTATCGCCGACGGCATGGGCGGCCACGCCGCGGGCGAGGTGGCCTCCAAGGTCATGATCGCCGCGCTGGCCCCGCTCGATGACGATGAACCCGGCGAGGATCTACTCGGCCAGCTGCGGGAAGCGGTGCTGGCAGGCAACTCGGCCATCGCGGAACTGGTGGCGGCCGACCCCGACCTGGACGGGATGGGCACCACGGTCACCGGGGTGCTCTTCGCGGGCAGCCGCCTCGGGCTGGTGCATGTGGGTGACTCGCGTGCCTACCTGTTGCGTGACGCCGCGCTCAACCAGATCACCCACGACGACACCGTGGTGCAGTCGCTGATCGACGAGGGCCGGATCACGCCCGAGGAGGCCGCGACCCACCCGCACCGCTCCTTTCTGCTGAGAGCGCTCACCGGGCACGACGTCGAGCCCAGCCTGGCGATCAGGGAGGCCAGGCCGGGCGACCGGTACCTGCTCTGCTCCGACGGCCTGTCCGGGGTGGTCAGCCACGAGACGCTGACCGAGGCGATGCGCATCCCCGATCCGCAGGCCTGCGCCGACCGGCTGATCGAGCTCGCGCTCAAGGGTGGCGGGCCGGACAACGTGACGGTGATCGTCGCCGATGTGGTGGACATCGACTACGGCGAGGACGCGCCGATCGTCGGTGGCGCCGCGGGTGACGGCAGCGAGGAGCCCCAGCCGGACTCCGCGGCAGCCCGCGCCTCGGCGACCACCCGGCCGCGGCCGCAGCCCGCGCCGCCGCCCGCACCACCGCCGGGGAAGCCGCCGCGCTCCCGCAAGCGCAAGGTGCTGACCGCGGTGTTCCTGCTCGGCATCATCGCGATGCTGGTCGGCGGCGCGATCGTCGGCTGGGAACTCGTGATGCGCCAGTACTACGTCGGCGCGAACGACGAGGGCGAGGTCGCCGTATTCCAAGGTGTGCGAGGTACCGCGCTGGGCATCCCGCTGCACCGGCAGGTGCAGGGGTCCTGCAAGGCGGACACCGAGTGCGAGCACATCACCCTCAACGACCTCAAGCCGTTGGCCAGGGAGAACGTCCGTCGGGGCATCGAGACCCCGGAGGGCAGGGACCAGGCCGAGGCGACCATCGTGATGCTACGCACCAACCAACTGCTGCCGCTGTGCCAGCAGGAGGGCCAGACCACCACGACGCCCGCGCCGCCGCCTGAGCCACCGCCCGGTGACCCGAACGCCCAGAACCCGACATCGGTACAGCCGACGCCGTCGCGCCCGCAGCAGCCCGGTGTGGACTGCCGGAAGGTGAGCTGATGACGGCACCGGCCACCGGCGCTGTCTCTTCCCCGGTGCCCGCGCCAGAGGTGCCCACCCGCCGGGGTACCGAGCTTGCCCTGTTGGCCTTCGCCGCGGTCCTGGTGACCGGGGCGATCATGCTGGTGGAGATCAACCAGGAGCAGGAGCTGACCAGGCAGCTGCTCTACTACGGGCTGGCCTACCTGGCGCTGTTCGCGGGCGCGCACTTCGCGGTGCGGCGCTGGGCGCCCTATGCCGACCCGCTGATCCTGCCCTGCGCGGCGTTGATCAACGGCCTCGGCCTGGTGATGATCCACCGGCTGGACCTCGCCGAGGCCGAGGAGGCCACCAGGCTGGGCGAGCAGGCCTTCGCGCTGGCCCCCAAGCAGATCGCCTGGACCACCATCGGGCTGCTGTTCTTCGTCACGGTGCTGGTGTTGGTGCGAGACCACCGGATGCTGGCCCGCTACGGCTACACCTGCGGCTTCGTCGGGCTGGCCGCGCTGGCGCTGCCCGGTGTGCTGCCGTCCAGCCTGTCCGAGGCGGGCGGTGCGAAGATCTGGCTGAAGTTCGGCTTCTTCGCGATCCAGCCCGGCGAGTTCGCCAAGATCCTGCTGATGGTCTTCTTCTCCTCGTTCCTGGTGTCCAAACGCGACCTGTTCATGGCCGCGGGACGCCGGGTGTTCGGCATGGACCTGCCGCGGGCCCGTGACCTCGGCCCGGTGCTCGCCGCCTGGGCGCTGTGCGTCGGCGTGCTCGTGCTGGAGAAGGACCTCGGCACCTCGCTGCTGTTCTTCGGCGTGATGCTGGTGATGCTCTACATCGCCACCGAGCGGGCGGCCTGGCTGATCCTCGGTGGCACGCTGTTCATCGGCGGCTGCCTCATCGCCTACCAGCTGTTCTCCCACGTGCAGCGGCGCGTGCAGAACTGGCTGGACCCCAGCAGCACCTACGACAAGGTCGGCGGCGGCTTCCAGACCATGCAGGGCCTGTTCAGCATCGCCACCGGCGGCTTCGGCGGCTCCGGGCTGGGCAACGGGCGCCCGGACATCGTGCCCGCGGCGGCCACCGACTTCATCACCGCGGCGATCGCCGAGGAACTCGGCGTCGTCGGGCTGGCCGCGGTGCTGATGATGTACCTGCTGCTGGCCACCCGCGGCATGCGCAGCGCGCTCGCGGTCCGGGACACCTTCGGCAAGCTGCTGGCGGCGGGCCTGTCCTTCGTCATCGCGTTGCAGGTGTTCGTGGTCGTCGGCGGCGTCACCAACCTGATCCCGCTCACCGGCCTGACCGCGCCGTTCCTGTCCTACGGCGGCTCATCGCTGGTCGCCAACTACGCCTTGATCGCCCTGCTGCTGCGGATCTCCGACGCGGCCCGGCGACCGGCGAACTCGGTGCGGCCCAAGACACCCCAGCCGCCCATCGCCGAGGCACACACCGAACTTGTGGAGCGCCCGCGATGAACACCCCGCTGCGCCGAGTCGCGCTCGCCGTCATGACGATGATCGTGTTGTTGCTGGCCAACGTCACCTACATCAACGTCTTCAAGGCCGACGAGTACCGCAACGACAACCGGAACAAGCGCGTCCTGCTGGAGGAGTACGCCCGCGAGCGCGGGAAGATCCTCTCCAGCGACCAGGGCGTGCTGATCGCCAGCAGCACCCCGACCAACGACCGGCTGGCGTTCCAGCGCTCGTACGCGGCTGGCCCGGTGTACGCGCCGGTGACCGGCTACTACTCGGTGCACCACGGGTCGGACGGCCTGGAGAAGGCCCAGGACGACGTGCTCAACGGGTCCGACATCCGACTGTTCGTGCGCAGGCTGTCCGACCTGATCACCGGTCGGGACCGCCGGGGCGGGCACGTGGTCACCACCATCAACCCGCGCGTCCAGCAGGTCGCCTACGACCAGCTCACCTCCCGCGGTTACACCGGTTCGGTGGTCGCGATCAAGCCGAAGACCGGCGAGATCCTGGCCATGGTCAGCACCCCGTCCTTCGACCCCAACACGCTGGCCGCGCACGACTTCACCACGGCCAACAAGGCGTGGAAGGAGCTGAACGGCAGCGCGGGCAAGCCGATGCGCAACCGCGCGACCCAGGAGATCTACCCGCCTGGGTCCACCTTCAAGCTGATCGTGGCCGCGGCGGCGCTGGAAGACGGCATGACCAAGGACACCCAGCTCACCGCCGCGCCGGAGATCACGCTGCCGGGGTCGACGAACAAGCTGGAGAACTTCAACCGCAACCCGTGCGGCGGCGCCGCAACCGCTTCCCTGATCGAGTCGCTGGCCCGCTCCTGCAACACCGCCTTCGCCGAACTCGCGGGCAAGGTCGGCGAGGACAAGCTGCGGTCGATGTCGGAGAAGATGGGCATCGGCACCGAGGAACTCACCATTCCGCTCAAGGTCACCCGTTCGACACTCGGTGATATCCCCGGCGACGCGGCGCTGTACCAGAGCGGCATCGGACAACGTGATGTCGCCCTGACCCCGTTGCAGAACGCCATGATGGTGGCCACCATCGCCAACGGTGGTGAGCGCATGAAGCCGTACCTGGTCAAGTCCATCCTGGGCCCGAGTGGACTCTCGCCCATCGATGAGACGGGCACGGACGAGCTTGACCGGGCGATGTCCACCGCCACGGCGACCACGCTCAAGGAAATGATGATCGCCTCCGAGGAGCGCACCCAGGGCGGCGGCAAGATCCCCGGCGTGGTGATCGCATCCAAGACCGGCACCGCCGAACACGGCGCCCGCCCCAAGGAGACCCCGCCGCACGCCTGGTACGTGGCCTTCGCGCCGGCGGACAACCCGGAGATCGCGGTCGCGGTGCTGGTCGAGGACGGTGGCGACCGCTCGCTGGAGGCCACCGGCGGCTCCAAGGCCGCCCCGATCGGCCGCGCCGTCATCCAAGCCGCTCTGCAGGGGGGTGGCTGAGCCATGTTCGCCCCCGGCCAGGTTCTGGCCGAGCGCTACCGCCTGGACCGGCGCATCGCGGTGGGCGGCATGGGCGAGGTATGGGAGGCCTCGGACGTCAGGCTGGACCGCAAGGTCGCGGTGAAGCTGCTCAAACCGGAGCTCTGCGGCAACGCGGAGTTCCTGCACCGGTTCCGCACCGAGGCGCGGATGACCGCCTCGCTGAATCACCCGAACGTGGCGGCGGTGCACGACTACGGCGAGACCGCCGCGGTACCCGGCGGCGTGCAGGACACCGCGTACCTGGTCATGGAACTGGTCAACGGCGAGCCGCTGGCCGCCATCCTGCAGCGGCAGGGCCGGATCAGCCCCGAGCAGACGCTGGACGTGCTGGAGCAGGCGGGCAACGCGTTGCAGGCCGCCCACGAGCGCGGGCTGGTGCACCGCGATGTCAAACCCGGCAACGTGCTGGTGACCTCGAACGGCAAGGTCAAGCTGACCGACTTCGGCATCGCCAAGGCGGCCGACGCGGCACCCGTCACCCGGTCCGGGGTGGTCATGGGGACCGCGCACTACATCGCCCCCGAGCAGGCCACCGGGCACGACGCGGAACCGGCGAGCGATGTCTACTCTCTCGCCGTTGTCGGCTACGAATGCCTGGTCGGGCACCGGCCGTTCCTGTCGGAGAACGCGGTCACGGTGGCGATGATGCACATCCGCCAACCTCCGCCGCCGCTGCCGCAGGAGATTCCGCCCGGTATCCGCGCGCTGATCGAGGCCACCTTGGTGAAGGACCCCCGACAGCGTTACCGCAGTGGCGGAGAGTTCGCCGCCGCCTGCGTCGCGGTGCGCGCCATGCAGCCCCTGCCCACCCCGTCCGGCATGCTCGCGCCCGTGGGCATGCGCCCCGCCCAGCCGGTGCCGCCCGGCCCTCCGGACGCCAACACCCCGCCGATGGGCACGCCCGCGGTGCGGCCGGGGCGCCGCGATCCGGTCGGCCGGTCCTCCCTGCCCAACCTGCGCCCGGTGTCCCCCGCGCCGGGTCACCCCGCCATGGGCGGCCAGCAGACCCCGCCGTCACCGCAGCTGCCGATGCCCGCGATCCCGATTCAGGGCACCGCCAACCGGCTCTCCCCGGTCTTCCCCCCGCCCCAGCAACAGGCGGCGCGGTCGTTCAACCGGACCGGCATGTGGGTGGTCTTAGGCGCTCTGCTGCTCCTCGTCATACTTGTGCTCGGCCTGCTCGGGGTCCGGCAGGCATTCGGTTCTCGGACCCCGTCCAGGCAGGAAGGCCAGGCTCCGGCGAGCAGCATGCTGAACGAACTCGCGGTTTCCGGCGGTACGCAACGGTGGGGCTCGCGACTCGCGCCGCCGCCGGGAGAAACGACCGGCTTCACCGCGGGCTCTGGCGATCACGGGCAGGTTTCCGCTAGGGATGCCGATGTTCGACAGAGCGAGATGGGATTGGCACCGGTGTCCTCGGCCGGCCTGTCAACCGGTACGGCAAGCTATCTCGTCTGGAACGTGTACATCGTTGGTGGGCGCATACAGGGCAGAATGGGACCGCAACTGATGAGAATCGGGAACTCGCACCAATGACGACTCCTAAGCTGCTCTCCAACCGCTACGAGCTCGGTGAGACGCTTGGCTACGGTGGGATGTCCGAGGTCCACAAGGGCCGGGACGTCCGTCTTGGCAGGGACGTTGCCGTCAAGGTGCTGCGCGCCGACCTGGCCAGAGACCCGCAGTTCCAGATTCGCTTCCGCCGCGAGGCCCAGAACGCCGCCGCCCTCAACCACCCGGCCATCGTCGCGGTCTACGACACCGGCGAGACCCAGAGCGAGTACGGTCCGCTGCCCTACATCGTCATGGAGTACGTGGACGGGCGGACGCTGCGCGACATCGTGAAGTCCGAGGGCCCGCTGGACCCGACGCAGGCCATCGAGGTGATGGCCGACGCGAGCGCCGCACTGGACTTCAGCCACCGGCACGGCATCATCCACCGCGACGTCAAGCCCGCCAACATCATGATCACCCGCACCGGCGCGGTGAAGGTGATGGACTTCGGCATCGCCCGCGCGCTGGCCGACGGACAGGCCGCGGTCACCCAGACCGCCGCGGTGATCGGCACCGCCCAGTACCTCTCCCCCGAGCAGGCCCGCGGTGAGGCGGTCGACGCGCGCAGCGACGTGTACGCGTCGGGCTGCGTGTTGTTCGAGCTGCTCACCGGCGAGCCCCCCTTCACCGGTGACTCCCCGGTGGCGGTGGCCTACCAGCACGTCAGGGAGGACCCGCCGACCCCGTCGGACCTGAACCAGAACGTGCCCGCCGCGCTGGACGCGGTGATCCTCAAGGCGATGAGCAAGAACCCGGCGAACCGCTACCAGTCGGCCGCCGAGATGCGCGCCGACCTGGTCCGGGTGCTGTCCGGGCAACGACCGGTCGCCCCGATGGTGATGAGCGACGCCGACCGCACCTCCATGCTCGGCTCCGACGCGGCAACGCAGCTGGTCGGCGAGCGGCACCAGCCTGCGGATTCCTACGAGGAGCCGCGCCGCAAACGGGGCTGGGTCATCGCGCTGGTCGTACTGCTCTGCATCGCCGTGCTGGCCCTCGCCGCCTACATCGCGACCAACTTCTCCGGCACCGGCGCCTTCGACATGCCCAACGTGATGAACCAGGAGAAGGCCGCGGCGCAGAAGACGCTGACCGACGCGGGCCTCGTGGTGGACATCGCGAACGCACCGTCGGATGAGGACAAGATCGGCAAGGTCATCGCCCAGAACCCGACGGCGGGCACCAAGGTCGAGCCGGAGCAGACCGTCAAGCTGACGATCGGCACCGGACCGGGCAAGGTCAACGTGCCGTCGCTGACCGGCATGACCGTCGACCAGGCGAAGGCGGAACTGGACCGCCTCGGGTTGAAGCTGGCTTCCGGGGCACCCGCAACCGAGGAGACCGACGACAGCGGCAAGGTGGACAAGGTCGTCGGCCAGGACCCCTCCGCCGACACGTCGGTGGCCAAGGGCACCGCGGTGTCGATCACCATCGGCAAGGCCCCCGACCTCATCTCGATCCCCGATGTGACCAACCAGCCCTTCGAACAGGCCAGCAGGAACCTGACCAACGCGGGATTCAAGGTCGTCCGCAACGATGTCGAATCCCCGAAGGAAAAGGGCATCGTTGTCACCCAGTCTCCTCAAGGCAACCAAAAGGCCAAGAAGGGCACGACCATCACGCTGGGCGTGTCCAAGGGCGACGCGCTGGTCATGCCGGACCTGCGGGGTATGGACCCGGATGATGCTGAGCAGGAACTGAAGGCCATGGGCTGGACCGGCGAGTTCCGGGTGGAGAAGATCCGCCCGACGAACGCCAACGAGATCGGCAAGGTCAAGGACCAGAACCCGAGGGCGGGCGCGCAGCTGGCCAAGACCCAGACCGTGGTGGTCCAGGTGCCGGACATCACCTGACGCCGGCAGATCACAGCCGAGCGGGGCGCCACCGGTTTCCGGCGGCGCCCCGCTCGGCGTTGCGGCCGCGGTGCGTTGATTAGGCTGCAAGGGTGGAGAAGGTTGCCGTCGACGAACTGCGTGCCGTGGCGCAGCGTTACCTGCGGCTGCTCGCCGCCGGTGATGTCAACGGTGTGCTCGAGCTGTTCGCCGCGGACGGGCAGGTGAGCTCACCGCTGTGTGGCCGGATTCCGGCGCGGGAGTTCTACCCGCAGCTTGCCGCCGACGCGCAGCGCTGCGCCATCACGCCGATGGACCTCTACCTCTCGGCCGACCACGAGCGCAGGGCCGCGGTGCATTTCCGCTACCACTGGACGCTGAGCGCGGCCGAGCCGACCAGCTGGGACTGTGTCGACGTGCTCGAGCTGACCGAGGCCGGTCTGATCTCGCACCTGCGGATCATCTACGACACCCACCCGATGCGGCTGCGCATCGCGGGCTGAGGCAAGCCGGTCGAGGGTCGCAGGCAGACTGCCTGCTCGCGCAGTCGGTGCGCAGCCACACTCGGCCTCGCGCCGGTGAGCCTCGAGCGGCTAGCGGTGGTCGGCCGCCGCGGCCAACTGGCGCATGCCGTTCTCCAGTTCGAAGACCGTGGACTCGGGCACGTCCAGGCCGCAGCCGCGCAGCCAGGTGGCCAGCATCCGGTGGCCGCCCTCGGTGAGCACCGACTCCGGGTGGAACTGCACACCCTCGATAGGCAGCTCGCGGTGCCGCATGCCCATCACCACCCCGGATTCGGTGTGGCCGGTGATCTCGAAGGCCTCCAGTGGAATGGTGTCCTCGCGGACGGCCAGCGAGTGGTAGCGGGTGGCGGTGAACGGATTGGGCAGTCCCGCCAGCACACCGACCCCGGAATGCAGCACCTGGCTGGTCTTGCCGTGCAGCAGCTCGGGGGCGCGTTCGACGGTCGCGCCCCAGACGGCGCCGATGGCCTGGTGGCCGAGGCACACGCCGAGCAGCGGCGTGCGCTTCTCGGCCGCCGCCGAGATGATCTCCATGGTGCGGCCTGCGCGTTCCGGCGTGCCGGGGCCGGGGCTGACCAGCACCCCGTCCACCTCGTCCAGGAGGCTGGGCTCGACGACATCGTTGCGCCGCACCACGCAGTCGGCACCGAGCTGGGCGAGGTACTGCACGAGGTTGTAGACGAAGCTGTCGAAGTTGTCGACGACCAGGATCCGCACCCGGCCACCCTATCCGCCGCGGGTCACCGGGCGGCAGCGAGTTTCGCGCTCAGGAGGCTGTGGTCACGTCGTTGAACGGCAGCAGCGGCTCGAGCTTGGGGAAGACGTAGAAGAACAGCAGCCCCACCACGGCCGCGACGAGGATCAGCGCCTCGATCACCTTGACCGCGGTCGGGCCCGGCAGGTGCCGCCAGATCCAGCCGTACATGTCCAACTCCTCAGGGGGCGGTCAGCTCGTCGGGCCGCTTGTCCGGGTTGGCCGGGTCCTTCGGGTACTCCTTGGTGAAGACCCCGTGGATGATCAGCCGTTCCTTGGCGGAGAAGGGCGGGTGGCAGGTGGTCAGCGTGAGCAGCGGAAGCTGCTGGTTGGCGGTCAGCTTGCTGTCCGGCTTGTTCGGCACCGGCAGGATCACCCTGGTGTTGCTCGGCCGCACGATCTCCTGGCCTGCCAACCCGGTGTAGTCCCCGGTCAGCTCCGGCAGATCGGCGCAGCGCGGGTTGCTCGCCTTGGCGTTGTCCTCGCCGGCCATCGGCAGCACCCGGTAGACGTACCAGCTCACTTGCGTCTCGATCAGGATGGAGTCGCAGGAGCCGAGCAGGTCGAGGTCGTTGAACGGGGAGCCTTTGCCCACCCGGTGGCCCGCGACGGCGAAGTTGCCCGGCTGGCCGGGGAAGGCGCTCTTCTTGTAGTGGCCGGGACCGGCGGCCAGCGTCTTGTCGTCGGTGCCCTCCAGCACGGTGAACACGAAGTCCGGGCCGAAGGAGGGGATGTAGAGCTTCGCGAAGCCCTTGCCGTCCGGCACGCTGATGTGCGTGCCGCGCTCGGGATTCTTGCTCCACTCGTCTTCCAGTGCGGAGGTGGCCTGCTTCTGCTCACCGGCGGAGAACATGTCGGTGATGTAGACCTCGTAGACCACGAAGAGCAGCACCACAAGCCCCGCGGTGATGAGCAGCTCACCGAAGGCACGCACCACCGCGCGCCCGGGCTCCCTGCGCGGCGGGGGCGCGGGCTCCTCGGCCCGGCTCACCTCGCCGTCGGGCGGCTCCACCGGCGGAGGCGGCGGGTTCTGCGCGTGTCGGGGATGCCGGTAGAAGTCCTCGCTGCCCGGCTGGGCGGACACCCTCGGCAACCGCGTCGTCTGTTCCGAGGGCTGCGGCGGCTGGCCCTGCCCTCGGGGTGCGGGCGGGAGGTTCCAGCCCGGCTTCGGCGCGCCTACGGGAGCGGGGTCGAACCCCTCCGTGATCCGCGGTCCGCCGCGGCCCGCCCGAGGACCACCTGCCTGCCGCCCGGCATCCTCCGGACGCCAGTGGTGCCGACCCCTTGGCGGTTGGCCGTGTGTCACCGAGGCACCTCCTGCACCTTCTCCAGCCGCAATGTTCCGGTGTAGCCCGGCACCCTGAGATCCGTGTCCCGCTCCACGCGGTAGCCAAGACCGTAGGCCTTCACGTACTGACGGAAGACACGCACCCCGGGCTCGGCGTCCAGTTCCGCGGTCATGCGCTCGGCGTTGCCGATGGCGGTGATGACGTAGGGCGGAGAATAGGTCCGGCCGTGTAGCAGCAGTGTGTTGCCGATGCAGCGCACCGCCGAGGTGCTCACCAACCGCTGGTCGGCCACTGCCACGGCTTCGGCACCGCCCCGCCACAACGCGTTCAGCACGCTCTGCACGTCCTGCTGGTGCACCACGAGTGCATCGGGCTCCACATCGCTCGGGTAACGGCCGTCCGGTCCCCGGCCCGCGTCGGTGAGCGTGACCCGCACGCCGCGGCCGCGCAGCGCCGACAGGCCCGCCGGGGATTCCAGTGTGCCCGCCCGGTCGCGTTGGGCGCGAACGCCCGCGTCGGATCCCGCCTCATCGGAACCAAGTCGTTCCAGTTCCGAGCGCAACGTGGCCAGCTGCTGCTCGGCAGCGCCGACGCGGGATTCGGACTCGCGGATCAGGCTGCTCAACTCGGTGGTGCGGCCGCCGCGCAGGTCATAGCCGTCGGAGGCGTTGTGGCTGACCGCGAACAGCGATCCGGCGAGCAGACAGACGGGAACCACGGCGAGATGCCAGATATCCGGCCTGCGCACCAACCGGCTCCTTCCGGCGGAGGATTGCGGAGAAGAGTTTGCCCAATGGGCTCCTGCAAAACCAGCCGCATCGATTACGTTAACGTGTCCTTGGGCTTTGCGTTGTGCACAGGTATGGCATGAGGCAGGCCACAGGGCATACTTCATTCGCCACGATCCACGGTCTTAACGAGGACACCATGCCGAAGTCGAAGGTCCGCAAGAAGGACGTCTACACGCCGCCGCCGGACAAGCGGACTCCGGTGAAGGTGAAGGGCATCGGCCCTTCCCACCCGCTGTACGTCGGCGTGATGCTGGCCGTGCTGCTGATCGGCCTCGCCTGGATCGTCGTGTACTACCTCGCCGCCGAGAAGATCGACTTCATCAACGAGCTTGGGCCGTGGAACTTCGCCATCGGCTTCGCCTTGATGATCACCGGCCTGCTGATGACCATGCGGTGGCGCTGACCTGTTTTCGAGCGGCATTCGGCGGCCGGGTTTCGGGCAATTCACCCAGGGTTACCTGGCGTGTACCGATACCCGGTCGGCCGCTTGCGTTGTCTCCCACAGGTGCAGCAAGTTCCACGCAGCGTGACTGAACTACATAGGTGTAAGCCATCCCCACTGGGGATAACTTCTGTGGATAGATGCTGGTAAGCGAAGCGCCGCCGGTAGCCGCCCTCAGTTATCCACAGGCTTTACAGCCTCCTGATCGGTGGTTTCCCACCATCTGGCAGTCTGCAACTACACCCTGTTACGAACTCCTCACGCGTCAGGCGAGGTCGAGGTGGCGGAATCGCGATCGTGGGCACCCGAGATGGGTTTCGTGGTGACCGGCTGGGTGCTGACCGCCGCGGCGGTCGCCTGGCTCGTGTTTACCGACGATCCGCGGGCCCGGCTGCTCGCGGGGGCGGGTGCGCTGCTGCTGGGTGCGCTGTCCTGCCATGCCGGTGTGTTCCGCCCGAGGCTGGCCGCGGACAGCGAGGGCGTAGTGGTCCGCGGTCTTGGCGGCCCCCACCGCTGGGCTTGGAGTCAACTCCAGCACCGGGTGGCGCGGACCCGCAGGCTCGGCCGTGAGGTCGCGGTGCTGGAACTGGACGCCTTCGAGCCCGCGGAGCACCTCATCGTGCTGACCAGGCTGGACCTCGGCGCCGATCCGGAGGATGTCGCCGACGAGCTGACCAGGCTGCGTTCCACCTGATCAGCCGCTGATCACCCGCCCAGAAACGGCGACAGCCTGGACACGGCGATCGCGATGAGACCCGCCAGCGCGAACAGCAGACCGACCGATGCCGTGGTCTGCAGCAGGTTGCGCTGCCGCGGCGGCGCGTAAACCATCGCGCCGGTCGCGATGGCGCCGATCACCAGACCGCCGACGTGGGCCAGCAGCGAGATGTTCGGAATCGTGAAGCTGATGAACAGGTTCAGCGCGATCACCGTGAGCGCGGGCCCCGGGCTGACCTTCAGCCGCAGCGCGGCGAGGACGATGCCGCCCATGAGACCGAACACCCCGCCGGACGCGCCCGCGGTTCTGGCCAGCGGGTTCTCGAACAGCATCACCGCGGCGCTGCCGCCGAACAGCGACAGCAGGTAGACCGAGAGGAAGCGGACCCGGCCGAGCACGGTTTCCAGATCCCGGCCAAGCACCCACAGCGCGAACATGTTGAGCAGCAGGTGGATCGGGCCGTAGTGCAGGAACCCGTTGCCGAGCAGCCGTCCCCATTCACCGTCCGCGACGAGAACCGGCATCAGGAGCCACTCGGCGAAGAACCGGGAGGCATCGTTGTTGAGCGCACTGCCCGCCTGCACGGCTGTCAACGCGTAGACCAGCAGGTTGATCACGATCAGCACCGGCGTGACGAGCGGCCTTGCGGGTTCGGCGCCCGCGACCGTGACCGCCCGCCGGGTGTCGCGTTGGCCTTCGTGCACGCAGTCCACGCACTGGTAGCCGACGGCCGCCTCACGCAGGCAGTCGGGACAGGCGGGCCGCTCGCAGCGCACACAACGCAGCCCGGTCACCCGGTCCGGGTGTCGCGCGCAGGTCAGCTCGGTCGGCGGGCCGCCGTAGGCCGGAAGGTCCGGTGGAACACTCACCTGTTCAACCTACGCAGTTCAGGATTCGGCGGTCTCGACGGTGATCGATTCGATGACCACCTCGTTCACCGGGCGGTCACCGGGACCGGTTGCGGTGCGCGCGATGGCGTCCACGACGTTGCGCGACTCCTGGTCGTCCACCTCGCCGAAGATCGTGTGCTTGAAGTTCAGGTGCGGGGTCGGGGCCACCGTGATGAAGAACTGCGAGCCGTTGCTGTTCGGTTGGCCGGGGTTGGCCATCGCGAGCAGGTAGGGCTTGTTGAACTGAAGCTCCGGGTGGAACTCGTCGTTGAAGTTGTAGCCCGGTCCGCCGCGGCCGGTGCCGGTGGGGTCGCCGCCCTGGATCATGAAGCCGTTGATCACCCGGTGGAAGATCGAGCCGTCGTAATAGGGCCCGGTGGCCTCGCCCTTGGCGTTGGGGCCCTGGTACTCCTGGGTGCCCTGCGCCAGCCCGACGAAGTTGCGGACGGCCTTGGGCGCGTGGAACGGCAGCAGGTTGATGCGGATATCGCCCTGCGTCGTGTGCAGAGTGGCGGTCACTTGGTTGCTGTCAGTCACTCGTTCATCGTGCCATCTTGAGCGAAAACCACCGTGCAGGGGGAGGATGGAGACGCCAGAGGCAGTTCACGTACCCGCCCGAACGGGCGGCCGAGGAGAAAGCCCATGGACGAGGTAAAGCTCATGACCCAGGCAGGCGAAAAGATGGGCCACGCCGTAGGGACCGGCATCCGGGCGGTCCGAGAGGGCGCCACCGCCGCGGGCCAGGCTTCCCGCCGAGCGGCCCGCCGGGCCGAGGAGCGGCTGACCGACCAGCTGGAGTCCTCCCAGACCCTGCTCCAAGACCGAGCCGCCGAGGTGGGCAAGACCACCCGCCGCGCCCGCAAGCAGCTGGCCAAGCACCAGAAGCAACTCCGCAAGCAAACCCGCAAGGCCCGCCAGGACCTCGCAAAAACCCTCAACGTGGGCCCCCGCCCCAAACGAGGCCGCTTCTTCCTCCTCCTAGCCGTCTTCGCAGGAGCAGCAGGAGTGGCCGCCTACGCGGTCCTCTCCCGTCGCCCCCAACCAGTCCGCCTGGAGGACGAACCGCTCCCCAAGGACACGGAGGACAAGCCGGCAACCCCCGACGACGTCCAAATCCCCCGTCTCCGCGAAGCGGAAAAGAACGCCAAGGCACCCACCGACCAACACTGGTGACCTAACGGCAAACACAAGGCTCCCCGGCCACCCGGCCGGGGAGCCTTGTACATAACCCAGCAATCCCTCGACCCGAGAGCATGATCGAGTGCCTGAGCATCCGAATTGCCCACGGTCCGGGCTTTTACGGGGTGACCCGGTGGTTGGGCCCGAATGTTGGGGCTGGTTGACTGGCCTGCATGAGGCGAATCCTGGTGGCGCTGGGTCTCGTGTTGGTGGCCGGCTGCGGAGCCAACAACATCACTGATGGGCAGCAGGCGGACGGTTCCGGTTCTGCCGCCCCCTCGTCCGACGCCTCGACAGGCTCTCCGACCTCCGCGCAGGCGAAGCCCCCTGCACTGCCCAAGCCGGGTGCGACCGGGCCCTGTCCCTACATCGCGCAAAAGATCGCCGAAGACACAAACGGCCAAAAGGTCGCGAAGACCCGAATCTCCGAGGGCCAACCTCCTGCCTGCTTCTTCTACAGCAGGACCGGCGAGCTACAGCTACAGGTTTTTGTCTTCAAAACCGCCAGTGACGCCGAAGCCCGAGCCGCCGTAGATCGAGCCGCGCCCGTAGCCGAGTCCTCGAAAAGGAGCGTTCTCGACTGGCAGGGCGGAAGCCTCGCGAAAGACGACGGCTCAGTAGTGGCAGTCTCCAAGGGCCCCAACGCCGTAGTGGTGATATCCAATCAGCGGACCACGGTACGACCCGCGAAGGTCGCCGAGCATGTGATCACCACGTTGAAGCTCGGCTGACCCGCGAAGCAAGGCAAGTAACTACAAGCCACGTCGGAAACCACATACCGATTTGTCGACATATCGACAAACCCACAAATACCCCAAGCGATAGAACTCGCCCAGCAGCGTCACAAACCGCCCAAGTCGGGCAGCCAGTTAGCCAGAGCGAACGCCAGCCTCATAGGTGCCACGTTGGTGTCAACAAACTGGACCACGCTGGGTCGGAAGGAACTCGCACCGTGGGGGGTTTGGGGGGCTCGGCCCCCCAAAATTATGACGGCCGACCAGGCGAGGCGGCGAAGCCGCCGAGCATGGTTAGCCAGAGGTCGCCGCCGAGCATGGTCGGCCCGAGGTCGTGGAGCCGAGGGGAATCGAACCCCTAACCCCCGCCTTGCAAAGGCGGTGCTCTGCCAATTGAGCTACGGCCCCTTGGTGGGCGAGCAATGCTCGCCCGGCCATCAGCCCTCGGTCGGGGCCGTGGCCTCACGCCACAGGTCCGCCTCGGCCTTCGCGGCACGACTGCGACGAACCAGCAAAAAGACTGCACCAGCGACTGCTGCGAGAGCAATCAGCTTCTTCACCACGGTCAAGTCTCCTCAATGAGCGGGAAGTGATCCTGCCAAGCCAGGCTACCCGCTCCCCAACGCAGGCGTCGGGCCCAGTTCTGCCGTTTGAAGCAACCCCAGAGAAAGATCCCGAACGCCAAGCCAGCCGAAGTCGTCGGGAACTTGGGAACCGCCCGCCACTCGGTGGCGGGGGTCCAGGGGGCAGAGCCCCCTGGCTGGGGTTTGGGGGCTTGGCCCCCAAAATCATTACGATCTGGTGAGGGTCGGCGCTTCCCGCCGACACACCCCACCCAATCCAGATCGTGGGCCTAGGTGGACTTGAACCACCGACCTCTTCATTATCAGTGAAGCGCTCTAACCGAGCTGAGCTATAGGCCCTCGTGCAGGCGGGAACATTACCTCACCGCCTGCCGGACTCCCAAATCGGGGGTCCGCGTCGTCACTCCCGTTCCGACAGCGTGAGTTCCACTCCGCCAACGAGATCGGCCGCGATGTTGTAGACGAAGGCGCCAACGGTGGCCAGCGCGGTGAACAACACGATGTTGACCGCTCCGACGATGGAGGCGGCTCCGAACACGCGGCCCGCGCTGATCAGCTGCTCGCCACCGCCGCCGTCCTCGGGGCGCACCAGGTCGCCGTAGGCGCCGTTGAGCTGGTTCCAGGTGCCCATGCCCTCCAGCACGATGTAGAGCACGCCGACGGCCACCAGCCAGACGAAGAACAGCACCACGGACAGCACCAGGGCGAGTTTGAGCACCGACCAGGGGTCGACGCGCTTGACCTGGAGGCTGGCCCGGCGGGGTCCTCGCGCGGTGCGCCGCACGGCGGAGGCCGCGGCACCGGTCCTGGTGGCGCCGGACCCACTGGCACCGCTGTAGCCGCCCTGGCCGCTCTCTCCGAGCGTCACCGAGGTGCGACCCAGGGTGCCGATACCGCCGAGGCCCTTGAGCGCGGCGCCGGACATGCCCATCGCCGCGGCGGCGATCGAACCGGGGTCGGGGGTGTTGTTGTCCCGGACGTCCATCTTCTCGGTGGCCGCGCCCTCGGCGATCCGCTGCGTCTCGTCGTTGCGCTCCGACTCGCGCAGCCGCTCGAATTCACCTGTCGACTCCGGCGGCCGCTCGCTGAAGTCGGAGGAGACCCGCTGCCATGGCGGCAGGCCGCCCGCGGCGACTGCGATGTCCTCGTCGGAGCGGTTGGGCTCCTGCCCCGATTCGGCGGACGGTTCCACCGGATCAGGTGACGGAAGCTCGCCCGTCACGGTGTCCGGAGCGTCCGGCGGATCGGTGACGTCGAGCGGTTCCGGCGCGTCGACCACGTCCTGGAATTCGCCGCCCTGCTCGGCGGGCGCCGCCGAGTCGGTCTCGGTGATCTCCGTCCGGTCGACCTCCGCCGCGGGCTCCGGCTGCTCGTCCGAAACGGGTCGCTCGGTGTCCACGGCGTCGTCGACCCGCTCCTCAGCCTGCGACTCGGTGCTCTTGTTGATCACTGGTAGCACCGTAGTCGGCTCGATGACACCTGCCCGGTCCACCGGCAGGTCATCATCCGCCTGAACAGGCACATCAGCCGTCCCGGTGGCGGGCTCGGCCTCCGTATCGGCCGCCGAGTCCGCCGCGGGTTCCTGGCTCGGCTCGTCGGTGGGCAGCGAGCCGGTCCACTCGTGAGACCCCAGAGCCTCTTCCTCGATGATCGAGGTCTGCTCCGTTTCGCCGGTCCCTGTCTTGGCGGGCTTGTCCGAAGGTGTCACGAGTGGTCCCTAGCTTGAGTTGTGCGCGGTGTCAGTTGGCAGGCTCGCTGCCATTGCCACCGATTGTGTCTGGCTCCGGCTCATCGGCATTCCGGGCCACGGCCACCAGAGTGGTGCCTTCGGCGAGGTTCATCAAGCGAACACCCTTCGTCTGCCTGCCGGCCTTCCGAACTTCCTTCGCGTTCGTCCTGATCACACCACCCGTGGAGGTGATCGCGAAGATCTGGTCGGCGAGGTCCACGATCAGCGCTCCGACCAGCCTGCCGCGACGCCGGTCGTACTGGATCGTCAGCACGCCCTTACCGCCACGGCCCTGTACCGGATAGTCCTCGATTGGCGTCCGCTTCGCATATCCGCCGTCGGTCGCCACGAGCAGGAAGTGCTCCTCGTTCTGCTTGACGACGTTCATCGCCAGCAGCTCGTCACCGGAGTTGAACCGCATGCCCAGCACGCCCGAGGTGGCCCGGCCCATCGGCCGCAGCGCGTCGTCGGTGGCGTGGAAACGGATCGACTGGCCGTCGGCGGACACCAGCAGCAGGTCGTCATCCGCCGAGCAGAGCGCCGCGCCGACCAGCTCGTCCTCGTCCTTGAGGTTCACCGCGATGAGGCCGCCGGTGCGGTTGGAGTCGAAGTCGCTCAGCTTGCTCTTCTTCACCAGACCGGACTTCGTGGCCAGCACCAGGTACGGCGCCACCGTGTAGTCCTTGATCTGGATGACCTGCGCGATGGACTCCTCCGGCTGGAACGCCAGCAGGTTGGCCACGTGCTGCCCTCGGGCGTTGCGGTTGGCCTCCGGAAGCTCGTAGGCCTTCACCCGGTAGACCCGGCCCTTGTTCGTGAAGAACAGCAGCCAGTCGTGCGTCGAGGTGATGAAGAAGTGCTCGACGATGTCGTCCTGCTTCAGCGTCGCGCCCTGCACGCCCTTGCCGCCGCGCTTCTGCGCGCGGTAGAGGTCGGTCTTGGTGCGCTTGGCGTAGCCGGTGCGGGTGATCGTGACGACCACGTCCTCCACGGCGATGAGGTCCTCCATGGACACCTCGCCGTCGAAGGGGACGATCACCGTGCGGCGGTCGTCACCGTGCTTCTCCACGATCGCCAGCAGCTCGTCACGGATGATCTGACGCTGCCGCTCGGGCTTGTCCAGGATGTCCTTCAGGTCCGCGATGATCCGCTCGAGCTCGGCCAGCTCGTCGATGATCTTCTGCCGCTCCAGCGCCGCCAGCTTGCGAAGCTGCATGTCCAGGATCGCGGTGGCCTGGATCTCGTCGACGTCGAGCAGCTCCATCAGGCCGGTTCGCGCGATCTCCGCGGTCTGCGATCGCCGGATCAACGCGATGACCTCGTCCAGCATGTCCAGCGCCTTGACCAGGCCGCGCAGGATGTGCGCCCGCTCCTCGGCCTTGCGCAGCCGGAAGCGGGTGCGCCGGACGATGACCTCGACCTGGTGCCGGACGTAGTGCCGGACGATCTGGTCCAGCCGCAGCGTGCGCGGCACGTTGTCGACGATGGCCAGCATGTTGACGCCGAAGCTGTACTGCAGCTGGGTCTGCTTGTAGAGGTTGTTCAGCACCACCTTGGCCACCGCGTCGCGCTTGAGCGTGATCACGATGCGCCTGCCGATGCGGTCCGAGGACTCGTCGTTGATCTCGGCGATGCCGGTCAGCTTGCCGTCGCGGGCCAGCGCGGCGATGTTCTCGATCAGGTTGTCCGGGTTGACCTGGTAGGGCAGCTCGGTGACGACCAGGATGGTGCGTCCCTTGTTGTCCTCCTCGACCTCGACCACCGACCGCATCCGCACCGAACCGCGGCCGGTGCGGTAGGCGTCCTCGATGCCGGACCGGCCGACGATCAGGCCGCGGGTCGGGAAGTCGGGGCCCTTGATCCGCTCGATCAGCGCTTCCAGCAGCTCCTCGTCGGTGGCCTCGGCGTTCTCCAACGCCCAGACCACACCGTCGGCGACCTCCCGCAGGTTATGCGGCGGGATGTTGGACGCCATACCGACCGCGATGCCCGAACCGCCGTTGACCAGCAGGTTGGGGATGCGGCTCGGCAACACGGCGGGCTGCATGGTCTTGCCGTCGTAGTTCGGCACGAAGTCGACGGTGTCCTCGTCGATATCGGCCAGCATCTGCATCGACAGCGGCGTCATGCGGCACTCGGTGTACCGCATGGCGGCGGCGGGGTCGTTGCCCGGCGAGCCGAAGTTGCCCTGCCCGTCGACCAGCGGGTAGCGCAGCGACCACGGCTGCGCCATCCGCACCAGGGTGTCGTAGATGGCCGAGTCGCCGTGCGGGTGGTAGTTCGCCATCACGTCGCCGACCACGCGCGCGCACTTGACGTAGCTGCGGTCCGGGCGGAAGCCGTTGTCGTACATCGAGTACAGCACCCGGCGGTGCACCGGCTTCAGACCGTCGCGGACGTCGGGCAGCGCGCGGCCCACGATCACGCTCATCGCGTAGTCGACGTAGGAGCGCTGCATTTCCTGCTGGATGTCGACCGGCTCGATGCGGTCGTGGTCGCCAGACGGTGGCAGCGTGGTCTCGGTCACTTAGCGTCCTTCTTGAATGCGGCTCATGGGGATGGGCTGGCGACTACACGTCGAGGAAGCGGACGTCCTTGGCGTTGCGCGTGATGAACGACCGGCGGGCCTCGACGTCCTCGCCCATGAGGATGGAGAACAGCTCGTCGGCGGTGGCTGCGTCATCCATGGTGATCAGCTTCAGGGTGCGGGTCGCCGGGTCCATGGTGGTTTCCCACAGCTCGGAGGCGTTCATCTCGCCGAGACCCTTGTAGCGCTGGATGCCGTCGTCCCGCGGGATCTTCCGGCCCGCTTCCGCGCCCGCGGCCAGCAGTGCGTCCCGCTCGCGGTCGGAGAAGGCGTACTCCGGCTCGCTGCGCGGCCACTTGATCTTGTACAACGGCGGCTGCGCGAGGTAGACGTGCCCGTGCTCGACGAGCGGCCGCATGAAGCGGAACAGCAGGGTCAGCAGCAGGGTCTGGATGTGCTGGCCGTCCACGTCGGCGTCGGCCATCAGCACGATCTTGTGGTAGCGCAGCTTGCCGATGTCGAACTCGTCGTGGATGCCGGTGCCCAGGGCGGTGATGATGGCCTGGACCTCGGTGTTCTTCAGCACGCGGTCGATGCGCGCCTTCTCCACGTTGATGATCTTGCCACGGATCGGCAGGATCGCCTGGTACATGGAGTCGCGGCCGGACTTGGCGGAGCCGCCCGCGGAGTCACCCTCGACGACGTAGACCTCGCTGCGGGCGGGGTCGGTGGAGCGGCAGTCGGCCAGTTTGCCGGGCAGCCCGCCGATATCGCCCGCGGACTTGCGGCGCACCAACTCGCGGGCGCGGCGCGCGGCCAGTCGGGCCTGCGCGCTGGACGCGGCCTTGGTGATGATGACCTTGGCCTCGGCGGGGTTGCGCTCCAGCCAGTCCGCGAGGTGCTCGTTGCACATGCGCTGGACGAAGGACTTGACCTCGGTGTTGCCCAGCTTGGTCTTGGTCTGGCCCTCGAACTGGGGCTCGGCGACCTTGACGCTGACGATCGCCGCCAGGCCCTCGCGGACGTCGTCGCCGGTGAGCGCGCCGTCCTTCTCCTTGATCAGCTTCTTGTCCTTGGCGTACTTGTTGATCGTGGAGGTCAGCGCGGCGCGGAAGCCTTCCTCGTGGGTACCGCCCTCATGGGTGTTGATGGTGTTGGCGAAGGTGTAGACCGAGGAGTTGTAACCGTTGTTCCACTGCATGGCCACCTCAACCTCGTGACCCTGACCCTTGCCCTCGAAGCCGATCACCTTCTTGTGGACCGGGTCGCGGGTGGCGTTGAGGTGCCGGACGAAGTCCTCCAAGCCGCCGGGGTACTGGAACTTGCGCTCCCGGATGGTGGCGGTGTTGCCCTCAGCGTCCTCGGTCGCGTCGGCTTCGCTGATCCGCTCGTCGCGGAAGATGATGAGCAGGCCCTTGTTCAGGAACGCCATCTCCTGCAAGCGGCGGGCGACGGTCTCCGCGCTGAAGGTCGTGGTCTCGAAGACGTTCGGGTCGGGCCAGAAGGTGATGATCGAGCCGGTCTTGTCGGTCTCTTCGCCCTTGTTCAGCTCGTGCACGGGCTTGGAGTCCTCGTAGCGCTGACGCCAGACGTGGCCGTGGACGTGGATCTCCACCTCCAAGGCGGAGGACAACGCGTTGACCACGGAGACACCCACGCCGTGCAGACCACCGGAGACGGCGTAGGACTCGCCGTCGAACTTGCCGCCGGCATGCAGGGTGGTGAGCACGACCTCCACGGCCGGGCGCTTCTCCACCGGGTGCATGTCGACCGGGATGCCACGGCCGTCGTCGACGACCCGCACTCCGCCGTCGGGCAGCAGCGTGACCTCGACCTTGGTGGCGTGACCTGCCATCGCCTCGTCGACGGCGTTGTCCACGACCTCCCAGACGAGATGGTGCAGACCTCGCTCACCGGTGGAGCCGATGTACATGCCGGGCCGCTTGCGGACCGCGTCGAGGCCTTCGAGCACGGTGATGGACGAAGCGCTGTACTGGTTCTTCTTCGCTGCCACGGGCCTCGACGTCTCCTCGGGAAACTGCGTCTGTTCCAGGCTGGCGGCCGACCGCGAACGCGGGGCACTCGCACAGCCTCCCTGAATCTTACCGGGCCACCTACTCAGAAGGGCTATTAGGACACCCCTGAGAAGGTCACAGAGGCCGGAAAAAGATTGAGGACGAGTCGCGAGGGCCGGAATGCTCACTCTGAACCGCTCACGCCCATTCGGGCACGGCTGCCGATTCGAGCCCCGCTCGGCCTCCCATCAGCCTGCCCGAACTGTCAGGGACGGATGGGACGCTCAGGACATGGCGATCTGGCATGACTTCGAACGGGAAGCTCCCGACCTCGCGGCAGCGGTGAAGGCCCGATTCACCGCCACCAAGCACCACGTGATGGCGACGCTGCGTCGGGACGGCGCACCCCGGGTCAGTGGCACCGAGGTGGACTTCCGCGGGGAGAACCTGCTCATCGGCTCCATGCCGGGCGCGGTGAAGGCCGCCGACCTGCGGCGCGACCCGCGGGTCGCCTTCCACGCCAACCCGGGTGACGGCTCGATGGCGGGCGGCGACGCCAAGCTCGCGGGCCGCGCCATCGAGGTGACCGACCCGGACCGGATCGAGGAGTTGCTCGGCGAACCGCCCCAGCAGCCGATGCACCTGTTTCACGTTGAACTGTCCGAGGCGGTGCTCACCTCGGTGTCCGGCGACGAGTTGATCGTCCAGCACTGGACACCGGGCAACCCGGTCCGCGAGACCCGTCGCCGCTGAGTCAGACCGGCGGGGACAACAGGAACTCCCGCTCGACCTCGTTGCCGGTCAGCTCCGCCGCCCTCGCCCGCTCCGACGCGGCCTCCGCGGTCCGGCCGAGCCGGTGCAGGAACTCCGCCCGCGTGGCGGGCAGCAGGTAGTAGCCGCGCAGGCGGGGGTGTCCGGCCAGCCGGTCCAGTTCGGCGAGGCCCGCTTCGGGGCCGTCGACCTCGGCCACCGCCGCGGCTCGGGCCAGCGCGGCCACCGGTGACGGAAAGCGGGTGAGCAGCGTGTCGTACAGCGCGACGATCTGCTGCCAGTCGGTCTCCTCCGCCGAGGCCGATTCGGCATGCACCGCGGCGATGGCGCCGTGCAGTGCGTACTGCCCCGGTGCGGCCGCCGAGGTGCGCAGCATCGCCCGCTCGACCAGCGCGAGCCCTTCGGAGATGGCGGGGCGGTCCCACCGCGTGCGGTCCTGCCTGCCCAGCGGGATGAGCCTGCCCTCGATGTCCAGGCGGGTGTCTCGCCGGGCGTCGGTGAGCAGCATCAGTCCGAGCAGGCCCAGCGCCTCCGGCTCATCCGGCATCAGCGTGACCAGCAGCCTGCCCAACTCGATGGCCCGCACCGCCAATTCGCGCCGGGACAGCGCTTGGCCTCGGGCCGCGGTGTGCCCCTCGGTGAACAGCAGGTAGAGCACCGCGAGCACCCCGGAAAGCCGGTCGGGAAGCTCGGGTCCCGCGGGCACCCGGTAGGGGATGCCCGCCGCGCGGATCTTCTTCTTCGCCCTGGTCAGCCGGGCGGCCATGGTGGGTTCGGCGATCAGGAACAGCCTGGCCACATCCGGGGTCGGCATGCCGCAGACGAGCCGCAGCGTAAGCGCCACCCTGGCATCGGCGGCCAGCGCGGGGTGGCAGCAGGTGAAGACCAGCCGAAGCCGCTCGTCGGGAATCTCCTCCGTCACCGGCTCCCCTTCGCCCGGCACGATCAGCAGCGGCAGCTTCCGGGCCAGCACCCGCTCGCGCCGCAGCCGGTCCAGCGCCTTCCGGCTCGCGGTCCTGATCAGCCAGGCGGCGGGCTTGTCCGGCACGCCGTCCCGCCGCCAGGCCTCGACCGCCTTCGCGAACGCGTCGGCGGTGGCCTCCTCGGCGAGGTCGAAGTCACGCGCCTGGCGCACCACCGCGGCGAGCACGGTCGCCCACTCGCGGCGGTACACCTGCGCCAGCACGTCCTCGGGTGACACGGTCTCAGCCGACGGGCACGGTCTCGACCGGCCGAACCTCGATCGCGGTGCCGCACATCGGGCAGTGCCTGGCGATCTCCAGCGCGTCGTCCAGGTCGGCGGCCTCGACCAGGTAGTAGCCCCCGATGTGTTCCTTGAGCTCGGCGTAGGGCCCGTCGGTGATGAGCAGTTCATCGCCCCCGGGCCGCAGGGTCGTCGCGGTGCCCGCCGCGGCGAGGCGGTTGGACGACCACTCGATGCCGCGCTCGTCCAGGTAGCTCCAGAACTTGTGGTGCGCGGCCATCGCCTCGCGCAGTTGCTCCTCGGTGAGCTCGGGGTCCTCCAGGCCAGGCGCGACGAGCATGAGCATGTACTTCATGTTGGCCTCCTTTCGCCTATCCGACGAACGGCGCGAGGCCGGAATCGACAGCTCGCCCCGAGATTTTTCAGCGATCCGCCTCGGCCGCCCGTCGCTCGGCCCTGAACTTGCGCCAGCGCTCGAACATGCCGTTCATCTCGTCGTGCAGGAACTCGAAGAACAGCACCGTCTCGGTGAGCCGTCGGCCCGCCTCGGTGTGCTCGCCGAGGGTGGCCGCACCGTCACGAAGACTGTTCTCCCAGCGGGTCAGCAGCTGGTCGCGTTTCATGATCGCTTCATGCCAGGTGTCGTCGTGCACCACATAGACGTCTCGCCTGGTGCCCGGCTCGCGTTCCTTGCTGACCAGGTTGACCTGGCTCAGATACCGCACGCCACCGGAAATGGCCGCGGGACTGGCCTGCAACGCCTCCGCGAGTTCGGCCGCGGTCAGCCTGCCGGAGTCGGTGGCGAGCAGTGCGGTGAAGATCCGAGCGGCCATCCGCTGCATCCCGGCCTCGGTGAGCAGCGCGGCGAAGCGCTCGATGAACCTCGACACCGCCGCGCTGTCCCGCGAGTCCTGCTCTTCGGCCGCCAACCCTGTCACCGCGCCATCATCTCCTTCCGAGCCGTCCGCTTCCCGAGTTTATATGCGTTCTTAACTTTCAGTAATTCATGAATGCAATGTAGCTTTTGAACCATGACGACAGCGATCTCCGTGTCGGGCCTGTCAAAGTCCTTCGGCCGGACACGCGCGCTCGACGGTCTGGAACTGACCGTCACCACTGGGGAGGTCCACGGCTTTCTCGGCCCGAACGGGTCCGGCAAGTCCACGACCATCCGAGTCCTTCTCGGCCTGCTCCGCGCGGACGCGGGCACCGCCCGGTTGCTCGGCGGCGACCCCTGGAAGGACGCGACACGGCTGCACCGCAGGTTGGCCTATGTGCCCGGCGACGTCGCGCTGTGGCCGACGCTGTCCGGCGGCGAGGTGATCGACCTGCTGGGCCGCATGCGCGGTGGCCTCAACCGCGAGCGCCGGGCCGAACTGCTTGAACGCTTCGACCTGGACCCGACCAAGAAGGCCCGCACGTACTCCAAGGGGAACCGACAGAAGGTGGCGCTGGTGGCCGCCCTGTCCTCCGACGTCGAGTTGCTGATCCTGGACGAGCCCACCGCGGGCTTGGACCCGCTGATGGAGGCGGTCTTCCGGGAGTGCATCTCCGAAGAGCGGGCCCTTGGCAGAACCGTACTGCTGTCCAGCCACATCCTCGCCGAGGTCGAGGCGCTGTGCGACCGGGTCAGCATCATCCGCAACGGCCACACCGTGGAGACCGGCACCCTCGGTGAGCTCCGCCATTTGACCAGGACCTCGATATCCGCCGAGCTCGCAACCCCGCCGAACGGCCTGACCGGCCTCACCGGGGTGCACGACCTGGACGTGCGGGGGAACCACGTGCGCTTCGAGGTGGACACCTCCGAGTTGGACGACGCGCTGCGCTTGCTCACCCGGTCGGGGGTACGGAGTTTGACCAGCCAGCCGCCCACGCTGGAGGAGCTGTTCCTCCGCCACTACCAGGACCAGGTGACGCGGTGAACGCGCTGACCGGCACCGGATCGATGATCCGGTTGGCGCTGCGACTGGACCGGGTGCGGCTGCCCATCTGGATGCTGGCGCTGTCGGGCCAGGTATTCGCGACCGCCTCGGCGTTCGCCGACCTCTACGCGACTCCCGAGTCGCGGCTGGGCCTGGCGCAGGGCATCGGGAAGAACCCGGCTTTGCTCGCGCTGACCGGCCCGGCGTTCAACCTCCATGAGATCGGCGGGCTGGTCGCCTGGCGGCTCGGGGGCTTCCTCGGCGTTCTCATCGCGCTGATGAGCCTGCTCACCGTGGTCCGGCACACCAGGACCGACGAGGAAAGCGGCCGTTCCGAACTGCTCGGCGCCGGTGTGCTCGGCAGGCACGCCGCGCTGACCGCGAGCCTGCTCGTCACGCTGGGCGCCAACGTGATCCTCGGTCTGCTGATCGCGGCCGCGCTGGCCGCCAACGGCGAGCCGACGGCCGGTTCGCTGGCACTCGGTGCGGCCTTCGCCTCCGTGGGCTGGGTATTCGCCGGGATAGCGGCGGTGGCCGCGCAGCTCACCGAGAGCTCGCGGGCCGCCGCGGGCATCGCGGGCGCCCTGCTGGGAGCCGCGTTCCTGCTCAGAGCCGCGGGAGACACCGCGGGCGAGGGCGACGGCCTTGGCTTGCTGTCCTGGCTCTCGCCGATCGGCTGGGCGCAGCAGGTCCGTGCCTTCGCGGACGAACGCTGGACCGTGTTCTCGCTGCCGCTGGCCACCGTGGTCGTGCTGGTGGCGGGAAGTTACCTGCTACAGAGCAGACGGGACGTCGGCGCCGGGTTCTTCCCCGCACGCACCGGCCCGGCATCGGCGGGGCGCCTGCTGAGCAACCCGGTCGCCTTGGCGGCCCGGTTGCAGCGGGGTTCGCTGCTGGGCTGGTCGGCGGGCTTCGCCGTGGTCGGTCTGGCGTTCGGCAGCGTGGCGAGCGGCATAGGCGATCTGCTCGAGGGCAACCCGCAGCTGGAGCAGATGATCGCGTTGCTCGGTGGCCAGAAGGGCCTGGTGGACGTCTACCTGGCCACCACCATGGGCATCATCGGGCTGGTGGCCGCCGTCTACGGGGTTCAGGCGACGCTGCGGCTGCGCACAGAGGAGACCGAGCTCCGCGCCGAACCTGTGCTGGCCACCCGCACGAGCAGGACCGGCTGGGCGGTGAGCCACCTGGTCTTCGCCTTCCTCGGCACCGCGGTGCTGTTGACCACGGCCGGGCTCACGGCGGGCCTGGCGCACGGAGTGCGCACCGGCGACGTGGCTGGGGAACTGCCGCGCGTCCTCGGCGGCGCCCTCGTCCAACTGCCCGCGGTCTGGGTGTCGGCGGGCATCGCGATGGCGTTGTTCGGACTGGCACCCCGACTTGTCGTGCTGTCCTGGGGCGCACTCGTGGTGTTCCTGCTGCTCGGCCAGCTTGGTCCGATGCTGCGGCTTGACCAGTGGGCGCTCGACCTCTCGCCGTTCACCCACGTGCCGAAGCTCCCCGGCGCCGAGGTCTCCGCCGAGCCCCTGGTCTGGCTGACCGCCGTGACCCTGGCTCTCACCGCGGTTGGGCTGGCGGGCTTCCGACGCCGAGACCTCGGCTGAAGCACAGGCGGCACCGGCCCTACCTGGTGGGGCTGGTGCCGTCCCATTCGGACAGTGGCGCGCAGTGCCAGCGCCAGCGCTCCTGCCGGGGATGACCCTCGAGTTCGGTGCGGCCGTTGGCCCACAACAGGGTCTGCCACGGATCCCGGTCGGTCGGTGCCCAGGGAAAGATCCGGCGCAGGGTCCGCTCGGCCAACTCGGCCGTCGGCGTGAAGTCGATGCCGAATGCGCGGCCCGCATCGTGGGTGTGCACCAGCACCTCATCGCAGGTCATGCCCGCGAAACCCGAAGCATCGGCCAGCCCCCATGGGTGGAAGCCGCGGGCCTGCGGCGGCGTGGCATCGACCAGCGCCGCGAGCACCGCGGCCGATGCCGTCATCGTCCTGATCAGCTCGGCGGGCTCGATCTTGTGCTGCACCACCGGCTCGAAGCTGTCGAAGCGCTGGGTACCGCCCGCCAGGTCCATCGCGTACCAGATCGAACTGCCCGCGATGTGGGCGATCGTCTGGGCCGCCGTCCAGTCCAGCCCCGGCACCGGCGCCTGCCAGTCCCGATCGGCCACTGTGGACAGGAACCGGGCGGATTCGGCCGCCGCGGCCAACACATCGGCACCCCGCATGGTCAGCCGTAGGTGTCCCGGGGACCGCGCCCCGACACGTGTCGCGGACCCTTGCGCCAACTCGGCGCCGACGGGCCCTGCACCTTCAGCCGCTTCACCACGTTCGGGCCGACGCCCGCGGCGATGCGTTGCAGCAGTTGGCGCTGCAACAGGCGAAGCTGGGTCGCCCACGCGGTCGACTCGGCCTGCACCGTGAGTTCACCGTCCCGCAGCGCAATCGGGACCGCGTGGTCGGCGACCTCGTGGCCGACCAGCTTCGCCCACCGGCCGAACACCACCCCGCCGGAAAGCTTGTCCGACCAGCCGCGATCAGCGGCGATCCGGGAGGCGAGCTTGCCGAGCGGCTGGGGGTCACGATCATCGGCGCCCGCACCGGACCACCCCCGGCGCCTACGGGCCCGAAGCTGCCCGGTAGTCTTTGATCGTCCGGGAGCACGACCCCGGGCCTTCGCCGACTCCCGGGCAGCCTCCAGCGCGGCCCTGGCCAGATCGGAGCCCCGAAGAGACTGTGCGTTACCAGAGGTAGGCGGGTTGGAAATACCGCCACCTGGGTTATCGACATCAGGGGCCTTCACTTGCTCGGTTACCGATTGAGACTCCTCCGTGACCGAGTTATCCACACCATCCACAGGTTTATCCCCAGTTGTGTTACCCGTCACACAGCTCGGGCTCACCGAATGTCGCTGATTATCCGAATTGCTGCCGTCAGCTGACACGCGACACCTCTCCCTCCCGAACCTCGTACCGGTGACCGGACAGCTCGTCCGGGACATCCTCAGCCACCGCCGCGGTCACCAGAACCTGCTCGGCCGAGGCGGCCACCTCGGCGAGGCACCGCCGCCGCCGCCGATCCAGCTCGGCGAAGACATCATCAAGGATGAGCACCGGCTCCACCCCATCGCCACGCAGCAACTCGAACCCGGCAAGTCGCAGCGCGAGCGCGAAGGACCACGACTCGCCATGGCTGGCATAGCCCTTGGCCGGGGTCTCGCCGAGGATCAGCTCCAGGTCGTCGCGGTGCGGCCCGATGAGACACACGCCGCGTTCCAATTCCTGCTGCCGCACCTTGTCCAGTTCGGCGAGCAGCGCATCGTGCACGACCTCGATATCGGCCCGCGCACCGTCCGGCCGTCCGTACTCATCGGGCAGTGAGCCTGCGATACAGCTGCGGTAGACGATCGCCGCCGGCCGCGATTCCGGCGCGACCCCGGCATACGCGGCGGCCAGATGCGGCGCGAGGTCGGCCACCAGATCCAGCCGGGCCGCAAGGAGTTCCGCGCCGTGTCGGGCGAGGTGGCCGTCCCATACCTCCAATGTGGACAGATCCGCGGCGGCGTCACCGGTCCGGCCGCGGCCGCGCTTGGCCATGCCCGCCGACTTGAGCAGCGCGCTGCGCTGCCGCAGCACCCGGTCGTAGTCCGCGCGCACGCCCGCGTACCGCGGCGCCCGCGACACCAGCATGTCGTCAAGGAACCGCCTGCGCTCCGTGGGATCACCGCGCACCAGCGCCAGGTCCTCCGGCGCGAACAACACCGTGCGCAGAATCCCCAGCACCTCACGCGGCCGGGGCACCGGACCGCGGTTGATCCGCGCCCGGTTGGCCTTGCCCGGCGTGATCTCCAGCTCCACCAGCAGTTCCCGGCCGTCGTTGACCACCGCCGTCCGGACCACCGCCCGGTTCGCGCCGATCCTGACCAGCGGCGCGTCGGTGGCCACCCGGTGCGAACCCAGCGTCGCCACATAGCCGATCGCCTCGACCAGATTCGTCTTGCCCTGACCGTTCTGGCCGATCAACACGCTCGGCCCCGGCTCGAACGCGAGGTCGGCGAGCTCCCAGGACCGGAAGTCGGTCACCTGCAGATGCCGGACGTACAGCTGCTACTCCTCCATGCCGTCGTCGGGGTGGGCACCTGTCAGGCACCCACCCCGACGCAAAAGCGCTACTTGACCTCGCCGGAGCCCGAGGTCGGGCCCGCCTTGTGCACGGCGTGGCCGCCGAACTGGTTGCGCAGTGCGGCGACGGCCTTCATGGCGGGCGAGTCGTCCTGGCGGGAGGCGAATCGGGCGAACAGCGCCGCGGAGATCACCGGGGCGGGCACCGAGTGGTTGATCGCTTCCTCGACGGTCCACCGACCCTCGCCGGAGTCCTCGACGTAGCCGCGCAGCTCGGACAGCTTCGGGTCCTCGTCCAACGCCTTGACCAGCAGGTCAAGCAGCCAGGACCGGACGACCGTGCCCCGGGTCCACGCCTTGAGCACCGCGGGCACATCGGTGACCTGCTGGGCGGCGGTGAGCAGCTCGTAGCCCTCGGCATAGGCCTGCATCAGTCCGTACTCGATGCCGTTGTGCACCATCTTCGCGAAGTGACCAGCACCGACCTCGCCCGCGTGGGCGAAGCCCTCCTCGCGCGGTCCCTCCGGACGCAGCGCGTCGAAGATCGGCATCGCCCGCTCGACCAACTCGGCCGCGCCGCCGACCATCAGGCCGTAGCCGTTATCCCGCCCCCATACCCCGCCGGAGACTCCACAGTCCAGATAACCGATGCCCTTCACGCCGAGCAGCTCCGCGTTGCGCTGGTCCTCGGTGTACCGCGAGTTGCCGCCCTCGATCACCAGGTCGCCGTCGTCGAGGTGCGAGGCAAGCTGCTCGATCACCTGCCGGGTCGGTTCGCCGGAGGGCACCATGACCCACACCGTCCGGGGCGCCTCCAGCCGCTGCGACATGGCCGACAGCGACTCGACATCGCTGACCTTCGCGTCCGTGGCGTAGCCGATCACCTCATGGCCCGCGGCGCGCAGCCGCTCGCGCATGTTGAAGCCCATTTTGCCGAGCCCGACGAGTCCGAGCTGCACGGTTCCTCCCGTAGTGCCCTGTGCCATTTCGTGTCGGTTCCAGTCTTGCGCAGCAGCGGTACCGCCGGGGCGGATCGAGTCGCCGCGATGCGGCGACTCGGCTCACCTTTTCTCAGCCCGGCAGGCGGACCGGCATCAGCAGGTACAGATAACCCGCCTGCACCTCGCCGTCGCCGTTGACCGGCTTGAGCAGCGCCGGGCGGCTGGGGGTGGTGAAGCACAGCTGGGCGCGGTCGGTGTGCAGCACGCCGAGCCCGTCCAGCAGGTAGCCCGGGTTGAACGCGATGGTCAGCGGGTCGCCGGTGAGCTCGACCGGCAGTTCCTCCTCCGCGCTGCCCTCATCGTCGCCGCCTGCGGTGAGGCGCAGGCCCGCTTCGCTGAACTCCAGGCGGACCTGGGTGCCGCGCTCGGCGACCAGCGACACGCGCTTGATCGCCTCGACCAGCGGGGCGACGTCGACGATCGCGTTGGCGCTGTGCTCGCTGGGCAGCAGCTGGCGGTACTTCGGGAAGTCGGCGTCCAGCAGCCGGGTGGTCGTGCGGCGACCCGAACCGGACAGGCCCATCAGTCCGTCGGTCGACCCCAGCGAGAGCTCGACCTTCTTGCCCGCCGAGCCGAGGGTCTTGGCCGCCTCGGCCATGGTCCGGGCGGGCACCAGCACCGAGGTGTCGTCGACCGAGCCGGTCGGCTCCCAGGTGAACTCCCGGATCGCCAGCCGGAACCGGTCGGTGGCCACCAGGGTGACCTGGTCGGAGTTGATCTCCAACCGGATGCCGGTGAGCATCGGCAGCGTGTCGTCTTTTCCGGCGGCCACCGCGACCTGGGACACCGCCGAGCCGAAAACATCCGCGGAGACCGCGCCCGCAAGTCCGGGCATCGCCGGCAGCTGCGGGTAGTCCTCGACCGGCATGGTGGGCAGGCTGAACTTGGAGCTGCCGCAGGTGATGTTGACCCGGGAGCCGTCAACGGTGATCTCCACCGGATGGTTCGGCAGCGCCTTGGTGATGTCGGCCAGCAGCCGACCGGACACCAGCACCCGGCCTGCGTCGGCGATGGTGGCAGGCACTCCGACCTCGGTGGACACCTCGTAGTCGAATCCCGAGACGGTCAGTGCCTCGGCGTCACCGCCATCGGAACCGGAGCCCGCATCGAGGAGGACCCCACCGAGCACTGGCACTGGCGGGCGAGACGGCAGGCTGCGCGCCACCCAGGCGACAGCGTCCGCGAGGCCGTCGCGCTCGACGCGGATCTTCATGGGGATTCCTTTCCAGTCGTCCCGCAGCACATCTCGAGTGCGGGTCGAGTCGGCACGCACCGCACCGGTAGCCGGGGGCCAGGGCACGGCGGGGCCTAGAGCAACCCGGTCGCCGTGATGCCTGAGCCTCCCCGTTCCGGCGCGGCAGGTTTCCCAACCGTAGAACGTGATCGGCCTCGGCGTCATCCGGGGCGGATTCCTTCACCGGAAAGCTCTCCACCGCCCCGAGCCGAGCTGTCCCCACAATCCACCGCCCCTGTTTCTGGTGGTTTTTCTTCTCAAGGGACAAAGCTGATGACAGTAATAAGCCCTGTGAGTTCTGTGGACAACGCCGATTGTCCCAGGCCACACGGCCGCGTCGGCTGTGGAGCGAGCAGGTGGTCAACCGGTGGATGGATCGGCCGATCGGTGCACAACTTCGGCCCTTCGCCAAACGCTCCACAGTTGCCCCCAGCTGTCCACACAGATGTGCACAGGAAGCGTTGATCAACTAGGGGCAGTAGTGCACAGCCTGTGTGTGGATAACTTCTGCCCGGACGGATGACGATTGTTATCCAGCGCACAGGAAAACGTCCGCCTACCAGCACATTTCCTGCCTGTGGGTAGGCGTGCGGGCACCCTTGGTCGGCGTCGGCGAGCACCTTTTATCGGTGGGGCGGTCGGTCCGGCCCGGGCGGCTGTCCAATAAGAGGTGCGGCGCGGGACAGGATCTCGTCGATCACCGCGCTCTTGGCGTCGGCGTAGTTCTGCATGTACCTCCACCGCCTGCCCGCGAGTTCCCGCTTTGTCCGTGCGTACAGGTCGCGGTCGGCCTCATCGGCCCGCAGCCGGTCGCGGAAGCGCAGGGTGCGGTCGATCTCCGGGCTGTCCGGGGAGTACACGTGCAGATTCAGGTCGGTGTCCTGGCCCTTGAACAGCCGGTGCTGCTCCCAGTCCGGCTCGCGGATCACCAGCCGGTACCCGACCGTGGTCAGCGCGGGGACGTAGGCGTCCTCGTCGGCGGAGTCGGGCACCGCCAGCAGGATGTCGATGACCGGCTTCGCGCACAGCCCCGGCACCGAGGTCGAGCCGACGTGTTCGAGCAGCACGACCCGGTCGCCCAGGGCGGCGCGGATTCGTCGGGCCTCGTTCTCGAAGCTCGCGGGCCAGCCCGGGTCGTAGTCGGAGAGCGTGACCGTGGAGTTCAACTCCGGCGGTGCGGCGATGTAGGCGGCGGCGATCTCGTCATCGGTGACGGGTACCCGGGGTTCCGGCACGACTGCTCCTTTCATAAGGCAGTCGGCCGGCTTAACCGCGGGTCAGCCGCGAGCGCGCTGCTTTATCCGGGTGGTGAGTTCCTGGACCTGGTCGTAGATCCGGCGCCGCTCCGCCATCTCCTTGCGGATCTTCTTGTCCGCGTACATGACCGTGGTGTGGTCGCGGCCGCCGAAGGTCTGCCCGATCTTGGGCAGCGACAGGTCGGTGAGCTCTCGGCACAGATACATGGCGATCTGACGGGCCTGCGCGAGCGCCTTGGTCTTGCCGGGGCCGCAGAGATCGTCGATGGTCACGCCGAAGAACTCGGCGGTCACCGCCATGATCGTGGACGCGGTGATCTCCGGTACCTGCGAGTCGGGGATGAGGTCGCGGAGCACGATCTCGGCAAGTTGCACGTCCACCGGCTGCCGGTTGAGCGAGGCGAACGCGGTGACGCGGATCAGCGCGCCCTCCAGCTCGCGGATGTTGCGCTCGATCCTGGCCGCGATGAACTCCAGCACCTCGGCGGGCGCCGCCAGCCGGTCCTGTGCCGCCTTCTTGCGCAGGATCGCGATGCGCGTTTCCAACTCGGGCGGCTGGATGTCGGTGATCAGTCCCCACTCGAACCGGGTGCGCAGCCGGTCCTCCAGCGTCTCCAGCCGCTTGGGCGGCCGGTCGGAGGACACCACGATCTGCTTGTTCGAATTGTGCAGGGTATTGAAGGTGTGGAAGAACTCCTCCTGAGTTCCTTCCTTGCCCTCCAGGAACTGGATGTCGTCGACCAGCAGCACGTCGACGTTGCGGTACCGGTGCTGGAAGGCGACCTTGCGGTCGTCCCGCAGCGAGTTGATGAAGTCGTTGGTGAACTCTTCGGTGGAGACGTAGCGCACCCGCATGCCGGGGAACAGCCGCTGGGCGTAGTGCCCGACCGCGTGCAGCAGGTGGGTCTTGCCCAGGCCGGACTCGCCCCAGATGAACAGCGGGTTGTACGCCCGGGACGGCGCCTCGGCCACCGCGACCGCCGCGGCGTGGGCGAACCGGTTGGATGCGCCGATGACGAAGGTGTCGAAGGTGTACTTCTCGTTCAGCTTCGTCTGCGAGTTGGGGCGGCTGGGCGCGGTGTTGGAGTTCCCGGCGAAGGTCGGCCAGATCTCGTGCACGCTGGCGAGCGCCTCGCCCTCCTCATCCACATCCGAGGCGTCGGAGGCATCCGGCTCTTCCTCGGCCGCGGCGGGCGGCTCCTCGGTTTTCGGCGGAGCACCCGGGTCCGCCGCAGGCGGCTGCTCGAAAACCTCGGCGGGCATCGGAGCCATCGGCACCGAGTTGACCGGGTTGGCACCAACCGAGTTCACCGAGTTCGCCTGCGCGACGGGGGCGGGCATCGGAGGCGGTAGCGTCGTCGCCTGCGTGCCGTCGCTTCCGATCGGAGAGTTCATGGCGGCCGACTTGCCGTCCGGCGAGATCAGCGGCCGCAGCGGGGACGCGGTGTCCACCTTGACCGCCAGCGAGACCGCCCGGCCGAGATGCCGGGACAGGGCCTGGGTGATCGGTTCCCGCAGCGCGCGCTCGATGGCTTCCTTGGCGAAGTCGCTCGGCGCGGCGAGCAGTGCGGTTCCGTCCAGCAGGCCGATCGGGCGGGTCACCCGCATCCACGCCCGTTGCTGGGGAGACAGAGTGCCCGACGAAAGCTCTTGTACTACCTGGTCCCAGACCAGACCTAGTTCGGTTTGATAGTCGGACATGGGTTGGCTCCCCTCCCCTCACCGGCACATTACCCACCGGTAGGTGGGCCCCCTTCTCGTGGTCCCTGCCGAGGGGCGATCGGCAAGGTCACCATGGTGGACGCCATCGAGTGAAGCATCCACACACTTGTCCACAACTGTGCACGAAGGCACGGCGAAGCGCCGAGTTCCCCTCGATTGGGTTCGCTGTACCACCCGTCTCGACCGTCCGGTCCCTCTCTGCCGGACGTCCGAACCGCGGTGGGGCACGCTAACAAGGGCTGGGCGCTGCCACAAGACGTGGCGCCATGGCAAGCACTGAGCGGTCATCGGTATGTCGATGAACGGTTGTGCGGAGCGTAACCCGACCTACCCGGTGGAGCAGCAACGACAGCGTAGCCGATCTTGGGCGTGTTTGGATATTGAGTGCTCAGAACATCTTGGCGCGCAGCATGATCGGCCACGGAACCGTTACTGGTCCGATCTCGCGGCGAATCGAAACCGATTGCGGAAAGCTGTCAAAGTGGCGCCCGTTCGCCGTTCCGGGGGCATCTGCCAAAGATCACTCTGCTGCGTGGCCTGCGCAGTTGGGCCACCGCTCGGGTAGGACAGACTCGGGAGTCGGCACCTGCACCGACCCGCGATTTGAGAAGCACGGCCGGGGTGCGTACCCTCATACGGTCACCGCTTTCGTAGCGGGCGATTCATGCTGTGCCTGTTCCGCCGCGATGTCGAGCAGCGGGCCCTGGTGGCCGTCGCTGGAGGATCATCGTCGTTCGGGCACTACCAGACCTGCGTTAGTAAGCACTGGAGAGCGACCGTGAGCAAGCGTACGTTCCAGCCCAACAACCGTCGGCGGGCCAAGACCCACGGTTTCCGTCTGCGCATGCGTACCCGCGCCGGCCGCGCCGTTCTGGCTGCACGCCGCCGCAAGGGACGCATCAACCTGTCCGCCTGAGCGTTTCGAGGTGCGCCGTGCTGTCGGCGGCTGCTCGGCTGCGGAAGAGCCAGGACTTCGACCTGGTGGTTCGCCGAGGCCGCCGCTGCGGACGGCCTCGGCTGGTGGTGCACGCCCTGGTCGGCCCGGCACCAATGCCGTCCGCCGAGCGTTCAACCGAGGTGAGCACTTCACAGCCCGGCGAGTTCACACCCACCCGAGCAGAGCCGGTTGGCCCTCGGGTGGGTTTTGTCGTGAGTAAGGGTGTCGGCGGCTCCGTCGTCCGGCACCGGGTGGCCCGTCGACTGCGTCACCTGATGCGGGATCGGCTGGCAGACCTCCCCGCCGACGCACAGCTTGTCGTGCGGGCGTTGCCGCTGTCCGCCGAGGCGCCCTCCGCAGACCTGGCCGCCGACCTGGACTCGGCGCTGCGCAAGCTCCGGCTGCTCCCGCCCGCCGAGGCGGCCCGCCGATGAGCACGCACCCGGCGCCGGAGGCGGAGAGCCCCGGTCGGCCCGGTCCCGTCGCATGGGGGCTGTTGATCCCGGTGTGGCTGTACCGCCGGTTGATCTCGCCCCTGCTGCCGCCGACCTGTCGGTTCCACCCGACCTGCAGCACGTACGCGGTCGAGGCGCTGACAGTGCACGGCGCGCTCCGCGGTAGTTGGCTGACCGTCCGCCGCCTGCTGCGTTGTGGTCCCTGGCACCCTGGAGGCCTGGACCCCGTTCCGCCCAAGACCCGGAGGAAGCCATGACCGATACTGGCTCCCTCCCGGTTATGCCTGGTGCCGTGACCGAAGGCCGACTTCTCGGTCATCGGCTGAGACCGGGTGGTTCACCACACGCTTGATCAAACGGGTCGCAACGCCCCTGCCGAGGAGTAGGTCTTGCTCAACTTCATCTATTACCCGGTGTCGGCCATTCTGTGGTTCTGGCACAAGGTGTTCGGGTACGTCCTGGCACCCGACAGCGGGTTCGCGTGGGCGCTGTCGGTGGTGTTCCTGGTCTTCACGCTGCGAGCGATTCTGTTCAAGCCGTTCGTGAGCCAGGTGCGCTCCATGCGCAAGATGCAGGAGTTCGCTCCGCAGATCAAGAAGCTCCAGGAGAAGTACGGCAAGGACAAGCAGCGGCTCGCGGCGGAGATGCAGAAGTTGCAGTCCGAGCACGGGGTGAACCCGCTGGGCGGCTGCCTGCCCATGCTGGTGCAGATCCCGGTGTTCATCGGCCTGTTCCACGTCCTCAACTCGTTCAACCGGCCGTTCCTCTCCCCCGAGCAGAACCGGACGACCGCGAACTACGTGTTCGGCGCGGACGAGGTCAACTCGTTCCTCGACGCCCGCCTGTTCGGTGCCCCGCTGTCGGCCTACATCACGCAGGCATCCGACCGGCTGGCGGTGTTCGGCGCGGAGGTCACCCGCTGGGACATCGGCTATGTCGCGGTGCCGCTGATGATCGTGGCCGGTGTGTTCACCCACCTGACCGCCCGGCACTCGGTGGCCCGGCAGTCGGAGGCCGCCGCGGCCAACCCCCAGGCCGCGATCATGAACAAGCTGACGCTGTACTTGTTTCCGATCGCCGCGGTCGTCGGTGGTCCGTTCCTGCCGCTGGCAGTCCTGATCTACTGGGTCAGCAACAACATTTGGACGCTGGGCCAGCAGTACGTGGTGTACCACCGCATCGACGCCGAGGAAGCGGAGAAGAAGGCGGCCGCCGTCGAGAAGCGGCAGACGCTCGGCCCGAAGCCCGGCCAGAAGCCGACCGCCAAGCCCAAGCGAGCGGCCGACCCGGCAGGCAAGGAGGCTGCGGAGCCCGCGGCGAACGGAAGCTCGCCTGCGCCCGCGGAGCCCAATGACGCGAAGCCGAACGAGGTTCCCGGCGTCATCGAGGACCGCACGCGGCCGAAGAAGAGGCAGCCGAACCGCAAGCGCCGCTGAGGCGCACACAGACCACCGGTGTGCCTCCGGTCCCGAGTACTTCGGTACCGGCCGGGGCACCCAAGCAGGATGCGAGAGGAGACACAGGTGTCGGAGACACTGCAGGCGTCCGAGGAGATCGCGGAGGCCGAGGTTTCCACCGGCGAGGAATCGGAGGGTGCGGACGGCGCCCCAGCGGACCTCGAGGAGTTGCTGGTCCGCGAAGGCGACATCGCCGGCGACTACCTGGAGCGGTTGCTCGACCTGTTGGACTACGACGGGGACATCGACCTGGACGTCGAGGCGGGCCGGGCGATCGTCAGCATCGACGGCGGTGACGACCTCGAGCGTCTGGTCGGGAACCGCGGCCAGGTGCTGGAGGCGCTCCAGGAGTTGACCCGCCTGGCGGTGCAGCAGTCCACCGGTGCTCGCAGCCGACTGATGCTGGACGTCAGCCAGTGGCGGGCCGCTCGCCGCGAGGAGTTGGGCGAGCTTGGCAAGAACGCCGCGAAGAAGGCGCTGGAGACGGGCAAAGCGGTACGACTCAGCCCGATGACTCCCTTTGAGCGCAAGGTCGTGCACGATGCGGTCGCCTCGGTCAATGGCGTCAGCAGCGAGAGCGAGGGCGAGGAGCCCAGCAGGCGCGTGATCGTGTTCAAGACTGGCTGAAGGTAAACGCGGAATCACATCCGGGCCGTTTCACGTGAAACGGCCCGGATTTTTTGTTTCCGGCTGCCGAGGTACGACAGACTAGAGACAGCCCGGTAGTCGGCAGGCGGTACACCGCTGGTGCGCTCGCAGGCCGCGACCGGGCGCCAGCGCAGATCTGGCCCGGCGAGCCAAGCACGGTCGAGGATCGGCTGCGACTCCCCACTGCCGACGAAGCAGCGGACGGAGCGGTCCGTTGATCACTCGCCGCATGCCTGCGCTGTGGTCCAGGGCGCGGAAGGAAGACCCTCGATGGACGATGACCCGCTCGTGCTCTCGCGGCCGGTTCACGCCCGCAGCCGGGTCGCCTGTGACGTTTCCACGGTCGTCCGTATCGGTCCAAGCTCAGGAGCCGCCCGCGGATCGCGCGTCCTGCCAACCCCAGCCACGATCGACCGGGCGGCCCCACACGGGAAGCTGGGCTTGTGCGCGGTCGATCTCCAATGCGGTCGTCCAGCAGCAGGCGAAATGGGTTCTGCTCTCCACCGCCGCAACCGGCGGCCATTTGCGGACAATCGGTCCCGTCGGCCAAGCCGCGAGCCCTGGCGACTTGGCGGTGGATCACCGGCCGACAGCGCTGGCGGACGTGAGGCTAGATACCGGTGGCCTGTCACGGTCGATGCGCTGGCCGCGAAGCCGGGCGTTGTCGAGTGCGCCCCCGACGATGTTCCCCGCGCCTTCTCTGTCATCGCGCATGAGCTGAGCGACCAGCCAAAGGCCGTACCCCTCACAGTCCGCGAGTGTCGCCCGCGAACCCGGTGGGATCGTTGCCTCGGTGATCGATATGCGCGGCACTGGACAGACCGGCTTCATCCTCGCTCGGTCACCGCGACGTCGGTCTCTGCTGAACTGCTTGGCCCGAACCTTCGCATTTGGTCGCATGGCGCCTCCACGATGGGACGAGGCCCGCTCATCAGCTGCGGGCAGAAGGCGACTGGATGGGGGCTGCCTGAGACACGCGACGACCAGCGGCGGTGTGTCGTCCGCGCGGACCTTCTTCGGGGTGGCGGCCTGGCAGGTGACTGGGCTGCCCGCCACGGCACCGCGCTGGACGAACGCTCAGCTGAGATCCGGCGCCATGGCGGTTGGTGGGGTACAGATGTAGAAGTTGCCGACGGGCCGGCGTCGACGGGCCCTGTTGCGCATTGCCGGCCTCTCCATTGCCACACCCCTCGAGTTTCACGTGAAACACCTACCCTTCGGATGGTCCTCCCCCATGAATCAGCACGGATTCCCGCAATTGACCGAGCCGGAATCGGAGAACCTCCGAAAAACCATCACGCCGGTATCGGCTGAAGCCGTGTTTGGCGATAGGCTTCCGCTCGCCATCCGGTTCGCTGAGCTACTTGCTCGGCATGGCGTGGAACGCGGACTTATCGGCCCGCGTGAGGTGGACCGCCTGTGGGACCGGCACCTGTTGAACTCAGCCGTCGTCGCGGAGCTACTCCCCGAAGGATGTCGCGTGGTGGACGTTGGTTCCGGGGCTGGATTCCCCGGAGTTCCGATTGCGATCGCACGACCGGACCTGGATCTGGTGCTTCTCGAACCAATGGCGCGGCGAGTGGCTTGGCTGGAGGAAGTCGTGGCGGTGCTCGGACTCGGCGCCACGGTCCTCCGCGGCCGAGCGGAGGACCCCACGGTCCGGCAGCAGCTGGGAGAACGAGAGGTCGCCACTGCCCGCGCGGTGGCACCACTGGGCAAACTCGCAGGCTGGTGTCTTCCGCTGGTGAAGCCGGGCGGTCGGCTGCTGGCGCTCAAGGGAGCCAGCGCGGGTGAGGAAGTCGCCCGGGACGCGCGAGAGATCGGCGCGGCCGGCGCCGGTGATCCCGAAATCGTGGTGTGTGGGCAATCGACATTGGACGTACCGACGACCGTGGTGGCTCTTCCCCGCGTTCAGCCACCCAGACATCGATCGAACCGGAGCAACGGTCCCGGTCGTCGGGCAAGGAAGGAACAGTGAACGTGTACCGCGAGTCGAACGGATCGACACATGTTCCACGTGAAACCAGGCAACGCCCGCCAGTTGGCAATGGGTTTGCCCCGAGTGAGGAGGTGCGACGCCCTGTGAGCCATGCGCCTGATGAGCCGTTCTGGACCCCGATCGCGGAGGAGGCGCAGCGGGCCGCCAGGGTGCTGCACCCCGAATCCCTCCAGCTTCCGCCGCCCACCCACCGCCGCGTGATGACGGTCGCCAACCAGAAGGGCGGCGTCGGCAAAACCACCAGCACGGTCAACATGGCCGCGGCCCTCGCTCTGCACGGCCTGAAGGTCCTGGTCATCGACCTCGACCCGCAGGGCAACGCCAGCACCGCGCTCGGTGTGGAGCACCGATCCGGCACTCCCTCGGTCTACGAGGTGTTGATCGGCGAGATCAGCATCGGCGACGCCGCGGCGGTGTCGAACCAGTCCGACAACCTCGTATGTGTGCCCGCCACGATCGACCTCGCCGGCGCCGAAATCGAGCTGGTGTCCATGCCCGGACGCGAGTCGCGACTCAAGGAAGCCCTCTCCCCCGAGGCGCTGGACGAGCTGAAGCCGGACTACGTCTTCATCGACTGCCCGCCGTCGCTTGGCCTGCTCACGTTGAACGCCATGGTCGCCGCCGCCGAGATCCTGATCCCGATCCAGTGCGAGTACTACGCGCTGGAGGGCCTGAGCCAGCTGCTGCACAACATCGAACTGGTCCGCGCGCACCTCAACCCGGCGCTGCATGTGTCGACCATCCTGCTCACCATGTACGACGGGCGGACCAAGCTTGCCGATCAGGTGACCGCGGAGGTTCGCAACCACTTCGGCGACCACGTGCTGCGTACTGTGATCCCCAGGAGCGTCAAGGTCTCCGAGGCACCGGGCTTCGGGCAGACCGTGCTCGCCTACGATCCAGGTTCACGGGGAGCGATGAGCTACCTGGACGCGGCCAGGGAGTTGGCGGTCCGGGGAGCAGAGACCAAGGCAGTCTGAGGGAAGATGACTCACGTCGGCTCAGGGGGCTGAGCCGGTGCGGGTGTCCCGCAGGAGAACGAGTGCGGGTACGCCCGTAAGAGAGAGGGAGTCTGTATGACCGAGCGCAAGGGTGGCCTAGGCCGCGGCCTGGCGGCACTGATCCCCCAGGGCCCGGCGCCAATGCCGGGTGCCGCTCCGGCAGGCGGCACGGTCCCCAGCCCGGCCACCATGGCGCAGGTCAGCCCCACGGGCAACGGCGCAGAGCCCGTCGCGGGCGCGGTGTACCGAGAGATCTCGATCGCCGCGATCAAGACCAACCCCAAGCAGCCCCGGCAGGTCTTCGATGAAGAGGCGCTTGCCGAGCTCGAACACTCGATCCGCGAGTTCGGCCTCATGCAGCCGATCGTGGTTCGTGAGCTCGGCAAGAACACCTACGAACTCGTCATGGGCGAGCGCCGCCTACGCGCTTCCAAGCAGGCGGGCCTCACCAAGATCCCGGCCATCGTCCGGCAGACCGCCGACGAGGCGATGCTCCGCGACGCCCTGCTGGAGAACATCCACCGCGTCCAGCTGAACCCACTCGAAGAGGCGGCTGCCTACCAGCAGCTACTCGACGAGTTCGGCGTGACCCACGAGCAACTGGCCACCCGAATCGGCCGCAGCAGGCCGGTCATCACCAACACCATCCGCCTGCTGAAGCTCCCCCTGCCGGTGCAGCGCCGCGTGGCGGCAGGCGTGCTCTCGGCAGGCCACGCCAGGGCGCTGCTCAGCCTCGAAGACGCGGGCACCCAAGAGGACTTGGCCGCTCGCATCATCGCCGAAGGCATGTCGGTCCGAGCCACCGAGGAAGCGGTCACCCTCGCCAAGAGCGAAACCCCGGCCAAGCCCAAGCCCGCCCCCCGCAAACCCATCCAGGCCCCCGGCCTCCAAGATCTGGCCGACCGCCTCTCCGACAAATTCGAGACCCGCGTGAAGGTCGAACTAGGCCGCCGCAAGGGCCGAATCGTCGTCGAATTCGGTTCGGTAGACGATCTCGAACGCATAGTCCAAATGATGTCCACCGATACTCCGAATGGGTGAGGAAACCTGCCTACACAACCACTCCACCGACTTTCGTCACGGTGACGATCTAGTTCACCACCAAGATCACCCGTGAACGATCGGCCCCCGTAGCTCAGGGGATAGAGCACCGCCCTCCGGAGGCGGGAGCGCAGGTTCGAATCCTGCCGGGGGCACCACCAGACGCCGCATCCAAGCGGACCACCATCACGCCGACCACGCCACGCCGACTCTCTCAGCCTCCCCAATTCGTCGAGCGCATTCCTCCGCCGAGCCACGGCCTCAATGTCGGTACTCAGCTTCGACGTATCCGCCCGAGCCGTTCTCAATTCAGCGCCGCGAGGACTATCGAGCGCTTGACGGCAAGCTTGCTTCCCACGTTGGCCAATGGAGCCCGACCCGGTTCGGCACACCCAGCCAGGCCCGAGGCCCACAAAGGCTCGCTCACCCACCGAGGGACCAGTCGATGTCCTGACGCGCAAGATCAGGTCGAGCACTGAACGCGTGACAACTGATGCCGGTTGCGGCTCCCACCGAGAAAGCTGCCCGAAGCCCTCACCCCGAGGCCACTACGCGTTCTCAACCCAGTGAGGGCAGCCCCCACCCTCCCTCAGGGGGGCGAGCCCTGCTCCAGCCTATCGATCATGGTCGTGATTGGAAGGGCGTGAGCTCAAGTTGTGGATAAGCGGCGTGCCTGTGGACAACTCGCCGAGATTTGGTGGCCATGGCGTGGGAAGCTGTGGGTTTGGTGGTATGACGGCGATGCTCGGCCGGGTCGCGAAGTGCACACGGGGCGCGGGCTCACGTGGAGGATGTCGCCGTCCGGGTGTTCACGCCGGGCGTCCAACCGGGGGCTGTGGCCCGCACGACCGCCACCAAGCAGGACACGGCCGTAAGGGGCGGCTGCGCGCGCAAGTCGGTGGGGTTGGGCGTGAGGAGGGGCCAATGAGCAGGTGGAGATGTGTGAGAAGGGGCTTGGCCTGCTGCGGGTGGACGCCGATGTCGCCAGGGCGGCTTGTGCGCTGGCGCAGGTCAGGGGGCGGGGCTGAGGGCGATGTTCAACGTGAAACGTTGGGTCGGGTGATGGCCCGTTCCACGAGGTCGGCGAAGACCTGGCCCAACGACAGGTGAGCGGCGTCCACCGCCATCGGCAGCAGAGACGTCTCGGTGAGGCCTGGGGAGACGTTCACCTCCAGGAAATGGGGCGTGCCGTCGGGGCTCACGATCGCGTCGGTTCGGGAGAGGTCGCGGAGACCGAGAAGGCGGTGGGCTGCCACCGCCAGGTCCATGGCCGCGGCGGCTTGGGGCTCCGAAAGGCGGGCCGGGGCGTGGTAGTCGGTCAGGCCCGCGGTGTAGCGCGCAGCGTAGTCGTAGACGCCGTTCTCCGGGACGATCTCCACCGCGGGCAGGGCCGTGGGGCCATCAGGCGTGTCGATCACGCTGATGGCCACCTCGACACCCTCGATGAACCGCTCCGCCAGCACCGTCTCGCCGTAGGCGAAGCAGCCCATCATGGCGGCGGGCAGATCCGCCAACTCGCGCACCACTCGGGCGCCCAGCGCCGAGCCGCCCTGGTCCGGCTTGAGCATCAGCGGCAGCCCGAGCCGCGCGACCAGGGCGTCCAGCACCGGCTGGGCGCCAAGCTCGCGGAAGGTGGCATGGGGCAGCACCACCCAGTCGGGCGTGGCGTGCCCCGCTGCCGCCAACTCGGCCTTCGCGGTGGGCTTGTCCCAGGCCCGGCGGCAGGCCCGCGGGCAGGTGCCGACGTAGGGCACCTCGAGCATGTCCAGCACGGTCTGGATGGCGCCGTTCTCGCCCTCGCCGCCGTGCAGGGTGATCACCACGGCATCCGGGCGGTGCTCGCGCAGCCTGGACAGAAGCTGGCCGTCGGCGTCCCACTCGATGACCTCGACGCCTGCCGACCGGAGCGCGGCGGAGAGCCTGCGGCCCGATCTGACCGAGACCTCCCGCTCATGCGACAGCCCTCCGGACAGCACGGCAACCTGGCGATCAGCCACGGATCAAAGCTCCCTGTTCTGGTGTGCAAACGTCCACAATGGACCGGGTGGGTCAGGCGGTGTCCGGGGACGGCGATTGCGGGCCTGACAGCAGCCGCGTCCCGACTGAACCGAACGTCCGCAGCATCTCCATTTCACCCTCCAGAACGCCCGCCAGGCGACGAACGCCCTCGCGTATGCGTTCCGGGGTGGGGTAGCAGAACGACAGCCGCATCTGGCGGCTTCCGAGGCCGTCCGCGTAGAACGCCGTGCCGGGCACGTACGCCACCCGCTTGGTCACCGCCCTGGGCAGCATCGCCTTGGTGTCCACGCCCTCCGGGACGGTCAGCCAGACGTAGAAGCCGCCGTCCGGCACGTTCCAGTGGCAGCCCTCCGGCAGGTACTGCTCCAGCGCCGCGATCGTGGCGTCGCGGCGCTCACGGTAGGCCTCGCGGTAGGTCTTGATCTGGCCCTTCCAGTCGTGCACGGCCAGATACCGCGACACCACGGCCTGGGTGAACGCGGGCGGGCACAGCGTGGCCGACTCGGCGGCCAGCACCAGCTTCTCGCGAACGGCGTGCGGGGCCAGCGCCCAGCCGACTCGCAGGCCGGGGGCGAAGGTCTTGGAGAACGACCCGAGGTAGACCACGTTGTCGGGCTCGGAGGAACGCAGCGCCGGGTAGGTCTGGCCGTCGAAGCCGAGGAGCCCGTACGGGTTGTCCTCGACCACCAGCACATCGTGCCGCGCGCAGATGTCGAGGATCTCGGCCCTGCGGTGCACGGCGAGCGTGACGCCGCCGGGGTTGTGGAAGTTGGGGATCGTGTAGACGAACTTGACCCGGCGTCCCTGCGCCTTGGCGGCGTTCAGTGCCTGGCGGAGCGCCTCCGGCACCAGGCCGTCCGCGTCCATCTCCACGTGCACGACCTGCGCCTGGTACGCCGAGAACGTGCCGAGTGCGCCGACGTAGGACGGGGCCTCGGCGATCACGAGGTCACCGGGGTCGCAGAAGATCCTGGTGACCATGTCCAGGGCCATCTGGGAGCCCACCGTCACGGTGACGTCGTCGGGGTGGGCGGAGATACCCTCCAGCGCCATCACGTCGCAGATCTGCTCGCGCAGCTTCGGGATGCCCTGGGCCGAGCCGTATTGCAGGGCGAACTGGCCGTCTTCGGCCACCACCCGCGCGACCTCGGCGGACAGCGACTCCAGCGGCAGGGCGGCGAGATAGGGCATGCCCCCGGCCAGCGAAACCACCTCGGGGCGGCTGGCTACTGCGAAAAGCGCTCGGATCTCCGATGCCGTCATGCCCGCGGTGCGTGCCGCGTAGCGACGCAGGTGCGGGTCGAGACTGCGGTGGCCTGCGGTGGCGGGCCTGGACTCGGACGATCCGGAGGGGTTCATCACGCTCTTCCCATGGCTCCTGGAGGTACTATCGGTTCAATTGTCCGGTGATCTTGGGCCGGTCGGCCCACGGCAAGCGTTCGTCCGAGTCTAATGGGCGACGCCGAACCGGGGGTTGTGCCTTCCAGCACCGACAGTCATGGACATATTCTGGACATGGTGCCCGCCGCAGCGGGTAGCCCGTCATGCCAGCGGGAGGTCAGTTGTCGCGACGCGTTGTCGGCGTCACGCTGGACAACCTCGACCACCTGCCTCGGCGGTGCCGGGGCTGTGTGTTCTGGGAACTGGCCCCGCACGCCAAGCAGCAGGCCGAGGAGTTCGGCCAGACCGACCTGGAGAAGGAAGCCTGGCTGTCCAGCGTCCTGCTGGAATGGGGCTCCTGCGGGCGGATCATCTACCACGACGGAATACCCGCGGGCTACGCGCTCTACGCCCCGCCTGCGGCGGTTCCCAGGTCGGCCGCCTTCCCCACCGCGCCGGTCAGCCCGGACGCCGTGCTGCTGACCGCGCTGTACGTGATGCCGGAGTTCGTCGGCGGCGGGCTGGGCCGGGTACTGGTGCAGGCGGTGGCCAAGGACCTCACCCGACGCGGTGTGAAGGCCATCGAGGCCTTCGGCAACGCCAAGATCGAGTCCACCTCGACCTGCGTGCTGCCCGCCGACTTCCTGACCAGGGTGGGCTTCAAGACCATCCGCCCGCATCCGCACTGGCCGCGGCTGCGCCTGGAGTTGCGTTCGGCGCTGACCTGGAAGGAAGACGTCGAAGCGGCCCTGGAACGCCTGTTGGGCTCGGTCACCATCTCCACGGTGCCCAGCGCGGAACCGTCCTACCGGCCGGTCTGAACCCCGACCCGGTGGTCGACGGGCGTCCCCCTATGAAATAGCCGCGCCCCCGCCTTCGGCGCTCGAGTCGCCGAAGGCGGCGTTGGCGAAGAAGCCCCGGATGCAAGCGGCCTTCGTTGCCGCCATCCAAGCGGACGCTAGCTGGACTTGGTGAGCTCGTGGCGGAGCAGGTCCTGGAAGGTGAAGGTGCCGGTCGGCTGGTCGTCGTTGCCGAGCAGGTAGAGCCGCTTGACCGCGACCAGGATGCCCTCCGCGACCACGTCCCGGAACGCCGGGTCCAGCAGTCGCCGCCGGTCCTCGCCGTTGGTCAGGAACCCCACCTCGATGCGCACCGCGGGCATCCTGGTCAGCCGCAGCACCTCCCAGGTCTTGGGGTGGCTGCGGCAGTCCAGCAGCCCGGTGCGGGCCGAGAGCTCACGCTGGATAAACCCGGCCAGCGCCTCGCCCACGGTGGAGGTGGTGCCGTTGCCGGTACCGAAGTGGAAGGTCGCGACGCCCTGCGCCAGCGGGGAGGAGTTGGCGTCGGTGTGCAGCGAGAGGAACAGGTCGGCGGCGGTCTCGTTGGCGAACATCGCCCGGTCCGCCTCGGCCGGGCAGGCGGCGGGACCGCGGGAGAGCAGCGCCTCCATCCCGGTGGCCACCATCCGGCCCTCGAGCCTGCGGGCCAGGTCCCACATCAGGTCCGCCTCGGCCACTCCGCCGACCACGATGCCCCGATCCGGGCCGCCGTGGCCGGGGTCGATGACGATCCGCTTGCCGCGCAGCAGCGGGCCCGCGGTGCGGACGCGCTCCTGCTCGCGGAGGAAGACCGGGCGGCCGCCGCGCACCTTCGGCATGAGCTGGCGCAGCGCGCGCAGCGTGGCCGGGCCGCACAGGCCGTCGACGGACAGCCCGTAGTCGCGCTGGAAGCTGCGCAGCGCCAGTTCGGTCTGCCTGCTGAACACGCCATCGGCGCGGCCTGCGTCGTAGCCCATCTCCAGCAGCCGCTCCTGGAGGGCGAAAACGTCATCGCCGGTCATCGGGGCGGAGACGAGGTAGGCGAGGTTGCGGTCGCCCAGCCGCCAGCGGGCGTCGTGCAGTGCCCGGTAGGTGGCGGGTCCGACGATGCCATCGGTGATCAGGCCGCGCTGCTGTTGGAAAGCGCGCACCGCCTGCTCCATCGCGGCGTCGAACACCTGGGGAAGTCGACCGTTGTCCGGGGCCAACAGTCCGAGCGTCGCAAGGGTTTTCGCGACCTCCGTAACGGCGGGGCCGGTCTCACCACGGCGCAGCAGCTGCATGCACCCCTCACTTACAAGCTCGGGCGCCGACTGGGAGGTTGTCGGCGCAGGGCGGTCCATATTCTGCCTTGTCCCGCTTCGGCGGACGCCTACGGCCATGCCTGTCCGCTGCGCGGGCGTGTTGTGCCTGCACGCGGGCTGTAACCGGGCTGAAACACCGACGACCTTCCATCGTGTGTTTCAACGATGGAAGGTCGTCGGTGTCGCTCAAATCACACGCATAAATCCTATGTGGTGAGTCACAAGCTGTCGCGTCAGAGACCCAGGTCGGTGATCAGGGCCGCCTTGGGCTTGGCGCCCACGATCTGCTTGACCGGCTTGCCACCCTCGAAAAGGATCATGGTGGGCACCGACATGATCTGGTAGTCGCGGGCGATGCCCGGGTTCTGGTCGATGTCGAGCTTGGCGACGGTCAGCTTGTCGGCGTGCTCGGCGGCGATCTCCTCCAGCACCGGGGCGACCATCTTGCAGGGACCGCACCAGGTGGCCCAGAAGTCGACCAGCACGGGCTTGTCGCTCTGCAGGACGTCCTCGGCGAACGAGGAGTCGGTGACGGTCTTGGTGTTGCCTGCCATGCGTTCTCCTAGCGGTTGGGCGGGACGGATGCTCCGTTGCCTTGGGTCAGCTCACCGGGACGGCTTCCGCGCCCGCCCCGTAGCCGCCGCCGACGTGCTCGGCGGTCGGGGCGTGCTCGGCGAGCCAGCGTTCGGCGTCGATGGCCGCCGCGCAACCGGAGCCCGCGGCGGTGATGGCCTGCCGGTAGGTGCGGTCCACCAGGTCACCGGCGGCGAAGACGCCGGTCAGGTTCGTGGCCGTGGTCGGGGCCTGGACCAGCACGTAGCCGTCCTCGTCGGTTTCGACCTGGCCCTTGACCAACTCGCTGCGCGGGATGTGTCCGATCGCCACGAAGAAGCCGGTCACGTCGAGGGTGGACTCCTCGCCGGTGCGGGAGTCCCGCAGCCGGGCGCCCGCGACCTTGCCGTCGCCGAGCACCTCGGTCACCACGGTGTTGGTGCGCCACCGGATCTTCTCGTTGGCCTTCGCCCGATCGAGCATGATCTTGGAGGCGCGGAACTCCTCGCGCCGGTGGATGAGCGTCACGGTGCGGGCGAAGCGGGTGAGGAAGGTGGCCTCCTCCATCGCCGAGTCACCGCCGCCGACAACGGCGATGTCCTGGTCGCGGAAGAAGAAGCCGTCGCAGGTGGCGCACGAGGACACCCCTCGTCCGAGCAGCTCCTGCTCGCCGGGGACGTTCTGGTAGCGCGGGGCCGCGCCCATCGCCAGGATGACCGCCCGCGCCCGGTAGGTCACGCCGTTGGCGAGCACCGTCTTGACCTCGCCGGTGAGGTCGACGGACTCCACGTCCTCGGCGCGAAGCTGGGCACCGAAGCGGCCCGCCTGGGCACGCATCTCCTCCATCAGCTCCGGGCCCATGATCCCCTCGCGGAAACCCGGGTAGTTCTCCACCTCGGTGGTGGTCATCAGCGCACCGCCGTACTGGGTGCCCTCGAAGACCAGTGGCGCCAGCTGGGCGCGCGCGGCGTATACCGCGGCCGTGTAACCGGCAGGACCCGAACCGACAATGATCAGTTCGTGTACCTGGCCGGACTGCTCCTGTGCCTGCGCCGTCACCTTCAGCCTCCGATTCCGTTGACGCACCGCTCAACGTGATCCTAGGTGCGGGAATTCCCCGCGGAGGGCTGGGTCACAACAGAGCTGTCAAACGGGAACTCCGGCTCTCAACGGCCGCCGATGATGTTGTCGCCGAGTTTGGACGGCGTGTCCGGCCCGCAGTCCTGACCGACGACCAGCAGCCGCAGCGCGCCGGGCCGCCCGCCGGGCAGCACCAACAGCACGCCCTGGGTGTCCCGCAGCTGGACCTGGCGGACGCCGAGGGGGTTGGCGGTGGCGGGGATGCCGTTTGCCGCCAGGCAGCCGCTCAGCCGCTCCTGGTCGGCCAGCGGCCCGAAGTCCCTGGCGCCGATGACACCGCTGGGCAGCCGGTCGAGCTGTCCGTTCAACGCCAGCGGCGCGTCGGTGCCGGTGGGCGGGGTGGCGGTCGTGGACGCTCCCGGTTTGGCCACCGGGGTGCCCTGCTCCTGGTTGAGCCCGGTGCCCGCGACGAAGGCCACCCCGATGGTGGCGGCGGCCGCGGCGAGCAGGCCCGCGCCCCAGCCCAGCCGCTTGTTGCGGCGGCGCCGGGCGGCGTCCAGCGAGGTCACGTTCGAGTGTTGGACGGGTGTTCCGGTGGCGGGGGTCGCGGGACCGAAGGCGACCTCCCCCTCATAGCGCAGCGCCGCCTCCAGGCGAGCCGCCACATCGGGGGGCATCGGCACCGGCGGGACATCGCGCAGGCTGTGTACCTCCGCCGCGGCGGCGTCCAGCGCGGCGAGCACGGCCCTGGCCTCCGGATCGGCCTCCACCAGTGGACGCAGGGTCGCGGTCGTGCCGGGGTCCAGCACCCCGGCGTGCAGATCGGCCAGCACATCGTGGGACCAAGGCCCTGCCGGCGCTGGATCGCGCGGCGCGTTGCCGGTCATCGGCCCTCCCGTTGCCCTGTGCTGGTGCGAACGTGAGGTGGGACGTTCGCAGTTGCACTCGGGTTCCGCAGGTGTCCCAAAAGTTTCGCCAGCTTCAGCCTTCCCCTGGCGCACCGGCTCTTCACGGTTCCCTCCGCGACGCCGAGCAGTTGCGCGGTCTCGGCGACCGAATACCCCTCGACGTCCACCAGCACGATCGCTGCCCGCTGCTCCTCCGGCAGTTCGGCCAGCGCCTCCGCCACCTCGAGCCGGGTCTCCCGGTCCGCCATCGCGTCGCGGCGCACCACCGGCTCGCCGGGGCCCGCCTCGGGCAGCGGCACGGTCGGCCTGGCCTGCCTGCGGCGGATCCGGTCCAGGCAGGCGTTGACCACGATCCGGTGCAGCCAGGTGGTCACCTGCGATTCGGCGCGGAAGGAGTGTGCCGCGCGGAACGCCGAGATCAACGCCTCCTGCAGCGCGTCGGCGGCTTCCTCGTGGTCGCGCATGGTTCGCAACGCCACCGCCCACAGCCGATCCCGGTGCCTGCGCACGAGTTCGGTGAAGGCGTGTGGGTCACCGGCGGAGTGGGCCGCGAGGAGGTCGGCATCCGTAGCTGCGGCGGCGGTCACGCGGGGAGGATAACGCCGGCCGGGATGCCATCCGCGAACGGGCGATCATCTGCCGCTACCGGACGGGAAGGAAGGTGATCTCGGAGATCTCCGACAGGACTTTGCCGTCGTCCGCGGGCGCCAGTTCGGTGATCCAGATCAACACGTAGCGGGTTTCCTGCGACGCGTCCAGGCTGATCGAGGACTGGCCCGCCTTGAGCACGCCCTGGCCGAGCAACGCGGCCTCATCGACCTTGTCGACCTTCTCGCTCTTGGCGGCCCGCACTTCGATCCTGGTCTGCGCGCTCTGCGAGTCGATCAGCACGGTGGACAGCTTCTGCGGCTTGTCCAGGGTGAACATGATGCCGATGCCCGGCTTGGAGGTCGGGAACTGCTGCTTGTACCACTGGGTGGCCCAGGTGGTCCCGGTCTTGCCGTCGATGACGCGGTCCACGTTGCGCGGGTTGTCCGGGTCGTTGGTCAGGTCGAAGACCTCGACGTTCTTGGGCTTCACCTTGTTGCTGTTGTCCGGAGCGGAGGCCTCGCCGCTCACCCCCGTGCCGACGATCGGCGGGTTGGTGGGGCCGGAGTCGCTGAACATGTTGAACACGCTCATGCCGATCCAGGTCAGCACCGCGATGGTGGCCGCGGCCAGCGCCATCATGGCGTAGCCCAGCTTGCGGCGGCGTTCCTGATCGGGTGCGGGGTCCTCGGTGCGCCACAGGGTGTTCTGCGCGGAGGCGTTCACGGTGGCGGTCAGCGGGGCGCGGTTGGGGCCGATCACCGTCTGCTGGGCGGCGATCCGCTCCGCCTCGGTGTGCGTCGAGATGACCTGGCGCAGCACCTGCAGGATTGCGGCGGCGGTGCGGACATCGCCGGTGCCCGCCATCGAACCGGGCTCGGCGACGCTGCGGACCGCGACGGTGGACAACTCGATCGGCACCGTGGGCCGCAGGGTGCGCGGCGCCACCACCGTGCCGTCCGGTCCGACGGGTGCGCGCTGGAGGGTGTCCGGTCCGCCGGGCAGCGCCCAGCGACCGGTAAGCATCATGTAGAGCACCGCACCCGCGCCGCGGACGTCCTCGGCGGCGGTGGTCTCCGGCCGGGGGCCGGGGAAGGCCAGCCGCATCTCGCCGTCCTGGGTGACCCTGATCCGCTGCGGGTGGTCGATGCCCAGCACCAGGCCCGCGTGGTGCGCCGCGTCCACAGCGGACACCAGCGGCTCCAGCAACTTGGCGGCGGCCAGTGCGGGTAGCGGCCCGTCGGAGACGAGGTCGATCAGGTCGGTGCCCTGGGTCCACTCGGCGACCACGATGCCCAGGATCGGGCCGTGCTCCTCGATCCCGTGGCCAGGGCCGAGCACGTCCAGCACCCTCGCGGCACCGGGGTGCACGAAGCCCGCGGCGTGCATGGCCCGTTCCAGGGTGCGCCGCACGCCCGCGGCGGCCTCCGGGTTCCCCGGCTCGCCGACCAGGATGGTCAACGCGACATCGCGTCCGAGCGCACCGTCCTTGGCGCGCCACAGCGAGGCGCCGCACCGTTCGTCGGTGCCGCAATGGGAAAGCAGGCGGTATCGGCCCTCACCGAGGACTGCCCCCGGCAGCATCCCGGGGGCAGCACCGGCCAACGTCTGGCTCTGCTGCGGCTCCACGGTCTCCGTGTACCCCTTTGCGTTCCCATCGCATGCGAAAGCTGCGCTTTCGTTATCCCCTCCGTGGCGCGGAGGCGTCGTGGAAACGCACCTGCACCAGGGTCTGCACTGAGCCTACGTGAAACTCTGCGTCAACGGCGACGCAAACGTGCAGAGATACGCGACAGGGCGGGCAGTAGTTCCTCCACACGTAGCAACACGCTCAGCCCGAAGATCGTCGCGCCACCCGCCAAGCCGCCCGCCACCAGCACGAACCATGCCGTCCAGAACTGGTTGAGTGCGGGTGTGGCGAGTGCGTCGACGCCGAGGCCGGCGAGGAACGCCACAAGTCCGCCCACCACCGAGGCGACCAGCACTTTCGTCACTGTCTGTAGCAAACGGGCGCCGCCCAGTCGTCCCAGTCGGGCGCGCAACCAGACCTCCCCGACCACCACTCCGAACAGGAACGTCAGCGAGTTCACGAACGCGAGGCCGTGGACCACGTTCTCCGGCGACAGCAGCACCGGGCAGAGGTAGGACAGCGGCACCTTGACCACGGTCATCATGATCATGATCAAGGTGGGGGTGCGGGCGTCCTTCATCGCGTAGAACACCCTGAGCTGGATCATCACCATGGCGAAGGGCAGCAGCCCGAAGGCCGAGGCCGCCAGCGCCTCACCGAGCCGCGCGGCGTCCGCCGCGGCCCGGCCGGTGAACAGCGCCTCGCCGATGTAGGGCCCGAGCGCGGTCATCAGCGCGCTGATAGGGATCAGCATCACCGCCGACATCCTGCTGCCCAGCGACAGGTCGGAGATCACGTCGGTGCTGCGGCCGTCGGCGGCGGCCCGGCTCATCCTCGGCATGATCGCGGTGAGCATTGACACGCCGAGCACGCCGTAGGGCAGTTGCAGCAGCAGCCAGGAGTTCGCGTAGATCGTGACGCCACCGGGGTCGGCGGCGGTCAGCACCCGGTTGACGACCACGTAGCCGATCTGGCTGATCGCGACGTAGCCGACAACCCACATGGCCAGGCCGCCGAACTCGGTGAGCCGGGAGTCCCAGCCCCACCGCCAGCGCAGCCGGAACCCGGTGCGCAGCAGCGCCGGGATCAACACCACCGCCTGCACCACCACGCCGAGCGTGACGCCCAAGCCCAGCACGAGCAGGTGCACGTCGGTCATCCGCACCGGGTCGACCACAAGGTCGCCGGGGATCAGGGTGTAGACCCCGATGGTGGCGATGATGATCAGGTTGTTCATCACCGGCGCCCACGCGCCGGGCCCGAACACGTTCCTCGAGTTCAGGATCGCGGTCAGCAGCGCGCCGATGCCGTAGAAGAGGATCTCCGGCAACAGCAGGTACGCGAACGCCGTGGTCAGCTCGGGGTTGGCCTTGCCGGTGGAGTCGTCGACGTACAGCGCGGTGAGCAGCGGGGCGGCCAGCACCGCGAACACCGTGGCGATGCCGAGGGTGGTCGCGGAGATGGTCAGCAGCCGCTGGGTGAAGGCCTCCCCGCCGTCGGCGTCGTCCTTCTGCGCCCGCACCAGCACCGGCACCACCACGCTCGCGAGCACCCCGCCGAGCAGCAGTTCGTAGACGATGTTCGGGAAGGTGTTGGCGAGGGTGAAGGAGTCGTTGACCAACGCGAGGCCTACGACCGCGGCGAGCAGGATCTTCCAGGCGAACCCGGTGATCCGGCTGATCAGCGTCGCGATGGCCATCGAACCGCTGGCCTTGGCCAGCGACGGCGCCGCGGGCTCGGTGCCGGTGACCGCCGGTATCTGTTCGGTCGGCTGCTCGGTGGCGTTCCCGATGGCGGGAATCCGCTGGGTCGGTGTGTCGTCATCCGGCCTGGTGTTCACTTTGCTCACCCGTGCTCGCCTCACCTTGAACTGCTTCGGCCCGCGATCCGGGCGGCGAGGCCGCTCAGACCGGCTGGCCCTCGCTGAGCTCGGTCCGCGCCGTGTCGACCGGTTCGGGTTCGGCCGCGCGTCTGCGGGCCGCCCGGACCCGCCGGACGATGCGGATCAGCGACAGCGCGATCAACGCGACCGCCGCGGTGCCAGTGAGCGCCAGGGTGATCGTGCCGTATGCGGTGGAGCGCAGTTGCAGGCGGCTGGTCTCGCCGAGCGGAGTGCCGCCCGGGGTGGTCAGCGAGGCGTCCACCACGAAGTTGCCGGAGCGCACCACCTCGGCGGGGACCAGCAGCGGCAGCGTGCCCTGCGCCGGGATCGGTTTGCTGCCCTGCGGGTTGACCCGCAGCCCCTGCGTGTTGGACAGCACCACGCGCACGTTCACCGCCACCGGCAGGTCGTTGCGGATGGTCAGCGGCAGCGGGCTGTCCGAGGACGCCAGGCTGTAGGCGGTCTCCGGCTGGATCACCTTCACCCGGTCCCGCAGCGCGACGAGTTGGTTGTGCACCAGGTCCGCGGCCGCCGCGGCGGCGGGCGGGTCGCCGCGCCAGCGGCTGGACACCGCGCCGAGCATGCCCAGCTCGTACGGCGCCATCAGCTCGTCGGGGCTGACGCCCTTGGACTGGTCGGTCCGCATGGCCTCTTTGAGGTCCTTGGCGGCATTGCGGTCGGCGGTCACCACCCCGGTGACCTGCGGCGGGATCTCGCTGGTCGCGGCGTTGACGGGGTAGCGCGGCGGCACGGTCTGCTGCGCGGTGATCGCCGGGATCAGATCGATGAGGTGCCGAGGGACCGCCCGTCCGCCCTCGATCAGCCCACGCGCGGTGCCGAGCAGTTCGGCCAGTTCGCCGACCGGCGCGGACCAGCGCAGCGGCGGGGCCAGCACGGTGGTGCCCGCCGGCGGGCGCTGGTCGGGGGCCCAGGCGCGGAAGGCCAGTCCGGCGATGGCGTTCTGGGCGGCGAGGTCGGGCTCGACGCCCGGTGCCTGTCCGCCCGCGGTGCGACCCAGCGCGGCGGAGAGCATCGGATCGGTCTTGACCACCAGCGGGCCCGGCGCGGACACCTCGGTGCGCAGCCGCACGGTCTGCGCCGGGTCGTGGCTCTCCAGCGTGTGGGGGTCCAGCAGCACCGCCTTGGCGTCGTTGCGGACCAGGTTCGTCAGCGTGCCGGTGTCCAGCATGCCGTCGGCGGGCCACACCACCTTCGGCATCGGCTGCACGCCGAGCGCGTCCAGGATGGCCTTGTCCTGGTTCAGCGCGAGGTCGACGAGGTCGGGCAGGTTCGCCCTGGACAGCGCCACCAGGTCGGCGCCCGAGGAGGGCAGCGTGATCACGCACCGCCCGGCGGCGACCGCTTTGAGCTGCGCCAACCACTGGGTCGCCGCGGTCCGGCCGGTGCCCTCCACGGTCTCCCCGCCCGCACCGCGCACCCGGTACCCGGCGCTCATCGCGGTGGTGGTGGTGATCAGGTCGGGGTCGATGGCCAGGCACAGCGCGTTGCCCGTCGGCGAGCCCGCGGGCACCTGCTGTTGGAGCGCCTGCACCAGGTTGAACAGCCGCCCGCCGGGTGCCAGCGAGGTCGCCAGTTCGTCGTCGGTGAGCACCGCGGGACCGTTCGGCGGCTGCGGGATCAGCCTCGGCTGGTCGGCGATCGGCCACAGCACCGTCAGCCCGACCGGGCCCGGCGGCGGGGCGGTCTCGCCCAGCACCGGGAGCAGCAGGTCGGTGCGGGCCAGCCGCGCGGTGGAACCGCGTTCGGGCTTTCCGTTGACGTTGACCAGTAGCTGGTAGACGCCCTGTTCGGTGATGCCCAGCGCGTCCAGCGGGGTCGGCAGCTCGAAGGTGGCGTTCTGCCCCGGGTCGAGTTGGCGGGCGATGCGGCGGAAGTCACCGTTGCCCGAGTTCGCCCCCGGCTCCTCGGTGACCGCTGCGGTGATCTTGTCGGCGGTGTTCAGGCGCGGGCCGCGTTGGAGCCGGACCTGCACGTCCTCGACCCGCCTGCCGCTGGTGTTGCTCACCTTGCCGGTGATCGTGACGGTGCGCGGCGCGCCGGGGCCGACGATCCGGGGGCTCATGCCGGTCAGCTGTAGGCGTAGCTGGTCCGGTTCGCCGAACGCGGGCTGCGCCGTCGTGATGGCAGGGGCGCTCAGGGCGGCGATCAGTGCGGCGAACAGAGCCGCGGTCGTCCGATGGAGCAGGCGGATCACGTCTTCTCCCGCATCAGTGCTCGCCCCGTGAGACGGTCGACCGCCTCGATCGCCTTGCGCACGATGCGGCGCTCGTCGGCGTAGGCCAGCAGCCGGTCCAGCTCGCCGAGGGGTACCCACGCCACCTCGGTGACCTCCACGTCCTCGTCGGAGAGTTCGCCGCCGACCGCCTCCAGCAGGAAGTGATGCACCGTCTTGTGCACCCGGCGGCCCTCCGCGACGAACCAGTAGTCGATGGTGCCCAGCAGCGCGAGCACCCGGCCAAGGATCCCAGTCTCCTCGGCCACTTCTCGGACCGCGGCCTGTTCGGTGGTCTCGCCGCGTTCGATATGGCCCTTGGGCAGCGACCAGAGCAGGCGGCCCTGCCGGTCCAGTCTGCCAATAAGCGCGGCGAGCCCCTTGCGGGAGTCCACCACCAGCCCCCCGGCGGAGGTCTCGTCCACCGTCAGCAGCCGGTTGCGACGCCGCCGGGTGCGGCGCCCCGGTTTGCGTTCGCCGGAACGGCCGGACGACGGGGGCATATCAGCGATGGTAATGGGCTGTGCCACCGGCGGTTCCCGCATTGCCACCAAAGGTTGTGCGGGCACCCAGGACAGCGGTTGCCCCGTCCTGGTCGAGCAGCCACCGGGGTCGCCGGGATACCCTGGCCCGCTGTGTCCAGCCCCATCGCAAGCCGCCCCCAGCGGGAGTCCGAGAACCCCCGCCGTCACATCAGTCCCGCCCGCCGCGCGGGCGCACAGCAGAATGCCGTTGTGGAACTCCTTCGGGTAGCCCCGGTCGCCGACGAACTCGCGCGGCGCTTCACCGCCGCCGGACACCAGCTTTACCTGGTGGGCGGGAGCGTGCGGGACGCCATGCTCGGCAGGCTGGGCACCGACCTCGACTTCACCACCGACGCCAGGCCGGGGCAGATCCAGCAGGTGCTCTCGGGCTGGGCCGACGCGATCTGGGACACCGGCATCGCCTTCGGCACCATCGGCGCCTCCCGCGACGGCGCCACGCTGGAGATCACCACGTTCCGCGCGGACAGCTACGACCGGGTGACGCGCAACCCGGAGGTCGTGTTCGGCTCCTCCATCGATGGCGACCTGGTGCGCAGGGACTTCACAGTCAACGCGATGGCCGTGAAGCTGCCCGAACGGCAGTTCGTCGACCCGCGTGGCGGGATGGAGGCCCTGGTCGCCAAGGTGCTGGACACCCCGGCCACCCCGCAGGAGTCGTTCGCCGACGATCCACTGCGCATGCTGCGGGCGGCTCGCTTCGTCGCCCAACTCGGCTTCGACCCGGCGCCCCGGGTGGTCGAGGCGATGCGGGAGATGGCAGCCGAGATCGGCCGGATCACCCCGGAACGGATCCAGGCGGAGCTGTCCAAGCTGATCTGCGGGGACGCGGCGCGGCGCGGCATCGAGCTTTTGGTCGACACCGGGCTCGCCGACCACGTGCTGCCCGAACTGCCCGCCATGCGGCTGGAAATCGATGAGCACCATCAACACAAGGACGTCTATCACCACTCGCTGGTTGTTCTTGATCAAGCCATCGATCTCGAGGAGGACGGCCCCGACCTGATCCTCCGGCTGGCCGCGCTGCTGCACGACATCGGCAAGCCCGCCACCAGGCGGTTCGAGTCCGGCGGCGGGGTGAGCTTCCACCACCATGAGGTGGTCGGCGCCAAGATGACCCGCAAGCGCCTGCGGGCCCTGCGGTACCCCAAGAACGTGGTGGAGGACGTCGCCCAGCTGGTGTACCTGCACCTGCGCTTCCACGGCTACGGCAAGGGCGAGTGGACCGACTCCGCGGTGCGCCGCTACGTCACCGACGCCGGTGAGCTGTTGACCCGGCTGCACAAGCTGGTGCGCGCCGACTGCACCACCCGCAATCGCCGCAAGGCGGCGAACCTCCAGCGCACCTACGACGAGCTTGAGGAGCGCATCCAGCGCATCGCCGAGGAGGAGGACCTGGCCAGGGTGCGGCCGGACCTCGACGGCAACGAGATCATGCGGCTGCTCGGCCTGCCGCCGGGGCCGCTGGTCGGCAAGGCGTGGCAGCACCTCAAGGAGCTGCGGCTGGACCGCGGACCGCTGAGCAGGGACGAGGCCGAGGCCGAACTGCTGCGCTGGGCGGCGGAGCAGGGGGTCGAACCACCCGCCTGACCGGCGGCTGTCCTGCCCGGAATGTGTCCGCTAGCCTTTTCGGAAAGATCTTTTCCGACATTCGGGGGCATTGTGAACAGGCGTGTGCAGGGCTCGCTCGCTGTGCTGCTGGCGTTGTCGCTGGTGCTGGTCGGCGGTTGCGGCAGCGGCAAGAGCAAGAAAAAGAAGAAGACCAAGGGCATGGAGATCACCCAGCAGGTCGCCGCGGCGCCGATGGACACCAACATCGGGGCCTGGCAGATCCTGCTGTAACTAGCCCGCGGCGGGGCTCGGCGACGGGCTCCGCCGCTCGGCAAGCAGGTAGCCGCCCATCCCGAGCAGGTACACCGCGGTGACGCCGATCAGCAGGCCGGGCGCGTAGCCGTTCGGCGGCACCAGGAACGCCGCGACCGCCGTCGCGATGACCTGGCTGACGTTGAACAGCGTGTCGTAGAGGGCGAAGACCCGGCCGCGCACCTCGTCGCCGATATCGATCTGCGCCGCGGCGTCCACGTTCAGCTTGATCACCTGGCCCGCGGCGCCCACCACCAGCGCGGCCGCCAGCAGGCTCTCGATCTGCATCGTCAGCCCGAAGACCAACTGGGCGCCCGCGGCCACCACCAGCGACCAGCACACCAGGGTTCGCCTGCGATATCGGCGGCTCAGCCACGGGGTGACGAACGCGGCGATGAGCATGCCGCCCGCCACCGCCACGATGGCCTCGCCGAAGCCCGCGATGCCCGCCCGCAGGATGCCGCTGTCGGTGAAGTGGTTGCGCATCAGCAACAGCACGGCCAGCATCGAGGCGCCGAAGGCCAGCCGGTGCGCCATCAGCCCCACGAAGCCCGCCGCCACGCTGGGCGTGCGCGCGGTCGCCCTGGCCCCGTCCCGGAACCCCAGCGCCACCGCCTTCAGCGCCCGGTCCGGCTCGTCCACCTCGTCCGGCCCCAGTCGGCCGCGGGCGAACCGCATCGCGACCAGCGCCGAGAGCAGGGAGCCCACCACCGCGGCGCAGGTCACCAGCGAGGAACCCGCGTTGTCCGCGCCGAAAAGCTGCCGCAGCCCCAACGCGCATCCCGCGCCAGCGGCCGCGACGCCGGTGCCCAGGGTGGTCGCCAGCGCGTTCGCGCCGACCAGGTGGGAGCGATCGATCACATGGGGCAGCGAGGCGGACAGCCCGGCGTTGACGAACCGGCTCACCGCCATCACCAGCAGCGCGCCGACATACAGCGGCACCCCGGCCAGCCCGGAGCCCACCGCGGCGGCGGTGAGCAGGATCAGCCCGGCGCGCAGCAGATTGGCGAACAACAGCACCTGCCTGCGGTCCCAACGGTCCAGCAGCGCACCGGCGAATGGGCTGATCAGCGAGTACGGCAGCAGCAGCACGGAAACGCCCGCCGCCACCGCGATCGGGTCGGCCTCGCGCTCCGGGTTGAACAGCACGGCGCCGCTGAGCCCGGCCTGGAAGATGCCGTCGCCCCACTGCGCGGTCAGCCTGGTCAGCAGCAGGCGACGGAAGGCCGAGTTGGTCCAGATGTGGCTGGAGTCGAACTCTGCCTGTCCGGCAGCGGCAACCGCAGGCGAACTCACCGGGTGAGCTTAGAACCACTCCGGCCTGCTGACCGCAGCCCGCGGGCAGACGATGGGATCATTCGTGATGTGCAATCGGATGCCGACGTCGAGCCGGGCAGTCTCCTGGTGGCCGCACCTGGGCTGCTCGACCCCAACTTCCGCCGCACGGTGGTGTACATCATCGATCACCAGGACGAGGGCACGCTCGGCGTCGTCCTGAACCGGCCCAGCGAGGTCGCGGTTGCCGATGTGCTCCCCGGCTGGGGCCCCTACTCGAGCAGACCGCAGGCGGTGTTCGTCGGCGGCCCGGTCGAGCAGAAGCGGGCGCTGTGCCTTGCCGCGATGCGGGCGGGCGAGGACGCCGACCAGGTGGCGGGCGTGCAGAGCGTGAACGGGCCCGTGGTGCTTGTCGACCTGGACGCCGAACCGGATGAGTTGGCGCCGAAGGTGCGCGGACTGCGGGTGTTCGCGGGGTACGCGGGCTGGGGCAGCGAGCAGTTGGCCGACGAGGTCGACCGCGGCGACTGGATCGTCCTGTCCGCGCTGCCCGACGACATCATGGTGCCGGGCAGCCTCGACCTGTGGGGGCAGGTGCTGCGCAGACAGGGGATGCCGCTGTCGCTGCTGGCGACGCACCCGCTGGACGTCAAGCTGAACTGAGCGGCCGCGCCGGTCACGGTCGGGCCGCGCTTGGGAATCGTCCGTTGATCGGCGGACCGCGGCCGGGCGAGGCTGGACACGTGAGGCGCATTCAGGCGGTAGCGTTGGGCACGGTGGGAATGGCCGCGGTGCTCACGGCCGCGTCGGTCTCGGCGCCCCCGGTTCCCCGACAGCCGCCGCCCGATCCGTGCGCCACTCGGCTGTGCCCGGCGCACCTCGGCGTACCCGATCCCGCCCTGATGTGGGTGCCGCCCGGAGTCCCGCCGCAGCCGGTCGTCCCCGACCCGGCGGCGGCGCCGTCAGCCGGTGGCGGAGCAGACCCCGCCGCAGCAACCGCCGCAGGCACGCTGCTTCGCGGGCTGGGGGACCGTGACGGCCGCGCGGTTGCCGAGTACGCCGCCCGCCACCACCAGGCCAAGAAGTCCGGCAAGGCCGATGACGCCGACGACGAGGACCGCGGCCGTGGTCGGCATCGCCAGGACGCCCGCTCCCGCTAGCAGCCCCACCGTGCCGCCGACCAGGACGGGCAGTCCCGCCACCCGGTTGGCCAGCCGGAACGCCTCGTCGCTTGCCAGGCTGGCCGGGGTGCGGACGCCCGCGAAGCGGTTGCGGGGCAGCGTGCCGCGCAGTCCGCGCACGCCCACGAAGACCAGCAGCCCACCGCCGAGGATCAGCAGCAGCCCGAGGGGCAGCCGGAGCACAGCATCAGTCACACCGAAAGGGTAGGTCGCCCCCGCGGGCGGTCCGCCGCACACCCTCCCCCGGTGTGCTTGGCGTCTCCATATACCGCATCGGAACGCGACACACCGCGCTCGGAACCCACCTTCGGGCGATAGTCGTTAGGCGGGCGCGCTATCCTCACCTCGTGAGCAAGCCTCGTCTGCTCCTTAGCCAGCCGCGCTGACCAGCCACGACAGGCAACGGTCAGTGCGGCAGCCCCTCATGCCCATGCGTTTGGGCTGAGGGGTTTTGCGTTATTTGGGCGAGAGGCCCACCCACCACACGAGCTTTGAGGTAGTACGGAAGGACATGCGATGAGCGAGGCCGCCGGCCAGGACAGCGTTCCGGCCCACCGCTACACCGCAGCGCTGGCCGGTGAGATCGAAGGCCGCTGGCAGGAACGCTGGGCAGCGGAGGGCACCTTCCAGGCGCCCAACCCCAGCGGTCCGCTCGGCGATCCGGAGGCCGCCGCGGGCCGCCGCAAGTCCTATCTGCTGGACATGTTCCCCTACCCCTCCGGGGCCGGGCTGCACGTCGGCCACCCGCTGGGCTACATCGGCACCGATGTGCTGGGCCGCTTCCAGCGGATGACCGGTTACAACGTGCTGCACACGCTGGGTTTCGACGCCTTCGGCCTGCCCGCCGAGCAGTACGCGGTGCAGACCGGGCAGCACCCGCGCAAGACCACCGAGGAGAACATCGAGACCTACCGCGCCCAGCTGCGCAAGCTGGGCCTGGCGCACGACCAGCGGCGCTCGGTGGCCACCATGGACGAGAAGTACTACCGCTGGACGCAGTGGATCTTCCTGCAGATCTTCAACTCCTGGTACGACCCGGACGCCGGGCTGAGCCGGGGCAAGGCCAGGCCGATCAGCGAGCTGATCGAGCGGTACGTCTCCGGTGCCAAGCGCACGCCGGACGGCCGTCCGTGGGATGAGCTGTCCGCCGCCGAGCAGGCCGCGATCGTCGACTCCCACCGGCTGGCCTACCCGGCCGAGGCGCCGGTCAACTGGTGTCCCGGCCTGGGCACGGTGCTGTCCAACGAGGAGGTCACCTCCGACGGGCGCAGCGAGCGCGGCAACTTCCCCGTCTTCCGGCGCAACCTGCGTCAGTGGATGATGCGGATCACCGCCTACTCCGACCGCCTGATCGACGACCTGGACCGGCTGGACTGGCCGGAGTCCATCAAGCTGATGCAGCGCAACTGGATCGGCCGCTCCCAGGGCTGCCGGGTCGGGTTCGCCGTCGACGGCTCGGACCGGGCGATCGAGGTCTTCACCACCCGTCCGGACACGCTGTTCGGCGCCACGTTCATGGCGGTCGCCCCGGAGCACCCGCTGCTGGCGGACCTGACCGCCGAGGCGTGGCCGCAGGATGTGGACCCGCGGTGGACCGGCGGCGCGGACACCCCGGCCGAGGCGCTGGCGGACTACCGGCGGCTGGCCTCGACCAAGTCCGAGCTGGACCGCCAGGAGAACAAGGACAAGACCGGGGTGTTCACCGGCAGCTTCGCGGTGAACCCGGTCAACGGCGCCAGGATCCCGGTGTTCGCCGCCGACTATGTGCTGATGGGCTACGGCACCGGCGCGGTGATGGCCGTGCCCGGCCAGGACCAGCGGGACTGGGACTTCGCGGAGGCCTTTGGCCTGCCGATCGTCCGCACGGTCGCGCCGTCGGAGGGCTTCGACGGCAAGGCCTTCACGGGCGAGGGCGTCGCGGTCAACTCCGCCAACGACGCGGGCCTGGACATCAACGGGCTGGGTGTCGCCGATGCCAAGAAGGCGACCGTCGAATGGCTGGAGGCCAACGGCCACGGGGCGGGCGCGGTGCAGTACAAGTTGCGGGACTGGCTGTTCTCCCGGCAGCGTTACTGGGGCGAGCCGTTCCCGATCGTCTACGACGCCGACGGGGTGGCCCGCTCGGTGCCGGAGAGCATGCTGCCGGTCGAACTGCCCGATGTGGACGACTACTCGCCCAAGACCTTCGACCCCGAGGACGCCGACACCGAGCCGCAGCCGCCGCTGAGCCGGGCGACGGAGTGGGTCGAGGTCGAACTGGACCTGGGCGATGGCCCCCAGCGGTACCGGCGCGAGGTGAACACCATGCCCAACTGGGCGGGCTCGTGCTGGTACTACTTGCGGTACCTGGACCCCACCAACGACGAGGCCTTCTGCGATCCCGAGGTGGACCGCTACTGGCTGGGTCCGGATGTGGCCAATCACGGCCCGGCCGACCCCGGCGGCGTCGACCTGTACATCGGCGGCAAGGAACACGCCGTCCTGCACCTGCTGTACGCGCGGTTCTGGCACAAGGTGCTGTACGACCTGGGCCACGTCAGCAGCGAGGAGCCGTTCCGGCGGCTGTACAACCAGGGCTACATCCAGGCCTACGCCTACGCCGATGAGCGCAAGGTCTACGTGCCCGCCGGGGAGGTCGTCGAGGAGGACGGCCACTACTTCTGGGACGGGCGGGAGGTCCGCCAGGAGTACGGGAAGATGGGCAAGAGCCTGCGCAACGTGGTGACCCCGGACGAGATGTGCGAGGCCTACGGCGCGGACACCTTCCGCCTGTACGAGATGTCGATGGGCCCGCTGGACGTGTCCAGGCCCTGGGCCACCAAGGACGTCGTCGGCTCCTACCGGTTCCTGCAGCGGCTGTGGCGCAACCTGGTCGACGAGAACACCGGGCAGCCGCGGATCACCGACGACGAGGTGTCGGAGGAGACGCTGCGGGCGTTGCACAAGGCGATCGCCGGGGTGCGCGAGGACTACCAGGGGCTGCGCTACAACACCGCGGTGGCCAAGCTGATCGAGCTGAACAACCACATCACCAAGGCGTACTCGGCTGGCGCGGGCACGCCGAAGGCGGTGGCCGAGCCGCTGGTGCTGATGCTGGCGCCGCTGTGCCCGCACCTGGCCGAGGAGCTGTGGACCCGGCTGGGCCATGACGGGACGCTGGCGTACGGGCCGTTCCCCCAGGCCGACGATCGGTACCTGGTGGAGGACATGGCCGAGTACCCGATCCAGGTCAACGGCAAGCTGCGGTCCAGGGTCGTGGTGCCCGCGTCCTCCGATCAGGAGCAGGTGCGCAGCGCGGCGCTGACCGAGGAGAAGATCGCGGCGCTGCTGGACGGCAAGGACCCGCGCAAGGTGATCGTCGTTCCCGGCCGTCTGGTCAACATCGTGGTGTGATCTACAGCGGTAGTCCCGCGGATTTGGCCAGCTCCAGCAGCAGTTCCTCGAACAGCTGCTCGGAGTTGGCCAGCCGGAACGGGAAGCGGCCGAAGACCTCCAGCGCGACGTGCCCGTACAGGCGCATCCACCACTGCAGGATCAAAAAGATCGTGCCCGCGTCCAACTCCGCGGCGGTGACCTGCGCACCGCTGTCCCGCAGCACCCCCGCCAGCGTCTCGCGGTAGGCCTCGAGATCGGCGACAAGCTCCGGCGGAATGGTCTCCTCGGGCCGCAGGTTGGTGGCGAGCACCCCGTAGTCGGCGAGGATCATGGCGACGGCGCCGAGGAAGACCTTCGCGAACGGGTCCTGCGCGGGATGGGTTCGCACCCCCGGCCGGTCCGGGTTGGTCGAGGCGAAGACGAGCTCGAACTCCTGCGGGTGGTCCAGCGACCAGCGGCGGTAGGCCCGGCAGATGCCGAAGATCCGGCCGACGGGGTCGTTGAAGTCGATCGCGTCCACGGCCGACCGGAGCCGGGCGGTGAGGTCGGTGCAGATGTCCTTGCAGACCGCGTGCAGCAGCTGTTCCCTGGAGTCGAAGTAGCGGTAAAGGGCGGGCGCGGTGATGCCCAGTTCCCTTGCGATGGCCCGCAGCGTCACGGCCTGCATGCCCTGCTCGACGAGAAGGGCCCGAGCCGCCATGCGGATCTCCCGCTCGGTGCCAACGCGGGCGATCTGCCTGCGGGTGGCCTCGGTCATAAGACACCTTGATTTCGTTGTCAGCGCAGTTGGCGAAGGCTACCGTGAATGGCTAGTTAACGACGTACACAAACGCCCCTCGGCAGCGTGTCCGATCATGATCTGCTGAGGTCGGAAGGCTTGCCGTGTTCGAGAACTGGGGAAGCCTCGTCCATCGGGGCCGCTGGCTGGTCACCCTGCTCACCGCCGCCATCACCATCGCAGCGGGCCTATGGGGAGTCGGAGTGTTCGACCGGCTCTCCCAAGGCGGCTATGAGGACCCCGGCAGCGAATCGATCGCCGCTGGGAAGCTCGCGCAGTCCGAACTGGGCGGCGCGGGCGGCGATGTGGTGGTGATCTACCGACCGACCGGCGGCAGCATCGACGACCCCGCGCTGGGCGAGCGGATCAACACCACGCTGGCAGGCCTGCCCGCCGACTCCGTCACCAAGGTCGTCTCCTACTGGAGCACCAAACAGCCGCAGTTCCGCGGCAAGGACGGCACCAGCGCCATCGCGCTGATCACGCTGGCCGGGCCGGTGGACGACTCCGGCGCCAAGATGCGCGCCTACGAGCGGGTGTCCGACCGGTTCGCGGTCGCGGGCACCTCGCATGAGCTTGCCGGGCTGTTCCCGACCATGACGGAGATCAGCAAGGCCTCCGAGCGAGACCTGCTGCGGGCCGAGACGATCTCGCTGCCGGTCACCCTGGTGCTGCTGGTGGTGATCTTCGGCGGGCTGGTCGCGGCCTCGCTGCCGGTGGCCGTCGGCGGACTCGCCATCCTCGGCTCCCTCGGCGTGCTGCGGCTGCTGGCCGAGACCTCGGAGGTCAACGCCTTCGCGGTCAACGTCGCCACCCTGCTCGGACTGGGCATGGCCATCGACTACGGCCTGTTCACCGTCGGCCGGTTCCGGGAGGAACTCGCCGCGGGCGCCACCCCGGCGGCGGCCGTGCGGCGGACGGTGGCCACCGCGGGCCGCACCATCCTGTTCTCGGCGACGCTGCTGGTCGTCGCGCTGGCAGGCCTGCTGTTGTTCCCGCACAGCTTCCTCAAATCACTGGCCTACGGTGGGATGTCGGCGGTCGGCATCGCCGCCGTGTTGTCGATGACGCTGCTGCCCGGCTTGCTCGCGATCCTCGGCACCCGCGTCAACGCGCTGTCGCTGCCCCGGCTGCGTCGCAGGGCGACCGCGGACGAAGGCGCCGGCTGGGCGAGGCTGGCGGCCCGGGTGATGCGCCGCCCGCTCGCCTTCGCGGTGCCGATCATCGCGGTGCTGGTGCTGCTCGGAGCGCCCTTCCTGGACGTCCGCTTCGGTGCGGTGTCGGAGAAGGTACTGCCCGAGGGCAACCCAGCCCGCGCCTCGGCCGAACTGCTGCACCGCGACTTCCCGCAGGTGGACTCCGATGCCGTGCAGATCGTGCTGCGCGGCAAGGCGGGCGCACCCGACCCGGCGACCGTGCAGACCTTCGCCGCGGAGGTGTCGCGGGTGGAGGGCGTTGCCGACGCCGCACCCGCGGGCTCGGGCGGCAGCACCGTGCTGGTCAAAGCGGGGCTTGCCGAGGACCCGCTGTCCGACCAGGCGAAACAGGCGGTGCAGCGAATCAGGGACCTGCCCGCGCCCGCCGACACCGAGGTGCTCGTCGGCGGCACCACCGCCGTGGTCGGCGACAGCGTGCAGGCCATCCGGGACGGACTGCCGCTGATGGCGACGCTGCTGGTGTTGGCCACCCTGGTGCTGATGTTCCTGGCGTTCGGCTCGGTGGTGCTGCCGGTCAAGGCGGTGCTGATGAGTGGGCTGTCGCTGTCGGCCACCTTCGGCGTGCTGGTCTGGGTCTTCCAGGACGGCCACCTCGCGTCCTGGCTCGGCGTCACCCCGGGGCCGCTGGAAGCGGGCGTGGTGGTGCTGATGGCCGCGGTGGTCTTCGGCCTGTCCACCGACTACGAGGTGTTCCTGCTGTCCAGGATGGTGGAGGCCCGCGCCAAGGGCATGAGCACTCCGGAGGCGGTGACCACCGGCCTGGCCAGGACCGGCCGGGTGATCAGCGCAGCCGCCCTGCTGCTCATCGTGGTGACCGGCGCCTTCGCGTTCTCCGATGTCGCCGTCATGCGCTTCGTGGGTGTCGGCATGATCCTCGCGCTCGCACTGGACGCCACCGTGGTGCGGATGCTGCTGGTGCCCGCCGTGTTGCGGCTGCTCGGCGACGCATCGTGGTGGGCGCCGGGGCCGCTGCGAAAACTTCAGCGGAAAGCAGGTTTGCACGAAGGCGATCCGGGGGTATCCGACCGTCGAGTCGAGGACGAGCGGACCCCTGAACCGGTCCGCTGAACGGTCCCGCTCGGGGACGTGAAGGTGGGAGCTGCCCGACCCCCAGGGGCAGTTCCCACCTTCCGGTTTCTCACCCCTGCGGCCGGTAGGTGCCGAAGTTCCACACGTTGCCCTCGGGATCGCGGGCCGAGTAGTCGCGCGAGCCGTACTCCTGGTCGGTCAGCGGGTAGACGATCTCCGCACCGGCCGTCACCGACCGCTCGTGGTGGGCGTCGGGGTCATCGACGATCACATAGACCGCACCCGTCCCCGGTTTGGCCGCCAGGTCGGCGGTGCTGCCCTGCTTGACCGAGCCGAGCATCACCATGCCGTTGTCCCAAGACAGTTCGGCGTGCGCGATGGTTCCGTCCGGACCAGGGACCACCGAGACCTCGGTGAAGCCGAAGGCCTTGGTGAGGAATTCGATGGCCGCGGGCGCGTCCTGGTATTGCAGGCAGGGGATGACGCTCGACGGCAGCTTGTCCGCCATGTGCGCACCTCACTTTCTCGTTGTCATCTGACGCTAGGCGTGGGCGGCGGCGAGTTCTTGGAGGAATGTGACCTCGGGGTCGGCGAGCGTGCCGAGCATGCCCGGGAGTTGGCTGCGCCGAAGCTGCCGCGGGGTCAGCCCGGTGAACTCGCGGAACTCGCGGTGCAGGTGCGACTGGTCGGCGTAGCCGCAGTCGGCCGCGATGCGCGCGGGATCGACATCGGCGCGCAGCAACCCCACCGCCCGTTCGAAGCGCATCACCCTGCCGACCTGTTTCGGCGTCAGACCCACCTGCTCCCGGAACTTCACCGCCAGGTGCCTGCGGCTCCAGCCGGTCTCCGCGCACAGGTCGCCGACCGGGCACCGGCCGCGGGAGGACAGGAGCAGCCGCCAGGCCTCCGCGACCTCGGGAGCGGTCGACGGCCCCTCGTCGAACAGCCTCAGCAGCACGGCGTCCAGCAACGCGAACCGGGCTGCCCAGTCCGGCAGTTCGGCCAGCCGGTCGGGCAGGTTGCGGTGGGTGCGTCCCAGCACGTCCTCCAGCGCCACCACCTGGTCGGCCACCTCGTGCATCGGGGCCTTGAAGAGCCGGAACGCGGCGGGCGGGGTGAGATCGACCTGCACCCCGTGCTGCACGCCCGCGTGCTCGGTGATCGCCGGTCTGGTCCCGAACGCGGCGACGAACGAGGTGAGCTGCGCGTCCGAGCTGGTCAGCAGTGTGATCGGAGCGCCGAAGCTGATGATCAGCGCGGTGCGCGCGGTGGGTACCTCCAGCCTGCGCAGCGGTCGCGGCGTCCGCTCCCGGTAGCCGAGGTAGCTGCGCACGTGGCGGGCCAACGCGGGGTGCGGCGGGCGGGTCGCCATTGCCCACCAGCCCAGTTCCGAATCGTGTTCGGACACCGTCACCGCCATGACGGGCAGTGTGGCACCGGGGTCCGACATCCGCCCCGTCCGCTCCGTAGGCTGGCCCGGTGGCGGACATCGTGGTGATCGGTTCGGCGAACGCGGATCTCGTCGTCAAGCTGGAACGTCGGCCCGGGCCCGGCGAGACGGTGCTCGGCGCCGACGCCACGACGATTCCCGGCGGGAAGGGCGCCAACCAGGCGGTGGCCGCGGCGCGGCTGGGCGGTTCGGTCGCGCTGCTCGGAGCGGTCTGTGATGACCCCTACGGCGCCTTGCTGCGCGAGTCGCTGGCCTCGGCAGGGGTGGACACCGGCCTGCTGCGCGCCGTGGATCGGCCCACCGGCATCGCGATGATCACCATCACCCCGGACGGTGAGAACGCGATCGTGGTCGCGCCGGGCGCGAACTCCGCGGTCGGGCAGGGCGATGTGAACGCGGCGGCGGATGCCATCGCCGCGGCCTCTGTGCTGCTGGCCTCGCTGGAGGTTCCGCTGCCGAGCGTGGCGCGGGCGGCGATGATCGCCGGGATGCACGGCACCAGGGTGGTGCTGAACCTCTCGCCCGCCGCCAAGATCAGCCGCGACACCATCGCGCTGCTGGACCCGCTGATCGTCAACGAACACGAAGCCGCGCTGCTGCTGGATGTCACCGGGGGCGACCGGGAACCGGAGGAGTTGGCGGCCGGGCTGCTGCACCTCGGCGCCCGCTCCGTGGTGGTGACTCTGGGCTCGGCGGGTGCGCTGGTGGCGGATCGCAGCGACCTGGTTCGGGTACCCAGTCCTCGGGTCGAGCCCGTGGACACCACCGGTGCGGGGGACGCGTTCGCAGGCGCCCTCGCGCTGCGGTTGGCCGCGGGCGACGGTTTGGTCCACGCGGCAGGCTTCGCCGCGCGCGTCGCGGCGATCTCGGTGACGCGGCTGGGCGCACAGCCGTCGTATCCGACGCTGGAGGAGTTGCGGGGATGGAACGGAAACGACTCACAACTCTGATCCGCCGTTCGAAGCTGTGTATGGTCTAGACCATGGCGCGGAGATTCAACGGGGTCGGGGTGAGTCCGGGCAAAGCGGCCGGACCGGTGGTGCGCGTGGTCACGACACTGACCGAACCGTCGGCGGCGCCCGCCCCTACCGATCCCACCGCCGAAGCCGCCCGGATCGCGCCCGCCGCACTGGCCGTGGCGACCCGGTTGCGGGACCGCGCCGCCCTGCTCGATGGCGAGCCGCGAACGCTGCTGGAGACCACGGCCGTGATGGCCACCGACCCGTCGCTGGTCTCCGCCGCGGAGAAGCTGGTGCGCGAGAACGGCGTGCCCGCACCCCGCGCCGTGTACGACGCGGCAGGCGGTTTCGCCGCAGCGCTCTCCGCCGCCGGTGACTACCTGGCCGAGCGGGTCAAAGACGTGCTGGATGTCCGGGATCGGATCGTGGCCGAACTGCTCGGCGTCACGCCGCCCGGCGTTCCGGAGCTGAACCGGCCCAGCGTGCTGGTGGCCAAGGACCTCGCGCCCGCCGACACCGCCGGTCTGGACCGCGCGCTGGTGCTCGCGATCGTGACCGAGGAGGGCGGGCCCACCAGCCACACCGCGATCCTCGCCCGCTCGCTCGGCATCCCGGCCGTGGTGGCCTGCCAGGGACTCGGCGGGGTCGAGGAACTGACCGCGCTGATCGTCGACGCCGACAATGGGATCGTGGAGGTACCGGACGGAGCCGTGGACACCCTCGCCGCCACCGCCGCCGCCGAGCAGGTGCGGTGGAGCGGACAGGGCCGCACCGCCGACGGGCACCGGGTGCGCATCCTGGCCAACGTCGGCTCCGCGGCCGACGCGCAACGCGCCTCCGAGGCGGATGCGGAGGGCGTCGGCCTGTTCCGCACCGAGTTCTGCTACCTCTCCGCCACCGAGGAACCGTCCGAGCAGACCCAGCGCGCGGCCTATGCCGCCGTGCTCGCGCCGTTCGCGGGCAAGCCGGTCGTGGTCCGCACCCTGGACGCGGGAGCGGACAAGCCATTGGCCTTCCTGAACACCGAGACCGAGCCCAACCCGGCGCTGGGAGTCCGCGGGCTGCGGCTGTCCCGCCGCGCCACCGGGGTGCTGGACCGGCAGCTAGCCGCGATCGCCGCGGCGGCGCAGGACACCGGCGCCGAGGTGTCGGTGATGGCGCCCATGGTCGCGGTCGCCGAGGAAGCCGCCTGGTTCGCCGAGCGGGTCCGGGCCGCGGGCCTGCCCAGGGTCGGCGTGATGATCGAGGTGCCCTCCGCCGCGCTGCTCGCCGCCGATCTGCTGGCCGAGGTGGACTTCGTCAGCCTCGGCACCAACGACCTCGCCCAGTACCTGTTCGCCGCGGACCGGATGCTAGGCGGCCTGGCCGCGCTCAACGACCCGTGGCAGCCCGCGTTGTTGCGGCTGATCCGGATCGTGGGCGACGCGGCGACCGAAGCGGGTAAACCCGCGGGCGTGTGCGGAGAAGCCGCGGGCGATCCCTTGCTCGGATGCGTGCTCGCGGGCCTCGGGGTGACGAGCCTCTCCTGCTCCTCCGGCGTGCTCGCGAGGGTCGGCGCCGCGTTGGAGTCGGTGACCATCGACGAGTGCAGGCGGGCCGCCGCACAGGCGCTGGCGTGCGCGGACACCGCCGCGGCAAAGCAGGCGGCGGCCGCGGTCCTGCGGGCGTGAAGAAACGTCAACGCGGTCACACTGTGTAAATGTGGAATGGCGTTGAGCAGGAACCTCACTGCGCGCCAGCACTCCATCACAACTGGTGCTGACCTGCGGAAAGTTTCACCCGTTCAGCCGTAGCGTTGATCACCTGGTGACTGCGTAGGGTTACGCAACCTCGTCAACGGGGGTGTGGCGTTACTCGGCGGTCATCGGGTCCGCCGTAGGTACCGGCATCGGGGCATGCCGGTCCGCGAGCGGTTCCTCTTGTCGCGGGAGCAGACAGTGGGAGCCGACCGGTCCGTTAGCGGACCAAGCCTCGGTCCGGGCGCGGAGTGATTCGGGGATCTCCCGCCCGGACCGGGTCAGTGCTCCTCGTCCAAACCGTGCTCGATGGCGTACCGCGCCAGTTCCACCCGGTTGTGCAGCTGCAACTTCCGCAGCGTCGACTGCACGTGGTTCTCCACCGTGCGGTGCGAGATCACCAGCCGCGTCGCGATCTGGCGGGCGGTGAGCCCTTTGGCCACCAGCCGCAGCACCTCGGTCTCCCGGTCGGTGAGCTGCGGGGCCTGCCCGTCCTCGGGAGCGGCCGCCATCCGCCGGTACTCGCCGAGCACCATGCCCGCCAGCCCGGAGTTGAACACCGCGTCGCCGGACGCGGTCCGGTTCACCGCGTCCACCAGCTCCTCCACCGAGGCGGACTTGACGAGGTAACCCGAGGCCCCCGCCTTGACCGCCTCCAGCACATCGCTGTGCTCGCCGCTGGCCGACAGCACCAGCACCTTGGTGCCCGGCAGCTCGCCGGTGATGTCACGGGTGGCGTCCACCCCGGACTTGCCGCCCAGGTTGAGGTCCATCAGCACGACGCGGGGCCGCACGGTCCGCGCGATGCGCAGCGCCGATGCCGGATCACCCGCGGTGGCCAGCACCGCGAAGCCGCGTTCGGTGAGGTCTCTTGCCACCCCGTCCCGCCACATGGGGTGGTCGTCCACGACCATGATCGAGATCTTGTCGGTGTCGTTCATCGTGATCTCACCGAGCCGGGCCTGTGCTGCCTGCTCTTCCGAGGCCGTGGCACTCGGATCTCCCACTCGGTTCCCTCCCCGTCGGCGGTGTGTAGGGACAACGTGCCTCCCAGGTCGTCCACCCGTCCTCGCATGGAGCGGGCGACGCCCATCCGGCCTTCCGCGGTGGCGGTTCTCAGCCGACCGCGCGGAATGCCGGGACCATCGTCGCGCACGCTGAGCACGATTTCACTGCCCAGATCCTCCAACAACAGCCAGGCCTGGGCGTGCGGCCCCGCGTGTTTGTCCACGTTGGTCAGCGCCTCGGCGACCACCGCGGCCAACTCGGCGGCCACCGTCTGCGGCACCATGACCCGCGTCGCGGGCACCGAGACGTGCACCGCCTGGGTGGCCATCAGCTGCAGCCGTGACCGCAGGTCCACCTCGCCAAGCTCGTTGGACTCCTCCGGCGCCGCCGCCACCAGCGCCCGCAGCGCGATCTCCTGCTCGCCCGCCAGCTTGGCCAACTCCGCGGCCTCCCCGCCGACCTCGGCGCCCCGTCGCCGTACCCGGGCCAGGACTTGCAGCACCCCGTCGTGGATGGTGCGGGCCAGCCGTTCTCGCTCGGCCGTCGCCGCCTCGGCCTGCAACGCGCGCTGTAGCCGCTGCGCGGACACCCGCGCGGCCTGCGAGGCCAGCCCCAGCACGAAACCCAGCCCGAGCAGCAGGAACGTGTCATGGGCGAGGTCGGTGTTGAAGTAGCCGCGCACCGCGACCTGCATGGTGGCCACCGCCGCCCCCGCCAGCGCCCCGGCCGCCGGACCGCCGTGCAGCGCCAGCGCGATCACCGGCCCGCTGGACCACACCGTGGTGATCAGCAGGTGGCCGGTCTCCAACTGGCGGGCCGACAGCGCGAACGCGCCAAGGGCCATCAGCCCCAGCGTCAGCGCCAGGTCGGGCAGCACCACGCTCCAGCGGCGCAGCCTGCGGTGCATGTAGCAGTAGGAGACCACCGCGGTCCACACCGCCATCGCGGCCAGGATGCCCCAGGCCAGCCGGGGCCGGGCGTAGCCGTCGTGGTGGGCGAGCACCACGCTGCCCGCGAAGATGAAGCTGATGATGCGCAGCGCCACCGCGGCCCGCCACAGTGCGCGGGTCGTGCTCAACGTCCAGTGGCCGTCATACCTTGACGTCTCCGACAAGGCATCCCCCTGTTCGCATTGTGTGACCCGGCGTCGGGAGACAACCCACGGGTGGGTGTCTTCTGCTGGTCTTCGTGTTGTGTAAGGCTGAACTACCTTTAGGGTGGCCGAGCGGTGTGCGGTGCGTGGAGGAGCAGGCATCGCTGCTGTTCGAGCGCCGTTGGCGTGAATCACATTACTTGCCGTCGAGGTGCTCGCGTACCCGGTCTGCGAAGGGTCGGCCTTGTTCAACTGGCCACTGTGGAGGCTGCGTCCCGCGGCGCTCATCTACTGGCTCGCGGTGGAGACCGCGGCGATCATCGCCGTGGTCCATGTGGTGCGGGTGGGAAACGTGCCAACCCCCGCGGAGATCAGCAGGTTCGCCGCGATCGCCATCACCACCGCGATCGTGTTGGTCGGCACCGCGGTCATGATCGCGGTGCGCCGTGGCGAGACCTACCGCAACCCGTGGGCCATTCACACCTGCTACCTGCTGGCGGGCGTGTTCACGCTGCCGCCCAACCTGCTCGTCGTGCTGATGCTCGGACCCGCCCTGCACGGGGTGCTCGGAGTCCGGGCGGCGCCGCACCGCTGGATCTTCCTCACCGCGGCCACCGCGCTGGCCACCTTCGCCAGCAGGCTGACCGCGGGTTGGAGCGAACCCCGCTGGGATGTGCTGACCTACATCGCGGCCAGCGCCGTGATGCTGCTCGGCAGGGTCGTGCTGGTGTCGGTCGGCCTTCGGCTGCGCTCCCCCAAGGCCACCGTGGAGGACGTGCTCGGCGACCGGCTGGACCTGCTGCTGGCCATCGTCGCGGTGAACCTGGGCGGACTGCTGGCGATCGCCGTGGAAAGCGCGCCGGTGCGGGCGCTGCTCGCCGTCGCGCCGATGGCCTTACTGGAGTTGGCCAGCCAGATCCCGCAGTGGCGCAAATCGGCGCAGCGGGACGCCAAGACCGGTCTGGCCAACGCCGACCACTGGGAACGCCTGACCCGCGAGGAACTCACCCGCAACCGCATCCGCAACCTGCCCGCCGCGCTGCTGCTGCTCGACCTCGACCACTTCAAGCGGGTCAACGACCAGATGGGGCACCTGGCGGGCGACGCGGCGCTGGCGGCGGTGGCGTTGATGCTGCGGCACAACATCCGCCGCGGCGATATCGTCGGCCGCTTCGGCGGCGAGGAGTTCGTGGTGTTCCTCCCGGACGCCGACCCCTCGGTGGCGCATGCCGTCGCGCAGCGCGTCCGGGAGGCCGTCGCGGCCATGCAGATCCCGCTCACCTCGCAGAACGGCGTGCCCCGCGAGCTGTCCGGCCTGACGGTGAGCATCGGGGTGTCCACCACCGGCCGGTTCGGCTACGAGCTTTCGAACCTGCTCGTAGCCGCCGACGCGGCCCTGCTGTCCGCCAAGGGCGCGGGCCGCAACCTCGTCACGATGGCCTGAGCTACTCCCGCGACTTGCGCAGGCCCTTGGCCGCGTCCTTCGGGTCCTCGGTGCCCTCGACCACGTCCTTGACCTCTTCGCCCGGCGGCTCCGCCTGCTTGGGGTTGAGCGCCTGCTCCGGCGTGATCCGGTCGTCCTCGCTGCTCAGCGAGCGGATCGCGGAGTTCAGCACCGCCACCAGCGGCACCGCGAGCAGCGCGCCGGGGATGCCGCCCACCACGACGCCCGCGGCGATCGCCAGCACCACGGCCAGCGCGTGCAGCCGCACCGCCCGGCCCAACAGCAGCGGCTGGAGCACGTGACCCTCCAGTTGCTGCACGAGCACGACCACCGCCAGCACCAGCAGCGCGGGCACGAAGCCGTTGGCCACCAACGCCACCAGCACCGCGACCAGACCGGACACCGCGGCACCCACGATCGGGATGAAGCCACCCAGGAACACCAGCGCGGCCAGCGGAATGGCCAGCGGAACCCCGATGATGGCCAGGCCGATGCCGATGCCGACGGCGTCCACCACGGCCACCAGGGCGGTGGCCCGGACGTAGCCGACCAGCGAGGCGAAGGACCTGATGCCCGCGACGTCCACCCTGTCCCGCACGTAGCGGGGGACGATGCGCAGCACGAACTGCCAGATGCCCCTGCCGTCGTGCAGGAAGAAGATCAGCGTGAACAGGGCCAGCGCGAAGCCGGTGAGAAGCTCGCCGACGGTGCCCGCGGTGGACAGTGCTCCCGAGGTGATCGCGCCCTGGTTCTTCTGGATCCCCTCGGTGATCTTGTCCAGCGTCGAGTTGATCTGCTCATCGCTGATGTGCAGTGGTCCGGCGACCAGCCACCGCCGGATCTGGTTGATGCTGTCGATCAGGTTGCGCTGGAGGTCGGGCAGACCGGTGGTGAACGCGTTGATCACGAAGGTGAGCACGCCGCCGACCACCGCGAGGCCGCCGATCAGCACGATCGCGGTGGCAAGCCAGCGCCGCAGCCCGAGCCTGGTGAACCGCTCAACGGCAGGCGCGAGCAACGCCGACAGCAGCAGCGCCACCGCGACCGGTATCACCACCATGTGCAGCCGCATGACGAGCATGCCCAGGACGATCAATGCTCCGACAACGGCAAGAAAACGCCAGCTCAGGGCCGCTGCCACCCGAAGAATCGGTGGCACCGTCGTGGTCACGTCCGCCCTGGTGGGTTGCTGCGAGTCGCTCACGGAAGCCAACTTATCCGCTGCCGCGGCGTGATAGGTGCCGGATCGCTCGACACGCGAGCTGTGTCTTTGGTCAACTCATCGACGGAGTGAAACCGCGGCGGCGTCTCCTACTCCAGTGATCAGCACAGCAGGCCGGGGTGATCAGGGGTGAGCGCGGTGACCGACTACGTCCGACCGGACGAGCTGAACGAGAACGAACGCGAGGTCTGCCTGGCCTTCGCCGCGGGCAGGCGGCTGGACCTGCGCGCCGACCCCGGCCGCCGGGACCGCGTGGTCCGGGCCGGGGTGCTGATGGGCCTGCTCACCGGCCTGTACAAGATTCCGATCACCGCGGTGCCCGCCCTGCGCCTGTGCGGCGCCCGTATCACCGGACGGCTGCTGCTGGAGGGCGCCGAGATAACCCACCTCATCGAGATCACCGCGAGCACCTTCGAGCAGACCCCGGTACTACGGATGGCCAAGCTCGCGGGGCTGCGGCTGCGCGGTTGCAGGCTGCCCGGCCTGAAGGGACGCAACCTGCGGGTGGACAGCGATTTCGTGTTGGAGGCGGGGTCCAACTGCGTTGGCACCCTGGATCTCACCGACGCGACAGTTCAGGGCACGCTGCGCCTTGCGGGCTCGGTGCTGCGCGATGAGCGCAACGGCCTCGCGTTGCTCGGGGCGCGGCTGAACGTCACCGGTTCGCTCCAGGCCACCGCGTTGCGGGCGACCGGTGAGGTCCGGCTGCGCGGTGCGAAGATCGGCGGCAGCGTGCACCTCGGTGGGGCGCACCTGATCAATCCCGGAAAGCTGGTCCTCGAGGGCACCGGCATGAACGTCGCGGGCAGCCTGCTCTGCGACGGTGACGGCGGCGGCCACTTCACCGCCGAGGGCAGGCTGATGCTCGCCGGGGCCAGGGTGGGCGGCAATGTCGTCTTCTCCGGCGCGCGCTTGATCTCGGCGGGCCACACCGAGCCCAAGGTGCTGGTCATGCCGCGCGGCACCGCGGATGCCAGCGCGGCGCTGGTCGGCGACCACATGGAGGTCGAGGGCAACGTCGAACTGGACGACGGCTTCACCAGCGCGGGCACGATCCGGCTGCCGGGGGCCGCGGTCCGCGGCTACCTGCGGCTGTCCGGGGCGACCCTCGGCAAACCCGAGGGCATCACCGAACTGGTGGAGTTGGCGGCGGCCAGTCGGACACCTGGGGCACGACCGGAACCCGACCACGACGCGCACCACCTGCTCGACCGGATCCCGGTGGCGCTGCTGGCAGACGGCATCCGCATCGGGGGCGACCTGGAGGCACGCGGCACCGCGCCGCGCAGGCTGGCGGTACCGGGCATTCCGGCGCTCGCGGCCTACGGCCAGGTTCGGTTGGTGGACGCGGAGATCCGCGGCAGCGCCAGCCTGTCCGGGGTGAAGCTGGACGCGCCGGGCATCGACGTGCTCTTCGCCGACCGGCTGCGGGTGCGCGGCACGCTGTTCCTGCGGCATCTGCGGGCGCGAGGCTCGCTGCGGCTGCAGAACGCGCACATCGGGTCCACCTTGGACTGCTCGGGGGCCAAGCTGACCGAGGCGCGGCGCAGGCCGGACGGCTCGGTCAAGCCCTCGCTGGACGCACGCGTCGCCGCGATCGGCAAGGACCTGCTGTGCAGCTACGGCTTCGTGGCCACCGGCGGAGTGCGGATCAGGCTGGTCGAGGTGGGAAAGGTCGTGACCTTCACCGGTTCGGCGCTCGGCGGGGACGGCAATGCCGTCGCGTTGAATGCCTACGGCCTGCGCGCCGAGCAGATGGTGCTGCGTTTTACCGAGCCGCCCAAGGGAAGAGTGCTGCTCAACCGCGCGCGTATCACTCGAGTGAGTGATTCTCCGCAATTGTGGGCGGCGACCGGCGGGCTGGATCTTGAGGATTTTTCGTATGACTCCATCGCGTCCCGACCTGACGTCGGGGTTGTGGAACGACTGCGCTGGCTGCGCGACGCGGTGCCGGAGTTTGCCCCTGGGCCCTATGAACAACTGGCAAAGGTTTACCGGTCCTGCGGTGACGAGGAACGCGCGGAAATGGTCCAGGTGGCCAAACAGCGGCGACGGCACGCCAGCCTCGGCGCTGCGGGCCGGGTGTGGGGACGGTTGCAGGAATGGACCGTCGGCTACGGCTACCGGCCATGGCTGGCCATGCTGTGGCTGGTGGTGTTCTGGCTGTTCGGAGCCCTGTGGTTCGGCGAACACCGGCTGGAGAAGCTGGATCACGACCAGAATCCGGTGTGGAACCCCTGGGTGCTTTCCGCCGACCTATTGCTGCCGATCGTGAATCTTGGTCAGGATGGGATGTGGCGGATAACCGGTGAATCTCAATGGGTAGCCGGCGTACTCGTCACTGCGGGGTGGATTTTGGCCTCCACTGCCGCCGCTGGGGCGACCCGCATATTGAAGCGAGGTTGACGGCGAGTGATTTTGTGGCATCTGACACAAAGTGCACTACGCCATTCAGGCGATCTTTGTTCCCCATAGATGCATCGGGGGCCTGCGCCCTGAAATGGTGTCCGCTGTCGATGTTGGTGGCGTGGGTTTCACCGACCAGCGCACCATCGACAAGCACCACGGCCGCAACGCTTGCGGCATCTACACATCCCGCAAGGCGAACCGGAGGACACTGCGTGGCTCGGCTGGACCAGCGAGAGGGAGCGGCGATCAGCCGTCTTCGCTTTCTGGTGCACGCCCTGCTCGTGGCGGGCGGGGTCATCGCGGGTTGGCTGCTCCTCGACGGAGCCGCCATGGCCGCGACGCCCTCCACCTACGCGCCCGCCGCCTCCGACACCTCGGACCTGCCCGCGAAGCTGGACAAGTCCGTCTCCGACGGGGTCGCGGTGCTGGACGGTGTTGTCGGCGAGGTCCGCGGTGGACTCCGCGAGACGCTGGCTCCGTTGCAGCCCGCCCTGCCGCCGAGGCCTCGGCCCGACGGCCAGCTTCCCGGCCCGGGTCTGCTCGACCCGATCACCGACGAGATTCCCGAGCACGGCAACGTGCTGCCGGGTACCGATAACGACTCGGAGCACGCACCGGCACCGTCGCCCTTCCTGCCCTCCGACGGCGAGGCACTGCTTCCCGCACCGGCGCAACCGGTCGCGGTGGAGCAGTCCGCAGGGGTTTCCACGCGTAACGATATGGTCAAGCGCGGTGCCAAGCGTGGCATCGCCGCGGAGCGGAACGCCGCCGACAGGCAGCAGACCCCGCAGCCGGTGTCGCCGCGCAAGTCACCCGTGTACTCGCCATGCAGCGGCTCAGGTTCGTCCTGGTCAGGAGGCAGTGCGCAGGGAATGCCCTCGGTTTTCACCACCGCAGAGGATCGTGCGGAGGGCTGTCCGACCAACGGTGCCGCCGAGTCGATCTGTACCGAGCCCGACCGTCAGCCCGGGTCCGACCCCGACTGAAAGCCTTTGCCGCGGAGGAGTGATCGACCTCGGTGGGCAGAACGTTCGCCTTCCCGACTCGTTGTCCTCCCCGTGCCTGCCCGGGTGATTTCGCCGTGATGCGAAGTTCGCCCAAACCCCATAGACGCGAGTGGTCGCTGCCCCGACTTTATGTCCGGCCGCTCGTTCAATCCCCCTCCCTCTCGCGGGGAGGGGAAACGGAAGGAGAACCCGATGCAGACCTGGGCGAAGCGCGGTATGCATGCCGCGCTCGTCACCGGTGGCATGCTGATGCTCGGAGCGGGCGTAGCCTCTGCCGCCGAGTGCTGCCCGGACCGGCCGACCTCCCCACTCGGCGGTTCCATCGGTGTCCCCGTGCACGTTGCCAACAACGCGCTGGGCACACCGTTCGGGCAGTACGATGCACCCACCATTGACGAAGAGCTGTCGCTGAGCACGGATGACCTTGCGAAGCACTCCCCCGAGCAGCTCCGTGGGCCTTTGAACCAGGTGACCGGCACGCTGAACAACGCAGCGGCGCCGATCACGAACGAACTGCAGGCACGCAACCCGCTGCAGAAGTACGTTCCGCAGGGCAGCCCCCTTGACTTCCAAGGAAACAAGGGGCGCGTGGACCTGCTCGTGCCGGTGGACATCTCCGGAAACGCCCTCGCATTGGGCGGCCCGGCCACCGTGCACAACGACTCGCACCACAGCTACCAGAGCGGCCGCGGCATCCGCACCAACGGTGACGGCGGCTTCCTCGGCGGCAACGCCGGTTCGCTGAGCTGGGCCGCTCCGGTCCAGGTCACCGGCAACGCCATCGGTGCGCTGGGCGGCGACGCCAAGTCGTACAACAACTCCTCGCTCGACGCCACCACCGGTGGCGGCGTGCAGACCGGCGGCAAGCACGGCGCGCTGGCGGGCAACATCCTGGGTGGCTCGTTCGCCACCCCGATCCAGGCCAGCGGCAACGCGATCGGTGGCCCGGCAGGCACCGCCGCGACGCACAACAAGGCCAGCAACTCCGCGACCGCGGGTGGCATCCACGGCACCAACGGTGAGCAGGGCTTCGCCGCGGGCAACATCATCGGCGGCGGCGCGGCCACCGGTGGCGAGCTCAACGGCAACGCCCTCGGCCTGCTGGGCGACGGCACGGCCAAGTCGCACACCAGCACCGACGCCAAGACCGGCGCCAAGGACGCGAACGGCTTCTCCACCTGGACCACCGCTCAGGACGCCGCGGCGTCGGGCAACGTGGTGCGTCCGGTGTTCGGCGGACCGCTCGGCCTGAACGGCAACTCCGGCAACGTGCTGGGTGACACCACCGCCAAGGGCTCGCAGAGCAGCACCAGCGACGCCCAGGGCGGCAAGGTCAACACCCACGGTGGCGACGCGTTCGCCTCCGGCAACATCGTTGACGGCCCGGTGGCGTTCCCGCTGCTCGGCTTCGGCAACGCCGTCACCGTTGGTGGCGACGCCGATGCCAAGCACACCAACGACGTCAAGTCGGCGGCGGGCGGCGACATCTACAGCAGTGGTGACGGCGGCTTCCTCGCCGGAAACCTCGGCAGCGCCCCCATCAGCGGCCCCGGCGACGCCTTCGGCAACGCCGGTGCGGTGCTCGGTGACGCCAAGGCCGAGGGCACCAACAACGCCTCCGCCTCGGCGGGTGGCTACACCGGCACCCGCGGCTTCGACTCGGTCGGCTCCGGCAACATCGGTGCCCTGCCGCTGTCGAACCCGGTGCAGGGCTTCGGCAACTCGCTGTCCGCACTGGGCGACGCGGAGGGCAAGGCCACCAACAAGAAGGGCTCCTCGGCGGGCGGCGACCTGAACTGCGTGGACGACGCGGGTCTCGGTAGCTGCAACGTCGTTGGCGGCACCATCGCCAACCCGATCGAGTTCTTCGGCAACGCGGGCACGGTCGGCGGCAACAGCAACGGCTCCGGCGCCAGCGAGACCCACTCCAAGGCGGGCGGCAGCATCCTCGCCACCGGTGAGGGCGGCTACGTTGCGGGCAACGTGCTGAACCCCGCGGTCGGCCGCGCCACCCAGGGCTTCGGCAACGCCGGTTCGGTGCTGGGCAACGCCAACGCCGACGGCGAGGGCAACACCTCCGCCACCTCCGGCGGTGACATCACCTCCAACGGCCGTGACGGCTTCGTCGCGGGCAACGTGGGTCACCTGCCCATCGGTGGCGCGGGTCAGCTGTTCGGCAACGCGGGCACCGTCGCGGGCGACGCGGTCGCAGGCGGCGGCAACCACACGAAGACCAACGCCGGTGGCGACATCACCACCGACGGTTCGGACGGCGTCGTGACCGGCAACGGTCTCGCTCCGGCCGTGAACCCGCTGCTGCAGGGCTTCGGGAACGCGGGCGGCGTGCTCGGCGGTGACGCCGCGGCGTTCGGTGGCAACTACACCAAGTCCGTCGCGGGCGGCGACGTGACCACCACCGGCAACGACGGTGTGCTGGCGGGCAACGTCGGCAACCCCTCGGTCGCCCCCGCACTGCAGGGCTTCGGCAACGCCGGTTCGGTGCTGCAGGGCTCCGCGGACGCCTACGGTGACAACGCCGTCAAGCACGTGACCGGCGGCGACGTCGTCACCGACGGCGCGGACGGCCTGCTCACCGGCAACGCCGCCAGCCCGGCGGTCGGCGCCGCGCTGGCCGCCTTCGGCAACGCGGGCACCGTCCTCGGCAACCACGCCGATGGCGCGGGCAGCAACCTGTTCGGCCAGCAGACCGGTGGCAGCGTCGAGACCGACGGTGCCAACGGGGTTGGCGCGGGCAACGTCCTCGCGGTGGCTCCCACCGTGCTGGGCCAGGCCTTCGGCAACGCGGGCACCGTCCTCGGCGGCACCTCCGGTGCTTCCGCGGACAACGTGACCGGGCAGGTCAACGGCGGTGACGTCTACAGCGACGGCACCGACGGCCTCGCCTCGGGCAACGTCGGCTCGGTCGTTCCCGCCGGCGCGCTGCAGGCCTTCGGCAACGCGGGCGCTCTCATCGACGGGGTGGCCGATGCCTCCGCGGCGAACAAGACCGCTCAGGTCGCCGGTGGCGACATCGCCACCAACGGTGTCGGTGGCGTGCTCGCGGGCAACATCGGCGAGCTGGCCGCTCCGCTGGCCAAGCAGTTCTACGGCCACCAGGGTGGCGAGGGTGCCGCCGCGGACGCGGTGAACGCCTTCGGCCAGAAGGTCGCGGGCAGCCACAGCACCGACGGTGACCACAAGAAGCTGTCGGGCCTGAACAAGCAGCTGCGTCTGGACCCCAACGGGTTCCAGAACATCTCCGTCGACACCGTGCGCGAAGCCATCGCGCACCGCGTGGACGTCAAGGATGTCGCCGCCGCGAAGGAGGCCGCTGCCGAGGTCGCCAAGCCGCTGACCATCGTCACCGAGGGTCTGCCCGGTGCGGGCGAGCTGCCCAGCATCCCGGAGCTTGCCGCGCTGAAGGGCCTCGCCCCGAAGCTCGGTGCCCCGGCGCTGCCGAACCTGCCGGTCAACGCTCCGCAGCTGCCCAAGCTCGGTGCGCCCGCTCTGCCGAAGCTGCCGGTCGACCCGACCGCGCTGCCCGGCAAGCTGCCGGTGGCCGTTCCTTCGGTGCCCGGCTCGCTGCCGAGCGTCCCGAACCTGCCGGTGAACGGCGTCGCCCCGCGTAGCGGTGCGGTGCCCGGCCTGCCGAACCTGCCGGTCGACCCGGCCTCGCTGGTCGGCAAGCTGCCCATCAACGGCAACCTGCCCAGCGTGCCCGAGCTGCCGGTCGCTGCTCCGCAGCTGCCCGGTCTGCCCGGCGGCAAGGCTCGTAGCGGTGCCATCCCCGCCGTTCCGCAGCTGCCGGTGAACCCGGCGGATGTGCTCGGCAAGCTGCCCGCTCTGGACGGTATCGGTGCCGACTCGCTCTCCGACCGGCGCGCTGAGCTGCCGCTGGAGAACGTGCAGGTTGGCACGCTGCCCACGCTGCCGCAGGGCCTTCCCGCCCTGTCCAACGTGGACAGCGAGAAGCTGATCAGCGAGCTGCGGGGCAACCTGCCGCACGTGTGATCCGCACGCTGTCGTACCAGGGCTTGACCGTGGGCGGGTGTCGCTCGCGAGACCCGCACCCCTGGTGACCGACGACAGCACGCGAAGCAGAGGCGCCCCCGGAGGATTCACTCCGGGGGCGCCTTGTCGTCCGCTCAGGTGTTGCCGTGCAGCCGCCGCTCGGCGTGGGTGAGCATGTCGTGCACGCCGATCGCGCCGTCGCTGGTCACCCAGGAGACCCGGATCGCGGGCCGCACCCGGCTGCCGCCGATCTTGAGCGGTCGGCCCGCCAGTTCCTGGATGCGCTCGGCGATCACCTCGCCGGTGCCGTGTGGATGCTCGGCCACCACCGCGAATTCCACGCCGCCGTAGCGGGCCACGGTGTGATCGTCCCGCAGTCCCTGCCGCAGCCTGCCCGCGATCATCGCCAGCAGGTCGTCCCCGCGGCCGAAGCCGTGCTGGGAGTTGACGGCGGAGAGGTGGCGGACGTCCAGTAGCACCAGGCTGGTCAGCGTGCCGTGGGTGCGGGCGCGGGTGAGCGCCTGTTCCAACCGGTCCAGCAGCAGCGCCCGCGCGGGCAGGCCGGTGACCGGGTCGATGAGGCCTCTGCCGTGCGGCACATCGGCGTGCACCGGTTGCAGCAGCATCAGGACCCGTCGCTGCCCGCGGTGGTGCACCGGGTGGTAGTCGGCCCAGACCCTGCCGTGCGGCAGACCGTCGACGCCTGCCACCAGGGAAAGGGTGAGGGTGGCTCCGGTGCGCAAGACCTGGTCGGCCAGTTCGCGTTGCGAGGGAAGCGAACCACCGGAATCATCACGGAGGCTCCAACCCGCGGGGCGGGTGCCGTCGAGCAGATCCTGTCGGCGCAGCCCGAGCAGGGTCGCGGCAAGCTCGTTGGCGGCGACCACCTCGCCGAGTTCGTCCTGCAACACCACGCCAACGGGTAGCTCTGCGACGAGTTCGTCCCAGACCGCTCCGTACCGGCCCGGTGCCGCCATGTGCACGGCACTCACTTGGCTCCGACCTTCCGCCGAATGGAGGCTTTACAAGAGCCTCCCCCCAGCCCGGGGCTCAGATCAAGGGAGTGAACGCCACCTGGACAGGTGATGTCGGATCAGGTGGTGTGCACAAAGAGTTAGTTGTGCCGTGCATTTCTGCCCGGCAAAACCGGCATCACGATTCGAGCACGCTCAATTCGGCGGTGAAGAGCCCTGCTGTGCGGGTGAATCGTGCTGCACGGCGTCACGGTGTGTTGATCACTTTGCCGTTTGACACGCAGACGATCAACCATTCGGGTAAACGCGATCCCGCGCCGCCGCTCGGCGTCCTGGCTGGTGAGAGCGGGCGCGATCGGACTGTGCCGCTGGCGAATTGACGCTGTCGACGATCACGAAACGGGCGCGGATCGATCGCATCGGAGGAGTTCGATCGATCTCCCGGCCTTCTTCCTGCGAAGATCAACCGAATAGGACCCACCCCAGCGGGTGACGGCGGACAGCCTAGACTTACCTCCGATTGGCGCCGTTCCAGTGAATCCAATTGGGCGATTCTCGGCGGAAGAAAGGTGACCTCGATGCCTGGGTTCGACATGGTTGAGTGCCCGAAATGCTATGGCTCTGGTCTTGATCGCGCCGGCCGCGCGTGTGGGAGGTGCGGTGGACTTGGACAAATCCCGCGCAGGTAGTGAGCTTGCGCGGGGCGAACCCTGTGAGCTGTGCGATGACACCGGCGTGATGAGCTTCCAGCAGCCGGTGCTGCGTGACGGCGAATGGGTTCTCGGCACGGTCACACACCCGTGCGTCAACCTTTGCGGCGACCGATGGGCCGGCTATCAGGAGCCGATGCAGGGCGCGTTGCGCAATGTGCCCCGTCTGCCGCCGCCGTTCGGGCCGTCGTTGGCCCGTGGCCAGGTGCTGGATGTCCCCCGCTCCGAGTTGGAGCCGAAGCCCGATCAGCCGGAATAACGCATCCTTCCTTAAGTGAAGCTCTGATACAGTCGTTTAGGGAAGTTTACAGCGTCTTCGGTTTGGTGGGGATCATGTCTCAGGAGCTGTACTCGGTCGAGCAGGTGGCCGACCAGCTAGGTCTGCATGTGCGGACGGTGCGGAACTACGTGCGTGAGGGACGGCTGAAGGCCGTTCGGATCGGCAAGCAGTACCGCATCGCCCGCGCCGACCTCGAGGCGCTCATCGGTCACTCCGTCGCGGAACCCGAGTCCAAGGTCCATGCCGAGGTATCCAGCATCGTGCAGCTGGAGGACGTCGGACCGGCCCTGGCCGATCGCCTGTCCACGCTGGTGATGGCGTTGGCGGGCAGCGACCGCGGCGGTGATCAGCCGCTGCGCGTGCAGACGGTCCACGACCGGGAGCGATCCCGGATGAAGATCGTGCTGCTGGGCGGCCCGGCCACCACCGCGGAGATGCTGACGTTCATCGACGGGTTGGTCCAGGGGGAGACATGAGCCGCGACATCTACCGAACAACCGCGGGCGCCAAGCAGGTCCGCGGGCGCTACCTGGAACTGCTGGACCGCTGGCCGGTGCCTGCCCGGCGGCTGACGCTGCCAACGGACCAGGGCGAGACCTTCGTCCTCGCGAGCGGACCCGAGGACGCGCCACCTGTGCTCGCGCTGCCAGGCTCCGGCGGCAACACCGCGAGATGGCTGTCCGAGATCGCCGTGCTGTCCCGGCGGCTGCGCGTGTACGCGGTGGACGTCCTCGGCGAGACCGGCCTCAGCGCACCGTTCCGCTTCGCACTCGACTCCGACGCCCCCGCCCGCTGGCTGGACGACGTGCTGGCGGGACTGGCCCTGCCGCGGACCGCCTTCCTCGGCGAATCCCTTGGCGGCTGGCTGGCCATCGACTACGCGATCCGGCGCCCCGAGAGGGTCGGTCGGCTGGTGCTGCTCAACCCAGGCGGCCTTGGCCGCCAAAAGGTCCTCGCGCCGCTGATGGGTGGCCTGCTTGGTCTTGTTGGCGATGGCGGCAGGCGCCGAGGGTTCTTCCTCGCCGTGGGACCGGTTGCCGACATCCGGTTCGATGACCTGATGAGCACGCCATCGGCCGAGTTCGGCCTGCTCACCATGCGCCACTTCAGGCCCCGCATGGAAAAGCTGCCCACCTTCGGCGAGAACGCCGTGCGGACGCTGAACACGCCGATACTCGCCGTGCTCGGCGAGCGTGACCGGATGCTCGACTCACGCACCACCGCCGCTCGGCTGGCGGCCGCGCCACAGGCGACCATCCGCCTGCTGCCGAAGGCGGGCCACCTCTTGGCCGGGCAGTCCGAAGCGGTGGCGGACTTCCTGTTCGGTGTGACCTCCGGAGCACACGCATGAGCGGCACCGTCTCCCAACGACACGGCCACCCGGTGCTGGTGATCGCCGACGACGGCCTACCGGTGGCGCACGAGCAGGACGCCGTGGACCTCATCGCGAGTGCCGCGGAGCACGGGGCGGACCTGGTGGTCATCCCGGTGGACCGACTCGACCCGAGATTCTTCACCCTGAGCACGCGTCTCGCGGGCGAGATCGCCGGGAAGTTCGCCCTCTACGGAATCGGGCTGGTGATCCTCGGCGACATCACCGCCTATACCGAGACCAGCTCGGCGCTGCGTGACCTGGTGCGCGAAACCCGGCGCCGCGGCAGCCTCTGGTTCGTGGCGGACCTCGCCGAGTTGGACGCCCGACTGGAGCGGACCCCGGTCAGACCGGAATCGCTCCATCACCGATGACGACGGTCCACGGCCGCACCGACCACGAGGTCACCAGGCCGTTGCGCACGTAGGGGTCCTGCTCGGCGAACCGCTCCACCACCGACCGGTCCTCGGTGCGCCAGACCAGCAGCGCCCGGTCGACCGGCTCGGTGAGCGCGCCCGCGAGCACCAACTCGCCTTGCTCGCGCGCCTGCCGAGCCAGCCCGAGGTGCTCCTCGCGCAGCGCCGCCCGCCGCTCCAGGTAGTCCGCCGCGAGTTGGTACTCCAACACGAAATGCCCCACGCCCGCCTCCCAACGATCAGCCCCAGCCTATGTCCGCGAGCCTCCGTTGGAACCACGCGGTCAAGCCTGCGTCCACGTCGCGGGTCAGCGGAAGCTGCGGCGCGGGCTCGATGCCGGGTTCGTCTGCGAGCGGATGGGCCAGCCCGGGGATCGACAGCAGTTCGGCCCGCTCCCCCAGTGCGGCGACCAGGTCGAGCGCATCGGCACGCAGCGCTGGGTGATCCAGCTCGCCGCTGGCGACCAGCAACGGCGCGCGACCGGCGATGATGCCCGCCTTGGCGACGAAGTCCATGCTGTCGACGGCTTTCTCGGACTCGGCGTCATAGGGGTAGTCGCCCGGGAACAGCTCCACGACGGACCGCATCCGGATGGCCGCGTTCACCACGGCGCCCGCGAAGACCGGGATCTCGGTGTCGGCCAGGATCCGCAGCGCGACGGCCCCGCCCAGCGAGCCGCCGAGCACCCCGATCGGGCCGTCCCCGACCGGCAGTCGCGTTCGGATCTCCGCCAGTGCGGCCGGGAACTCCTCGGCCGCCTGCCGGGCGAATGGATACAGGAAGGACATCAGCACGTCCTCGCGCATCAGCTTCAAGCCCGCGTCCATGCTGCCGTCGACCATGCGTGCCCCGCACATCGGCATGCCGAGGTGCACCCGCCACGCGGGCAGGCCGTTCATCGGCAACGCGGCCGCGAACGCGGCGTCCGACCTCGGCGCGTCCAGCATGTGCCAGGTGACGATCAGCGGCGCGGGACCGCCACCGGCAGGCGGCAGCGCGGTGAACGGCACGCCCGCGGCCGTGCCCGTGATCGGTGAGTGCATACGGCCACGGTAGATCCGTGCCCCCGGGCCGGGAACCGGTTACGCCACCGGCCGAATCAGCGGGCCTCACCGTTCACCCCGCCGTTTCGGCCCAGGTGACGGGCAGTTCGTGGACGCCGTAGATGTTCATGTCGGTCCTGAGCTTCACCTCCGCGGCGGGGATCGCGAGCGTGAGGGTCGGGAAGCGCCGCAGCAGCCCGGCGAACCCCGCGCGCATCTCGATGCGGGCCAGTTGCTGGCCAAGGCATTGATGGATGCCGTGGCCGAAGGACAGATGCCCGCGGGCCTTACGTCGGATGTCCAGGGCGTCAGGGTTGTCGAAGCGCCGGGGGTCGCGGTTGGCGGCCAGCAGCGATACGACGACGGTCGACCCCTCGCCGATGGTTTCACCGCCGAGTTCGAGGTCCTCGGTGGCGTAGCGGTAGAAGATGTCGGCCACGGACAGATAACGCAGGAGCTCCTCGACGGCATCGGGCAGCAGATCCGGGTCGGCGCGCAACTCGGCCAGCTGCTCGGGGTGCTCCAGGAGCGCGAAGGTGCCCAATCCCAGCATGTTGGCGGTGGTCTCGTGGCCCGCGAGCAACAGCAGGAAGGCCACACCTGTCAGCTCCTCGATGGTGAGGTCGTCATGGCGGGCCAGGTCGGACAGGATGTCCTCGCCGGGCGCGGCGCGTTTGCGCGTGACCAGTTCGGTCAGGTACGTGTTCAGCGCGCCCCACGCGGCCATCTTCTCGTCGAGCGTCACGTCCCTGAGCAGGAATTTGGCGGAGTTGACCTGGAAATTCTCCCGGTCCGCGTAGGGGACACCCAGCATCGCGCAGATCACCAGCGACGGCATCGGCAGCGCGAACTCCTTGACCAGGTCGACCGGCGGGGTCAGGCGCGCCATCTCGTCCAGTTGCCGTTCGGTGATGTCGGAGATCTGCTCTTCGAGCTGCTTCATGCGTTTGACGGTGAAGGCGCCGGTGAGCCTGCGCCGCAGCCGGGTGTGGTCCGGCGGGTCCATGGCGACGAACAGGCCCGGCATCTGCGGGGACGGTTCGGTGGCGACGGGCATGCCAGGGGTCTCGAAGGGCATGTGGAGGATGCCGATGTCCTGCCGGGAGCTGAACCGGGTGTCGGCCATGAGTTGGCGGACCGCGTCGTAGCCGGTGACGAGCCAGCCCTCATGACCGTCCGGGAACGCCATCGGACTGACCGGGCGAGCCTCGCGCAGCCGGGTGATCTGGCGGGGCGGGTCGAAGGGGCCCGCATCGCGTTCCATCGGAAGGCCCTGCGGGATGGGAATGGTGTGCGTCATCGGATTGTCCTTCGTGGCGGGTTGGGCGGTCAGCGGGAGAACTCGCGGTTGAACAGCCGCTTCGACCAGAGGTATCCGCCAAGGGCGATGACGGCGCACCAGGCGAGCGCGATCCACGCGTTGTTCCCGATCGGCTTGTCCATCAGCAGGCCGCGCAGGGTTTCGATGATCGGGGTGAACGGCTGGTACTCGGCGAACCAGCGCAGCCCGGCGGGCATGGAGTCGGTGGGGACGAACCCGCTGCCAAGGAAAGGCATCAGCACCAGCGGCATGGGCAGGTTGCTCGCGGTCTCCACGCTCTTGCTCACCTGGCCGAGCGCGACGGCGAGCCAGACGAGCGCGAACGCCACCACCACCAGGAAACCGGCCGTGGCCAGCCACCCGCCAACCCCGGCGGCGGGCCGGAAGCCGACCAGCAGCGCGACCCCGATCACGATCGCCAGGCTGAGCATCGCCTGGATCACGCTGCCCAGCACGTGTCCGGTCAGCACCGAGACGCGGGCGATGTGCATGGTGCGGAACCGGGCGATGATGCCCTCGGTCATATCCATCGCGATCGAGATCGCGGTGCCCTGAACCGTGGCCGTCACGGTCATCAGGATGATCGCGGGCGCGACATAGTTGACGTAGTCGGCGCGCCCGCTCGCCACGCCGCCGATCCCGGCGCCCAACGCGCCGCCGAACACGTAGACGAACAGCAGCAGGAAGACGATCGGCATCCCGACGAGCATCAGCGTCATCGACGGGTACCGCAGCATGTGCTTGAGGTTGCGACGCAGCATCGTCGCCGAGTCGCGCAACGGGTAGAACCGGAGGCCCGCGTGGGCAGCGGTGCTCATCGGGTGGTCACCTTCTCGTTCTTGGGGTTGCCGGTGAGGGCAAGGAAGACGTCGTCGAGATCGGGGGTGTGCACGGACAGCTCGTCGACCTGGATGGCCCGGTCGTCGAGGCGGTCGATCAGGGTCTTCAGCGACCGGAGGCTGCCGTCACTGGGCACCCGCAGGGCGAGCGCGTCACCGTTGGGCGAGGCATCGCCCAGCACAAGCGCGGCCGCGTCGAGGTGACGCTGGTCGGCGAATCGCAGGCGAACATGTCCACCGGGAATACGGCGCTTGAGCTCATCCGGGGTTCCCTCGGCGACCAGCCTGCCGTGGTCGAGAACCGCGATCCGGTCGGCCAGCTCGTCGGCTTCCTCCAGGTACTGGGTGGTCAGGAAGATGGTGACGCCGGTGGCCACCAGGTCCCGGACGATCTGCCACATGCCCCGCCTGCTGCGCGGGTCCAAGCCGGTGGTCGGCTCATCGAGGAAGATCACCCGCGGGCTGCCCACCAGCGTCATCGCGAGGTCAAGCCGCCGACGCATACCCCCGGAATACGTCGCGACCGGCTTGCCCGCCGCGTCGACCAGATCGAACTGCTCGAGCAGTTCGGCGGCGCGCCGCTTCCCGTCACCCCTGGCGAGGTGGTGCAGGTCCGCCATCAGGAGCAGGTTCTCCTTGCCGGTGAGCAGGTTGTCCACCGCCGAGAACTGGCCGGTGACACCGATCGCGGCGCGCACCGCGTCGGGCTCGTCCGCGAGGTCGTGGCCCGCGACCCGGACGTCACCGGCGTCGGCGCTGATCAACGTGGACAGGATCTTGACGGTGGTGGTCTTCCCGGCGCCGTTCGCGCCGAGCAGCGAGAACACCGTTGCCCGCGGGACGGTCAGGTCGATGCCATCGAGCACGACGTGGTCGCCGAACGACTTGCGCAGCCCGGTCACCGCGATCGCGGGCTGGGATTGCCTGGTGGTCATGATTTCCCCTCAGTGATGTCGGATCAGGTCAGGAACGGCGGATCGTGATGCCGCCGAACGAGGTGCGTGCGCGCACCTCGACGGTCTCGTCTGACTCCTCGGGCCGGGCCGCGTTGTCCAAGAGGTTGCGCACCTGCCCGAACCCGGTGTTCACCTCGAGCCAGGCCGCGGTGTTCTCGGCGATGCCGATCTCCAGGTCGCCCATCGCGGTCCCGATCTCGACCGAGCCGCGGACCACCTCGCCGAGGCGGATGTTGCCGTTGGACGTCTTCGCGTCGACACCCGCGCTCGCCCGGTCGACGGAGATGTCGCCGTTCGCCGAACGCACCCGCACATCGCCCGTGACCGTGTCGATCACGGTGTCGCCGTTGGAGTTCTTGACGACCGCGGAGCCGTCGATCGCACCGACGCGCACCTTGCCCGAGCCGGTGTGGATCTCGGCGTGGCCCGCGACGCCGTCGGCGGTGACGTGACCGGCCGCGGTGTCCACCCGTAGTGGACCGGTCCGCTCCAGCCGAACGTTCCCGGTGGAGGTCTTGAACCTGCACTCCCCGAGCAGGCCCATGCCGCTGAGATCCCCCACCTGTACGTCGCCGGACACCTGCGAACCGCTGGGCAGGTCGATGGACACCTCGACCGACCTGCTCTTGCGGGAGAAGTCGAAAGCGCGTGATTTCGGCCCGATCACCTGGAGCACGCCGTTCGCGTAATCGACGCGGACCCGCTGGGCGGCTTGCACATCGGACTCGTCCGACGGATCGCTTGGACGCACGTCGACGGCGGTGTCGGTGCGCTCGCTCGCGCTGATCCGCACATTGCCGACGCCAAGCTCGAGCGTGACGGAAACCGGTTGAGGCGTCTCGAATGTGGGCATGGCTGTCCCCTCGTCATGAGTAGGTGACACATCCCCGCAGGTCGGGGCGTGGTGTGGTGGAAAGCGGTGCGGTTAGCGCACCCAGCCGGTGAAGCTCTGCTTGCTCCACTTGCCGCCGTCGCGCTGCTCGGGGCGCTGCTCGCGATCGGATCGCTGCAAGGCGGTCGAGGCCGCCCGGACCAACCAGGCGTTGACCGACCGCCCCTCCTTGGCAGCGGCCTCCTCCACCGCGGCCTTGAGCTGCTCCGGGAGACGCAGGTTGATCCGCGAGCTGGGCCCGTCCTCGGCGATCAGCGCACCGCCGCCCACCGTCTCCGGCTCACCCTCGGTCGCGTCCCCGATCGGCTCGGCGGGCGGCACGGTCACGACGAAGTCCGGATCGCGTCCGCGCAACCGCAGCTGCACCGACCCCGGCGCCAGATCCTGCGTGACCTCGTCCGCGGCGGCGGACAGCGCCTCCAGCAACGTCATCCGAATCGCCGACTCCAGCGACCCGGACAGGCGCTCGACCAGCGCACGCGCCTCGTCACCACCGGCTTCGGCAAGCGTGGCGAACTCACGTCCGAGGTTGCTCACATACGGGGTCAGGTCCATGACGCCATCGTGGCACAACTATGGCACCACTGCAAGCCAACTTGGCTCAGCTTGGGTGTCACGCGGCACCAAATGGCACCTCGGGCTTGAAATGCCCGTCAAACAAAGGCGGGTACGTGCGGCAGGCGGGTCCGCTCAGGTGAGGAGTTTCGCGAACTTGGCCATCTCGGTGGGCGGGTCGATCACCGGCTGGATGAGCAGTTCGTCGATGCCTGCCTGCTCGAGGGTGGTGATGCGGGCGAGGAGCTCGTCGCGGGTGCCGACGAGGGCCAGGGTGTTCATCAGCGAGGGCAGGACCAGGTCCCGGTCCTGCGGTGCGATGCGTCCGAGGTAGTTCGCGTAGAGCTTGGTGTGCCGGTCCGGTGCGGTGGCGGTGGTGCCGCGCCGGTCGAGGAGGCGCCGCACCGCCGCGCGTTCCTCGGGGCCTAGTTGCTCGGTGAAGGCGGGCGTCTCGGCAGCGGTGTCAGCGGCGAAGGCCAACAGCGACAGGACGAGGTGACCGGTCGCGTCACGGGCTGTGTCGCTGTCGGGGTCCTCGTCCTCGTCGAGTATGTGGAGCGCGGTGACCAAATAGGAGTCGGTGCGGTGGGGTGTGCCTTGGGCGGCGTGACGGCGGGCGTCGTGCAGCGCGTGCCAGGCGGCGGGGTCCAGCAGACCGAAGGACATGAGGCCGGTGCCACGGCGGCCTGCGACGGCGGCGGCCTTCGGTCCGAGCGCGGCCACGACGAACTCGATCGGGTCGGTGGTGTTCACGTGCGCCCCGCTGTGCAGGAACCGGATGTCGCGGACCCGGTCACGTTCGCGGTACTCGGTCGAGCGTCCGGCGCACAGGTCCTGCAGTGCGGCGGTGAACTTCTCCAGGGTGGCCGCCGTGGTCGGCGGCATGCCCAGGGTGCGACGGGCGGTGTTTCCGGTGCCGACCCCGCAGCTGATCCGGCCCGGTGCCAGGGCGTTGAGGCTGGCGAACCCGCTCGCGGCGGCCGGGGCCGAGCGCAGCGCCGGTGAGGTCACGCCGATGCCGAGCCTGATGCGGCTGGTGGCCTTCGCGCACAGTCCCAGGGCGACAAAGGGGTCGCCGTGGACCATCGGGGTGTCATTGACCCAGAAGCTGTGCAAGCCCAACTCCTCGGCCAGCACGGCGAGGTCCTCCACGCCGGGGTGTGCGGTGACCACGACGCCTGCGCGCACGATGCCTCCAACGTGCTGGTCGTTGCTTCGGCCGGTCGGATGGTGAACCGGGCGGCGAAACGTCCTGCCGAGCGCCGCACTGTCTCAGCTCCGCTTCACAATGAAAGGGAAATGAAGCGCGGTGGGAGATGAAGTCGGTTTGAGACGCTACAACCCGCGTTCAGCTTTGGGCCATGTCCACGAAGCGGCTGTAGTGCAGCTGGTGGGCCACGGTGATGGTGCTCGTCGGGCCCGCACGGTGCTTGGCGAGGATCAGGTCGGCCTCGCCCGCCCGCGGGTCGTCGCGCTCCCAGGCGTCCGGGCGGTTGATCAGGATGACCATGTCGGCGTCCTGTTCCAGGGAGCCGGATTCACGGAGGTCGGACAGCATCGGACGCTTGTCGGTGCGTTGTTCGGGGCCGCGGTTCAGCTGGCTGATCGCGATCACCGGCACCTCGAGCTCCTTGGCGAGCAGCTTGAGCTGCCGGGAGAACTCCGAGACCTCCTGCTGCCGCGACTCGACCCGCTTGCCCGAGCTCATCAGCTGCATGTAGTCGAGCACGATCAACCGCAGGTCGTGCCGCTGCTTCAGCCGCCTGGCCTTCGCCCGGATCTCCATCATGGTCATGTTCGGCGAGTCGTCCACGAACAGCGGCGCCTCGCTGATCTCGCTCATCCGCCGCGCCAACCGCGTCCAGTCCTCGTCATTCATGCGCCCACCACGCATATCACCCAGCCGGATGCGCGCCTCCGCGGACAGCATGCGCATCACGATCTCGGTGCGGCTCATCTCCAGCGAGAAAATGACGCTGGTCATCCCATGCTTGATCGACGCTGACCTGGCAATATCCAATCCCAGCGTCGACTTGCCCACGCCGGGCCTGGCCGCGATGATGATCATCTGGCCGGGGTGCAGGCCATTGGTGACGGCGTCCAGGTCGGTGAAGCCGGTGGGGATTCCCAGTGCGGCGCCGCCGCGGGAAGCGATGGCGTCGATCTCGTCCATCGTGGGCTGCAGAAGCTCTTCGAGCGCGATGAAGTCGTCGCTGGTCCGCCGCTCGGTGACCTCGTAGATCGCCGCTTGGGCCCGGTCCACCACATCGTCGATCTCGGCGCCCTCTGCGCCGTTGTGGCCAAGCTGCACGATGCGGGTGCCCGCCTCGATCAGCCGCCGCAAGATCGCCTTCTCCGAGACGATCTCCGCGTAGTAACCCGCGTTCGCCGCGGTGGGCACGGTGGCGATCAGCGTGTGCAGATACGGGCCCCCGCCCACCCTGAGCAGCTCTCCGCGCCGCTCCAACTCGGCCGAGACGGTGATCGGGTCGGCGGGTTCACCGCGGCCGTAGAGGTCCAGGATGCAGTCGTAGACGGCCTGGTGCGCGGGCCGGTAGAAGTCGCCGGGGCTCAGCACCTCCACCACATCGGCGATGGCGTCCTTGGAGAGCAGCATGCCGCCGAGCACGGACTGCTCCGCGGGCAGATCCTGCGGAGGCTGTCGGTCGAACCCCCCTGGCCCGCTGCCCATCGCGGGACCACGATCGTCGATCAGTGCCACCGGATCTCCCCTCCCCACCGGATTCACGGCGATGTTGTCGCACCTATGTTCTATGGCCGTCGAAGCGAAGCCAAGCACCAACACGGCGATCTACACAGGGCGCGAGCGGGGACGCTAGATCCCCCGACCGGAGCAAGCAAATGAGGCTGTGGGCAAACCTGTGAGTAGGTTGTGGATGCCTCGGGATGACTGGCCACAGGCTTCCGGCGACCTGTGGAGAACCTGGGGACAACTCGGCTCGGTGGCCGGAATTCCGCACCTCAAAGGGTGTGTACAACTTGTGGAGAAAATGACTCCAAATGGGTTCGGCGTGTTGCCTGTGACGCCCTGCATGGCGTGTCGCGGAGCAACTGTCACATCTTGATCGTCGTCACGCACTATTGCGCCGAAAGAGTGAAAGCGCCGCCCGTTCGGAAGAATGAACGGGACGGCGCTTTCCCAGCGTGATCTATTTGACGCGGCAGCAACGGGATGGGCGGGTGAGGTCACTCCGCCGAGCCCGCTGGGGCGTCACGAGTGTCAACTCGCTGTGACCTGCAGGTTCAGTGCGAACTTGACCTCGGGGTGCAGCCGGACGGTCACCTGGTGCTTGCCGACGGTCTTGATGTGACCGGGAAGCTCGACGATGCGCTTGTCCAGCGTGGGGCCACCGGCGGCCCGGATCGCGGCCACCACATCAGCGTTGGTGATCGAGCCGAACAGCTTGCCGCTGCCCTCGGCGGCCTTGGCCGCCAGCTTCACGGGGCTGATGCCCTCCAGCGCGCCCTTGAGCTCGCGGGCGTGGTCCAGGTCGCGGACCCGACGGGACTCCTGGACCCGGCGGATCGTCTGCACCTGCTTCTCCGCACCGCGGGTGGCCGCGATGGCCATGCCGCGGGGCAGCAGGAAGTTGCGGCCGTAGCCGTCCTTGACCTCGACAACGTCACCAGGACCGCCGAGGCCGCTCACGTCAGTGGTGAGGATGAGCTTCATTCCTCTGCACTCCTGTCAATCAGCGGGCGGTCGAGGTGTAAGGGAGCAGGGCCATCTCACGGGCGTTCTTCACCGCGATGGCGACGTCGCGCTGGTGCTGGCAGCAGTTGCCGGTCACACGACGGGCCCGGATCTTGCCCCGGTCGGAGATGTACTTCCGCAGCAGCGTGGTGTCCTTGTAGTCGATCAGCTGCGCGGACTTGTCCTTGCAGAACGTGCAAACCTTCTTCTTAGGCTTGCGAACTGGCGCCTTGGCCATGGTGTCGTCCTCCTGTTACGGACGCGGTTGTGGGCTCGGTCAGGGCGGCGTGCTGCCGCCGGTTGAGCACCTGTGGTCTTCGTCTTCTGCGGTGTCTAGAACGGCGGTTCGTCGGAGAACCCGCCGCCGGAACCGGCGGGCGGGGCCGAACCCCACGGGTCATCGGCGGGAGCACCGGAGCCGCCGCCTGCGGGCGCCCCGTAACCACCGCCACCGCTGCCGCGGCTGACCTTGTTCACCTTCGTCGTGGCGTAGCGCAGCGAGGGGCCGACCTCGTCGACCTCCATCTCCACCACGGTCCGCTTCTCACCCTCGCGGGTTTCGTAGGACCGTTGGCGCAACCGCCCCTGGACGATCACCCGCGAACCGCGGGTGAGCGACTCGGCGACGTTCTCCGCCGCCTGACGCCAGATGTTGCACCGCATGAACAGCGCGTCGCCGTCCTTCCACTCGCCGCTCTGGCGGTCGAAGGTGCGCGGCGTCGAAGCAACCGTGAAGCTGGCAACCGCAGCTCCGGACGGGGTGAACCGCAGTTCGGGGTCCGCCGTCAGATTGCCGACAATGGTGATCGTCGTTTCGCCTGCCATTGGTTGGCGACTCCCGCGACTCAGGCTGCCCGGACGGTGCGCCGCAGCACCTTGGTGCGCAGCACGGACTCCGTCAGGTTCAGCTGGCGATCCAGTTCCTTGACGGCTTCGGGCTCGCAGTTGATGTCGATCAGCGCGTAGATGCCCTCGGTGCTCTTGTTGATCTCGAAGGAAAGCCTGCGCTTGCCCCAGACATCGAGCTTCTCGACGGTGCCGTTCGACTCGCGGATCACGTTGAGGAACGTGTCCAGCGACGGCGCAACGGTGCGCTCATCGAGGGTGGGATCGAGGATGACCATCATCTCGTAATGACGCATGAGGACCACTCACCTCCTGTGGACTCGGCGGCCACGGGCTCTCCGTGGCAGGAGGGTCGTCGCGTCAGCAACCTGACAAGGCTAACAACTCCCCGCGGGCGGCTCTCGGCCGCCCCCGGGAGGAGGCTGGTCAGCCGTTCAGACGGGAGCGCGTGCGACGCAGCAACACGGTCCGCACCAATGCCGCCGCGACCATGGCCAGTGCCAGTGCGGCGAACACGATGGGCGCCGCCACCCGGCCGTTCAATGCCAGCGGCACCGACACCGCGCTGCCCGCGTTCATCACGCCGTCGCGGTTGTTCTGGTCCCAACCCAGGATGCCGAACTCCGGCACATGGCCCATGCCCTCGCCGTAGCGGAACGCGGGCGACGGTGCGAACTGCCCTGGCAGCGCGTACGGCAGGTTGGTGTAGTCGTACATCGGAACCCGGCCGTTGCGGAACTGACTCAGGAAGCCGTTCGGGTTGAGTACCGCCCCGTTCTCCGAGGCGCCGGGTATCGGTGCCTGCGGTTGGCCCGGCACGGGCTGGCCCGGCGGGACCTGCGGCTGCGTGCCCGGGTTGCCCGGACCTGGCGGGGTGCCGGGAGCGGGCTTGCCGGGGCCACCTGGGCTGCCGGGCAGGATCTGCTGGGCGGCGCCGCCGATGGCGTCGACACCCTGCTGGACGGGCTCGACGACCTTCTGGATGACACGCATCAGGACGCCGCACTCACCGCCGAGTGCCTTGGTCACGCCGCCGGTCACGGTCGCGATGACCTGCCCGAGGACGGGGATCTCGCGAAGACGCTGGTTGACCTTGGTCGCGATCGTGCCGCCGGAGACGGCGGTCTCACCCGAGGCGGGCATCGCGCCCAATGGGATCGGGCCCTTGCCGGTGAAGACCTGCATCGCCTCGTCGACCACGAGCGGTCCGAGGATGGGAACGGCGCGGATGATGCCGCCCACCCGTCCGGACACCGCGGCAGGACTCATCTGCACCGCCTGGCCAGGTTCGCCACTGACCGTGGTCTTACAACTGCCCACCGTGAGTGGTGCGGCGGCTGTAGACGTGCTGATGGCAGCGAAAGCACTGGAAAACACCAGCACGAACACCGCAGCGGTCAAGGTGAAGAACCTGCGCATGCCCATGAACCTCCATGGTGGCTACCGGCTGGTAACTCACGACCGTACGCTGATTTAGTGACGCCGGCTACGGCCGGCCAGTCGAATTTTAGGCCGTTTGGCGCAAAACGGTGTCCGCCCGGTCGTTCTCTCTGCGCGTACATCCCGGTGTATCGCGGTGCGAGAGTGTCGGAGCCGACCACTACCCTCGTGCGCATGCGTATCGGGGCCCACGTTCGTGACGACGACCCGCTCGGCGCGGCACTGCGGCGCGAGGCCGATGTCGTCCAGTTCTTCCTGGCCGATCCACAGGGGTGGAAGAAGCCCCAGCCGCACCCGCAGGCCGACCAGCTTCGGGACAGCGAGCTCACCGTGTTCGTGCACGCGCCCTACGTGGTCAACGTGGCGACGCTGAACAACCGCATCCGCATCCCCTCCCGCAAGCTGGTCAGCCAGCACGCGGAGGCCGCGGCGACCGTGGGCGCTGCCGGGCTCATCGTGCACGGCGGCCACGTCAGCAAGGGCGACGACCCGGCCGAGGGCTTCGCCAACTGGCGCAAGCTGTTCGAGCGGCAGGCCGAGGCGGGCGGCTTCGCGGTGCCGATCCTGATCGAGAACACCGCGGGCGGCGACTTCGCGATGGCGCGCAAGTTCGACATGCTGGCCAGGCTGTGGGACGAGGTCGGCGAGTTCGGCGCGGGCTTCTGCCTGGACACCTGCCACGCGCACGCGGGCGGTGAGGCGCTGCTCGGCGTGGTGGAACGGGTCAAGGCCATCACCGGGCGGATCGACCTGGTGCACCTGAACGACTCCCGTGACGAGTTCGGCTCCTGCCGCGACCGGCACGCCAACATCGGCAGCGGCATGATCGAGCCCGAGCTTCTCCTCGCCGTCTGCGCCGAGGCTGGCGCGCCCGTCGTGGTGGAGACCCCGGCCGAGGGCCAGTCCGCGGACATCGAGTTCCTCCGGGGCAAGCTTCCGCGGTGACCCAAGGCAGCCTCGTCAGCGCCACCGCCGAGCGGCCCGTCCTGCTGCCGCGGCGGCCGACGCGGTTCACCGGCGCGGGGCTGGCCATGCTCGTGGTGCTGTGCGGGCTGACCCTGTTGGCGGGCTTCGCGAACAAGGACCGCTGCACCGGCCCGGAGTTCGACGACCGCGGCCGCAGCGGACCGGCGTATGTCGAACGTGCCTACGGCGAGATGTGCTACTCCGACATCCAGCACCTGTGGATCGGCCGGGAGATCAACCGCCACGTCTTCCCCTACGTCGAGGGCGGCATCAGCCCCGACGGCGAGCTTTACGGCGGCTCGGTGGAGTACCCGGTGCTGACTGGCGTGCTGATGTGGGCGGGCGCGTCGTTCGCCGACAACGACGCCGATTTCCTGGCCGTCTCCGCGCTGCTGTTGGCGCCCTTCGCCCTTGCGGTGGCCTGGCTGCTCGGGCGCATGACACGGTGGCGCGCCCTGATCTGGGCGCTGGCGCCGCCGCTGGTGCTCTACGCCTTCCACAGCTGGGACCTGCCCGCGGTGGCGGCCACGGTGGGCGCGCTGTATCTGGCGCGCCAAAGGCGTTTCCTGCCCGCGGCTGTGCTGCTGGGCCTCGGTGCCGCGGTGAAGCTGTACCCGGGGATCTTCGTGCTGCCGCTGGCGCTCTACGTCTACAGCCACGGCCGAGACGTTCGTGGCGCGCTGGCCGTGCTCGCCGCTGGTGCGGGCACGGCGATCGCGGTGAACCTGCCGTTCATGGCGTTCGGCTACGAAGGCTGGCGGGCCTCCATCACCTTCCAGCAGCTTCGCCAGGTGGACATCACCACGAACTCGCTGTGGTTCTGGGGTTTCCGCCCCGCGTCCAACCCGGAGAACGAGGGCTTCCAGGCGATGGTCGACTGGCTGTCGCCGCTGATGATCCTGGTGTCCTTCGCGGTGGCCATGGCGTTGGGCTGGCGCCGGTACCGCAGGGACGGCAGCTTCCCGCTGATCGCCGTGTGCGGCGCGATGCTGTGCGGTTTCATGCTGCTGCACAAGGTGCACTCGCCGCAGTACACGCTGTGGCTGCTGCCGTTCCTGGTGCTGCTGCGGGTCGGCTGGGGCTGGATCGCCGCCTACCTCGTCGCCGACGCCGCCCTGGGCATCGGCATCTTCCGCTGGCTGTACCTGGTGCAGGCGGGCGAGCCGATCGGCATCTACGACGGCCCCGCCGCCCAGTCCGTGATCATGGGCGTGTGGGGCCAGGTCGCGCTGCTGGGTTGCCTTTTCTTCCTGTTTCTACGCAGCGATGAGGTGCCGGAAACCGACCTCAGCAGGCCGGCGCGTGCCGCGCACTGGTGACCACGCTGTCTCGTGAGATCACCTCGAGGTGCGAGGCCCGGCCGTTCGGCAGTTCGACATCGGTCTGCACCACACCGAGGTAACCCACGGCGCCCCCCTTGACCGTCTTGCCGTTGAGCTTGATGACGAACGGCGTCAGGTCATCGCCCTCGGCCTTGCGCCAGACGTTGACGAACACCCTGGGCTGCGGTTCACAGCGCAACTCGCCGATGCGGGCCTCGACCGTCGGTGCCGCACCGAACGCGGTGCCCGCGGCGACCATCACGAGACCGCCGACCAACGCCGCCAACCGAACAACCATCCCGAAACGCTCCATTCCTCGCCGACCCTGCCCGGTCGGCGAGATTAGCGCCCCGCACCCGCGGGCGACGGCTCCTCGACGGCCTCGTCGCCCGATCTCACCCGACCGTGATCGGCGGACCGCCCACCCAACCGGAACCGATCCGGCGCGTCCTCCAGCACACCCCCGGACGGATCGTCGTCCCCGGCCTGCCGCACCTTGTCCGACTCGGGCCGGTAGATCTCCCGGATGACCAGCACCACCATGGCGATGACGAACAGATCCCGCAGGACCACCGCCCCCAGGAACCAATCCTGCGGCAGCCCCTTCTTGTCCTCGCCGAGGTAATAGAACATGCGCGGCGCCCACACAAAGGCGTCGACCGCCATCCAGGCCAGCAGCAGCCGCCAACGCGGCAACGCGAGCACCGCCAACGGAATGAGCCACAGCGAGTACTGCGGACTCCACACTTTGTTGGTGAGCAGGAAGGCCGCCACGACAAGGAAAGCCAACTGCGCGAACCGCGGCCGCCGCGCCGCGGTCAGCCCGATCCAGCCGATCCCCGCACAACACACCAGGAACAACACCGCCGTCACCGTGTTCAGCACCGTCGGCGGCTGCCCGTGCGCCAGCGGCCCGTCAAAGCCCTGCCAGCCGGTGAAGTACGAGACGACGTTGTAGATGGAGTCCGGATCGGCCCCACGCGAGGTGTTCAGCCGGAAGAACTCCCGCCACCCCGCCGGATAGTTCAACGCGATCGGCAGGTTCACCGCGAACCACGCGACGACCGCCGCCAAGGTGGTCTTCAGCCCATCCTTGAGCTTCCCGCTCCGCAGACACAGGATCAGCAGCGGCCCGATCAGGAACAGCGGATACAACTTGGCCGCGCCACCCAGCCCCAGCAAAACCCCGGCGAGCCAAGGCCTCTTGCGCGCCCAAGCCAACATCCCGGTCGCCGCGAACGCCGTCGCCAACGCGTCGAAGTTCGTGAACACATGGACCGCGACCAGCGGTGAGACCGCCGCGATCGCCGCGTCCCACTTCCGCCGCCTGGTGAGCCCCACCACCGCCCAGATAGTGATCATCCACGCCGCGGTCAGCCACAGCACGGTGATGTCGAAGTAGATGACCACCGGCAACGTCGAGGGCAGCAGCCCAGAACTCGACAACACCAGATACCCGTTGGTCAGCTTCGCGTTGAGCCATTGGAACAGCCCCGTGAGGACGGGGTATTCCATGTACCGCACCTGGGCCTGCGGCGTCCCCTCGTTGTCCACCCACGAGGTCGCATACGGAAAGCCACCCTTGTCCAACCGCTCCGCGGTGTAGAGCGGAACGGTGTCGGAGTAGCACATCGCGGTGTACTGCCGACTGTCCCGCCAGTCCAGCTGCAACACCCCGGCAGTGTCGGTATAGGTCTGCACACACGGCGCCTTGGCCAAATACCCCAACGCCAAGAACGTCACGGCAAGCAGCAGGATCACCCGAAGCGGCGTCCAAAACCATGCCCGCCCAACCACCGCATGCTCCCCCAGCGGCCCCCCGAACACCCTCGAGGCCAACCGCGCCAACGGCTCCGTCCGACTGGCCACCACCCGATCCCCGGGCCCCAAAGACTCCGTGTCAATCCGCGAAGCGACCGCCGTCATCCCCGGCTCGTCCTCCGCCGCCCCCACCCCACTGATCCCTCTGGACACGCGCGGATCGTACGCCGATCAACCTACGGTCCCATACCCCCACACGCCCAGAAGCGGTACGGATTGCGATGGAAGTACGATTAATTGGGGATCCGGTTGTGTTTAATGCACGCAATAGTTTCCACTTTCAGTGGCGGCGGTCACCCGAATTACTCCGTCCTTCTGTTGATTTGCGACGGACCGGCTGCTTACCCTCCTCGCCGGAGGTGGAAGGCGCTCCGGGGGGAGCGCGAGTATGGCCGGGGGATACGTCAGTCAACTGTGTTCGCCCCAACCCGTTGCCAGGTGGGCTTGGGTTATCGCCATGGGCATGCGGCATGTAACGACGATGAATGGGTAAATCCATTGATGCGGGGCCCGAAGGGGGGCGACGACTTCCGTCGTGGCGATTTTCGGTCAAGTTGTGTTCCGGAATCGGCGATCACGGCTCCGTTTACGCGGGACCGGCCTTGCGTGAGCAGAGAAAGCTTCCACCCGAACGGCAAGGGGACGGATGCATACGCGCGTGTGATGACAGATGCATTGCGAGCCGCACGATATGGGGAGTGAATTGTGCTCAGATGCGATACGGCGGTGAAAATGATCGCGGCAAGAAGTGCGGCATTGATGCTGGCTTTCGTGTCGGTGTGCATGCTTCCGGGCTGCGGGGCGATCACCGGCGAGCGTGATGCGAATGAGGAGATGAGAAGTCGCGCTCCTCGACTGTCCGACTCGTTGCGAGTGGCTGCGGTAGATGGCGAACTCTCCGACGCCGAGATCGGCGAGAAAGCGAGTGAGGAAAAGGTGAAGTCGTCGACGTTAAGCGTTCAGGAGATTTGGTCGACGTCGCATTGCTATTCTCTGCGGAGAGGCAGAGTCTTGTTGGATCAAGTGCCCGCTTACTCGTTGTGCTATCAATTCTCCCTCACGGGTGTCGGTTCCGGTCGGCCCGACGTGAAGTACGCGGAGGCTGACGTCTGTCGCCGAACCACATAATTCAAATCCCTGGTTCTTTTCTGGCCGACCAATAGCTGGATAGGTACGTGCCCACCTTCCGGACGGAGGGTGGGAAATAATGCTCGCCTCGTTTTTCTGGCGTCCAGATCCTTGGCCGCAGGAGTTCGATGCTGTCGATGAAAGGTATATCAAATGTTCAAGAAAATTACCGTCGCGTTGGTGCTTTCGGTCTCCACTCTTTTCCTCGTCCCCATGGGATCAGCGGTGGCGCATGCCAGGGACTGCGCGGGTGGCGCGAATGGATTCGTAGACATTCCGGACGACCTCGACGGCTCGGATGCGGCCCGTGTCCAAATTGAGGGGACGGGAAGTGTGTTGCTGCTCGAGTTCGGCAATGTGCGAGGCCAGAACAGAGGTTGGGCCAGGTTCGCGGGCAGCAGTGTCATGAGCCTCCACGACGACGACAAGGTGTGGATGGACTGGTCTCAGGACGGTGGCCGGACCTGGCTGCAGTGCGGCCCGTTCGGTATCACCAAGAACAGATACTCCATCACTTCCGCTGCCAAGAACACACACCCGAACTACAAGTTCCGTGCCGGCGCTTCGCACAAGGGGGCCATCTACCTGACCCGCTGGGTCTAGTTGATCCGGCGAGGAAACCGAAGGGGCTTCTCCGTGGCTGTGGAGAAGCCCCTTCGACACGTCCGATCGTCCAGCTAGAAATCCTCGCCCGGTCCGGGTTTGCCGCGGCCGTCGCCGGGGCCCGGTCTTGGCGGCGGGAACTCGCCGTCGGTCGGGTTGGTTCCACCAGGTCGGGTCGGCGTGGTTGTGCTGGTGCACGGGTTGAAGATTCCACCGCACGGCCGGTTCGGCTTGGTCGGGAAGCCGGGGGCGTTGGAGTCGGTCGGGAAGGGGAACGTCGAGCCGGGGAGATTGCTCGGCTCCGTGGACTCGGAAGGCGAGTTCGAGGTGGACGTCTCGGACCGGTACTTGCCGATCGGGTCGACCGGCGGGAAGTTGACCACCTTCTTGTCGCGGAGGTAGCTGTCCATGAAGAGCCGCCAGATGGCGCCGGGCTCGTCCTTGCCGTAGATCCGGTGGCCCTTCCGCCCGCCGTAGTTGCCCTCGATGGGTTGGGCGAGTTCCGAACCGACCCACACCGCCGCGGCGACCTGCGGGGTGTATCCGGTCATCCAGGCGTCGGAGTTGTCCGCGGTCTTCTGGAACTGGTGGGTTCCGGTCTTGCCCGCGGCGGGACGGTTCCTGTCCAAGGTCAGCTTCGAGTACGGCAGCACCCCTTGCATCGCCTCGGTGGCGTTGCTGACGACGTCCTTCTCGAGGGCCCTCGTGGGCTCCTCCAGGGTCAGCTGGATCTCGCCGTCCTCACCCTTGGCGGACTTGATGAAGTGGGTGGGGTTGCGCATTCCCTCGTTCGCGAAGGTGGCGTAGGCAGTGGCCATGTCGATGACCCGCACGGGGTACATGCCGAGCGACATACCCGCTTCCAGCTCGCCACCCTGGGGGTTGACCAGCTGTTCCTGCTTGCCGACCTTCTTGGCGATGCCCATATCGTGTGCGACCTGCTTGACGTTGTTCAGGCCGACGTCGATACCAAGGTGCACCAGCGACGTGTTGACGGACTTCTCGATCGATTCGCGGACGGTGCAGTGCTTGCCGCAGGGGCTCTTGCCCTCGGAGTTGTTGAACGGCGTGGCGCGGATGGTCTGCGGGGAGCTTCCGTCGTACTCCTGGCCGAGACCGATGCCCTTCTTCAGGGCGGCCGCCATCACGATCGGCTTGAACGACGAGCCCGGCTCCTGCCTGGATTGGCTGGCGTAGTCCAGGCCCGCGCCGTCCTCGCCGCCGTAGTAGGCCAGCACGCCGCCGGTCTTGGGATCGATCGCGACGATGGCGGTCTTGAGGTATTCGGGTTGCTGGGTTTCCTTCATCACCTTGGCGACGGAGTCCTCCAAGGCCTTCTGCGCCTTGGGATCGATCGTCGTGGTGATCTCGTAGCCCTTCCGGCTCACCTGCTCCCAGGAAACGCCAAGGGAGTCGATTACCTCGGCCTCGACCTTCCGCTTGATGAACAGCCTGGACCCGGAGACACCGTTGCCTTCGTCGGGCTTGCGGGGCAGCACCTTGGGGAATTTCATGGCATCCCGCTCGGCCTTGGGCAGAGCCCCCATCTCGACCATGCCGTTGAGCACGTAGTTCCACCGTGCCTCGGCCTGCTCCGGATCCACGGCGGGATCCCAGTCGGTGGGGCGCTGGATGACCTGTCCGAGCACGGCGGCCTCGGCGATTGTCAACTGGTCGGTGGACTTGTCGAAGTAGGCCTTGGACGCGCTTTCGATGCCGGTGGCGCCGCGACCGAAGTAGATGATGTTCAGGTAGGCGTAGAGGATCTCGTCCTTTCCATACGCCTGGTCCAGCTTGGCGGCGATGCAGATTTCCTTGAACTTCCGCCAGTAGGAGGCCTCGTCGTCGCCGGTGGCGTTCTTGACGTACTGCTGGGTCACCGTCGAGCCGCCGCCCGATCCGCCTGTTGCCTGCTTCCAGACGGCACGGGCGATACCGGTGGGTGAGAAGCCTTTGTGCTCGTAGAACTCCCGGTCCTCGGCAGCCAGCACAGCCTGCTTGACGTGATCGGGGATCTTCTCCGGAGGGACCACGTTCCGGGCGCCGTTCTGGCTGATCTTGGCCAGGTCGTCGCCGTTGGAGTATTTGAGCGTGACGACCTTGTTGCTCTTGTCGATCAGCGTCTGGGGCCGTTCGACCTCGAAGAAGATGTAACCGAGGATGAAGGCGACCAGGGGGCCCGCTACGCCGATGATGGCGGCGATGACGCTGTACTTGCGGACGCGGCGCCACAGGAGGGCGCGTTTTTCGGCCTGGAGTTCTTCTTCGGTTTTGCGCCGCTTGCTTGGGAGCGGTCGGACGGGAAGGTCCGGCGGTGCGTCGGGAGGCCCTGGCATCGGGTCGCGGTGCGTGAGCAAGTCGTTTCCACCCGCCATGAGTTGGGTCCTGGCGCGGCCAGGACGGGGTGCTCCCCCGGGTGGTGTGCTCAGTGGCGGTGGTGCCATGCCCGTGCCTCCCGGCGGGGTGCCGGGGCCGCGGCCCATGGGTCGGTTCGGGCCGCCCGGTACGCCCTGGCGTCCATTGGGTACGGGGGCTCCGGGCGCGCCGTTCATCCGGCCGGGTGGTGGCGGCACAGGTGCGCCTGCCGGGGCGGGGCGGGGCGGTTGGGGTCGCGGGCCGCGCTGGGGGCCGCCGGCGGCGGGCGGGGGCTGGCGGTTGGGCGCGGGGCGCGGGGGCGGTGGGGGTTGCGGGGCGCCGCGCGGTGGGGCGGGCTTGGCAGGGGATTCGTCGTCATCCCAGCTTGGCGACCAGGCACCGGTGCTCTCGTTCGGCTGCTCTGGTGCGCGACCGGGGGGTCGCCCCGGCTGCCTTCCCGGGCCGGGCCGCTGGTTGTGGCTGTCGTTCACGAGTTATTGCCTCCCAGACCGGCGTCCTGCGCGGTCCACCGCTGAGTCGTCGACCGGCGCCGGGACGGCTCCGTCCCGGTTGCTCCAACACGAGCTGGTCACTCGGCGGCAGTCCTTCGACGAGAACCGGGGGCGCTGTGGCCACCCGTTCCCAAGACGTATGACTGCACCAGGTGGTTCCAACTGCACGTCCGGCAAACTTCGACGACGTACACGGTGAACTCTTCGAACAGTGTCGCCATGCGGGTGAGTTCTTCAAGAGCGCGAGCGGATCCCGATGCGTGCTTGAGCTCGTCTCCGTAGACCCAGAACACCTGGGTGAGCTGCTCTTTGCGGCATACGGGGCAGGTGACCGCACTCGGCTGGCCGTGAAACTTCGCAGCCCGCAGCAGGTAGGGGCCTGCGTCACAGACCTCCGTGACCCCGAGACGACCTGCGTAGACCTCCGCGAGCAGCGCACGGCGCTGCAACGCGTAGTCCACGACCTGTCGTTGGGTTCGCACCCTGACAGGGTACGTGCCTGTCCAGGGCGATCTATGGGCCGTTCAGGGCAGCAGTGGCCGCCGTCATGACCGATCTTGCCGGTCCGCCGTCCGATGATCGGAGTTCTGGGGTCCGCGCGCACCCTGCCAGATGTATCGGTCCGATATAAGCTGGTGTCCTATCGCGGGGAGCGAATGCGGAGGAGGCATCGCGGTGCTGGAACTGGCCATTCTCGGGTTGCTGCATGAGGCGCCCATGCATGGCTACGAGCTCCGGAAGCGGCTGCACAACCTCCTTGGGGCATTTCGGGCGTTCTCGTACGGCTCGCTCTATCCGACACTGCGCAAGCTGCTCAGGGCGGGGCTTATCGCCGAGGAGAGCGACGAGGAACACAGTGCGACCTCGCCGACCTTGGCCTGGGGAAAACGGGCTCGCCGCGTGTACAAGTTGACGGCTGAGGGCAAGGAGCGCTTCGCCGACCTTCTCGCCGACGGTGGGCCGCAGACCTGGGAAGACGACTGCTTCGGCGTCCATATGGCGTTCTTCTCCCGGACTCCCGCCGAGGTGAGGATGCGGATTCTGGAGGGACGGCGCCGTCGGGTCGAGGAACGTCGGGAGGGGTTGCGGTCGGCGTTGGCCAGAGCGGGTGAGCAGATCGACCGTTACACCCGAGAGCTGCACCGGATGGGGTTGGACAGCTCGGAACGCGAGGTGCGGTGGCTCAACGAGCTCATCGCGCACGAGCAGGCCGAGCAGCGCACAGCCGAGGAATGAACACCGGCGTCCGATTGCTACCTGAAAAGAACAGTGATCGGGCCGAACTGAACAGCAGAAGAAAAAGGAGGACCCGGCCATGAGCGGACACCGCCGCACCGTGCGGGTGGCCATTGTTGGGGTTGGCAACTGCGCTGCGTCGCTGGTGCAGGGCGTGCACTACTACCGCGACGCCGATGCCGACGCCCGGGTTCCGGGTCTGATGCACGTCCAGTTCGGCGAGTACCACGTGCGTGATGTGGAGTTCGTGGCCGCGTTCGATGTGGACGCCAAGAAGGTCGGCCGGGATCTGTCCGAGGCGATCGTGGCCAGCGAGAACAACACGATCAAGATCTGTGACGTGCCGCCCCTCGGCGTGACCGTGCAGCGCGGGCACACCTTCGACGGTCTTGGCGAGTTCTACCGCGAGATCATCACCGAGTCGGATGAAAACCCGGTGGATGTGGTCACCGCGTTGAAGGACGCGCAGGCGGATGTCCTGGTGTCCTACCTTCCCGTCGGCTCGGAAGAAGCCGACCGCTTCTACGCGCAGTGCGCCATCGACGCCGGGGTCGCGTTCGTCAACGCCCTGCCCGTGTTCATCGCCTCCGACCCGGAATGGGCGCAGAAGTTCACCGACGCCAGGGTCCCGATCATCGGCGACGACATCAAGTCCCAGGTCGGCGCCACCATCACCCACCGGGTGTTGGCGAAGCTGTTCGAAGACCGCGGAGTGGAACTACTGCGCACGTATCAGCTGAACTTCGGCGGCAACATGGACTTCATGAACATGCTCGAACGGAGCAGGTTGCAGTCCAAGAAAATCTCGAAGACCCAGTCGGTGACTTCCCAGGTGCCGCACGAGATGGAAAAGGCCGCCGTCCACATCGGGCCCTCGGATCACGTGCCGTGGCTGGACGACCGCAAATGGGCCTACGTCCGCCTCGAAGGCCGCGCCTTCGGCGACGTGCCGTTGAGCATGGAATACAAACTCGAAGTCTGGGACTCCCCCAACAGCGCCGGTGTGATCATCGACGCCATCCGCGCCGCCAAGATCGCCAAAGACCGAGGCATCGGCGGACCCATCCTCTCCGCCTCCAGCTACTTCATGAAGTCCCCACCCGAGCAATACTCCGACAGCGAGGCGCGGGACAAGGTCGAGCAGTTCATCCGCGGCGAAATCGACCGCTAGGACGGTGGGCACCCGCGAGAGGCGGGTGCCCACCGTTATCCGTTGAGCCTCAGGGCTTTGGCGGCATCGTCGGGAGGTACCGCGGTGGCTTGCGGGCCTTGCTCGCCTGCTCGTAGGCGGCGCCGAGGGCGAGCACCTTGGCGTCGGACCAGCGGGACCCGAACAGCGAGAGGCCGAGCGGGAGCGGGCCGGTGAAGCCCGCGGGGATGCTGACGTGCGGGTACCCGGCCACGGCCGCGGGGGTGGATGAGGGGATGACGTCGTTGTCCCCCCGGACGCAGTCCGTCGTCCAGGCCGGTGGGTTGGTCGGCGCCGCGATGGCGTCGAGGCGGTGGGCGGCCATCGTCTCGTCAATGGACCGCCGCGCGAGATCGGTCAGGTTGGCGCGCAGTTTCTGGTAGCCCGGGTCGTCGGGACCGGGGGCCTTGACGGCCGCCTCGAAGAGCTCCTGGCCGGGGAAGCAGGTCCGTTCGAGTGGGTCGTTGCGGTTGTACTCGATGAGCTCGTCGAGGGTCTGCGGGACACCGGGGCGGGTGGCGAGGTAGGCCTCGATATCGCGGTGGAACTCGGTGAGCAGCGCGGGGAACTCGTCCCTGGCCAACTGGTCCTGGTAGGGCGGGGTGACCTCGACGACGGTGGCGCCGTTGCGGCGCAGCAGGTCCGCGGTTCGGGTGAGCATGGCGTCGACCTCGGGGCCGAGGTCGAGCCGCCAGAGGCCGATGCGAGCGCCCCTGAGTCCGAACTCGTCCAGTGCGGACACGTAGTCGGTGGTCTGGTCGGCGGGGTAGTCGGCGGTCTTCTCGTCGGCGGGGTCGCGGCCCTGGAGCACCGAGAGGGTGGCCGCGGCGTCCACGGCGTGTCGAGCCATCGGGCCCGCGGTGTCCTGCTCGCCCGAGATCGGCACCACCCCGGCGCGGCTGACCAGGCCGAGGCTGGGCTTGTAGCCGACGACGCCGGTCATGCCCGCGGGGCAGACGATCGACCCGTCGGTCTCGCTGCCGATGGCGACCTGGGCGAGGCTCGCCGCGACGGCGACCGCGGAGCCCGAGGAGGAACCGCAGGGGTTGCGGTCCAGGACGTGCGGGTTGTTGGTCTGCCCGCCGACCGCGGACCAGCCCGAGGTGGGCTTGGCGGAGCGGAAGTTGGCCCACTCGGAGAGGTTGGCCTTGCCGAGGACGACGGCCCCGGCCGCGCGCAGGCGGCGGACCAGGGTGGCGTCGGCGGTCGGGTTGGGCTTGCGCAGCGCGCGTGAACCGGCCGTCGTGGGCATGGTCGCGGTACCCACATTGTCCTTGACCAGCACCGGGATTCCGTCGAGGAGGCCGAGCGGTCGGTGGTGGCGGTGGCGGCGGTCGCTCTCGGCGGCCTCGCGCAGAGCGGCGGGATTGGTGGTGATCACGGCGTTCAGGCGGGGGTTCAGCCTGCGGATGCGCTGGAGGTAGGCGCCGGTGAGCCGGACGGAGGTGAGGTCGCCGTCGGCCATCCGGCGCTGCGCCTCCGGGATGGTGAGGCGGTCCAGTTCGGCTCCCCCCAGCGGCGCGGTACCCGCGGTGGCGGGCAGCGCGAACAGCGAGGTCAGGATCGTGATGAGGGTCGGCAGCGCCAGGCTGCGACGGGCTACGAAGGGCACACCTCAACAACATCCGGCGGCGCACCCACCGTCAATCACCCATCTGCCCGCGTCGGTGGCGGACATCGGCAGGCGGTGTGTGAGGCACTTTATATTTGAGGCCGATGTAAATTTGTTAGCGTTGCTAAGTGACTTCTGATGGGGTTCGGCTGCTGGACGTGTTCAAGGGGCAACCGCGTGCGGTGTGGGTGACGGCGTTCGGGGCGGTGATCGCGTTCATGGGTATCGGGCTGGTGGACCCGATCCTGCTGTCGATCGCCGAGGCGCTGCACGCGGGCCCCGAGCAGGTGACGCTGCTGTTCTCCTCCTACCTGGGCGTCCAGGTGCTGGCCATGCTGCTGACCGGGGCCAGTGCCGCGCGGTTCGGCGCCAAGCGCACCCTGTTGGGCGGGCTGACGCTCATCGTGATCGCCGCCGGGCTGTGCGCGCTGGCCGACACGATCCCGCAGCTGGTGGCGCTGCGGGCGGTGTGGGGGTTCGGCAACGCCTTCTTCATCGCCACCGCCCTGAGCGTGATCGTCGGCGCGGCGTCCGGCGGGCAGCAGGGGGCGATCCTGCTGTACGAGGCCGCGCTGGGCATCGGGCTGTCCGCGGGGCCGCTGGTGGGCGCGGCGCTGGGCAGCATCTCCTGGCGGGGGCCGTTCGCAGGTACCGCCGCGCTGATGGGCATCGCGTTGATCTCCTGCGCGTTGTTCCTGCCCAAGGACGCACCCGCGGGCGAGCGGGTGAGCCCGCTGGCACCGCTGCGGGCGTTGCGTCACCGCGGGCTGCTGCGCACCTCGATCGGCTCGGCGCTCTACACCGCCGCGTTCTTCGCGGTGCTGGCCTGGTCGCCGTTCGTGCTCGAGGCCAGTGCCGTGGAGGTCGGGCTGATCTTCTTCGCCTGGGGTGTCTGCGTCGCAGTCGCCGGCGTGTTGTTGGCGCCGCGACTGGCGGCGGTGCTGGGTGAGCGACGGGCCACCGTGCTGGTGGTGATCGGCTACGGGCTGCTGCTGGCCGTGATGGCGGTGCCGAACAAGCCGCTGCTGATCGCCTGCGTTGTGGTGTCCGGGCTGCTGTCGGGGCTGCTGAACACGCTGTTCACCGGTACGGCGATGAGCGTGAGCGACGCCCCGCGGCCGGTGGCCAGCGCGGGATACAACTTCTGCCGGTGGCTGGGCGGGGCGCTGGCCGCCACCCTGGTCGGGCACATCGCGGCCTGGCTGGGCTTCGTGCGGGCGCCCTTCCTGATCGCCGCGGCGGCCTGTCTGGTCGCGGCCGTGGTGCTCGGACTGCCCGGCAGAGCCGAACGGGATTCGCACCGGGTGCCTGCCATGGCCGCCCTGGTCGGCGAGGAGCTTTAGGGCACGTCACCTGCCCGACATGATCCGTTTGCCGTGAACGCGGAGTGAATGGGCGCTGACATGCGGTGGGAAGCTATCCAATCGTGATCTGCGGCGCGGTAGTTCGTTTGGCGTTCACCTTCACGTCTAGGAAAAACCGTTTCACCGGCCTACGGTTCGGCCGTTCCCACCGCAAAGCTTCTGGAGGTCCTGTGTCCTCACGGCCCGAGCTGGGGCGGGTCGTCCCGCTCCCTCTGTTGCCCAACCACCCCCTGGGCAGATCCGCGGTCACCTGTGAGTACCGCTGTGGCAATGCCTGTTCCCACGACGCGCCCAACACCTCGGACAACCCGTACTTCGGTGATGTCGTCGCCGAGGTGGTCAGCCGCCGGGGTGCGCTCAAGACCGCCGCCGTGCTGGCCGTCGCCGCGACCGGTGTGAGCGCCGCCGCCGGTTCCGCCGCCGCCGCGCCGTCGGCCGCTGGTGCGGTGGCCGACGCCGAGGCCAAGGCCGGTCGCCCGACGCCGGGCACCAACTTCACGCCCGTCGCGCCCAACACCAAGGACGCCGTGACGGTGCCCGATGGCTACGAGCAGCAGGTGCTGATCCGCTGGGGCGACCCGGTGCTGCCCGGCGCGCCCAAGTTCAACCTCGACGACCAGAGCGCGAAGGCCCAGGCCCAGCAGTTCGGCTTCAACAACGACTTCTGCGGGCTCGTGCCGCTGGACCGGGGCGGGCGCACCGAGCGCTTCCTCATGGTCAGCAACCACGAGTACACCAACGAGAACAACATGTTCCGCACCTGGGACCCGAACAACGCCACCAAGGAGCAGGCGGAGATCGCCTGGGCCGCGCACGGCCTCTCGGTGGTCGTCGTGGAGCGGGACCGCCGCTCGGGCAAGCTCGAGGTGAAGCTCGACAAGCACTACAACCGGCGCATCACGCTCACCACGCCGTTCGAGGTGCGTGGGCCTGCCGCCGGTTCGGACTACCTGAAGACCTCCGCCGACCCGACCGGTCGCAAGGTACTCGGCACGCAGAACAACTGCGCGGGCGGCGTCACGCCGTGGGGCACGATCCTGTCCGGCGAGGAGAACTTCAACCAGTACTTCGCCAACGCCGACAACGTCCCCGACGCGAAGGCCAAAGAGCGGAATAGCCGCTACGGCATCAAGGGACTGGCCAGCCTGCGCAAGTGGGAGCGCTACGACAAGCGCTTCGACGTGGCCCAGGAGCCCAACGAGGTCAACCGGTTCGGCTACATCGTGGAGATCGACCCGCACGAGCCGAACTCGGCGCCGATCAAGCACACCGCGCTCGGCCGGTTCAAGCACGAGGGCGCCAATGTGCACGTCACCCGCGACGGCCGCGTCGTCGCGTACATGGGCGATGACGAGCGCTTCGACTACATGTACAAGTTCGTCTCCGACGGGCGGATGAAGCGCGGCGACAGCAAGCGCGCCCGCGAGCACAACAAGACGCTGCTGGACTCCGGCACGCTCTACGTCGCCAAGTTCACCGGCGACAGCCCGGCGGCGGAGATCGACGGCTCGGGCACGCTGCCCAAGGACGAGGCTTTCGACGGCACCGGCAAGTGGATTCCGCTGGCCCACAACAAGACCAGCTTCGTGGAGGGCTTCACCGCGGAGGAGGTCTACATCTTCACCCGGCTCGCGGCCGACAAGGCGGGCGCGACCAAGATGGACCGCCCCGAGGACGTCGAGCCGCACCCCTACACCGGCAAGGTGTACGCGGCGCTGACCAACAACACCGACCGCGGTGCCACCGGCAAGCCCGGCGTCGACGAGCCGAACCCGCGCATCCGCAACAAGCACGGTCACGTGCTTGAGCTGACCGAGGACCGCAACGACGCCACCGGCACCACGTTCACCTGGACGCTGCTGCTGGTCTGTGGTGATCCCAACGCTAAGGACACCTACTTCGGCGGGCAGGTGGACCGGAGCCAGATCAGCCCGATCTCCTGCCCCGACAACGTGGCCTTCGACCGCTGGGGCAACCTGTGGATCTCCACCGACGGCAACCAGCTTGGCAGCCATGACGGGCTGTTCGCGGTGCCGGTGGCCGGTCCGGAGCGCGGCAAGGTTCGGCAGTTCCTCACGGTGCCCGCGGGCGCGGAGACCTGCGGTCCGGTGATCGAGGAGCGCTTCGTGCTGGTCTCGGTGCAGCACCCCGGCGAGGACGGCACCGTCGCCGCCCCGCAGTCGCACTGGCCCGACGGCGGCACCAGCGTGCCGCGCCCGGCTGTGGTCGCGGTGCGCAAGTCCGACGGTGGCCGCATCGGCTGTTAGCGATCTCGCTTTCGCCCGCGGCGGTGAGCCGCTGCCGCGGGCGAAAGCCAGCGTCCTGAGTCGGAGGTTTGTTGCCCGTATTTCGTGATCCGGATGGTTGCAGGCAAGGCGGCGAAAAACCGCTTGTACCGGGTGTACCGGGGTTTTTCGCCAACGCCGCCTGCGGCCATCCGGGCGCGGAAGACGGGTGACGAACCTCCGACTCAGGACGCTAGGGTCGGGGTATGGGTGATCGTCCACTTGCTCTGATCACGGGTGCCTCTCGCGGCATCGGCGCCGCTGTCGCGCGGGCCCTGGCACCCGCGCACGACCTGTTGCTTGGCGGCCGCGACGAACAGGCTTTGGCGGCGCACGCCGAGTTGCTGTCGGGCGCGCGGCCGTGGCCGCTGGACCTCACGGACGAGCAGGCGCTCGCCGCCGCCTGCCGGGACATCGACCGGCTGGACGTGCTCGTGCACAGCGCGGGCGTGGTCGAGTTGGGCTCCATCGCGGACACCCCGGCGGAAAGCTGGCGGCGGACCCTGGAGCTCAACGTGGTCGCGGTGGCCGAGCTCACCAGGCTGCTGCTACCCGCGCTGCGGGCGGCGGGCGGGCACGTGGTGCTGATCAACTCCGGTGCGGGCCTGAACGCGAACGCGGGCTGGGGCAGCTACGCGGCCAGCAAGTTCGCCCTGCGAGCCTTCGCCGATGTGCTGCGGGCGGAGGAGACGGCGCTGCGAGTCACCTCGGTGCACCCCGGCCGGGTCGCCACCGACATGCAGCGCGGGGTACGCGCCGCCGAGGGCGGCGAGTTCAACCCCGACGACTACCTCACGCCAGACTCGGTGGCCGACGCCGTCTTCGCCGCGGTGTCTGCGGGCGAGGACGCACACGTCACCGAGGTGGTCGTCCGCCCCAGACCGCGTGGCTGAGCCACGCCTCGCCGACCACCCGCGAGGCTGATGCCGCATCGCGGCACACCCGTCGCGTGGCGGGCACGCAGTCGCGCCCGCGAGGCTGATGCCGCGTTTGAGCCGGGTTGCGGGAGCGGCTAACGCAGTCGTGCCGCGGCCTTGCGGGCGTCGTGCAGGGCTTGGGCCTGATCCACCCTGGTCGGCACCCCGCCGTCCACCACCTGCTCGCCCGCCACCCACACCGAGTCGACGCAGCGGGAACCCGCCGACCACACCAGGTTCGACAGCAGCTGCGGGTCCGGCACGTCCAGCCCGGCGCAGAACGCGGGATCGTCCACGCCGACATGCACCAGGTCCGCCCAGCGCCCGGCCTCCAGGGCGCCGATGTCGTCGCGGCCGAGCGCCGCCGCGCCCTCGCTGGTCGCCATCAGCAGCGCGTCCGTGGCGGTGAGCGCCGACGCGTCCGAGGCCGCGAGCCTGGCCAGCATCGGCGTCAGCTTCATCTCCTCCCACAGGTCAAGATCGTCATTGCTGGCAGGCCCGTCGGTGCCCAACCCGGTCGCGATCCCGGCCCGCCGCATCTCGGTGATGCGGGCCATCCCCGAGGCCAGCTTGGCGTTGGACCCCGCGCAGTGCGCGACGCCGACGCCGTGGCGGGCGAACACCTCGATGTCCCGGTCGGACAGGTGCACCGCGTGCGCGGCCAGCACCCGGCCTTCCAGCAAGCCGATGCTCTCCAGCAGCAGCGGCACCGAGCCGTGCTCCGCCCGCTGCTTCACGTCCTCGTCGGCGGCCTCCGCCACGTGGATCTGCACCAGCGCACCGCGTTCCCGGGCTGCCGCACCGACCTGCGCCAGCGCCTCGGGCGGCAGCATGTACGCCGAATGCGCCGCATAGCTGACCTCGATGCGCTCGCCGGGTCCGAAGCGCAGACCGTCCCGGTCGATCCAGTCGCTGATGCCCTGGATCATCTGCCCCCAGGTGCCCAGCCGCTCCCACGCGGGCACATCGATGACGGCGGGCCCGATCACCGCGCGGGCACCGGCGGCCAGCACCGCATCGACCATGTGCTCGGCGTAGAAGTACATCTCCGTGCTGGTCGTGACGCCCGCGCGGAGCATCTCGACGCTGCCGATGAGCATCCCCGCCCGCACGTCCTCACCACGCATACGCGCCTCGGCGGGCCACATGTGCTCGTGCAGCCAGCGCAGCAGCGGCAGGTCCCCGCCGACGCCGCGCAGCAGCGTCATCGGCGTGTGTGCGTGGGTGTTGACCAGGCCGGGCAGCAGGATTCCGGTCTGCCGGGCGGCCACCGCCCCCGGCGGCAGCGGGGGCGCGGTGTCCTCCGGCCCGCAGTAGGCGATCCGTCCGTCCGCGCCGATATCCACCGCGCCGTCCCGCAGCACCGTGCACGCGGGGTCACAGGGCAGTACGACGGGTGCGGTGAACCGAGAAACCGTTGCCATGACTGTGATCCTGCCGGCATCCGAACCCGACTCCGCGCGTGTTGTTCACCGCTCGTTCGGCCGCGCCTGCCACGCTGTGCGCGTGCTGCAGAAGACCTCCAAGATCATCATCTCCCTCGTTCTGATCGCACTGGTGCTTGGCGCCGCGATGGGCATCGTCCAGGCGTTCATGGGTCCGGTGTGACCGGATCACGCGCTGAACCGGTACCGCTCGCCCGCGCGCAGTCGGGCCAGCCGTAGCTGAGCCTCGGCGTGGTGGTCGGCGATGGTGACGCCCGCCGCGTCGAAGGAGTGCAGCACCGCCCGGTTCAACTCGACCGCCGCGCGGTCCCGCCACAGGCTCCGGTCGGTTCTGGTATCCAGGCCGAGCCGGGTCGCGACCCTGCGCGCCGCGGCGTAGCCCTGTTCGTCGCCGAGATTGCGGTTGGCGATCTCGGCGCCCACGTACCAGGTGTTGAACACCGTCGGGTAGCCGACGCCGCCCGCGGTCAGCCGCATGTTGCTGATCACCGGCACGGCGTGCCAGGACAGCCCCAGTTCGGCGAACCAGCCGAGTTCGGGATGTCGCAGCGGCACCCGGAGCACCGCGTCCGGCGGCAGGGCGAACAGCGTGGTGCCGCCGTCGGGGCTGTCGATGACGAGCGGGAGCAGGTCGAAGTCGCCTCGGTGTCGAGGGTGCCGCCAGCCGAGCCTGGCCACCTCCTCGGTGAAGCCGGTGTAGCGCGGATCGCCCGCGATCCGGCCGCCTGCGCTGGGATATCCGGCGTAACGCACGAGTTGGTCGTTGCGGACGGCCGCGGCATCGGAGGCGAAGACCGAGACCAGCGGTCGGATCCGGCCCGCGTTGGTGGCGATCCGCAGGTGTTCGACGCACGCCGCGGCCACCTGGGCGGCGGCCCGCACCTCGCGGAGGTCGCGCACGCCCACCCGCTGCCACGGAATGCCGCCCGCGCACCAGCCGCTGCCGCGCAGTGCCCTTCTGGCCGCGTAGCCGAGTTCCCGCGCGGTGTGCCGATACGTCCCCGTTGCCGCGATTTCGGCCCGTACGGAATTGAGCCTGCGGACGCAGTTGCCCGCCCGCGGGTTATTGGTGAAGAATTCGAGCAGAAAACGTTCCGCTGCCGTCTCGATTCCTTCGTCTGTGCCGTCGATCTCCGATCGGCTGAGGTCAGCGCCCTGGTGCGTGGCAACCGACAGACTGATCACTCTGGTGGTGTCCACGGCCCGGAAACGTAGTTCTCCAACCCGGTGACGCGTCACTGCCAGACGGGCATTAAATACACAATCCACTCGCTACACCTGTGAGTGAGCAATTCACTCGAGGTAGTCGTTGCGGTCGACAGCCGAAACTTGAGCCTGCAAACGGGTAGGAATGTTTCACATTCGTTCGAACATCACGTCCCGCACCTCGCGGCCTTCCTCCCGCGCGCGGCGTTCGAACTTGGTGATCGGCCGCCACTCCGGACGCGGTGCCCAGCCGCCCGGTTCGGCCGGGAAGCGGTTGCGCAGCGTCGGTTCCGCGGCGCAGACCGCCATCATCTGGTCGGCGTAGTGCGTCCAGTCCGTCGCCAGGTGCAGCACCGCCCCCGGCGCCAGTCGGGAGGCCGCCAAGGCGATGAACGGCGGCTGCACCAGTCGCCGCTTGTGGTGGCGGTTCTTCGGCCACGGGTCCGGGAAGTAGATGCGGATGCCCGCCAGCGAGTCCGCGGGCACATGCTCCTCCAGCAGCGTGATGGCGTCCCCGCGCAGCAGTCGCAGGTTGTCCACCCCCAGCCGCTCGGCATGCAGCAGCAGTTGGCCGTGGCCCGGTTTGTAGACCTCCACCGCGACGTAGTTGGACTCCGGTGCGGCCGCCGCGAGCGCCGCGGTGGCATCGCCCATTCCGGAGCCGATCTCCAGGATCACCGGGGCGGTGCGCCCGAACCAGGCGTCGAAGTCCAGCGGGCCGTCGAGTTCGCCGACAGTGCGGCCCAGGGTGGGCCAGTACTGGTCCCAGGCCCGCTGCTGGCCGCTGGTCATGCGTTCGCCACGCTGGACGTAGCTGACCACGCGCCGGAAGTGGCTGGGCAGGAAACCGGTGTCGCCGATCGGAGAACTCACGCCCTCCAGTGTCCCTTAGCGGCCGATCGACGCAGGCAGGCGCCCTGCTCGCGTCAGGCGGCGTGCGGGGTGTGCACCGTGTCGAAGGACTCCAGAACCGTCACCAACGCATCCACCGAGGTCGGCAGGACTCGCGGGCTATGCATGTGCGCCGGGATGACGTCCAACCTGCCCGGGTGCCGATCGGTGACCACGACCGTGGTGGGAGTGCGGCCGAGGCGGTCGCTGGGCTCGAACTCCCAGTACCCGCTCTCGCCCTCATCGGCCCACGGCACGAAGATCCAGCCCGGTCGGGCGGAGAGCACCTCGTGCACCCGGTCCTCAAGCTCGAAGCCCGCGGCTCGCGACGGGAGGTCGGCGTTGGCCAGGGCGCGCAGCCACCACGGCGCCGGTGGGCGCTGGTAACGGGAGACCCGGCGGTACAGCCCGAGGACCTCGTGCTCGGGAGCGCGGTGAATCCAGGCGGTTCTGGCGACGGCGGGGGATCTCGGTGGCCGCTGGACGGGCAGGCTCTCCAGGGCCTCGGCCCACTGCAGACCAAGCATCGGCGTTACCGAAGGCGTCAATTCGAGTCCGGTCTTCACCGCTCACCTCTCATCACCAAGGCAGCGAAAAATTGTGTGCTCACCCAGATCGCACGGCCTGGACCAGGCAAATGTCCCAGACTTGTGATTGGGCTCACTGCCCATTAACACAATGTCTACGCTCTTTAACCTGCACGCCACGAATTACCCGAAAAAGGGACTGATCACGCTGTGATCTGGACAACAGCCACCGGTCGCGCTTCCCTGGACACATGGGAGAGCAGGTGGTGGAACACGTGAAGCTCGACGGAGGTGTTGCCGTCGGGTTGGACGGCTCGGCCAGTTCGCAGCGGACCCTCCGGTTCGCCGCCGACGAGGCCAGGCTGCGTGGGAAGAAGTTGCATGTGGTGCGGGCGTGGTCGCTGCGCACGGTGTCCAGACCCCCGGGCTGCCCGCCGGGCGCCATTCCCAGCCTGAGCGACTACGCCGCCTGGCTGGAGCAGCAGACCAGGGAGCTGATCGCGGGAGAGCTGGGCGAGGAACACGATGTCGACATCCGCATCGTGCACACCTCGCCGACCAGGGCGCTGATCCAGGCCTCCGGCGGGGCCGACCTGCTGGTGGTGGGCTACCGGGGCCGCAGCGGTCTCGGTGGGTCGGCGCTGGGTCCTACGGCCGAACAGTGCGTCAAGCACGCGCATTGCCCGGTGCTCGTGGTGCGGCCCTCGATCCCGGAACAGACACGACGGCGCCGCGTCCTCGGATCACCCTCAGGTGTCCGTTGACGCGGCGCCGAAGGTGAGACTCAGGCGTCCCGGCGGTTGGTGACCACGATCGAGATCACCAGCATGCCGATGCACACCGCGGCGAAATAGGCGAGCGCCCCCCACGGTCCGTAGGGCATCTCGACCACCGGCGGCCCGTTCTGGTCGCCCGCTGTCCTGCTGCCCGCCGTGATGAAGTGGTTGGCGGCGGTGAACGGCATCCAGCCCTGGATGTCATCGCCGACCTTCGGCAGCAGCGACACCAGGCCTTCGAGCACCAGCGCCCAGATCAGCAGCAGCGAGATCGCGCCCGCGGTCTGCCGGATCAACGCGCCGACCGCGATGGCCAGCACGGCGGTGAGCGCGTACACCGCGCTGATGCCCGCGACGTTGCGCCAGTCCTGCGAGGTCTCCAGCGCCAGCGGCGACGCCGGGTTGATCAGCTCGACGATGCCGAGCGAGCCGAAGGCGGACAGCAGGCCGATGATGCCCGCGAGCACCGCGACAACGGCGGTCTTGGCCAGCAGCACCTTGGTGCGGCTTGGGTTGGCCAGGAACGTCACCTTCATGGTGTTGAAGCGGTACTCGGTGGTCACCGCGAGCGCGGCGAACACCAGGATCACGTACAGCCCGAAGGTGTAGCCGAACTGCGTCATCGAGACGGTCATCGGCTCGCCCTCGGTGACGGCGGCGAGGAAAGCGGCGAAGCCGATGGTGAGCACGAGCGCGGCGCCGGAGCACCACCATGGCGAGCGGGTGGAGGCGAGCTTGATGCGTTCGACCGCGAGCAGCGTCATGACGATCACTTCCCTGCCTTGACGAGGCTCTCGTCGAGAGCGTGCTTTCCGTTCGGCGTCTCCGCGTCGTGCGCGTGGTACTCCACGGAGTCGCCGGTGATCTGCATGAACGCCTGCTCCAGCGAGCCGCGCTGCGGGGCGAGTTCGTGCAGCACGACGCCCTCCTTGGCGGCCAGTTCACCGATCTTGGCGCTCTCCACGCCGTGCACCAGCAGCGTCTCCGGGTCCGGCTCCTCGATCCTGGCGTCCTGCGCCAGCAGCACCCGCTTGAGCAGCTCAAGCTGCGGCGAGCGCACCAGCACGTGTGCCTCGGTGGCGCTCTCCACGAACTCGGTGGTGGTGCACTGCGCGATGAGCTTGCCCCTGCCGATGACGATCAGGTCCTGGGCGGTCAGCGCCATCTCCGAGAGCAGGTGGCTGGAGACGAGCACCGTGCGGCCCTCGTCGGCCAGCCGATGCATGAGCTGGCGGATCCAGTGGATGCCCTCGGGGTCGAGGCCGTTGACCGGCTCGTCGAAGAGCAGGATCCTCGGGTCGCCCAGCATGGCGGCGGCGATACCCAGCCGCTGGGACATGCCCAGCGAGAAGCCGCCCGCGTTCTTGTTCGCGACCGAGGTCAGGCCGACGATGTCGAGCACCTCGTCGATGCGGGTCTTGGGAAGTTTGTTGGAGCGGGCCAGCCAGGCCAGATGTGCCCGCGCGGACCGGTTGGGGTGCACCCACTTGGCGTCCAGCAGCGCACCGACCTGGCGCAGCGGCTGCTTCAGCTCCCGGTACGGGTGGCCGTCGATCAGCACCCGGCCCGCAGTGGGCCGGTCAAGGCCCAGGATCATCCGCATGGTGGTGGACTTGCCCGCGCCGTTCGGCCCGAGAAACCCGGTGACCCTGCCCGGTTTCACGGTGAACGACAGATCGTTCACTGCCACGGTCGGCCCGTAGCGCTTGGTGAGGCCTACCGCCTCGATCATGTCTTCTCCCTGCTCGATGTTCTGCCACGAGACCGCCGTCCCGCCCCCCGAAGGCGGGACGGCGGTTCCCCCTCGCTGGTCTTGCCGGTCCCCCGACCGGCATGCCATCACCCTGACGCAGCGACAGCGCAAGCGCGTCATGCTGAAGTCGCGTCCACTGTCGAACTCAGGTAGGACATTGCCGCAGTTCAGCGCCTGCGACATCGGTGAGTACCCGGAGCGTGACCCCGGCAATCGCGAGCCCGCTCACTCCGGGAACGCCCCAGCCCGCTTCGGGGTTCCCGTCCCCTCTGCGTGGTTTACCTGCCTTGGCTACGGTGGCCGCGTGACTTACACGGAGGCACCCGAAGGCTGGTGGCGGGAGTTCATCACCGCGCGGCCCGCTCGCACCGGCAAGCTCGCCGTGGTCCGCAAGGACGGCTCACCACATGTGGCGCCGGTGTGGGTGGACCTCGACGGCGACGAGGTGGTGTTCATGACCGGCCGGAGCACGGTGAAGGGCCGCTCGATCCTGCGCGACGGCCGGGCCGCGCTCTGCTTCGACGACGAGCGCCCACCGTTCCACTTCGTCACGGTGACAGGCTCGACAAGGACCGAGGAGGACCCCGAGACGCTGCGGTACTGGGGCGCCCGGATCGCCGCCCGCTACATGGGTGCCGACCGCGCCGAGGAGTACGGGGCGCGCAACGGGGTCCCCGGTGAGCTGGTCGTGTGGCTGCGGCCGGAGCGCATCGTGGCGAAGGTCGGCGTCGCCGACTAGCCGAAGTAGCGGTTCAGCACGGTGGCCACGCCGTCGGCATGGATGGTGTCCGTGACCTCCCTGGCGACCTGTTTTACCTCGTCAGGAGCCTGACCCATGGCCACCGAGTGACCCGCCCAGGACAGCATCTCCACATCGTTGTAGCTGTCGCCGATGGCCAGCGTGTCGGCCACCGGGATGCCCAGCCGCGCCCGCAGCGCCTCCAGCGCCGAGCCCTTGGACACCCCCGTGGGCAGCACGGTCAGCCAGGGCAGCGCGTGGTCGATCACCCACCGCGCACCAGGCAGCAGCACACCGTGGATGCGCTCGGCCATGGCGTGCACGCTGCCATGCGGCCACCACACGATCAGCCGCGGCGACGGAGTGGCCACCAGGTCCTCGCGGTCCACGATGCGCAGGTCACCGGTGAGGCCGTAGTCGCCGACCTCCGCGGTGACCAGGTGACCCAGGCCGGGCCGTTCGGTGGCGAACACCGCGCCGGGCAGCACCTCGCTCAAGGTCCGCAGTGCCGGGCCCGCGTCGAAGGCGTGCTGGGTGGTCACCTCGCCGGTGGCGAGGTCCATCCGCACCGCGCCGTTGGAGCACAGCGCCACCCCGGCGGAAAGCCCAAGCTCCTTCACCACGGGAACGGCGCCGAGGGCGGAGCGACCGGTCGCGATCACCACTGTCGCGCCCGCGGCCACGGTCCGGCGGACGGCGACCTTCACCGCCTCCGAAACCGGGCGTTCCGGCATTGCCAGGGTCTCGTCGATGTCCAGTGCCACCAGCCGGGGTCGCCACGGTGCGATCTGTTCTGCCTGCATCGATCCCACCCTAAGGCGTCGACGCGATCGGGGCTCACTGCTCGCCCGGCGACACCAGCCCGGTCTCGTAGGCCAGCACCACGGCCTGCACCCGGTCCCGCAGGTTCAGCTTGGACAGGATGCGCCCGACGTGGGTTTTGACGGTGGCCTCGGAGAGGAAGAGCTTCCCGGCGATCTCGGTGTTGGACAGGCCCTTCGCGATGAGCACCAGCACCTCGCGCTCCCGCTCGGTGAGCACGTCGAGCACCTTGACGTCGCGAAGTTCGGCGGCGCCGGGAGAGCCGAGGAAGCGGGACAGCAGGCGCCGGGTCACGCTCGGCGACACGACCGCGTCGCCGCTGGCCACCGCGCGCACCGCGGAGACCAGGTCGCCCGGCGGGGTGTCCTTGAGCATGAAGCCGGAGGCGCCGTTGCGGAGCGCGCTGAGCGCGTACTCGTCGAGGTCGAAGGTGGTCATGACGAGCACCTTCGCCGAACCGGCCTCCACGATGTGCTTGGTGGCCTCCACACCGTCGAGCACCGGCATCCGGACGTCCATCAGCACCACATCGGGCCGCAACTCGGCCGCCATCTCGATCGCGGTCTTGCCGTCACCGGCCTCGCCGACGACCTCCAGGTCATCCTGGGCGCCGAGCACCATGCGAAAGCCCATCCGCATGAGCTCCTGGTCGTCGACTAGCAGCACCCGCACCATGCGCGTCAGCCTAGAAGGCCGCAGGGTCGGCGGCGACCGACACGCCTAGCCCGTGCCGGACACCTCCACCGCCGACGGCGGCGGCACGTTCAGCGGCAACTCGGCGTGCACCCGCCAGCCGCCGTTGACCCGCGGCCCCGCGGACAGGTGCCCGTTGAACACCGCGGCCCGTTCCCGCATGCCGATCAGCCCGTTGCCGCCGGAGGCCAGCCCGGCGGACGGCGTGCCGTGGCCGTCGTCGGTGACGTCGACCTCGACGTGGGCCTCGAAGCGGCGCACCGTGACGGTGGCTGCCGCCCCTGGCCCGGCGTGCTTGAGCGTGTTGGTCAGCGCCTCCTGCACGATGCGGAACAGGCCAAGGCCGACACCGGTCGGCAGGGACTGGAGGTCACCGTCGAGCCGCAGTGTCACCGGCAGCCCGACCTGCCGCATCTTCTCCACCAGTTGGGACAGCTCCACCGCGGTCGGCTGCGGGGAGCGTTCGGTGCCCTCGCGCTCGTTGCGCAGCACCCCCAGCAGCCTGCGCAACTCGATCAGCGCCTGCCGCCCGGTGTCGGAGATATTGCCCAGTGCCTGCCTGGTCAGCTCGGGCTGCCGGTCGATGGCGAACGTCGCGCCGTCGGCCTGCACCACCATCACGCTGACCGCGTGCGCCACCACATCGTGCAGTTCGCGGGCGATCCTGGCCCGCTCCTCACCGATCGCGATCTTGGCCTGCTGGTCCCGCTCGAACTCGAGCATCCGCAGGCGGCGTTCCTGTTCGAGCTGGTAGGCGCGGCGGGCGCCGACGAACTCGCCGAGCACCCAGGCCAACGCGAAGATCATGATCGGCCCGAGCACGATGGCGCGGTTCTCGGGGATGACCCGCCAGAACAGCCAGCCGGTGGTGCCCAGCGCCAGCCAGCCAACGTACAGCGCCGCGGTGCGGCGGTTGGTGTAGACGACCAGCGAGTAGAGCATGATCGCCAGCGCGAAGTCGGCGGGCCGCGCCACCTCCTGGCTCTGGTGTGTGAACAGCTGGAGGAAGCCGCCCGCCAGCACCACGTAGGCGGCGAAGGTGATGTGCCCGCGGCGGATCGTCAGCGGCAGGACCAGCAATAGAGCGACGGCCCAGAGCGCGGCGTCGGAGGTCCGCCCGTCGCCGGTCTCCGCGACCAGGAACGGCAGGTCGAACAACGCGATGAACGCGGCGAGCAGCGAATCGCCGATCACCGGGTGCCGTCGCAGGAACAGGCTCAACCTCCGCACCGGGAAAGCGTAGGACCGAAGTCCCAGGTGAGCCGTCAGCCCGCAGGGCGATTTCGGGTCATACGCAGGTCGGATGCGGACGTGAAACGGCGGGCGCCCGATGTCCGGACGCCCGCCGTGGACGGTGTCGAATCAGCGGATGGGGTTGCGCCGGGTGTCGCCGCCGGGACCGACGGGGTTCTGGTCCGTCGTGATCTGGGTGGGCACCCGGCCCTCCTTGGCGCTGCTCAGCCCTGGCGAGGGCTCGTCGTCGTGCACCGCGTGCTCGTACTGGTGCGTGAGCTCCTCCTGAAGCTGCTGCTCCCGGTGCTTGCGCCGGATCTTGCTCAGCACGACCATCGTCGCGGCGTGAATCGCCGCCAAGACGAGCAGCAGAATGCCGATCTGCGCCACGATGGTCTGCGCCGCGGTGCCCGCGTCGATGTCCCAGCCTGAGATCAGGGCGACGACGCCGAGCCCGACGAGGTGGAAGAGCACGCCCACGAGCCGGTTCACGCCGTTGGCCGCCTCGCGGTCGTAGTAGACCTCGCGCAGATAGGCCCGCCCGCTGGCCATGATCAGCTGCCCGTCCAGGACCACGAGTATCACGCCGAATAGGAGAAATGTCAGAAAGCCGTTGTCACCCACTCCGACTCACCCTCTCTTGGCACGCATGACAAGGTGCCTAGACCTGCCCACCGGGGGATTCCCGCCGCCGTTCGGCAGCAAACCTCGTGTCGCTTTGTCGAGTAGCGGGGCGCACGGGAAGATTGCGCCATGACGCAGCAGAGGTGGCCGGGCCCGCTGTCGGCCGCGGTGGCCGAGCTGTGTCTTCACCTGGTGAACCACGCCGACCCGGCGTTGCGCGGCGGGTTCACCGCCGTGCTGGACCGCCTGCGCTCCCCGCTTCAGGTGGCCGTGGCGGGCCGCATCAAGTCCGGCAAGTCCACTGTGGTCAACGCCCTGATCGGGCGCAGGGTGGCGCCGACCGACATCGGCGAGTGCACCCGCCTGGTCACCCGTTTCCAGTACGGCACGGTGGATCGGGTGGAGGTGGTGCGCACCGACGGTTCGCGGCAGGCGCTGCCCTTCGGACCCGCCGGCACCATCCCGGCGGACCTGGGCACCGATCTGGCCGCGGTCTCCCACCTGGAGGCCTACCTGACCAACGACGTGCTGCGCGATCTGACCGTGATCGATACCCCCGGCCTCGGCTCCCTGGACACCGAATCGGCGGGCCGCACCGCCGAACTGCTGGACGAGGTGTCCCGCAGCGCGCTCACCGGCGCGGAGGCTGTGCTGTACGTGGTGACCCAGACCGTCCGGCGCGACGATCACGAGGTGCTGGCCGCGTTCGGCGCCGCCACCGCGCACCGGGAGGCGGGTCCGGTGAACGCCGTCGCGGTGCTCAACAAGGCCGACACCATCCCGCCCGAGTCGGTCACCGGCTCCGACGGCGATGTGCTGCGCGCCGCCGAGCTGCTCGCCAAGCGGCAGGCCGCCGCGCTGGGACCGCGGGTCGCCGCGGTGCTGCCGATGATCGGGCTGCTCGCCGAGACCACCGAGAGCGGCGAGTTCACCGCCGCCGATGCCGAAGCGCTGCACCGGCTCGCCGCGCTGGACGAGGCGGCACGCAAGACCATGCTGCTCTCCGCGGACCTGTTCACCGGCTGGGAGTGCGACATCCCGGTGCCGGTGCGGACGCGGCTGCTGGAACGCCTTGACCTATACGGCATCGAGCGCGCGCTGGCCGCGATCGAGGCCGACCCGCAGCTCACCGCGGGCGCGCTGCGCACCGTGTTGTTCGACGCGTCCGGGCTGAACCCGGTGCGCGCCAGGGTCGACGCCGTCTTCCGCCGCCGCGCCGACGGCATCAAGGCCGCCGCCGCGCTCGCTTCCCTGGCTGCCCTGGCCGCGACCGTGGACCGCCCGGTGGAGCGGGCCAGGGTGCGTGACGGCATCGAGGCACTGTTGGCCAAACCGGAAGCGCACCAGCTTCGGCTGCTGGAGGCGCTGACCGCGATCAGCTCCGGCGCGGTCGAACTGCCCGCGGGCCTCGCGGAGGAGGTGATCCAGTTGGAAAGCGGCACGGACCCCGCCGACCGGCTGGGCATGACGGGCAGGCCGCGCGCCGAGCTCATCGCCTACGCGCTGGAGCGCGCGGGCTGGTGGCGGTCCTTCTCGTCTTTCGGTGCGACTCCCGCGCAGAGCAGGATCGCCTACGTCGTGCACCGCGCGTATTTCCTGCTGTGGCAGCAGCTTCGAGCCGGGAGCGGCGCATGAGCCTGCCCGCGGTCACCCTGCCCCAACAGGTCCGCCAGGCCAGAGCGGAGCTCACCGAGCTGCTCGCCGACCTCGACCCGGCGGCGATCCCGGCGCTCGGCGCGGAGGCACCGATGCCCACCGTGGTGGTGGTCGGAGAGACCAACCGCGGCAAGAGCTCGCTGGTGAACGCGCTCATCGCGATGCCGGGACTGTCCCCTGTGGACGCCGAGACGGCGACCGGCTGCTACCTCGTGCTGTCCCACGGTGACCGGCTCACGGCACAGGCCCGCTACCCCGGCGACACGCCCGCGGTGTCCTTCCCCGCGGAGGACCTGCGCCGCTGGGTCGGGCTCGAGGAGCTGCCGGAGGGCGTGCTGCCGCCGCGGTACGTGGAGCTCACCGCGCCGGTCCCGCTGCTGGAACGGCTGACCCTGGTGGACACCCCCGGCGTCGGCGGACTCGATGCGGCACACGGCGAACTCGCGGCCGAGGCGGCGGCATCGGCCACCGCCCTGCTGTTCGTGGTGGACGCCTCCGCGCCCTTCACCGAAGGCGAGCTGCGGTTCCTGCGCACCGTGTCGGAGCGGGTCGAGACGGTCGTCTTCGCGCTCACCAAGACCGACCGCCACCGGGGCTGGCGCGAGATGCTCGCCGCGGACCGGTCGCTGCTCGCCGAGCACGCGCCGCGGTTCGCCGATGCCCGCTTCTTCGCGGTGTCGGCGCGATTGGCCGAACTGGCCGCGACCGTGCCTGCCGAGCAGGCGGCGCTGCTGAGAACGCAGTCCGGCGTCGCGGAACTGCAAACCGCGCTGTGCGAACTCGTCGCGGGCCGCGCCGCCATGCTCACCGAGGCCAACGGGCTGCGGGCGCTGAGCTCCGAGCTGGACCGGCAGAGCGTCCGGCTCACCGCGCTGGGCCGCGGGCTGGCGGGCGGCGAGCAGGAGGCGGACGCGCTTCGGGAACGGCGTGAGGAACTGGCCGCGCAGCGCCGCTCGTCCACCAGGGGCTGGCAGCTGAGGCTGCGTGGCGAGGTGCAGCGGGCGCGGGTCGCGGTGACCCACGAGGTGAGCGGCCAGATCCGCGAGCTCCAGACCTGGTTCCGGGGTCGGATCGACGCCGCCGACCGCGCCGGGCTGGCCGTGTTGCCGCAACTGGTGGACACGGCGTTGCAGGTGGTGTCCGGCCGGGTGAGCGGGTCGCTGAACGAACGCATCGCCACGCTCACCGACACAGTGCTGGCCGAGCTGTTCACCGTCGACGAGCTCTCCTTGATCAGGGCACAGTGCGTGCGGTCCGGCACGCCGATCCTCGCGTTCCGCCCGCCGGAGAAGCGCCCGCCCAGCGCCGAGGACAAGCTGCTGGTGTTCATGGGCGTGTCAGGGGGCCTTGGCGTCGGCAGGCTGGCCGCGATGCCGCTGGCGGGCCTGAGCATCGGGGTGCTCAACCCCGTCGTGCTGCCGGTGACCATCGCGCTCGGCCTCGGCGCTGGCTGGTGGATGGCAAAAACGCGCAAGAACAGTGCCGACAAACAGCACCTGAAGCAGTGGCTCAGCGATGCCATTGCCGACGCGCGCTCCACTCTCGATCAGCTGGTGGCCGAGCAGTTGATCGAGGCAGAACAGCAGCTCTCGCTCGCCTTGGACGAGGCGATGTCCCGCCGGATCGCCGCGATCGAGGACGAGCTTCGCGAGGTGGACCGGGCGCTGCGCCTGGACCAGGCCGAACGCAACCGCGAACTCGCACTCAACGCCAAACGCCTCGCCGAGGTCGAGGCGGGTCGCCGCCGCTGCGAGCACCTGCTCGGCCGGATTCGCGAGCTTCGCGACCGCCGGTGACCGCCACCGAACAGGTGGGCGTGCCCTCGGTCGTTTGAAGGGCGGAACCAAACAGGCCTACCGTGAGTCCTAGGCGCAGGCAGTTGCCGATGCTGGATAGGGGCTTGCGATGTACGTGGACGAGAACGCGGGCAGCGACGGCGACGTCAAGGTGACCGTGGCAGGCGAGGAGTACACCGCCGAGGCCAACACCGACTCCGACCACGACGGCGTGGACGAGACCGCGATGGTCGAGACCGACGGCGGCTACCTGGCCTTCTCCGACACCGACCACGACGGCGACGCCGATGTGATGGTCGAGCTCAACGAGCGCGGCGAGGTCGTCAGCCAGGCCCGCTTCGACGAGGCCGTCGGCGAGTGGGTGCTGGTGGAGCCGGGGCAGCCGACGGGCGTCGAGGGCGAGACGGTCCGGCACACCGGCGGCGCGATGCGGGTCGACACCGCGGAGGGCGCCCGGCAGGTCGGGGCCCCGACCGAGGACACCGATGGCGACGGGCGACCGGACACCGCCATCGTGCGAGGTCAGGACGGTGGCGCCGTGCTCTACACCGACGTCGACGGCGACGGCACCGCCGATATCGCCACCGAGATCAGCGCCGATGGCGAGGTCACCGTCTCCAAGCACACCGGGCCGGGCCAGTGGACTCAGGTGGAGCACGGCCGCATCGGGGACGACGGCAGCTACGAGACCTCGGCCGCGAATGTGGCGGGCGATGACGCGTGGCGGGACGGTGATATCCAAGGTATCCAGGCCGCGTCGCCGACCACACCGGTGCGAATTGATCCGGCCACCGGAACATGGGTCGACGACGCTCCCAATAACGCGGTCGACGATCACCGATCGGACACCGGGCGCCAATGGGGCTGATTCGAGCGTCGTCACTCTGCGCGTTGTAAGCAATGTCGCTTTGTTAATTTCGTAAAATATCGGCGCTGCGGCGGGGTTTCACCCCGGGTGCTGCGGGTCACGCCGCACAGGTTGTCTAGACCACCTGCCACCAGCCGTTATGCCAGTGCTTGTGATCAGGTAAGGAAGATCACTCAGGTACTTCGTTTAGCTGTTGTCCATTCACCCGTCTGCCGTTGGTAAACGGGTTCTGAATCGATTCCCTAATCGTTTTTGTGAGGGAGCCGACAGCTTCGGGTTGGGGGAGCGGGTATCCGTGCGACTAGCCTCGCTACATCCCCTTTACAAGGCCAGGCCCGTCGCCCGGGCGGGGCGGAGCATTTCCGCCGGGCGGCGGTCTTCGCCTTTCCGGCAGAGCGTTCGGTACGGGCAGCGGCGCCCAGTCAGGAGACGAGACGTGATGACAACTTTGACCATCCCCGGTCTCGACACGGCACCAACCACGCATGGGCGCCTCCTGTCCTGGGTGCGTGAGGTAGCCGAGTTGACCACCCCCGACGAGGTCGTGTGGGTCGACGGTTCAGATGAGGAATGGACCCGACTCACGGACAAACTCGTGGAAGCGGGCACGTTCACCCGCTTGGAGAAGAAACAGAACTCGTTCTGGTGTGCCTCCGACCCCAATGACGTGGCGCGGGTCGAGGAACGGACGTTCATCTGCTCGGCGGATGCCGCTGACGCCGGGCCGACGAACAACTGGATGCACCCGGACGAGATGAAAGCGATCATGACGGAGCTCTACCGGGGCTGCATGCGTGGTCGCACCATGTACGTGATTCCGTTCTGCATGGGTCCGCTGGACGCGGAGAAGCCCATGCTCGGTGTGGAGATCACCGACTCCGAGTACGTCGTGGTGTCGATGCGCGTGATGACGCGGATGGGTTCCAAGGCGCTGGCCCTGTTCGGCGACGACGCGGACTTCGTGCCCGCCCTGCACTCCATCGGCGCTCCGCTGGAGGTCGATCAGGAAGACGTGCCGTGGCCGTGCAACGAGACCAAGTACATCGTGCACTTCCCCGAGGAGCGCATGATCTGGAGCTACGGCTCCGGCTACGGCGGCAACGCCCTGCTCGGCAAGAAGTGCTACTCGCTGCGCATCGCCTCGGTGATGGCGCGCGACGAGGGCTGGCTCGCCGAGCACATGCTGATCCTCAAGCTGATCTCCCCGGAGAACAAGGTCTACTACGTCGCCGCGGCCTTCCCGAGTGCCTGCGGCAAGACCAACCTCGCCATGCTTGAGCCGACCATCCCCGGCTGGAGGGTCGAGACCCTGGGCGATGACATCGCCTGGATGCGCTTCGGCGAGGACGGCCGCCTGTACGCGGTCAACCCCGAGTACGGCTTCTTCGGTGTCGCGCCCGGCACCAACTGGAAGACCAACCCCAACGCCATGCGCACCCTGGACCGGGGCAACTCGGTCTTCACCAACGTCGCGCTGACAGATGACGGGGACATCTGGTGGGAGGGCATGGAGGGCGACCCGCAGCACCTGACCTCCTGGAAGAAGCAGGACTGGACTCCCGAGTCCGGTGAGCTGAGCTCGCACGCCAACTCGCGCTACTGCACGCCGATGGCGCAGTGTCCGGTGCTGGCCCCGGAGTGGGAGGACCCCAAGGGCGTCCCGATCTCGGCGATCCTGTTCGGTGGCCGCCGCGCCACCACGATCCCGCTGGTGACGGAGTCCCGCGACTGGCAGCACGGCGTGTTCATGGGCGCCACCCTGTCCTCGGAGAAGACGGCGGCGGCGACCGGCAAGGTCGGCGACGTGCGCCGCGACCCGATGGCCATGCTGCCGTTCATCGGCTATCACGCGGGCGACTACTTCAACCACTGGGTCGGCATCGGCAAGGAGGCCGACGCCACCAAGCTGCCGAAGATCTTCTACGTGAACTGGTTCCGCCGGGGCGAGGACAAGCGCTTCCTGTGGCCCGGATTCGGCGAGAACAGCCGCGTCCTGAAGTGGATCATCGAGCGCATCGAAGGCAAGGCTGCCGCTGTGGAGACCGCCATCGGCCACGTCCCCACGATTGATCAGCTGGACGTGTCCGGCCTGACCGATGACCTTGCGGACATCGAGGCTGCGTTGCAGGTCGACCCCGAGGAGTGGAAGGCCGAGCTTCCGCTGATCGAGGAGTGGTTCGACAAGATCGGCGACAAGCTCCCCACCTCCATGCGAGATGAGCTGGAGGCTCTGAGGCTCCGCCTCGGCGCCTGATCAAGAGTGTTGATGGCCCCGCAGGCAGCTTGCCTGCGGGGCCATTCTCTTTTAGGTGTCGGACTGCACGCGTACCTTTGGTGTCACAGCCGAAACGGAAGGTGTTCCGATGGCAGCCACTGAAACCACGATCGGTGACCGCATTCGGAGATTTCGCGGCAAGCTCATGACGCAGCAGGAACTCGCCACCGCTGCGGGTGTGAGTGTCGACGTGATCCGAAAACTGGAACAGAACCAGCGGCTTACGACCTCGATCGGCACACTGCATAAGATCGCCCGAGCATTGGATGTGGACACCTCGCTGCTACTGGCCAAAGGCGTCCAGATGCCATCAGGTGACCCGGCAGAAGGCATCGTGGCACTTCGGCGCGAGCTGACTTCCGTTGACGACCTGCTCGGCGAGGTTCGTGGCGAAGCTCTGTCGATGGCTGAGGCGAGGAGAACGGTCGCCTACGCGTGGGGTGCCTATTGGAACGGCGACTACGACTCTCTTGGCGCCTTGTTGCCATCCGCCATCTCTGCGTTGAAAGCAACAGTGCACGCCGCAAGCTCAAGTGAGCGCGGCACCGCACATGAACTCATAGCTCGTCTCTACTGGGTAGCCGCTTGCTCACTTGTCCACTTGGGACAGTCGGATACGGCCTTCCTGGCAATCCGCATGGCGCTCCAGACCTCCGAGCGAGGCAATGATGCATTGCTGAACGCGGCACTTCGTTCTTCGGTCGCTTGGCAGTTGCTTACTCAAGGCCGATACGACGAGTCGATGCGGTTGGCGACTCACGCGGCCGAGACCGTTGACCACAGCGGTGAGATGCCTCCTGAGCAGCTTTCGGTCTTTGGGAATCTGCTTCTGACCGCTGCAACAGCGGCAGGAAGGGCTCGCCGTGTGGATGAGGCGTGGAACCTCATGCGATTGGCCGCCGAAGTCGCGGAGCGTCTCGGGCATGATCGCAACGACTACGAGTCGGCCTTCGGTCCAGCTCAGGTGATCATGCAGTCGGTAGACGTGCATGTTGTCACGGAAAACTTCCCAGCCGCACTCGATGCTGCCCGAGAGATGCCAAGAGATGTCGCGCTACCGCTGGCCAGTCGTGCTCGGCACTTTGCGGACCGTGCTTATGCGCACGCACGCCTAGGCCACTATCAGCAGGCCCTTGACGTCTTGCTCACCCTGGAGCGGGTTGCGCCCGCGTGGACGCGGCACCAGACGCTGCCGAAACTCGTGCTCATCGAGTTGGCCGAGAATTCGCGCGGATGGGCGAACCGGTCGGCTCTACTCGACCTGTCGCAGCGATTGGACATACAACTCTCACCTATTTGAGCGATGCAAGTAGGACTTCCTGTCCTACCCTGAATTGAATATTCAGTCATACCGTCTCATTTATGGCTGGAGAATATGAATGGCGGACCTGTGCCGAGGAAGAGACCGCTCATGCGTATCCCGCGTGGCTGGTGTCCGATCTCGGGGCCAGTTGGGTGCGCTCCGCGTGCGGTCAGGCAGCCCGGCTGTTTGCCCTTTCCAAGGGGAAGGTCTCGACTGACTGCCGCTGTACGGCGTGCTCGCTATGTCTCGCCCGGTGACCAAGCTCGGCCTGGAGGATCTCCTGGCCGAGCTTCGACTTCGAAACTGGACGCTATTCATCTTCGGGCCTCGGGATTTCCCCGACATCGTCGCCGCTACCTTTCGCCATTCCGACTGCATCGACGTTCTGATCATTCGCGGCGAGGAAGACGCCACCGCCTACCGCACGGTCATCGACCCCGACATCAGCATCTTCCAACCGCGACTTCTGTTGTGGAAATACCACGCGTGCGCCCTCTGGACGCTGCGCATGGTCTTGGCGCTCGGCCCGCCATCGTCGCGCGTTCACCCGGAGGCGCCCGACCAGCGCTGTGGCCTGCCGACCAACCTGCCCAAGCCGATGGTCATCCGCCCGCTTGGCTGGTCGTCCCATCATTGAGGTAGGCCAACACCGCGAGCACCCGGCGGTTGTCGTCCTCCGAGGGCGGCAGCCCGAGCTTGTCGAAGATGCCGGTGATGTGCTTGCTGACCGCCTTCTCTGTGACGAAGAGGGCTCCCGCGATGGCGTTGTTGGAGCGGCCCTCCGCCATTAACCCCAGCACCTCTCGCTCGCGCGGTGTCAGGGTGCCGACGGGGTTCTGACCACCATGTTTGGCCAGCAGCCTGGAGATCACCTGCGGGTCCATCGCCGTGCCGCCGCCTGCCACCCTGCGCACGGCGTCCACGAACTCCGCGACGTCGGCGACACGGTCCTTGAGCAGATACCCGACTCCGCCGCCCCGGTCGGAGAGCAGCTCGCGGGCATAAAGCTGCTCCACGTACTGCGAGAGCACCAACACCGGCAGATTGGGCACCGCCTTGCGGGCCTCGATCGCCGCCCGCAATCCCTCATCGGTCTGCGTCGGCGGCAGCCGCACATCCACCACCGCGACCTCGGGGCGCAGCCGCAGCAACGCGTCCAGCAACAGCGGCCCAGTCCCGACGGCGTCGACCACGCTGAAGCCGTGTGCCTCCAGCAGCCGGATCAGTCCGTCCCGGAGCAGGACGGAGTCTTCGGCAACGACAACTCGCACGGTATCTCCAAGATCGCTGTTGTTCCGCCGCCGACCGGACTGGTCAGCGCCAGGGTGCCGTCGAAGGCCGCCAGCCGCTGCCGAATTCCACGCAGCCCGCTCCCGCCTCGTTCGCAGGCACCGCCGCGCCCGTCGTCGCCCACCATCACCCGCAGCGTGCCCGCGTTGTGCCGCAGGCTGATCCACGCCCGCTCCGCCCCGCTGTGCTTGATCACGTTGGTGAGCAGCTCGGATACCGCGAAGTACACCGCGGACTCCACCGGCGCCGAGGCCCGCCCGGACAGCGTCAGCCCGGTGTGCACGGGGATCGGCGTGTCCAGCGCGAGCGCCTCCAACGCGCCGACCAGGCCCCGGTCGGACAGGACCGGCGGATGGATGCCGTGGATCAGCTCCCGCAACTCGCCCAACGCCTGCCGCGCCGCGTCGCGCGACTCCAGCACAAGCTCCCGCGCCTGATCGGGACGCCGCTCCAGCAGTTCGGCGGCCAAGCCCAGGTTCATGGCCAGCGACACCAGCTTCACCTGCGCCCCGTCATGCAGATCGCGCTCGATCCTGCGCAACTCCGCCGCCTGCGCGTCCACCGCCGCCGCCCGCGAGGCGGTCAGCTCCGCGACCCGAGCGGACAGCCGCAAGTCAGCTGCCTCACCCAGCAGGCGCTCCGCGAGCCGCGCCGCGAACAGCGGCGACCGCACGGTCGCCTGCCAGGCCAGAGTGGCCATCAACGCACCCGCAGGTACGAACGCGAACGCCACCGGCCAAGAGCTGATCACGATGCCGTAGTTCATGTACTTCGGATCGAGCGCGAAGTAGTAGATCGGCATGGTGAGACAGGCGTAGGCGCTGAACCAGGTCACCGCCAGCGAGATCGCCATGCCCACCCCGAACGCGGCATGCGCCGGAAACCAGAGCAGCTCGCGTACGCCCAGCCCGCCGCTGGCTGCCGGCGCCCGCACGGGATGGCCCAGCACCCGGCTCGCCCACAGCCGCTGCCCACTCACCAGCTTCGCGGCAAGACCGAGCAGGCCGCGAACCGGCCGGGCCGTGACCCCGCAGTGCGCCAGCAGCAGCGCCACCGCGAGCACCGGCACCAGACCGCTCACCACCAGCGCGAAGCAGTACATGCGCAGGGCGCCGCCCGCCGCCGCGAGACCCCCGCGCAGCGAGCCCGCCAGCCGCGACACGTTCTCCCCCATGCCCCCATTCTCGTCCGCCCAACGCTGATCGGCGGTAGTGCCAGCACCACTTCCGGGGTGGGAAAACGACCGCTCGCTTCGGGGAGATCACTCCATCGCCGCCGGACGCCCGGACGGGCAGCGTTGGCGGCACCGACCACAGAACTGGGGGACCAGATGCGAACAACGCGAACGCGGCTGACCGCCGCGCTCGTCGCCGCGACCCTGAGCACCTCGCTGCTCGGCACCGTCGCCGCCGCAGAGCCCGCGAGCGAATTCCAGCGGGACGTCAACGAGGTGGTCAAGGCGGGCTCACCGGGCGTGCTGGCCAGGATCGACGACCGGCACGGCACCCGGCGTGCCCGCGCGGGCGTCGCCGAACGCGGCACCGACCGCAAGATGCCGCACAACGCGCACTTCCGCGCGGGCAGCTTCACCAAGGCCCTGACCGCCACCGTCGTCCTGCAACTCGCCGCCGAGGACAAACTCGACTTGGACGACACCGTGGAGACGTGGCTGCCCGGCGTGGTCCGCGGCAACGGCAACGACGGCAGCCGAATCACCCTGCGACAGCTTCTCCAGCACACCAGCGGCCTCTTCGACCACCTCCGCGCCGAGGAGTTCAACGCCTTCCTCGGCTCCGCCGCGGAGTTCGAACGGCAGCGCTTCGAACACCGGACATCCGAGCAACTCATCGCGATGGCCATGCGGCACAAGCCGCTTTTCGAACCGGGCACCGGCTGGTCCTACTCCAACACCGGATACGTGCTGCTGGGCATGGTCATCGACAAGGCGACCGACGGCGACTGGCGACGTGAGATCACCAACCGCATCATCCGCCCATTAGGCCTGCGCGAGACCACACTGCCCGACCAAGACCCGCACCTGCCCCGCCCACACGCACAGGCCTACATGGCGTTCCCGGATCGCCCCGAACCGGTGGACGTCACCTCCATGAACATGTCCTGGGGCCCCGCCGCGGGCGAGTTGATCAGCACCGCGGCGGACGTGAACACCTTCCTCGGCGACCTGCTCGGCGGCAGGCTGCTGCCCCCCGCCCAACTGGCGCAGATGCAGACCACCGTCCCCACCAACTTCGAGGACGGCTACTGGAACGGCTCCCGATACGGCCTCGGCCTGGCCTGGATGAAGCTGACCTGCGGCGGCGGCTACTGGAGCCACGGCGGCGACGTCCTGGGCTTCACCACCCGCGACGGCGTCAGCACCGACGGCACCCGCCGCGTGACGGTCTCGGCGACCCAGCAGAGCGGCGACATCGACAACGCGGCCAACCGCGTCATCGACCACGCGATGTGCGCCAAGTGACCACGAAACGGAGACCCACCATGAAGATCCGCAAGGCAGTGCTGGGTGCCGCGGTCGCGGCGTTCGCGCTGACCGCCCTCACCCCGATCGCCCAGGCCCACGACGGCTTGGACCGCTACCACCGCCAGAAACTGAACTGGAAGTCCTGCAACCACGAGGAACTCGACAAGGCAGGCGCCCAGTGCGCCGACGTCACCGTCCCACTGGACTACAGCAGGCCCGACGGCCGCACCATCACCGTCGCCATCTCCCGCCTGCGGGCCACCGACACCCGCAACCGCATCGGCGTCATGCTGCACAACTCGGGCGGCCCCGGCGGCCCAGCCATACAGATGCCGTTGGAGACCCGCGAGGCCATGACCGAGCAGGTCCGCACCCGCTACGACCTGATCGGCATGGACCCGCGCTTCATCGGCCGCAGCACGGGGCTGAGCTGCGGCTGGCCCGGCATCGACATGTTCGGCTCCGCAGGCCTGACCAGGCAGCATTTCGACCGCCAAGTCGAGATCAGCAAGGAGCGGGCCCGCCAATGCTGGGACCGCAACTCCGACGTCCTGCCGCACGTCTCCACCCGCAACACCGCACGGGACATGGACATCGTCCGCGCCGCCCTCGGCGAGCGGAAGATCTCCTACTTCGGCTGGTCCTACGGCACCTACCTGGGCAGCGTCTACACCCAACTGTTCCCGCACCGCACCGACCGGTTCGTGCTGGACAGCGCGGTGGACTACCGCCGCTACAGCCCCAGCTTCGCCCACACCGGCCCCGCGAACGAGGCCGCCCTGCACGAGTGGGCCGACTGGGCCGCCACCCAACACGACAAGTACGCCCTAGGCCGCACCCGCGCCGAAGTCCTGGCAGGCATCGAACGCGTCATCCACACCGCGGCCCATAAGCCACTGAAGATCGGCAAGTACACCCTCGGCCACGAGTTCGTCCCGCTGATGCTGTTCGGCCCCGTGGCCGACGCCCGCCAGAACGCCGAGCTGGCCGACATCGTCCGGCTACTCCACGACGCAGCCGCGGGCAAGCCCGTCACCCCGAAACCGGAACTGGAGTTCTACCTCCGCCTGCTCGACTCGACCGAGGGCGGTGACTACGCCTCCTGGCAATCCGCTGTTCTCTGCGGTGACGTCGAGGCCGAGCGCGAGCCCGAGCGGTACTGGCGGAACATCGAGCGCACCAGGAAGACCCAACCGATCTTCGGCCCGATGGTGAACAACGTCAGCCCGTGCACGTTCTGGCGGGAAGCCCCACGCGAACGCCCGACTCGCATCCACAACGATGTACCGGCCCTGATCGTGGCCTCCACCGGCGACACCAGAACCCTCTACGAAGAGGGCGTCCAACTACACCGCGACCTGCGCGCCTCCCGCCTGGTCACCCTGGAGGCCCGCCTCCACGGCGTATTCGGCAACCTGCCCAACCGCTGCGTGGACGGCGCCATCAACTCCTACTACCTGACCGGCAAACTCCCCGACCGCAACCTCACCTGCACCGTGGACTGATCCGTGATCACCGGGGGCGGGCCGGCTGCTTCGGCTCGCCCTCCAGGCGGTGCCCATCGCTCGGCTGGTCAGCGGAGGGTTCCCATGCAGCCTTCGCATCGACTGGTCGCGGACAGCTTTGTGTTCCCACCCGTGGCATGAACAGGATCGGCCTCGCTGATCTGGTCCCACACGTGTTGACCCGGCGAGATGATCCAGCCCCACTTGGGCGGCTTGACCTTGGACTCGGTGAGGTGGATGCAAGTTCCGGGCCGGTGAGCCTTGCCGGCCTGTTTGATGAGGATGGTGTCCGGGGCGAACTGGGGCTCCGTCGAGGGAGTCTCCTGGCTCGCCCCGTGCCGGGAGTGACCGTGGGCAACGCAGCATGGATCACCCAACGAGGCACAGTCTGGACAGTCATTGTTCACGCCCGCCAGTATCGGGCGAGCGATCGCAGCCCGTGCGGGCTTTGGCCCAACCGGCGGGGATTTCTTGACGCGTGCCATCGCACGGCGGCTATTGGTTGCCAGTTCAAACTTTCCGGAAACCTGGCTATGGCCAACCGATAGGGATCTAATGCGTCTCTACGGTGTAGGAAGTAACGCAGCTCACACCTGCGAGCCGGTGCTTGCCGAAGAGCGCCGGGGAGCGGGAGCTAAGAAGGTCGCCATGTTCCACGCCGGACTGGCAATGCTGGCACTGGCCGTCTCTGCCGTTGCGATGGTGCGGATGTCCCCATCCTGGCGCGGCCACGGAGATGGCGTAGAGCTGACCGACACCGGGACAGCGGGAGATTCCACGGCCCCCCGACCGAGGAACCTCCCGGCCAGCGACTGATCGAAGTCGCCCTGCAGGTGGCGGCCGGCGCCCTGCGTTTCCGGCCGCCACCACATTCACCCCTATCGCGGCAGCGGCCCTGCTGCCCGGTGCCAGCGCGGCACCTCGTAGACCGGGCTTCCCGCGGTCGCAGGCTGGCGGGCGGTCGGATCGGGGATGGGCATTCCCGCACAGGTCAGGTCCTTGCCCGGCAGCACCCCGTCGACCAGGTGCGCCTCCACGATGTCGTCAACGCAGGCGTTCCCGGAGGCGTAGATCCCGTGATCACCCTCGCCGGTCACCGTCAGCATCACCGAACCGGCCAGCTTCGCGTGCGCCCGGCGCGCGCCCTCGATCGGCGTCGGCGCATCGTGCACCGACTGCACCATCAGGATCGGCGGCGCGCCCGCCCCGGTGGGCCGCTTCAACTCCAGCGGCGGCCGCTGCCACGAGATGCACGGCGCGTGTACTTGCAGCCAGCCCGCCAGCGGGTACTTCGGACCGAGCCGCTCGGCCTCGCGGATGAGGAAGGCCCGGTCGCCCCGCCACGGGGTGTCGTTGCACAGCGTCGAGTACAGCGTGGCCAGCGCGGGACCGCTGAGCTGGTCGATGATCGAACCCTGTCGGATCACCACCGTGCCCGCCTGCGAGTCCACCGCCGCCCGGACCGCGGCGAAGTCGGTGGCAAAGTCGGCGAAGGTGTACTTGCTGTACATGCCGGTGAACAGCAGCAAGTCGAGGTCCAGCGGCCCGAACTCGCCGCCGCCCTCGATCGTGAGCTTGCGCTCGGTCAGCTTGGTGCGGGCGTACTCGTAGCTGCGCCGGACCTCCTCGGCGGTCGTCCCGAGGTGGTAGCGCGACTCGTGCTTGGCCACCCACGGCGCGAAGTCCTGGCGGAAGCGACGCTCGAAACCCTGGCCGAACACGCCGAAGGCCTGCTGCCAGGAGGCGGTGAACTCGGTGTTGGAGTCCAGCACGAACTTGTCCACGCGCTGGGGGTAGTAGGCCGCGTAGTGCGAGCCCATCCAGGTGCCGCCCGAGTAGCCGAGCCAGCTGATCTTCTCCCGGCCCAGCAGGTGACGGAGCAGGTCGTAGTCCCGCATCGTTTGCTCGGTGTTCACGAACCGCCCGAACTCGCCGGAGCGGACCTGACAGGTCTTCGCCATCAGCTCGAACCCGCTGTAGATCAGGTCGAGGTTGCCGGGGCTGCGGTCGCGTGGGTCGTAGTCGGGGTACCGCGCGTCACCGCAGCTCACGTTGGTCGAGTCGCCGGTGCCCCGGACGTCGATGCCGATGATCTCCAGGTTGTCGACCAGCTTCTTGCGGTGCAGGAATCCCAGCGGCATCAGCCTGCCCGGCGCGCCGGGGCCGCCCGGGTTGGTCAGCACCGAGCGCCTCGGTTCGCCCGCCGCGGGCCGCAGCCTGCTGACGGCGATCACGATGTCCTGCTTCTCGCCCGCGTTGTTCCAGTTCCGCGGTGAAGAGAACGAACCGCACTCCAGCCGCTCCGCTCCCGGGGGCAGGCCGGGTGGCGGACCACCGGGGAAGCACGGCTTCCAGGCGATCTTCTGTTCGAGATATCTCTCGGGCACCACCGGATCGGCCTGGGCCGAACCGGCGACCGCCAGCGCCGACAGCGTTGTCAGCACGGCTAATAACGACATTCCACGTCTGCGCATCGAATCCCCCCGCTGCGGACCGCGGCCGCGGACAGTGTCGGCCGCCACCCTTCACTCCACTGGAGAAGGAGGATCCGGCGCCAATGCCTTTCGGCGGCAGGCGTGATCAGCCCGGAAGGGGATCGCTGCCGATGCCGCGAAGGCGGCCGTTGACGGGCTTCTCGGCCTCCGCGTAGCAGACCACCGTGGTGTAGCCCTGCGCCCAGCTGACCTGGGAGGGCAGCCGCCAGGTGCTGGTGATGTCGGCGCGGCGGTCGGTGGCGAGGTAGTCGGTGACCACCCGCCTGCAATGTTCCTGGGCCGCCTTGTTCATCTTGTCCTTGGGCGGCAGCGAATCCTGCGACCGGCCCAGGACGAGCGCGCCGGGCACCGCCTCGGCCAGATGCGGCTGCTCGCAGCCGACGCTGTTGAGCCGCGCGTCCCGGCTGGGTGAGCCGGAGGTGCAGGTCTGGAAAGCGTGGAAGCCTTCGGCGGCGAGCGCGCCGCGAAGCTGGCCGGTGCGCTGCTTGGACTCGCCGTCCGGGCCGATCTCGATGGCCGAGCAGAACAACCAGCGGTCGCCCTTGGCCCATTCGCCCGCCGACGGCCAGAACACCCAGGCCTGCACGCGGGTGGCGTCGAAGTCCCTGCTGCCCAGGTAATCCGGCAGCGCCTCGCGGCAGCGGGGGATGGACACGGTAGACAGCGCCCCGTCACCGGGGAACGGCGCCGAGGCGTCCTCGGGCAGTGTCTGCACCGAGGCGATCTCCATATCGTGCGGCTGGCTGCAATCGACCTGGATGAACTTCTTGGCCGTCATGCAGGAGCCCACCTCGGGCACGGTCGCCGGGCTCTGGTGCTGGGGCTGCCGGGTGCCGTTCACCGAGTCACGCGCATCGGGTTGAAAGGCGTTCTCGTCATGGGCGGGCCGCCCGCAGCCGGAAAGCAACAGGACGCCGAGCAGACCAAGGCAGGCCACCGTCGCACGAACAGCCGAGTGCGGCGGCCGTAGCGCCATGCCCATGGTGATCCCTTCAACTCTTACGGGGCCACCGTACCGCCTGCATGTCGCAACCTGCTCACGTTAGTTCCTCAACACTGTGCGACGGATCGGCACCTTTGTGTGACCAACAGGTTAGGGCGTTCGCGACAGGACTACAACGAAGCGGCCGATCACCGGGGACCAACGACCGTATAACGCTTAGGGTGTGCGCACGCATTTCCCTGCGGGCAGGCTCGTCGTGGAGCCTGCCCGCCAGGCGTTGCTTGGGGAGGAAGTCATGCCCGGTGCACCTCGGCGGTCCCCAGCGGGCGACCGCGCCGGACTACGGGTCTCCGCGTGGAACCTGCTGTTGCTGGTGCCGCTCGTCTCACTCGTGACCCCGCTGTTCAACCGCAAGGACCCGCAGCTGTTCGGTATGCCGTTCTTCTACTGGATCCAGTTCGCCTTCATCGTCGTCGGGGTGCTGTGCACCATGACCGTGTACCTCAAGACCAGGCAGGCGCCGGTCGTCACCGGCAAACCGGACCGCCTCGGCGTTGACGACCTGGACGAGGGGGACCGCAGGTGAACGGCTTGCAGTGGACCGAGATCATCGTCTTTTCGGTGCTCTTCGCGGTGGTCACCGTGCTGGGCTTCGTGGCATCCCGCTGGAAGGCGGGCGACACCCTCAACCACCTCGACGAATGGGGCCTCGGCGGCCGCAAGTTCGGCACCTGGATCACCTGGTTCCTCATCGGCGGTGACCTCTACACCGCCTACACCTTCGTCGCGGTGCCCGCGCTGCTCTTCGGCGCCGGTGCGATGGGCTTCTTCGCCCTGCCGTACACGATCATCGCCTACCCGCTGGTGTTCCTGCCGCTGCTGCGACTGTGGTCGGTCTCCAGGGTGCACGGCTACGTCACCCCCGCCGACTTCGTGAAGGGCCGCTACGGCTCCCAGACCCTGTCGCTGCTGGTCGCGATCACCGGCATCTTCGCGACCATGCCTTATATCGCGCTCCAGCTCATCGGGCTGGAGGCGGTGCTGCGCACCATGGGCTTCAACAGCAGCGGCTTCCTCGGCCACGCCCCGCTGTTCATCGCGTTCGTGATCCTCGCCGTCTACACTTACCAGTCCGGCCTGCGTGCCCCGGCGCTGATCGCGTTCGTCAAGGACATCCTGATCTACATCGTGATCCTCGTCGCGGTGATCTACCTGCCGCTCAAGCTCGGCGGCTGGGAGTCCATCTTCGGTGCGGCCGAGAAGAAGCTGAGTACCCCCGATCCGGCCACCGGGCAGCCCGCCGGGTCGATCCTGCTCGGCCCCAACAACCAGCTTCAGTACGCGACGCTGGCCCTGGGCTCGGCGCTGGCGTTGTTCCTCTACCCCCACGCGGTGACGGGTGTGCTGGCCGCCAAGGGCCGCAATGTGATCAAGCGCAACATGTCGGCGCTGCCCGCGTACTCGCTGCTGCTGGGCATGCTGGCGCTGCTGGGCTACATGGCCATCGCCGCGGTGACCAAGCCGATCACCAACAACGCCACCGGCCGGCCGGACAGCAACACGATCGTGCCGGTGCTGTTCGACCAGCAGTTCCCGTCCTGGTTCACCGGCGTCGCCTTCGCCGCGATCGGAATCGGCGCGCTGGTGCCAGCGGCCATCATGTCCATCGCCGCGGCCAACCTGTGGACCCGCAACATCTACAAGGAGTTCATGCACAAGGGCGCCACCCCGGAGCAGGAGGCCAAGCAGGCCAAGCTGGCCTCGTTGGTGGTCAAGTTCGGCGCGGTCGCCTTCATCGTGTTCATCGACCCGCAGTACTCGATCGACCTCCAGCTCATCGGCGGCGTGATCATCCTCCAGACGCTGCCCGCGGTGGCCATCGCGCTCTACACCCGCTGGTTCCACCGCAGGGCGCTGATCGCCGGCTGGTTCGCGGGAATGGCCTGGGGGATGTGGATGCTGTACCAGATCCCCAACGCAAAGACCGGCAAGGCGCACTTCGGCGGCTCGGCGCTCACGCTGGACAAGCTGTCACTGCTGGGCTGGCACCCGTTCCCGGACTCGAAGGTGCAGATCTTCGTGGGATTCGTGGCGCTGCTGGGCAACCTGGTCACGGCGGTGATCGCCACCTGGGTGCTGCGTCGGATGCGGGTGTTCAACGGAACCGACGAAACCGCAGTTGGGGATTACCACGCCGACGATGGCGATCCGAAACTGAAGCCGATCGCCGGCGTGGCCCACTAACGCTATTTCGACGGCGCTCCCGCGGATATTCAGTTCGCGGGAGCGTCTGCCGTCTCGGCCGCTCCGCTTCCCGCCGCGAGATCGGGAACGACCAGGCTGTTGAAATCCGCACCCGGCACCGTGGCGTTTCGATCGACATTCCCCGAAATACCGGGGACGGAACCGCTGCTGGTGTGCTGGTGCAGCACCAAACGCGGGTGTGACCAGCCGGGATTGCCCGGCTTGCCGTTGTAGCGGGCGATCCAGAGGTGCAGGTTCTGGTCGTTCCAGTCATTCGGACGGAGAACGTTGGTGAACCAGTCCAGATTCGCGTAGACGAGCATGTCGGTCATTCCGGTGCGAGCCCGGAAGCGGGTGACGAACTCGCTGACGAACGCGTTGGCCCTGCCGCGCAGCGCCGCGTCCTCCATGTCCAGCATCGGCACCAGCGCGCCCGGCTTCATCAGGTGGTGCCGCTCCAGCACCGAGGCGAAGTGCTCCACCTGCGCCGGAATGCTCGCGTTGCGGGCGAAGTGGTACCCGCCCGGGATGATCTGCACCGAGCGCGCGCCATCGGCGTTGCGGCCCAGCGTCGGGTCGGTGTAGCTGGTGGACTCGGTGGCCTTGATGCATGCGAAACGGATGTTGTTTCCTGCGACCGACCGCCAATTGATCGGCGGTTTGCCATCGACATTGTGGTGAGAAATGTCGATACCGTAAACCGTCACGGTGAACGTACCCCCTCGAGGAAAGCGTGCGCGACCGCGGTACTGCCAGGCAGGGACAGTACTCGCGGGTCGGCTGGTCCACGGTCATGGCGCGGCCGCCGACCCTGCCGCGCCCTCATCCACCTCCCCCAGTGGCTTTTCGGCGCAATGGCTATGCACAGAGTGCTTCCGCCCGGTGGATTACGTCAAGGTCATTCCCTGAGAGTGTTTACCGTTTAAGGGAGTTGACCTGATCGGCCTAATCCAGAAGTCGCAACCCGATTTTCTCAACTGCGACCATGAATCAGCCCGGCCGCTCCGATGACACCGGCGTCACCACCCAGCTGAGCTGGGACGACCCGAAGGCCGTCCAGATAGCCCAGCCGCGCGTGGGTCTCCAATGCTCGCTCGATCGGGTCGAACAACAGGTTGCCCGCTTTGGCCACCCCGCCGCCGACGATGACCATGTCCAGGTCCAGCAGCGCCGCCGAACCCGCGATGCCAAGACCCACCGCTGTGCCGCTGCGCCGGAAGGCCGCCAGCGCGACCTCGTCACCCGCCGCGGCCGAGGCGGCCACCATCTCCGCGGTGGCCTTCTCCCCGGGCGCCCGCCAGCCGGTGACCTCCGCCCACCGGGTCAGCGCCGGACCACTGGCCACCGTCTCGATGCAGCCGCGGCCACCGCAGGTGCAGGGCTCACCGTCGGGCTCCACCACGATGTGCCCGATGTGCCCGGCGTTGCCGGTGCGTCCGCCGTAGGGCTTGTCGTCGAGCACCAGCCCGCCGCCGATGCCGGTGGACACCACGATGCCCAGCACCGAGCGCGCGTCGCGGCCCGCTCCGATCCAGTGCTCGCCGAGTGCCATGCACAGCCCGTCCCCGGCCAACTCGACCTCGACACCTGGCACGAGCTCACGCACCCGCTCCAGCAGCGGGAACGCCTGCCAGCCGTCGATGTTGATCGGGCTGACCGTGCCCGCCACCGAATCCACCGGCCCCGCGCTGGCCACTCCGACACCCCGCAGCGCGGGGCGGTCCGCGAGCACGGGCTGGACGGCCGAGACCAGCGCGTCCCAGACCTGGTCGGCCGTTCCGGTCGGGGTCGCGGCCCTGTTGTGCCGGTGGATCGTGCCCTGGTCGTCCACCAGCGCGGCCGCGATCTTGGTGCCGCCGACGTCGATCGCGAGTACGGGATCAGCCATGCACGCATTGTCCGTGGTGCGGGTGGTCGACGCTCAGTGCCGGTGCGTGTTGTCGGGCTGCCGCGGATCACCGGGGTGCTCGTAGCCGGGGGCCAGCCGCACGGCCTCCGCGCGGCGCAGGTCCAGCCACTCCACGAACGCGGCCCGCCGCGCCGCGCCAAGCAGCCGCGCCTCGATGTCCGCGCGGACCTCGCCGAACTCGGCCGCCGCGGGGAACACGTCCGGGTTGCGCCGGAAGTAGCCCGCGACCTCTGCCTCAGGCACCGTCACCCCCGCGGTCACGGCGGCGAACACGGCTCGGGCGGTGACGTCGTTGGTCACCAGCGCCGCGGCGACGCTGCCAAGCTCCAGCAGCGCCGCACCGCTGGGCGCGATCTCCGCGACTCGCGGGCCGTCGGGACCGAGCCCCCTGCGGTGCGCCTCCGCCGCGACGACGCGCTCGGCGGCGATCAGCTGCACCAGCCAGCGCCGAAGCTGGCGGCCCTCGCTGGTGCCCGCCGCGGGCAGCCTGCCCGCGGGCGTGCGCTGCCGCAGCACGGCTTCCCTGTCATCCACATCGGACACCGGCACCGCGATGTCGTGCACCCATGCCGCGGCGTTCATCGGGCGATCACCTCGATCCGCGCCGGCACTGCGAAGTCGTGCACCCGCGCCGCGACGGTCACCGATTGCACCTCGATCCGCGCCGCGTGTACCCATGCCGCGATGCTCACCCGGCTCCCACCTCGATCCGCGCCGTCGCCGAGTACAACAACCGCCCGCCGCCGCCGACCTTCACCAGCGCCCACCAGCTTCCCGGCGCCACCCAGGGCGGCACCGAAACACCGAAGCGCAGGTCCAGCCTGCCGCCCGCGGGCACCTCGCCGCCGACCGCCCACGGCCCGAGCCACTCCCAGGTACCCCAGGGGCTGATCAGCCGCGCCTCCACCGGCAGCGCCGTCGCCGCACCATTGGCCAGCGTCACCACCAGCTCGCCGCGCTCCCCGGGCGCGACACGCACATCCGCAGGCCCGCCGACCAACCGCAGCAGATCACCGGGCGCGGCATCGGGCCAGTCGAGGATGTGCACCCCGGGCAGTTCCACGCCGAGCAGGTTGGGATGCCACTCCGGCACCACCACCGTCGCCACGTCCTCGACGGGCTGGTGCCAGCTGGGCGGAAGTTCCGGATCGGTGAGCTGAAGCCTGGCCCGCACCAGGTGCAGCCCCGGCCGCGCGCTGCCGGGCGCGGCGATCCGCACCGGCTCGGTGAGGTGCTCACCAGGGCCCAACTCGAACGCGAGCCGGGGCGGATCGGCCGTCCAGCCCTCGCTGACCAGCACCTCCACCGTTCCGCGCAGCGGCCCATCGGTGCGGTCGCTCGCGACGCTGAGCCGCACGCTCCGCTGGTCGCCCGCCTCGATCTCCAGCGCCCGCTCGGACAGACTGACCGCGGCGGGCAACCCGCCCAGCGGCGCGGGCCCGGTGTTGTACAGCCAGTACCGGGCGTACAGGGGTTGGGCCGGTTCGGCCTCGGGCGCCAGCGGCACCGGCACATCAACAGGCGGGGTGAGTACCTCCGGGGTGGTCAGCACGGTGGCGATCTCGAAGCCCCCCAGCGGAAGCCGCAGCGTTCCGTCCTCCGCCGCGGTCAGCATGGGCTCACCGGGCTGCTCCAGCAGATCGGCCCGCACCGGCTCGGAGAACCGCAGCACCGAGGACCCGACCTGCGCCGTCACACCCTCGCCGAGGGTCTCCACCAGCCGCAGTGCGAGCCGCACACCGGGATCGGCCGCCTCGGCGCTGCCCTTGGTCAGCGGGTTCCCGGCGGCCTTCACCGCTCCGAGCACCACCGACCGCGCCGGGTCGACCCGCAGCAGCGAACCGTGGCCAGGCAGCACTCCCTCCGCCGCCGGTTCGACCGGCACGGCCAGCAGCGGCCGCGAATAGGCCGCGCCCGCCGCTCCGATACCCGCTGTGCGCCAATCGCCCTCGCCGCTGGCGATGGCGTACTCGAAGGTGTGCGACCAGTGCTGAAGCTGGAAGTTGGAGCCGTCCGGCACGGTGCGCCGCGGCGGGTTGATCCACACTCCGGACGGCCAGCCGGTGCACGAGCGCATCAGCGAGGCATGCAGCGTGCCGTCGCTGGTCACCGCGAAACCCGGGATGCCCCGATTCAGCATCGCGACCGTGCGGCCTTCGGCGGTGCCGGGATCGGACGGCCGCTGCGCGACGGCGATCTCGTGGTCGTCCAGGTCCGCGACCACCACGTCGATCGCGGTCTGCAACGCCTCGCGGTCGGCCCCGGCGATGATCAGCGTCGGCAGGGCGCGGGCGTCCCGCAGGTCGGCGCCGGGCACCCAGACCTCCGCCAGCGGTCGCTCCGCGGGCACCCACACCACGGCGGTGCCCGCCGTCTCCAACTGCCGGTTCAGCTCCTCGGTGTACTCCGCGCCCGCCCGCCGCAGCACCTCGGCGGTGAAGGAGTTCTCCGCGGGCCCGCCCAGCGCGATGCGGGTGTCCGGCAGGTTCGAGTCCACCGACAGGTCGCCGTAGCGGGGACCGCCCCCAACACCGCAGGTCGAGGTGACACCGCTGCGGCCCAACGCCACCGCCAGCCGCCTGCCCAACTCCGCCGTCTCGCGGCGGCCCGGTGCGACCAGTTCCGCCACCGAGATCGGCCTGGCCACGTCATTCACCCTGACGGTGGCCGTCGCGGAAAGCCCGAACCAGGTCAGCGCCGGGTTGTCCAGCGTCCACGGGTGCTTGCCCGCGTCCACGTCGATCAGCCCGAAGCCCCGGCCGATCACCGCGTCGCCCACCTCGCTGACCGGGAGCGCACCCGGCACCGCGCAGGGCCAGCGCACCCGCAGCAGTTGGTCGGCGCCGTGGAACTCCGACACCACGGTGGACAGCTCCACCCGGTCGACGCCCTGCCAGAGGGTGATCAGCTGCCGATATCGCACGCTGCCCAACTGGCCGAGTACCTCGATGCGCTCGCCGATCGGACACCGCAGCAGCCGCACCGACCTGGCGGGCGAGGAACCCGAGGCGACCACCGGCCCCTTGGGCAGCAGATGCCACGGGCCCTCCCCGAAGCGGGGGTGGCTCGCGTACTCGTCGTAGAGCGCCAGTTCGTTGCCGACCTTGCCCTCGGTGATCAGCTCGCGGCCCTCGCCCAACTCCACCAGGCTGTGCACGCAGCCGCCCCGGTCCGGGTCGACGGCGAGCAGGTAGTGGTCGTTGGCGATCTCGGTGCCCTCCGCCTCCCGCCAGCCCGCGTCCGCGCCCTGGGCCTCGCGCAGAGTGAAGGTGCGCCAGCCCAGCGAGGGCACGTCCTTGGCGACGAAGCTCACGCTGTGCCCGTCGTGCTCCACCAACGCGGGCAGCACGGTGCCGTCCTCGGCCACCACCTCCACCGACCCTGCGGGCTCGTTCAGGCGCACGGTGACCAGGTCGGTGCGGTCGGCGCTCAGCGAGTTCCACACCACCACCCGGTGCCCGCTGCCCCGCACCTGCGCGCTCAGCACCCGCAGCGCGTTGTCCCGCGCGCCCACCGCCAGGTCGTGCGCCTCCCGCCAGCCGCCGAGCAGGTCGATGTAGACCTGATCGCCCTGCGAGCCGGTGATCCCGTCGTGGTGCGCGCCGTAGATCAGCTGCACCCACGCCTTGGCGAAGGCGGCGTCGGGGTAGCGCGCCCCGGTGAGCAGATTCGCGAACACCGCGAAGCGCTCGGCCTCCAGCAGAGCCAGTTCGGCCTCCCGCTGGGCCTGCTTGGTGTCGATGTAGGAAACGTCCTTGCCGGTGTAGATCGGGTTCATATCGCGGGTCTGCGGGCTCGGCTCCTCGGCCCGCTCCGCGAGTTCGGCGCGGACCGCGGCGAAGAAATCCCTGGGCAGCGAGCAGACGAACTTCGGCCACACGTACCGCTGCGACCAGTCGCGGTGGATGCGGGTGACCCACTTGTTCGGCGGCGTGTAGTCGGTGCCGACCGGGAGCAGCACGTTGCGGGTGGTCCCCACCTTCTGTAGGCCGAGGAACAGCAGGTAGGTCGCGGCCTCGGCCTGCGCCAGCGACACCGAGGAGTCCATCCACCAGCCCGCCGAGTAGTGGTCGGCCATGTAACTGGTGAGCAGGCCCCGGCCCGATGGGGAAATCCACTCGAACTCGCTGGCGAACTGCATCCGCCGCGGGTCACCCTTGATGCCGTCGCGGGACTCCATCGGACCCCACTGGTGGAACGGCCCGCGAGCCCAGGAGCTTGAGCTCAGACCCGCGTCCGCGGCCAGCCCGGGAAACGCCGGGTCGTGGCCGAACACGTCCAACTGCCAGGCCGTCGCGGGCTGGGCTCCCATCACGTGCCGTTGGAACCCGAGCCCGTGGATGAAGTTGCGGATGGTGTTCTCCGCCGTGGTCAGGTTCGTGTTCGGCTCGTTGTAGGTGCCGCCCATGATCTCGACGCGGCCCTCCGCGATCAGCCGCCGCAGCACCGCCCGGTCGTGGGGGTGGGTGTCCCAGTACGGCTTGAGGTAGTCCACCTCGGCCAGCACGAACTTGTACACCTCGTCCCGCAACGCGAGCTCAAGGTGCGCCTTCACCAGGTCGAACCCGGCGAACTGGAAGGAGTTGCGCGGCGAGCCGGGGAAGTCCAGCGCGTCCCAGTCGCTGGTGTAGGCGGCCTGGGTGTTCCACCACACCGGGTCGTAGTGGAAGTGGCTGACCATGTGCATGGTCCAGCCCGGTTCGGCGACCCGAAGCTGGAACGAGGCGGAGGCCTGCTCATCGCCCTGTTCCACCAGGGCCAGCCCGGTGAGCACGTCCCCGGTGGCGGCGCCGGGGGTGGCAACCCCGATCTCGATGGTGTCGCCAAGCGGCTCGGCCTCGGTCTTGGCCGCGATCACCGAGGTGACGGTGCCCGGACAGCCGATGCCCGCGCCCTCGATCCGCGCGGTCACCTCGCCGCGGGCGCCGTCCACGGCGATCCGCACGACCTGGAGTGGGTCTTGCTCGGTCCCGATGAACAGACCGGTTGCTTCCGCTGACACGATCCGTAGCGACATGGATATGACCATGAATGCCGAGATCGTCCCGGACAAGTGCAACAGGCTGCACCAACCGGGTGTTATCACGCGTTTCGCCACCAAAAGCCCCTCGGCGGGGACTTTTGGTGGCGAAAGCCGCTTCTAGAGGACGACCTCGGAGGCGTGCACCGGGTCGAGGACGCGCTTGAGGAAGGCCTGCGTGCGGGGGTGCTTGGGGGCGCCGATCACGTCGGCGGCCGGTCCCTCCTCGACGATCTTCCCGTCGTCCATGAACAGCACGCGGTCGGCCACTTCGCGGGCGAACTGCATCTCGTGGGTGACCACGAGCATGGTCATGCCGTCCTCGGCCAGCGCCCGCATCACCGCCAGCACATCGCCGACAAGCTCCGGGTCCAGCGCCGAGGTCGGCTCGTCGAACAGCATCACGTTCGGCTTCATCGTCAGCGCCCTGGCGATGGCCACCCGCTGCTGCTGCCCGCCGGAAAGCTGGGCGGGCATGGCGTTCTCCTTGTCGGACAGGCCGACCCGCGCCAGGTTCTCCTTCGCGAGCTTCTCCGACTCGGCCCGGTTCGCCCGCAGCACCTTCCGCGGCGCGATGGTCAGGTTGTCCAGCACCGAGAGGTGGCTGAACAGGTTGAACTGCTGGAACACCATGCCGACGCTGCGGCGGGCGGTGTCCAGGTCGGTGTCCGGATCGGTGAGCTCCTTGCCGTTGACGTTGATCGTCCCGTCGGTCGGCTCCTCCAACATGTTCACGCAGCGCAGCAGCGTGGACTTGCCGGAACCGGACGGCCCGATCACGCAGACCACCTCGCCCCTGCGCACCGCGAGGTCGACACCCTTGAGCACCTCGAGCGGACCGAACGACTTCTTCAGTCCGGTCACCTCGATCACCTGGTCGGGCTGGCTGCTCATGCGGACACCTTCAATCCGGTCGCTTCCGGCGAGCTGATCTTCTTACCGCCGGTCCGCTTCTCCAGATGCCGGGACAGCTGGGACAGCGGCAGCGTGATGATCAGATAGCACAAACCCGCCGCCAGCAGCGGCGTCATCGAGCCGGTCGCGTTCATGCCCTCCCGGCCGTACTTGGTCAGTTCGAACTCCGGCCTGGCCAGCCCGATCAGGTAGATCAGCGAGGAGTCCTTGGTGAGCAGGATGAGCTCGTTGGTCAGCGGCGGCAGGATGATTCGGAACGCCTGCGGGATCACCACCGTCACCGTGGTGCGGGTCGGCGACATACCCAGTGACCGGGCCGCCTCGACCTGCCCCTTGGGCACCGCCTGGATACCCGCGCGGATCGTCTCGGCGATGTAGGCCGAGCCCACCAGACCGAGCGCGAGCATGACCGTGGAGTAGGTGTCGAACCGGAGCCCGAATGCCAGCGGGATGCCGAAGCCCAGCGCGATGAACACCAGCAGCGCCGGCACACCGCGGAAGAACTCGATGTAGATGGTGGCCAGCCACCGGTAGGGCGGCACCGACGACAGCCGCATCAGGGCCAGGATCAGGCCGAGCAGCAGGGCGAAGGCGAAGCCGAGGATTGTGTAGGTGATCGTGTTGATCAGCGCGGTGGTGATGATCTCCGGCCAGAGCGGAGGCAGGGTGCTGAAGTCGAAGAACGCTCTGGTGATCTCGCCCCAGTCCGCCACGAGGGCGAGCACCAGCACGAGGACGGCGAGGAGGCCGTACTGCACCCGGCGGAAGACCTCGGCACGTTTCCGCTTGGACAGTGCCATTGAAGCTCCTTGAAGAGGTGAGCCCAGGCGGATCGCCTGGGCTCCGACATACGGACTCTAGTTATCCCTGCTGGTCGGGCTTGACGCCGAACCACTTGACGTAGATCTTTTCGAACTCGCCGTTCTTCTTCGACTCCTGCAGGATCTCGTTGACCTTGTTGCGGAGCGCGTCGTTGCCCTTGCGGATGGCGAGGCCATAGAACTCGTTGGTGTCGAACTTGGCGGTGGTCTTCGTGTCCGGGTTGTTCTTCACGAAGTCCAGCAGCACGCCGTTGTCGTTGATGGCGGCGTCCACCGCGCCGGTCTTCACCGAGTTCGCCTGGAGGGCGAGGTCTTCGTATTCGCGGACCTCGAAGCCGAACTCGGCGGCCCGTTCCTTGGCGTAGATGGCGCCGGTCGTCGCCTGCTGCACGCCGAGACTCTTGCCGCGCAGGTCGGCCAGGGAGGCGATCGGCGAATCCGCCTTCACCATCAGCTGCTGGTCGGCCTCGAAGTACGGGTCGGAGAAGTCCATGACCTTCTTGCGGGTGTCGGTGATCGTCATCGCCGCCGCCGCGAGGTCGCACTTGAGCGTCTTGAGGTCTTCGCCGGATTCGATTCCTTCGAACGCGGTGTCGATGATCTCCTGTTTGACGCCCAGCTTGTTCGCGACCAAATCCACCAGGTCGACGTCGAAGCCGACCTCCTTGCCGTCCTGATTGAACTGGAAGGGCTTGTAGGGCAGGTGGGTGCAGGTGGTCAGCTGACCCTGCTTCACGAAAGAGATGCTTCCGTCCGACGCGTTCGAGCCCGAGTCGATTCGCTGTGCGCAACCGGCCATCGCGAGCGCGAGCACTGGCAGCAGGATGATTGCGGGATGACGCCTTCTCCTCGCCACGTTATTACCTCTCATAACCTGATTCGATTGAGATACCGGATCGTGCCATCTGTTTGAAGGCCACGCATCCCCCGAATGGTCGCGTAAACACCGGGGATGGGCCGGAAGTTAACGCGCATCAGTGCAGGACAATGGGGGTCGTTCACATTGGAAATTGCAACTCGCCTGTTTGTTCGATGCCTATGGGTGGGGCTCGCGCTCGGAGTTCGACATTCAGCGGTCCGAGCGCTCGGCATGGCCGGTCAACCCTGCGCCGGTTTGCGGCCGAACCACTTCTCGTACAGCCGCTCGTACTCGCCGTTGCCCTTGATCTTCTCGAGGACCTGGTTCACCTTGCGGAGGAGCTTCTCGTTGCCGGACCGCACCGCGAGGGCGTACTGGTCGTTGGTCTCGATCTCCTGCACGACCGCGAGGTCGGGGTAGCGCCGGACCAGGGCCAGCGCGGGACCGTTGTCGTTGATGGCGGCGGCGACGGCGCCGGACTTCACCGCGGCGACGAGCTTGTCGAAGTCCTCGTACCGGACGATGTCGATGCCCGCGCCGCGGGTGGCCGCGTAGTCCTCGCTGGTGGTCTTGCTCTGCACCGCCAGCTTCTTGCCGCGAAGCTGGGCGTAGTCGGTGATGTTGGAGTCCTTGCGGACCAGCAGCGCCTGGCGGGCGGCGAAGTAGGGCTCGGAGAAGTCCATCAGCGGCCTGCGGTCGTCGCGGATGCTGATGGCCGCCGCCGCGATATCGCACTGCTCGTCGTTGAGCGCCTCACCACTGCCGATCAGCTCGAACGGCACGTTCTCGACCTTCTGCTCGACGCCGAGGTCGGTGGCGATCAGGCCGACCAGATCGATGTCGAAGCCGACGATCTTGTCGCCGTCCATGGTCTCGAAGGGCTCGAACTCCAGGAAGGTGCAGGTGGTGAGCTGGCCATCCGTCACGAGGGGCACCTGGTTGCCGGACTTGCCGGTGTCGCCCGCGCAGGCGCTTACCGCCGCCGCCAGTGCCATGGCGGGCAGCAACGCGAGAATCGGGTGCCGCCATCCCTTAGCCAAGGCGTCACTCCTCGTAGCGTGGTTCTTCCGAGCGAGGGGGATACTGCCATCCGTCGAGTGGGTCGCCTAGCACTCTATCGGTCACATATTCATTACGGAACGCACATTTTCACACGTATACGCCCAGGTGAGTGGCATCTTAGGGCCGTTCGGGCGAGATCAGGTTGAGACCTCAGATAAATGCCGAGTGACTCTCGTGTATGGGTAGGACAACAGAGAGTGACAATCGCCCGGTCCAGGGCTCGGTGGTGGTACGGAAGAATCAGCCGCGATCAGGCTTCTTGCCGAGCCACTTCTCGTAAACCCGGTCGTACTCGCCATTGTCCTTGATCTTGGCGATGAAGTTGTTGACCTTCTGTAGAAGTTCCTCGTTGCCCTTGCGAACGGCGATCCCGTATTCGTCCTCGGTCTCGATCTCCTCGGCGACCGCCAACTCCGGGTTCTTCTTCGCATATGCCAGGATCGATCCGTTGTCGCTGAGTGCCGCGTGCACCTTGCCCGCCTTGACCGCGGCGAGTTGCGCGATCGGCTCCTCGAACTTGACCAACTCCACGCCCGCGCCGCGTTCGGCGGCGTAGTCCTCGCCGGTGGTGGCGGCCTGCACCGCGAGTTTCTTGCCCCGCAGTTGGTCGAAGCGCTCTATTCCGGAGTCCTTCTTCACCAGCAGTGCGAAGTTCGCCGAGAAGTAGGGGTCGGAGAACTCCATCAGCGGACGCCGGAGTTCGGTGATCGTCAGCGAGGCGGGCACCACATCGCAAAGCTCGGCGTTGAGCGCCTCGCCGGTGTCGATGAGTTCGAACGGCAACTCGACGATCTTCTGCTGGAGGCCGAGTTCGGCGGCGAGCAGGTTGCCGATGTCGACGTTGAAGCCGACGATGTCCGAGCCTTCCTTGAACTGGAACGGCTCGACCTCGAGGAACATGCAGGAGGTCAGCTGGTTCTCCTGGACCAGGGCGACACCGATACCGGACCTGTCCGCCGTCCCGCCCCCGCAGCCGCTCACCGTCGCGGCCAATGCCAGTGACAGCGCGGCGGACAGTAACGCCTTGGACGGACCCCAGTTATGCGCCATGACCATTTACTCCCGAAGTGCAGGTTTCTCGGAGTGATCCGATCCTGCCATTCAGGGGACAAACGGTACACACTTCTGGGTCACGTGTCTGTCACGGTGGGCGCAAAAAGAATAAGACAGCGCTTTCCTATGTCACCCATAGGAAAGCTGGAATGCCAACCGTCACAGTGATCATTACTTTCTGCTGTGCGCGTCCAGAAGGCAGGCAATACCGGCGGTCACTTTCGCGGCGAATGCGAGGTGCAATGATTCGTCCGGTACGTGTGCATTACTGTCCGGTCCTAGGGCACCGGTCACCACGAACTGCGCATCCGGATAAGTCGCGTGCAGCAGCCCCATGAACGGAATGGATCCGCCTTCGCCAAGGGTCCGCCACGGCGCGTCGAAGATCTCCCCGCTCAGCTCATCCATCGCGGCGGTCAACCAGCCCGCGAAAGCGGGTGCGTTCCAGCCGTCGGCATGCTCGGTGCGGCTGAGCTCCACGGTCGCGTTGTAGGGCACGTCGGTGGTGAGCGCCTTCTCGATGGCCGCCAGCGCGGCCGCCGAGTCGGCGGTCGGCGGCAGCCGGAAGCTCAGGGCAAGCGAGGTGTAGGGCCGCAGCACATTGCCCGCATCCGGCACCGCGGGCAGCCCGTCGGCGCCGGTCACCGACAGGGTGGGCCACCAGGTGCGACCCAGCAGCAGGTCGAGATCATCCGCGCTGACCGGCCGGGTCTCGCCCGACAGCGGGAACATCCCGGCCAACACCCCCGGCGCGATACCCGCGGTCTCCTTGGCCTCGCTCAACCGGTCGGCGGGAACCTCCACCCGAAGCTCCGGCAGCAGGATCTCGCCGGTCGCCGAATCCTCCAGGCGGTCCAGCAGTTGCCGCAGCACCCGGAAGGAACTGGGCACCACGCCGCTGGCCATCCCGGAGTGCTGCCCGCTGTCCAGCACCCGCACCGTCAGGCAGACCTGCGCGAGCCCGCGCAGCGAGGTGGTCAGCCACATCCGCTCGTAGTCGGCGGCCCCGGAGTCCAGGCAGACCACCAGGTTCACCTCGCCAAGCCGCTGCGCCAGCGACTCGAGGTAGAAGGGCAGATCGGGGCTGCCGGACTCCTCGCCGGTCTCCAGCAGCAGCACACAGCGAGCATGCGAGCCGCCGTGCACGCGCAGCGCCTCCAGCGCCGTGACCGCCGCATAACCCGCGTACCCGTCGTCCACCGAGCCGCGGCCGTACAGCCTGCCGTCGCGAACCACCGGGGTCCACGGGCCAAGGCCTTCGCTCCAGCCGCCCAGCGGCGGCTGCTTGTCCAGGTGCCCGTACAGCAGCACGGTGCCCTCGTCCTCCGCGCCCGCGGTGGCCGGAACATCCACCAGCAGTACCGGGCTGCGGCCCGGCAGTCGGACCACCTCGGTCACCGCACCGGGCAGTTCGCGGGTGGCGACCCAGTCCCGCACGTGCGCGATGGCCGCGTCGAGTTGGCCGTTCGCCGCCCAGTTCTCATCGAAACCGGGGGACAGGGCCGGAATCGCCACCAGATCCGACAGGCTCGGCAGCACCGTCGAGTCCCAGAGCCGGTTCACCGTTTGCTTCAGAGCTGCACAGTCCACGGCAGGCATCCTGTCATGGGTGGTCTGCTATGGCGTTGTGCTTTAAGCAGGTCGGCGACGTTTCCATTTTTCGATGGTTGCCCGCTAAGGGGACATGACCCCCGGAAGGCGGTGGAATCGGCACACATCGCGCCCTACCGTGCGCGGGTATGCGAATCCGGTGGTTCCTGCCCACCTCGGCAGTGCTGATCTCGGCTCTTCTCGGCGGCGCCCTGGTGCCCGCGACCGCACTCGACCCGCCCCCCGGCACCGGCCAGCCCGGCGAGTACCGGCCTGTCCGCGGCCCGTCCGCCCCCGCGGAGCACCGCTTCCTGCAGAAGGCGATGCCGGGCGGCACGATCCCGCGGCACGCCTACGCCGTCGCGGCCGAGCAGGCCCGCGCGCTTCCCGCCCTCGGACCCGCCTGGCGCGGCCTCGGACCGACCAACATCGGCGGCCGCATCATCGGCCTCGCCCTTGATCCGCAGCACAAGGACACCGTGTATGCGGCCGCGGCCAGCGGCGGACTGTGGCGCTCGACCGATGCCGGGCAGACCTTCGCCCAGGCCTGGCCCGACGACCTCACCCAGGCCATGGGCTCGGTGGTCACCGCCGCAGACGGCACGCTCTACGTCGGCACCGGCGAGCCCAACCCCGGCGGCGGCAGCGTGACCTACGAGGGCACCGGCGTCTACCGCTCCACCGACGGGGCACGGACCTGGCAGCCGGTGGGGCTGCCCGACTCCGGGGCCGTCGGCGCCATCGCGGTCGACCCGGCCAACCCTGGCCGGCTGCTGGTCGCCGCGACCGGATCGCTGTACTCGGCGGGCGGCGACCGCGGCGTGTACCTCACCGAGAACGGCGGCGGCACCTGGCGGCGGGTGCTGGCACCGGACACCGAGTTCACCGGCGCCACCGAGGTCACCATCGACCCGACCGATCCCCGGCGGGTGTACGCCGTGATGTGGGATCACCGCCGCACCCCGGAGAAGCGGACCTACGGCGGCATCGGCTCCGGCGTGTTCCGCTCCGACGACGCGGGCCTCACCTGGAAGCGGCTGGCGGGCGGACTGCCCGCGCCGTCGGTCGACGTCGGCCGCATCGGCCTCGGCGTCGCCCCGGGCGAGCCGGGCAGGCTCTACAGCATCGTGATCAAGACCGACGGCCTGTTCCAAGGCATGTACACCTCCGCCGACGCGGGCGAGAGCTGGCAGCAGCTTCCCACCACGAAGGCGCTGAGCGATTCGCAGAACACCTTCGGCTGGTGGTTCGGCAAGGTGTGGGTGAACCCCAAGGACGCCAAGCACGTCCACCTCGCCGGTGTGCCGCTGGGCACCTCCCGTGACGGCGGGCAGAGCTGGACCTTCGACAGCTCCTCCATCCACGTCGACCACCACGCGATGGTGTGGGACGCGCGCTACCCGTCCCGGGTGTACCTCGGCAACGACGGCGGCGTCTACCGCTCGGACACCGACGGCAACGGCGGCTGGGTGAAGGCACGGCACGAGCCGTACACCCAGCTCTACAGCGGGGCGATCACCCCGCAGGACACCGGGCGCATCTCCGGCGGCAGCCAGGACAACGGCTCGCTGCGGTCCTGGGGTCAGGGCGGTTTCGACGAGATCCTCGGCGGCGACGGCGAGGAGAACCTGATCAACCCGCGCGACAAGAACAACGTCTTCGCCTGCTACCAGTACGGCAACTGCTTCCGCTCGGTCAACGGCGGCGACGACATGGTCTTCTTCACCCCGGCCACCACCGCCGACCGCCGCAACTGGTTCACCCCGCTGCAGTTCGACCCGAACAACCCCGACGTCATGTACTACGGCGGCAACAAGCTGAACCGCTCGGTCGACAACGGCCGCACCTGGACCGTGATCAGCCCCGACCTCACCGGCGGCCCCGGCAAGGACAGCTACCCCTACGGCACGATCACCACCGTGGCCGCGGCGCGCTCGGACGCGAACACGCTGTGGGCGGGCACCGACGACGGCCGGGTGTGGGTGACCAGGGATCTCGGCAAGACCTGGTTCAAGGTGCTCGCCGACCAGCCGTGGGTCACCAGGGTCGCGGTGGACGATCACCACCCCGGCACCGCGTACGTGACGCTGTCCGGCTACCGCTCGGGCTCCGACCGCCCGCATGTGCTCGTCACCCGCGACTTCGGCCAGTCCTGGACCGACCTCACCGGTAACCTGCCGCAGGCACCGGTCAACGACGTGATCCTGGCGGGCCGCAACCGCGTCATCGTCGCCACCGACCAGGGCGTGTTCGGCAGCCTGCTCGGGTTCGGCGGCTGGCACCGGCTCGGCACCGGGCTGCCGATGGTGCCGGTGGACGACCTCGAGTACGACCCGGCCAACCGCAGGCTGGTGGCGGCCACCTTCGGCCGCGGCTTCTACGAGTTGTCGGTGCCCTGATAGAAGTTCGCCCGGCCCGCGACCGACAGCGACACCCGGTCGCCGGGCCGGGCGGTCACCGCGCCTTGCACGCGGGCCCGCACGTCCTCGGCCCGGCCCGGCACGTCCAGCAGCACGGTGGCGTCGTGGCCGTGGAAGATGATGTCCCGCACCACCGCGTCCCGCCCGCCCGCGGTGAGCAGGATCTGCTCCGGTCGCAGCACCGCCTGGCCTGATCCGTGGGCCTCCGTCCGCAGGGGCACCGCGCCGAGTGCGGTCTCCACTCGGTCGCCATCGGCCTTGCCAGGCAGGGTGATCGCCTCGCCGACGAACAGGGCGACGCCCAGGTCGGCGGGTGCGGAGTACACCTGCTGCGGGGTGCCCGCCTGCGCGATCCGGCCGTCCCGCATCACCGCCACCAGGTCCGCTGTGCCCAGGGCTTCCTCTTGGTCGTGGGTGACCAGCAGCGCTGTCGCGCCGCTGGCGTGCAGCGCGGCGCGGACGTCGATGCGCAGGCCTGCCCGCAGCCCGGCGTCCAGCGCGCTGAACGGCTCGTCCAGCAGCACCAGCCTCGGCCGCGGCGCCAGTGCCCTGGCCAGCGCCACCCGCTGCTGCTGCCCGCCGGAAAGCTCCGCGGGCATTCTGGCGTCGTAACCGTCCAGCCCGACCAGCGCCAGCAGTTCCGCGACCCGGTCGGCGCGTTGCGCCCGCGTCGTCCGCCGCAGGCCGAACGCCACGTTGTCGGCCACCGACAGGTGCGGGAACAACGCACCCTCCTGCGGCACAACGCCGATGCCCCTGCGTTCCGGGGGAAGGTGCGTGATCAGCGCGTCTTCGATATGCACGGTGCCGGCGCTCGGCGGGTGGAAGCCCGCCAGCACCCGCAGCAGCGTGGTCTTGCCGCAGCCGGACGGGCCGAGCACGCAGGCCAGCGTCCCGGACGGCACCGTGAGATCGACGCCGTCGAGCACCCGGTCGGTTCCGTAGGCGGCAGCGAGCCCGCTGATCACCAGGCCGCTCATGCGTCCACCCGCTCTCTTGTCCGCAGCACCCGGTCCAACGCCACCGCGGGCAGCGCCGACACCAGTACCAGCACCGCCGCGAACGGTGCCGCGCCCGCGTAGTCGGTGATGGCGGTGCTCGTCCACAGTTCGGTGGCCAGGGTGTCCATCCCGGTGGGCCGCAACAACAACGTCGCGGGCAGTTCCTTGGCGCAGGTCAGGAACACCAGCGCCGCCCCGGCCACCACACCGGGCGCGGCCAGCGGCAGCGTCACCCGCCGCAGGGTGGACAGCCTGCCGTTGCCCAGCGACCGGGACACCTCCTCCAGCACCGGCGGCGCGCCCGCCACCGCGGTGCGCACCGCGCCGATCGCCACCGGCAGGAACAACACGGCGTACGCCAGCACCAGCAGTTCGGGCTCCTCGTAGATCCAGGGCAGCACCCGGATGCCGAGGAACACCATGGCCAGACCGACCGTCACGCCGGGCAGCGCGTGCCCGGCGTAGGCGGCCAGTTCCAGCCCGCGCACGCCCGCCGACCGGTGCCGGGCGCTGAGCACGCCGACGGGGATGGCCAGCAGCGTGGTCAGCACCGCGCCCAGCGCGGACAGTTGCAGGGTGTTCAGGGTGGCCGCGCCGAGATCGGGCAGGTCCAGCGAGGCGGTGCCGATGGTGAGCCAGTGGCCGAGGCTGCCCACCGGTACGCCCAGCGAGACGGCCAGCACCACCACCAGGAACGCCAGCGCGGGCACGGTCCAGGCACCGAGGCGCACCGGTTCGGCGCGACGGGCGGCGCCGCTTCCGACGCGGGTCGCGGCCTTGCCCCTTGCCCGCAGTTCCGCCCAGGTCAACAGCACCGCCAGGAGTACGAGCACACAACCCAGCACGGCGGCGGGTGTGCGGTCGAAAGATGCCCGGTAGCTGGTGTAGATGCCGAGGGTGAACGCCTCGAAACGCATCAGCGACACCGCGCCGAAGTCACTGAGCACGTACAGCGCGACCAGCAGCCCGCCCGCGGCCGCCGCGGGTCGGACCTGCCGCAGCGTCACCGACCAGAACGTCCACAGTGGACCACGGCCGAGCGACCGGGCGACCTCCTCCAGCGCGGTGTCGGCGGCACGCAGCGCGGCGGCCACCGGCAGCAGCACGTAGGGGAAGGACACCGCGGTGAGCACCAGGAAGGAGCCGGTGAACCCGGCCAGCGAGGGGAACTGCGAGATCCAGGTGAAGCCCGCGACGTAGGAGGGCACCGCCAGCGGCAGCGCGAGCAGCACGCCCCACACCCGGCGACCGGGCAACTCCGCCCGCACCACCAGCCAGGCGCAGGCCACCCCGATCACCACGCAGGCCAGCGTGACCGCGCCCGCGAGTGCGATGCTGCGCACCGCCAACTCGACCGTGCGGTCCCGCAGCAGGATGTCCAGCGCCTCCGCCGCTCCCCGCTCCAGTGCCCTGACCACCAGGTACACCAACGGGGTCAGCGCGACGACCGCGGCGGCCACCGCCGCCCCGATGAGCAGCGGCGGGCTGCCGCCGAACCGCGGTCGGAGCGAGGTCAGGACAGTCCCGCTTCCCGCAGCAGCGCCTGGGTCTGTTGCAGCGAGGCAAGCTCGCTCAGGTTGATGTCGGCGCCGCCGATCTCGGACAGCGGGGGCAACTGGTGCTTGGTGGAGGACACCCCGGGCACGACCGGGTACTCGGCGGTCTTGTCGGCGAAGTACTGCTGGGACTCCTTCGACAGCAGGAACTCCACGGCCTTGATCGCGGCCTGGCTGTCCTTGCTGTTCTTCAGCACGCCCGCGCCCGCGACGTTGACCAGCGCGGCCGGGTCCTGGCCCTTGATGTAGTGCAGCCGGGCGGTCACCTTGTCGGCGCCGTCCCGCGCCGCCCGCTCGAACCAGTAGTAGTGGTTGACCAGCCCCAGCGCGATCTGTCCCTTGTCGACCCCGTCCAGGATCAGGTTGTTGTTGCCGAAGCGCTGCGGCTCGTTGGCCTTGAACCTCAGCAGCCAGTCCTTGGCCGCCTGCTCACCGCGGATCAGGCGCAGCGCCGTGACGAAGGACTGCCAGGAGGCGTTGGTCGGCGCGTAGCCGATGCGGCCCTTCCACTTCGGGTCGGTCAGCGCGTCGACGCTCGGCGGCAGATCGGCCGCCGCGACCTGGCCCGGGTTGTAGGCGACCACCCTGGCCCGCGCCGACGTGGCCACCCAGCTTCCGTCCTTCGCGCGGTAGCCCACGGGAACGGTGTTGAGTACCGACTCGGGCAGCGTGGCCAGCATTCCCTTGCCCGCCAGCAGGCCGAGCGCACCCGCGTCCTGCGAGAAGAAGAGGTCGGCCTTGCTCGCGTCGCCTTCCTCCGCGAGCTTCGCGGCCAAGTCGGCGGAGTCGCCGTAGCGGACCTCCACCGGTACCCCGGTGGCCTCCTTCAGCTTCTCCAGCAGCGGGCCGACCAAGCCCTCGTTGCGGCCGGAGTACACGGTGAGCGTGCCCGCGCCGGAGTCGTCGCCGCAGGCGGTCAGGGGAGCGAGCAATGCGAGCACGAGACCGGCTGTCGCGATTGCACGACGACGAACGGGGATTTGGGGGAACACCTGACCTCCACGCGTGATCCGGCGTCCGGGAAACGCCTGGAAGGCAGCCTAAGCAAACTAAGGATGACCTAAGCCGTTCGTGATGGACCTGTTGCCCGATTCGCCTGCTCGTGTGATCGGTTACCGCAGTTCAGGCAGCAGCGTCCGCAGCGACGCGGTGAACTCCCGCTCCCAGTACGGCCAACTGTGCGTGCCCGTGCCATACAGATTGATCTTTGCGCGCGGACCGAGGCGACCTGCCAGCGCCACGGAGTGCTTGCCGAGCGCTTCCTCCAGTCGGTCGGGCTTGGTACCCGGCGGGTCGAGCGGTCCGGGTCGCCCGTCGCCGCTTGCCAGGTACACCGGCATGCCGCGCAGCCGGGCGGCGAGGTCGTAGGGGTTGTGCCGCGCCCAGATCCCGCGGTGTCTGTCGACCGCGCCCCACAGGTCATCGACGCGTTCGCCCTGCCCGCTGACCAGCGCCGACACCAGTTCCGGGCCGCCGTCGGGCAGCAGCGTGTGCACCACTCCGCTGTAGGAGGCCGCCGCGCGGAACATGCCGGGATGCCGCGCCGCGTAGGACAACGCGCCGAAACCGCCCATGGACAGGCCTGCGATCACCCGCCGATTCCCGGCGCCGTAGTCGCGTTCCAGCAGTTCCTTCAGTTCGCGGAGGTGGAAGGTCTCCCAGCGGGGAGCGCCGCCCTGTCCGCGGTTCCACCAGTTGCTGTAGAAGCCGATCGGTCCGCCCGCGGGCATCACCACCAGCACATCCCGCAGGCCCTCGATGCCCGCCAGGTCCACCGCCTCGCTCCAGGCGGCATGGCCGCGGTCGCCCTCGCAGCAGCCGTGCAGCAGGTAAAGCACCGGCCACCGCCGGTCACCGCGGGCGAAGTCCACCGGCAGCAGCAGGCGGACCTTGGCGGTGGACTCCAGCGCGGCCGAGGAGACCGTCAGTTCGACCAGTCGGTCGCCGACCTGCTCCTCGCGGACCACCCTGGCCCCTTCGGAGGTCGAGCCCGCGATGCCCGGCGTGATCGGCGCGCTGAGCGTGGCCGCGGTGAACACGGCGACCGCGACCGCCGCCGCGATCCGGTGTCCTGCCCGCACAGCCCCCATATCGCCCCCTTGCCGGAAGGCGAACAGCCTAAGCCCCCCGAATGAGGTAGCGGCAGAGTCCACAACGGTTATTCGGCGTTGCCGGAAAAGACCATGGCCGTTCGCCTATGGGTCACCCGTGCGACGCAGGATGCCCACTTGGTGAGCATGCCTTCCCGCCAACTGAGTAATCCCCAGAGCAGGGCGGGCGTCCGTGCTGGGTGACCAAGCCGTTATGTTCAGCACCGCCCTCCGCCGTTGCGGCTGGTATTGCGTGCCGCGTGGAGGCCTGGATTGGGCGATGGGTTACGGGCGTCACTGTGGCCGCCCTCACGAAAGGGGGCAGATCCGTGTCAGGATGGCGTTTGAGTGAACCGTCAACGCTGACGGCGTATCGGCTGCCCCGACCGGGTGGGCCGAATCTGGTCAGCGTGGCCGTGCGAAGGTCGCCACAAGTGGCCGGAGCGGCCTGGACACGAAGGGGAATGGCATGTCATCGCCGGAGTACTGGACAACCCCAGTGCCCGACGGGGCCGATCAGCCCGGGGCAGCACCAATGGGAGCGCCAGCCGCAACATCGGCCGCACCCACGGCAGAGCAAGTGATCGCCGGATTGCGCGCGACGAGTGAGGGCGGTGCGGACCTGGTCCAGCTACTGAACCCCGAAGGCGAGCGGGTCAGTCATCCCGACTTCGATATCGAGGTCAGTCCGGAGGACCTGCGCAGCCTGTACCGGGACATGGTTCTCGTCCGCCGCTTCGACCGCGAGGGCAACGCCCTCCAGCGGCAGGGCCAACTGGGTCTGTGGGCGCCGCTGCTCGGCCAGGAAGCCGCCCAAGTCGGCGCGGGACGCGCGATGCGCCCCACCGACATGGCCTTCCCCAGCTACCGCGAACACGGTGTCGCCTACTGCCGAGGCGTCGACCCGACGCTGCTGCTCGGCGTGTGGCGCGGTGTCGACCAGGGCTCCTGGGACCCGCTGGAGCACCGCTTCCACCTCTACACCATCGTCATCGGCAACCAGGTGCTCAACGCCACCGGCTACGCCCTCGGCCAGAAGTTCGACGGCAAGGTCGGCGATGACGACGGCGAAGCCACCATGACCTTCTTCGGCGACGGCGCCACCAGCCAGGGCGACGTCCACGAGGGCTTCGTCTGGGCATCGGTGCACGACCTGCCGGTCGTCTTCTTCTGCCAGAACAACCAGTGGGCCATCTCCGAGCCCATCGAGAAGCAGAGCAGGGTGCCGCTCTACCAGCGCGCCCGCGGCTACGGCTTCCCCGGCCTCCGGGTGGACGGCAACGACGTGCTGGCCTGCCTCGCGGTGTCCCGGTGGGCGTTGGACCAGTGCCGCCACGGCAACGGACCGGTGCTGATCGAGGCGTTCACCTACCGGATGGACGCCCACACCACCTCCGACGACCCCACCCGCTACCGGCTCTCCGACGAGGTCGAGGCCTGGAAGCTGAAGGACCCCATCGAGCGGGTCCGGGTCCACCTGATCAAGCAGCAGTGGGCCGACCAGGACTTCTTCGACTCCGTGCAGGCCGACGCCGACGCGCTCGCGGCGCGGTTCCGCGACTACTGCGTGAACCTGCCCAACCCGCCGCACGAGCGGATCTTCGCCAACGTCTACTCCGAACCAAACCCCGTGCTGGAAGCCCAGCGGGCCGAGTTCCTGGAGTACATGGAAGGCTTCGCCGACTCGAACGCCGGGGGTGGACACTGATGGCGGCACCAGCGATTGACAGGCAGCAGGACACCAGCGGCGAACAGCCATCGGCGGTCCAGACGATCTCCCTGGCCAAGGGCCTCAACATGGGCCTGCGCGCCGCGATGGAACGCGACCCGAAGGTCGTGCTCCTCGGCGAGGACATCGGCAAGCTCGGCGGCGTCTTCCGCGTCACCGACGGCCTCCAGAAGGACTTCGGCGAGCAGCGCGTCATCGACACCCCGCTGGCCGAGTCCGGCATCATCGGCACCGCGGTCGGTCTGGCCATCCGCGGCTACCGCCCGGTGTGCGAGATCCAGTTCGACGGCTTCATCTTCCCCGGCTTCGACCAGATCGTGAGCCAGGTCGCCAAGCTGCACTACCGCAGCCAGGGCAAGGTCAAGGTCCCGATCGTGATCCGGGTGCCCTTCGGCGGCGGCATCGGCGCCGTCGAGCACCACTCGGAATCCCCGGAGTCCTACTTCGCGCACTGCGCGGGCCTGCGCGTGGTGTCCTGCTCCAACCCTCTCGACGCCTACTGGATGCTCCAGCAGGCCATCGAATGCGACGACCCGGTGCTGTTCTTCGAGCCGAAGCGGCGTTACTGGGAGAAGGCCCAACTCGACCCCACCGCCACCCCGGAGTCGCTGTTCGCCTCCCGGGTGCTGCGGCGCGGCAGCACGGCCACCGTGGTCGCCTACGGCCCCATGGTGAAAACCTGCCTGGACGCGGCGAAGGCGGGTGAGGAGGACGGCCTCGACCTGGAGGTCATCGACCTCCGCACACTGTCGCCGCTGGACCTGGACCCGGTGTTCGAGTCGGTGCGCCGCACCGGCAGGCTGATCGTCGCCTCCGAGGCGCCGAGCGAGTCCTCGATCTCCTCCGAGATCGCCAGCCGGGTGCAGCAGGAGTGCTTCTACTCGCTGGAGGCCCCGGTGCTCCGGGTCACCGGCTTCGACACTCCCTACCCGCCGAGCAAGTTGGAGGAGGAGTACCTCCCCGACCTCGACCGGGTGCTGCACGCCGTAGACCGTTCCCTGGGCTGGTAAAGGACAAGCAGGAATGCCGCAGAACAAGCAATTCCCCTTGCCCGACGTCGGCGAGGGACTGACCGAGGCAGAGATCCTCAACTGGCACGTGAAACCCGGCGACGAGGTCACGGTCAACCAGGTCATCGTGGAGATCGAGACCGCCAAAGCGGCCGTCGAACTGCCCTGCCCCTGGGCGGGCAAGGTGGTCGACCTGCTGGTGCAGAACGGCCAGACCGTCGAGGTCGGCACCCCGATCATCGTCATCGACACCGACCCGAACGGCGCACCCGCCCCCGAGACCCCCCAGTCCGGCAGCGCCTCCACCGAGGCAAAGGGCGCCAAGATCGGCGAGGAGTCGGCCGACGGCCGCATCGCCACCCTGGTCGGCTACGGCCCCCGCTCGGTGGCCGCCAAGCGCAGGCCCCGCGGCGGCGTGCCCGCCCCGGTCGCCTCCGCGCCCCCGGTAGCCGAGCCCGCGCCCCCATCCGTGAACGGCACCCACCCCGAGCCGCCCGGCGGCTACGTCCCGCTGGCCAAGCCCCCGGTCCGCAAGCTGGCCAAAGACCTCGGGGTCGACCTGAAGGCGCTGTCCGGCAGCGGCCCCGAGGGCGTCATCACCCGCGAGGACGTTGAACGCGCCGCCACCCCGTCCACTGTGGAATCCGCACCAGCACCGGCGGCCTACAACCCGACGACCCGCGAACGCAGGGTTGCCATCCGCGGCGTCCGCAAGGCCACCGCTCAGGCGATGGTCGACTCCGCTTTCACCGCCCCGCACGTCACGGAGTTCCTCACCGTCGACGTCACCCCCATGATGGAGTTCCGGGCGAAACTGAAGTCGCACCCCGAGTTCCGCGACGTCAAGATCACCCCGCTGACCTTCGCCGCCAAAGCGGTCTGCCTGGCCATCCGCCGCACCCCCGACGTCAACGCCGTCTGGGACGAACAGGCGCAGGAGATCGTCTTCAAGGAGTACGTCCACCTAGGCATCGCCGCCGCCACCCCCCGTGGCCTGGTGGTCCCCAAGGTCCGCGACGCCGACCGCATGTCCCTGAAGGAACTGGCGGTGGCCTTGGACGACCTGGTCACGGTCGCCCGCAGCGGCAAAACCACCCCCGCCGCCATGCAAAACGGCACCTTCACCATCACCAACATCGGCGTCTTCGGCGTAGACACCGGCACCCCGATCATCAACCCCGGCGAATCCGCAATCCTGGCGTTGGGCGCCATCAAGGACACGCCCTGGGTGGTAGATGGCCAACTCGGAGTTCGCAAGGTCTGCCAGCTGTCCCTCAGCTTCGACCACCGGGTCGTCGACGGCCAACAAGGCTCCCAGTTCCTCGCCGACGTCGGCGCCCTAATCGCCGACCCCGCCCTCGCCATCACGTACTAGCCGCCTTTCGTGGGGCCGTCCCCAATCAGGGCGGCCTCACGAAAAGCATGCGACGACGCTGATCAGCTGAAGTCTGGGAAGTTGAGCCTCTACGTGCGGATCACCGGAGGAACGACGACGCTGACGCTGGCCGCGATAGAAGAGGCGATCAGAGCTTCCTGGTGCGAGGAGACGGTGGACCCCTCCAAGCCTTGGGACCCGGACAACCCTGCGCGAGGCCACTGTGGATTGTCGGCGGTCGTCCTGTGCATGCTGTTCGGCGGCGAGCTACTCGAAGCCGAGGTCTACAGCGGAGACTGTCGGGTCAGCATGCACTACTGGAATCGCCTGCCCGGCGGCATCGAAGTCGACCTCACCCGGGAGCAGTTCCGCGACGGCGAGGTGCTGACCGAACCCTTGGTGCGGCAGCCCAACCACTCACCCGAGGCGCGGATGTACGCGAAGTACCAACTCTTCGCGCAGAAGGTGGCGGCGCGGCTGGAGATCGACCCGAAGATCCTGACGAGCAACAGCGCCCGACCCCAGTAAGGGGCCGGGCGCCGTCGCAGTCGGGTAGCGGGCCACTGCCACCCGACTGGTCCTTCATCCTGCCGTCGGTGTCAACGGCCCGGCCATCAGGCTTTCGGGATCTGGAACAGGTTGCTGAGGCCTGCGGCGAAGCCGAGGTCACCCTGAAGTTTGATCTTTCCTGTCATGAACATCACAGGCGCCGAGGCGTTGCCGGACACCAGCTTCAGGAACTCGACCGGGCCGAGTTTGATGCTGACCCGAGGGTCTCGCTGGGCGTCCTTGTTGACGGTGCACTTGCCGTCCTCGATCACCGTCTCGTAGCGGTCGTAGCCGCTCTCGCCCGCGCCGCCGGTGATCTTCCAGTGCACGACCGCCTTCGCCGAGCCCGCCCGGTCGGCTTTGAAGTGGTCGCCCATCCGCCGGAAGACCTCGTCCAGCACGGGAACGCGCAGTTCGGGACGGGACATCACCTCGTCAAGCTGGTCGGACGACGCCTTGGAGATCAGGCGCGCGAAGGACTGCTCGTCCATCCCGGACAGGTCGTCGGCGGCCCCCTCCGCGGCCAGCGAGGACGAGAGGTCGAGCAGCGTGGCGAACTGCTGCCTGCTGAGTTTCTTCGGGTCCACCTGTCCGAGAATCTGCAGCGGAGTGGTGTTCTCCGTCACCTCCACGCCGAGGCTTGCGGCGAGAGATTCCAGCTCGGCGGCGTTCACGTCGGCCATGGGGCGCTCCTTTGCATAACCTACTCGCGAGTAAGGCTACGTGCGAGTAGGTAAGCTGGCAAGGTTCGCCCGTACGATCGGCCGAGGAGGTGCACATGTCAGCCATCGAGGAGCTTCCAGCCGGCGAGCTGGACGAACGCAGGCCAAGGCGGCTACCGCGCGCGGTGCGCGAGCAGCAGATCCTGGACGCCGCCGTGCGTGTCTTCTCCCAGCGGGGCTACCACGCCGCCTCCATGGACGAGATCGCCGACGTCGCAGGCATCTCCAAGCCGATGGTCTACTCCTACCTCGGCTCCAAGGAAGACCTCTTCGCCACCTGCATCCGACGGGAGGCGACTCGGCTGATGCAGGCCATCGCGGCCGATGTCGAGGAGGGCCAGAGCCCCGACGAATCGCTGTTCCTCGGCCTGCTGTCCTTCTTCACCTACGTCGGCGCCCAGCGCGACAGCTGGCTGGTGCTGCACCGCCAGGCCCGCTCCCAGGGTGGCCCGTTCGCGGCAGAGCTGGCCGAGATGCGCTCGCGGGCGATCGAGCTCGTGGCCGCGCTGCTGGTCAAGCGCACGACGGAGGAAGCAACCGCCGCGGCCAAGAGCGAGGGTGTCGCGCTGGCCGCCGCACTGGTCGGCGCCGCCGAGTCGATGGCCGACTGGTGGCTGGACAACCCCGATTCCGGCACCGCCAAGATCTTCGCCGCCAGGCTGATGAACCTGGTCTGGATGGGCTTCGGCGACCTCATCGAGGGCCGTACCTGGCACCGCACGCCACAGAAATGACAAAGGCCCCGGTGCGAACACCGGGGCCTCGCTGTCAGCGGCCTCAGACCGGACGGATGGTGCCGTCCAGGTGGGGTTTGCCCTTCTTGGCGTCCCGCAGCGTGAAGCCGAAGCCCGCCGCCTCATCCCAGGTGGAGAACGCCACCTTGGCGGGCAGCAGCACCGGCAACTTGAACCGCACGTCCACCGTGTAGGCGTCCGGCAGCCTGCCCTCGAACGCGGCGAGGCAGCGGGCCTTGGTCCACATGCCGTGCGCGATTGCCCGCGGGAAGCCGAACAGCTTGGCGGTCAGCCCGTAGAGGTGGATCGGGTTGCTGTCACCGGATGCCGCGGCGTAGCGGCGCCCGATGTCGTCCGGCACCGTCCACACCGCGGACGGCTCCGGAACATGCTCCCGGTCGGTCTCCTTCTTCTTCGCACCGTCACCGCCGCTGCCGCCGCCACGGATCAGATACGTGCTGATATCGGTCCACACCAGCTCGTTGCCGACCTGCGCCTCGGTCACCAGGTCGAACTGCTTGCCCTTGTCATGAGCCCGCAGGTCCTGCGTCCGCAGCTGGATGGTGAGCGGCTCGGAGACTCCCACCGGCCGGTACTGCGTGATCTTGTTCGCGATGTGCACCATGCCGGGCAGCGCGTAGGGGAACGAGCCGGCCGACATCAGCTGGATGGACATCGGGAACGCGAGGATGTGCGGGTACGTCACCGACAGCGTGTCGCGCACGCCGAACCCGCACACCCGGTTGTAGTTCGCGAGGTGTTCGGTGTCGACCTTGAGGTCGCGCCGGATGTACTCGGTGTCCGGCAGGTTCCCGCCGCGCTTGAGGAATCCCGTCAGCAGGGCCTTGGGAAACAACAGCGACAGGTTCGGCGAGGACTGGAGCTCCTGGACGCCCATGGGTGTTACCTCCGTGTCCTCAGGCGCCGAGCAGGCTCTGACCGCAGACCCGCACCACGTTGCCGTTCACGCCACCGGAGGCGGGGCTGGCATACCAGGCGATGGTCTCCGCGACGTCCACGGGCAGACCGCCCTGGGAGAGGCTGTTCATGCGGCGACCGGCCTCCCGGATAGTGAGCGGGATCTTGGCGGTCATCTGCGTCTCGATGAAACCCGGCGCGACGGCGTTGATCGTGACGTTCTTCTTCGCGTACTCCGGGGCGTAGGCGTTCACCAGGCCGATGACGCCCGCCTTGGAGACGGCGTAGTTGGCCTGGCCGACGTTGCCCGCGATGCCGCTGATCGAGGAGACCGTGATGATCCGGCCGCCCTCCTTGAGCACCTTCTTGCCCAGCAGCGCCGCGTTGATGCGCTCCTGGCTGGTCAGGTTCACCGCGATGACGGAGTTCCAGTGGTCCTCCTTCATGCCGCCGATCGTCTTGTCCCTGGTGATACCCGCGTTGTGCACGACGATGTCGACGCCGCCGGATTTGAAGTACTTGACCAGGTCCTCGGGGGCCGAGTCGGCGGTGATGTCGAGCTCGAGCGACTCCCCGCCCAGCTTGTCCGCGACCTGGCGCAGCGGCTCGGCGGCCTGCGGCACGTCCAGCGCGACGATCTTGGCTCCGTCGCGGGCCAGCACCTCGGCGATGGCCGCGCCGATGCCCCGGGAGGCGCCGGTGACCAGGGCGACCTTGCCCGCGAGCGGCTTGTCCCAGTTGGCGGGCTCGCTCACCTGGCCGCCGCCGATGCGGATGACCTGTCCGGAGACGTAGGCCGACTTGCCCGAGAGCAGGAACCGGAGGGTGGAGGCGACCGAGTTCTCCGCGCCGGGTGCGACGTAGACGAGTTGCGCGGTGCCGCCCCGCTTGGCCTCCTTGCCCGCCGAGCGGACGAAGCCCTCCAAGGCCCGCTGCGCGATGCGCTCACGCGGGTCGGTGGTGTCCTCCGGTGTGGTGCCCAGCACAACGATCCGGCCGGACGGCGCGAGGTTGCGCGCCACCGGGTGGAAAAAGTCGTAAAGCTCGCGCAAGCCTTCGCTGGTCTTTATGCCACTGGCGTCAAAAACCAAGGCGGCGTATTTCGCGCTGACCCTGCCCTCGGCATTGCGCCGCGCCTCGGTGTGCACCTCGGCCTGCACCGACTTGAGCACCTCTTCGACAGACTTGCTCAGCCGTCCGTCGGTGCTGGACCCGAGCAGAACAGGTCCGGCCAGCACCGGCTGGCCAGGCTTGTAACGGCGCAGGGGCGTGGGATTGGGCAGACCCAGCTTGCCGACAATGAATTTGCCGACGCCCGATTTGGCGAACTGCTGATACCGATCCGTCATGTGTGATGCCTCCCTACTCGCGGGTAAGCCTACTCGCGGGTAGGTTATTCTGGCCAGGAGATGACTCACATCGGCTCAGGAGGACCAATGGCCTCAAGCGTCCGACGAGTGGCGATTCTGGGCGGCAACAGGATCCCGTTCGCGCGGTCCAACGGCGCCTATGCCACCGCGTCCAATCAGGACATGCTCACCGCGGCGCTGGACGGCCTGGCGAGCCGCTTCAGCCTGCAGGGTGAACGGCTCGGCGAGTTCGTCGCGGGCGGGGTGCTCAAGCACGCCCGCGACTTCAACCTCGCCAGGGAGACCGTGCTCGGCAGCACCCTCTCGCCCGAAACGCCCGCCTACGACATCCAGCAGGCCTGCGGCACCGGCCTGGAGGCCGCCATCCTGGTGGCCAACAAGATCGCCCTCGGGCAGATCGACGTGGGTGTGGCCGGTGGCGTGGACACCACCAGCGACGCGCCGCTGGCGCTGAACGACCGGCTCCGCCGCATCCTGCTGGAGGCCAACCGGCAGAAGAGCCTGGGCGGCAGGCTCGGCGCCGTTTCCAAGATCCGCCCCGGCCACCTGGCGCCGGAGCGGCCGGAGAACGCCGAACCGCGCACCGGCCTGTCCATGGGCGAGCACCAGGCGATCACCGCCCGCAAGTGGGGTATCTCCCGGGAGGCCCAGGACGAACTGGCGGCCGCCAGCCACCAGAACCTGGCCAAGGCCTACGAGGAGGGCTGGCTGGACGACCTGCTGACGCCGTTCCTCGGCGTCACCAAGGACAACAACCTGCGCGGTGACTCCACGGTCGAGAAGCTCGCCAAGCTCAAGCCCGTCTTCGGCACCCGCGGCGAGGGCGCCGAGCAGGCCACCATGACCGCGGCCAACTCGACCCCGCTGACCGACGGCGCCTCCGTGGTGCTGCTCGCGAGCGAGGAGTGGGCCAAGGCCAAGGGCCTGCCGGTGCTGGCTTACCTGACCTACTCCCAGACCGCGGCCGTGGACTACATCCACGGCGGTGAGGGCCTGCTGATGGCTCCCGCCTACGCGGTCCCGAGGATGCTCAAGCAGGCGGGCCTGAGCCTCCAGGACTTCGACTACTACGAGATCCACGAGGCCTTCGCCTCCCAGGTGCTGTCCACCCTGGCGGCGTGGGAGAGCCCGGAGTTCTGCAAGGAGAAGCTGGGCCTCGACGAGCCGCTGGGCTCGATCGACCGCGGCAAGCTCAACGTCAAGGGCGGCTCGCTGGCCGCTGGCCACCCATTCGCCGCGACCGGCGGCCGGATCGTGGCCAACCTGGCCAAGCTGCTGGACAAGAAGGGCTCGGGCCGCGGCCTGATCTCCGTCTGCGCGGCGGGCGGCCTCGGCGTGGTGGCGATCGTCGAGAAGTAGACAGCGTGACGACAAGGGCCCGGCTCTCCGCCGGGCCCTTATCGCGTCAGTCCAACAGCGCCCAGGTCGTCTGGCACTCCACATTGACCGTCACCGGCTGCGGCTCCAGGTTCAACTCGCCGACTCCGCCTGCCGACTCGGCGTAGCCCATGGCCTGCGCGCTCCGGTAGACCGGGCCGCCGTGGTCTAGCCCGCCGTCGCTGATCTTGATCAGCTGGCCCAGCCGTCTGCCCAGCGCTGCGGCATAGCCCTCGGCCCTCCGCCGGGCGTCCTCGACCGCCGTCTGCTGAGCCTCGCGCACAGCCTCCACGTCATCGGCGAGTTCCCACTCCGGCCCGTGCAGCGACGAAGGACCGGCGCCGATCAGCGCCGAGAGCAGATCGTTGAGCAGCGCCGGGTCGTTCACCCTGATCCGGTAGTTCTGCTCGGCCTGCCAGCCGACGGCCTTGCCGTCCTCCCAGGCGGTGTTCACGGACAGATGTCTGGACCGCACCTCGATGCCGTCGGCCTCCAGCCGCGTTTCGATCGCCGCCACCCGCGGGCCGAGACGCTCGACCGCCGCGGACCGCTCGCTCGCCGTCTCGGCATAGCCGACCGACAGGAGCGCCCGCTCGGCGACGCGCTCCACTTCTCCGCTTCCTTTGGTGATTACCTCAGCCACGCCCGCCACCCAACCCGCAGCCGGGCGGGTCCGCAATGGCTGAACGTTCGATCGCCTCGTATCGGTCTTTCTAGCAAAGAAGCTATAAACCTTGATACGACAGCATTGAGGCGCTAGAGAGCGAGCCGCTGCTGGAGTCGGCACACGCCGGCGCCGGTCCGGCTGCTCACCGCCGCGGCGATCCCCCTGCCCTGGCCGTTGTACAGCAGCCGGTGCCACCACCGCTGCGGCCGCACCTCGCCGATCAGCACCAACACGTGCTTCTCCGACATGGAGCCGACGTACTCGGCGATGGTCGCCCCCAACCCGCCTGCGACAGGCGTGAGCAGGACGAGTTCGGTCTCGGGATGCCACGCCTCCCACTCCCGCTGCAGCCGCCGAGCCGCCTGCGGGTCCTCGGGATCGGCGACGTGCACGGCCACGACTTTGCGCCCCAGCGACATCGCGGCCGCCAGGCTGCCGGAGGTGACCAGCGACAGACTCGCGATCGGCACCACGACCACGGCGTCCTCACGCCGCGGCGCCACCGGGGTCCGGCCGAGCCCGAGTTCCTCGCCGATCCGCCGGTACTGCCCGTGCACCAGCCGCAGCAGCACCACGATCAGCGGCAGTACCACCACGATCAGCCAGGCGCCGTCGGAGAACTTCACCGCCGTCACCACCACGGCAGCCACCGTGGTCAACCCGGCTCCCGCCGCGTTGATGGCCAGCCGCCACCGCCAACCGGGCGAGCGGTGCGTCAGCCAGTGCCGCACCATGCCCGTCTGGCACAACGCGAAGCCGACGAACACCCCGATGGCGAACAGCGGCACCAGGATGTCCAGCCTCCCGCCCGAGGCGACGAGCAGCACGGCGGTCAACACCGCCAGCGCCAGGATGCCGAACCGGTGCACCAGCCGCGCCCTGCGCAGCCCGAAGGCATGCGGCAGGAAGTGATCCTTCGCGAGTTTCGCCGCCAGCACCGGCATCCCGCCGAAGGAGGTGTTGGCCGCCAACGCCAGCAGCACAACGGTGGTGAACTGCACGACGTAGTACCCGGCACCGCCGCCGATCGAGCCCTCGACCAGCAGCGACAGCACGGTGCGGTCCGCCACCGGCCGCAGGTCGAACACCTCCACCAGCGCGGCGAGCCCCAACAGCAGCGTGCCCAGCACGATCCCGAGCAGCGCCTCGGCCCGCCCCGCGAGCCTGCTCCGCGGCGCCCGGAACGACGGCGTCGCGTTGGCGATGGCCTCCACCCCGGTCAACGCCGCACAGCCGTTGGCGAAGGCCGCCAACACCAGCAGCGCCCCGACGCCCGCCACGGTCTGCGTCTGGGTGGGCGCGGGCAGCGGGCTCAGTGGCTCACCGCGAACGAGCCCGATCACGATCACCGCGAGCACCATCGCCACGAAGACCGCCGCGGGCACCGCGAACGCCCGAGCGCCCGCGACCACCCCGCGCAGGTTGACCGCGGTGATCAACGCCAAGGCCGCAAGGCACAGCTCAGGCGTCCACGGCAGCAGCGCGGGCACCGCGGAGGTCAGTGCGGCCACCCCCGCCGCGATGGATACCGCCGCGTTGAGCACGTAGTCCACGATCAACGAGGCCGCCGCCACCAGCCCCGCCTGCTGCCCCAGATTGCGCGTGGCCACCGTGTACGCGCCGCCGCCGTCGGGATAGGCGGTGATCACCTGCCGGTAGGCCAACACGAGCACGGCGAGCAGCGCCACGATCATCCCGGTCACCGGCAGCGTCCAGGAGATACCCGCGGCTCCGGCCACCGCCAGCGCCACCACGATGGCCTCCGGCCCGTAGGACACCGAGGCCAGCGCGTCCAAGCCGAGCGCGGCGACCCCGCTGACCGCGCCGAGCCGGAACCGGTCCTCCGGCGGCGGAAGGTGTTGGGGCACCGAGCGTTTCAAGCGGGTCTTGGCGGCGGTGATCGTCACGATCCGCACTGTGCGGTCGTGCGAGGTCCGCTTCGTGAACCGTTGACGCCGTCCTGAGCCTGGCGACCCCGATCTCCACGCGATCCTGACACCGGCGTGAAGTGCTTCACCACTGCGGCAGTCGGGTAGGTGATGCCCGACACGCCTACCGCTGTCTCGTTCAATATCGGGCTCGCACTAGAAACCCGGATACGGTCCAAGGATGGATCCGGTGCGCAATCCCTTCGCTCCCGGGGCGGGCCAGCGCCCGCCCGAACTGGCGGGCCGGGATCGGGAGTTGGACGCCTTCACCGTCGTGCTGGAGCGAGTGGCCAAGGGCAGGCCGGAACGCAGCCTGGTGCTGACCGGCCTCCGGGGCGTCGGCAAGACAGTGTTGCTCGGCGAGCTCAAGTCGATGGCCATGCGCCGGGGCTGGGGCACCGGCAAGATCGAGGCGCGACCCGAAGCGGACCTGCGCCGACCGCTGTCGGCCGCCCTCCACCGCGCCGTGCGTGATCTCGCGGTGCGCCACCGCGCGCCGGACCGGGTCGAGTCGGTACTCGGCGTGCTCAAGGCCTTCGCACTGCGCGCCAACCCCGCCGACGCCAAGATGCGCGACCGCTGGCAGCCCGGCATCGACGCCCCCGCCGCCAGCGGCCGGGCCGACTCCGGCGACATCGAGATCGACCTCGTCGAACTGTTCACCGACGTGGCCGAACTGGCCGCCGACGTCGGCACCGGGGTGGCGCTGCTCATCGACGAGATGCAGGACCTCCAGCCCGAAGATGTCTCGGCGCTCTGCGCGGCCTGCCACGAGCTGTCCCAGTCCGGCGCCCCACTGGTCGTCGTCGGCGCAGGCCTGCCGCACGTGCCGGTGGTGCTGTCGGCGAGCAAGTCCTACTCGGAGCGGCTGTTCCGCTATGTGCGGATCGACCGGCTGGAGCGGGAAGACGCCGAGCGGGCCATGCTCGCCCCCATCAAGCGCGAGGACGCCGAAATCGAGCAGGCCGCGCTGGACGCGTTGTTCGAGGTCTCCGGCGGCTACCCCTACTTCGTGCAGGCCTACGCCAAGGCGGCCTGGGACGCCGCCCCGCGCGACCCCATCACCGCCGACGACGTCGCGGTCGCCGCACCCGAGGCGGAGACCGAACTGGCGGTGGGCTTCTTCGGCTCCCGCTACGAACGCGCCACCCCCGCCGAACGCGAGTACCTGCGGGCCATGGCCGAGCTCACCGCAGGCAAGGACGAGTCCGTGAGTACCTCCCGAGTCGCCGACCACCTCGGCCGCAAACCCTCTTCCCTGTCCCCACCCCGCGACAGCCTCATCAAGAAGGGCCTCATCTACTCAGCCGAACGAGGCCTCATCGCCTTCACCGTCCCCCACTTCGGACGTTTCCTCCTAGGCAGGGAGGACTAGGACTTCTACCCACAGGTAACGAGCTCCCCCTCACACCCGTTTGTACGGCCGAAACGAAAGAGTGCCGATGATTCGTCGGCACTGTGCCTGAGCTCACCGGATAATCGGGTGCCACAGACGAGTTCTTGACGCATACTTGTCTTGTAGATACGGAGCTAGGAAAACCTGAGGGGACGTAGCCCAGATGAACCTCGTCGCGAAGATTCGAGCCCGGCGTGCGGACGCTCGCACTCGTGCGGCCGTTCGACGCGCGGTGGAAGGTGCCGCCACCCCGGCACTCCGGCACGAGCTGACCCTGATCGCCCAGAGCCAGTTGACCGCCCTCCGCTGATTGCAGGGACCCGCGGCGGACGTCTGGAGTCGTGACCAGACAGCCCTCCTGCCGCGGTATCAGCGAGCGGCAACAAATGGAAACCCCCGGCGCCCCTCCCGCGCGCCGGGGGTTTCTTCTATCCGCAACTCGATCTTCACCCGTTCCGGTGACTTGAGTCACAAGCCCCGATAGGTGTAACGCCTCTACTCATAGTGGCGATGATCCAAGTGACCCCGTGGTGCTGTCGGACCCCCGACCTGGCAGCGCCGCGGGGTTTTCCAATGCCCGCCCATGGACCGCTCGGGCGCAGGCACCCGCAGCGGCGCCCTCTGCGGACGCGCATGGCGGCCCGTACTTCGTCGGCGCGACTTAGGCGCAGGCTTTGGCTTTGGCCGTGGAGATCGTGATGTCCTCGTTGCCCAAGTTGGGATAACCCTGACCTCTTATTCGCAGGACGGCCAGGGGACGTTCCACTGAGCTGGGTCACAGGTGGGAACAGCAGCCTGAGCTCGCGGTGTTTACTCCGCATGTGACTGCACCGAAGCGCCGGGCCCGGGTTCGTGCTCCAGAGCTGATCGGCCGCGGCTGGTTGAACACCGGGGGCGAGCAGATCAGCCTTGCCGGTCTGCGCGGCAAGGTCGTGCTGTTGGACTTCTGGACCTTCTGCTGCATCAACTGCCTGCATGTGTTGGATGAGCTGCGGCCGGTAGAGGCCGAGTTCGCCGAGGTGTTGGTGACCATCGGGGTGCACTCGCCGAAGTTCGCCCATGAGGCCGACCCAGCGGCGCTGGCGGCGGCTGTGGAGCGGTACGAGGTGCACCACCCGGTGCTGGACGATCCCGAGCTCACCACCTGGCAGGCGTATGCGGTCAAGGCGTGGCCGACGCTGGCCGTGGTGGACCCCGAGGGTTACCTGGTGCACGTGGCCGCGGGCGAGGGGCATGCGGAGTCGCTGCGGCGGGTGATCTCGCAGCTTGTCGCTGAACACGAGGCCAAGGGCACGCTGCGTCGGGGCGATGCGCCCTATGTTGCGCCGCCGCCCGCCGAGTCGGCGCTGTGGTTCCCCGCGAAGGTCATCGCGCTGCCGAGTGGCAACCTGCTGGTGAGCGATTCCGCCCGGCACTCGCTGGTGGAGACCGACGCAGGCGGTGAAGAGGTGCTGCGGCGGATCGGGTCGACCCTGCGCGGGCGGCAGGACGGTCCCGCCGGGACGGCGAGCTTCTCCGAGCCCGCGGGTCTGGCGCTGCTGCCCGCCGCGGTCGCCGAGCGGGTCGGCTACGACGTGGTGGTCGCCGACACCGTGAACCACCTGCTGCGCGGCGTCCGACTGGCCGACGGCGAGGTCACCACCTTGGCAGGCACCGGAAAACAGTGGCGGGACGGTTCCGACGCGGGGGCCGCGGTCGAGACCGACCTCACCAGTCCATGGGACGTCGCCTGGTGGGAGGCCGCGGGCGGGGTCGCCATCGCCATGGCGGGCAACCACACGCTGGGGTTCTTCGACCCCGTAGAGCGCACTGTGCGGCGGCTGGCGGGCACGACCGTGGAAGGGCTGCTGGACGGCAAGGCAGAGGAGGCCTTCTTCGCGCAGCCCTCCGGTCTGGCTGCGGAGGCCGGGCCGGAGGGCAGGCTGTGGCTGGCCGACGCCGAGACCTCGGCGCTGCGGTGGCTGGAGGCGGACGGGACCGTGCACACCGCCGTGGGTACCGGGCTGTTCGACTTCGGGCACCGGGACGGGCCCGCCGACCAGGCCCTGTTGCAGCACCCGCTGGGTGTCGCCCTGCTACCCGACGGCAGCGTCGCGGTGCTGGACACCTACAACGGTGCCGTGCGCCGCTACGACCCCCGCGAGCGCGAGGTGTCCACGCTGGCCACCGGCATCGCCGAACCCTCGGGCGCGGTCGTGGTGGACGGCGAGTTGGTCGTGGTGGCCTCCGCCGACCACCGGTTGGAGCGGCCGGTCCCGCCGGGAATCAGCGCACGGCTGGTGGCGGGTGCCGAGCAGCAGGTCCGCCGCCCGGCCACCGAGATCGGGCCCGGGCAGGTGGAACTCGAGGTGGTGTTCACGCCGCCGCCGGGCACCAAGCTGGACGAGCGGTACGGGCCGTCGACGCGGCTGGAGGTGACCAGTTCACCCGCCGGGCTGCTGGACGCGGGCGCGGGCGACGATATCCCGCTGCGGCGGGTGCTCACTGTTTCCCCGGATTTCACCGAGGGCGTGCTGCAGGTGGTGGCGCAGGCCGCGAGCTGTGACGACGACCCCGCGCAGGAGCACCCCGTGTGCAGGCTGACCCGCCAGGACTGGGGCGTGCCGGTGCGGGTGGTGCCCGGTGGGCCGAACCGGCTCCGGCTGATGCTGGGTGGCGAGGTGGATCAATTGGACGCCACCTCGTAGACGCTATGAGTTCATCCTCACCCGGAAGGGTGAACGATTATCGAAATGTAATTGATTTTGGACGCTTCGTAATAACGGACGGCCCCGGAAAGCCCGCCGATTGAGCGAAGTAAACTTGGAGCCGTGCCGGACGCCAAGCTTGAGATTCAGATGCTCCATGACCGCGTCATGGTGCTCATTTCCTCCGAAGAGGGCGAGCGGCGCAGCAGCGGCGGCATCGTGATCCCGGCCACGGCCCAGGTGGCCAAGCGGCTGGTGTGGGGCGAGGTGTTCGGGGTGGGCAACCACGTCCGAATGGTCAAGGTCGGCAACAGGGTGCTCTTCAACCCGGACGACCAGTTCGAGTTCGAGGTCCAGGGCCAGACCTATTTGGTCATGCGCGAACGCGATCTCCACGCGGTGGCGACAGAAGGCTCCGACCATGGAACCGGCCTGTATCTGTGACGTCTATGAGTAGTAGTTGGATGTCGAACGGGAGAGTGGACGGGTAGGCCGCGCACCCGAAGGCCGTGCACGTCGACCGGAAAGGGGAACGGTGCCCGAGGAGCACAAGGCATCGGAGCCGAATGTCGAGCGCACCGCGGTGCTGGCATCCGTGGACGCGGAGGAACCTGCACCGTCCGCGGACGCACCGCTTCCTACGGATTCCGCTCCCGATGAACCCGCCGACACCGCGGAGCCGTCGCCCGAGCCCGACGCCGAGCAGGCCGAGGTGACACCGGAGGCCGAACCGGCGGACCAGGACGAGGCACCCGCAGTCTCCGACGAGGAGCCGGTGCAGGACGCCGAGCCGGAGCCCGAGGTCGTCGCGGCGGCGGAACCCGCCGAACCAGCCGAACCGGTTGATGAGGCGCCGGTCGCCGAGGCGGCCGCGCCCGAACCTGAGCAGGCGGCGGAAGCCGAGGAGCCCGAGCCCGCCACCGTTGTCGAACAGCCCGTGGCCGAGGCACCGGAGGAGCAGACCGCTCCGCCCGCGGTGGAGGCCGCGGAGCCCGCCCCGCCGGTGGAGCAGCTTGGCGTCGAGCCCAGCTTCGCGGGCACCATCGGCTTCGACCCCACCGACCGGATCGAGGCACCGGCGCCCGCCGAGGCCACGCAGGCGGCGAGCGCGCCCGCGGACAAGTCGGAGCCCGAGACCGTCAGGGACACGGCGCCCGAGCCCGCGCGACCGGTGCAGCCGGAGCGGCCCGCCGAGACCACCATGCGCATCGACCGGGTGCCGCCCGCGGCGCAGACCCCGCCGGTGCGGCAGGAGCAGCCCAACGAGCGGACCTCCCCGCTGGGCACCCCGCTGCAATCACCCCGGCCGCCCGTCCCCGCCGAGACCACCGCCGAGCAGACGCTGTGGAACGCGGGCACGCTGCCGGTGACCGGCCAGCCGACGATCCCCGCGGCCCAGTCGCCGCGGGGGCAGGCGCCGGGCAGGCCGCCGATGCGCAACGTCGCCCCGGAGGGCGCGGGCGAGGTCACCATGAAGTTCGACCGAACCGAACTGCTGCGCCGCCCGGGCCAGCAGCCGCAGCAGGGCAGGCAGACCCCGCCGTCGGGACTGCGGACCCAGCGTTTCGCGGAGCCCGCGCCCGCGCCGGTACCCGCCCAGCGTCGGGACGACGAGCCGCCATCGGACGCCAGGAAGATCGCGTTGCGGCGCGGCGGTTTCGCCGCCGCCATCGCGCTGGGGGTGCTTGGTCTGCTCTACGGCATGGACCTGGCGATCTCGCAGGGCGAGGTCCCGCGCGGCGTGCAGGTCGCGGGCGTCGAGGTCGGCGGCATGAGCCGCTCGGCCGCCGAGCAGAAGCTGCACGAGCAGCTTGACCCGCGGCTGACCAAGCCGATCTCGGTGAAGGCAGGCGAGATCAGCGCCTCGCTGGACCCGAAGTCCGCGGGCCTCCAGCTGGACTGGCCCGGCACCATCGAGCAGGCAGGCGAGCAGCCGCTCAACCCGTTCACGCGCCTGTCCTCGTTCTTCACCACCCGCGAGGTCGGCGTGGTGTCCAAGTCCGACGGCGACAAGCTCAACGGAGCGCTGGAAAGCCTGCGGCCGCACACCGACCGGCCGACCGAAGAGGGCACCATCAAGTTCGAGGGCGTCGAGCCGGTCGCCGTGGACCCCAAGCAGGGCCAGAAGCTCAACGTCACCCAGGCCGCGCAGGTCGTGCTCGGCGGCTGGGCCAACGGCGAGCAGCTGCCGCTTCCGGTCGACCCGGAGCCGGTGAAGACCACTCCGGAGGGCGTCCGCAAGGCACTCGAGGAGTTCGCCCGGCCCGCCGTCTCCGCCCCGGTGAAGATCGTCGGTGAGGGCAAGGACGCGGTGCTCAAGCCGAAGGACATCGCCCAGAGCCTCGGCTTCGAGCCCGGCGAGAACGGTGGCCTCAAGCCCAAGGTGGACGTGAAGAAGGTCGCCGAGGCCGCGAAGCCGCAGCTTGCCTCCACGGAGCAGCCGGGCAAGGACGCCAAGATCAACCTGGTTGCCGGTCGGCCCACCGTGGAGCCGTCGGTGGACGGCCGCGGCGTGAACTACGAGAAGTCGCTTGAGCCGTTGCCCCAGGTGCTGACCAGGGCGAACGACCGGCAGGTCACCGCGATCTACGAGGACCAGCCCGCCAAGATCACCACCGAGCAGGCCGAGAACATGGGCATCAAGGAAGTGATCGGCGAGTTCACCACCAAGGGCTTCGCCCAGGACTCCGGCGTCAACATCCGCCGGGTCGCCGAGCAGGTGAACGGCACCATCGTCAAGCCGGGCGACGTGTTCAGCCTCAACGGCCACACCGGTCCCCGCACCCAGGCGCAGGGCTACGTCGAGGCGGGCGTGATCGACCACGGCGCCCCCGGCCGGGCCGTCGGCGGCGGTATCTCGCAGTTCGCCACTACCATGTACAACGCCTACTACTACGCGGGCATGCAGGACGTGTTCCACAAGGAGCACAGCTACTACATCAGCAGGTACCCGGCGGGTCGCGAGGCGACGGTGTACGACGGGCTGATCGACCTCAAGTTCAAGAACGACGCCAAGACCGGCGTGATGATCCAGACCGAGTGGACGCCGTCCAGCATCACGGTCCGGATTTGGGGTACTAAGCGCTACATCGTGGAGCCGGTGTCCGGCCCGCGCACCAACCCCACCGAGCCGCACACCATCACCAAGGGCCCCGGCGAGCCGTGCCAGGCCAGCCAGGGGACGGGCGGTTTCAGCATCACCGACACCCGGGTGCTGCGCGATGTGAACAGCGGTTCCGAGGTGCGCAGGGAGCCCCGCACGGTGAAGTACAACCCCCAGCCCAAGGTGGTCTGTTCACCAGTCTGACGCCGACTAGCGAGTTCGCTAGAAAGCCCTAGACAACGAGAGAGGGCCTCGCCGACACCGGCGAGGCCCTCTTTCATCGGGGCAAAGAGAAAGGAGCCAGGGCGCGTGCCCTGGCTCCGATCCCATCCCCTTGACGAGCGGCTAGAACGCGGCTTCGTCCAGGTCCATCAGCGCGTTGTCGGTGATCTCCACCGTCTTGCGGCGGGCGGCCAGTTCGGGCAGCACGTTCTTGGCGAAGAACGACGCCGCGGCCACCTTGCCCTCGTAGAACGCCTTGTCCTTGGCGGAGACCTCGCCGTCCAGCTTGGCCAGCGCGACCTCGGCCTGCTTGAGCAGCAGCCAGGAGATCACGATGTCACCGACGCTCATCAGCACGCGAACGGTGTTCTGGCCGACCTTGTAGAGGTTGCGCTGGTCCTCCTGCGATGAGGTCAGGTAGCCGACCATCCCGCCCATCATGCCCTGGAGGTCCGCCAGCGCGGTGCCGAGCAGCGCCCGCTCCTCCTTGAGCCTGCCGTTGCCGCTCTCGGCGTCGATGAAGCCCTGGACCTCGTTGTTGATGAAGCCCAGCGCCCGGCCTTTGTCGCGGATGATCTTCCGGAAGAAGAAGTCCAGCGACTGGATGGCCGTGGTGCCCTCGTACAGGCTGTCGATCTTGGCGTCTCGGATGTACTGCTCGATCGGGTACTCCTGAAGGAAGCCGGAGCCGCCGAAGATCTGCAGGGAGTGGGTCAGCATCTCGTACGCCCGCTCCGAGCCGACACCCTTGACGATGGGCAGCAGCAGGTCGTTGACGGCCTCCGCCACCGCGACGTCCTCGCCGTCGGCCTTGCCCTGGATGATCCGGTCCTGGAAGGTCGCGGTGTAGAGGTAGACCGCGCGCAGACCCTCCGCGTAGGCCTTTTGCAGCATCAGCGTGCGGCGCACGTCGGGGTGGTGGGTGATGGTCACCCGCGGCGCTGTCTTGTCCAGCATCTGGGTGAGGTCCGCACCCTGCACGCGCTCCTTGGCGTAGTCCCTCGCGTTCAGGTAGCCGGTGGACAGGGTGGCGATGGCCTTGGTGCCCACCATCATTCGGGCGTACTCGATGACCTGGAACATCTGCGCGATGCCGTCGTGCACCTCGCCGAGCAGCCAACCCTTGGCGGGCGTGCCGTGCTGGCCGAAGGTCAGCTCGCAGGTGGTGGAGACCTTCAGGCCCATCTTGTGCTCGACATTGGTCACGAAGGCGCCGTTGCGCTCGCCGAGCTCACCGGTCTCGCTGTCGAAGTGGAACTTCGGCACCAGGAACAGCGACAGGCCCTTGGTGCCGGGCTTGGCCTCGATGCCGGGGCCCTCGGGGCGAGCCAGTACCAGGTGCATGATGTTCTCGGTCATGTCCTGCTCGGCCGAGGTGATGAACCGCTTCACGCCGTCTAGGTGCCAGGTGCCGTCCTCCTGCCGGACCGCCTTGGTGCGGCCCGCGCCGACATCCGAGCCGGCGTCGGGCTCGGTGAGCACCATGGTGGCGCCCCAGCCGCGCTCGATCATCAGCTCGGCCCAGTGCTTCTGCTCTTCGGTGCCGTTGCGGTGCACGATGGTGGCGAAGCTCGGACCGGCCAGGTACATGAAGACGGCCGGGTTGGAGCCCAGCACCAGCTCGGCGGCGGCCCACTGGATCGACGGCGGGATGCCCTGGCCGCCCAGCTCCTCGGGCAGGAACAGCCGGTACCACTCGCCGTCCCAGATCGCCTGGTAGGACTTCTTGAACGCCTCGGGAATCTGCACCGAGTGGGTCTTGGGGTCGAAGACCGGCGGGTTGCGGTCGGATTCGGCGAACGAATCGGCCAGCGGGCCCTTCGCCAGGTTGTCCAGCTCCGCCAACACGCCACGAGCGGTGTCCTCGTCGGCCTGCTCGAAGACGCCCTTGCCAAGCCGCTCCTGCACCTTGAAGACCTCGAAGAGGTTGAACTCAAGGTCGCGGACATTGCTCTTGTAGTGGCCCATGCCTGCTCCCGTAGCCGCGACTGATAGTGGTCGGCGGTAGTTACCTACTGACTAGTAACATAAATGATATTACTGGCCAGTAACTTAGGCAAGCGGGATTGCTCACAGTCCGGGCACTCTTTGGTGGCCGAGTCCGATTCGGAGCGGCCGCACCGGGCGCCGGAAAAGCGCTGTGGACCGTGATCGCAGGTCCGTATCGTCCCCCTTGTGGAGATCAGAGAGATCGCCGATGAGGCAGCCGTGTTCGCCGCGGCCGACCTGTTCGACGAGCCGCTGCGCCCGGACGCCGTGGCCCGGTTCCTCGCCTCGGACCTGCACCACCTTCTGTTGGCCTACGTCGACGAACGGCCGGTCGGGATGGTCACCGGGGTCGAGTTGACCCATCCCGACAAGGGCACCGAGATGTTCCTCTACGAGTTGGGCGTGCACCGCGACTTCCGGCTGCGCGGCATCGGAAAGGCGCTGACCACCGCATTGCTGGAGCTGTCGAGAAAGCGCGGCTGCTACGGCATGTGGGTACTGGCCGAGTCCGACAACCCGCCGGCACTGGCCACCTACCGCTCCGCGGGATCCAACGACGAGACGCCAAGCACCACCTTTGCCTGGCCGACTGAGTGAATAAGGCAGGCGCCCCCTGATCGCTGCTCGAAACGCTGCGTAAACGCTAGGCTGTTTGGGTGAAATGTAGGCCACAGGGCTATCTGGAAAGCTGACATTCCAGATATACCCCCTCTAGTTACTTGGTGGTAACACGACCGGCCGCGGCGCGGCCCGAAGGCGAAGGTCAGGACATGAGGTTTGCGACTTTGGTCACGGCTGTCGCGGTCACGGTCGGCCTGCTGGGCTCCGGTGTCGCAGCGGCCGAGGAGACGGCGAAGTACCCCGTGCAGTTCTCGCCCGCCTCAGGTGCGAACGGCTACCTCAAACCGGGCCAGCCGCCCGCAGGCGCCAACGACTGGAACTGCAAGCCCAGCGCGGCCCACCCCGAGCCGGTCGTCCTCGTGCACGGTCTGTCCGCGAACATGGGCGCGAACTGGGGAACCATGTCCCCGCTGCTGGCCAACAAGGGCTACTGCGTCTACGCCCTGACCTACGGCCGCAACCCGCTGGCACCCGCGGGATTGCTCCAGGAGGTCGGCGGCCTGCGCAAGATGGAGGACAGCGCCGCGGAACTCTCCGCGTTCGTCGACAAGGTGCTCAAGTCCACCGGGGCGTCCAAGGTCGACATCGTGGGCCACTCCGAGGGCAGCCTGATGCCCAACTACTACGTGAAGTTCCTCGGCGGCAGCGCGAAGGTCAAGCACTACGTCGGGCTCACCCCGCTGTGGGCGGGCACGGACCTCATCGGCCTCGGCACCCTCAACGACCTCGGCACCCGTTTCGGACTCGACCCCGTGCTCGCCGCGCTGCTCAACCCGCTGTGCGAGTCCTGTCGCCAGTTCCTCAAGGGTTCGCCGTTCTTGCAGAAGATGAACGCGGGCGGCGCCGCGGTTCCCGGCGTGTCCTACACGATGATCATGACGAAGTACGACCAGCTGGTGATCCCGTACACCAGCGGAAACCTCGCGGGCGCCAAGAACATCGTGCTCCAGGACGGCTGCTCGCAGAACACCGCGGAGCATGTCGCCGTCGGTTTCGACCCCAACACCGCGCAGCACATCCTCAACGCACTCGACCCCGCGAACGCCAAACCCGTCACCTGCTACCCGATGACACCGCTCGGCGCCCCGAGCAATCCTGAGGTGTGACGGATCGAGTACTCGGCCCGGCCGGATACGGCAGTCTCCGGCTGGGCATGACGGAACCGGAAGCGCTGCGAACGGATCTGCTCCGCGACGGACGGGGCGGCCCCCGCTGTAGCCGCTACCACTTCACCGCCGAAGAAGGCGGACTCGCGGGTCGTGGCGGGGTCTACATCTCGCCTTGGCGCGGCGTCATCTCCATCTGGGCGACGCGGCGGATGAGAACGCCGGAGAACCTCGGCATCGGTTCGACGCTGAGCGAGGCCACCGCCGCTTACCCGGGGCTGGTGCCACTGCCCGACCGGCCCCGCACCCATGCCGCGCCCGCGGGCGCGGGAGCCCGGTACCTGTTCGTGTTCGACCGTTCCGACCGGCTGGTGGCGTTCGCGTTGCAGGCCGCCGAGCTCGCGGCAGGCCCGGATCTCACGGTATGCGCGGCGGATCAGCCCTGAGCGATCCCGCTGTTGACCGCGTGCGTGCTGCTGTCGGGGTGCCGAGGGAACACCATGGACAGCGGGTCCAGCGACCGGCCCGCGATGGCGCCGCTGCCCACATCGGCGATCACCGAGTTTGAGCTGGAGTGCCCGTGGACTGTCTCCGCCTGCGCGACTCCGGAAGCTCCGAGCACGGCGGTGGTCGCGGCGAGGCCGCTGAACATGATGCGAGCGGTTGACTTCAACACGGTTGGCGATGTTGCCGTCTCCGAACCCGAGCTCCGGTGGCGCCGCGCACTGTTGTACCCGGACAGGTGAGCGCAACCGCTCATCCCGGTGAGAAATGTCAGACCTGTCCGGTGTGATGCCCGGGTAACCGATCGACTCCAGGGGGAGCGAGTGGAGATCACCCGACATATCGAACTGCTCGCGGCGGAAGGGGAACGCTTCGCCAAGGCGGCGGAACGCGCGGGGCTCGACGCCCCGGTGCCGACCTGCCCCGGCTGGGACGTCCGCGAGATGGTCCGTCATCTGGGCGGGGTGCACCGCTGGGCCGCCGCGACCGTCCAGCAGGAACTGACCGATCCGATGAGCCAGGACGAGGAGAAGGCGGTCTTCGCCTCCCACCCTGGCGACGATGGGCTGCTCGGCTGGTTCCGCGCGGGCCATTCCGCGCTGGTGACAACCCTCGCCGCGGCCGACCCGAACCTGGCCTGCTGGTCGTTCCTGCCCGCGGACACACCGCGGGCGTTCTGGGCCAGGCGGCAGGCACACGAGACCGCGATCCACCGCGTGGACGCCGAAAGCGCGATCGGGGCACCGACTCCGGTCAACCCCGAACTCGCCGCGGACGGCCTCGACGAGTTGCTGTTCGGCTTCTTCGGCCGCCCGAACAGGCTGCCGACCGAGACCATCGGCACCCTGGCCGTGCAGGCCACCGACACGGACCTGCGGCTGCACGCCGTGCTCAGCGCGGCGGGTGTCCGGCCCGCGGCGAGTGACGCGCCTGCCGACTGCACGGTGCGCGGCCTCGCCTCGGACCTGTACGCCTACCTCTGGAACCGCCTGCCCGAGGCGCCCCTGGCGGTTGAGGGCGATCCTCGGGTGCTCGAAGAATGGCGCTTGTCAGCCCACGTCCGTTGGAGCTGACAGTGCGTTGTTGTTCCGGTGCTGGTGCGAGCACCGGGCATGGTCTCCCGTCGGGATGACAGCGTGCGGTCGCGCAAGGCTCCGGTCCGAGAACGGCGGAGTCAGCGCGACCCCCAAGCCGCACCATCGCTACGCCGAACCGGCCTGGCGTCCATGCGGACCCCGCCCGTCGCCTCCGGTGAGGCCACACCGCGGAGCGCATTCGGCGCCCGGCATCCGTCTCGCACTGCCATGGCTCGTAACGTCATCGCGGCCTCCTCCCGCTGCGTTGCGATTTGCCTGTACACCTATTCCGACGCGCGGCAGCCCCCCGAGGTTCACTTGCTGTCAGCACCCGGAAACGACTCGGCCGCCCGCCGCAGAGTCGCCCACCCACGCTTTCCCTCGATGGGCTCCTCGACCCAGCCCTGCGGCCAGCGCCGCCGCGGCTCGCGATCCGTCCTGGTCACAGCCCCTTGGAGGCGGGCCTCGGTATCGCTGCCGAAGTCCACCTCACCCTCGAACCGAGTGCCTTTGAACACGACACCCTCACCGCCGAAAACGACCCGCCGAAAGTCGGCTATCCCCAGAAACCTCCCGTCGCGGAAATCCGCGCCATCGACAAAGAGGGTGCCCCGAAACGGCGCCGCCCCCACAAAGGTGGTGCCACAGAACAACGCCGACTCGACGACACAGTTGGTCAACGCGAACCGCTCCAGGGTCGCCCCGCTCAAGTTCAACTCGATGCCACCCCAGAACGTCTCCACCGGCGCGCGCAGGTCCGGCCCCGGCCGCAGATGCCTGGCCAACATCACCTGTGCGGCCAGCCGAACCTCACGTTCCTGCTGCGGCACCCGATCCTCCACGACCCGCTGACCGGCCGCGGTCCGCCGACGCAGACCCACTCGACGATCGCTCCCCTCGGAGAGCGCGGGCATGGGTACCGCGCCCACCTGAAACGGCATCCGCAGATAAGCGCAAACCAGATTCACGATGCTCTGCCGGTGCGCGGGCGCGTCCTGCGCCAGCCGTTCCAACGCGTACAGCCCAGCCAGTCGGACCGGCGCCTTCTCACTCCCCAACTGATCGGCGGCCTTGCCGTACAACTCCGTCACCCGCCGCTCGGTGGCGTCGTGGTCCTTCTGCTCCAGATCCAACTCCGTGGACCGCTGCCGCCGAGCCGCCAGCAACAGCGCCGCGACCCCACCCGTGCCCACCACCAGCGTCGACGCCGTCCGAATCACCTCAAGCCGAACGTTGTCCCTCGGCTCCCCACTCCCCAGCCGCCACCACAACAACGCCACCGCCCCCACCGCCACCAGAACAAGCACGCCGCCCCACACCGCGATCGTCCGCGTGGCCAACACCCGATGCTTGCTAACAGTATGTGATCCCACGGTGACTCATCGTCCCGCAAAGCGCGCATCCCCGAAACGGCCTCAGCCCGGTGTGATGGCACGCGGAGATCGCGGACAAGAGAACGGGCTGTCCCCAAGATCGGGAACAGCCCTGTGATCTGCGAAAACAATGCTGGAGCGGGTGACGGGAATCGAACCCGCGTCTACAGCTTGGGAACCCGATTCACCCTGCGCCGTCGATGTCCTGACCAGCATCCGCCGATGGACCAAGTGGCATGGGTTGACCCCTATTGACCGGGGCTAATGGCACGTTAATGGCACGTGATCTTGTCTATCTCTTTGCCCCCAGACCCCTGCCATTCTTCGACATGAAGCCATCTCCAGCGGGCGGCTGTGCCGGGTCAAGGAACGCCTTCCCACCTTGACCCGTGCGGGCGACCGTGGTCACCGTCGTGTGACGGAGGAGGGCGTGCTCGGCCTCAGTGCGAGAGACTGTTGTGATGGCGCCTCGACTAGCCGAACTACGTGCGATGTCGGAAGACGAAATCGTCAATGCTTATGACCAACTGGCCCAAAGGACGTTTGTCGGGACCAACTTCTACTTGGACGAGCTGAACCGCCGTGCGAGCGCGGAGGCCGCACATGCGGCCCTAGAAGAGGCTCGGCAGGCGCGTCGGATGGCCAAGGCAAACATGTGGGTCGCGTTGGTGGCCGTGCTCGCTACGCTCGCTCTAGGCGTCATCCAGATAGCAAGCGGTTGATAGCTGGTGGCAAGCCTGTGGGCTGGTCGACGCCGTCAAGGCGTTGAGCTGTCCATGGGCGCGGCAGCCGAGCGCCCTGCACCGCGGTTCAGATGGCAACCTGGCGCTCGTCCCGACCGGACTACCGGACTTGCGTTTTCGGATCGGGCGCCATGCGGTAGCACGAAGGCCAACCGCGCGGTCGGCGACCCGAGCACGGCGCCAGCCGCGCGCAGCGGTCGCCGTTTCGATACGGCCCCGGCCTGCGGCGCGCTCCGCGCGCCGCCTTGATCCCATAGAGCCAAATTCGGCAAGGTGTCAATATGAACGAGCTGCTACCGCCAGTACTACGAGAGTTCTTGTACGTTGACACCGACCGGGTTCGGTCGTTGCTCGCACAGCTTGATCAGGGTGTCGCAGAAGAGGCACGACAGACATCGAAAGATGACCGCTTCACTGAGGCAGGGATCAAAGGTTACATCGGCGGTCGTCAGGCTTGGACTTCAGAGGAATCCCTTAGCAAATCACTAGCCGACGCAGTTTTTCCGTCTCTCGAAATTCTACTTGAAACGCATGGATTTTTGCGGGACATTTCTGACATGGTCACCAGCTCGGAGTTTTGGGAAAGTGATTTGCAAGCTGAAATTCCAACTGGCTCGATGGTGCGGATTACCTCAAATGGCAGGCTGTTCGATTCTCGATATGTCGCAGACATAATTGGTGGGTTTGCGACAACCGCTCGAGGGCTTCAATCGATTGGCCTGGTAGAAGAGGGTCTATCCGAGGCCGGAGGTGTGCAGGTGTCCAAGAAGCAGCGCGGTAGAGGAGGGACTCTTGCACCCCGGCAAGACGGCAAGGATACTGGAGTCTTGCACGAGATGGAGAATCTAGTTCCAACTTTCTCCAAGCAGCTTGAAGAGCACTTCGGGCTCAGCTCGGAGTATTTGCGAGGAATTATTCGCATTTGTCGGGGCATGTACAGTCAGGGTTTGCATTTGATGCTAGAGCCTGTGGCGGGCGGACGAGCTGTAATAACGGCACGCCTCCAGGACGGTCGCAGTTATCTTGACAGTGATCGCGAAGTACTATTTTCAAGATACAGCTCAGAAATGCAGGAGTGGACCTTGGTAGGCACCATAGGCCGACACTCTCAACCGCCATCTACGTCACAGCCTGAGATCCCGGACCTGTTTTCAGGCGGAATAGTCAATCGCGCACAAATGGCTTCCTACGTAGGCTCTGTCCTGGAGTTGACCGGTCAGCTCGGTTTTGCGGATCGTCCCCAGTATCCAGGTTTTACAATGGTCCCTCTAGCGGCGTACCGCACTATCCCGGTCTGGCTAGATGCATCGGCTAAGGAGTGAGATGACTGTGGACGGGTCAACCTGCTTTTTCTGAGGCGCGGACGAGGGACTGCATAGACGTGTCTACTGCATCTGCTCCCGCCTCGGCAAGATTGGTGTATTTTCCTGATTTGTTGGCGAAGCCGATGGTTGAAACACCAGTGGCGCGCCCGGCTTGTATGTCAGTGACTGAATCACCGATGAGTACCGCTTCGTGAGGCATGATTTCTAGCGCATCGATTGCTCTCCGAACAAGTGCAGGTTCAGGTTTGAGATCTAGTACATTTTGATCAGTCCGTGCCGAGACGAAGGAAATTCGGCTTACTAGATCATGAAGCTTGAGGTAAGTTTCGACTGCTGCGATTGCGTTATTGCTGACGATGGCTATTCGTCGATCGGCTGCGTGGCAGGCGGTGATGAACTCGGTTGCCCCTGGCGTGGAAATAGCTTTCGTCACAGCTGCGGTCTCCTCGGCTCGAAATGCAGCTTCGATGAGGGGTAAAAGGTCTGGTTCTTCGACAGCGGTAAAGCGAAGAACATTGTGTCGGAAACGATGGCCGCGAAGGCTTATCGGCTGCTGCGAGCGATTCTCAATACTGCGGTGGAAGAAGATCGTATTCTGCCGCGCAATCCGTGCAAGGTTCGTGGTGCGGATAAAGAAAATCCAGCGGAACGTCCATTGCTCACCGTTGCCCAGGTGTTCAAGCTAGCTGCTCGGGTGCCTGAGCGGTTCCGGCTCCTGGTGCTCCTCGCCGCGTTCGCCACGCTGCGGTGGGGTGAAGTCTCAGCGCTTCGGCGGTGCGACGTGGCGCCTGATGGTTCCTGGGTGCGGGTGACCATCGCTCATACAGAGGTGAAGGGCAGGGGCATCGTCGTTGGGCCGCCGAAGTCGCGAGCTGGTGTGCGCACGCTGGCGGTGCCTGCGGCGATCCGGCCGGAGGTCGTCAAGCACTTGGAGAAGTACGAGGGCCTGGCGGAGAGCGCGCTCCTCTTCACTGGGGAGAAGGGTGGGCCGGTCCGGAGTGGCAACTTCTATCAGCGGGTGAAGTGGACGAAGACCGTGGCTGATCTCGGCCTCGCTGGTCTCCACTTTCACGACCTGCGGCATGCGGGCAACGTGTGGGCCGCGCAGGCGGGAGCCAGCACGAAGGACCTCATGGCACGGATGGGGCACGACGACATGCGGGCCGCGCTGATCTACCAGCGGGCCACCAGCGAGGCAGACCGCAAGATTGCTGGCCAGCTCAGCGGCCTTGTTGATCAGCACCGTGGCGGGAAGCCTGCGTCCGACTAATGGCACGTTAATGGCACGCGGTGATCGAAAACGGCGGAAGGGCTGCCTCCCAAGATCGGGGGACAGCCCTTCTGACCTGCTAAGACTTGCCTTGAGCGGGTGACGGGAATCGAACCCGCGTCTACAGCTTGGGAAGCTGTCGTTCTACCATTGAACTACACCCGCAGTGCGTCGATCAGCATACACAACAGGCACTTGGCGGTGTCGGGGCTTGGGCATCTAGGGTGGGCCCGTGCTGTTGAGTGACCGGGACCTGCGTAAAGAGATCGAGTCGGGCAGCCTTGGGCTGGAGCCGTTCGATCCCAAGCTGATTCAGCCGTCCAGCGTGGACGTGCGACTGGATCGGCTGTTCCGGGTGTTCGACAACACCAAGTACACGCATATCGACCCGGCGATGCGGCAGGACGAGCTGACCTCGCTGGTGGAGATCGCCGACGACGAGGCGTTCGTGCTGCACCCTGGCGAGTTCGTGCTGGGGTCCACCTACGAGATGGTGACGTTGCCGGAGGACCTGGCCGGGCGGCTGGAGGGCAAGTCGAGCCTGGGCAGGCTGGGGCTGCTCACGCACTCGACGGCCGGGTTCATCGACCCCGGCTTCTCCGGGCACATCACGCTCGAGCTGTCCAACGTGGCGAACCTGCCGATCACGCTGTGGCCGGGGATGAAGATCGGCCAGTTGTGCCTGTTCCGGTTGACCAGCCCGGCCGAGCATCCCTACGGCTCGCAGCAGGCGGGGTCCCGCTATCAGGGGCAGCGCGGACCTACTCCTTCGCGGGCGTACCTGAACTTTCAGCGGTTCGGGCGCTGACGCGGTCCCACACCGCCGCGTAGCGCTCCATCACCCGCTTGCGGACCGTCGGGTCGGTGCGGGGCATTGGTTCGAGGAAGATCTCGTCCAACTCGGTGAAGGTCTCGCGGAGTTCGTTGTCCAGGCGCAGGCAGGTCTGTTCCAGATCCGATGCCGAGAGGCGGTCGTCGAAGTCGATCCTGGCGCAGAGCAGCGCGCGGTCGGTGCCGGTGACCATGGTCAGCAGGTCCACGATCACCTCCACCTCCGGCTGGGCGGACAGCCAGCGGTGCACCGCGCCGACGAGTTGGGGGTCGGCCTGACGTCCGATGAGCAGGCCGAGGTTGGTTCGGCCCAGGACGTAGGCGACGGCGGCCAGCAGCACGCCGATCGCCAGGGAGGCCAGGCCGTCCCACAGCGAGGAGCCGGTGAGGTGGTGCAGGCCGACGCCCGCGAAGGCCAGCAGCAGGCCCGCCAGGGCTGCGGTGTCCTCCAGCAGCACCGTCTTCACCGTGGGGTCGTCGGACAGGCGGAGGTAGGCGAGCCACGAGCGGTTCTCCGCCGCGGACTCGGCACGCACCTGGCGGATGGCCTGGAACCAGGAGACGAGTTCCATCCCGAAGGCCAGGGCCAGCACGAGGTAGGCGATCCACGGGTCGACCTGTTCCTGGGGCTCGCCGACGATGGCCCGGACGCCTTCCACGATGGCGAACACCGAGCCGGAGGCGAAGATGCTCACCGCCGCCAGCAGGGACCAGAAGTACCGCTCCTTGCCGTAGCCGAAGGGGTGGCGGTGGTCGGCGGGACGTTCTGAACGACGCAATGCCGTCAGCAGGAAGCCTTCGGTGATGGTGTCGGCGACCGAGTGGCCCGCCTCGGCCAGCAGGGCGGCGGAACCGGTCAGCACCCCGGCGATGGCTTTCATGACGGCGATGCCGAAGTTCACGACCAGCGCGAGAACGACGGTGAGTCTGCTTTCGGACGCCACGCGATCACGCTACGGCGCGAGGTCCCGCGGTGCAGCGGGAACAAAACGGGGCCGGCCCTTCCTCCCCAGTAGGCCGGCCCCGCTGCTCTCCCCTCGGATACCCGGTACCTATAGAGACGGGCGGTCCGGTGGTGAGGTTCCGTTGGTGGCACCAGGTGTCACCCGAATGGCGCAACTCAGCGTTCCAGTCGGGCCGCGGCCTCCATCACCATCCAACCGGAGAGCTGCACCGACAGGTCGTACTCGGCCTGTCGGCGGCTCCATTCGGCCTGGCCCGCCAGGAAACGCAGCCGCGGCGGCCTGCACGCCGCGACCGTCCAGTCCGGTCCGAACAGCGGGCCGTCCTCCACCACGCAGCGGGTGTCCCAGCAGGCCGCGGCGGAGTCGGTGACCATCCGGGCCGCGCACTCCGCGGCGGCGGACTCGGCGGCGGACGGCTCGTCCTCGGCCAGCCGCACCGCGGCCATCGCCAGGTAGCGGGCCAGGATGCCGGTGAACAGGCCGCCGTCGCCGCCGCTGTGGCCATGCAGCGCACCGGAGGCCGAGCGCAGGTGCGTGGCCACCGCGTCGATCGTGCGGACCGCGGGCCCGCGCCACCGCCGGTCGCCGGTGACCCTGGCAAGCTCGACGCAGGCACCGAGGAACACGCCCTGGCAGTAGGTGTAGACCGCCCTCTCGACCTCGCCGAGGCTGCCGTCGGGGTTGATCCGCACCCCGTCCCAGACCAGGCCGGTCGCCGGGTCGACAAGGGTGCGCTCCATCCAGTCCACAAGGGACTCCGCCAGCCTGAGGTCCTCGGTGCTGCCGTCCTCGCCCAGTTGCGCCAGCAGGATCGCGGCGGGGCCGTTGGCGGGGGTGTTCTTGAAGTTGTCGCCGACCTTCCACCAGATGCCGCCGCCACCGGCCGGAGACCACCCCGCGCGCAACTGCTTGGCGATGGCGTCCAAGGCGCGGGGGCGGGCGATGCCCGCGACGGCGTCCGCGCGCCGCAGCGCGAGGCCCATCCAGGCGATGTCGTCGTAGTACTCGTTGATCCAGCGCAGCAGGTTGCGGACGCGGACACCGCGCAGGAACGCGCGGATCTCGCGTCGCCGGTCGGGGTCGGGCGCGCGGAACTCGGCGTCGATCAGGCAGTCCAACAGATGCGCCTGCCACCAGTAGTTCCAGCCGAGGTGCAGCACGTCACGCAGCGGCGCTGGCCAGCCCACCACGCCGAGCAGCGTCGTCGGCAGGAACCACAGCTTGCGCAGGTGCCTGCGGCGCACCGCCTGCTCGGCCGCCGCCGCCCGGTCCGCCCAACCGCCGTCCGCTGAACTCATGCCCTCAATCCTGGGCTCAGCGGGGGCTCACCACGCGGCATCCAGGTCGGCGTGTCGGGTCACCCAACTGTGCATGACGATGCCCGCCGCGACCCCGGCGTTGATGGAACGGGTGGAGCCGAACTGCGCGATCGAGACCAGCATCGACGCCGCCTCGCGGGCCTGGTCGGTCAGGCCCGGCCCCTCCTGGCCGAACAGCAGCACGCACCGCCGCGGCAGTTCGGTGCGTTCCAAACGGACCGATCCCTCAGTGTTGTCCACCGCCACGATCCGCAGGTCCCGCTCGGCGGCGAAGGCCGTCAGCGAGCCGATGTCGCCGTGGTGGTGCACGTGCTGGTACCGGTCGGTCACCATCGCGCCGCGGCGGTTCCAACGCTTGCGGCCCACGATGTGGACCGCCCGCGCCAGGAAGGCGTTCGCGGTGCGCACCACGGTGCCGATGTTGTGATCGTGCTGGAAGTTCTCGATGGCCACGTGGAAATCGTGTCGACGGGTGTCGAGTTCGGCGACGATGGCCTCCCGCCGCCAATACCGGTAGCGGTCCACCACGTTCCGGGTGTCGCCCTCGGCCAGCAGATCGGGGTCGTACCAGTCCCCGGCAGGCGGCTCGCCCGGCCACGGACCGACGCCCACCGGCTCACCGAAGACCCATTCCGTCGGGCCGGTGGCTTCCTGCTCGTTCACCGGCGACGTGATTCGTCGGCGGCGAACTCCGCGGGCGGCAGCACCATGCCCGGTTGCCTGCCGCGGACGGACCCCACCGGCTCCGGGATGTCCAGCAAGGCCGATGGCCGGAATCCGCACAGTCCCGCCAACCGCCCCCAGCGGCGCACCCCGCGGTTGTACGTGCGGACGGTGTCGTTGTAGACCCGACCGCCCTCGGCGATCTTGCTCTCCGTTTCGGCCAGCTGGTGCCGCAGGTGCAGGAAGCTCTCGTCCCGGCTCAGCGGCCGGTCGGCGAGTTCGAGCAGTTCCCGTGCCGCCGCGGAGAGCAGGCGTTCCGCGTGGCTCAGCTCGTCGGCCCCGGCGGGCGACTGCCGCACCGCGACGGCTCTGCAACGGCACTCGATGACGCGTTGGATGGCCGCCTGCGCGACGGGAGCCGTTGCCTTGACCGTTTCGACCAGGTTGGGGATCAGGTCGTAACGCCGCTGTAGGTCGACGTCGACGCATGCCCAGGTCTCCTCCACGGCATGGCGGAGGCGGAGCAGTCTGAGCAGGTCGGTCACCCAGAACAGACCAATGGCCACGACGACGAAGATCAAGATCAACGTGAGCGAGGTGTCCATCCAGCGCAGGTTACCGCCCACGGGAACTCAGTGTGGGTCGAGTCCGAGGTCGGCAAGGCCGAGCAGGTACCGGTACTCCAGGCCCTCGGCCTCGATGACCTGCTGCGCGCCGGTGGCGCGGTCCACGACGGTGACCACACCCACGATCTCCGCCTCCGCGGCCCGCAGCGCGGTGACCGCGGTCAGCACGCTGCCGCCGGTGGTCGAGGTGTCCTCCACGGCGAGCACCCGGCGGCCGCGCACGTCCGGGCCTTCGATCTGCCGCTGCATGCCGTGCTCCTTGATGGCCTTGCGGACCACGAAGGCGTCAAGACCCGCGGGCGGTGTTTCCACCGCGGCGGTGTGCATCATGGCGGTGGCGACGGGATCGGCACCCAGTGTCAGCCCGCCGACCGCCGTGTAATCCCAGTCCGCGGTGAGCTGTCGGAGCAGCTTGCCGATCAGTGGGGCGGCCGCGTGGTGCAATGTCGCCCGCCGCAGGTCGACGTAGTAATCGGCCTGTTTGCCGGAGGACAGGGTGACCCGCCCGCGCACCACGGCCAGCTCGTTGACGAGCCGGGCGAGTTCGGACTTGGCCTGCTGGTCGATCTCCACAGAGTTGCTCACGAGCAGCAAGCTTCGCACAGGTGGCGGCCTCACCTCGCCGCTCCGCAGGACGGCGGCACCCGGCTCGGCCGAAAGCATCATTTCCCGGCCGTTCGGCGGCTTAAGTTAAGTTGCCTTTCAAACTAGCCAGATAAGTTCAGTTGTTTAATTTAGCAAGGCATTCATTCTCATTACGACGAGGACGCGACCAGATCACGAAACGGGATTCTTATTCAAGGGACGCGCGGACCAACTTAAGTGTTTCGCCGGCGAAGCTGATGGGTTTAAGCCGTTCAGCGGGTACAGTAAAACACGGCGCGCGCATAGAGTTGCTTGACCCTGCAAAGGATCGACGGATCCTGCTTATTGATCGTGAACCGGAGGGCATTCATGTTCAAATTATTGGCTGCCGCAGGTGCAGTATTATTCTTGATTTCCACGCCCGCAGCCGCGGAAGAGGCGCCGCCACCTGACAAGATTGTGGTCGACGTCGAGACGGTAAATGGTTCGGGCTGCCGTCCCGGCACGGCCGCGGTCGCCGTCGCGCCGGACAACACCGCATTTACCGTGACCTACAGCGAATTCCTCGCCGAGGTCGGGCCTCAATCCCAGCCCATCGACAACCGGAAGAACTGCCAGCTCGGCCTGAAGGTGCATGTGCCGCAGGGCTTCACCTACGCCATCGCGCAGGCTGACTACCGCGGATACGCCCACCTGGAGAAGGGTGCGACCGGCATTCAGCGGTCCAGCTACTACATCCAGGGCACCTCGCCGACCGCGCGGGTGACCGAGAACTTCGCCGGTCCCCTCAACAACAACTGGCAGGTTACCGACAAGACCGACGTCGCGGAGCTGGTCTGGGCGCCGTGTGGCGTAAGCCGGATCTTCAACGTGAACACCGAACTGCGGGTCAGCGCGGGTTCCTCTGACCCTGGCAGCACCAGCTACATGGCCATGGACTCGACCGACGGCAGCATCCGCACGGTCTACCACTGGCACTGGAAGAAGTGCTGAGAACCGCAAACCGAACCCATTACTTAATGCGGCAGCCCTGCCACAACTGCCGCTGAGAATCCGTTTTCCGTTGGCGCGGACGATACGGAACTCTCACAAGAATGGGCCAGCCTGGCTGCACCGATGGATGTGAGCGCGTTCGGTGTGGTCAACGCATGCCCGCCTAGTCTCGAAATTCATCCTGCGCTCTACCTGAATTTCAGCGCTGACCTCCTGCTGGTCATTCGCGAGGGTAAAGGGAGGGAACAATGTTCCATGCTCTGGCTGCCATCGGCGTAGCCCTGACACTGATCAATCCGCCGTGGTACGACGAGGAGTTCGTGCCGCCGCCCGACAAGGTGACCGTCCAGGTCGTGACCGTCAACGGCTCGGGTTGCCCGAAGGACACCGTCCAGGTCGCCGTCGCCCCGGACAACACCGCGTTCACCGTGACCTACAGCGAGTACATCGCCCAGGTCGGCGTCGGCGCCAAGCCGACGGACAACCGGAAGAACTGCCAGCTGAACCTGAAGGTCAACGTTCCGCAGGGCTTCAGCTACGGCATCGTCAAGTCCGACTACCGCGGCTACGCACAACTGGCCAAGGGTGCCACCGCCCAGCAGATCGCGGGGTACTACTTCCAGGGAAGCTCGTCGACGGACCGGAAGACGCACAACTTCAAGGGCCTGCTCGAGGACAACTGGCAGGCGACGGACGAGGTGGAGTTCACCCAGGTCGTGTGGTCGCCCTGTGGCGAACTGCGCAACTTCAACATCAACACGGAGTTGCGGGTCGCCGTAGGGTCCTCGGACCCCAAGACCACCACCAGTTACTTCACGATGGACTCGACGGACGGCTCCGTCAAGACCACCTACCACTGGGCGTGGAAGAAGTGCAACGCGTAAGCGATTTCCACGGCAATTGATCGACACCTCTCTTTGAATATTGGCAGTGCGCAACTTAAACGCGCATAACCGCAAGTGACCGCATTGCGCCGTTTAGTCGGTGGCAATGAATGAATGTTGCGATAGATTTCCCCTAACCCCTGCAAGCTCGCCTTGTAGAGAAGTACTGGGAGGGCATCAAATGTTTAAACTACTGGCAGTCGTCGGCGCGGCGGCATTAAGCCTCGTCGCATCGCCTGCAGTCGCCGACCAGTCGGCGGATACCCCACCACCGGGCAAGATCACGGTCCAGGTCCTGACCGTGAACGGCTCGGGCTGCCCGAAGGACACCGCCGCGGTGGCGGTCGCGCCGGACAACACGGCGTTCACCGTGACCTACAGCGATTTCCTCGCCGAGGTGGGCCCGGAATCCAAGCCGACCGACAACCGGAAGAACTGTCAGCTGGCGCTGCAGGTTCACATCCCGCAGGGCTTCACCTACGCGATCGCCCAGGCCGACTACCGGGGCTACGCGCAGTTGGCCAAGGGTGCGACCGGCTTGCAGCGGGCCAGCTACTACATCCAGGGCACCTCGCCGACCTACCGGGCCGACAAGGACTTCTCCGGCCCGTTCCAGAACAACTGGCAGGTCACGAACAAGACCGAGGTCGCGGAGCTCGTCTACGCGCCCTGCGGTGAGAGCAAGATCGTCAACGTGAACACCGAACTCCGGGTGAACGCGGGCAGCTCCAAGGGCACCAGCTACATGGCCATGGACTCCACCGACGGCAGCTCTCGCACGGTCTTCCACTGGCACTGGAAGAAGTGCTGATTCTCGGGTGACCTTGAAGCGCGGCGGCCTACTCCACGGAGCGGTCGCCGCGCGGGTACCCCCGGCGAAAACGCGCGACATCCTGGGGGTCTGCGCGGGCATGTGAAATGCGGTAAACCCTGCGAACCACCGTTGTTCACTATTTCACCGTGAATTCGGCCTATTGGCCGGCACCACACGCATGCCCGCGGTTATTCCATTGCCTGATACGAGGAGGGAACCATGCTTCATTTCCTGGCGGCTGTCGGGGTTGCGTTATCCCTGGTGAATCCACCACCACCATGGTTTGACCCCGACTTCGTACCGCCGCCGGACAAGGTGACGGTGCAGGTGGTGACCGTCAACGGCTCGGGTTGTCCCAAGGACACCGTTCAGGTCGCGGTCGCTCCGGACAACACGGCGTTCACCGTCACCTACAGCGCCTACATCGCCAGTGTGGGTGTCGGGTCCAAGCCGACCGACAACCGGAAGAACTGCCAGCTCAACCTGAAGGTGAATGTGCCCTCGGGATTCACCTACGGGATTGCCAAGGTCGACTACCGCGGCTACGCGCAGCTTGCCGCGGGTGCGACCGCCAAGCAGGTTGCGGGCTACTACTTCCAAGGCCAGTCGGAGACGGTGAAGAAGGAAGAGGACTTCAAGGGCTTACTTGAGGACAACTGGCAGCGGACCCACGAGATCCCGATCGCCCAGATCGTCTACCACCCCTGCAACGAGGTCCGCAACTTCAACATCAACACCGAGTTGAGGGCGGCCGTCGGCACCTCGGATCCGAAGAAGACCACCAGCTACATCGCGATGGACTCGACGGATGGCGACCTGAAGACCACGTACCACTGGGCGTGGAAGAAGTGCGAGCAGAGCTAGGCAGGCACTGAGCGGCAGGTGGCATTCACCCGGGCCAAGCGGGTGAATGCCACTCCTGTCCCCGGTCCGCGTTCGGACTAGGTCCGGCCGCGGCCGGTTCCTCGCGACGCCGCCCAACGGACGAGCGGTCGCGGAAGGACCGTACCAAGGGCGACGAGCACTTTGTACCGTTTGCTCGGCACCGAAAGCACCCGGCCGCGGCGAAGATCGGCAAGGCAGTCGTCGACCACCCGGTCCGCCTCCAGCCAGAAATGCTTGGGCGCATCGGACATGGTGATGCCCGCCCTGGCGTGGAATTCGGTGCGGGTGAATCCCGGGCACAGCGCGATCACCCGGACCGGCGTCTTGGCCAGTCCCGCGGCGAGCCCCTCGGAGAACACCGTCACCCACGCCTTGCTCGCGGTGTAGGTGGAACCCCGGCCGGGGAAGAAGCTCGCGACGCTGGACACGTTGATCACCGCGCCCCGCTGCCGTTCGAGCATGCCGGGCAGCGCCGCGTGGGTCAGTTGCAGCACCGCGGTGACGTTGACGTCCAACTGGGCCTTCAGCGCGGTGTAGTCCGCGTCGGCGAACTCCGAGGAATGCGCGAAGCCCGCGTTGTTGACCAGCAGATCGATCGGTGCCTTTGCGGCCTTGCCGCCGCGGGTGCCCGCGCCCGCGGCGCAGCGGGTGGCGACCCGCTGGCGGGCTCTGCCGTCGGAGAGGTCCGCCTGCAACACCTCGACGCCGATGCCGTGGCGGGTGGAGAGTTCCTCGGACAGCGCGGTCAAGCGGTCGCCGTCCCTGGCCACGAGCACGAGGTCGTAGCCGTCGGCGGCCAGCCTGCGCGCGAACGCCGTCCCGATGCCTGCGGTGGGTCCCGTGATCAACGCGGTGGGCATGTCACTAGACGCTAGCCCAATCGGAACCCGTTCGGGCAGCCCGATTTCACCTTCAGCGGCGTGGAGTGGGGCGGTAGACCTCGCCGTCCTCGGACTCGATGTCGTTCTCGTCCTCGTCCGGGTGCCCGGGGTCGCCGTCGAAGTCCACGTTGGCGGGGTCGACCAGATCGGCCAGTTCGCCGAGGTCGCGGAGCAGGCGTTCCAGCCTGGCCGGGCCCGCGTTGGGTGCCGCGGCCGCGGCCACCCAGGCGTCCTCCAGCCAGACCACGGTGACGTCGTGCCCGATCTCGTCCGAGGCGTCCACCAGGTCCGGGGTGATCAGCGGCCGGGCGCTGACCATGTCGGAGACGAACGCGAAGCGGTCGCCCACCGGGCCGAGCAGGTCGAGGCCGGACTCACCGGAGATGGTGACGCTCGGCATCCACAGCTCGACCACGGTCGGCAGCGGGCGCCTGCGGTGCACGGCCACGATGACCGCGGTGACCTTGCCGCCCTGCTCGTAGTCGAAGACGTGGACCATCCGCCTACCGTCGGCGGTGAAGGTGGAGCCGGTGACCACATCGCGGCCGACGCCGACCTCGCCGTAGGCCATGACTCCGTTGCGCCACCGGGCGGGCAGCGCAACGTCCAACTCAGTGAATTGCCAGCCACGCAGCGAGGCCCAGCGTTTGCGCTCTCTGTTCCGTGCCGAGCGCTGGGCTCGATCGGTGGCGAGCAGCGCCGCGCCAGCCACGGCAGCGATCACCGCGACGGTGAACCAAATCCACGCCGGTATGCCCACAAACGAAAAGCGTAGCGGCGAGATCGCGATGTGCGAAGATCAAGATCCTTGATCGGGTCAGATTGTGCGGATTCACTCTGCCCGGTGGACGGTTCCGTACGGTGCGAAAGTCCCCCGGCAAGCGTTTGCCGAGGGATTTCCGCGTCGGACGCCCGTTTTGTTCCCGACCTGTCGCGTTGTATGCGTGACCGCTCAGGCCGGAATTTGCTCCTTCTGGGTGACGACCAATCCGGTGCGGTCGTCCTTGAGATCGACCAGCACGGAGTCGCCGTCGCGGATCTGGCCCGCCAGCAGCTCCCTGGCGAGCTGGTCTCCGATGGCCGACTGCACCAGCCTGCGCAGCGGCCGCGCGCCGTAGACGGGGTCGAAGCCGTTGAGCGCCAGCCAGTCCCGCGCCGCCGTGGTCACGTCGAGCTGGAGCCTGCGCTGGGCCAGTCGCTTCGCCAGCCTGCCCACCTGGATGTCCACAATGGACGTGAGCTCCTCGGTGGCGAGCTGGTGGAAGACCACGATGTCGTCCAGCCGGTTGAGGAACTCCGGCTTGAAGTGGTGCTGCACCACGGACAGCACCGCGTCCTTGCGCTGCCGCTCGTCCATGGTGACATCGGCGATGATCTGCGAACCGAGGTTGCTGGTCAGCACGAGGATCGTGTTGCGGAAGTCCACCGTCCTGCCCTGCCCGTCGGTCAGCCTGCCGTCGTCGAGCACCTGCAACAGCACGTCGAAGACGTCGGGGTGTGCCTTCTCCACCTCGTCCAGCAGCACCACCGAGTAGGGCCTGCGCCGGACCGCCTCGGTCAGCTGGCCACCCTGGTCGTAGCCGACGTAGCCGGGCGGGGCGCCGACCAGGCGGGCCACCGAGTGCTTCTCGGCGTACTCGCTCATGTCGATGCGGATCATGGCGCGCTCGTCGTCGAACAGGAACTCGGCCAGCGCCTTGGCCAACTCGGTCTTGCCGACGCCCGTCGGGCCGAGGAACAGGAACGAACCGGTCGGCCGGTCGGGGTCGGCAACGCCCGCACGCGCCCTGCGGACCGCGTCGGAGACCGCGCGCACCGCCTCCTGCTGGCCGATCACGCGCCTGCCGAGCTCGTCTTCCATGCGCAGCAGCTTGGTGGTCTCACCCTCCAGCAGCCTGCCCGCCGGGATTCCGGTCCAGGCGCTCACGACATCGGCGACGTCGTCGGCGGTGACCTCCTCCTTCAGCATCACCTGGACGCTGCCGGTGGCCACGGTCGCCGCGGCGGCTGCCTCGAGCTCCTTCTCCAAGGCGGGGATGCGGCCGTAGCGCAGTTCGGCGGCCCGGCCAAGATCGCCGTCCCGCTCGGCCCGCTCCGACTCGCCGCGGAGCTGCTCGAGCTGCTCCTTGAGCTCGCGCACCCGCTCGATGGCGTCCTTCTCCCGCTGCCAGCGGGCGGTCAGCTCGGCCAGCGTCTCGCGGCGATCGGCCAGCTCGGCGCGCAGCGCGGCCAGCCGCTCGCGGGAAGCGGCGTCGCTTTCCTTGGCCAGCGCCATCTCCTCGATCTCCAGCCTGCGGACCGCGCGCTCCACCTCGTCGATCTCGACGGGGCGCGAGTCGATCTCCATGCGCAGCCGGGACGCGGCCTCGTCGACCAGGTCGATGGCTTTGTCCGGCAGGAAGCGGGCGGTGATGTAGCGGTCGGAGAGGGTGGCCGCGGCGACCAGCGCGCCGTCGGTGATCCGCACGCCGTGGTGCACCTCGTAGCGCTCCTTGAGGCCACGCAGGATGCCGACGGTGTCCTCCACGCTCGGCTCGCCGACCATCACCTGCTGGAAGCGGCGCTCCAGCGCGGCGTCCTTCTCGATGTGCTGCCGGTACTCGTCCAGGGTGGTCGCGCCGACCATGCGGAGCTCGCCCCTGGCCAGCATCGGCTTGATCATGTTGCCCGCGTCCATGGCGCCCTCGCCGGTGGCGCCCGCGCCGACGATGGTGTGCAACTCGTCGATGAAGGTGACGACCTGTCCGTCGGAGGCGGTGATGTCCTTCAGCACGGCCTTGAGCCGTTCCTCGAACTCGCCGCGGTACTTCGCGCCCGCCACCATCGCGCCGAGGTCGAGCGCGACCACGCGCTTGCCGCGCAGCGACTCCGGAACGTCGCCCGTCACGATCCGCTGGGCCAGTCCCTCTACGATCGCGGTCTTACCGACGCCCGGCTCGCCGATCAGCACCGGGTTGTTCTTGGTGCGCCGGGACAGCACCTGCACGACGCGCCGGATCTCGGCGTCCCGGCCGATCACCGGGTCGAGTTCGCCCTTGCGGGCCCGGTCGGTGAGGTCGACGCCGTACTTCTCCAGCGCCTGGTAGGTGCCCTCCGGGTCGGGGCTCGTCACCCTCGCCGAGCCGCGGACCTTGGTGAAGGCGTCCCGCAGGGCCTCGGGGGTCGCGCCGTTGCGCCGCAGCAGGTCGGCCACCGGTCCGCCCTCGGCGGCAAGGCCGACCAGCAGGTGCTCGGTGGAGACGTACTCATCGCCCATCTCGGTGGCCAGTTGCTGGGCATGGGTGAGCGACTTGACCGCGGTGGCGGAGAACTGCGGTGCGGAAACCGTCGCGCCGCTGGCCGTGGGCAGGCCCGCGCTGAGCCGGTCCAGTTCGGCGCGCACGGACGCCGCTTCGGCGCCGACCGCGGCCAGCAGTGGAGTGGCGATGCCGTCGCTCTGCGCGAGCAGCGCGCCCAGCAGGTGAGTGGGGGTCACATCGGGGTTGCCTGCCACCGTGGCGGCCTGCACCGCAGCGGAAATGGCCTGCTGGGTCTTGGTAGTCGGGTTGAAAGCGTCCATCCCTCACCTCATCGGCACGAACAGTCACGGGGTCGGTGCCTGTGTCACTGCCTAGTGCACGACCCGCCACCCTGCACAACGTTGGAAAAGTTGAGTCGGTTCCACTCAAGTATGTCGAATCTCCTGGACGCAGGAACCGCCGGGGTGATGGTGTTCCCACCTTGAGGTCTCGGCAGGGTGAACTCGGCCGAAGTTATCCACACCCGGTGCCGAGTTACTCACAATCCGCAGGTCGCCATCCACAGAGAGCTGCCGAGCGGTGACCGAAAGATGTACATCGGGTGCCGATGCTTTGGGGCCTTTCGCCACCGGAAGCCCGGCGTTCCCGGGGCTTCCGGTGGCGAAAGCCGCTGATCATCGGATCGAGGGTGCGGGCTCCTCGGCGGCATGCCACGGGCGGGGCATGCCCTTGGCGCCGAAGTAGTCGCCGCCCTTGCGTTTGGTGTCGTCGGTGCCCCAAGGGCGGTCACGGTCCATCGGGACCATGCGGGGAATGTGCTTGCGGCAGTGGATGTAGGCCTCCTCGACCTTGACCACCACCCAGCGCTCGGGAGTGCGACCGCGGGCGAGGTCCTGCGGCAGCCCCGGATGCTCCGCTCGCAAATCCGAGTCCTCGACGATGCGGGCGTGGCCGTTGACGTGCAGCCCGATCAGGTCGCGGACGAAATCGATCATGAGGATGCCGACATGCGGGTTCTCGCTGATGTTGCCGAGACTGGCCAACACGCCGTTACCGCGATATTCCGGATAGGCAAGTTGATGTTCATCCAGCACTTGGATAAAGCCCGGTGGACCGGCGCGAAGCGACGAATCGCATTCGCCTGTTGCATCTGCCGTTGCCACGAACGCCATTTCCATTCGGCCGATGAATTCGATCATGGTGTCATTCAATCGATCCAGCAGCTGGTCCTGGTAGAACTTTTTCGCTCGCTGTGTTGTTCCGTATGCGCTCTGCAACAGGTGCTCGCCCGCCGAGCCGGGTGGTCGTGGGCCATGATCGCCACGGTGATCGTCGGTGAGCGGGTTGAACGGGATGGCGAGCTGGTCGCGGGACACCGGCCGTGGCTTGCTCACCTGATCAGCCTGCGTGATGGCGGCGATCGCCGCCACCGCACCGGGTACGGGGTCGGTTGGTAAGGACGGAGCGGCCGGAGGCGCGCTGGGTCCGCTATCGGGTGAACACAGATCATCCGAAGACGGCGTGTCGGCGGGTCGGGGGTTCCCACCGGTTGCCGGGTCGGATGAAGTACCCGATAGTTCGGCTAGTTCCAGTTCGAGCAGTTCCGGCCCGGCCGTCCCTGTCGGGGTTAGGACGTCGGGGGTCACGGAGACACGGTGACACGGTACGGCGAAAAGATGCATTACCCGGCAAGCGAACCCCCCAAAAGATCTATTGCTCCATCACAAAATGTGATGTGCATCCACTCGAAGGTGGCATCAAGGTCTCGGAGTGGCAAAATCAGGGCTAGGGTTCACTCGTCGGGGGATGCTTGTCGACATAAACACGCCGTGACTGGCGTGTGCCCTAGCTATGGAGACTGCGCCCGACTATGACCGCAAACGCTGTCGTGAGCTCTGTTCCTTCGCCCCGCCGGGAGCCCCCGGCCGGTGTCACCGCCATGGTGCGCTTGATCCGCGAGAGCTTCGCGGTGGTCGAGCCACGCGCCGAAGAGGTGGCGCAGTTCTTCTACGGCATGCTGTTCAGCCTGGCCCCGGCAACGCGCGAGCTGTTCCCGGTGAACATGGAAGTGCAGCGTAGCCGACTGCTCCGAGCGCTCGTGCACGTGGTCCAGATGGTCGATCGGCCCGACGAGCTGGTGCCGTTTCTCCAGCAACTGGGCCGTGATCACCGCAAGTTCGGCGTGCTCGGCGCCCACTACGAAGCCGTCGGCACCTCGCTGCTCGCTGCGCTGCGGCGTTTCGCGGGCGACGCGTGGACCCCGCAGGTGGAGCGGGCCTGGGCCGAGGCGTACACGGTGATCGCCCAGACCATGCAGCAGGCGGCCTCCGCCGACGAGGGCCCAGCCTGGTGGAACGGCTACGTCGTCGAGCACGAACGGCTGGCCTGGGACCTGGCGGTTGTGCGGGTCCAGCCCGAATACCTGGTGCCCTACCGGGCAGGCCAGTACGTCAGTGTCGAAGTGCCGCAACGCCCCCGGCTGTGGCGCTACCTCTCACCCGCCAACGCGCCCCGCGAGGACGGCGTGCTGGAGTTCCACGTCCGGGCGGTGGAGGGCGGCTGGGTCAGCCGCGCCATCGTGGGACACGCCCAGCTTGGCGACGTGTGGCGGATCGGGTCGCCGATGGGCCGGATGAGCGTGGACCGCGAATCCGGGCGGGACCTGCTGATGATCGCGGGCGGCACTGGCGTCGCGCCGATGCAGGCCATGCTGGACGACATGACCGCCTGGGGCGAGAACCCGCGCGTGCACCTGTTCGTCGGCGGTCGGCGCCGCCAGGACCTGTACGCGCTGGAGTCGTTGCAGCGGATGGCGATGACCAACCCGTGGCTGACGGTGGTGCCGGTGCTGGAGAACGAGGCCGATGTGGCCAACGTCGAGCACGGCACGCTGGTCGACGTGGTCACCCGCTACGGCGCGTGGGCCGACCGGGATGTGCTGGTCGCGGGATCACCGCAGATGATCAGGGCGACGGTGTCGCGCATGCTGGTTGCTGGGACGCCTTTGGATCGGATCTCGTACGATCCGTTTACGTTGGATTGATCGTGCTCGGCGTTGTGGTCGTGGCTGGGTAGCGGGCTCTCAGATCGCCGCTGGCTCCGGGATCCCCTCCTTATGACCAACACCGGTCACGGCGTCGGGGCTGTCCTCGCCAGCGACGATCTGAGAGCCCGCGGGTGGTTGCGTTTGTTGGGTCAACAGCAACAGCGACTTCGTCGCTACGTCACGATGCGTCGGCGCCGCCGCGACCTGCTGGGGGTCCGTCGTCGGTGGTCCGGTTTGGTGGGACTGTGGCTGTCCGTAGACGCAGGTGTGGTGACGGCTACAGGTGTGGTTAGGGCTTCTTGGGGCGCCAGATGACCAGGGAGGTCTCCTGGCGCAGGGGGACGAGGTCGCGGCGGTAGGAGCGGTGTACCGCGGCGGCCGCTCGGTCGGCGGCGCCGTAGGCCGCCGCGAGTTCCTCGGTCAGGTCGGCCACCTTGGCCTGCAACAGGCCAACCTGCTGCTCAAGCTCGATGATGCGCTTGATGCCCGCCAGGTTCACGCCGTCCTCCTGGGACAGCCGCTGAACCTCGCGCAGCAGCGCGATGTCCCTGGTGGAGTAGCGCCGGCCGCCGCCGGGGGTGCGGCCCGGCGAGACCAGGCCCAGCCGGTCGTAGGTGCGCAGCGTCTGCGCGTGCAGCCCGGAAAGCTGGGCGGCAACGGAGATCACGAACACCGGGGTGTTCTCGTCGGTACCGGGCGGGAACGGGATGGTCATCCAGTCCTCCCAAGCAGTCCGTTCAGCTCGGCTCGCGGATCATGCCCCGCGGTCGCCGCCGCGTAGGACTCCAGTGCCTCCTTGGCCTTGCCATCCAAAGTGGACGGAATGGCCACCTGGAGGGTGACCAGCAGGTCGCCGGTCCTGCCGTCGCGCCGGTGCACGCCCTTGCCGCGCACCCGGAGCGTGCGGCCGCTGGCGGTGCCCGCGGGCACCCGGACCGACACCTTGCCGTCCAAGGTAGGCACGCTCAGCGTGGTGCCAAGGGCCAATTCGGGGAAGGTGACCGGCACCGCGATGGTCAGGTCGTCACCCTTGCGGCCGAAGATCTTGTGCGCGTTGACGTGCACCACGACGTACAGATCCCCCGCGGGCGCGCCGTTGCGGCCCGGTTCGCCCTGGCCCGCCAGCCTGATCCGCTGGCCGTCGTTGACCCCCGGCGGAATGCGCACGGTCAGCGTGCGGGTCCTGGTGCTCACCCCGTCACCGCCGCACTCGATGCACGGCTCGTCCACGATCCGCCCGCTGCCGCGGCAGTCCCGGCACGGCTCGCTGAACGCGAACGTGCCCTGGGTGGTGCTTACGAAGCCGGACCCCTCGCAGGCGGTGCACCGGCGCGGGCTGGTGCCCGGCCGCGCCCCGCTGCCCGAGCAGGTGGCGCAGCTTGTCGGGCTGGTCAGCCGCAGCGGCACGGTGGCGCCCTGGACCGCCTCGGTGAAGTCGATGCGCACCGAGGTCTCCACATCGGAGCCCCGGCGCGGTCGCGGCTTGCCCGCGCCCGCCCGCTGGTTGGCGAACAGACCGCCTAACAGGTCGCCGAGCCCACCCGCCGTGCTGGGGCCCGCCGTCCCGCTGAACAGGTCGTTGAAGTCGAACCCGCTGGTGTTGAAGCCCCCGGTGTTGAAGCCGCCACCCGGCCGGTAGCCCGAGCCGAACAGCCGCCGCGCCTCGTCGTACTCCCGCCGCTTGCCCGCATCGGAGAGCACGCCGTAGGCCTCGGAGACGGCCTTGAAACGCGCCTCCGCCTTCACATCCCCCGGATTGGCGTCGGGATGCAGCTCCCTGGCCAGCTTCCGGTACGCCTTCTTGATCTCCTCCGCCGAGGCGTCGGAGGAGACGCCCAGCTCGGCGTAGAAGTCCTTCTCGATCCAATCCCGCGCGGTCACTGGGCGCCCTCCTCTCGCTCGGTCAGTTCTCCGGTTCCGCCTGTGCCGCTTGGCCGTTGTCCACCGCTCCGCCGGGATCATGATCGGTCACGGCGACCAGCGCGGGCCGCAGCACACGCTCCCCGAAGCGGTAACCGCGGCGGAGTACACCCGTCACGGTCGGCTCGGTGACCTCGGGCGAGGTGGCGTGCTGTACGGCCTCGTGCACGCTCGGGTCGAACGGCTCGCCCTCGTGCCCGAAGGCCTCAAGGCCCGCCTTGCCCAGCGTGGTGGCGATCTTGTCGGCGACCGCCTTGAGGCCGCCGGTCAGGTCGCCGTGCTGCTCGGCGCGCTCGAAGTCGTCCAGCACCGAGAGCAGGTCGCCCGCCAGCGACGCCCTCGCCGCGGTGGCCACCAGCTCCCGGTCACGCTCGACGCGCTTGCGGTAGTTGGCGTACTCCGCGGTGATGCGTTGCAGGTCGGCGGTCCGTTCCTCGAGTTGCCGTTGCAGGTCGCCCAGTGCCTGGCCCGCTTCTTCCACGGCGGCCGGGGCGACCCCGTCGGTGGTCGGCTCGGCCGAGGAACCGGTGCCGGGCGGGCCTGCGTGCTTGCCCCGCAACTGCGACCCTCCCTCCTGCTCTGTCGCATCCGATCCGGTGGGCGGCGTGCGGACCTCCCCCGTCTGGGGGTCGATCCGCCGCCGGTCCCGCACCACGACCCTGGGCTGCTCGCCCTCGGTCTCGGCGATGTGTGACTTGTCCGCACTCACTTCTTGGCGTCCTCGTCGACGATCTCGGCGTCAACAACGTCATCGGCCTTGGCCTGCGCACCGTTGGTGTCGCCCGCCGGACCGCTGCCGTCGGCACCGGCCGCGGCCTTGTCGGCGTAGAGCGCCTGGCCCAGCGCCTGCGACTCGGTGGCCAGCTTCTCCATCGCGGCCTTGATGGCCGGGATGTCGTTGCCCTTCAGGGCATCGTTCGCCTCGCCGATGGCGACGTTGACCTTCTCCTTGATGTCCGCGGGAAGCTTCTCGTCGTTGTCCTTGACGAACTTCTCGGTCTGGTACACCAGCGTCTCGGCCTGGTTGCGGACCTCGGCCTCCTCGCGGCGGCGCTTGTCCTCCTCGGCGTGCGCCTCGGCGTCCTTGACCATCCGGTCGATGTCCTCCTTGGGCAGCGCGGAGCCGCCCGTGATGGTCATCGACTGCTCCTTGCCGGTGCCAAGGTCCTTCGCGTTGACGTGCACGATGCCGTTGGCGTCGATGTCGAAGGTGACCTCGATCTGCGGCATGCCCCTCGGCGCGGGCGGCAGGCCGGTCAGCTCGAACATGCCCAGCTTCTTGTTGTGCGCCGCGATCTCGCGCTCACCCTGGAACACCTGGATCTGCACCGAGGGCTGGTTGTCATCGGCCGTGGTGAAGATCTCCGAGCGCTTGGTCGGGATCGTGGTGTTGCGCTCGATGAGCTTGGTCATGATGCCGCCCTTGGTCTCGATGCCCAGCGACAGCGGGGTCACGTCGAGCAGCAGGACGTCCTTGACCTCGCCCTTGAGCACACCGGCCTGCAGCGCGGCGCCGACGGCGACCACCTCGTCCGGGTTGACGCCCTTGTTGGGCTCCCGGCCGCCGGTCAGCTCCTTGACCAGTTCGGCGACCGCGGGCATGCGGGTGGAACCGCCCACCAGCACCACGTGGTCGATGTTGGCGACGTTGATGCCCGCGTCCTTGATCACGTTGTGGAACGGCGCGCGGCAGCGGTCCAACAGGTCGGAGGTGATCCGCTGGAACTCGGCCCGCGACAGTTGCTCGTCAAGGAACAGCGGGTTCTTGTCCGCGTCCACGGTGATGTAGGGCAGGTTGATGCTCGCGTTGGACGAGCTGGACAGCTCGATCTTGGCCTTCTCCGCGGCCTCGCGGATGCGCTGCATGGCCATCTTGTCCTTGGCCAGGTCGATGCCCTGGGACGCGCGGAACTTCTCCACCAGCCAGTCCACGATGCGCTGGTCCCAGTCGTCACCACCGAGGTGGTTGTCACCGCTGGTGGCGCGGACCTCGACGACGCCGTCGCCGAGTTCCAGCAGGGACACGTCGAAGGTGCCGCCACCGAGGTCGAAGACCAGGATGGTCTGCTCCTTCTCGCCCTTGTCCAGCCCGTAGGCCAGCGCGGCCGAGGTGGGCTCGTTGACGATGCGGAGGACGTTGAGGCCCGCGATCTGGCCCGCTTCCTTGGTGGCCTGCCGCTGGGCGTCCTCGAAGTAAGCGGGGACGGTGATCACCGCGTCGGTGATCTCCTCGCCGAGGTAGGCCTCGGCGTCCCGCTTGAGCTTCATCAGCACCCGGGCGCTGATCTCCTGCGCGGTGTACTTCTTGCTGTCGATCTCCACCGACCAGTCGGTGCCCATGTGCCGCTTCACCGAGCGGATGGTGCGGTCGACGTTGGTGACCGCCTGGTTCTTGGCGGGCTGACCGACCAGCACCTCGCCGTTGCGGGCGAAGGCCACGATCGATGGGGTGGTGCGCGATCCCTCGGAGTTGGCGATGACCGTCGGCTCGCCACCCTCGAGAACCGCGACGACCGAGTTGGTCGTTCCAAGGTCGATGCCGACCGCACGAGCCATGGGTTACTCCTCCAAGCTTCTCGACACCCTTTTGCCTGTTCAAGTGCGCGTTCGGCGCTACCTTGAGCAGTGGTGACTCAAGTTTACCGACGCCGATGATAGCGCGTCGGCGCCAAACTTGAGCGGGGGGTGCTCAACCTTACGAGCGGTTCAACGTGCGGCGGTTTCGAGAGGTTCCCGGGTGTGAGCGGAACGGGTCTCGGACGTAACCCGAGTGGACGGGGTGCTGGCCGGCGGGGTGAATCGCGCGGCGTGCCGGCCAGCACCCGTCAGGGGCCATCGCTTCGCTGGGCAGAACGAAGCGGGCCCGCGGGCTCTAGCCCCGTTGGGCAGAACGGAGCGAGCCCGGGTCTTGCGGCGTCTGGGGATCCAGTCGTTCGAGCCTGGCCGGATGGAGGCGCCCACTAATTTCTTTCGCAAGTACCTGCGCCTGGGTTACGTCGATCTCGCGAAACTTAATGCTGTCGCGACCTGGCCTGCACTGGCCGAGCTTCCACAGCGCGGCCCGCGCCACCGTCGCGATCACCACGAAGCCTCCCGAGGTCGGCCCGTCCGGACCGAGCACCACCGGCAGATCCCCGTTCACGTTGACCCCGCCCACCGGGTAGGGGCCGTCCAGCAGGTTGGACGGATGCCCGCCCGCGACCCCGCCATTGCGCCTGGCCCACTGGAACTTGGGCCCGTGCAGCCGCACGCCGGTTCGGTTGGAGTTCAGACCCACCTTCCACTTCGAGGCCGTGAACAGGCTCCAGTCGCCCGGTGTGAGGAAGTCCGGGTCGGCGTGCGGCCCACGGATCACCTCGATCTCCCAGTCTCGGGCGTAGCGCGGACGCAGTTCGGGAGGCAGCCGGAAGGCGTCCGGACGGCCCGCGTCGCCCGCCGGGATGTGCAGCTGGTCGTCCGGCAGCAGCGCGCGTCCGGAGAGGCCGCCGATCCCCGCCGCCGCGTAGGTGGAGCGGGAGCCGAGCACCTCCGGCACCACGAAGCCGCCGGAGAACGCCAGGTAGGCGCGGAACCCGTGGCCGCCGCCCATGGTGACGACGATCTCCTGCCCCGCCTTCACCCGAATCCCCTGCCAGGTGGGCATGGAGACGCCCGCGACCTCGAGCGATATCGCCTCGGCTCCGGTCACCGCGACCACCCCGTCGCAGAGCGCGGCGACGTGGATGCGGCCCAGCGGGATCTCCAGCGCAGGCGCCGAGTCCGCGTTGCCCACCAGCAGGTTCGCCGTCCGGTGCGCCACCGGGTCCATCGGACCGGACCAGGCGAAGCCCTCGTGTTGAAAGCCCCGCCTGCCGGGCAGGTCCTGGATGGTGGTGAACAGTCCGGGCTCGATGACTTCCAGCGCTGGGATCACGGCACCTCCACGAGGGCCGAGGCGGCCTCACGGTGCAGGCGCAGCCGCTCGGTCTCCTGCCGGGCCGCGGCCTCTCGGGCCAGATAGGCGCCGACGTCGAAGGGCCGTTCCTCGATTCGGTACCGGTAGTCGTCGTCCAACACCGCGCGCCGCAGGTCGGCGAGCTCCCCCTGCTCGACGCGCTCGAACCTGACCCGGTCGCCCGCCCTGATCAGCAGCGGGTCGCGGCGGAACGCCTCGTTCAGCCGTCGCATGTCGAAGATTTGCAGCGTGCGGCCGATGAGCTGGTAGCCGCCCGGCGATTCGAAGGGGTGGATGGACAGGCAGGGCCCGCCGAAGCACACCGCGCCCTCGCCGGTCCACGCGCGCGGCGGGTTGTACTTGGGCGCCGACAGCTGGACGGAGGGGTCGAGCGCGACCAGGAACGGCAGGCCGGGGATGAAGCCGTTGCACGCGTTCCACCACTCGGTGCGCAGGATCGCGGCGTAGAGCGCCTCGCGGTCCGGCAGCCCGTTGTAGCGGACCAGGTAGTCGATGTTGTTGCCGCCCTCGCAGTTCGGGGCGTCCACCCTGGTCGTCGCGAGGTAGCGCTGGATCGCCTCGCGGGACCGGTTGTCGTCGAACGCGATGGGGAGGGTGACCAGCCTGCTCGGCACCACCAGGTGGTCGATGGCGGGTACTTCGGCGTGCACCGAGGACAGCACCTCGATCAGCGTCCGGTGCTCAAGGACCGAGGGGTCGAAGCAGAGCAGCAGCGAGCGCAGTCCCGGCACCGTTTCGACCAGCCCACGCAGTCCGGCCTCGGCGAGCTTGTCCACCACCGCGTGGACGAAGAAGTTCAGCCCGAGGTCGAGGTCGTGCGTGCCGTACTCGACGAGCAGGGAGCAGTCGCCCGCGATCCGGTACGTGATCTCCGGTTGCTGCGAAGTTCCGTGGTGGCGCTCGATGGTGGGGGCCGCCATGCGTTGAGCCCTTCGGGTCGGCTTCGGTCCTTAGTACAACTTTCAACTAGTAGTTATTCCCTCCGTGTCAAGTGACTGCGGATTTCCGCTGATGTGATGCAACTGTGATGCAGGGCACAAGTGGGTGAAGATCGAGTGGCGGAGCGCGTTGATCAGCCCCCTGGAGGACCGACGCTGAACACCACATTGGAGTGATGCGCGTCGCGTCGACTCTGGTGCGTGATGTCCTGGTGTACGGATCGACAGGCCTCGGGAGAAAAGGCCTGGTTGGCGCACCGTGGGCGGTTGGACCCGCGGAGTTCTGAGGCTTGCCTTCGTGACCCAATTCGCCGCGCGACCTGCCGTCGAGCACCCTATGCTTCTTGTTACTCACCGGTAACCAAGATCGAGGCGGTGCGATCGCCCCGGATGCGGTGTGATACCTGGTGTTGGCGGAACCGCGTGCTACCTACTCGCCAGTAGGCAGGCGTAGTCTCGCGCCACGCACATTTCGGACGGAGGGCAGCTGAACAATGGGTGCGCTGCAGCTCGCGCTGGGACTGATCTGCGTCGCCATCACGCTTGTCGCGGTGGTTCTCGGCGCCAAGACCGTGGCCAGGATGGTGCGCACCATCCGGCTCGGACAGTCCGACCCGACACGGAACGGCCCCTTCGGCGCCCGGATCGGCACGCTGTTCAAGGAATTCCTCGGCCACACCAGGATGCTCAAGTGGAGCACGATCGGTGTCGCCCACTGGTTCGTGATGATCGGCTTCGGCTCGCTCTTCCTGACCCTGGTCGAGGCCTACGGTGAGGCGTTCTACCCGCGCTTCGAGCTTCCGATCATCGGCCACTGGACGATCTGGGCGGTCTTCGTCGAGCTCGTCGGCCTCACCACGGTGCTCGGCATCCTGACGTTGATCGTCATCCGTCAACTGCACCACCCGCGCCGCGCCGACCGGCAGTCCCGCTTCGCGGGCTCCAACTTCTGGCAGGCCTACTTCGTCGAGGCGATCATCCTCGGCGTCGGCATCTGCATTTTCCTCATCCGCGGCTTCAAGGCGGCCAACGGGCTGAGCCACCACCCCGACTGGGCCACCCCGATCAGCAACGGCCTCGGCGCGGTGCTGCCAGCCAACCTCAATTGGATCTCGATCGCCGCCACGCTCAAGATCGTCATCTCGATGACCTGGCTGATCGTCATCTCGCTCAACATCACGATGGGTGTGGCCTGGCACCGATTCACGGCGTTCTTCAACATCTACTTCAAGCGCGAGGACGACGGCGGCGTCGCGCTCGGCGCGCTGAAGCCGATGATGAGCGGCGGCAAGCCGCTGGACTTCGAAGAGGCCGACCCGGAGAAGGACGTCTTCGGCGCGGGCAAGGTGGAGGACTTCAGCTGGAAGGGCTGGCTGGACTTCACCACCTGCACCGAGTGCGGCCGCTGCCAGTCGCAGTGCCCGGCCTGGAACACCGGCAAGCCGCTCTCGCCCAAGCTGGTGATCACCTCGCTGCGCAACCACGCCTACGCCAAGGCGCCCTACCTGCTCGCGGGCGGCGCCAAGGACATGGCGGGCGACGAGGTCGGCATCACCGGCGACGACGCCGAAGCCCGGCTGGCCACCATCCCCAAGGACGCGCTGGCCGAAGCCGAGCGTCCCCTGGTCGGCGAACTGGACGCGCTCGGCATCATCGACCCCGAGGTGCTGTGGTCCTGCACCACCTGCGGTGCCTGCGTCGAGCAGTGCCCGGTGGACATCGAGCATGTGGACCACATCGTGGACATGCGCCGCTACCAGGTGCTGATCGAGTCGAACTTCCCGTCCGAGCTCGGCGGCATGTTCAAGAACCTGGAGAACAAGGGCAACCCCTGGGGCCAGAACGCCAAGGACCGCCTGGCCTGGACCGAGGACCTGGACTTCGAGGTGCCCGTCTTCGACGGCGAGTTGGCCGACGACGTGGAGTACCTGTTCTGGGTCGGCTGCGCCGGTGCCTTCGAGGACCGCGCCAAGAAGACCACCCGAGCCGTCGCCGAACTGCTGCACATGGCGGGCGTCGGCTATGTGGTGCTCGGCCCGGAGGAGACCTGCACCGGCGACCCGGCCCGCCGCGCGGGCAACGAGTTCCTCTTCCAGATGCTCGCGCAGCAGAACGTCGAGGTGCTCAACTCCGTCTTCGAGGGCAGGCAGCCCGGCAAGCGCAAGATCGTCGCGACCTGCGCGCACTGCTTCAACTCGCTGGCCAACGAGTACCCGCAGCTCGGCGGCAACTTCGAGGTCGTGCACCACACCCAGCTGCTCAACAAGCTGGTCCGGGAGCGGCGCCTGGTGCCGGTGGCGCCGGTCGCCCAGGACGTGACCTACCACGACCCGTGCTACCTGGGCAGGCACAACAAGGTGTACTCGCCGCCGCGTGAGCTGGTCGGCGCCTCCGGTGCGACGCTGCGCGAGATGCCGCGGCACGCCGACCGGTCCATGTGCTGCGGTGCCGGTGGTGCCCGCATGTGGATGGAGGAGCGCATCGGCAAGCGGATCAATGTCGAGCGGGTGGACGAGGCACTGGGCACCGCGCCGCAGAAAATCGCCACCGGCTGCCCGTTCTGCCGGGTCATGCTCACCGACGGCGTCACCGCCCGCCAAAGCGACGGCAAGGCCGCGGAGAGCCTCGAGGTCATCGACGTGGCGCAGCTGCTGCTGGCGTCGGTGAAGCGGAGCCCCAACGGCCAGAGCGGCACCGAACTCGGCGGCGAGGCGGAGGCCGACGGCGAGGCCGACACCCCCACCTCGGAGACGCCGACCGGCACGCCGCTGTCCGAGGAGGACAAGACTTCGGCGGGCTGACGTGTGAGACGAAAGCGGCCCCGACCGGGCAACCGGTCGGGGCCGCTTCCGTCCCATCAACCCCCGAGGGCGGCCTTGGCGTAGTCGCGCAGCTCGGGCTCTTTGAACACCAAGCGCTTCTGGCCGATGTTGGCCCAGATGAACGAGGTCAGCAGCCCCGGCAGCTGCCTGCCGAGCTCCGGCCACAGGATCGGCATGAACAGCTCCGAGCAGACCGACTTGCGCACCCTGGCGGGATCGGCGGGACCCTCATGGGTGAGTGCGTCCAGCGTCAGCTCGTAGGCCACCGCGTGTACGGCGAGCTCCAGGTGCTCGGACAACCGGCCAGGACACGCCTGCGCCAAGTCGATGTGTGCCGCCCCCGGCAGCGCACTGGCCTCCTTGCCCGGCGCCGCGGCCTCGTCAGCGGTGGAGTAGATCGAGGTGAAATCCGGTCCCGCGGGCATCGCCCCGCCCGCCAGCAGGGCCTTCGACCAGTTGGAGCCCCAGCCGAACTGCCAGAACGCCTCCGGGCAGCCCGCGGCGAACGGCCCGACCACCTTGCAGTACAGGGTGCCCGTCTTGGACCCGTGGAACGGTGAGCCCAGGCTGATCGCGTCGTCGACCTTGGACGCGATGTCCGGCCAGAACCGCGTGACCCAGGCCGGGTGCAGCCCGCCCTGGCTGTGCCCGACAGTGGAGACCTTGCGCCCGGACCGCTGGTGCACGGTGCGGATCGCGTGCACCACGTATTCGGAGCTGACCTGCATGTCGTTCCAGCCGCGCTTCGGGTAGTCCACCCAGCAGGAGGGGAATCCCTTGGCACGCAACGCCGCCGCGTAGTTCCACGCGAAGTTCTCATCACCCTCGACCGTGGTGCCCGGAATGAAGAGCACCGGCGTCCGGGTGGCGTTGTCGACCGCGTCGTCGCAATGCAGAGCGGCCTCAAGCTCCGCGACCGGAGTGAGCAACGCAGGCCCCACCGGAGCAGCCGAGGCAACTCCAGCCACCATTCCACTTGTGATAAGAGCACTGACCAAAGCCAACGCCACTACGCCCGAACGGCGGATTATTTGCATGCCGGGAGCGTATGAAGGTGGTGTGATCGGAGCAATAGTGTATCGATCAAGTGTCGACAAGTTAGGTATTTGAGCAGGTAGAAAGCTCGCATGGAGTGCCCGAAATTGTGAGATTTTCTGGTAATAACACTGATCAGATGTGATGGATTACAACGCGCCTTCAAATCCGGAAAGGTGAGTTACCAAGGAGGTGGGGCAGTGCTTCGAAACCGAGGAGCCGGGGGCCTTGTCGTTCGATCCGTTGAGCTACTCGACCTCTGAGAGCCAGCTCACCAGGGCTGCCGCGTCTCGGCGGAAGGCGTCCTCGCTGTCGTCCTGGACGAACTCCAGCATCGCGAAACGGTCGGTGCCATCGGCTGCCAAGTGGGCGAGCACGGGCTGCCAGAGGTCGGCGCGGTCCGCCAGCGGCAGCCTGGTGTCGTAGCCGTCCTCTCCCCAGGAGAAGACATGCGCCGCGCGCAGCCGTGGCAGCAGAGCGTCCACCTCGGATAGACACTGCGAAAGCACCGGAAGCTCCCGCGGCTGCCAGTACGGCACCACAGTCGTACTGTCCACTTCGGACAAGAGCTGAAGTGTCGACGCGAGGTCGTCGGTGAGGGACTGGGAGTGGTACTCCACGGCGATGGCGATTCCCGCCTCGCCCGCCGAGTCGGCGCAGCGCCGGATGTCGTCCACGACGCGCTGTCGCAGGGCGGGGTCGGTGTCCGTGGGGTCGGCCATGCCCGCCCAGATCCGGATCGCCGGGGCGCCGAGGGCGCGGGCGCTGGCCAGTACGTCGGCGAAACCGGCGGGGTCGCTGTGGCCCGACTTGTGGTACGAGCCGTAGCCCTCCACAAGCAGGCCCGCGGACGCGCACAGGTCGCGGGCGCGTTCGGCGGCACCAAGGTCTCCTGCGGGGACGTGCACATCGCCCGCCCAGGTCACCGCGCGCAGGCCCGCCTCCGCGGCAAGCTCCACCACGCGGGGCACGTCAAGCTGGCGGAAGGTCACCGAGACCAGGCCGGGGATGATCACGCGAACCTCCAGGAGCGGTTAAGTGATAACGATTATCATCTTAACCACGTCTGGACGTGTTCGGTAACCGTGCTTGTCGGGTTTCCGGGCAGCGGCGCCGCTGCCCGACTGAGAACTGTCGGGCAGCCCGAGCACGGCTGACGGCAAGCCGCCGCTAACCGTCGCGGCGAGTCGAGGCCTGTTCCTCCGCGACGGGCTTGTGGATGTCCTGCCGGTAGCGCCACAGGCCGTACAGCGTGCCGCCCACGATGAACGCGCCGAAACCGATCATCGCCACATTGCTCAGCCACGGGTACTGCTCCAGCACGCCGTGCGCGTAGTAGCCGATCAGGATCAGGACCGGCACCCACGCGATGGCGCCGAGGACGCTGGCCGCCAGGTACCGGCGGCGGTTCATGCCCGCGGCGCCCGCGATGATCGGCGCCAGCGTGCGCACCCACGGCAGCCAGCGGGCCAGCACGATCGCCCAGAAGCCCCAGCGGTCGAGGAACCGTTTCGCGCGGTCCAGGTTCTCCTGGTTGAGTACCCGCCCGCCCTTGCGGGCCAGCAGCCGGGTGCCGGTCTTCGCGCCGATCAGGTAGCCGACCTGGTTGCCCGCCACCGCGGCGCCCATGGTCGCCACCGACAGCGCCCATGCGTGGTAGTCGTGCGTCTGTTCGGCCAGCACCAGGCCCGCGGTGAGCAGCAGCGAGTCACCGGGCAGGAAGAGCCCGATGATGAAGCCGCACTCCAGGAACACGAAGCCGACGACGACGATCCAGACCATCGCAGGGCCCGCATCCGCCAATCGCCCGATGGCCAGGAGGCCTGCGGGAGCAAGAGCGGTGGTCACGGGGGCGAGCCTACGTCTTCGCGTCGCTCGTCACTGCCGGAACCCTGGATATGGCTTCAGCGAACCGACAGCGTCTAGCCTCGAACGATGGACTCCCTCATCGTCGACCTGTTGGTCGAGGCCCTGGGCAGCGACGGAGTTCTCACCGACGCGGACGTGCTGGAGGGCTACCGGCGGGACATGACGCCGACCGCGCCCGCGGGTATGCCGATCGCAGTGGCGCGGCCCAGGGACACCGAACAGGTGCGGGCTGTGGTCCGGGCCTGCGCGCGGACCGGCACCCCGATCGTGCCGCGCGGCGCGGGCAGCGGGCTGGCGGGCGCGGCCAACGCGGTGGACGGCTGCGTCGTGCTGTCCACGACCAGGATGAACAACATCCTCGAGGTCGACGCCGACAACCGGCTGGCCGTCGTGCAGCCGGGGGTGGTGAACCTGGACCTGCGCAACGCCGTGGAGAAGCACGGCCTGTTCTATCCGCCGGACCCCTCCAGCTACGACTGGTGCACCATCGGCGGCAACCTGGCCACCAACGCGGGCGGACTGTGCTGCGTGAAGTACGGCGTGACCACCGACTCGGTGCTCGGCCTCGAGGTGGTGCTCGCCGACGGCGAACTGCTGCGCACCGGCAGGCGCACGGTCAAGGGCGTCGCGGGCTATGACCTGACCAAGCTGTTCATCGGCAGCGAGGGCACGCTCGGCGTGATCACCTCGGCGACACTGGCGCTGCGGCCGCTGCCGCAGGCCCCGGCCACGCTGGTGGCCACCTTCGGCAACACCCTGGCCGCGGGCCAGGCGGTGACCAGGATCGTCCGCGAGGGGCTGGTCCCGTCGCTGATGGAGATCATGGACACCGCCTCCATCCGCGCCGTCGAGAAGTACCTGCACACCGATCTCGGCGTGGCGGGCGGGGACGACGTCGCGCTGCTGCTGTGCCAGTCCGACTCCGGCGGGGAGGCCGCCCGCCGGGAGATCAGCGCGATCGAGCAGGTCTGCCGGGACGTCGGCGCCGACCTGGTGCACGCGACGGACGATCTGGCTGAGGGCACCATGCTGCTCACCGCCCGCCGGGCGGTGCTGCCCGCCCTGGAGGTCTACGGCACCTGGCTGACCGACGACGTCTGCGTGCCACGCACCCGCATCGCCGACCTGATCCAGGGCTGCGCCGAGCTGGCCAAGGTGCACGAGTTGCGGATCGCCGTCGTCGGCCACGCAGGCGACGGGAACATGCACCCGACGATCGTCTACGACCCGTCCTCGGAGCGGGAGACCGCCGCCGCGAAGAAGGCCTTCGGCGAGATCCTGGAACTCGGGCTGCGGCTGGGCGGCACGGTGACCGGCGAACACGGCATCGGCAAGATCAAGAAAGAGTGGCTGGCCACCGAGATAGGACCGGTCGGGATGCGCGTCCATCGCGCCATCAAAGCCGCCCTCGACCCGGAGAACCTGTTCAACCCCGGGTCGATGTTCGACCAGACCTGAGCGCCCTGCCTAGGCGGCGGCGCGGGCCTTGCGGCGCTCGCGGAACGTCTCGATGATGATCGGCAGGATCGACAGCACCACTATTCCGATGATCATCGCTTCGAGGTTGTTCTTCACGAACGGGATGTTGCCCAGCGCGAAGCCCAGCAGCGTCACGCCCGCGGCCCAGGCCACACCGCCGATGATGGAGAACGTGAAGTACTTGCGGGCGTCCATCCGGCCCACACCCGCCATCGCGGTGATGAAGGTCCGCACGATCGGCACGAACCGGCCGAGAACGATCGCCTTGGTGCCGTAGCGCTCGAAGAACTCGTGCGTCTTGGCGACGTACTCCTTCTTGAACAGCCGCGAGTTGGGCTTGTTGAACAGCGCGGGCCCGGCCCGGTAGCCGATCCAGTACCCGACCACGTTGCCCAGCACCGCGCAGATCACCAGCAGGATGCAGACCAGCCAGATCGGGGTGCCGATGGCACCGGTCGCGACCGCGAGGCCCGCGACGAACAGCAGCGAGTCACCGGGCAGGAAGAACCCGACGAGCAGCCCGCACTCGGCGAAGATGATCAGGCACACGCCGATCAGGGCGAACGGGCCGAGAGCACGGATGATGTACTCGGGGTCCAGCCATTCGAGCAGGCTGGCCTGGTTGGCGGTGGCAGAGGCGAGGACGCTCGTCACGGTTGTCAACGGTACAGGGGCATCCTGTGTGCCCGGTCAGAGGATCGTGATGATGGCGGCGACCACACCCGCCGCCAGTCCGAGGCCCACCGCCAGCAGCAACACCCACCGGCCCGCGGGCTCCCGCCGGGCGGTCCGCTGCGCGGAGGGCTGCCACTGCGGGGCCACGGTGGGGTAGGCGGTGCCGGAGGAGTTCACCGCCTGCGCCCGCAGCGCCTCCTTCAACAGGCGCTCCGGGTCTTCGCTCATCGCTCCTCCAACAGGTCGAGGGCCAGCAGGGCCGCCCCGAGGCAGCCCGCGGTGTCACCCAGCTCCGCGAGCCGCAGTTCCGGCCGCCGGTGGAAGGTAACCAGTTCATCCAGCCTGCGGCCCAGCGGTTCGGTCAGCAACGCGCCCGCCCTGGCCAGCCCGCCGCCGAGGATGACCGCCTGCGGCCCGAGCAGCGCCGCCACCACCAGGATGCCCTTCGCCAGCGCCTCGACGGCCTCCGCCCAGATCTCGGCTGCGATCGGGTCGCCGTCCCGCATCGCGGCCACCACATCCGCCGCACCGGGAACGGTCCTGCCCGCGCGCTGCGAGTACCGACGGGCGACCGCGGCCGAGGACGCCACCGCCTCCAGACAGCCGGTCGAGCCGCAGCCGCAGGGCTCGCCGTGCCCGACGTCGATATGGCCGATCTCGCCACCGAAGCCGTCCGCGGAGTACATCCGGCCGCCGAGCAGCAGCGCGCCCGCGATGCCGGTACCGATCGGCAGCACGACCGCGTCGGTGAGTCCCCTGGCGGCGCCCAGCCTGGCCTCGGCCAGACCCGCGGCCCGCACGTCGTGGCCGAAGGCGATCGGCAGGCCGGTGCGTTCGGTGAGCAGCGGCTGGAAGGCCACGTTCCGCCAGCCCAGGTTCGCCGAGAACACCCCGGTGCCGGTGGCCTCGTCGACCACGCCGGGCACCACGACGCCGACCGCCGTGACCGGGAAGTCGAACTGGCTGCGGAACGACTGGACCGTGGCGACCACCGAGTCAACGACGGCCAGCGCGGTGGCCATGCCGGTGTCGGCCTTGGCGGTGGGGATGCGGTGCTCTCGGAGCACGGTCGTTCTGCCGTTGTTCGCGCTGACGAGCGCCGCTTTGGTGTCGGTGCCGCCGACGTCGACCGCGATCACGTACCTGGTGTTGGCCACGTCTGGAAATCTTGCGCCGGCTTCCGCCGCAGGTCGAGAGCTGAACCGTTATGAAAGGGCGAAACCGCGGAATCAGCCGGAATTCAGCCCGCCATGATCTTCTGCAGCGCGTCCAGGGCCCGGCTCGCGGTGGACTTCACCGTGCCGCGGGAGATGCCGGTCGCGTCGGCGATCTCCATTTCGGACAGCCCTCCGTAGTACCGCAGCACCAGCACCTCGCGCTGCCGCGGCGGCAGCTTGCCCAGCGCCGCCACCACGGCCTGGTGCTCGGCGGTCAGCATCGCCAGCGACTCCGCCGAGCGGGCCGTTGTCGCGTGCGGGGGCGTGTAGTCGCGGGCGGTTTTGCGCCTGCGCAGCACCGAACGGCTGCCGTTGACCACCGCGGTGCGCAGGTACCCGACCGCCGCGGCCGCATCGCGCAGTTGCGCCCAGTGCCGGTGCAGCCCGGTGAAGGCCTCCTGCACGACGTCCTCCGCGGTGGCCGCGTCGTCCACCAGCAGCACCGCGAGCCGAACCATCCGCATCCGGTGCTGTCGGTACAGGTCTTCCAAGGTCAGTGCCGGGGTCGGTGCCGCGGCGGGCTCGGCGTCGAGCGTGCGGATATGGCCGAGCGTGCGCTCCACCGTCTGCTCGACCGGCTCGACTTCCTGTCCCACCGTGGTCCACCCCTCTTTCACGAGGACGACCTTACCCACGTCAGGTCGCAGCGGTCTCGCGTGTTCTGGTAAAGACACCCGCGTCGGGTCTGGCGGAGGAGGATCAGTGGCACGGTTCACGGTGGAGTGGGTTTTCGCGGTCGACGCCGAGGAGCGCAAGAAGCACGTCGAAACGCACCGGGCGTACCTGCGGGGACTCGCCGCGGAGAACAAGGTGCTCGCCGCGGGCCCGTACCTCGACCAGCGGGGCGCCCTGCTGGTCTACGACGTGGCTGATGAGGCGGAACTGGAGCGGGTGCTCGCCGAGGACCCGTACACGGCGGCGGGCGTGATCGGAGAGACCACGATCCGTGAATGGAATCCGGTCACCGGCTGCTGGGTGCGGTGAGGTTTCCCGGAAGGGGCACACCTGCCCTTGTGTGCCCCTCACCGAGATAACTGCCATGACCGACCAAAATCACGGTGCGGCCACGGTACTCCAGGTAGTTGATCACGTACGGTTGGTGATAGCCGCTGTTAGGACGCCTCCGGTCCGGCGTGGACTGTCCTATTTGGGCCGTTTCCGCTGGTAGATCAACGGCTCGGATCGCGGCGAGCCCAATCGGTTTCGAATTTATCTCCCTGTGATCTGTCGACACGGGCGTAAAAACTCATCCCATCGTGTGATCGAACCCACAGGACGGCGTTTTCGCGCGATTGCGCCGTGGCAAATGCGGAGTGGCCTACGGGAGTGCGGTCCTGAGCGCTCAGAATCCGGCGCGTGACGAGGTGGTCCTGTGAAACTGAGGGTGACATCTCTTTCGCGATTCCGAGAAATGCACCGTGCGGCCCGATCCCGCCCGGTACGCGGCCGCACAGGCGAGGCTTCCGCTCCCCTGATGACGTTGGCCGCTGCGGAATGCAGTCGCCCGATACCGTGAGTTCCGCAGGTAAAGACAACTGCGCGAAGTTGCAGGCAAAAGCGACTAAAAGCGCCGCGATGGTTGGAAGTCGATATAGTCGCCGCTCCGAAAATACCGCGTCGGATATTCGTGCCCGGTATTTCCGGCATTGTCGACCATCGGGGTCCGCATCAGCACCAATGCCACCGCCGGCGGCTGTAACGACACACGATACGAGGTGGGCGCCGGGTACTCCGGCGCCCACCTCTCGCGCAAATGCTCAGTCCTGAACGGTCACGCCGCGCCAGAACGCGAGGTGATCCTTGATGTTGCCCGCTTCGGCTTTGGGCTCCGGGTAATACCACGCGGCGTCCGGGTTCTCCTCCCCGTCGACGACCACGGTGTAGTAGCTCGCCGTTCCCTTCCACGGGCACACGGAGTGGGTTTCCGAGGCGCGCAGGAACTTGTGATTGACCGATTCCGGTGGAAAGTAGTGGTTTCCCTCGACGATGACGGTGTCCTCACTCTCCGCGAGGACCTTTCCGTTCCAGGTGGCAGTGGCCATGTCACCGAGTATCCACGGCTTTCCCGGGTCGGACCGGTCGATCTTCGCGGCCTGGCCCAGAGGGGACAGCGAGGTGCGGCAGCGGCTTAGGATGCACCACATCGCAGCACAGCGCTGCAACCAGCCGTCGCGCTGCCTGAGGAGGACGATTCGATGCCCATCGCCAGCCCCGAGGTCTACGCCGAGATGCTGGACCGGGCGAAGGCGAACGAGTTCGCCTACCCCGCCATCAACGTCACGTCGTCGGAGACGCTCAACGCCGCGCTGCGCGGCTTCGCGGAGGCCGAGAGCGACGGCATCATCCAGGTTTCCACGGGTGGGTCCGAGTTCCTGTCCGGCACCAAGCTCAAGGACATGGCCACCGGCGCGGTCGCGCTGGCCGAGTTCGCCCACGTGGTGGCCGCCAAGTACCCGGTGAACATCGCCCTGCACACCGACCACTGCCCCAAGGACAAGCTGGACGGCTTCGTCCGCCCGCTGATCGCGGTGTCCGAGGAGCGGGTCGCCCGCGGCGAGAACCCGCTGTTCCAGTCGCACATGTGGGACGGCTCGGCGGTGCCGCTGGAGGAGAACCTCCAGATCGCCACCGATCTGCTGGACCGCTGCGCCAAGGCCAACATCATCCTGGAGATCGAGGTCGGTGTGGTCGGCGGCGAGGAGGACGGCGTCGCCAACGAGATCAACGAGAAGCTCTACACCTCCGCCGACGACTACCTGCGCACCGTCGAGGCGCTGGGCGCGGGTGAGAAGGGCCGCTACCTGCTGGCCGCCACCTTCGGCAACGTGCACGGCGTCTACAAGCCGGGCAACGTCAAGCTGCGTCCGGAGATCCTCAAGCAGGGCCAGGAGGTCGTCGCCGACAAGCTTGGGCAGCCCGCGGGCGCCAAGCCGTTCGACCTGGTCTTCCACGGCGGCTCCGGCTCGCTGCTCGAGGAGATCCACGAGGCGCTGTCCTATGGCGTGGTCAAGATGAACATCGACACCGACACCCAGTACGCCTTCACCCGTCCCATCGCGGCGCACATGTTCAGCAACTACGACGGTGTGCTGAAGATCGACGGCGAGGTCGGCAACAAGAAGGTCTACGACCCGCGCAGCTACCTCAAGGCCGCCGAGCAGGCGATGGCCGCACGCGTCGCGAAGGCCTGTGAGGACCTCAAGTCCGCCGGTCGGATGCTCGCGGGCTGATCAACCGCGGATACGACGAGCAGCGGGAGAGCCGTCCACCCCCAGTGTTGCCGCGGCCGGCTCTTCCGCTGCTTCTTCTTCCGGCACTCCCCGATCTACACTCCCTGAACAGTGTTCAGGTGGGTCGTCGCCAAAGTTACTTGGGCGGTGTTCAAGTATCAAGGCCGTGGCCCCGGCGAGATGCGATCGAAACCCGGGTTGGAGCTCGACGATGCCGTTGCGCAAGGCCGATGTCATCAACGCGGCGCTGGAACTGCTCGACGAGACGGGGCTGGACGATCTGAGCACCCGGCGGCTCGCCGACAAGCTGGGTGTCCGGGCGGGCGCGCTGTACTGGCACGTCGAGAACAAGCGCGTGCTCCTCAACGCGGTGGCCGAACGTATCCTCGGCGAGGCCCTGCCGGTGGCGCCCCTGACAGGCCAGTGGCACGAGCAGGTCGCGGGCCTGGCCCGCGGGCTTCGGGCGGCCATGCTCAACCACCGCGACGGGGCCCGGCTGATCGTCGGCTACGCGGCAGGCCCCAACGCACTGCTGTTCATGAACGCCATGATCGGCGCGGTCCGCTCCGGCGGGGCCGCGCTGGATGTCGCGGGCTACGGCGCCGACATGGTCACCAGCCTGGTGACCGGCTTCGTGCTCCAGGAGCAGACCAGGGCCCAGCACCAGGACTGGGAGGGCCTTGAAGAATCGGGGCAGGAGATGAGCTTCGAGGACTACCCTCACCTCGGTGAGTGGATCGGCATGCTGCAGGAAACCGATAAGGGCGATCCGGTGGAGAACCAGCGCCTGATGTTCGACGCCGAACTCGAGTTGGTGCTGGCGGGGCTGCGCGTCAGGATGAACGGCTGACGATCGCCCGATAGACCCAGCACACAGACAGCGCTGTCCGGCAGGATGTCGGGCATGAGCTTGCACGGCAACCTTCTCGGCCCCGAACCCACCCAACTTCCCGAGCGCCCGCAGCCGCAGGCGGATCTCGACGGCGGCGCCGACCCGACCGAGGTGGCCAGGGCGCATCCCGACTTCTGCGCGGCCTGGGCGGCGCTGGCCGAGCGTTCGCTGGAGACCGGTCAGGACGTGTCCGCCTACGCCTTCGCCCGCACCGGCTACCACCGGGGGCTGGACCAGCTTCGCCGGGCGGGCTGGAAGGGCCACGGCACGGTGCCGTGGTCGCACGCTCCCAACCGCGGCTTCCTGCGGGCGCTGGCCGCGCTGTCCAAGGCGGCGGAGTCGATCGGCGAGGACGACGAGGCCAAGCGGTGCCGGGACTTCGTAGCCGACTGCGACCCGGAGGCGGCCCGCCTGCTTGGTCTGGCCTGAGCGCACCCCATCTGCCATGGAGGCGGCATGAGCGACCTCGCGGTACCACCGGAGAAGATCAACGAACTGCCGCTGGACCCTCCCGGTGAGGAGCCCGGCGGGAGCAACTACTACTCGTTCCGCACGGTGTGGCGGACCCGCGGCACGGTCGCGGAGATCCGCGACATCTTCGCCGACCCGACCGAAATGCCGCGCTGGTGGCCGTCGGTCTACATCAACGTCGACCAGCTTGAGCCGGGCGACGATGACGGTCGCGGCAAGATCATCTCGCTGTACACCACCGGCTGGCTGCCCTACACGCTGCGCTGGCGCTTCCAGATCGTGGAGATCGACGACCGGCGCTGCGTGTTCCGGGCTTGGGGCGACTTCGTCGGCACCGGCAGCTACGAGCTGACCCAGCACGGCGACGAGGTCGAGGTGGTCTGGGTCTGGCGGGTGCTGGCGGACAAGCCGCTGCTCCGGCGCTTCTCCCGCCTGCTCAAACCGGTCTTCGCCGCCAACCACGAATGGGCCATGCGGCAGGGCCTGAAGGCACTGCGGCTGGAGCTGTTGCGGCGCAGGGCCACCACGCCGGAGGAGCGGTGGGCGGTGCCGGCCCCGGCGCCCCGCACCAACGCCCTGCCTGGCCTGCTCGCCGCGGGCGCCGCCGCCATGCTGCTGCTCGTCCTGCGGTTGCGCCGCCGCCAGGCGGGCTGAACGCTCCACCGCGCGGTGTTGCGCGACGAGATGCACCGCTCCTGGCCGCACGCGAGGCCAGGAGCGGCTCGTCCGCGGTGAGCCGCCGCGGCGACCTGCGTTGATCCGGGAGAGGACCCGACCGCGATCGACCGGGCCATGGTTCGACCCACTGGAGCGGCATCCGCACTTGGTGCCGGGGCCTTGAGACCGGCCGGGCCCGCTTGCACACCGGGCGCCTTCGGCTTCTCGCGGTCTCGGCCCGGCTGAGTTCGCCGACGGGATGGTCTGCGTCGCGATCACGTGCCTGAAAGGTGAGAACCTGGCACATTGAGCGCGTGCGGTCACTGAAGGATCAGCTGCAGTCCCGGTACCAGCGGCTATCGCGGTCCGCGCTCCCCATCCTCCAGTGCGCCGTCGCCGCGGGCCTTGCCTGGCTGGTGGCCACCGAGCTGGTCGGCCACGCCCGTCCGTTCTTCGCCCCGATCGCGGCCGTGATCAGCATCGGCGTCTCCTTCGGCCAGCAGCTTCGCCGCGTCGTGGAGCTCATCGTGGGGGTGGCCGTCGGCATCGCCATCGGCGACCTGGTGATCAGCGTGATCGGCTCGGGAACCTGGCAGATCATCCTGGTGGTGGCCGCCGCGATGACGGTGGCGGTCATGCTGGACCGCGGCTCGGTGATCGTCATGCAGTCGGGCACTTCCGCGGTGCTGGTCGCCACCCTGCTGCCGCCAGGAGCGGCGGGCGGACTGGACCGCTTCGTGGACGCCATGGTCGGCGGCGTGATCGGCCTGCTGGTGTTCTCCCTGCTGCCCGCCAACCCCATCCGCGTCGCGCACCGCCACGCCAGGGTGGTCCTCGGCGAACTCGCCGACGCGCTGGGCGGCGTCGCCGACGCCATCGCTTGGGACGACCCGCGCCAAGCCGCCGAGGTGCTGTCCAAGGCCCGCAGCACGCAGGCCGCCGTGGAGCAGGCGTATTCGGCGCTGGCCTCCAGCAGGGAGATCGCCACCTTCGCCCCGCTGCGCTGGCCTCGCCGCCGCGAACTGGACCGTTACCTGGAGGCCGCGGTCCAGGTGGACCACGCGCTGCGCAACACCAGGGTGCTGGCCCGCCGGACGCTGGCGGCCCTGCGCGACGGCGAACATGTGCCCGCCGAACTCGCCTCGGTGCTCCGCCAGGTGGCCAAGGGCGTCCTCGTGCTCCGCGACGACCTCGCCGCGGGCGAACCACCCCTGCGCGCCCGCCGCGTGATCACCGCCGCCGCCGGCCTGATCGGCGCCCACCTCGCCGACGACGACGGCTTCTCCACCCGCGTCGTCTATGCCCAGGTCCGCTCGATCATCATCGACCTGCTTCGCGCCACCGGCGCCACCCGCGAGGAGGCCATCGCCGCCCTCCCCGCCATCAACACCTGACCCCCGACTTGGTGTCCTCAGTCTGAAAATGACGACGTTATATCTGGACTTAGGACACCAAGTCGGAGTTTGGACGCTACCCGAGTGGGCGGGTGGAGAGGTTCACCAGCAGGGTGTGCATGACCTCGTGGTCGCGGGGGTCGTGCAGCCTGCACGACGCTCCGGTCACGGAGTACCACTCCGACGTCCCGGGATAGCGAACCGTGGCGCGGAGGTTGCCCTCGCTGTCACAGGTGGTGCGCAGTTCCAGGTCGCCGGAGACGGTGCCGACCTCGTCGGTCAGCACGCCGGGCACGGTCTTGACGGTGGAGCTCAGCTCGGCCATGCCCGCATCTTTCAGGAGGAGCAGGTGTTCAGCATGCTCTGCAGAGCGGACTTCTCCGCGGACTGGAGCTTGAGGCCCCAGTGGTACTTGGTGCGGATCCACATCTTCGAGTAGGTGCAGTGGTAGCCCGTCAGGGACGGCTTCCACGCCGAGGGGTCCTTGTCGCCCTTGGCCTGGTTGACGTCGTCGGTGACCGCGATCAGCTGCGGGCGGCTCAGGTCGTTGGCGAAGGACTGGCGCGTGCTCGTGGTCCACGAACTCGCACCGGAACGCCAGGCCTCGGCCAGCGGCACGATGTGGTCGATGTCCACATCGGACGCCGCGTGCCAGGTCGCGCCGTCGTAGGGGCTGTACCAGCTGCCCGAGGTCGCGGCGCAGCTGCTGTCGGTGACGACGCCGCTGCCGTCGCGCTTGAGCACCGTCTCGCGGGTGTTGCACGCGCCCGAGATGGTGATCCAGTGCGGGAAGAGGTCGCGGGAGTAGCCCGTCATGGAGCCCTCGGTGGCCACGGTCAGCGCGTTGAGCTCCGCCTGGGCCGTGGACTTGCTCGGGATGTTGGGCGGGGTGGCGCTTGCCGGGCTGCTGGCGGTCGCCGCGAGTGCGGCGGCCATCAGCGCGGCGGGCAGGACGCGGCGCAGGATACGGGTGGCGAGCAAAGCAGCCTCCGGATGTCCTTGCAGCCCAGGGCAACCAGCGGTCTGCGAAGCCTGACCGTCGCGCAGCCCCAGCTCTGCGAGTGACGGATGGGACTTATCGACCGTCCGCCATCACAGTTGCGTCAGACGGACCGCCTGATGTCGCGCACATGGATTGATCTATAAGACTCAGTAACCATTACGAGCTGGGCTCGGGTAATGATTTTCCTGGTTGCCAAACCCTCACGTCCAGCCGAAAAGTGTTTCGCTATAAGGCCATTCGGGTTATGCGTGTTTGGCGGGCCCGCGCGCCAGCCGAAGATCCTCGGTGTGGCGATACCACGTCCAGCGCTCCATCGGCCGCGGATGCGCCATCCCGTCCGAGAGGACGGTGGCCGGTTCGCAGCCGATCTGCACAGCGCGCCCGCGGGCCTCCGACACCCGCGTGCCGAACAGCTTGCGGCGCGTCACCCGCACCGCGACACCCGCCGAATCCGGCCGGACCTCAAGCCGGTCGGCAGGCCCGCGCAGCACCACTTCGTCGTCGCAGTAGGCCACGCCCTGAACTGGCCCAATCACGCCAAGGCCGAGCAGCACGCCGCCGACATCGTCCCGAATCACCGGAACAAGATCAGGATCGCCCGACCGGGCGATCTCCACGGCCTCCGGGGTGGACTGTGGCAGGCCCCACAGCCGGGCGGCCGGTGATTTTGCCCGCGCGGGCACGAAACCCACCACAACCTCGCTCAACAGCTCTTTTCGGAGCAGTCGCAGCACCACGCAGGCCAGGTCAGCATCGGTTCCGAGCACCACGAGACGGCGACCGGCGAGCGTGGCGAGCACCGGGTCGACGGTGTCCCGACCGGGCAGCGCGGACACCTCGGTCACCGCGAACCGACTACTCTCCGTCAACAAGTCGTACGCTGTGTCCCCGACGGTGTTTCCGCAGGCCAATGCGACCGTGTCCACACAAGACTCCTGGATTACCCTCGTGCACCGGCATCTCACCCAGTAGCCGGCTCGGCCCTGGGTCACGGCTGACAACGGGGAGTCTCACATTGCCTGCGATCGTCGTCATCGGAGCCCAGTGGGGCGATGAGGGCAAGGGTAAGGCCACCGACCTGCTCGGCGAGCAGGTGCAGTGGGTCGTGCGATACCAGGGTGGCAACAACGCGGGCCACACCGTCGTCCTTCCCGACGGCCAGGACTTCGCCCTGCACCTCATCCCGTCCGGCATCCTCACCCCCGGCGTCACCAACGTGATCGGCAACGGCGTGGTGATCGACCCCGGTGTGCTGCTGGAGGAACTCGCGGGCCTGGAGGGTCGCGGCGTGGACACCTCGCGGCTGCTGCTCTCCGCCGACGCGCATCTGATCATGCCGTACCACGTGGCCATCGATAAGGTCACCGAGCGCTACCTGGGCAAGGCCAAGATCGGCACCACCGGTCGCGGCATCGGGCCCTGCTACCAGGACAAGGTCGCCCGCGTCGGGGTGCGCGTGCAGGACCTGCTGGACGAGAAGATCCTGCGGCAGAAGGTCGAAGCCGCCCTGGACTTCAAGAACCAGGTGCTGGTGAAGGCCTACAACCGTCGCGCGCTGGACGCGGACGAGGTCGTCGACAAGGTGCTGGAGCAGGGAGCCCACTTCTCGCACCGCATCGCCGACACCCGCCTGCTGCTCAACCAGGCGCTGGAGCGCGGCGAGAACGTGCTGCTGGAAGGCTCGCAGGGCACGCTGCTGGACGTCGACCACGGCACCTATCCCTTCGTCACCTCCTCCAACCCGACCTCCGGCGGCGCCTGCGCGGGCTCGGGCATCGGCCCCACCCGCATCACCACGGTGGTGGGCATCCTGAAGGCCTACACCACCCGCGTCGGCTCCGGCCCGTTCCCGACCGAACTGCACGACGAGTCCGGGGAGCGGCTGCGCAAGACCGGCGGCGAGTTCGGCGTCACCACCGGCCGCTCCCGGCGCACCGGCTGGTTTGACGCGGTGATCGCGCGCTACGCCTCGCGGGTCAACGGCATCACCGACTACTTCCTCACCAAGCTGGACGTGTTGTCCGGGCTGGAGAAGGTGCCGGTCTGCGTCGCCTACGAGGTGGACGGGCAGCGGGTCGAGGAGATGCCGATGACGCAGACCGACCTGCACCACGCCATCCCGGTGTACGAGGAGTTGCCCGGCTGGTGGGAGGACATCAGCCGCTGCCGCGACTTCGACGAGTTGCCCGCCAACGCGCGGTCCTACATCGCACGGCTCGAGGAGCTTTCCGGCGCGCGCATTTCCGTCGTCGGCGTCGGCCCCGGCCGGGAGCAGACAATCGTGCGGCATTCACTCGTCGGCTGAATTTTGCGTCAATTATGTCTGTGCGGCGGTGTCGAACTCCGGTTCGTTGACACCGCCGCCGCCCCGTGTCACGATCGACTCGTGAATAAGCGCTGTGATCTGGTGGCGCGGCTGCACGTCGACCTCCGACGGCAGGCCAGCGCGGTCTGTTGCGCTTCTTGATCGCCCGCTGACGCAATCGCGTCTGCTGTGGCCCGCATCTCTTTTCTGTTCGGCTGAGTTCCAGCTCGCCGGATTCTTTGGCACTCCCTTTTGTCGCATTCATCGCGCGCATTTCCCGGCGTATCCGCGCGCCATTGTGTGAGGAGCCAAGGTGTCGACGACACCGCTGTTGGAAAAGCCTCCCCCGACCGTTCCCGCCACCCCCGTCACCATCCCCACTCCCCGGCGCGGCCTGCCCGGCTGGGCGCTGCGCTGGCTGAACCCGCTGGGCATCCTGGCGGCCTGGCAGTTCGCGAGCGGTACGGGCTTGCTGCCCGCCGACAAGCTGGCGGGCCCCGACGCGATCCTGCTCGCGGTCTGGGACCTGACGCTCAGCGGCGACCTCCCGGAGGCCTTCGCCGTCTCGCTGCGGCGCGTGCTGATCGGCTTCGCCATCGGCGCGGCGGCCGGGCTGCTGCTCGGCTTGGCCTCGGGCCTGTCCCGGTGGGGCGAGGTGCTCCTCGACCCGCCCGTGCAGATGCTCCGCACGTTGCCGTTCCTCGGCCTGATCCCGCTGTTCATCCTGTGGTTCGGCATCGGCGAGCCACCCAAGATCGCGCTGGTCGTCCTCGGCGTGAGCCTGCCCCTGTACCTGAACGTGCACGCCGCGATCAAGGGCACCGATATCCGTCTGCTGGAGGCGGCCACGGTGCTCGGTCTCACGCCCGTCGAACGCATCCGGCACGTGGTGTTCCCCGCCGCGCTGCCGCAGACCCTGGTCGGCCTTCGGCAGAGCCTGGGCATCGCCTGGCTGTCGCTGATCGTCGGCGAGCAGGTCAACGCCGAAGCGGGTCTCGGCTACCTGATCAACAACGCCAGGGACTTTCTGCGCACCGATGTGATCGTGGTCGGCCTGCTGGTCTACGCCCTGCTGGGCCTGGCCACCGACGCGCTCGTCCGGCTGGTGGAAAGGAGGGCACTGCGGTGGCGACCCCAGCTGACTCCGGCCTGAGCAATGCCGTGGAGATCCGGGGCCTCACCAGGGCTTTCGGCCCGCGCACGGTGTTGGACGGCCTGGACCTGACCATCGCCCGCGGCGAGTTCGTCGCGCTGCTGGGCCGCAGCGGCTCGGGCAAGTCCACCCTGCTGCGCGCGCTGGCGGGCCTGGACGAGGCGGGCCGGGACTTCACCGCGACCCGGCTGTCGGTGCCCGGCTCGGTCGCGGTGGCGTTCCAGGAGCCGCGGCTGCTGCCGTGGCGCCGCGTCTGGCAGAACGTGACCCTCGGCCTTCGCCCGGCGGGCCGCGCGATCGCCAGGCAGGCCTTGGACGAGGTGGGACTGGCGGGCCACACCGACGCCTGGCCGCTGACCCTCTCCGGCGGTGAGGCCCAGCGCGTGTCGCTGGCCAGGGCGTTGATCCGGCGGCCCGAACTGCTGTTGCTGGACGAGCCGTTCGGCGCGCTCGACGCGCTGACCCGCCTGACGACGCACCACCTCGTCGCCGACCTGTGGCAGCGGCATTCGCCCGCGGTACTGCTGGTCACCCACGACATCGACGAGGCACTGACCCTGGCCGACCGGGTGCTGGTGCTCGGCGGTGGCCGGATCATCGCCGAGCACACCGTGCACCAGCCGCGCCCGCGGCGCCGTTCGGCGCTGTCCGGTCTGCGCGGGCAGCTGTTGGCCGACCTGGGGGTGAGCGATCATGCGGCGGCGTAGGCGGCTGGGCATCGCCGCGATGGTGGTGATGCTGACCGGCATCTTCGGAGCGGGCTGCGGCGCCGAAAAACCCGCGCCGGACCGGACCGTGCCCGCGGCGGTGGGCGCCGGGGAATTGGCGAAGGTGACGCTGCGAGTCGGCGACCAGAAAGGCGGCGACCGGTCGCTGTTGGTGGCGGCCGGGCAGCTTGACGACCTCCCGTACCGGATCGAGTGGTCCACCTTCGCGTTCGGGCCGCCGCTGCTGGAGGCCGCCGCCGCGGGCGCCATCGACATCGGCACCGTCGGCAACACCCCGCCGATCTTCGCCGCCGCTGCCAAGGCGAAGGTCTCCGTCGTCGGCGCCACCCGTAACCAGGTCAAGGGCGACGGCATCCTGGTACCCGCGGGCTCCGATCTCCGCGACCTGGCGGGCCTGCGCGGCAAGACGATCGGCGTCGCCAAGGGAAGCTCGGCGCACGGCGTGCTGCTCAACGCACTGAAGAAGGCAGGCCTGCGGCCCACCGACGTCACCATCGCCTACCTCACCCCCGCCGACGCCTACGCCGCGTTCACCCAGCGGCGGATCGACGCCTGGTCGGTGTGGGACCCCTACACCTCGCAGGCGCTGCTCCAGGCGGGCGCCCGGCAGCTTGTCGACGGCACCGGACTCAGCAACGGCTACGGCTTCCACGTGGCGAGCAACGCCGCGCTGGCCGACGCCGCCCGCAACACCGCGCTGAAGGACTTCCTGATCCGCCTGGCCAAAGCGGAGCGGTTCGCCGACGCCCACCGCGGTGAGCGGTCGGAGGTGTGGTCGCGGGAGACGGGGCTGGCACCTGAGGTGGCCAAGGCGGCGGCCGACCGGGGCATCGCGCTGCCCACCCCCCTGGACGACGCGCTGACCCAGTCCCAGCAGCAACTTGCCGACGCCTTCGCCGACGCGGGGGTGCTGCCCGGCCGCATCCGCTTCGCGGACTTCGTCGACACCCGGTTCGAACAGGACGTGCACGCACAGAACGGAGTTGGCCGATGAGCATCACCCTGCACTGGTTCCTGCCGACCGCGGGGGACGGCCGCGGGGTGGTGGACGTGTTCCACTCCGCCACCGAGCGGTCATCGTCGGTGGCCCGCGACCCGGACATCGACTACCTGGCGCAGGTGGCCAGGGCCGCAGAGCAACAGGGCTTCACCGGGGTGCTCACCCCCACCGGCACCTGGTGCGAGGACGCCTGGCTGACCACGGCGGCCCTGCTCGCGCACACCGAGCGGCTGAAGTTCCTGGTGGCCTTCCGCCCCGGCGTGCTGTCACCGACGCTGGCCGCCCAGATGGCCGCCACCTACCAGCGCATCTCCCGAGGACGGCTGCTGCTCAACGTGGTCACCGGCGGCGACGCGCTCGAGCAGCGGCGTTTCGGCGACTGGCTGGACCACGACGAGCGGTACGCGCGCACCGACGAGTTCCTGGAGATCGTCCGCGCCACCTGGACCGGGCGGCCGCTGGACTTCGACGGCCGGTACTACCGCACCGCGGGCGCCACCGTGGCGCTGCCGCCGGACCCGGTGCCGCAGGTGTACTTCGGCGGCTCCTCCGCTGCGGCGCTTCCGGTCGCGGCCCGCCATGCCGACGTCTACCTGACCTGGGGCGAACCGCCCGCGCAGGTCCGGGAGAAGATCGAGGCGGTGCGCACACTCGCCGCCGACCACGGCCGCGAACTCCGGTTCGGCATCCGCCTGCACGTGATCAGCCGCGACACCTCCGAGCAGGCGTGGGCCGAGGCCGACCGGCTGCTCGCGGGCCTTGACCCGGCCGCGATCCGGCGGGCGCAGGAGAAGCTTGCCGCCAGCGAGTCCGTCGGCCAGCGGCGGATGGTGGCGCTGCACGGCGGGAGCAGCGCCAACCTGGAGATCCACCCGAACCTGTGGGCAGGCATCGGCCTGGTCCGCGGCGGGGCGGGCACGGCGCTGGTCGGCAGCCACGCCGAGGTCGCCGAGCGGATCGCCGAGTACCACTCGATCGGCATCGAGGAGTTCATCTTCTCCGGCTACCCGCACCTGGAGGAGGCCTACTGGTTCGGCGAGGGCGTTCGCCCGCTGCTGGCCGCGAAGGGCCTGCTCAGTCCTGCTGCTGAGCCCGCCAGCTCACCAGCGGCAGTTGCATGAACCGCCCGTCGGGGATGTCGGCGAAGCCGTACCCCCGGTAGAGCTCATGGGCATCCGCGGTGGCCAGCATGACCCTGCGGACCCCATAGCCCTTCGCCCGGTCCAGCGCGGCCTCCACCACGGCCTTGCCGATCCCCCGGCCGCGGTGGCCGTCCAGCACGAACACATCCGCCAGCCAGGCGAAGGTGGTCCGGTCGGTGACCAGCCGGGCGAACCCGATCATCGCCCCGTCCTGGTCATAGACGCCGAGGCAGTCCGAGTTCTCGATCGACCGCTCGACGGTCTCCCGCCCGACGCCCTTCGCCCAGTAGGACTCCTCGCTGAGATACCGGTGGACCACATCCACGTCGATGCGGCCCCGGTCGTCACTGATCTCGAACTCCGCCACCCCAGTCCCTCCCGAAAGTTCCGGTCAGAGCTCCACCCTAAGCGCCGGTGTCCCTCAGGGAGGCGCCGACAGGGCGAGCAGCGTCGACAGGTGGAGCAGGTTGCAGGCGCCCAGCTCGCAGGCCAGCAATGCGCCGAGGTCGCAGGGGTTGCAGTCGCAGTCCCGGCAGCGCTTCTTCCGTTGACGGTCGTCGATCCCCGCCGAGTCGGCGTCCGGCTCCTTCACCGCTCCGCCCGGAAGCGTGATGTGACGTGCAAGAACCGACATCACATCACGCCATCCCGTTGGTGTGCGGGCGATCTGCGGATCAGGCTGCGTGACGAAGGGAGTTGCCGGCCTCGACCGCGGTGTCGGGGTTGTCCGAGAACAGTCCGTCGATGCCGGTCTTGAGGAAGACCTCGTACTCGGCGAAGGCGTTGCCGTAGGCGGCCGGGTCCGTCGACGAGCGGTGGTCGGCGGGCAGGAAGCTGTTCTCGTTGCGGAACGTCCACGGGTGCACCACCAGCTTCGCCGCGTGCGCGTCGGAGACCAGGGTGGTCGGCTTGGTGAGGAAGCCCTTGGCGTCGCGCGGGATGATCAGGGCCTTCTCCGGGCCGAGACCCGAGGCGTAACCCGCGATCTCCTTCAGGCCCGCGGGCTTGATCAGGTCGGCGTAGGTGCGCTTGTCACCAGCCACCACGAAGTCGTAGGGCGCGCCCGCCGCGGAAACCAGCTGCACCAGCGGCACCCGCAGCTGCTTGCGCAGCTCCTTGAGGTTGCTCACCTCGAAGGACTGCACGAACACCTTGGCCCTGGGGTGGTTGAGGCCGTTGCGGTTGAGGGCCCGCACCAGCGCGGGTTCCAGCGGAAGCTTGATCTGCTGGAAGTAGGTGGGGTGCTTGGTCTCCGGGTAGATGCCGATGTCCCGGCGCAGCTCCCTGGACAGCTTCTTGGCCAGGTCGATGACCTCTTGGAGCGTCGGCACCTGGTACCGGCCGTCGTAGAGGGTGTTGCGCGGCCGGATCTGCGGGATGCGTTCCTTGGCGCGCAGCGTCTTGAGCTCGGCGAGCGTGAAGTCCTCGGTGAACCAGCCGGTCAGCGGAGAGCCGTCGATGGTCTTGGTGACCTTGCGGTCGGCGAACTCCGGCCGCGCCGAGACGTCGGTGGTGGCGCTGATCTCGTTCTCGTGGCGGGCGACGAGCACACCGTCCTTGGTGGACACCAGGTCCGGCTCGATGTAGTCGGCGCCCATCCGCGCCGCCAACTCGTAGCTGGCCAGCGTGTGCTCGGGGCGGTACCCGGAGGCGCCGCGGTGGCCGACGACGACGAGACCCACCTTCTCGCCGGAGGCGGCGGGAGCGGCGGAGGCCGAGATCAGCGGCACACCCGCGAGCAGGGTCGTGGTGGCGAGAGCGGCGATGGCAAGCCGGGACATGCCTCTCAGCCGTGAAGTGGACGACACAGGTCAGCCCCTCTGTTCTGGTGAAATCGGGCAGCCGGCCCCCAGCGGTCGGCGTACCAACTCTTTCCGCAGAGTGCGACCGTGCGCTAGCGGCCCGATGGCGGAAAGACGACGGTGTGGTGAACGGCAACCGTGCAGGTGGTAACGGATTCGCAACGCCGCCGCTACGCATAACGGTTGAACCAGGTGACCCAGAGGTGGTAGCGCCGGTCTTCCCGCCTCCGTCTACTCTGGCCATTCGTGCGCGTCCTCGTGATTGGGTCCGGAGCCCGGGAACATGCCATCGTGTTGGCGTTGTCCCACGATCCCGCGGTGACGGCGCTGGCCTGTGCCCCCGGCAACGCGGGCACCGCAGCGCTGGCCGAGCCGCTGGGTGTCGACATCACCCAGCCCGCCGCCATCGCCGCCGTCGCCACGGCCTGGAAGGCCGACCTTGTCGTGGTCGGACCCGAGGGCCCACTGGTCGTTGGCGCCGCCGACCTGGTCCGACAGGCGGGCATCCCCTGCTTCGGCCCGTCGGCCGCCGCGGCCAGGATCGAGGGCTCCAAGGCCTTCGCCAAAGACATCATGACCGCGGCGGGCGTGCCCACCGCGCGCAGCGAGGTGGTCGACAACCCGGCCCGCCTGGACGCCGTGCTGTCCCACTTCGGCTCCCCGTACGTGGTCAAGGACGACGGGCTGGCGGCAGGCAAGGGCGTGGTGGTCACCTCCGACCTGGAGCGGGCCCGCGCGCACGCCTGCTCGCTGCTGGACGACGGGCACCCGGTGCTGCTGGAGGCCTTCCTGGACGGCCCGGAGGCCTCGCTGTTCTGCCTGGTCGACGGCACCACCGTGGTCCCGCTGCTGCCCGCGCAGGACTTCAAGCGCGTCGGCGACAACGACTCCGGCCCCAACACCGGCGGCATGGGCGCCTACGCGCCGCTGCCGTGGGCCTCACCGGACCTGGTGGCCGAGGTGGTCAACAAGGTCGTGCAGCCGGTGGTGGAGGAACTGGATCGCCGCGGCACCCCGTTCTCCGGTCTGCTCTACGCGGGTCTCGCCCTGACCGGCGACGGGCCGCAGGTCATCGAGTTCAACTGCCGCTTCGGCGACCCCGAGACCCAGGCCGTGCTGTCCCTGCTCCGCACCCCGCTGGCCGGGCTGCTGCTGGCGGTGGCCAACGGCACGCTCGCCGAGCAGCCCGCGCTGGAGTGGGACCCGGGTGCCGCGGTGACCGTGGTGGTCGCCGCCGAGGGCTACCCCGACCTGCCGCGCACCGGCGACGTCATCACCGGCGCGGAGTCCGATGGCGTGCTGCACGCGGGTACCCGGCGCCGCGATGACGGCGCGATCGTGTCTGCGGGCGGCCGGGTGCTGTCGGTCGTCGGGCACGGCGCGGACCTCGCCAAGGCCCGCGCGGACGCCTACCGACGGATCGAGGGTGTGCACCTGACCGGCTCGCACCACCGCACCGACATCGCCGAGCGCGCGGTGCAGGGCAAGGTGTCCGTTCCCGGCAGCTGAGCTCGAAGTGGCAGGCTGAGCACATGCTCGACTCCGCAAGCACCCTGTCGGTGGCTCGGCGCGCGGCGGTGCCGCCGTTTTACGTGATGCAGATCGTGTCGGCCATCGCCGAACGCGCCCGCACCCACGGCGACGTCATCTCGCTGGCCGCGGGTCAGCCCTCGAGCAAGGCCCCGGAGCCGGTCCTGCGAGCCGCGACGACCGCGCTGCGCGGAGAACCGCTCGGCTACACCGAACCACTGGGCATCCTGGCCCTGCGCCAGGCGCTGGCCGACCACTACCGCACCCGCTACGACCTGTCGGTGCGGGCCGACGACGTGGTGGCCACCACCGGTTCCTCCGGTGCGTTCCTGCTGGCTTTCCTGGCCGCCTTCGACGCCGGTGACCGCGTCGCGCTGGCCACCCCCGGCTACCCGGCGTACCGCAACATCCTCACGGCGCTGGGCTGCGAGGTGGTCGAGCTGCCTTGCGGGCCGGACACCCGGTTCCAGCCGACGGTGGAGATGCTGGAAGCGCTGGACCGGCCGATCGACGGGCTGATCGTCGCCAGTCCCGCCAACCCGACCGGCACCGTGCTGGAGGCCGCCGAACTGGCGGCGTTGAGCGCCTGGTGCGATGCCAACGGGGTGCAGCTGGTCAGCGACGAGATCTACCACGGCATCAGCTACGGCGGGCCGCTGCCCAGCGCCTGGCAGTACTCGCGCGAGGCGATCGTGGTCAACTCCTTCTCGAAGTACTTCGCGATGACCGGCTGGCGGTTGGGCTGGATGCTGCTGCCCGAGCGCTACCGCACCGCGGTCGACGCGCTGACCGGCAATTTCACCCTCTGCCCGCCCGCGCTGGCACAGCACGCCGCGGTCGCCGCCTTCACCGCCGACTCCTATGCCGAGGCCGACGGCCACGTGGCCCGCTACCGCGTCAACCGCGACCTGCTGGTGGCGGGCCTCGCCGGGCTGGGCATCGACAAACTCGCCCCCGCCGACGGCGCGTTCTACGTCTACGCCGACGTCTCCCACCTGACGAGCGACTCCATGTCGCTGTGCCGCAAGCTGCTCGCGGACACCGGCGTGGCGATCGTTCCCGGCATCGACTTCGACCCCGCGAACGGCGGCCGGTTCATTCGGATGTCGTTCGCGGGCGCCACAGCCGATATCGAGGAAGCGCTGGTCAGGCTCAGAAACTGGTTGTGAGCAGCCCGTATCGGGGCAGCTTGTCGCGGATCTCCTTGGGACCCGGCCACAACTCGGCGTGCAGCCCGGCGGCCAACGCGCCGTCGATGTTCTCCTGCCGGTCGTCCAGGAACAGGCACTCCCGCGGCTCGGCGCCGATCTCCGCCACCAGCACCCGCCAGATCTCGGGCTCGGGCTTGGCCAGCTTGAGGTCACCGGAGAACAGCATGTGCGTGAAGGCCTCGACGAACGGCTCCTGCCGCAGCCGCCTGCCGAAGGTGTAGGGCGCGTTGGACAACAGCGCCAGCGGGACACCCGACGCGTGCAGTTCCCGCAGCAGGTCCAGCGCGTCGGGGTCGACGTTGAGCCAGCCCGCCTGGTCGATCGCGTCGATCTCAGCCACGAGTTCATCCGTCACGGAGACACCGAGGTCGGCGGCGACCGCTCCCCAGTACTCACCGGGCGTGCAGCCGCGGTCGTAGCGCCTGCGGTGCGTCCAGTACACCTCGGCCAACGCCTCGGGACCGACGCCGAGTTTGGTCGCCAACTTGGGCAGGGCGTGGGTGGCGTGACAGAGCACCTCGCCGTAGTCGAAGACGACCCAGCGGATGGTGTGGTCGAGGACCGGTTCGGTGGTGGCCATGCTGTCGACGTTATTGCCGCCTCAGGCCGCGGCGAAACGTCGTAGGACCTCGGTCACATCAGCGGCCGATACATCCCGGTGCGTGACGAACCGCAGCCCGCTGCCCAACGGCAGCGCCAGCACCCCGACCCCGTTGAGGTCGAGGCCCGCCGGGGGCTCGGCGAGCACGATGTTGGTCTCCGGGGTCCGGGTCCGCCAGCCCAGTTCGGCCAGACCCTCGGCCAGCACGCGGGCGTTCTCGTGGTCCACGGCGAGGTCGCCGATGCGGTCCAACGCGACCATGCCCGCCGCGGCCAGCACCCCGCCTTGGCGGACTCCGCCGCCCAGCATCTTGCGCAGCCTGCGGGCGTCGGTGACGAACTCGGCCGAGCCCGCGACCAGCGAACCCACCGGCGCGCCAAGGCCTTTGCTGAGGCAGACCTGCACGGTGTCGACGCCGCGGGTCAGGTCTTTGACCTCCACGCCGAGCGCGACCGCGGCGTTCCACAACCGCGCCCCGTCCAGGTGCACCGCCAGGCCCTCGCCCCGCGCGATCGCGACCAGCTCGGCCTGCTCAGCGGGTGGCGTCACGGCGCCGCCCGCGAAGTTGTGCGTGTTTTCCAGGCATAGCAGCGTTGTCCGCAACGCGTCGTAGGGCTCCTCCGCGCTCGCCGCCGCGCGGACCACCTCGGGCGACGGCCTGCCGGGCCCGTGCCACTCCAGCGGCTCGGGCATCCCGCCCGCGAGCCAGGCCGGGGTGCCGAGTTCGGAGCCCAGCACATGGGACTGCTGCGGCGCGAGGAACCGGTCGCCGCGTGTCAGGTGGCTCATCAAGGCGATCGTGTTGCCCATGCACCCGGTCGGCACCCACAACGCGGCAGGCACGCCGAGCAGGTCGGCGACCCGCTCCTCCAGCGCCCGCATGGTGGGGTCGCGGTCGAGCACGTCGTCGCCGACCTCCGCTTCCGCCATGGCGGTCCGCATGAGGGCATCGGGTCGGGTTACGGTGTCTGAGCGAAGATCGATTGGCTGGGTAGAGGACACCCGTCGATTGCATCACAGCGGCAGGTAGCATCTGGCCCGTCCGGGGCGGCAGGCCCGTGAGCAGGCAGATCGTTCCGGAGAAATTTGTCGGGACTTTTGTGCAACCCGGTGAGAGCCGTCTTCCGTCTTCCGGGTGCGGACATGATGAGCGGAGAGTGTCCGCGTGGACCAGCGCGAGGAGCAAGAGTTCGCGGAGTACTTCGCGGCTCGACGGGACGCCGTACGTCGTACGGCCTACCTGCTCTGCGGTGACTGGCATCGCGCGGACGATTTCGCCCAGACGGCGTTCGTCGCCCTGCATCGACGCTGGCGCAAGGTGAGGGACAAGGGTGCCCTCGATGCCTATGTGCGGCGGACGCTGACCAGGGCGGTGATCGACGAATCACGGCGTCCGTGGCGCCGAGAGCGCGCGGTTGAGGAGCTGCCGGACGTACCGGTTTCCTCGCCGGAACTCGGTGACCAGGTCGCCGTGCGGGAGGCTCTGCTCGCCGGTCTGCGGCGGGTGCCACCGCGTCAGCGGGCGGTGCTCGTGCTGAGGTTCCTGGAGGGGCTGGACGTCGCGGCGACCGCCGAGACGCTGGGGTGCACCGAGGGAACCGTGAAGAGCCAGACGGCTCGCGGGCTGGACGCCCTGCGGGACGTGCTGGGTGACACGCTGGACGACCTGCGGTCGGCCACCTGAGGATGACGGTGTCGAGGAGGTGGGTGTAGGTGGACGAGCACAAGCTCGCGGACGTGTTCCGTGACGCGGTGGGCGATATGCCGCCCGCGTCCTTCACCGAGCACGATGTGCGGACCGCCTCACGCCGTGAAACCGTGCGCAGGCGCAACTCGATCGTGGCCGGCTCCGCATTTGGTGTGGCAATTCTTGTCGGTGCTATTGCCGTCGGCGGAGATCTGCTCCAAGGTAATAGGGGAACAAACGTCGCCGCATCGAGTTCGGCGGAGTCGGACACGGGTAAGGCACCGGATCAGCCCTACACGATGTCCGGCCCGGAGGATTCCGAGAGAAAACTCGGCGGGCCGCTTCCAGGCGGACCCCCGCCCCACAGTTTCCCGGAGGATCCGCCCAAGCAGGGGGGCGGAACTTCTGGGAGTGCCGATCCCGGGATCGGCAGCACCCGTGGCGGGTGCGGACCGGCGGACCGGGAGCTTGCTGCTGCCCTCGCTAGCGAGCTCCCGGCCGCTGCCGGCCCCGGCGGATACCGCCCCCTCCCGGCAGGCGGCCAATGCCCCCCCGACTCCCGAGCGGGCGGCTATCTCATCAGGCAGGACGGCCAGTACGGCTTCATCAGCGCGGTGCTCATGCCCGCCGAAGCCTCCGCCGACCAGGGCCTTGGACCCCGCGACGAGCCCAACGGCACCCGCGGCTACGCGGTCCGCACGGCAGCAGGCAAGATCCTCCTGATCCGCAGCGACCCCGCCGAAGCAGGCGCCCAACCCCCCTACGCCGACCGCCTCCAGGCCATCGCCGAAAAGCTGGGCACCTCCTTCTAACCGGCCCCAACCCTGACGACCCGGGTTGCCGCCCTCGCACGACGCACCCTGACACACAGCTTGTCCCACCGCTGCCATCACCAGCCGGAACGTTCCGAGTTGGCACCGAAGGTCGGTTTGCGGCAAGAGCACAAGCCGCCATTGGTGCTGTCTTCTCTGTGCACGTGTTGTCGCTGCGGCAACTATCCCCGCCGAATTTTTGCGGGTTATTAACAAATCGCAGTAGATATCCCACCCGACTCCACAATTACCCCACGCCGAAAACCTATCCCGAGAACTTCTCACCTGTCGGCTTCACCAGCACGCCCTATCCGCTCAAATCGGACGCCGATGCCTACATGCCTGCCGCGGCCCTCTCAGCTGACGTCCCACCCGCGTCATCCCACCGCCCGGCACCGGACGCGCCCGTCGTCCGACACCGGACGCGCCCGTTGCCCGCTCCCACGACCGGGCAACGGGCCCAGCCGCCTTCGGCGATGTGATCCCTGCCGAGGGCGGCAGCGGTCCCTGCCGAAGTGACACACAAGTGACACCCTTCGACCCTTTTGACAGTGCGGGACGTTCGGTGAGACGCCTCCAACCCTTACGGCACTGTGCGGCGTTCGGTGATACCCCTCGACCCTTACGGCACTGTGCGACGTTCGGTGAGAAGCCTCCGATCCTTACGGCGGTGGGACCCCTTCGACCCTTACAGCGGTGGGACCCCTTCGACCCTTTCAACACCTTGCGGCCTTGGTGGGACCCCTTGACCCTTATGACACCTTGCAGGTGCTCGGCGAGACCCTTCTGCCCCCTTCGACACCCGGCAGACTTCGGTGAGACCCTGGCCCGACGGGTAACCCGGTGTTTCATGAGAAGCTGGCGTCTCTGGCGAAGCCAGTGTCGGAGCCCCGTGAGCACGCCGAGACTCGCTAGGCTCGATTCGGGGGATGCTTCTCCCGAAAGGTCATGATGTCGCCCTGCGTCGACATCATGACGACACAGGGGCGCATGATGACGCCCCGCGTTGGGTCGGAAAGCCGCAGGTCGTTTCGGGCCGGCACCATTTCCGGCATGAGCTCCGGCACGACTCCCAAGGGTGAACGACGGCGGCAGGCGTTGGTCGTGGCAGCTGCTCAGCTACTCACCGAACGCGGCTTTGAGGGTCTGAGCCACCGGGCCGTCGCCGAGCGGGCGGGTCTGCCGCTGGCATCCACCACCTACTACTTCTCCTCGCTGGAGGAGCTGATCACCGCGGCCGTCGAGTACGAGGGCCGTGCCGAACTCGCCGGGGGCCGGGCGCGCCTGGAGCGCTACGGCGACGGCGAACTCACCTTCGATGCGCTGGTGGAGTTGGTCCTCGACCTGTTGCTCGGCCCGGACTCCAAGGACGGCGGCATCGAGCCGGTGCTGCTCCGCTACGAGCGGCTGGTGGTCACCCCGCGCAGGCCCTACCTCGCCCCGCTGATGCGTGAACTCGGCGGCCAGCTGGACCAATTGCTTCAGACCATCTTCACTCGATCGGGCAAGAAAGTGGATGCTGACCGTCTCCATCAGTTGATCGCGATCGTTGACGGTGCCGTGGTCAATGCCTTGATCGAAAGCAACCCCAGCCCTCGCGCCGCCGCCGAACGCATGCTCCGGTCGGTAATGACCGCCTGAAAGATTTCGATTTTCGGGTGCAACCTCTCAGCGCCGGCGCGCGTGAGGATGGTTGGGCAGGTGCAGCGGGTCTCCCTCACGCCGCGGCGGGGCGGACCGGCGACGCATGTCCGGACAACAGGAGGGAGCGGGCATGCGAACCGAGGCAGAGCAGCGGTTTCGAGAGTTCGCGCGAGACCGTGCCATGCCGATGCGCCGCTTCGCCTACCTCCTCTGTGGCGACTGGCACCTTGCCGAGGACCTAGTGCAGAACACGTTGACCAAGCTCTACCAGGCCTGGAACCGAATCGAGCGGCAGGAGACCGTTGACCGTTACGCGCGAACGGCGCTGCTGCGCTGCTGGCTGGACGAGCGCCGAAGGCCATGGCGCCGCGCCGAACAACGCGACGGCGCCGTACCCGAGGTTCCGGAAAGCTCGGCCGACCCGGCCGTCCTGGTCACCACCTCAGCCCGCCGGGAGCAGGTGCTCGCCGCGTTGGCGCAGGTCCCACAGCGGCAGCGCGCGGTGCTGGTGTTGAGGTACTTCGAGGACCTGTCCGTAGCCGAGACCGCTGCGGTGCTCGGCTGCGCGGAGGGCACCGTCAAAAGCCAAGCCGCTCGCGGCATCGATGCCATGCGCAAGGTGCTGGGAGACGAGCCAGAGTTGATCAGGGAGGCTTCGTGAGCGAGCAGCAGCTTCGGAACGACATGCACGCCGCGGTGGCCACCGAGCCGCCCCTGGGTTTCGACCCCGACCAAATCGTGTCGCGGCTGTGCCAGCGCACCAAGGTCCGTCGCGCGGTGGCGCTCAGCGTGACCGCGACGTTCACCGTCGCCGCCCTGGTCGCGGTACCCATGTTCATGGTGCAGGACGCCAAGTCGGTCCGGGCGGCGATGGACCACACCCAGCGCCCCCGTGCCCTCACCGACGTCAGCGACGAGCAGGTCTGGCACTTCAAGACCGAGCGAGCCGCCACCTTCGCCGACTTCGGTACCCGCGAACTGATCGAGTCCAAGTCCGAAGGCCCCCGCGGCCCGGCCACCCGCCGCTGGCGCCTGACGCTGAAGACGGGCGAGGCCCTGCTGATCGCGATCTGGTCAGGCCCGGCGAACAGCCCCGCCTTCCCCGTACCCAAGACCTGCGCCCTCCCCGGCTGCGAGTCCCACACCAACCCGGACGGCAGCACGCTCCTGTCCCAGCAACCCCTCGGCGACGTGCTGACCAGGTCGATCGCCCGCCTCCGCGCGGATGGCAAGGCTCTGGCGATCACCCTCAACGCCGAACAACCCAACCTCCCCGCACCGCAGGCCCAACTCCTGACCCGCTCCATCAACCAGGACTACTTGACCCAACTCATCGCCAACGCCGACTTGTACCTCTAGCGAGGCCAAGGCGAGTAGGGGAGGACTCGCCTCGCCAACGGGCGCCCGTCCGGCGCCCGACTGGGGGTCGGCTCGCGCCGTGATCGGGGGTGGATCACGGCGCGAGCCGCTCCCTTGCGGGTGGATGGGCTGTGGGTGTGGCTTAGCTGACTTGGGTGGTAGTGGACCGGGTGGGGCCTGGCTGGGAGGACGTAGGCTGACCCGACGTGACGACCAAGCCTCGTATTCCGAACGTGTTGGCCGGGCGGTATGCCTCGGTGGAGCTTGCGACCCTGTGGTCTCCCGAGCACAAGGTGGTGGCTGAGCGGCGGCTGTGGTTGGCGGTGCTTCGGGCGCAGGGTGAGTTGGGCATTGAGGTTCCGGCGGGCGCGGTCGAGGCCTACGAGCGGGTGCTTGAGCGGGTTGACCTGGAGTCGATCGCGGCGCGGGAGCGGGTTACGCGGCATGACGTGAAGGCGCGGATTGAGGAGTTCAACGCGCTTGCCGGGTTTGAGCAGGTCCACAAGGGGATGACCTCGCGGGACCTGACCGAGAACGTGGAGCAGCTGCAAATTCGGAGCAGCCTGGAGCATGTGCGTGGGCGGGTCGTCGCGGTGCTCGCTCGGCTGGGGAGGTTGGCGGCCGAGAACGCGGAGTTGGTGATCGCGGGGCGGTCGCACAATGTGGCGGCTCAGGCCACGACGCTGGGGAAGCGGTTCGCGACCGCGGCCGAGGAGCTGTTGGTTGCCTACGGGCGGCTGGATGAGCTGATTCGGCGGTATCCGCTGCGTGGGATCAAGGGGCCGGTGGGCACCGGGCAGGACATGTTGGACCTGCTGGGCGGTGATGCGGGGAAGCTGGCGGAGCTGGACGCGCGGGTGGCCGAGTACCTGGGGTTCGCGGGCACGCTGGACAGCGTGGGGCAGGTTTATCCGCGGTCGCTGGATTATGAGGTGCTGACGGCGCTGGTGCAGCTTGCGGCGGGACCGTCGTCGTTGGCCAAGACGATTCGGTTGATGGCGGGGCATGAGCTGGTGACCGAGGGGTTCAAGGAGGGGCAGGTCGGGTCCAGCGCGATGCCGCACAAGATGAACACGCGGTCTTGTGAGCGGGTCAATGGGCTGGCGGTCATCTTGCGGGGTTACTCGGCGATGACCGGGGAGCTTGCGGGCGATCAGTGGAATGAAGGGGACGTTTCCTGTTCGGTGGTGCGGCGGGTTGCCTTGCCGGATGCGTTCTTCGCGTTTGACGGGTTGGTTGAGACGTTTTTGACGGTGTTGGACGAGTTCGGGGCGTTCCCTGCGGTGATCGCTCGGGAGTTGGACCGGTATCTGCCGTTCCTCGGTACCACCAAGGTGCTGATGGGGGCGGTGCGGGCAGGTGTCGGGCGGGAGACGGCGCACGAGGTGATCAAGGAGCACGCGGTGGCTTCGGCGCTGGCCATGCGGGGTGGGTCGGAGCGCAACGAGTTGCTGGACCGGCTGGCCGCCGATGAGCGGTTGCCGTTGGGGCGGGGCGAGTTGGATGGGCTGCTTGCCGATCGGCTGTCGTTCACGGGTGTGGCGGCTTCGCAGGTGGAGCGGGTGGTGGCGCGGATTTCCGAGGTGGTCAAGCGGTATCCGGAGGCGGCGGCCTACACGCCGTCGCCGATTTTGTGACGGCGTCTTGCTGGGGGGAAGCATGTCGGGTCGAGTGGAGGCCTTGATCTATTACCCGATCAAGGCCTGCGGCGGGGTCGAGGTCGAGTACTGCGAGGTGGGGCCTGCCGGGTTGCGTGATGACCGGGTTTTCATGGTCACCGATGCGAATGGGCGGGGTCGGACACAGCGGGAGGTGCCGCTGCTGGCGGCGGTGCGGCCGAGGCTGATCGACGGGGTGCTGGTGCTGGCCGCGCCGGGGATGCCGGAGGTGGAGGTCCCGGTGGCGTTGGACGGGGTGCGGGCGGACATCACGGTGTTCACGCACTCGGGCGGCGGCGTTGACCAGGGCGACCGGGCGGCGCAGTGGTTCAGCGAGTTGCTTGGCGAGTCGAGCAGGTTGGTGCGGACTCCCCCGGACCATCGGCGGTTCTCCAACGGCGTGGTGGAGGGGCCGATCGCGTTTTCCGACAGCGGGGCCGTGCAGATCACCTCGCTGTCCTCTGTGGACGATCTGAACGCGCGGATCGTCGCGGACGGTGGTGAGCCGGTGCCTGCGACGCGGTTTCGCACCAACATCATGGTGAGTGGGTGGGATCAGCCGTATACCGAGGACACGGTCCTGCGGGCCGAGATCGGCACGGCCGAGTTGAGCTATGAGAAGACGTCGGTGCGCTGCAAGGTGGTTCTGGTGGACCAGGAGACCGGGCGGGCCGGGGGCAAGGAGCCGATTCGGACGTTGGCCCGGTACCGGCGGGTGCCCGAGGGCGGGGTCAACTTCGGCAGCAAGTACGCGGTGTCGCGTGAGGGCGTTATCAAGGTCGGTGACGAGATCCGGGTGACCGCCTGGTCGGGGTGAGGGTTCGGGAGGCAGCAGTTGTCCGCTCGCGTTGAGTCGTTGATCTACTACCCGGTCAAGGGCTGTGCCGGGATACCGGTGGAGCACGCCGAACTGGGACCGATGGGACTGCGCAACGATCGGCTGTTCATGCTGGTCGATCCGGATGGCGACTTCCTCAGCCAGCGTCGGGTCACCGAGATGGCGGTGATCCGGCCGGAGCTGCTGGACGGTGGGGCTGGCTTGGCGCTGTCGGCGCCGGCCGCTGATGATTTCGAGCTTGACGTGCTCTTCGACGGACCTCGGTTGACGGTGAACGTGTTCGCCTACACCGGGGATGGTGTCGACCAGGGTGATGAGGTCGCGGATTGGTTCTCTGAGGTGATCGGCGAGCCGTGCAGGCTTGTGCGGGTGCCGCCGGACCACGCGCGGGTCGCGAACGGCCTGAGCAGCGGTTCGGCCGGTTTCGCCGACGGCCAGGCGCTGCTGGTGACCTCGGTGTCGTCGCTGAAGGAGCTGAACCGGCGGATCGAGCGGGGCGGTGAGCGCCCGATCCCCATGGAGCGCTTCCGCCCCAACCTGGTGGTGGACGGCTGGCCCGAGCCGCATACGGAGGACAAAGTGCTCCGGATGAGCGTCGGCGAGGTCGAGTTGGGCCACGAGAAGATCGCCATCCGTTGCAAGGTCACCATGGTCGACCAGCAGAGCGGGCGGACGGTCGGAAAAGAACCCATCCGGACGTTGGCCAGGTACCGCCGATCGTCTGAAGGCGGCGTCACCTTCGGGTGTAAACAGGCGGTCCTCACGCCGGGCGTGGTCAAAGTCGGCGACGAGGTGAAGGTGCTCAGCCGGCTGTAGCTAGGTAGGTTGCACTTGACCATCGGTCAAGCAAGCCCCCCGATCAGGTAATAGCGCTTCAACCCCGAACAGGGCCAAGGTTTGCCCCGCCTGCAATTGAGGGGGAGCCTCGACATGCCTGGAAGGCCCGCAAGCCACCGCCACGCCTCAATCCGAATGAGGAGATTGGGGATGGAACTCTTTCGCATCCGCCGAACTTGCCAATTGAGCGGACAGGACGTGGCGGACGTGATGGGGTTCTCCGGAGCTACCTTGTCACGGATAGAGGCAGGCACGCGACCCATCTGTCGCGACGACCTGATCACCATGCTGCTGTTCTTCAAGGTGCCTGCCCAGCAGCGCAAAGCGCTGATCAGACTGCATGCCGAAATCGATCATCCAGGCCTACTGAAGGATGAGGTCACGCTCCCGGTCCACCCGTACGTAGGTTTTGAAGCGAAGGCGTCAGAGATCTTGCATTACGAGAAGTGTCTCGTGCCTGGACTTCTGCAAACCCCGGACTACGCGCGAGCGGTGATTCAAGCCCCGTCCATAGGGGAGCGTGAAAAGCGAGTGGGCGAGCGAATGGCACGTCTTCAGGTGGTGCGGAGCAACCAGCTCCGCAGATGTCTGATCTTGCTCCATGAAGCGGTCCTACGCCAGAACATCGGCGGTCCTGCGGTGATGGGTGATCAGCTGTCGCATCTCGCGGCGCTTTCCGAGCGTCGGATGGCCGACATTCGCATAGTGCCGGACGGCATCGGATACCACCCAGGCCTAGGAGGAGCGTCTTTCGTCATCCTTGGATTCAAGGAGAGTCCTTCGCTGGTGTACTTCGAGCTCAAAGTCCATAGTCTTTTCCTCGACGACCAGGAGTCAATCGAGGCCTATACAGTGGCCTTCGAGGACATCCAGGCGAAGGCGCACGGCACAGAGCAGTCGATCAGCATCCTCCGGGAGGCGGCTCGCGAGCTGGCTGTCGCCGAGGGAAGGCTGCGGCATGCTCAACACGCCCCATGGAGCACGTTGGCGCAAAAGTAGCTACACCGATCAGGACCACTGCGTCGAGGTAGCACGGGGTGTCCATCAGGTGGGCGTTCGGGACTCCAAGGACCGCGAGGGGCCGGTGCTGGTGTTCACCGATGGGGCTTGGCGGACGTTCTTGCAGGTAGTCTCCGGGCGTGGTTGCGCTCTCTGACTATCCGCTGATCGCCAAGGGCAAGGTTCGGTCGATCCACTCCGTGGACGACGATCATCTGCTCCTCGTTGCCTCAGACCGCATCTCGGCGTTCGACTTCATCCTTGAATCGGAGATCCCGGACAAGGGGCGCGTGCTCACCGCGATGTCCGTCTTCTGGTTCGAGCTGCTCGCCGACCGCGTCGACATCGCCAGCCACCTCGTCGCCTGGGACGATCCGCGCATCCCCGCTGAGGTTGCGGGCCGGGCGCTGCTGGTCAAGCGGCTGGAGATGCTTCCGGTGGAAGCCGTGGCCCGTGGTTACCTCGCCGGGTCCGGACTCATCGACTACCTCGAAACCGGCGCCGTCTGCGGGGTCGCCCTTCCCGACGGGCTTTCCGAAGCGTCCAGGTTGCCCGAGCCGATTTTCACCCCCGCCACCAAGGCCGAGATCGGCGAGCACGATGAGAACATCGCCTTCGACGCCGTCGTGCGGACCATCGGCGCGGAGCGCGCCGCCGAGGTGCGCGATGCCACGATCGCCATCTACCGGGCCGCCGCCGAGCACGCCGAAAGCCGGGGCTTGATCCTGGCCGACACCAAGTTCGAGTTCGGTCTTCGTGACGGCACGCTGGTACTCGGCGATGAGGTGCTCACGCCCGACTCCTCCCGCTACTGGCCCGCCGACGAATATGAGCCTGGCCGGGTCCAGCACGCCTTTGACAAGCAGTTCGTGCGCAACTACCTGCTCTCGCCCGCCTCCGGGTGGGACCGCAAATCCGATACTCCGCCGCCCGCCCTGCCCGATGACATCGTGGCCGCGACCCGGGAGCGCTACATCGAGGCCTACCAGCGGATCAGCGGGCGGAACATCAACGACTGGCCTTCCCCCACGGAGTGATCTTGCGTCACCTGGGTGAGGGTTAGTCCGCTTGGTTTCACCTTGTCACCTGACAGCCAGCCTGCGGTTAGGCCACTGTCACCCGGGTGATGCGTCATGGAAGGGTGACTGCGCACCTCGAACAGCAGCCCGGCCGCTTGGTCGTCTCAGTGTCCGGGGTGACCGATGCCACCCTGGGCGCCTGTACCGAGCTTGCCGATGAAGCGGACCGCCGACGCGTTCCGCTTTCCCTTCTCGTCGCGCCCAAGCCCGCCCACGCCGAGCGGCCCAAGCCCGACTCCCCGGCCATCGAGTGGCTGCGCAGCCGCCGCGCGGTCGGGGACGCGATCCTCATGCACGGCTACGACCATCGCGCCACGCCGCTGGGCAACTGGCTGACCGGCCTGAACGCCGTCGGCACCCTCGCGGGCGGGGTCTGGCGCAAGGCCGAGTTCGCCGCGCTGCCCGCGCACGAAGCGGGGCTGCGGCTGATGGCGGGCAACGCGATCATGGAACGCCTCGGGCTGGCCACCAGTTGTTTCGCGCCGCCGCGCTGGTACGCCTCGCCCGGCACCCGCGTCGCGCTCCAGCGGCACGGCTTCGACCTCTGCGCCGACGCGGCCGCTGTGCGCAACCTGCGCTCCGGTGCGCTCGCGGGCGGGCGCATCCAGGGCTTCGGGCGCGGGGACACCGCTGAACCCTGGTGGTGTTGGACGCTGGTGCTGGGCACCGAGCGCATCGCCCGCCGGGGCGGGCTGGTCCGCATCGCCGTGGACGGCATCGACCTGCTCAAGGTCGGACCCAAGCAGGCCCTGCTGGACGCCATCGACCTCGCGCTGCACCACGGGGCGCTGCCCACGACCTACCCCAGCCTGGTGGGTATGGCCAGTGACGCCAAGCGCGGTGCCGCGGGCGTGCCCAACCGGTTCGACGCCGACGACGAGCCCGAGCGCACCGAACTCGTGGAGCAGTACGAGCGGCCGCGCGGCGTCGAGGTCAGAGCTCGACGGACAGCGCGGCAGGCAGCAACTGAATCGTCGTCCGCTCCGGCTTGAGCTGCTCGAACCACCGGACGTGCATTTCCGGACCCGCCAGGGTCTTCTCGTGGATCGGCACGGCCACCCTGGGCTTCACCTCGCGGAGGAAGTCCACCGCTTCGCTGACCTTCAGCCACGGGGCGCCCGTCGGCATGCCGAGGACGTCGATGGCCCGGTCGGGGACGGTGAACGAGTCGCCGGGGTGGTAGAAGGCACCCTCGTCGATCACGTAGCCGACATTCGGGATGATCGGGATGTCCTGGTGGATCACCGCGTGGTCGCCGCCGACCGTCTCGACCTTGGCGCCGCCGAACTCGAGGGTCTCCCCGGGTTCGACCGATCTGGCCGGGATCTGCAACCGCTGGGTGACTTCCCTGGCGGTACCTGCGTCGACGATGAGCTCGGCGTCGGGGTTGGCCGCCAGCAGTGTCGGCAGGCGTTCCTCGTCCAGGTGGTCGGGGTGCTGGTGGGTGACCAGCACGGCGTCCAGGTTGTGCACGGTCTCGAAGCCCGCCGCGTAGGTGCCGGGGTCGATCAGCAGCCTGGCCGACCCCGTGTCCACCAACACACAGGCATGGCCGAAGTGGATCAATCGCATGATCTCCTCCTCGGCCCGACCCTAACCGAGTCGCGCCAACACTTCCTGTTCAACCGCAAGGGAAAGCCCGGCCTTGCGTTCCCGGTCGGGGTCCAGCGAACGCTCCTGCTCCAAGGCCCCGGCCACGACCTCATCGACGGAACGGAACGTCAGGCCCGCGTCGATGGCGGGCTGCGCATCGTGGTCGGCCATTCCCCGGTGCGTCGCGGGCAGCCACAGCGGCAGTGAGCGCGGACCCGCCCACGGCTGGACCTCGTTCGCGGTCAGCACCTCCGGGCTCGCGGGCGCGAACTCCGCCTTGCCGCCCGTCGCGTCGGCGATCTCCCCGAACACCTCCAGCAGGGGGCGCGGCCTGGTGATCGCGTCGAAGGTGCCGGTCAGGCGCTGCTCGGCGCCGAGAACCACCCACTCGGCGAAGTCCCGCACATCGATGTACTGGGCGGGCTGGTCGGTGTCCGGCACCAGCACCCGGCCGCCCTGCTCCAGGCGCCATGGCCAGTAGCCGAAGCGGTCCGACCAGTCGCCGGGACCGGTGATCAGGCCCGGCCGCGGGATGAACGCCTTGTCGCCGATGGCGTCGCGGACCGCGTTCTCGCTGGCCACCTTGATAGCCCCGTAGATGTCGGGCCCGTCCTCACCGGCGAGCATCTCGCGGGTGCCGTGCTTGGCCAGCGGCGCCAACAGCGGGGCGTCGGTGCCCTGGCCGGGCTTGCTGTGGTCGCCGTAGACGCTGATCGAGGACACGAACGTCCAGTGACCGGCGCCCGAGCCCAGCACCCGCAGCGCATTGGACACCCACTCGTGGGAGATGGCGGCCACGTCCACCACCGCGTCGAAACGCTCACCCGCCAGCACGTCGAGTCCGTCGGGCGAATCGCGGTCGACCTTGATCAGCTCCGCTCCGTCGGGCACCGCCCCGGACGTGCCGCGAGCGGCACAAAACACCTGATGACCGCGCTTCACCGCGACCTGCGCCACAGCCCGCGACACGAAGACGGTCCCACCCAGAATCAGCATTCGCATGGCCTCAGCTTCCCCGGTGAGGGTGAGTCTGGCCACGCGTTCCCCGCTCGGCGAACGAGTGACGGTTCACCAACGGTTAAGCTCCTGCGGTAATGCCTCGTCCCAGGCTGGGAGCGTAAGCAAGTGGCTCGTGTCATCGTCGACGTCATGCCCAAGCAGGAGATCCTGGACCCCCAGGGCCAGGCGGTAGCCAAGGCGCTGCCGCGACTCGGCTTCGAGGGCATCTCGGACGTCCGCCAGGGCAAGCACTTCGAGCTGGAGGTCGACGACTCGGTCGACGACGCCACGCTGGAGAAGATCGCCGAGACCTTCCTGGCCAATCCGGTGATCGAGGACTGGAGTGTGCGGCGGGTGCAGGCATGACCGCCACGCGTATCGGCGTCGTCACCTTCCCGGGTTCGCTCGATGACGTGGACGCATTGCGCGCGGTCCGGTTGGCCGGTGCCGAGCCGGTAAAGCTCTGGCACGCCGAGCACGACCTGCGCGACGTCCAGGCCATCGTGCTGCCCGGCGGCTTCTCCTACGGCGACTACCTGCGCTGCGGCGCCATCGCCAAGTTCGCGCCCGTGATGACCGAGGTCATCGCCGCCGCGGGGCGTGGGGTGCCGGTGCTGGGCATCTGCAACGGCTTCCAGGTGCTCTGCGAGGCAGGCCTGCTGCCGGGGGCGCTGACCCGCAACTCCAAGCTGCACTTCGTCTGCCGGGACCAGTGGCTGAAGGTGGAGAACAACAGCTCCGTCTGGGCCTCCCGCTACGAGGTCGGCGCCGAGGTGCTGATCCCGCTGAAGTCCGGTGAGGGCGGCTACGTCGCCGACAAGGACACCCTGGCGCGGCTGGAGGGCGAGGGCCGGGTGGTGTTCCGCTACGTCGGCGAGAACCCCAACGGCTCGCTGAACAACATCGCGGGCATCAGCAGCGAAGCAGGCAATGTCGTCGGTCTGATGCCGCACCCCGAGCACGCCATCGAGGCGCTCACCGGGCCGAGCGACGACGGCCTCGGCATGTTCCTTTCCGCTCTCGACGCACTGGTGGCAGCAGCGTGACTTCAACCCAACCGCTCGTGGACACCGTCGAACACGCGCAGTCCACACCGGACCAGCCGCAGCCCTACCAGGAGCTGGGGCTGAAGGACGAGGAATACGCGAGCATCCGCGAGATCCTCGGACGGCGGCCCACCGGCGCCGAACTGGCCATGTACTCGGTGATGTGGAGCGAACACTGCTCCTACAAGTCCTCCAAGACGCACTTCAAGCACTTCGCGGAGAACACCACCGAGGAGATGAAGTCCAAGATGCTCGCCGGGATCGGCGAGAACGCGGGCGTGGTGGACATCGGCGACGGCTGGGCGGTCACCTTCAAGGTCGAGTCGCACAACCACCCGTCCTATGTGGAGCCCTACCAGGGCGCGGCCACCGGCGTCGGCGGCATCGTGCGGGACATCCTGGCCATGGGCGCGCGGCCGATCGCGGTCGCCGACCCGCTGCGCTTCGGCCCGGCCGACGCACCCGACACCAAGCGCGTGCTGCCCGGTGTCGTCGCGGGCGTCGGCGGCTACGGCAACTGCCTCGGCCTGCCCAACATCGGCGGCGAGGTCGTCTTCGACGCGACGTATGCGGGCAACCCGCTGGTCAACGCCCTGTGCGTGGGTGCGATGCGGGTCGAGGACCTGCACTTGGCGCACGCCTCGGGTGTCGGCAACCAGGTGATCCTCTTCGGTGCCCGCACCGGCCTTGACGGCATCGGTGGGGTGTCCGTGCTGGCCAGCGAGACCTTCTCCGGCGACGAGACGAGCGGCGGGCGCAAGAAGCTGCCCAGCGTGCAGGTCGGTGACCCCTTCATGGAGAAGGTGCTCATCGAGTGCTGCCTTGAGCTGTTCCAGCAGGGCCTCGTGGTCGGCATCCAGGACCTCGGCGGCGCCGGACTGGCCTGCGCCACCTCCGAACTCGCCTCCGCGGGTGACGGCGGCATGCGGGTCAACCTGGACACGGTTCCGCTGCGTGCCAAGGGCATGACGCCCGCCGAGATCCTCTCCAGCGAGTCGCAGGAGCGCATGTGCGCGGTGGTGGAACCGTCGAAGGTGGACGCGTTCATGGCCATCTGCGCCAAGTGGGACGTCACCGCGACAGTGATCGGCGAGGTCACCGAGGTGTCCGAGGAGGAGCGCGCCGCGGGCGGGCGCCTGGTCATCACCTGGCACGGGGAGACCGTGGTCGACGTGCCGCCGCGCACGGTGGCGCATGAGGGCCCGATCTACCAGCGGCCATTGGCCAAGCCCGCCGAGCAGGACCTGATCACCGCGGACAACGCCAACACCCTGCCGCGACCGTCCACACCGGACGAGCTGAAGGAGACGCTGCTCAAGCTGATCTCCTCGCCGAACCTGTGCTCGCGGGCCTGGGTCACCGACCAGTACGACCGCTACGTGCAGGGCAACACCGTGCTGGCGCAGCCGTCGGACTCCGGCATGGTCCGCATCGACGAGGAGACCCACCGCGGGGTCGCGGTCTCCACCGACTGCAACGGCCGGTTCGTGAAGCTCGACCCCTACGCGGGCACACAGCTTGCGCTGGCCGAGGCCTACCGCAACGTCGCAGCGGGCGGCGCGACCCCGATCGCGGTCACCAACTGCCTGAACTTCGGCTCGCCCGAGGACCCCGCGGTGATGTGGCAGTTCTCCGAGGCCGTCCGCGGACTCGCCGAGGGCTGTCGTGAGCTGGGCATCCCGGTGACGGGCGGCAACGTCAGCTTCTACAACCAGACCGGCCGCACCGCGATCCTGCCGACGCCGGTGGTCGGTGTGCTCGGCGTGATCGACGATGTGCGCCGCCGCCTGCCGACGGGGATCGGCGCCGAGAACGGCGAGACCCTGCTGCTGCTGGGCGAGACCCGCGAGGAGTTCGGCGGCTCGGAGTGGGCGCATGTGGTGCACGAGCACCTCGGCGGCATCCCGCCCCAGGTCGACCTGGCCCGGGAGAAGCTGCTCGCCGAGATCCTGGTCGCCGGTTCCCGCGACGGCATGCTGTCGGCCGCGCACGACCTCTCCGACGGCGGCCTCGCGCAGGCCGTGGTGGAGGCCGCGCTGATCGGACAGACCGGCTGCCGCATCGTGCTGCCCGCCGACGCCGACCCGTTCGTCTGGCTGTTCAGCGAGTCAGCGGGCCGTGCCCTGGTTGCCGTGCCGCGCACCGAGGAACTCCGCTTCACCGACATGTGCACCGCCCGCGGACTGCCGGTCACCAAGATCGGCGTGGTCGACTCGGAGTCCGGCGCGGTGGAGTTCCAGGACATCGCCTCGTTCACCCTGGACGAGCTACGCACCGCCTGGGAGGGCACCCTTCCCGCGCTGTTCGACTAGCGAACACCCGCACCAGGCCTGTCAGACCCCTGGTCTAGGTTCGAAATTGGGGGTACCCGACCCGAAATCGGCGGCGATGGCGGCTGTCCATCACCCCGCGGAGCCGGTGTGCGGGGTGTCGCGCTCGCGGTGGTTCCGCATGATCAGAGTCCGCCTGCCGTCCTTCACCTCGATGCGCCAGAACTGGCCGGGTTTGAAGACGACCAGCGGACTTAGTGCCACGCCTCCGAGCGCGATCTGGCTGGGCTCCTTGGCCAGTTGCAGGTCGGCGAATCTATCGATGTAGGCGTCGGTGAGCTGGAGGCGGTGCCGGAATTCGACGTCCAGTAGGGAGAGGCCGCCGTCGAAACGGGCATCGTCGAACTCCAGTCTGCCGAAGAAGATCGCACCGGAGAACAGTGCCGGTCCCCGGGTGAAGATCTCGCGCATCCTGGAAATCCCGTAGAAGCGGCCGCGGCGGGCGATGAACTGGCCGATCAGCTTCCGCTCCAGGTTCAGGTAGTCCAGGGTGGCGCCGGTCAGGTCCAGGTCGTAGTAGACCGGTTCGTCGTTGTCGTCCCGCGGCGGCAGCAGGGCGGCGATCAGGCGCTGCGCGGTGAGCCGCACTTGGCGCTCCCGCTCCGCGTCCTCGATCCGCTCGACCGTCCACGCCCCCTTCGGCTCGACCCGAGCCTGCTCCGGGTCGTGTGGCTTGTTCTCATACCGCGGGTGGTCGAACGGGCGCCGCAAATAGGCGCACAGCACGTCCAGCGCGGTCTGCGTGTAGCTCGGGCGGGATCTCGCCAGACCTGCCAGCGCATGCATCGCACCCAACCTGACCTGGTCGGCCTCGCTGCCCAGCAGTTCGACCGCCTTGGCGAAGCGCTCATCGGCGACGCGCTCCTGGTCGTGCTCGTGGCGGCCCTCCTCGATCTGGCGCCTGCGGTCGTTGAGCCACAACGCGTACAGCGCCACGATCGAGCCCGCGGCCAGGCCGCCGGTCTTGATCGCCTCGACCGTGCTCACGCCGTCGAGCAGCAGCCAGGTCGCGATGGCGGCGAACACCAGCACCGCCGCGGTGATCGCGATGGGCAGGCGCGCCGAGCGCAGGCCGCCGAACTTCCGTTGACGCATGGGACCGATCCTGCCGCGTTCAGTCCGTGGTGGGTGGCGGAATCGCCGGAGTGCCCTCGGCGAACTTCGCGTCGGTCAGGTCCGGTTCCCGGGCGAAGGTGGAGTTGTCGAAGGAGACCGGGCCGTCGAACACCGCCCCGCCGAGGTTGACCTCCTTGCGGAAGGTCGAGTTGATGAAGCTCGCGGGTCCGGACACCCGGGCGCCCACCAGCCAGGCGTTGCGGTGGAAGGTCACGCCCTTGCAGTCCAGCCGGGCGGGCAACCTGCCGCTGCCGAAGCTCGCCTCGGTCAGCCAGGCATGGCCATGGATTTCGCAGCCGTTGAACCTGGTGACGCTGAACAGCCGGGCGTACCGCAACACCAGCTCACCGATCTTGCGGCTGGTCAGGTTGAAGTACTCCAGCGTCGCGCCGGTCAAATCCAGGTGATAGGGCGGACCGTCCTCCGTCCTGCGCGACAGCAGTTGGTAGATCAGCCGCTGCGCGGTGAGCCGCACCTGAAGCTCGCGTTCGGCGTCTTGATCCACGGGTTTCTCGTCGTCGTCGCGGTAGCGGGGATGGTCGAATGGGCGGCGCAGGTAGGCGCACAGCACGTCCAGGACCGTCTGGGTGTACTCCGGGCGGTTGCGGGCCAGACCGCCCAGGGCATGCAGGGCGCCGACGCGGACTTGGTCGGCCTCGTTGCCCAGTAGCTCAACGGCTTTCGCGAAGCGCTCGTCGGCGACGCGCTCGCGGTCGTGTTCGCTGCGGTCGCGCTCAAGCTCGTGGCGCTGCTCCTCGACGCGGCGGCGACGGTCGTTCAGCCAGAGTGCGTAGGCGGCAACGATCGAGCCCGCGGCGAGGCCGCCGGTCTTCACCGCCTCCACCGTGCTCGTGCCGTCGGAGACCAGCCAGCCGGTCACGGCGGCGAACGCGGTCAGCGCCGCCAACAGACAACCCGCGAGTTGGCCCGGCATGCCGTCGGCGGCCCGGCGGCGGTAGCCCAACGTGAGCACTAGGACCGCGCCGCCGCCCGAGATCGCGGCCAAGGCGAACAAGATCTTTACGAGCATGACCACGATTCTGCCGGGCGCCGCCGGTCGGTCGATGCGAGGAAGAGTGAAACGCCTCAGCGCCGTAACCGTGTGTGACCAGCACAAATCGGAAGCGATGTGGTCAGCCTGATTGTCAAGCCTGTTGATGCGTGGTGGATTTTCACCGTGGAAAAGCACCCGCCTGGCCTGCGACAACGGCCGATGGCGCTATTGGGACTGCCCTTTTCGACCCATAGTCGCCTGTGCCTGAATGCCATAATTTGGGCAGAGTTGTTGCTGTTGAGGTGTACCCGAGGTGAACAGGCGCCGTTATGGGACCGATCTTTGCGTTCCGATGGTCACTTCTGGCAAGTTAAGTCTTCGCTGAGACGGCGAACCGTCTTATGCTCCTGATCGCCAGAGTCACCCGATCGAGGGATAAGGGGTCTGTTGGTGCCCAGCTGGAGCCGTCCGCGACGCGGCGTATCCGTCGGACGTCGACCGTGACTGCTGACCCCACCCGATCAGCCGCACAGAAGAGCCCCCGGCGCCGCGCGGCGACGAAGGTCGTCCGTGGCGACCTCGCCGCCTCGTGGCGGGAACACCTGAACTGGTCCGGCATCGAGGTGCCGGAAGCGGCCCTCCAAGGACTTACGGAACAGCTGCTCGAACTGTTCAACTCCACGACCTTCGATTCCGTTGCGGCCCGCAGACTCGGTGCGGAGCTCGTCACATCGGGACTGCACGCCCCCAGCGCGCTGGGCCGCACCATCGCGTTCCTCGGCACCGAACTGCCCGAGCGCCTCGACGTGGACCGGCAGCGGCTGGCCAAAGTGCAGGGCGCCGTCGCCGACGGCTTCGCCGCCGAGTTGAACAAGGCGGGCGGCACCGCGGAGCCCGCGCCCGCCAAGAAGGCGCTGCACGCCGCGGAGGCGCAGTTCCGGGCCGTGTTCAGCCAGGGCCCGCTGGGCATCCTGATCGCCGATGAGAAGGGCCGCGTCCAGGAGAGCAACGCCGTCGCCCAGCGCACGCTGGGCAAGCGCGCCGAGGACCTGCGCGGCCGCAGCCTCATCGACCTGATCCACGCCGAGGACCGCCCGACCGTGCGCGAGCAGTGCGCCGAACTCGGGCGCGGACTGCGGGACCGGGTCCGCACCGAGGCCCGCACGCTCGGCAAGCAGCTCTGGGTCGAGCTCACTGTCTCATTGGCGCACACCGAGGACGGCGGGGTCGAGCGGGTCGTCGTGCTGGAGGACGTCACCGAGCGCCGCCGCATCCACGAGGAGCTGCGCTACCGCGCCACCCACGACCTGCTCACCGAGCTGCCCAACCGGGCGCGGCTGGTGGAGCGGGTCGCCGAGCTCGCAGAAGACGAAGCGGTCCGCCGGGTCGGCCTGCTCTACCTCGACCTCGACCGGTTCATGCTGATCAACGACAGCCTCGGCCACCAGGAAGGCGACCGGCTGCTCAAGGCCGTCGCCGAACGGCTGCGCGAGTGCGCGCCTGGCGCCGACCTGGTGGCTCGGACCGGCGGCGACGAGTTCGCGATCCTGCTGGCCAACACCACCTGCGCCGACGACGTGGTGCACCTGGCGCAGAAGGTGCTCCGCGCGCTGCGGCTGCCGATCACCATCGGCGGCCACGAGCTCGCGGTCTCCGCGAGCATCGGCATCGTGGAGCGCCCGGTGGCGGGCATCTACGCCGCGGAGCTGCTGCGGGATGCGGATATGACGCTGTACTGGGCCAAGAACGAGGGCCGCGGCCGGTGGACGCTGTTCGACCCGGACCGCAAGGCCCACGACGTGGCCCGCTACACGCTGTCGGCCACCATGCTGGCCGCGTTGGCCCGCAACGAGTTCTACGTCGACTACCAGCCGCTGGTGCGCCTGAGCGACAAGGCCGTGGTGGGCGCCGAGGCGCTGATCCGGTGGAAGCACCCCGAACTCGGGCTGATCCCGCCGGACAAGTTCATCGGGCTGGCCGAGGAAGGCGGCATGATCGTGCCGCTGGGCCGGTGGGTGCTGGAGCAGGCCTGCACGCAGGCCGCGGGCTGGCAGGAGCGCTTCGGCGATTCCGCGCCGTTCGTCAGCGTGAACCTCTCCGCCCGCCAGCTTCTCGACCCCGGCCTGGTGGCCGATGTGGTCGGCACGCTGCGCGCCAGCGGTCTCCAGCCGGAACGGCTTCAGCTGGAGCTCACCGAGAGCGTCGTGCTGAGCACCTCCGACGAGGCGCTCAACGCCATGCGGGCGCTGTCCCGGCTGGGGGTGCGGATCGCCATCGACGACTTCGGCACCGGCTACTCCAACCTGGCCTACCTGCGCGACCTGCCGGTGCACGAGCTGAAGATCGCGGGCTCGTTCATCGCGGGCCTGCGCGGCGGGCGCAGCAGCGACGAGGTGGACTCCAACATCGTCTCCGCGCTGGTCACGTTGGCGCACAACCTCAAGCTGACGGTCACCGCGGAAGGCGTGGAAACGCCCGCCGAGGTGGCCAGGCTCAGCGACCTCGGCTGCGACCTCGGCCAGGGCTGGTTCTTCGCCCGCCCCGGCCCGCCGGAGAACGTCGACCAACTCCTGGTGGCCGCAACCCGCTGAGCTTCCAGGCGATACTCCCGGTTCAGCGCCCTGAACCGGGAGTCCTGGGGTCGCAGGACGGGTTTAGGGCGCTAAGCCGGTGAACCCAGGTCGATCACGACTTTGATGTCGTCTCGCTCCCGCTCCAGGGCGGTGGGCCACTCCGCCAAGGGAACCCGGCGGGTGATCAGGCCGCGCAGCCACTCCGGGTCGGCGTCGGCGAGGGCCGCCGCGCCTTGGTGGTAGTTGCGCAGGCCCGCGTTCACGCTGCCCACCACCACGTCGTTCTCCAGTACCAGCTCGTTGTTGAGCTTCCCCGGCACCTGCACGGTGTGGTGGGCGCTGGTGATGCCGGTGAGCACCGTGACCGCGTTGGGCGCGGTGCCGCCCAGCACGCCGAACACCACCTCCGGCGCGCCGGTGCACTCGATCACTACATCCGGCTCGACGTCCACCGTGGTCACCGACTCGCGGTGGTACACAGCGCCCAGCCCACGCACCAGCTCCGGTTTGGGGCCCTCGCTGACCCGGTCCAGCACATGCACCTCCAGGCCGCGCTGCCTGCCCATCAGCGCCGCAAGCAGCCCGATCGGCCCCGCCCCGGTCACCAGCGCCACGCGCGGCTCGAAGTAGCTGCGGCTGCCGATCAGCTCGGCCTGCTCCCAGGCCTTGGCCACCACCGACGCGGGCTCGGTGAGCACCCCGAGCTCGCCAAGGGCGGCCGGGACCTTGACCGCGAAGCGGGTCTCCACCGTCCAGCGCTGGGCACCGTAGCCGTCCAGCTCCTTGATGCCGCGCTCGGTGTACTGGCCGTTGCGGCAGAAGTCCCACTGGTCCCTGGCACATGCCCCGCAGGGCTCCGGATCGGGTCTGCGCACCACGCCCATCACGAGATCGCCCACGGCGAAACCGCTGCCCGCGGGCGCCGCCAGCACCCGGCCGAGCGACTCGTGGAAGCCGACCATGGCCTCCCGGCCGCGGGGCAGCGTGCCGTAGCCGTCGCGGACGATCTCCACGTCGGTGCCGCACACCCCGACGAGCAGGCCCTCCACCAGCAGCTCATCCGCGCCCGGCGCCGGATCGGGCAGTTCCTCGACGCCGGAGAGCTCCGGCTTTCCCGGCACCACCATCGCCGCCTTCACCGCGCCGCCTCCCCGTTGTGCCTGTCGCGTTCGTGCCGCACATGCCCGCCGAACAGTTGGGCGGCGCTGTTGACCAGCGCTAGATGGCTGAAGGCCTGCGGGAAGTTGCCCGCGAACCGGCCCGCCTCGGCGGCGATGTCCGGGTCGGCGTGGTACTCCTCGGCGAACAGCCCCACATCGTTGGCCAGGCCGAGCAGCCTGCCGAACATGGCCTCCGCCTCGTCCCGGCGCCCGGCCATGGACATCGCGTCCACCAGCCAGAAGGAGCAGGCCAAAAAGGCGCCCTCCTGGCCGACAAGGCCGTCCACCTCCGAGAAACCGGGGTCGGTGGAGTAGCGGTTGACCAGGTCCCCGTGCCGAAGCTCGCGGTCGATGGCCGCCACAGTGGACACCACGCGGGGATCGTCGCCGGGCAGGAAGCCGACCGAGGGGATCAGCAGGGTGCTGGCGTCCAGTTCGTGGCCGCCGTAGTACTGGGTGAACGCGCCGCGGTCGGCGTTCCAGCCCTTGGCCAGCACCTCAGCGTGCACCTCGTCGCGCAGCTCCTCCCAGCGCCGCACCGGACCGGGCAGGTCGTGGTCGCGCACCGCCCGCACCGCGCGGTCGAAGGCCACCCACACCATCACCCTGCTGTGCGTGAAATGGCGGTCGGGGCCGCGCACTTCCCACAGACCCTTGTCGGGCAGGTGCCAGATCTTCTCCAGGTGCGCCATCATGCCGCGCTGCAGTGCCCAGGAGTCCGCGCTTTCGGTTTGGCCGCGTTCGCGGGCCAGGTGCAGGGCGTCCATCACCTCGCCGTAGACGTCAAGCTGGCGTTGGCGGTACGCCAGGTTGCCGACCCGCACCGGCTTGGCGCCGCGGTGGCCGGGCAGCCAGTCGCACTCCCACTCGATCAGATGCCGCTCGCCCTGGACGCCGTACATGATCTGCATATCCGCCGGGTCGCCCGCGATGGCCCGCAGCAGCCAGTCCCGCCAGGCGATGGCCTCCTCGGCGCAGCCGAAGTTGTCCAGCGCCAGCAGCGTGAAGGTGGCATCGCGCAGCCAGCAGTACCGGTAGTCCCAGTTCCGCTGCCCGCCGTGGGTCTCCGGCAGCGAGGTGGTCGGCGCGGCGACGATGCCGCCGCTGGGGGCGTAGGTCAGCGCCTTGAGCGTGGCCAGCGAGCGGGCCACCAGATCGGCGTGCGGGCCGGTGTAGTTGATCCGGCCCACCCACTCCCGCCAGAAGTCCTCGCTGTCCCTGGTCTCCTGCTCGGGGTCCAGCGGTGCGGGCAGGTCGCGCTCCGATGGCACCCACTGCATCAGCCAGGACAGCCGCTCGCCCTCGTGGATGGTGAACACCCCGGCGTGCGCGCGTTCGCCGGGCACCCGGTTCGGCAGCCGGTCGCCGCGCAGCACCACGGTGTGCGGGCCCGCGATGGCCAGGATGCACTCGTCGTGGTCGGTGCGGGTGCGCCGCACCCAGGGCGTCGAGTCGCCGTAGGCGAAGCGGACCACCCAGCGCATGCGGATCTCGACGCTGCCCCGCAGGCATTCCAGGACGCGGACCACGCAGGGTTCGTCATCGGCGTTCTTGGGGTGTGGCGGCATGCTGTCGGTCAGCCGCACCACGCCGTCCTCGGTGTGGAACTCGGTGTCCAGCACCAGCGTGTGGTCCCGGTAGGCCCGCCGGACCTCGGTCACGGGCGCGGTGGGGGCGATCAGCCAGCGGCCGCTCTGCTCGTCACCGAGCAGCCGGGCGAAACAGGACGGTGAGTCGAATCGGGGCAGGCAGAGCCAGTCGATGGAGCCGTCCTTGCCGACCAGCGCCGCGGTGCGCAGATCGGACAGGAGCGCGTAGTCCTCGATACGGCCGGGCTCGGTGTTGATGCCGTCGGTCACAACGTGACGTTATGGGCCGCGGGCGATCTTTGCTACCCGGAGGAAATTCGGAAACGGCGTTACTAAAAGTTCACCTACAGGTATGGGGACAGGTGCTCCTGCGGTAACCCGATCGTGGCCCTGAGCGGTCGTTCAGCGTATCCGGCCTGGTCACCGGGCAAACGATGGCGGAGACCAGTTGGAGGCGGAAACATGATCGACCAGAGGAACGTACCGCAGATTCTCGGCCACTCGGTGTGCGACGCCCGTGGCGAAAAGATTGGCACAGCCGGGCAGGTTTACCTCGACGACGCGACCAACAAGCCGGAGTGGGTCACCGTTCGGACCGGCTGGTTCGGCACGAAGGAGAGCTTCGTCCCGTTGCAGAAGGCCAGCATGCAGGGTGACACCCTCCAGGTCGGCGTTACCAAGGAGGCTGTGAAGGACGCGCCCACCGTCGACACCGACGGCGGCCACCTCTCGGCCGAGGAAGAGCGCCAGCTTTACCGGCACTACAACATCGACTACGCGATGCCGCGTCAGACGCGGGGGCAGCAGCAGACCGCGCCCACCACGGCGGCCGCGGGTACCCGGCAGCAGGCGGCCAAGCCCGCTCCCGGTCGAGGCCGGGAACGCGACGACGCGATGACCGTGTCGGAGGAGCAGCTCAAGGTCGGCACCGAGCGGGTCGAGACCGGCCGGGTTCGGTTGCGCAAGTACGTGACCACCGAGGAACAGCAGGTCACCGTGCCCGTGCGCAAGGAGCAGGTGCGGCTGGAGCGTGAGCCGATCACCGAGGCCAACCGCGACCGTGCGATGAGCGGACCGGAGATCACCGAGTCCGAGTACGAGGTCACGCTGAGCGAGGAGCGCCCGCGCGTGGAGACCGAGGTGGTCCCGAAGGAGCGCGTGCGTTTGACCAAGGAGACCGTCACCGAGGACCAGACGGTGTCCGGCAAGGTCCGCAAGGAGCACGTCGACGTCGACGAGCAGGCCCGCGACCGTGATCACCAGCGCCGTGACCGGCGTTGACGCATCCGGCATCGACTGAAACCTCCCGCGAAGAGCGAGTGCAGCACCTGGTCCTCATGGGCCGGGTGCCGCACTCACTTTGTTGGCTACCGTGAAGGTGTGCCGCCTCGAACCCGGGTCGATCCCTTGCAGTTGCGCACCGCCGTCGAGGCGGTGCTGCCGTGGTTGCGGGGAGGCGAGCAGCCCGCGCGGCCCGAATTGGCGGCCGCGGTGCGGCTGAGTCTCCGGACGCTGGAGCAACTCGCGCCGGGGCGCAGCGTGGAGGTGAGGGTGCCGCCGTTCGCGGCGGTGCAGTGCATCACAGGGCCCGCGCACACCAGGGGCACGCCGCCGAACGTGGTGGAGACCGACCCCCGGACCTGGCTCGCACTGGCGACCGGGTTGCTCACCTGGCGGGAGGCGGTCGCCGATGGGACCATTCGTGCCTCCGGTGCGCGTGCCGATCTCGCCGATTATCTGCCGCTGCTGCGCTATTAATTTGCCATTGGCAGACGTCGTTCTCATGGTGTATTTACATAGAAACGGCTTTTATCTTAGCTTTGAGCCAATCCCGCTATTCCCGCTGCGGAGGTAAACGGTGGCACCACTGGAAAGTCCAACCGTCCGCCGACGCAGGCTCGGCCTTGAGCTGCGCAAGTACCGTGAAGCGGCGGGGAAGAAGATCGAAGAGGTCGCCGCCCATTTGGAGCGGTCGACCGCGACGGTGAGCCGGATCGAGACCGGGCGGCAGCCGGTGCGGGCCGTGGATGTGTCCCGCATGCTGGAATTCTATGGCGTGAACGGAGAACAGGCCGCCACATTGCTCGAGCTCACCACCGAGGCCAAGGAACGCGGCTGGTGGGACGCCTACCGCGATGTGCTGCCGCAGACCTATGTCGGTCTCGAGGCCGCCGCCCGGACGCTGCGGGAGTTCCAACTCCGGATCATCCCCTCCCTGCTCCAGACCGAGGAGTACGCGCTGGCGCTTACCAAGGGCATGCGCCCCCACGCCGCGCAGAGCGAGTCCGAGCGCAGGGTGGAGGCGCGGCTGATCCGCCAGCAGCGGGTCACCGCCGAGGACCCGCTGCGGATCTGGGCGATCGTGGACGAGGCGGCGCTGCGCGGCATCGTCGGCGGCCCCGACGTGATGTACCGCCAGCTCACCTACCTCGCCGAGGTCTGCGAACTGCCCCAGGTCACGGTGCAGGTGCTGCCCTACGCCGCGGGGGCGCATCCCGGCATGGGCGGGCCGTTCGTCATCCTGGAGTTCGCCGATCAGAACGATCCCCAGGTGGTGTACGTGGAAAGCCTGCGCCAGACCATGATCCTGGAGCGGGTCGCCGAGGTCCGCGACTACGCAGAAGCCTTCGACCAGCTTCGCGCCATGGCGCACAGCCCGGAGGACTCGGTCGCCTTCCTGCACCGCATGATCGCCGAGCTAGCCCCGTGAGGAGCACCCTGCTGATCGGCGTGCTCGTGCTGGCCGCGGGCTGCTCCGGCGAGGTCGGCTCGGTGATCGCCGAGGGGCCGACCAAGATCCGGGTGCAGTGGCTGGTCGACTCCGATAACGCCGAGGTCGAGGTGGTCACCGGATTGGACGACGACGCGGTACGGGAATTCTGGCAGTCCGGCACGCAGTTCAAGGTCAACCGCTCCGCCTTCCCCGAGGGCACCAAAGTGGGCGACGAGCTGAACTGCACCGTCACCATCCGCCAGGAGCCCGCCAGCGAGCGCAAGCCGGTATCGCTGAAGGACTGCACCAAGGCTGATATCGCGGGGTGAGAGCGGCATGGATCATGTGCCGCATCCACTCCGTTCAGAACAGACGGCCGACCGTGTTGTCCCAGGCGCCGCCGAGTCCCTCGACGCCGTCGCGGATCAGCTCGCCCGCATCGCCCAGCGTGCCCACCGTGGCGTCCACGACGTCCTTGCCCGCCTCCCTGGCGCCGTCCAGCAGTTCCCCGCCCGCGCCCGAGAAGTCGCCGTCCAGGGCCTTGTCGAAGGCGTCGCCGCCCGCCTCGATGAACTCGCCGCCCGCGTCCAGGGTCTCCTTGACCACGTTGCCGCCCGCGTCGATCACCGGCCCGATGCCGGGCAGGTCCGAACCGGGCAGTTCCGGCGGCAGCGGGTCATCCTGCCAGCGCTGGCCGGTCACCTCGCCGTAGCCGCCGGTGGCGATGTTGCCCAGGTTGCGCAGCGACTCCGAGCCAGGGTCGTAGTAGCGCGAGTGGGCGGAGGGGCCGAAGGTGTCGTCGGGGGTGCCGAAGGACTTCGCGCCGAAAGAGTCGTCGTAGGGGCCGGTGGAGGAACCGTCGGCGGTGAACCAATCGCCGCTGGTCAGCTGGACGACCGGATCGTGCTCGGTGGCGCCCGCCCAGACGTGGCCGTTGCCCGCGGAGAGCTGGTCGGCGTTCGACGCCCCGACCCCGGGTGAGCCGACGAAGGCGATGTCGTCGGCGGCCAGGCCCTGCATGCCCGCATGGCCCACCACGGTGCTGCCGTAGCTGTGGCCGATCACGGTCAGGTGCTGCCGGTGCCCGCCGACCTCCGCAGCGGCGCGGTAGCCGTTCACGTCCGCCACCAGATTCGGCGCGCCCTGCCTGGCCTGGTCGTCCTGGGACACCTGGAGGCTGGTGATCGCGTCCGGCGCGTCGTAGCCCAGCCACTGGATGGTGGCGTGCTTCCCACCGGGATTGCTCGCGTCCATCTCGGCCCGCAGGTCCGCGGCATGCCCCAGCGCGAAGTTCTCCAGGCTGGAACCGGTGCCGGGCACGGCGACCGCGAGGTGGTCGGCGGTGTCGGGGTTGCCGAAGGCCACCGCCATGCCGCCCTGTCCGCGGGGGCCGTCCGGCTCCCAGCCCAGCACGTACACGCCATCGATCCCCCGCTCGCCCGCCAGTCGCTCGGCCTCCTGGAGGCGGTCGTTCGCGAACCGGGCGTTGTCGGCCTGCCGCTTGGCGTCCTGGCGCTCGTCCAGCAGCCGGGACAGCTCGAGGTCGTTGGCCTCGCGCAACTGCTCGCCATCGGCGTCTGCGGGCAGGCCCAGCGCCTCGGCCCTGGCCCGGATGCGCTCGTTCAGGGCCTGCACGCGGTCGTTGAAGCGCTGCTGGTCGGCCGCGATCCGACGGCGGTTGGCGTCGCCCCGCACCGGCGTCGGCAGCCCGCGCAGCCTGCCAAGCTCGTCGAAGCGGGTCACCATCAGCCGCTGCCGCTCGCCTGCCGACAGCGCGGCCCACCAGCGGGCGACCTCACGCGGGTCTGTGTTCAGCGGCGGGATGCTCACCGACTGCGCCGCCAGGTTCTGCCAGGACGCGCTGCCGGCCGCGACGGAGGCGAAGCCCGGCTCGGAGCGGCCCAGCTGACCCGCCAGGGAGCGGAGCAACTGCTCCCAGCTGTCGGAGATGGCGGTGAGCTCCGCGGCGATGGTGTCCGCGAACTGCCGTTCCCTGCGCTGCGCCTCGGGGCTCTGCTCGGCGGTGCGTGGCCGGTTGCGCCAGGCCGCGATGAGTTCGTCGGCTTTGCCCCGCACGCTGCCGTAGCCGCTCGCGGCGGCCCGCACCACCTGGACACCGTCGGCGAGTCGGGCCGATGCCGCGGTCACCGCGGCGGCGCCGGCCTCACCGCGCGCCTTGAACGCATCGGCGGCCCCGCCCGTCCAGGACTGCCCGCCCTCGCTGCCGCCGCGCTTCACCGCACCGCCCGCGCGGTCCAGTGCGCTGATGGCGCCGGTCAGCGGATCGGCCGCGGCGGCGATCCTGGCGGCGTCGCCGGTGGCGAGCCTGCGGTAGATGGCCTCGGGGTCGCTCATGCCGCACCGCCCGCCTTGCCGAAGGTGTCCCGCAGCGCGAGGTCCGTCTCCTGGTAGGTGTCGGCGGTGCTGACCAGGCCGTTGCCGGTCTCCAGCAGCCAGGCCGCGCCCTTGCGCAGGTCCTCGGCGTGGGTGCCGCCGAAGCGGGCCAGCGCCGTGGCGAACTCGGCGGCCGCGGGCAGTTCGCCCAGCGCGGCGGAGTCCAGCTGGACGTGGCCGAGCAGGTAGCCGCCGTCGTCAACGGCATCGGCTCCGGAGAAGAAGTGGGTTGATGCCGTCCGCAAGGACGCCGGGGTCACCTGGAAGTCAGTCATCGCAAGCCTCCGCATCGTCGCCAGGCTCTGACGTCGGCACGCCGCGGGTCGGTTCCGTTGCGGGCGCAAAGGATCTCCCAGTTGCGCGCACACCCCTTGGACACGGGACAATGCGCGCTGTGAGCGCGCAGTGGACGCCGGAACGCTGGACCGAGGCCGCCCGCGCGCAGGCCCGCCTGTTCCGGGAAGCGGTGGGGGACGTGCAGCCGGGGCTGCCGGTGCCGTCCTGCCCCGGTTGGGACTTCGCCACCCTCACCCTGCACGTCGCCCGGTTTCTGCACGTAGCCACGGACTACCTGCGCAGCGGCAGCACCGAACAGCTGCCCCCGCCGCCGCGGCGCGAGGTGCCTGATCCGCTGGCTTACCTGGACGAACAGCTCGCGGTGGCGGAGACGGTACTGTCCGCGGTACCAGGCAACCGCCCGGTGTGGACGTTCTCGCCGACCGCGCCCCGGCTGGCCTGGTTCTGGCACCGCCGGGTCGCCCACGAGCTCACCCTCCGCCGCTGGGACGCCCAGTCCGCGCTGCGCACGCTCGTCCCCACCGACCCCGAACTGGCCGCCGACGGGGTGGACGAGGTCCTGGGCACCCTGCTGGCCGCCAAGTACACCGCCGACGTGACTCCGGCGACCACAGGCACGGCGCTGGTGTCGTGTACCGACACCCCTCACCGCTGGCTGGTGCGGTTCGCCGAGGGCGGAGTGCCGGAAGTCACCCCACCCGATGGTGAACCGGTGGTGGACGCCGCGGTGCGCGGCCGGGCGAGCACCGTGTTCTACGGGCTCCGCGGCCGGATCGAACTGCCTGGCACCGGAGCCCAGCCGATACTCGACGCGCTCCGCGTCTGATCCGTCACCGCAGGTCACGGGCGATAGTGACCAATTCGTTGTGCGCGCAAGGCGTTGGGCGCACCTGGGCTACCACTTATCGCGTTTCCGGGTAACGCACGTGACATCAGCCGGTGAACACTGCGCCGTTCGACTTACACTCGGAGTGCAGTCGGACTCCGACCCCCAGCAGTGCGAGGGAGTTTTTCGGTGGTATCCGTACCGGTGACCCCGGCAGGCCACGGCGACAAGGCAGCAGCCATCGAGAACGACATCCCGCGTGAAGAGTGCGGTGTCTTCGGTGCCTGGGCCCCCGGCGAAGAGGTCTCCAAGCTCGCCTTCTACGCCCTGTACGCGTTGCAGCACCGCGGCCAGGAAGCAGCGGGAATCTCGGTGGGCGACGGCACCCAGGTCGTGGTGTACAAGGACCTGGGCCTGGTCAGCCAGGTCTTCGACGAGCAGGTGCTGTCCTCGCTGCGCGGACACGTCGCCGTCGGGCACTGCCGCTACTCCACGACCGGCTCCACAAGCTGGGAGAACGCCCAGCCCACCTTCCGCACCACCTCCGCGGGCACCAGCCTCTCGCTGGCGCACAACGGCAACCTGGTCAACACTGCCGACCTGCTGGCCCGCGTCCGCGAACTGGACCTGCTGCCGCGCACCAAGGACGGCATGCTGGCCACCAGCGACACCGACCTGATGTGCGCGCTGCTCGCGGGCACCGCCGCCGACAAGGGCATCGAGCAGGCCGCCGCCGAGCTGCTGCCCACCCTGCGCGGCGCGTTCTCCCTGGTGTTCTCCGATGAGTCCACCCTCTACGCCGCCCGCGACCCGCAAGGCGTTCGCCCGCTGTGCCTCGGCAGGCTGGAACGCGGCTGGGTGGTGGCCAGCGAAAGCTCCGCGCTGGACATCGTCGGCGCCAACTTCGTCCGCGAGATCGAGCCCGGCGAGCTCATCGCCATCGACCAGAACGGCCTGCGCAGCACCAGGTTCGCCAACCCCGAGCCCAAGGGCTGCATCTTCGAATACGTCTACCTGGCCCGCCCGGACGCCAACATCTCCGGCCGCTCGGTGCACGCCACCAGGGTGGAGATCGGCAGGCGGCTGGCCGCGGAGTTCCCGGTCGAGGCCGACCTGGTCATCCCGGTGCCCGAGTCCGGCACGCCCGCCGCCATCGGCTACGCGCAGGCCTCTGGCATCCCCTACGGCCAGGGCCTGGTCAAGAACTCCTACGTGGGCCGCACCTTCATCCAGCCCTCGCAGACCATCCGCCAGCTGGGCATCCGGCTCAAGCTGAACCCGCTGCGCGATGTCATCCGCGGCAAACGGCTTGTGGTGGTGGACGATTCGATCGTCCGCGGCAACACCCAGCGGGCGCTGGTCCGCATGCTGCGCGAGGCGGGCGCCCTCGAGGTGCACGTCCGGATCGCCTCGCCGCCGGTCCGCTGGCCCTGTTTCTACGGCATCGACTTCGCCTCCCGCGCCGAACTCATCGCCAACGGCCTCGACCTGGACGGCGTCCGCCAGTCGATCTGCGCCGACTCACTTGGCTACGTTTCGCTGGAGAGCCTGATCGCCGCCACCGAGCAGCCCAAGAGCCGCATGTGCTCGGCCTGCTTCGACGGCAACTACCCGATCCCGCTGCCCGATGAGGCACTCATGGGCAAGCACCTGCTGGAAAGTGTGGACATCAAGCCGACGCCGGTGCTGTCCAACGGCTACGGCGCCGAGGAGGCGCTCCGCAGGCCCTGACGGGGTGTGCGACATCCGACACGCCGATCCCGCCACAGTGGTCTATGCCAGGCGAACCCGCCTGACGTATCGATTCACCGTGCACTGAACACCCCGACCGTCCTCGCCGCGCGGACGCGGAAGCGACTAGCGTGTTCACTCGCCTGCTACCGCAGCACGCGACCAGCGACAAGATGGAGTTCTTCTGCCGTGACACCGCCGACCGAGAGCAATGCCACCTATGCCGGCGCAGGCGTGAGCATCGAGGCCGGTGAGGAGGCCGTGGAGAAACTGCGGCCGTGGGCGGAGAAGGCGAGCCGCCCCGAGGTGCTCGGCGGCATCGGCGGCTTCGCGGGCCTGTTCCGGCTCAAGCTGGACCGCTGGAAGGACCCCGTCCTCGCCGCGTCCACCGACGGCGTCGGCACCAAGATCGCCGTCGCGCAGGCGCTGGACATCCACGACACCGTGGGCATCGACCTGGTCGCGATGGTCGTCGACGACCTGGTCGTCTCCGGCGCCGAACCGCTGTTCCTGCAGGACTACATCGCCGTCGGCAAGGTCATCCCCGACCGCATCGCGAGCATCGTCAAGGGCATCGCCGACGGCTGTGTGCAGGCAGGCTGCGCCCTGCTGGGCGGCGAGACCGCCGAGCACCCCGGCATGATGGCCGACGGCGACTACGACGTCTCCGCCACCGGCATCGGCGTGGTCGAGGCCGATGCGGTGCTCGGCCCGGCGCGGGTGCGTCCCGGTGACGTGGCCATCGCGATGGGCTCCTCGGGTCTGCACTCCAACGGCTACTCGCTGGCCAGGCACGTGCTGCTGGAGATCGGCCGGATGCCGCTGGAGGGCCAGGTCGAGGAGTTCGGCCGCACCCTGGGCGAGGAGCTTTTGGAGCCCACCCGCATCTATGCCAAGGACTGCCTCGCGCTGGCCGCCGAGACCGATGTGCGCACCTTCGCCCACGTCACCGGCGGCGGGCTGGCGGGCAACCTGGCGCGGGTGATCCCGCCGGGTCTGACCGCGGTGCTGGACCGCGGCACTTGGACGCCTGCCCCGGTGTTCATGCTGCTGGCGCACCGCGGCAAGATCGAGCGCGCCGAGATGGAACGCACCTTCAACATGGGCGTCGGCATGGTGGCCGTGGTGGCCCCCGAGGACGTCGACCGCGCCCTGGCCGTGCTCACCGCCCGCCACGTGCCCGCCTGGGTCGTCGGCGAGGTGTGCAAGAGCAACACCGTCGACGAGGTCGGCACCGAAGAACGCGTCCTCCTCCGCGGCAACCACCCCCGCTTCTGACCGGACCGGTTCAGCGACCGACCTCCCGCTTGAGGCTCGGTCGCTGAATGCTGTCCTGGTGCGGGCATGAGGCAGCGCAGATCGTCTTGCGGGGTCGATTCAGCGGCTTGAGCCCGGATTCCGGGTCCAAGCCACCGAACCCGTGACCGCGGCGTTCTCCGGGCAGCGTGGAGCGCCAGAGGCACGCGGGTGGCCGAGTGGTGTGCTCGGTTGATCGGTGATCAAAGAAGCGACGCGGATAGCACTGCGCTGGGACACATCCCCGGGGCAGCCACTACCCGCGCTACCTCTTGCTGCGAAAGACGTCCTGCTGTAAAGCGGTGTCAACGCCGGTAGTCGTCATACCCGTCGTCGTGCGCTTCGTCCAAGCGGTCGTCGTCAGACGTGTGGTTTCCACCGCGGGTCTCCGGTCCCGACAGCTCACGCTGCAAGGCGGCGAAGTCCGTGGTGGGGGAGCTGTACTTGAGCTCTCGGGCAACCTTTGTCTGCTTGGCCTTTGCTCGGCCGCGCCCCATGGCTCGACCCCCTCGCACAGGGGCGGGGCGGCCGGGGGAAATCGGCGGCCCCGCTCAACTCGACATCTTTTCCTAGTAACTACCGTACCGTGTCGACCGGGTTTGATGCGACGTGGCGCCCGCAGTACACGTGCGTGATGTTGGCCTAACTTTCTCCTCCGCTCACGGAGTCCGTTTCGGACGGCCACGCCGAGGTGTCCCGAGGCACTCGACCTCGCCTCAACTCGGGACAGGGCAGCGGCATCCGGCCGGAATCGTGGCACTATGCGCGGCGTGCCGCGTCCCTTCGTTGCCTACCTCCGGGTGTACGAACCCCTCGATGCGTTCGACGCGCCGATGCGGGCCAGGCTGCGCCGCAGCCTCCAGATCGGCGGACTGCCCTCGGCGGGCGTCGGCGACCGTGAACGTCAGGTGTGGCTGCAATCACAGTTGGCAGCTCCGGTCCGCCTGCTGCCCGCCGACCGCAGCGCGGGTCCGATCGATGTGCTCGTGCTGTACCCGGAGCAGTTGGCGCCCGAAAACGAGGCGTCGAGCAATGGCCCACTGGTATGCCCACTGGATCTCCGCCAACGCAGCGCGGCGGGTCTCGCGGGCTTCCTTTCCGAGGCGCCCGCCGCACTGCGGGCCGCGGTCTTCCCGGTGCCGGAGGAGACCGTGCGGGCCAGGGTGGCGGGCGTGCTGTCCGAACTGCCCGCCGCCGCGCACGTGGTCACCTCCACTTGGAGCGTGCCGCTGCCCTGGTTCGCCCTGTTCGACCCGAAGGCCAGGCACGTCGAACTCGCGCCGCAGCATGATCCCGGCCGCCAGGTGTGCTGGCGCAGCCCGATCTCCGAGGTGCGTGAGCGCGGCAGGCACGCCCACTCCATCGTCGACGAGGCACTCGGCCCCGATGGCCCCGCACAGCTGCTCCAGCACGCCCTGGACTGGCTGGAGCACTTCCACCCGGGTTCGGCGGTGGAACTGGACTACGGCGGCCTCGTGCAGCTGCTCACGGACGAGGACCTGGCCGCCGACACCTCGGCGGAGGACGTGCACGCGGCGATCTCCGCGCTGGCCGACGGCGAGCCCGAGGAGGTCGCCGCCCGTTACGGACGGCTGCGGGAGTTCTGGGGCGGCCTGGCCGCCCACGAACGCGAGAACTAGAGGCTCCGCAATCCGGCAGGCACGGCAGGCATGCCCTATCGACGGAGCCTCTTAGCCGAACAGCCCGTCCAGCACCCGCACCACGCCCACCGGACGTCCACCGCCCAGCAGCGGCAGTTCGGTGAGCTCGTCCAGGCCCGGCACGCCGAGCGCGCGCAGGCCGGCGACCAGCACCGGGAAACGGGCGCGGGCCGCGCCGTCGTCGATCTTCACCGCGACCGCGCCGAGACCGGGCGCGGCGGCCACCCAGACGCCCTCGGCGCCGCCCTTGCTGAGCACGTCGGGCGCGGCACCCATCAGCCGGGTGTCCTCCCGGTCGGTGCCCGCCACCAGGAACGGATGCGCCCGCATGGCATCGGCCACCCGGCGGGTGTCGGTGCCTTCCGGATCGCCGACCAGCCGCAGGAAGGTGCGGGCCAGCGCGGTCAGCGAGATCGCGAAGACCGGGGCTCCGCAGCCGTCCACCCCGGTGGCCGCGACATCCTCGCCCGCCAAATCCGACACGGTCTCCCGAAGCTGCTTTTGCAGCGGATGGGCGGCCTCGGGGTAGGAGTCGGTCGGCCAGCCGAGCTGTGCGCAGGTGGCGAGCATGGCGGCGTGCTTGCCGGAGCAGTTCATGGCCGCCCTGCGGGCCGCGGAGCGCCGATCCGGCAGCGCGTCGACACCGGAGACGTACAGCGGGGGCTCGGCGGGGCAGCGCAGATCGTCCTCGGTCAGACCGCTGCGGTCCAGCATCGCCAACACCCGGTTGACGTGGGCGTCCTCGCCGTTGTGGGAGGCGGCGGCCAGCGCGAGGTCTTCCTCCGAGGGCAGGCTCAGCCCGGCCCGGAGCATGCCGACGGCCTGGGCGGGCTTGTTGCTGGAGCGCGGGAACATCGGCTCGGTGACCTCACCGATGACGCGCACCGGGCGGCCATCCGGATCGAGGAGCACCACCGAACCGTGGTGCGTGCCCTCGCGGAAACCGGACCGGACGACCTCGACAAGCGGGCTGCTCAGGACTCCTCCTCGCGCTCCTTTGCGAGCAGCTCGTCCACGGAGGCCTGACCATGCTGGTAGCGGCGGGCGATCTCGGCGTTGAGCCGATCCACCACCGCCTGCACTTCGCGACGACGCTGCGACACCGATTCTTCCTCGGCAATGTAGCTGCGCAGCGCCTCATTCAGTTTCTGCTCGGACAGCGATGTGACGTCCGACAAGTCCACGGAGGACACCAGTGCCTCCACATGCCGGCGGTGTGCCTCCGCGCGGGAAGGCTCCAGAGTCTGGTAGCGCCCGAGCCCGGTGGCGGGGCCGAGGGCGTTGCGCGACAGGATGCCGACGAGTTGCTCGACGACCGACGCACTGCCGTTGACGCTCCTGCGCTGCTGTTCGGCCCGGACGATGTCGATCCGGGCGTGCAGCAGGCGCCGGAGGTAGGACAGGTCGGTCTCCTCCTGCGCTGCGTCGTCTCGCAGGGCGCGGACCTCGTCCAGGGCACCCTGCTCAATACCTTCGGTGAAGTCCGGGGCCAACACTCGGTCGATGCGACGCCGACCGCCCGGACGTACCTCGATCACGACACCATCCTGTCCGATGATGCGCCCAAGGGTAAACACCTAAATGCGCAATTCATCCCCCATAAGACGTGATGTGACACTTGCGTCGGCGACGAGCGCTCAATTTCCATGCCGTACCCCCAGAATTTGGCGTACCTCGTCGGCGCCGAGTGCGGGTCGTCCGGCGGTGGCGGCCAATCCGACCGCCCTGGCGACTAGTTGCGCATTGTCCTTCACCCGTTCACCGCGTGCGTAGGAAAGCGTGTCCTCCATCCCGACGCGCACGTGCCCACCCGCTGCGAGCGAGGTCAGCATCACCGGGATGCTCGTGCGGCCGACGCCGGTCGCCGAGAAGGTGGCGCCTTCGGGAAGCCGGGGCAGTGCCGCGACAAGGGTGGCCGCGTCTCCGGGCATACCGCCCGGAACGCCCATTACGAGATCCACGTGCACATGGCCGCCCGCCGGTGCGCCGTACTCGTCGAGCAGTCGGCGCAACGAGCTCAGTTGGCCTATGTCGAAAATCTCATATTCGGGCACGATGCCCCGCTCCTGCATCGCCCGGTGCAGATCCACGATGAACTTCCAGCGATTGAGGAAAACCTCATCACCGAAATTCACCGTACCCATCGTGCAGGACGCGGAATCCGGCATGGCCTCCAACACCCGCAGCCGATCGGACTCCGGATCGGTCACCGAACCGCCGGTGGAAAGCTGGATGACGAGGTTGGTCTCCGACCGCAGCGCCGCCACCGTCTCCCGGAGTCTGCCCAGGTCAAGGGTGGGTTTCGCGTCCTCGTCCCGGATGTGGACGTGGATCATCGCCGCGCCCGCCTGTTCGCAGTCCTTCGCCGTGGCGACCAGCTCGTCCAGCGTGACCGGCAGGTTCGGCACGGAGGCCTTCTCGTGCTCGGCGCCGGTCGGGGCGACGGTGATCAGGGTGCCTGCGGAAGCCTGGCGTGACTGCGTTGTCATGGCAGCGATCCTGACACACCAGTGACGCGGCGGAGCCCGGGAGTTTTCACCCGCCTGCCGTGGACGGAGTGTCCGACAATGCTCGGTGATGATCAGGAAAACTCCGATGCTGTTGGCGCTCTTGGTGATCGCCGGTTGCTCGCTGCCCATCCCCGCCGTCATCGGACCACCCGACCTGCGGGTGCCGGGCGGCACACTTGAGACGGCCCAGGCGGGTACGGCGCTGGCCGCCCTGCCCGTCCGCGAGGACTCCTCCCTGGCGGGCTACGAGCGCAGCTGCAAACAGGGCGATGCCTGCGTTTTCGGCCCGGCGTGGACCGACGACGTCGAGGTGGAGGGCGGCCACAACGGCTGCGGCACCCGTAACGACATCCTCAAACGCGACCTCACCGAGGTGCGGTTCAAGGACGGCAGCACCTGTGTCGTCACCGCCGGGCACCTCCGCGATCCCTACACGGGCGAGGAGATCGACTTCAGCAGCCGCCGCGGCAACGAGGTGCAGATCGACCACGTCGTGCCGCTGGCCGAGGCGTGGCGCAGCGGCGCCAAGGAGTGGACCGTGCAGCGGCGCACCGCGTTCGCCAACGACCCGCGCAATCTGCTCGCCGTCGCGGGGCCGACCAACCAGAGCAAGGGCGACTCCGACCCCGCGGAGTGGATGCCGCCCGCGGCGGCCTACCACTGCTCCTACGCGCGCATGGTGATCACGGTCAAGCAGGTGTACGCGCTGTCGGTCTCCGGGGCGGAACGCTCGGCGTTGCAGCGGGCGCTGAGCGCCTGCGGCTAACCGCGCAGCCGCTCCACGGCCGCCCGTCCCGCCTGCTTCTCCTGCTCGGCGGGCACTGAATCGGGATCGATCGCGGCAGCCGTGACGCGGTCCTCGGCACCTGCTTGCAGCTCCGTGTCCACCGCCACCGACTGCTTGACCAGCGCCAGCGCGATGTTGCCCAACTCGTGGTGCCGCACCGCGGAGCCGACCCGGCCCACGGTCCGGTCGCCGAGGGTGACCGGATCACCGGTGAGCGGCAGCGCCTCGGTGGAGCCGTCCAGGTGCAGCAGCACCATCTTGCGCGGCGGGCGGCCCAGGTTGTGCACCCTGGCCACCGTCTCCTGCCCGCGGTAGCAGCCCTTCTCCAGGTGCACCGCCCGCGGAATCCAGCCGACCTCCTGCGGAATGGTCTTCTCGTCGGTGTCCACACCCAGCCTCGGCAGCAGCGCCTCGACCCGCAGCGCCTCGTAGGCGAGGCTGCCCGCGGGGTGCACGCCCGCCGCCGACAGCCGCTGCCACCACTGCGCCACCTCGGCCCTCGGCACGAGGAGGTCGGCGGCCTGTCCGGTCGGCCACGGCATGCGCCGCACGAAGCCGCCACCGGGCAGCGGGTTGATCCCGTACGGCTCGGCGGGCAGTTCCAGTGCGGTGTCCACCGCGGGGCCGAGCAGGGAGATCACCGCGAACTCAGCCGTTGCGTCGCGGGGCTCGACCTTCGACCAGAACCGCATCTTGTCCAGGTAGGCCAGCAGATCCGCGACGTGGTCCGCCTCGGTGTCCAGGTACACGGTGCCGCCGGTGTTGGCGAGCACCGCGTGGTGCTCCACCCTGCCCTGCACCGTCAGCACCAGCGCCTCGGTGCCGAGATCGTCCGCCAGTTCGGTCAGGTGCTGGGAGGTCAGCGAGTGCAGCCAGGACAGCCGGTCCTCGCCGGGAATGGCCAGCACTCCGCGGTGCGAGCGGTCCACCATGATCGCCGACCGCGCGGCGGCGCGCTGCTCGGCGAACGGGTCGCCGAAGTGCCATGGCACCCCGGCATCCCGGCTGTCCTCGGGCGGCGGCACGGCGCCGGGGACGGCCAGTACCGGTGATGTCATGTCTGCTCCTGGCAGTTCTTGCAGGTACCGGACAGCGCGAGGTGGGTGGCGTCGAGTTCGAAGCCGGTCCTGCTGCGCAGCGTCGCGGCGAGGTCGTCGAGCAGGCCGGTGTCCACCTCGTCCAGTCGCTCGCAGCGGTGGCAGACCAGGTGGACGTGCTCGTGGGCCTGCGTGGAGTAGGTGGGGGCGCCGTGCCCGAGGTGGGTGTGCCGGACCAGCTTCAGCTCGGTGAGCAGGTCCAGCGCGCGGTAGATCGTGGTGATGTTGATCGTCGGCGCGGTCCGCTGGACGTGTCGGCACACCTGCTCCGGGGTGGCGTGGCCCAGTTCCCGGACAGCGTCCAGGACAAGCTGGCGCTGCGGCGTCATGCGCAGTCCGCGGGCGTGCAGCGTGCTCCGCAGCGCGGCCGGGTCCTGCTTCGTGGTGGCATCCACGACACCGATCGTACGAGCACCCCGCCACCCACGGGCGAGGCGATTGGCGTCATCCGTCCGGGTTAGGCTGCCGGCATGCGTGTTCTGGCCTGGCTCGACGGCTCTCTCGGCGACCCCGATGTCCCCCAGATCCCAGTGGACGACGTCGGCCTGATCCGCGGCGACGGCATCTTCGAGACGCTCCTCGTCGTCGACGGCAAGCCCCGCGAGCTCGCGGCGCACCTGGACCGGCTGGCCAATTCCGCCGAGATGATGGACCTCGCGCTGCCCGCGCGAGACGGCTGGGAACGCGCCGTGGAGGCCGCGCTCGGTGCCTGGCAGGGCGGCCGGGAGATGGTGCTCCGGCTGGTCTGCACCCGCGGCGCCGAACGCGGCTCGGAGCCGACGGCCTTCGCGCTGGGCTTCGAACTCGGCGAGACCCAGCGCAGGCAGCGCCAGGACGGTGTCGCGGTGCTCACCCTGGACCGTGGCCTGGCCCCCGACCTGCCGGACCGCGCGCCGTGGCTGTTGCTCGGCGCCAAGACGCTGTCCTACGCGGTGAACATGGCGGCCCTGCGGTACGCCACCGAACGCGGCGCCAACGACGTGATCTTCACGGCGAGCGACGGCTCGATCCTGGAGGGCCCGACCTCCACCGTGGTGGCGGTGGAGGGCAAGACGCTGCGCACCCCGCCGTCGAGCACCGGCATCCTGACCGGCACCACCCAGGCCGCGTTGTTCCGCGCCGCCGAGTCGGCGGGCTGGGCCACCAAGGTGGAACCGCTGGTGCTGGACGACCTGCTGGCCGCGGACTCCCTGATGCTGGTCTCCAGCGTCCGGCTGATCGCCCGCGTGCACACCATCGACGGTGTCCCGCTGGCCGACCAGGACCGCGCCATCGCGGTGCACCAGGAGCTCGTCGGGCTCTACGAATCCCTGTACTGACCCAGCCGCACGGTGCTGCCCGGCCTGGCCTGCGCCAGCAGCGGCAGCGCCGCGGCGGGCACCACCCCGAGCACCGGGTAACCCCCGGTCGTGGGGTGATCCGCCAGGAATACCACCGGCTGCCCGCCGCTCGGCACCTGGACCGCGCCGGTCACCACGCCCTCGCTGGGCAGCTCCGCCGCGGCGAACTCGGGCCGCCTGACCAGCGGATCACCCTGCAACCGCAGGCCGATCCGGTTGCTCTCCGCCGACACCGTCCACACCCGGTCGCCAAGCTGGGCGGCGGCGTCGGCGAACCAGTCGTCCCTTGGCCCGAGCACCACGGGGACCGTCAACTCGTCCGGCACCGCCGTCGGTGCCAACTCGTCCGCGCCGACCGGCAGCCCGCAGTGCTCCCCCAGCGGAAGCTCATCGCCCGCGGCCAGCGGCGCGGGGCCGATGCCGGACAGCAGGTCGGTGGACCGGCTGCCCAACTCCGGCGGCACCGCGATCCCGCCGGAGACCGCCACCATGCTGCGCAGACCACCCCGCGGCGTGCCGAGCCGCAGCTCATCGCCCTCGTTCAGGTGCAGCGGGCGGTGCGAGTCGGCGGTCCGACCGTTGACGGTCACGTCGATGGCGGGGCCGGTGACCGCGATCGTGCAGGAGCATTCGGCCCGCAGTCGCAGGCCGCCGAGCAACACCTCGAGGCCCGCGGCGGTCTCCTCGTTGCCGACCAGCCGGTTCGCCTGCACCAGCGCGGGCTGGTCCAGCGCACCCGAGGGCGGCACGCCCAGCGCGGCGTAGCCGGGGCGGCCGCGGTCCTGGATCAGCGCCTGCGGGCCGGGTCGCAGCACCGTCACCCGCCGCGCTGTCACGACCGCACCTCGAAGCGCACCCGGTCGCCCGGCGTCAGCAACGCGGGCGGCTCCCGGTGCGGGTCGAACAGCCGCTCCTCGGTGCTGCCGATCAGCCGCCAGCCGCCGGGTGACGAGCGCGGGTAGACGCCGGTGAACTCGCCCGCGATGCCCAGCGAACCGGCGGGGATGCGGGACCGCGGCGAGGCCAGCCGCGACTGGCGCAGCGGTTCGGGAAGTCCGGTGAGGTAACCGAAGCCCGGTGCGAACCCACAGAACGCGACTGTGTACTCCGCGCCTGAATGCGCCGCGACTACGTCCTCGACGGCCATCCCCGCCGTCTCCGCGACCAGGTCGAGGTCGGGCCCGTCGTAACGCACCCCGATTCGCACCACCCGGCCCGACCGAGGCGGCGCCGCGTCCAGGTCGATGCCGTTGACGGCGGCCCGCACCGACTCCAAGGCGCGCGGGTCGCGGGTGGTGATCAGGACGGTGCGTGCCGCGGGCACCAGTTCGACTACATCGGGCAGCTCGCCTTCGTCCACCGCAGCACGGAGACCGGTATGCACGGCTTGCGCCTGCGCCAGGGTGTCCACCTCGACCAGCAGCCCGTCGAGCCCGCACCGCAGCAGGCGCATCAGCCGACGATGCGTTGCAGCCGGGCGGAGATATGCGGCTGGAGTGGCTGTCCGACCATGGCGCGCTCCTCGACGTAGGCCAGGTCGCCGCCGTCGACGATGCCGTAAAGCCGCTGCGAGCCGGTGACCTCCTTCGCCGTGGAGGTGCGGGCCAGCGCGTCGGTGGTGATCTCCCAGGAGGTCTGGGTGCGGGCGGCGCCGTAGAAGAGCTCCATGATCCCGGTCGCGTGGGTGAGCAGCACCTCGACGCCGTCCTCACCCTGTGGGCGCCACCAGCCGACCTCGCGGGCGGCGGGGCGGATCACGCCGCCGTTCTCGTCCAGCAGCCAGGCCCGCGACTCGTAGGAGACGAACGGCCTGCCGTCGTGGGCGAAGGTGATCTGCTGCCCGTACCGGTAGGGCCCCTTGATCGTCGGGTATACGGCCTCGCCCTCGCCCCGCCAGACGCCGATCAGCGGCAGCAGCGAGAGACAGGCATCGTGCAGTTCCGGCCCGAGCCGGAGGTTGGCGGTGTCGCCCGGAATCGGCAGATCATCCCACTGGGGCAGGTTGCGGTCGCGGGTGCGCGCGGCGCGCTGCTCCGCGGCCTGGATGGCGGCATCGCCGCTGCCCGGTTCGGGCGTCTTGGTCGGTTCCCCCATCGTCAGCGGATGTCGCTGTACAGGCGGTACACGACGTAACCCGCGAACCAGGTGGTTCCCACGGCGGCCAGCACGATCAGACCAGTAAAGAACAGCTCCACCCGGCCAGGATACTGCGGGGGCGGGCCGCATCGGACGTCCCACCCCCGTTGCGGACATCACCCGCCGCAGCTCCAGCGCCCGGCGACGGACACCGCCCGGTGCAGCGCCTGCCAGGTGTCGGACCGGACCACTCCGTCGGCGGACAGCCCGACCGACTCCTGGAACCGGGTCACCGCCGCGACGGTGGCGGGGCCGTAGGCCTGCTCGACCTGCGGCACGCTCGCGCCGATGCGGTTGAGCAGTTCGCGCAGCGGCCCCATCAGCGTCTGATCCGTGTCGCCGGGCCGCAGCGTTTCTTCCGGCGGGTAGGTGCCCTCGGTGCGGCAGGGCGGCAGCACGCCGACCAGCGCCCGCCAGGTGTGCAGGTCGACCGCGGCGTCCGCGGGCGCGATGCCCGCCCGCCGCTGGAAGTCCAGCACCGCGAGTTCGGTGTCGGTGTTCAGATGCCCGGTGGCCTCGATCCGGTAGTCCCGGTCTGCCAGATTGAGCTGCAACCCGTACACCTCCGCCCGCACGTCGCCGCCGAACAGGTTCGGCAGTCGGTTGGCGAACGCGTGCGAGTCGTCGGCGAGCGCGCTGCCCGGCAGCAGCATGAGCAGCGACAACACCAACAGGACCGTGCGCATGTCTCCCCTTTCCTTCCGGCGCTGTTTCAGCGCCTACGGGAACAGAGGGGAGTCGAGGCTCCGCTGATACCGATCAACGGTGAAATTCACTCCAAAGCGAAAGGGCGGACCGGTCCCGATCCGCCCCTTCGCTTTTCGCCTGAATCAGGCCACCGACACCTGCACGCTGTGCAGGCCCGGACCTTCGGGGCTCACCGTGGCCTCACCATTGCCGGAACGGTGCAGCGCCCGGATGGTCCAGGTGCCCGGCGCGGCGAAGAAGCGGAAGTCGCCATCCTCCGAGGCGACGACCTCCGCGGTGAACTCGCCGGTGGAGTCCAGCAGCCGGACGAATGCGCCGCCCGCTGCCTGGTCACCGGTCACGACCTTGCCGGTCAGCACCGTCTCCTTGCCCGCGTCCACGTTGGCGGGCAGGGCGGCGGTCTGCTCGGGAGCTCCGCATCCACTCATCGTCAGGACTCCTTTCCAGTACCGAGCTCGATCGGCACGCCCACCAGCGAGCCGTACTCGGTCCACGAACCGTCGTAGTTCTTCACGTCCTGGTGGCCGAGCAGCTCACGCAGCACGAACCAGGTGTGGGAGGAACGCTCACCGATGCGGCAGTAGGCGACCGTCGCCCGGGAACCGTCCAGACCGGCCTCGCCGTAGATCTCGCGAAGCTCATCGTCGGACTTGAAGGTGCCGTCCTCGTTGGCCGCCTTGCTCCACGGCACGTTGATCGCCGAGGGGATGTGGCCTGCGCGCTGCGCCTGCTCCTGCGGCAGGTGGGCGGGAGCCAGCAGCTTGCCGGAGAACTCGTCGGGCGACCGCACGTCGACCAGGTTCTTGGTGTTGATCGCCTGCACGGCCTCGTCGCGGAAGGCGCGGATGCTCAGATCCTGCTCCTGCGCCTTGTACTCGGTGGCCGCGCGCTGCTTGACGTCCTTGACCAGCGGGCGGCCGTCGAGCTCCCACTTCTTGCGGCCGCCGTCGAGCAACTGCACCTTGTCGTGGCCGTAGAGCTTGAAGTACCAGTAGGCGTAGGCGGCGAACCAGTTGTTGTTGCCGCCGTACAGAATGACGGTGTCGTCGTTGCCGATACCCTTGGCGGAGAGCAGCTTCTCGAAGCCCTCGCGGTCGACGAAGTCACGCCGGACCTGGTCCTGGAGCTCCGTCTTCCAGTCCAAACGCACCGCACCGGGGATGTGACCGCCTTCGTAGGCGCTGGTGTCCTCGTCCACCTCTGCGATGACAACGCCGTCGGCGTCGAGGTTCTGCTCGACCCATTCGGCCGAGACCAGGACCTTCTCACGGCTCATCTACGACTCCTTGATCTCTTCGGATTGCTTCTTACTGTGGACGTGGCACGAACCGGGTCAGCAGCAGGTAGAGCTGGCAACCGAGGCAGAAGTTGAAGGCGGCGTTGAGGAACGCGGCGATCAAAGCGAACGCCGTCGCGGTCTGGCCGAGTGCGGTCAGGCCCGACAGGTAGCCGATGGTGCCCACGAGCGCGAAAGCGAACCCGACGCCCTGGGCGAAGCGGACGGGCGCGGCGTCCTCGCGGTCGGCGGTCGGCTTCAGCCGCGGCGCGAGGGTCTTGCGGTACAGCAGCGCGTACGGCGCGAAACGCAAGCCCGCGAACGCGCCGAGGGCGAACACCAGCGCCTGCGCGGCAAGCAACCACCCGCTGCCGGTCAGCAGCACGATGGCTAACACCGCGGTGGTGATCCAGGCCGCGAAGCGCGGGCCGCGCGGATCGACTGGGGGATCTGTTGACACAGTGCCTCCTGACGGGAGATGGGGGTTGACCGTCAGTGGCGGGAGCGGCGCCGTGGGCGCGCGAGAACTACCGCCGCGTCAGCGCGGCAGACACAGGCTGCTGTCGACGCGGCACAGATCGACTGCGCGTCGTTTGGTCAGCAGCTTGGACATGACCCGGAGATTACCGGACATCCGTTACTCCATGGGAGGGATGTTCGTCACCCGTGACCTCGGAATTAGCGTCGCGGCGCCGCTGTTCGGCCGGCTTCGGAAGGCGGTGATCGCGGCGCCGTCCGCCCGGCGTGAGCACTGCCGTGTTCATCCCTTACCTCCGGCCTGTCCGACACACCGACGGTAACGGCGAATGGGCGCGCGGTAACCGCCATGCGGGTTCATTGCGGAAGGTGGGCGCGCAGGGCGTCGAGTAGGGAAGCGGGTTGGGGCACCCCGGAAACCCGCAGCAGTTCCCGCCCGCTCGGATCGACCGCGATCGTGGTCGGCGTGCTCAGCACGGACAGTTCCCCGGCCAGCCGCGGGGATTCCGTGACATCAAGCTCGGTATGCGACAGCCCAGGGGTCTTCGCCGCGAGATCGGCCAGGACCACCCGGGCCTGGCGGCAGGGCGCGCAGAACGTGGTCGACACCTGGAGCAGCGTCACGCCCTCCGGCCGCACGGATACGACGTCGCGCACCGCGTCCGACAGCGGCGGCCCCTGATCACGCGCCGAGCGCACCCTGCCCTGCCGGGCGCGGTACAGCAGCCCGAGCACACCGGCCACCGCCAGTGCGCCGACAAGCATCGCCAACCCGGTCATCGCCTCAACTCCCTCAGCCCTCTCAACGAGGCGGCTGGGTCACTCCATTCCCACTGATCACGACATCGGTGGCCTCGCCCTCGACGACCAGGGTGCCGGTCTCCGCGCTGATCGCGGTCGGCGCGACCTTCAGCGGCAGCTGTCCGGGGTCCAGCTTCATGGCGAAGGCGGCCATCACCGAGCGCTGCACCTGCTCGGGCAGCGAGATCGTGCCGATCCCGTTCGGGTTGAGTTCGAGTTTCCGCGGGCTCACCACGACCTGCCCGTTGATGAGCGACACGGTGCCGTACACGGTCACCTCGGTTTCGGTGCCCGCCACATCGGTGGTGCCGACCAGCTTGATCTGCGCGGTCGTGCGGTCCTTTTCCTTTTCCGGCGCGGTGGTCGTGGTCGGGGCGTCCTTCGGCTCGACCAGTTCGTCCGGCTCCGCCGGTTCCGCGCCCGGCTCGATGCGCAGATCGGGAATGCCGATCAGCCTGCCGACGTCGGTGGCCCTGATCTTGACCTTGCCGACGACCTTGTCCACCCGCACCGAGGTCGGACTGGTCACCTCGGACAGCGGCAGCCGGGCGTGCAGCAGGTTGGCGTGCACCTCGACGTTGTGCAGCTGTCCGACGGCCAGGCCGCTGCTTTTGACCTCGATGTTGCGATAGTCACCCGACGCGGCCTGCCAGAGGAACGGGAAACCGTACACGCGGACGGCCGGATCGTCCTGAAGCCGCAGTTCCTCCCGCATCTTCTGGGAGAGCCCGTACTCGGCGGCGGCCGCCGCGCCGTAGTCGATCCCGATGAATAACCCGGTCAGTACCAGCAGGGAAATGATCAGTTTTTTCACAACTACCCGTCTCGTTCTTGTCGCGGGACGCCACCAGTGTCCAGGTTCTGGGCGGTGAGGTCCTTCTCGACCGGGTCACATAATGCTGCTACCCCTGTTTCTCTGCGTTAGTCTCGCCGATATCCGCAGGCAACGGCGTCGGGAGAGTCGTTGCGCGTGGCGGCCCCGACCCCTATCGAGGAGGTGGCCGTCTTTGAGCGTCGACCTACTGCTGCTCACCGCGGACCGGGATCCCGAGTCCGTACTTCCAGCCCTCGCGCTGTTGCCGCACAACGTGCGTCCGGTCGCCCCCGAGGTCTCCGCACTGCTCGACGCGGGCCCCTATGACGTCGTGCTCGTGGACGCTAGAGCCGATCTGGTCAGTGCGCGAAGCCTCTGTCGCCTTTTGGCAGGCTCTGGCACGGATGCGCCGGTCGTGGCGATCATCAACGAGGGCAGCCTGGTCGCGCTGAGCGCCGAGTGGGGCCTGGACGACATCCTGCTGCCCGCGGCGGGCCCGGCCGAGGTGGATGCCCGGCTGCGGCTGCTGCGTGCCCGCCGCTCCGCCGCCAAGCAGGCCGACGACACCGGTGTGGTGATCGGCGACCTGGTGATCGACGAGGCGACCTACACCGCCCGCCTGCGCGGCCGCGCGCTCGAGCTGACCTACAAGGAGTTCGAGCTGCTGAAGTACCTCACCCAGCACGCGGGCCGGGTGTTCACCAGGGCACAGCTTCTGCAGGAGGTCTGGGGCTACGACTTCTTCGGCGGCACCCGCACGGTGGACGTGCACGTACGGCGGCTGCGCGCCAAGCTCGGCCCCGAGCACGAGGGAATGATCGGCACCGTCCGCAACGTGGGCTACAAGTTCGTTCGTCCAGCCCGCGGCTCCTCGCCCCGCCGAACGAGCATGGCGGAGGCGGCAACCGAGCCCGCCCTCGATAGCGAAACCGACCGCGTGGTGTCTACCGACGACTGGCAGTCCATTTACCAAGCGCTTGATCAGGAGCTGTCTCCCCATCGTGACTAGATCGAGATAATGTCAGTGGGGTGACTCATCTGACATGGCGGAACGGCCTGGACCCGGCCGAGGCCGCCGAGGTGGTCGAGCTTCTGTCGGCCGCCGAGAAGCACGACGGCGTGGCCGCCGTCGGGGAGTCGGTCCTGCTGAGACTGGCCCGACACGGGCCCGCCGAGGTGCAGGTCGAACCCGTCCAGGGAGACGTCGAAGGCTCGGAGCACTACATCGCCCGCCTCCCGGGCGGAGTGCTGGCGGGCTACGCGCACTTGGACACTGCGGGCGACGCCGATGGCCGTCTGGTCGCCGAACTCGCAGTGCACCCCGAACACCGGCGCCAGGGTGTCGGCACGGCGCTGGTGACGGCGCTGACCGAGCGCTCCGGCACGCCCTCGGGCGCCGACCGGCTCCGGGTGTGGTCGCACGGCCTGGTGCCGGGTGCGGAGGCGTTGGCCGAGAAGTTCGGCATGCCCAAGGCGAGGGTGCTGCTGCGACTCGGTCGCTCGCTCGCAGGCGACCTCGGGGAGCCGAAGCTGCCCGAGGGCGTGCGGATCAGGACTTTCCGGCCGGGGCACGACGAGGCGGCGGTGGTCGCGGTCAACAACCGGGCCTTCTCCTGGCATCCCGAACAGGGCGGCTGGACCGAGAGGGACGTGCTGCTGCGCGAGGAGCAGGACTGGTTCGACTCCGAGGGCTTCCTGCTCGCGGTGGATCAGCGGGACCAACTGCTGGGCTTCCACTGGACCAAGGTCCATCCGACGAACGGCGCAGCGCCCGCGGTCGGAGAGGTCTATGTTGTCGGGGTGGATCCCGAAGCACAGGGCGGCGGACTCGGCAAGGCGCTTACGTTGGCTGGACTACACCACCTGGCGGGCCGTGGGCTGCCGAACGTGATGCTGTATGTCGAAGCCGACAATTCAGCCGCCGTCCGCGTGTATGGGTCATTGGGCTTCACCCAATTGGCTGCCGATTGTCAGTTCTCCTGGTGACGGTGCGTTGGTACATTTGGGTCACGGAATGAAAACGCGCAGGTCACGGGCATGATATGGACTCACTCGAACGGCGGTATGAACTACCACACCATGTGGCTTGTTCACCCTCAGTTCATCTGAAAACGCCCGTAAGTCAATCGCTGATCCCTAGCGTCCTACATGGCGGCCGGCAATGCCGCTAGACACCCCAGTCTTCGCTATCGGTGGAGGATTTCACGTGAAGACCAAGCGGCCCAGCGCGGTGCTAGGCCTCATCGCGGCCAGCGCCCTCGTTTTGACGGCCTGCGGCAGCGACAACAACCCCGGCACGTCCAACGCTGGAGGGAACGGCTCCAGCGTCGAGTGCAGCGGCAAGCAGCAGGTCACGGCCGAGGGTTCGTCCGCTCAGGCCAACGCCATGGAGGAGTTCAACGCCGTCTACACCGCCAAGTGTGCGGGCTACACGGTGTCCTACAACCCGACCGGCTCCGGCCAGGGCATCGCGCAGTTCACCGCGAAGCAGGCCGACTTCGGCGGCACCGACTCGCCGATGAAGGAAGCCGAGGTCGTCAAGGCCACCGAGCGTTGCGCGGGCAACCCCGCCTGGCACCTGCCGCTGGTCTTCGGCCCGGTCGCGGTTGCCTACAACCTCCCCGGTGCCAGCGGAATCGTGCTCAAGCCCGACACCGTGGCCAAGATCTTCACCGGTGCGATCGCCAAGTGGAACGACCCGGCCATCGCCAGTCTGAACAGCGGCGTCTCGCTGCCGGACAAGAAGATCACCGTGATCTACCGCGAGGACGAGTCCGGCACCACGGACAACTTCCAGAAGTACCTCAAGGCAGCCGCCAAGGACGCCTGGGGCAAGGAAGCGGGCAAGAAGTTCAACGGCGGTGTCGGTGAGGGCAAGGCCAAGTCGGCCGGTGTCGCCGGTGCCGTGAAGTCCACCGAGGGCGCCATCACCTACGTCGAGTCCTCCTTCGCCACCCAGAACAGCCTGGGCATCGCGAAGATCGACAGCGGTGCGGGCCCGGTCGAGCTGAACGACACCACCGCGGGCAAGGCCATCGCCGCGGCCAAGCTCAAGTCGGGTGCCAGCGAGCACGACATGATCCTCGACCTGGACGCCCTCTACGCCTCGAAGGAGGCAGGCTCCTACCCGCTGGTGTTGGTCACCTACGAGCTGGTCTGCTCCAAGGGCTACGACGCCGACACCGCGAAGGCGGTCAAGAACTTCCTGAAGATCGCCGCGAACGACGGACAGGCGAACCTCAGCAGCAGCGGCTACGTCCCACTGCCGGAGGAGTTCCGCAAGAAGGTACAGGCGTCGATCGACGCGCTTGCCTGATTGCCGTCAACACCCTCGATGACACTCTTGAGCGGAGAACGCCATGAGCGAATCGACGCTGGCGGGCCGCCCCAAGTCCTTCCCTTCGGGGAAGGCTCGGGGCGGCCCGCCGACGTCCCCGGAAACCCCGGAGGCTCCCATTACCACCGCTAGCCCTGTCCCCGGCCGCGATCCTGGCGGCGTGCCCTCGCAGACGACAGTCTCCCGGCCAGGGGACCGCATCTTCCGCGGCATCGCCGTAGGGTCCGGCGCTTTCATCATCGCGTTGATCGCCGCGATCGCGATCTTCCTGCTGCTACAGGCGATTCCGTCGCTGTCATTGAACGAGGTCAGCTTCCTGACCAGCCGCGCGTGGGAGACCGGTGATCCGGAGCACCTGCGGTTCGGCATCATCGACCTGCTCTGGGTGACCGTCGCCGCGTCGTTCCTGGCGCTGGTGATCGCGATGCCGATCTCGCTGGGCATCGCGCTCTTCCTGACCCACTACGCGCCGCGCTCGCTGGCCAGGACTTTCGCCTACCTCGTGGACCTGCTGGCCGCTGTGCCGTCGGTCATCTTCGGCCTCTGGGGAATCAAGGTCCTGGTCCCGGCGATCACGCCGTTCGCGGAGTGGCTGAACCTGAACCTGGGGTGGATTCCGCTGTTCGCGGAGGGCAACGTCTCCATCGCAGGCGGCGGAAACATCTTCGTGGCGGGCATCGTGATGGCCGTGATGATCCTGCCGATCATCACCGCGGTCAGCCGTGAGGTCTTCGACCGCACTCCCACCACCCATATCGAGGGTGCGCTGGCGCTGGGCGCCACGAAGTGGGAGATGGTGCGCACCACGGTGTGGCCCTTCGGCAAGGCCGGTTTCGTCTCCGGTTCCATGCTCGGTCTGGGGCGTGCGCTGGGTGAGACGATCGCCGTGCTGCTGATCCTCTCCGGCACCACCAACGCCCCGAACTACACGTTGTTCGACGGTGGCGCCACGATCGCCTCGAAGATCGCCTCGGCGTCGTCGGAGTTCAACAACGAGCTTTCCGCGGGCGCCTACATCGCGGCGGGTCTGGTCCTCTTCCTGTTGACCTTCGCCGTCAACGCGCTGGCCCGGTCGGTCGTCGCGGGCAAGAAGGAGTACTGATGACCGCCACCGGAAACCTGGACATGGAGCGCCCGGCGCTGGCCCCGGCGTTCCGCGGTATCAGCGCGGCCCGCAAGGCGAAGAACCACGTGGCGACGATCCTGATGGCACTGTGTTTCGCCATCGCGATCGTGCCGCTGGTGTGGGTGCTGCTGTCGGTGGTCAGCCGAGGCCTGGAACCCATCCTCGGCGCGGAGTGGTGGACCCACTCCCTCAACGGGCTGCGCCCGGCGCAAAGCGGCGGCGGCGCGTACCACGCGATCATCGGCACCGTACTGCAAGGCCTGGTCACCACGCTGCTGTCGGTGCCGGTCGGCGTGATGGTCGGTGTCTACCTGGTGGAGTACGGCGCGGGCAGCAAGCTGGCCAAGGCCACCACGTTCATGGTGGACATCCTCACCGGTGTGCCCTCGATCGTGGCGGGTCTGTTCATCTACGCGGTGTGGATCTCGATCCTGGGGTTCAACCGCAGCGGTTTCGCCGTGGCGCTGGCACTGTTGCTGCTGATGATCCCGGTGATCATCCGCACCACCGAGGAAATGCTGCGGATCGTGCCCAACGAACTCCGCGAGGCCTCCTACGCCCTCGGCGTGCCGAAGTGGAAAACGATCCTGCGGATCGTGATCCCCACCGCCCTGTCGGGCATCGTCACCGGCATCATGCTCGGCATGGCCCGCGTGATGGGCGAAACCGCCCCCGCGCTGATCCTGGTCGGCTACGCGGCCAGCATCAACTTCGACCTCTTCGAAGGCAACCAGGCCAACCTGCCGCTGCTGATCTACACCCAGTTCTCCAACCCCACCGACGCCGGTGTGGACCGAACCTGGGGCGCCGCACTGACCCTGGTGCTGATCATCATGCTGTTCAACCTGGCGGCGACCGCGATCTCGCGGCTGTCGGCCATCAAGACGAAGTGAGCCGCTAACCATGGCCAAGCGCATCGATGTCAAGGATCTGAACATCTACTACGGCAAGTTCCACGCCGTGGACAGCGTCACCCTCCAGGTGCCGCCGCGTAACGTCACCGCCTTCATCGGCCCATCGGGTTGCGGCAAGTCCACCGTGCTGCGCTCGCTCAACCGCATGCACGAGGTCATCCCCGGCGCCCGCGTCGACGGCAAGGTCCTGCTGGACGGTGAGGACATCTACGCCGCATCGGTGGACCCGGTGGACGTGCGCCGCACCATCGGCATGGTCTTCCAGCGCCCCAACCCGTTTCCCACCATGTCCATCAGGGACAACGTGGTCGCGGGTCTGAAGCTGCAGGGCGTGCGCGGCAAGCGCGAACTGGACGAGGTCTGCGAGCGTTCGCTGCGGGGCGCGAACCTGTGGACCGAGGTCAAGGACCGGCTGGACAAGCCTGGTGGCGGCCTCTCCGGCGGTCAGCAGCAGCGACTGTGCATCGCCCGCGCCATCGCGGTGCAGCCGGACGTGCTGTTGATGGACGAGCCGTGCTCGGCACTGGACCCGATCTCCACCCTGGCGATCGAGGACCTGATTACCGAGTTGAAGAAGGACTTCACCATCGTCATCGTCACCCACAACATGCAGCAGGCTGCCCGCGTGAGTGACCAGACGGCGTTCTTCAACCTCGCGGGCGTCGGCCAGCCGGGCCGACTGGTCGAGGTGGACGACACGGAGAAGATCTTCTCCAACCCCAACGAGCGCGCCACCGAGGACTACATCTCCGGACGCTTCGGCTGATGGCCTGGACCGGTCGGGCGGTGCGAATGGTCGCGCCGCCCGGCTGGTCCGGCTGGCTGGCTCAGTGTTGGCCGAAGGCGTAGGGCCAGAACTGGATCATGCCCGCGCCGAGGCTCCTGGAATGGCAGCCGATCAGCACCGCGGCCATGACGGACATCAACAGGCCCATTACCGTGAAGGCTCGGCCGACGATGCGCTCCCGCTCCCGCAGGTAGTACACGCCGAGCCCCAGCATGGCGACGCCGATGACGATCGTCGGGTACGTCAGCTCAATCGAGATCGCGAAGAGCAGGATCGCGCTCGCCGCCAAACCGATGGGCACGAGCGTCTGCTCGCGCCTCGTTTCCAAATCCCCCATCGCTTTTCCCCTCTGGGTCCGGCTCGCGCCGGGGCACCCTGGTTTCGCAGGCGGCGGCCGCTGCCCCTCGCCGATCGGCCCCCCCGATCGACGTGAGGCGGGGTCCGGGACCCGGCCTCCACCATCTCGAAAAGGTTACGCCGCAATCTCGCTTCGGAGAAGCGCGGTTGCTCGTGCAATGTGCTTTCAGTGTGCGGGTTGCTGCTGACGGGTAACTTCAGAAACTGATCATTACTGCGAAAGTGATTTACATGATCACCGGTTTACACCCGTATACCGGCGTCATCTCCGCTGTTCAATTTCATGATCGACACGCTGTCTACCAGCATCTTTCGCATCCCAGCCGCTTCGATACCGTTCGGTGACTGTTGCACCGAATGGGTTACCGATAAGCTGGCTGCACCCTCGAAAGGGATATCGAGAACAATACTGCGCTCTGTTAGCGAGCGATCGTGATGCGGGTGTTGCCTCTTTTTTGGGAAACCCTGATCAAGGGCCAACCGGGTGACGAATCCGGCCCTGCGGACATTTCCCGAGCACACAACGGGCGGCCCCGGGACAGCGAACAGGGCCCACCCGATCCGGATGAGCCCTGTCGTGAAACGAAGTGCGGGGTTCAGTTCTCCTCTGGCTGCGGCAGCCTGCCGGTCACCACGAAGACCATCTGCCGGGCGACCGCCACCGCGTGGTCGGCGAACCGCTCGTAGAAGCGGCCGAGCAGGGTGATGTCCACCGCCGCGGGCACGCCGTGCGGCCAGTCCTTGTCCATGATCACGGTGAACAGGTGCTTGTGCAGGTCGTCGACCTCGTCGTCGTCTTCCTCGATCTTCGCGGCAAGCTCGACATCGCCGTGCCGCACCACCTGCTCCGCCTCGGCCGCGAGCTTGACGCCGACCCTGCCCATCTCGGCGAAGTAGCCGCGGACCTCGTCCGGCAGCACCGGCTGGGGGTGGCGGCGGCGCGCGGCCTTGGCCACGTGCAGCGCCAGATCGCCCATCCGCTCCAGGTCGTCCGCGATGTGGATCACCGAGACCACGGTGCGCAGATCACCCGCGACCGGAGCCTGCAACGCGAGGAGGGAGTACGCATGCTCCTCGGCGGCGGCCCGTGCCTCGTCGAGCTTCACATCGGAACTGATTACCTCTTCGGCCAGCCCGAGATCGACATCCAGCAGGGCCTTGGTGGCCCGTTCCATCGCGGAGGCGGCCATCTGACACATCGTGCCAAGCCGTTCCCCGATCACTCCGAGCTGCTCATGGTAGGCCTCACGCATGGAGAGCAGCCTACGGCCTCAGCATCGCGCTGCTGACATCATCGGATGAATGACACGTGAATGTACGGGCGGATTGCGCCGGTCGCCGCAAGCCGCTGACCGGCGGAAACCGGGTCGACACTCACCGTGATGGCGGCATGGGGTCACAGTTCGGTACCAGCTGTTCAGCCGCAGGTCTCCTCGGCGGGAACGACCCCCGACGGGCCCTTGCGGGGCGGCTGGCCGTTCTCGCCCTTGGGCTCCACGATCTGGCCTTCGAACGAGCTGCCGAGCACCAGCAGGATCGCACCACCCAGCGACTCGTCCTCCTCCAGCACCGAACCCGGCACCGAGGCGGCAACGGTGCGCGCGGCGTCGACGCGGGACGCGGAGTACCTGATGACGGTCTTGGGGATGCTCTCGGTGTTCTCCACCCGGACGACGCGATAACCGAAGGACTGCAGCGAGTTCGCGGTGAGCTGGCCGGAGCCGTCCTTCCCGCTGCCGTTGAGCACCTGGACCCGGATGCCGTCGGGCGCCACCAGGCCGGGATCGCCGGGCTTGTGGCCCGCCTGTGGCAGCGGGTCGGAGCCGTCGCCCTGGGCCTCGCCCGGCAGGGCCTTGTCCTCGATCATGGCCTGGAACAACGCGTTCGCGTCCTCGGTGCGCAGTTCCTCGTTGCCGCGTCCGTTGGCCTCGCCGACGGACGGCACCGAGATGAAGCCGAGCCTGCGGTTGTCCAGCCCGCGCACCGCCCGGCCCAGCACGAGCAGGTCGTCAACGGAGACGTTCTCGGTCAGCGTCGAGGAGTTCAACGCGGAGCCGAGGTCGGAGAGCTTGCCGGGACTGAGCATCACGCCGTTGGACAGCGCCGCCCGCAGCAGAGCGGACAGGAAACGCTGCTGGCGCTCCAGCCTGCCGTTGCCCGCGGTGTCCCCCGCCAGCTTGTCGGCACGCACGAAACCCAGGGCCGCGTCGCCGCCGAGCACCTGCCTGCCGGCGCCGTCCACGACGGTGCCGAGCACCTCGTCGCGCATCGGGCCCTCGGCGCACACCGGAACGCCGCCAACGGAGTCCACGACGCCGCGGAAACCGTCGAAGTCCACGCCGAGGAAGTGGTTCACCGACAGCCCGGAGATCTGCTGCACCGCCTTGGTCACGCAGCGGGGCCCGCCGACGGCGTAGGCCGAGGCCAGCTTGACGCGTTTGAGCGCGGGCGCCTGCTCCGCGGTGTAGGTCTTGCTCTCGGCGTCCCAGCCCTGACAGGCGGGCAGGTCGATCTCCAGGTCGCGCTGGAAGGACACCACAACGACCCGGTCCCCACTCGCGGGCACGTGCGCGAGCATCACCGTGTCCGCGCGGGCGCCCTTGACCTCGCCGGTGTCCTCGGCCTCCGCACCGGGGCGGCTGTCGGAACCGACGATGAGGAAGTTCTCGTCACCGGACTGCGCGGCGGCGTTCTTGACCGAGGGCGAGTCCTCGTCCAACGCGCCGACCTCGCGGAAGCCGGTGTCGACCCAGAACGCCGTTGCCCAGGCCAGGCCCGAGATCAGGAAGAGGACAGCGGCAACGGCCATCGCGGTGCCGCGCAGCGCTCTAGCGGCCCGCCCTCCTGGGTGGAATCTGCGACCTGCCGCTCGGTTTCCCTCTGCGGAGGCCGCTCTTCGTTTTTCCGCGGCCCGGCGCGCTTCCGCTGCCTCCACCACCTCGTCTAAGTCCGGCTCGTCGTTGGCCCACGGCAGGAACCGCGCCAGCTTCTTCCGGCGCGTTCGCTCGGCCTCCACGATCTCGTCGTGGACGGCCGAGAACCGCGCCAGGGTGGCGTCGATTGCCTTGCGGCGATCATCGAGCTCTTCGCCGCTCTCGTTGAGTGAGGCGCCACTGGACTGCACCGCGTCCGCGGCCAGCTGGCGTCCATCGGGTCGGGGGAGGCCGGGGGGTTCGACGACGTCGGCCGGGTACTGGGGGGTCGGGGGTTGCGGCGTGCGCTCAGTACTCGGCGGCCGGATCGGAGGCTGGCGTCTCGCCGGGCCTGCCAGCGCGTCGGGCACATCGGCTGCCCGCGCACCGGCCTCGGCGGCTTGACGCCCACGGGGCGGGCGACCGGCCTGGTCGGCTGGTCCGCCACGCACCGGGCGGTCGGAGATCTGCGGCCGACCCGGCGTCGGGGGAAACGCCGGAATCTGCGGCAGCGCGCCACCGGCACCACGGGACGGTGCGGGTCGGCGACCGGTGGGCGGGTGTTGCTCGGCGGGCGGCGGCGTCGGGCGCTGGGTGCGTCCGCTCGCCTCCCGCAGGGCACGCAGCGTCTCGGGCAACTCGTTGCGCCCGGTGCCCTGGGGGCTCATCGGGGGGTACGAGGCGCCGCGAGGCGGCTGGGTGCGCCGGGTCTGGGGTGGCTGGGTCCGGCCACCCGTCGCGGGCGGCAGCCCTCGGCGGGCCTCGCCTCCCGGGGCGGGCAGGTCGGGCCTGCTCTGGTTCGCGGGGCGAGGCTGCCGGAAAGCGGCGGAGAGCCCACCGCCCGGCACCGGCGGCCTGTTCACGCCGCCCGGTGGGGTCAGCGGCACCGCACGCGGCGGTTCGGCGGCAGGCGGCTGCGGAGCACGCGGCGGGGCGGGCGGCGGCAGCCGCGGATTGCTTGGCGGGTTCGCGCCACGGTGGCCGTAGGCGGGCGGCTCGGGTGCCGCGTGCCTTGACCGCGTCTCGCCCGACTGCGGGGCGGGGCGCGGGTTGCGTCCGGTGGAGGGGAACTGGTGCCGGGTGCCGCCGGTCTGCGGCTCGGGCGGCGGAACCGGCATCGAGGGAACCGATGGGGTCGCACCCTTACCGTGCTTGGCGATCAGTTCGGAGACGCTGGTGCCGCCCGCGTCCTCCGCGGAGCGACGCCTGCGACCGGTGGGCTCGTCCTGGCCGTGTCGTGCGCGCCGACCGCCGGTCTCCCCATCGTGGGTAGACGAGCCTCGGGGATCGAAACCGCGGCGGCGGGGATCCTCCGGCACTCGGTCTCCTTCCCGGCTCAGGTGATCACGCAGGTACGCATCGAAAGCGATCGGGGCGGCTGAAGCGGTGGCGTGCTCACTCAGCTACGAACACCAGACACCCGGTGCACGCGATATTACGGATACTTGGGGACGCTGACGAGCACTAGAAGAACGTTAATTACACTCCGTGTGCAGAAATACGCAGTGTGCCTACGCCGGAAGAGTGAAAGCGGCTCAGTTTCGTTAATAACCGACTGCTCTGGGTTGGCTAACGGCTCTCCTCCCAGCGGCCGCACCGGCCAGGGCCACTCGGCCGTCTTTGGCGCGGTAGGCCACCGCATTGCGGCCGGAGTGCTTAACCGAATAGAGAAGACTGTCAGCATTGAGCAGTTGCTGCTCCCCGGCCTTGCGAGCCCGCCTGCCGCGGTTGGCGCTGCCGGGTTCGTGGGCCACGCCGATGCTCACGGTCACCCGGAGCCCCTCGGTGATCTCGTGCCAGGGGTACCGCGCGACCCGCGCTCTGGCCCGCTCGCACACGGCGATCGCGGTGTGCTCGTCGGTGCCAGGCAGCACCAGCACGAACTCGTCTCCGCCGAAACGGGCGCAGAAGGCACCCGGCTCAAGGTCCTGCTGGAGCAGGTCCACCACGAGTTGCAGCACGCGGTCGCCGACCAGGTGGCCGTGGGTGTCGTTGACCTGCTTGAACCAGTCGAGGTCGATCAGTGCCACGCTCAGGTCGCCGGGCTGCCCGCCCTGATCGGCCAGCAGGGACACCAGCCGCTGGTCGAGATAGCGCCGGTTGTAGGTGTCGGTCAGCGCGTCACGCAGGCTCTGCTCCCTGGCCTCGGCATGCTCCCTGCGGAGCTTGGCCACCTCCCGACGCAGCTGTTCGGGGATCCGCACCGGCTGACTGCCGTCCAGATCCACCAGTTCCAACGCCGACCGCAGATGCCGGTACGCCAGCTCCCACTGGCCGTGCTGGGCATGGTTGGCCGCGAGCGACTGGTGGAGCTGGAACAGTTCGGCACCGGCGGGCTCGGGCCGGCAGGTCGTTTCACGGCCGCTTCCGGTGCCGGGCTCAGCGGTGCCGTCGCGGACCGGTTCGGAGTCCGCGAAGTCGGGACGGAGTACGGTCACCGCGTTCACCTCCCTCTGTTCGTGGTGTCGTCGTATCTGACGCGCCGCTTGAGGAGCGAGGCCGTCACAAGCCTGGTTTTCCCTCTAAGGGCTGACTCACCTCTGCTCCGAAACGGTGACTGTGAGTGATTCGTATCGCAACCGATGTGAGATCGAGACAGATCACTCAAAACGCAGTTTTATTTACTGCACGGGGCAAATCCGTACACCCGGCCGTCAAGCACAGTGACGTGCTTCAGCCCGATTTGATTACCGAACGTAGCTGAGTTGCGCTGGGCGGTGACCAATACCGCAACGCTGTACGTCCTTCCGCGCAACGGCGCGGTGCCTCCCGGCGGTTGCCAGTCCGGTGTCCCGCGGAGCGTTTTCATGCTTGGCTCGATGACCAACGTGACGCCGTCGAGCGAGCAGTCCGGCGCTCCAACTCCCGGGTACCCGGTGCGCACGAAGAACTCGTCCTGAGCCTCGGTGCCCGCGGCCGCCGCCCGGTTCCACTCGTCGAAGTAGGTCCGGATGAGCTCGCCGTCCGCTTGAGCGGCATCCGCGGGCGGGGTCCGGTCGGCGCCATCGAACCGGTCGGTCAGTAGAAGCGCCCCGCCGCCGACCGCGAGACAGGCCAGCACGATGGCGACTGCCCACCTCCGCCGATCAGCCACCGGAGTGCAGCAACTCCGCGCCCGCGGGCACCGAGGCGTCCTCGGGATCGTCCAGCCAGCCCTCGGGCAGCACCACCCGGCCCGGCGAGCCCTGCCTGCCCCTCGGCTCCTCGGCGTTGTCCGGGAACGGCGCGTCCTGGTCGAGCAGGCCGGTCAGGTCGGTGAGCTCACGCAGGTTGCTCACCAGCCCGAACCGCTGCCGCAGCGCGGAGCCCACCGGGAACCCTCGCAAGTACCAGGACATGTGCTTGCGCAGGTCACGCAGGCCCTTGTCCTCGCCCATGTGCTCGGCGAGCAGTTCGGCGTGGCGGCGCAGAATGGCAGCGACCTCGCCCAGGTTGGGCAGCGGCGGCGGTGGAGTACCGCGGAAGGCCGCCTGCAACTCCCCGAACAGCCACGGCCTGCCGAGGCAGCCGCGGCCGACCACCACCCCGTCGCAGCCGGTCCGCTCGACCATCCGCACCGCGTCGGCCGCGCTGAAGATGTCGCCGTTGCCCAGCACAGGGATGCTCGTGACCGCCTGCTTGAGGGTGGCGATCCGGTCCCAGTCGGCCTGCCCCGAGTACCGCTGCGCCGCGGTCCGCGCGTGCAGCGCGACCGCCGCGGCGCCCTCGGCCTCCGCGATCCGGCCCGCGTCCAGGTAGGTGATGTGCTCCTCGCTGATGCCGACGCGGAACTTCACCGTCACCGGGATGCCCGCGGGCTCGGCCGCCCGCACCGCCGCCCGCACGATCTCGCCGAAGAGCCGCCGCTTGTAGGGCAACGCGGCACCGCCGCCCTTGCGGGTCACCTTGGGCACCGGGCAGCCGAAGTTCATGTCCACGTGGTCGGCGAGGTTCTCGTCCACGATCATCTGCACGGCCTTGCCCATGGTGATCGGGTCGACACCGTAAAGCTGCATGGACCGCGGATACTCGTCAGCGTCGAAGGTGATCATCTTCAGCGTCTCGGGGTCGCGCTCGACCAACGCCCTCGTGGTGATCATCTCGCAGACGTAGAGCCCGGCGCCGTAGCCGCGGCACAGCCGCCGGAAGGCCACGTTGGTGATCCCCGCCATCGGCGCGAGCACCACCGGCGGGTCGACCTGGAACGGGCCGATCCGCAGTGCCGGGCGATCCGATGGCGTCTGCATTACCGTCCATTGTCACAAAGCTGCCCCTCGCCCGGTGGCGAGGGGCAGCGGATGGACGGGTGGTCAGAACGGGTGGTTCACGCAGCCCAGCCGGGCACCGGCGGTACCGGCGTGGCCGTCATGGGTCTTGGTCTTCTCCGCGTGGATCACGATCGACGCGGCGGGACGGTCGCCGAACTTCCAGGCGACCCTGGCCTGACCCTTGCCATAGCCGTTCTTGTCGGTGGTGAAGTCGAGCCAGATCTCGTTCTCCGGATTGGCGTACTTCGAATCAACGGAAGGCTGAACCGGATCGACCACATTCTGGAAGTGGGGCCCGGAATCGGCGGGCTGCGGACCGCAGCCCTTCACGTGGACGTGCGAGCCGTAGGTCCGGTTGGGCACCAGCCCCCGAACCCAGACGGTCACGCTCGTACCGCCGTTGCGCTGCTGCGAGACGACGGTGACGCCCGCGCCGACCGGGACGAGTTCGGCGTTGTGCGTCACGGCTTTCGCCTCAGGGGTGTACTCCTGAAATCTCGCGTTGGTGACGTCGAAGGGAGCTTCATCGGACGGGGGAGGTGCCGCGGAGGCATGGGCTCCTGCGGTGAACAACAGAACCATTGCGGCACCGGCAAGAAGGGAACGCATGGTTGTCACTCTTGCGCAACGAATGCACGTCGGCCAACCAGAAATGGGTAAACCTTTTTCACAAAACGCTGGCGTACCTGCGCGAGTCGGAGCTGAGGAGCACGTATGAGCGAACCGGAGGATTCCGATCAGCAGCGGCTCGCCCGCAACCTCAACGAGCTGCTGCAGGAATTGCGGGTGGCGCAGGCAGGCGTGCAGATCCTGTTCGCGTTCCTGCTCGCGGTGGCCTTCGCCGACGGTTTCGACGACACCGACGGGTTCCAGCGCATCACCCACCTGGTGACCATGCTGCTGGCGACGCTGGCAGCGGCATTCCTCATCGCGCCCGCGGCCTGGCACCGCGTCCTGTTCCGCTATGGCCGCCGCGAGAAGATCGTGGCGATCGCCAACCGGTTCGCCATGATCGGCCTGGTGTTCATGGCACTGGCCATGGCGGGTGCGGTGCTCATGGTGGCCACCGTCACCGTCAGCAAACCCCTGGCGATCTTCATCGCGGCGGTGTCAGCGCTGCTGTTCGGCTTCCTGTGGTTCCTCCAGCCGTGGCGTGAACGCGGCGGTGAGGAGCCCCACGACCCGCCGGACTAGCCGACGTCCCTGCGCAGCAGGTCCTCCTCGCTCTCGCGGCGAACCAGCAGCCTGCTCTGCCCATCGGCGACCGCCACCACGGGCGGCCGTCCCACGGCGTTGTAGTTCGAGGCCAGCGAGTGGTGGTACGCACCGGTGCACGGCACGGCCAACAGGTCGCCGGCGTGGATGTCGGCGGGCAGTTCGATGTCCTTGGCGAGGATGTCGCCCGCCTCGCAGTGCCTGCCCACCACGGTCACCGTCGCGGTGCCCGCCGTGGAGTGCCGCCCCACCAGCTGCATGTCGTACCGCGACCCGTACAGCGAGGGCCGCATGTTGTCACTCATGCCGCCATCCACCGCGACGAACGTGCGCACACCGGGCACGTGCTTGACGGTGATCACCCGATAAAGCGTGACGCCCGCCTGAGCGACGACCGACCGCCCAGGCTCGATGGTGATCCGCGGCGCGCGCAGGCCGTGCGCCGTGCACTCGTAGTTCACCGCGCACCGCAGACGGTGCGCGAAACCGGTCAGGTCGAAGTCCGGCTCGCCCGGCAGGTAACGCACCGCGTGCCCACCGCCGAGGTTCAACTGCGGAAGCACGATGCCGTGCTCGTCGCGGATGGCGGCCATCAGCCCCACCATCCGGCGGGCCGCGGCCTCGAAGCTGGCCACCCGGCTGATCTGCGATCCGATGTGGCAGTGCAGCCCCACCAGCTCCAGACTCGGCTGCGCGAGCACCAGCCGAACGGCCTCCGCCGCGGCCCCGCTCGCCAGCGAGAACCCGAACTTCTGATCCTCCACCCCGGTGGCGATGGCCTGATGCGTGTGCCCGTCGATGCCCGGCGTGACCCGGACCAGCACCTGCTGCCCGTACCGCGCGATGGACCCGAGCTGGAGGATCTCGTCCGGCGAGTCCACCACGATCCGCCCCACGCCATAACTCATGGCCGCCTTGAAGTCCTCAGGCGTCTTGACGTTGCCGTGCAACACGATCCGCTCGGCGGGAAAGCCGACGGACCGGGCGATGGCCAGTTCACCCGCGGAGCAGACATCCAGCGACATGCCCTCCTCGGCCATCCAGGTCGCCATCGCGCGGCACAGGAAGGCCTTGCCCGCATAGGCGATCTCGAAGTCCGGGAGCGTGTGGCGGTAGGCCTGGCAGTGCGCCCGGACCTCCGCCTCGTCCACGATGTAGCTGGGGGTGCCGAACCTCGCTGCGACGTCGCTGAGCGGGACACCCCCGACACTGATCTCCCCGAACCCGTCGTACCGGGTACTGGCAGGCCAGACCTCCGTGTCGAAATGCGCCCGCAGCGAAGGCCGCAGCGTCGGTATCAAATCGGCGAGGGTCACCGTTTCCCTCCTGGTTGGGACTCCTCAAATACGCGGCTGGACGCCGCAGCACCGAGGAAACGCCCGCCCGGACACACCCTGACCCAATGCGGACACGACCATGACACTCACACCCCCGTTGTTAGCGCTCCATTGACACCCAAGTGGCCGCCACCACAGCCATCTCCACCCCAAACCGTCTCGCGTGGACCGAGAAGCTCGGGACGTGTTCTCCACACTCGATGGCCCATGAAGTGCGAGGTGAGTCAGCCGCACCGGCCGTCAGGCTCAAGGTGGACCTTGCCAGTGCTCACTCGAACCCTGGTCTGCTTCCGCTCAAGGCAAGCAGGCTGGAAACCGAGGAGCGCGCCCCGGGGATTTGGGGGCTTGGCCAAAAATGACGGCCGACCCGGCGAAGGTGGCGAAGCCACCAAGCAGGATCGGCCGAGGTCGTGGGCCTCCAGGGGCTCGAACCCTGAACCTACAGTTTCAAGATCAGTATCTATCGATGGCTGTCGTTCTTCGTCAACACCTGTTCTGAACTGCGCGGATAGGTAGATCACGTTAGCTGATGGTTGCTCTCACCTTGCGTTGCCTACCGTCCAATGTGGGGGGTAAACCGGGGGTTTGATCTTTGATCTGTTCTCCCACAGTGGGGGTCTCGCTCCATCCCGTCGACCTGGCTCTGCCCGATCACGTGCCGTCAAGGGGGCGCTTCTCGGTCCTCCGGCGGGCTCGGTGCGAACTGCCCCCTTGACGGCACGTGATAGCCCTCGTGGAGGTCGACGGGATGGAGCGCAGACCACCACGAAACGCAAGCTTGGCGTGTCCCCCTCCATCCTGTTGGCCTGCCCGTCCGGCGAGGACATCCAATCATGTTTCCCATTAGCCAATTTAAGGCCTTTTCTTGTTCCGATTGGAAGAAACAAGGCCGAGTATTCCAATGAGGTGTAACACGAACGCCAATCCAATAAGTATATACATAATTATCCGAAGAAAAATTGGATACGATGTCGTGGAGAATGCGAATCCTGTTGTTCCGATAGCCCCTGGTAGCAGTCGCTGGCTAATTCTTCTGGCTAGGTCGGAAGAGCGATCAAAAATCAGTTCAGCCAGGCGGGGAATGAGAGCCGTGGCAGCTAGAGCACCAAGACCGCCAGTTATCCACGGGACCGTCTGCTCGTTTGGTCCTTTGAGCAACGCATAGAACGCTGCGATCTCACCACCGATGCCAAAGGTTAGTCCCACCACAACTGCCGAAGCTGCATATCTCCGGTGCTCGGGCTCTGATGTATCGCGTCTAACGAACTGGTCAGCAATTACTACCACCGCCAGGACGGGGATGACCTGAACGGCAGCATTGGCGAAGTGAGGAACGCCGTAGTCAGCCATCCAGAGAGGATCTCATCTTAGTTCGTCTAGTGCATGCCGGTTCAGGTTCGAGTGAGCTTACCGTTCCATCTGGCCCTGTCGGTGGCTGGCGGAGTTCCGCGTCCACCGACCGAACAGGATTCGGTTTTCGTTCCTGCGGTTCCCTCCGGGGGACGCTCGCCGTTCTCCCGCAAGCGGGCCGACCCCGGTTCCACCGTCCGCGCCCCGTGGCCGCTAGGCCGCGTTGGGCGCGGACATAAAGACTGCCGGGGTTGGCTCCGCGTGGCGGGTCAGGCACGAAGGCGAGCGGCCCCCGGAGGGGGCCGCCTTGAACAAGAAAAGAAACTCTGAACACCACATGATCGCCTGCAACTTGGCACTCATCCCAGGCTGGATCTGCGATCACGTCGGATCAAGCGTGCTTCCGCCAAGTGCCCTCGTCGCTACTGCTAAACAGTGTCCAGGTCCCTAACCGAACCCTTCGCATATCTTCCCGTAGATCGACAAGTCGCCTCATCAGAGAGAGACATTTCTTTTCGTTTTCTTCATCCGACACTGCGTTGAACCTCGCTGCGACCGTTCGTATCCTAATGATTAGGTCTTGCAACACTTCAGCTATGCGATCAATGTCGCAGTCGGCGTTGGTTTGTGCAAATGATTCGTTGATCAAATCAAGCTTCAAGCCAGCAAGCAGGTCGCCACATTCGTGAATCTGTGATCCTATACCGGCTGGCAGATATGGAAACACGTCAAGCTCGATATCTACCAGCTTGTCGAATGCTTGATCAATAAAGTCTTCTAAACCGGGCTTGAGTGTTTGCTCGATAGAGCGCATGGAATTAGAGATCGCCACGATTTTGCGTGGTGGACGTGCGTTGCCAGCACGATCGTCGGCGTCGAGGACGACGCTTCGCGTGCATTGTTGTTCGGGGCCAATGATTGCGGTGAGTCCAGCGTCCCAGTCCCACTTGGCCAAGGCCGTATCCAGTTGCGCGAACGCGACGTCCAGGGCGCACTGGACATCAGGTGTCGGATCAGTACTCTCGGGACCATCAAGCATCGGCTGAGTCTGCCCGTTCATGATTGGGCCCTCCCAGAAGGTCGCCGTACTGGGCACTTATCGTTCTGACGGCTCGCTCGGCGTTCTTTCGCACCGCACCTGGAGTGGTGCCGAGTTCAGCAGCGATCTCAGCGGTGCCCAATCCTTCGGCTTTGAGGATCATCACCCTACGTTGCATCACGGGTAGCCCAGCGAGTACTTGCTGTACGAATGCCACCTGCTCCCTGGCTTCGTGTTCGAACTCAGGAGTGTGAAGAACAGGCTGTTCCAGCAGCGAGTGGTCATCTGTAGAACACCAGCGCCGATCAGGTTTGACCATGCGGAAGAATTTTCTGTGGGCTACGCGCCGGACCCACGAATCCGGTCTTTCAATTTCGTCCCATTGTTGCCAGGCATCAGTGAAGGCCGCTTGCACGACATCCGCAGCTTCCTCGGGGCTAGCTCCCAGCGCGATCATTTGACGGGCCAATTTGGGTGCCTGAACCTTATAGAACGAGCCGAACTTCGTACGGCGGCACGTATCGCACTCAGCCGAACCCTGCGCGTCCGCTTGAGTAATAGCTGAAGGCCCCACTTCGCCGATGGGTCGGTTGGACTGGGTATGGGAGTCATCGTCCACCGCGATTCTCCCGCGCATTCCCGCCCGCAATACCGATCCTCACTACCGTCTTGCTGTCTGCATCACTCCCCGTCAGCGTCGATCCAGGCGGCATACCCTGCACCATCCTTGCCCATGTGGCATGGCGTGCGACGATCGCCCGCTGCTTCAGGTATTCGCCAATCCACCACCGGGCCAACGCCGCCAAGGTGCTCGCTAGTACCAGGACCGCAGCGATGATCACTGGATCGTCCACGCCCGATCCGCCCTCTCCTCGTGCGGTACGACCCGAATGCCGCTCCGCGATACCTGTAAGTGCGTGAGGCAGGCCCTAGTGCGACATCGGGCAGTTCAGGCACGCGGACAAACGCTACCTGTCGTGCTCGGGACTTTGGGCCAGAGGGCAACGGCCATGTTTATGCGGGGAGGGCAGATGCCGCTGATGCGTGCCCAAGTTCCGGAGGTCCGGAGGACCGGTTTCTTGAGCGCTCAAAACTAGCGTGGGTCGACAGGTGCGAGGAGGTGGTTCAGGCGGAGCAATGATGCCTGACCGTCATCCACAGCGCTGAGCAGATTTCCTTCTTCGGCGGTACGAAGAGCTCGTTGAATTTGGTGTGGGAGGCGGCGTGCTTCAGCGAAGCTGATGGCGTTTCGGAGAGCTGCTTCAGCTTCAGTTCTGTGGTTATTCGCGAGATGCACTTGGCCGGTTGTTACCTGTTCAATGACGTGCCATTGAGGCGCCACCGGTTTGGTGTCTGGGCTGACGGAGCTCATACACTTGGCAGCTTCAGTTGGTCGATTGGTGGAAAGCAACCCGCGAAGTCGGATTTCGTGGAAGGTGAAGGAGTTGAGCAACATCGACTCAGCATAATGATCATTTAGAAAGCGCTCGTAGGCAGCGAGTGCTTGGTCAAAGAGTTCGGCGTTGTGCTGCTCACCAGCTGCGCGCGCGAGGAAGGCCAAAGCCGCACCCTGGCCTTCGGGATGGGGTGAGAGCTGGATCGCGCGAAGAAGGCGCGCAATTGCGGCTCCGTGGTATTCCGCCTTGCGAAGTTCGTTGCCGTGCATGCGGAGGGCGTGGGCAAGGAAGCGGGCATCGTCCAGACGCTCTGCGACGAGCAGAGCCTTGCCGGTCCACCTGGCCGCAGCTGCCAAGCGCTCCTCTGGAAGAACGGTTCCGAGTGAAACGCCCAGGGCAAGGCGGGCTTGGCCGAGCAAGACTAGGGTTTCGCGTTCGGTGATGCCTTCGACTGCTCGGGCTTCGAGGCGGGCGACCAATGGCCACAGTTCGTTGACTGCTTCGATGGCGCGGCCTGCTTGGCGGGCGATCTCGGCTAGGCGGATGGTGGAGTCGGCGAACTGCAGCATGGCGGCGAAGTCGGCGTCGTTGGTTTCGGTGACGCCTAGGACGTGAGTGGGCAGGCCGAGGACGCGGGCGATGTGGCGTCGGGTGCCTACGTCGTTGATCGGACGACGGCCGGTTTCGATCATGCAGACGTAGGTCTTGTCGTAGCCGAGCATGGCGGCTAGACGCTCTTGGCTGAAGTGGTTGAGGCGGCGGTACGTGCGGAGAATCGTGGCGAGGTCCTGGCTGCGGAGAGCCGCGGCGGCTTCCGGGGCTGACCACATCCACACGGCAGGTGCCAGTCTCCGAGCGGGAACCGCGGGCGGGGCCAAGCGGGCGCTCGCGTGGCATGTCGGACACACGGGTTCGCTCGCGATGCTACTCATGGATGCCATGCAGGATTCACAGCATGCGCCCATTGCTGCCTACCGGACGAATTCGGGAGACTGCTCGCGCAGATGCGCGAACCAGGTTGCGATGGAACGCTTGTACCCGTCCGGCATGAACAGCGTTGGAACTTCGTCCTCGGTAAAGAGGGCGACCTCTTTGTGCTCGTGGGAAAGCACCGGATCGGCTTCGCCCCTGAGGTAGCAGCCGTAGGTCACGATGAATACGTTTTTCTTAGCTACGGTAATATGGTACATCCACGTATCGAGGATCGGTCCGGTGGTCACCTTCCATTGGGCTTCTTCGGCGATCTCTCGTGCTACGCATTCCTCCGGGGTCTCGCCGAGTTCGAGGCGACCACCCGGTAGTTCCCATTCTTCCCGCTCATTCTTCAACAACAAAACCTTTCCGCCGCGAACCACAACGCCCTTCACGGAGATGGGGAACGTTCGCTGGACGGAAGGCTGATTCATGAGCGGGTTCTCCCCTGTCGCAGACAGCTGCCTGTCAGCAACGTAGCACTGGTGCTACGGCGGTAGTGGGCGACTCGGGGTTGACAACCTGTCACTGGACGCGGCCGGAACTTGCCGGTCTTCTTGGGTGCGATCACTCACTGTTGCAGGAGGTTACGGCCATGATCGACCAGTTGGAGCGCTATCGCGTCGCCCGTACTGGCGCGGTCTTCACTGACACGCTCGCCGAGCACGGCCTGGTTTTGGTCGGCGGCATCGCCGATAAGGCGGAGTTGGTGGAGCTGGCTCGAACAATCGCGGTTGTGGTTCCACATCCGGATAGTGGACCCGATGGCGTGACCACCATTAGCAACTCCGCAGAGGAGCGGCCAACTGCCGGGCTCGTGGCCTTCAGCAGCCAGGCGTTGAACCCACATACGGATAGGTCGGGAGTCTGCAACCCTCCTCCGTTGCTTCTGACCTGCTGCGGCATGCCGGCTGACTCCGGTGGGGAGAGCGTGCTTATCGATGGGCTTGCCGTGTACGAGGACCTTGCCGAGAACGATGCTGAAGCGCTGCGCGTGTTGCGCACGCCGCGGTCGTTGCTGTTCGGCGGGGCGGCTGGCTACCTGGGCTCGGTGTTCACCGATGTTGGCCGCGGACGGGTCGCCATCAGGCTGCGCTTCGATGATTTGGCGCGGTTCTCGCCAGAGGTCGAACGGGTGTTGCCTGTGCTGCGGACGGCGATCGACCGACATTCGCTCATAGTTGGCTTGCAGAGAGGTGACGGCTTTGTGCTCAACAACTCTCGGTGGCTTCATGGCCGAACAGCGTTCTCAGGCCAGCGCGTCGTTTACCGCATCAACGGAATTCCTAACACCAGGTTCGGACTCCCCAAAGGCTTTCGCCCGGCGAGGGGCGTGATGTGCTCGTTGGCTGCTTGAACGATTTCTTTCCCCAGACCCCGGCCGGGGTGAGATGTCTTCCCCTGGCTTGCCCCGGCCGGCCCAAACTCAGGAATTCTCATGAGCACGCGTCTATTCACCTTGTGGTTCACCAGCACCCATGATGACCTGGAACACGCGATTACCGACGAGGAAATCGCTAACCGAGAGTCTGGGCTTCACGCTGCTGTTGAGGCGGTGTGCGGCTCACAGGTTCTGATCGCACCGTGTGTCTATCCGATAGGGCGCCGCTGCAATCAGTGCTGGCGCTATGTCCGTGCTCGTGCGACTTTGCGCGAGCTTGAATCTGGCCACGCTCGACCAAACCGGCTCTCCAGGTTGCTGACAGGCGTGGCCAACTGGCTGGTAGGAACGGGGGCCTCCCCCGACGTTCCCGTTCCTACCGGCCGCTCCCCTCGGAGTGTCCGATGACGATCACTATCGAGGATGCGATCTCCCGCTATCCGGAGTTGGCGCTCGTCAACGACTTGCGAGTGGCAGGGTGGAAATTTCTTCCGCTGTTTGATGATGTGGGCGAGCTCGCGGGTATCGATGGGTACTTCGACCGTGGCGCCTACTGCGATGCCATCCGCATCCGAAACGAACGCGAGACAACGGCTGTCCGGGTGTCCTCGGCGGGTGCTGGCGATGAGGGCGGCATCGTGTGGCAGTACTCGGGTCGGCTGGCTGATGCGGTCGCTGAGCTGCTGGCCCTGCCCAGTCCTGGTGATCGGCTTGCTCCAGCGCTGATCATCGCTCGTTGGCTCTAGCCTGGAGGCCGTGATGCCTGAACGACCCGTCGACGCGGCACCCGCGCACGTCCTGTTCGGTTCGGACTCCATCCGGAGCGTGCTGGAACAGGCGTGTGAGCGGGTCGGCTTCAGTGCGGCCGGTGCCGAACTGATGCGGCTTGGTGAGAACGCGTTGTTCCAACTCGTCGACCAGGCGGTGGTTGTACGTATCGCTCGGACGATGGACTACTGGGACGACGTGAACAAGGAAGTGCACGTCGCCGAGTGGCTGGGCGCATCCAACTTCCCCGCCGCGCGCGTGGTCGCCGTCGAACAGCCGATCTCGGTCCATGAGCATCCGGTGACGTTCTGGCAGCTGATACAGGCGTCGTCCTGGCGCTCGTGAGGAAGTGTCGGTGCTTGGTGACCTGCTTCGGCAACTGCACCAGCTGGCCGCCCCGGTCGGGTTCAGGCTTCCGGAGGACGCCCCGCTCGGGCGGGTTGAACGGCGGATCGAATCGTCCCCGGTGCCTGTGGTTGACAAGGAATTCCTGCTCGCTCGCTGTAACGAGATCAGGACCGCCGTCGCGCTCCTCCGGTTCCCGCTGGCCGCAGGGCCGATCCACGGGGATGCGCACATCAAGAACCTGATGGTGGTCGGCGACCAGGCGGTGCTGATCGATTTCGAGCGGTTTGGGTGGGGACAGCCGGAGTGGGATCTTTCGATGACCGCGACCGAGTACCGCTCGGCGGGCTGGTGGACTGACGCCGAGTTCAAGAGCTTCTCGTCGGCGTACGGATTCGACGTCACAGACTGGGCGGGCTTTGAGGTTCTCCAGGCAGCTCAGGAGATCAAGATGACTACCTGGCTGATGCAGAACGTCAAGGAGTCGGACAAGATCGCGGCTGAGTACGAGATCCGGATGCGGACGATGCGAGGGCTTGATCAGGGCGGCAACTGGACGCCGTTCTGATCAGGCGGCAGTGTCCTTAACCAGTGATGTGAGATCCAGCTCGGGGTAATGCCGTAGCACCTGCTCGGCGAACGCAGCTGTTCGAGAATCGCGCGGGTGAGTTGCTGACAAGTCGCGGTAGAAGTCGGTGAGGTACCGAACATAGCGGGCGGACTTGATTGGGCCAGCCAGGTCCACCGCGGTGGATGCGAGCGAGACAGCTTCGTCAAGGCTGCCAGCGGTGAGCACGCCTGCCGCGGAGACCATCCCGATGAACGCCCGTGTTCTGGGTGGCGTGTCCGCAGGTTGAACCGCGAGTTCAGCGAATGATTTGGCCTGCTCGGGTATGCGCAGGTCGCGAAAGCAGTGGGCAGCTTCGCCAGCAAGTTCCGCCGCGTTGAAGTACGTAATCGGCAAGCCAAGCTCGGAGCGACAAGCGGCCCGATCTTTCCCAGCACCACTGGGACGTTTCGGGAAGCATCCAACGTCCGAAACCGGGCATGGCGACCGTTCATCGAGCGGGCGGGCTACGAATGGGTCACCTTCCGCACCTTCCGCAAGACCGTTGCAACTCTGCTCGATGACGCGGGCCTGACCGCTCGGCAGATCGCCGACATCCTCGGCCACGCTCGACCGTCGATGACGCAGGATGTCTACATGGCGCGGCGGACGGTCAACCGCGTGGGAGCCGACGCGCTCGGCCTAGTGCTGGGTGACGGTGAGAAGTAAGTCGGGGGTAAACCGGGGGTTTGATCTTGATGAGATGACCCCCGGCGCCCTGGCCAGCGGAAAGAGTGGGCCTCCAGGGGCTCGAACCCTGAACCTACAGATTAAAAGTCTGCTGCTCTGCCAGTTGAGCTAGAGGCCCTTCACCGCACAAGGGTACCCAGGCCGCTCGGAGTTGCGAACAGCACCGGTCGTGGGTCTCAGACTTCGGGGTGGGGAGTACGGCGGCGGACCTTCGCCTCGACCTCGGCAGCGTCGACGGTGTAGGTGAGGAAGAGGCCGACGAGGGTGTGGAACAGCAGATCCACCTCCTCCTCGACGGGCATCGGGTTGGCGAGACGGTGCAAGGCGAAGCCGTCGGCCACCGCGACGAACGCCTTGACGGCCTTGCGCGGTTCGCGGATGTTCAGGGCGGTGAGCAGCGGCACGGCCGCCTCCTGGAACGCGGCCATCGACTCGATCACGACGGTTCGCAGTGCCGGGTTCCGGGCCGCCTCGACGTAGACCTCGTACTGAGCCACGGTCACGCCGGACCGACCGGACACGAGGGCGTCGGTGACGCGGTGGGCGATCTCCAGCGTGGAGGGCGCGCCTTCGGTGGCCTCCTGGAGCAGGGTGGTCAGCGCCCCGACCCGCTGCGTGACGTGGTAGCGAAGCGCTTCCTCGATCAACTGCTGGCTGGTCTTGAAGTAGTACCCCGCCGTCGCGGGCGGCAGCCCGGCGCGCGCGGAGACCGCCCGGTGGGTGACGGCTTTGATGCCGCCCTCGGTGATCAGATCGATAGCCGCGTTGAGCAGGCTTTCGCGTCGTTCGCGGCTGCGTGCTTGCTTGCCGGGCGAAACAGTGACCATTGACATACCCCAACTCGGGTTTGATACTTCCGTATCACTCAGATTTTATACATATGTATCACTTTATCCGCACTGCTCCGAGGAGGAGCCGATGGGGTTTCGACGTTGGACAACCGTGTTGCTCGCAGGTTTCGTGATCATCTCCCTGGGGACTGGGGTGAGCGCGGCTGGTCCAGCGGCGCAATCGGCCGCGGAGGTCTCGGAGTCCTCGGTCCCTCCTCCTGCGGAGGACCCGTTCTACCAGCCCCCGGACGGCTTCGAATCGAAACGACCCGGGGCGATTCTGCGCCAGCGAGAGGTCAAGGTCAGCACCTATCTCATTCCGACCCCCGTCAAGGCCTACCAGGTCTTGGTGCGGACCACCGACTCGCAGGACCGGCCGGTGGCCACGGTCAGCACGGTGATGATCCCGCTCAACGCGCCCAGCGGCAGGCGATCGCTGCTGTCCTACCAGAACGCCATCGACAGCCTTGGCTCCCAGTGCAACCCGTCCTACCAGCTGCGGACCGGCACCCAGTTGGATGCGAGCGGCGTCGCCACGGCGTTGCTCAGGGGATGGGTGGCGGTCCAGACCGACTACCAGGGACCACGGACGTCGTTCATGGCAGGCCCGATGGCCGGATACGCGGTGCTGGACGGAATCCGCGCCGCACTCGCCATGCCCGAGGCAGGGTTGGAAGCCGAGTCCCCGGTGGCGGTCTGGGGTTACTCCGGCGGGGGGCACGCCACCGCGTGGGCCGCTCAGAACCAGCCGCGCTACGCCCCCGAGCTGACCGTTGACGCCTGGGTGGCCAACGCCTTCGCCGGTGACCTCCAGAAGGTACTGAAGGGACTGGACGGCGGACCGTTCTCCGGATTCGTCCTGGCCGCGATGGTCGGGCTGGCCCGTGAGCACGATCTCGACGTGTTCAACGACAAGGGCAAGCAACTCATGGAACGGATCGGCGACGACTGCGTGATCGAGCTCGTAGCGGGCAACCCGTTCAAGCGCGTCAACGACTACACCACCACTGATGTTTACACCGACCCCAAGGTCGCGAAGGTGATGGCCGAGAACTCCGCAGGCGCCACGGCGCCCCTGGGTGCTCCCGTCCTCGTGCAGAACTCGAAATCGGATGAGATCATTTCGCCCGACTTCAACCGTGGCACGGTGGCCGCCTGGTGCGCGGCGGGTGCGAACGTCGAGTACCACCTGTCCAACTTCCCGGGGCACATCGCCTACGCACTCGCCAGCGTCCCCCAGGCGATGATCTGGATCGAGGGCAGGCTGCGTGGCGAGCCCACCACCGGCAACTGCGGGAGCACGTCATGACCGTTCGGTGGCGCACCACGGTCATCGCCACAGCCGTGCTGGGGTCGCTGATGTGCGCGCCGAGCGCGGGCGCCCAGAGCCCGAGCGAGTCCTGTCGTCCCTGGCAGGTGCGTCCGGTGGTCACCGGGATGGACAAGCAGTTGGAGAACCTCGCGTTCGACGGCCGCGGCGGACTCCTGGTTTCCAAGACGGACTTCGACAACCCGGGCTCGATTGAACGCGTCACCCCCGACGGCAATCACAGCACCCTGGAGCCGGTCAGCGGTCCAGGCGCGATCACCGTGCGCGGCAACGAGGTCTACTTCAACACCGGCCACCTCACCCGCGACGGCCTGCTCGGTTCGAAGACCGGCACCATCGATGTGCACAACCTCGACACCGGGCAACGCCGGACCTGGGCGACCAACCTCACCATGCCCGACGGCGGAACCATCCTGCCGAACGGCGACGCCGTGGTCAGCACCCTGATCGGCCCCAGGACGGGACTGTGGCTCGTCCGCAAGGAGTCACCGGCGGCGCCTCAACCGTTCGGGCCCGATCTGCTCGGCCCCAACGGCATGGTGGTGAGCAACGACGGCCGTTCGTTGTACGTGGTCGCCACCGCCGACCCCCTGCACCAGATCGTCAAGATCGACCTGGCCGCACCGGAGAAGGAACCCACTCGGATCCGAATCGGCGCGCCATGGCCGCTGACCATCTCCGACGACATCACCATCGACACCGACGGCAACCTCTACACCGTCGGTGAGCACGGCATCGCCTACCGCATCCACCCGGAGACCGGTGCGGCCTGTGCGATCGCCACCGGAGTGCACCTCGGTTCGTCGTTGCGCTTCGGTGCGGGTCCGGGGTGGGATCCCGGCAGCCTCTACACCACCGGCTTCGATGGCGCGATCCGCCAACTCATCCCACCGCGGGCCGACCGAACAAGCTGACAACGACGTCTCACGCGATTCCGGAACGAGTGCGGCACACGGCAAACGGCCGTGTGCCGCACTCGCTTCATGGGTCACCACCGGAGTGGACCGGACATCCGGCTCAGACGGTGGCGGTGCCGAACCACTTGGGCAGGGTGGTGAGCAGATCCTGTTGGTCCTCGCCGACCCAGGCAACGTGGCCGTCCGGGCGCAGGAGCACGGCGGGTGCGTCCAGTTCCTCGCTGACGTCCACGACGTGGTCGACTCGGTCGGTCCAGCCCGCTACCGAGATGGTGCCGGTCTGGTCGAGGAGCAGCCCGCGGCCTGCGTGCATGAGTTCGTAGAGGCGGTTCCGCTTCAGCGGAATGTCCCGCAGACGCTTGCCGAGCAGTGGGTGGCCCTCGCCGAAGTCGTAGTGGACGTCGATCGCGGTGATCTTCTCGATCAGGTGTCGGTTCACCTCCTCGAACTCCATCAACTCGGACAGCAGCCTGCGGACTGCTTGGGGGCCGGGCTCGGTGGACATCAGCTCCATCTGGGCGCGGGTGTTGTCGAGTACGGCGGCGGCTACCGGGTGGCGTTCGTCGTGGTAGCTGTCCAGCAGGCCCTCCGGGGCCCAGCCGTTGATTTCGGCGGCCAGTTTCCAGCCGAGGTTGAAGGCGTCTTGGATGCCGAGGTTGAGGCCTTGGCCGCCTACCGGTGGGTGGATGTGAGCGGCGTCGCCTGCCAGCAGTACTCGGCCGGTTCGGTAGCGCTCGGCCAGGCGTGTGGCGTCGCCGAAGCGGGAGAGCCAGCGCGGTGAGTGGACGCCGAAGTCGGTGCCCGCGAACGCCCGGAGCTGTTGTTTCACCTCCTCGAGGGTGGGCGGGACCGAGCGGTCCTCTGTCACGCCCTTGGCAGGTACGACGACGCGGAACACTCCTTCTCCGAATGGGCCGACGCCGAAACGCTTCTCGGTTTTGCGGATCTCGGTGACAACGGCGGCCACCGTTTCCGGCGACGCGGTCAGCTCCATCTCGCCCAGCAGCGTCTCGACCCTGGTGGGTTCGCCGGGGAAGGCGACGCCGAGGAGTTTGCGCACCGTGCTGCGGCCGCCGTCGCAGCCGATGAGGTAGCGCGAGCGCAGTTGGCTGCCGTCGGCAAGTTCCGCGGTGACGCTGTGCTCGTCCTGGCTCAGGCCGACCAACTCGCAGCCGCGCCGGATCTCGGCGCCAAGCTCGGTGGCGCGCTCGGCCAGCAGACGGTCGGTCGTGGGCTGCGGGATGCCGAGGACGTAGCCGTGCGCGGTGTCCAACCGCTCGGGCGATGGCTTGGCGATGGCGGCGAAGAACCCGCCGACCGGGTACTGCTTGCCGTGGGCGAGGAAGCGCTCCAGCAGACCGCGCTGGGCCATCACCTCGATGCTGCGGACGTGCAGGCCGAGCGATCGGACGTACTTGGGCTGCTCCGTCTCCTTCTCCAGCACGAGTACGTGCACGCCCTGCAGGCGCAACTCGCCCGCGAGCATCGAGCCGGTCGGTCCGCCGCCGACAATGATCACGTCAAACACGAAAATCCCCCATTCACAGGCTTCGGCCGGCGAATTCTGCGGCATGACCCGGGTCTTGCCGCAAGGCCCCCAGTGCGCTATATGTTGGAAGTGGCAGGGAGCGGACGTTCTCCTTGCCTATCTTTTTGTCCGCCCCGGACCGGGCGAGTTTTTCCCGAGGCTGTGCCGTCGACCCGCCTGCCTGGGGCTTCTACCTGGGCTTTGTGGATCTGTGACGGATCACAGACCCGGTTGGGAAATCGTGGAAATGTAACCATTCTGACGCTTGGGTCAGTGGGGAAAAATCGGTCGCTGTTGGGCTGACACAGTCGTCTGAGGATGGTGCCGAGATGCTCAGGTCATTGCGGGTGGGTTTGGTGGCGGTTGTGGTTGCCGCGCTTTCGCCGTTGGTTGCGGCGGGGTCGCTTGCGGATACCGCCGCGGCGGTCACTTCGCCTCGGGAATACGAGAAGGCTGGGCCGCACAGCGTCACGAAGGTGCAGGGTGGGCCGGACCACACCTTGTACTACCCCACTGATCTCGGGGCGAATGGGCAGCAGCACGCCGTGTTGATCTGGGGCAACGGCACGGGTGCCACGCCGGAGCCCTATGACGGGGCGCTGCGGCATTTCGCCTCGTGGGGGTTTGTGGTGGCGGCTGCCAACACCACGCAGTCGGGGACGGGCCGGGAGATGCTGGCGGGGGCGCGGTTCCTGATCGCCGAGGACAAGCGGCAGGGCAGCGTGTTCTACGGGAAGATCGATGAGGAGCATGTCGCGGCCGCTGGGCACTCACAGGGCGGCGGCGGTGCGATCGCCGCGGGCAGCGATCCGCTCGTGGACGTCACGATCCCCGTGCAGCCTGGGCCGCAGGGTTCGGTGCCCGCGCTGAAGGGACCCAGCTTCTTCATCGCGGGGCAGGCCGACTTCATCGTGCCGTCCTTCTACGCACGGAGCCGCTACGCCCAAGCCGAGCAGGTGCCCGCTGTCTTCGGCGAGCTCAGGGGCGCCTCGCACTTCCTGCAAGGGGAGACCCGGTTCCGGCTGGTGGGCGCGACGACCGCGTGGCTGCGGTATTGGCTGTCCGGTGACGAGAAGGCCAAGAGCGTGTTCTTCGGCTCGAACTGCGGGCTCTGTGCGGACAAGAACGGCTGGTCCTCGGTGGCCCACAACAAGAAGGCGCAGGGGAGTTAGCCCAGGATCTCCCGGCTGGTGAGGGGACCGGCGGTGGCCATCGCCAAGTTGGCCAGCGATGCCTGATGGATCTCCTCGGTGGCGGCCGCGACACAGTCGCTCACCACGTGAACGGTGAAGCCGAGGTCGGTGGCGTGGCGGGCGGTCTGCTCGACGGTCAGGTTGGTCGCCACGCCGGTGATCAGGAGGGTGTCGATGCCCTCCGCCCTGAGCTCTTCGGCCAGGTTGTTGCCTGCCAGGCCGGAGAGCTTCTGGTTGTCGACCGTGCGGCCGGTGTCCGCGATCTCCGGGATGATCTGGGCGCCCGAGGCGTCGGGGCGGAAGGACTCCTGGGCGTCGGCCACGGCGCGCATGAAGGCTGTGTTGCGGACCAGGGTGCCCTCGCCGGGCGGGATGGTGAAGCGGGTGAAGATCACGGGGCGGGCCACCGCGGCGTGGAAGGCGGCGGCACGGTCGACCACGCCGCTGCGGGCCACCGGGTCGGCGAGCATGGGGCCGAAGAAGCCCTCCGGTTTGATCACGTTGACCTGCCAGTGCAGGGCCAGTACCGCCGCCCGGGAGAGATCCATGGCCGCGAGCCTAGAGGGAGCGCAGGCGGGGTAGCAGGTGTTCGGCGAACGAGGCCAGGAACCTCGTCTGGTCTTGGCCGGGGCCATGGAACACCAGGTGGTCGAAGCCCGCGTCCACGTAGGTCTTGATCTGGGCGATGGCCTCGTCAGGGTCGGCGGTGGCGATCCAGCGGCTTGCCACCTTTTCTATGGGTAGCTCGTCGCCTGCTCGTTCCATCTCGGTCGGGTCGTGCAGGCTGTGCTTCTGCTCGGCGGACAGGGCCAGCGGGGCCCAGAAGCGGGTGTTCTCCACGGCCAGCTTCGGGTCGGGGTCGAAGGAGAGCTTGATCTCGATCATGCGCTCGATCGAGCCGGGTTCGCGGCCCGCGGCGGCCAGGCCGTCCTCGACGGCGGGGAGCAACTTCTCGGTGTAGAGCTCCATGCCCTTGCCGCTGGTGCAGATGAAACCGTCGCCCGCGCGGCCCGCGTACTTGGCCATCACCGGGCCGCCCGCGGCGATGTAGACCGGGACGGGCTGCACGGGGCGGTCGTACACGGTGGCGTTGTTCGTCTGGTAGTACTCGCCGTCGAAAGTGACGCGCTCCTCAGTCCACAGCTTGCGCATCAGCCGCACGGCCTCCCGGAGGCGGGCGAAGCGCTCCTTGAACTCGGGCCATTCGACGTTCGACACGGCCACCTCGTTGAGGGCCTCGCCGGTGCCGATGCCGAGCAGGACGCGTCCCGGGTACAGACAGCCGAGGGTGCCGAAGGCCTGGGCGACCACCGCCGGGTTGTAGCGGAACGTCGCGGTGAGCACGCTGGTGCCCAGCGTCACCCTGGAGGTGCGTTCGCCGACGGCGGCCAGCCAGGACATCGAGAACGGCGCGTGGCCACCCTGGTGGCGCCACGGCTGGTAGTGGTCGCTGACCATGACGCTGTCCAGGCCGCGCTCCTCGGCCTGCACGGCCAGTTCGACCAACTCGCGCGGGGCGAACTGCTCAGCGGACGCCTTGTACCCGATCTTCAGGCTCACCCCTGCTTTCTACCCGCGCGGGCAGGGGTTCGCCAGCCACTGTGATCTGCTGCGGACCGGCGGCACGCCGGATCGTTCGGTGACAGGCTCGAGACGTGAACGATGTGCTGATTCGGGACGCGACCGAATGGGATGTGCCCGTCATCGTCGAGTTGCTGGTCGACGACGTGTTGGGCGCGCGGCGGGAGAGCACCGACGACATCTCGCCCTATTACGCGGCCTTCTCGGCGATATCGGCGGACCCCAACCAGGTGCTGGTGGTGGCCGAGAGCGCGGGGGTCGTCGTCGGCACCCTCCAACTCTCGATCATCCACGGGCTGTCTCGGGGTGGCACCGCCCGCGGCCAGATCGAAGGGGTCCGGATCGCGTCGGCGCACCGTGGGACCGGATTGGGCGAGGCGCTGGTGCGCTGGGCCGTCGACACCGCGAAGGCACGCGGCTGCGGGCTCGTCCAGCTGACCTCGGACCGGCAGCGGGAGGACGCGCACCGCTTCTATGAGCGGTTGGGCTTCGAGCCCACCCACGTGGGTTTCAAGATCGAGCTGTGAACGCCCGCAGTTCGGCCACCTGCTTGGTGAGCTGCTCGGTGATGCGGTGGGTGACCTTGACCATCGCCCGGCGGTCCTTGGCGTCGGAGAGGTCGATCGGCTCGCCCACCGAGAGCTGTACCAGCTTGCGGGGCAGCAGCCGGGGGAACGGCGCCTTCGGCGGCAGCAGGTCGCGGGTGCCCCAGATGGCGACCGGGACCACCGGGACGCCGGTGGCCATCGCCAGCGCGGCCACGCCGGGCTTGGCCTTGCCTGGCCAGGCGTCGGGGTCCTTGGTCAGACCGCCCTCGGGAAACACCACAACGCATTCGCCCGCGGCCAGCGCGTCGATGGCGGACTGGTAGGCGTCCATCGCCTTGACCGAGCCCCTGGTCACCGGGATGTGCCCGCCGCTCGCCAGCACGCGGCGCACCACCGGCACCTTCCACAACTCCGCCATGGCCAGAAAGCGGGGCACCCGGCCGCAGGCCAGCACCAGCTGGGTGACCAGCACCGGGTCGGCCATCGACAGGTGGTTCACGGCCAGCAGCACACCGCCCCGGCGCGGCAGGCGTTCGGTTCCGACCAACCGGTGCCGCAGGAACACCGCGACCACCGGCCACAGCAACTCGATGGCCAGACCGAACCACAGGCCCCGCCCGCGCCGCGGCATGGACACGGTGAACCGCAGCTTCTCGCGGAGCGTCATGGTCATGCCGGAACTACAGCACGCGCCGGTTCCGTGTCTGTCGACCGACCCGGTTGTCCGGTGAGCGGACGGAACACAGCTCGGGTGTCGTCGTCACCCGGAGGGCCGCCGGGGTCCCGCCGCGAAGAAAGCTAGACTTTGACGTCACGACGCCCTGAGATGCCCGTCACTTCCTCGACAGCGAATTGGAGGGGATTGCCGTGGTTCTGTGGAACTGGCTGGCGGTGACGGCCGCGGTCACGGGGATCGCGTTGATGAGTCTTCGCAGGATTTCCCGGTTTGTCCTCCGCCGCAGGAAGATCGCGCGAATCAGAGCGCGACTGGCCCGACACGAGGTTGCGTGGGCCGAGGCGGACACCCAGCCGATGGCCTTTCCGCTCTTGGTGTTGCCGATCGGACTGCAACTTCCGCCGCAGGGAAGGCACCGCAGAGTGGAGCGTCGAAGCGGCGAAAACCTGCACCCCCATTTGGCATAAGCGGCACTGCCGGGAGCGGAGCATACGGGGGCGGCGGGTGGTCCATCGCGCCCGTGTTTTACCTTCCGGCGGTGGGCATCCCGGCGGTAAGGTACCCGTCGAGGTCGTGGTTTCTGTGCACGCGCAACACGCTCGCAGAACAATGACGCGGGTGTGTTTTCTTGCAGGAAGGTTGCCAGAGGAACGCCCCGGCAACGACCCAACGGTCCGCAGGGCGCGGCCCGGTAACAACCTGCGAGGAGGTTTTCATGGCGCAGGGCACGGTCAAGTGGTTCAACTCCGAGAAAGGCTTCGGGTTCATCACGCCTGACGGTGGTGATCCGGACGTCTTTGTGCACTACTCGGAAATCCAGGCGAAGGGTTTCCGGACCCTGGAGGAGAACCAGCGTGTCGAGTTCGAGATCGGGCAGGGTGCGAAGGGGCCGCAGGCCACCAACGTCCAGCTCCTCTGACCTCGCTCTGCAGACCAGGGTCGCGTCGCCTGGAACCCGCCGGGAACCGTGACGGCGCAGCGACATGACAGAGAGGCCCCGCACCGGCTGGTGCGGGGCCTCTCTGCGTCATGTCATCGCAAGGGCTTCGACGTCCGAGGCCGAGCGCGAACTCACTGCCCGCGCTGGCGGAGTTCCCACTCCAGGCGCTGGACGACCCACTCCTGGATCAGCGCCAGCGGTGAGGTGCGGTGTTCCTCGGCGAGTTGCCGAAGCTGCTCACCTGCCGCCAGCGGCAGCCGCAGTTGGTAGACCTGGGCGGCGCCGAAGCGCCGACCGGTGTCGGTGGTCTCCAGCTCGTCGACCGGCGCCAGGGCGGCCAGGTACGACTCGAGCTCGGGATCGGGTGCGAGGGCCTCGTCCTGCCTGCCCTCCGCGTTGCGGTGGCGGGCGGACCGAGAGCCGGGTTTCGAACGTCCGAGGGGCACCACACCACGATAGCCGGCATCCGGGGCCGGTGGTGCTCACGCATCGACGACCGGTGTAGTCCAAGAGAGTTATGACTGGTCGAAGCAGGGCCCGGACATGGAGAGGCCCCCGCGCCAGGGGGAGGAACGCGGGGGCCGGAGGGGATCTCCACAGGCGCTGACCGGGGGTGTGTCAGCACGACCATTGTTGCACGTTCATCAGGCCAATGGGAGTCGTCAGAGCAAAATCCCGTGAAGAAAGCGTCTCGAATAGGTCTTATGGACGCAGTCGGCGATGCGCTAAGTAACCCCGCGTCCCCGGAGGGAATGCCGGTAAGGTTCATGATCGGGACAAAGTGTGACGCAGGACACTCATGATCAGGTTATGACCGAAGCGGACAGCGTGACCCGCCGGTGACCGAACGTATGCGCGTGAATCCGGTCCGCTTGCACCGGCGGCACTGGTCCGGACCTGCTCTGGCGGGTGGGAGAGCCCGATGACGGTCGGTCATCGCGGTCATCCGGTACGACCTGGTATCGCCGTGAAGTCGCACCGTGACCCGGGAAGCCGCATACCAATGCTATGGCCCGAGCGACGGGCTCCACAGCTGAATATTATTCCGGTAGGGCCGAGACACGCATTTCGAGAGGGTCATGCCAATAGGCCTTGGTGGGGCTGGGTCGACACGATTGAATATGCAATTCGACCGACAAGGCATGACGCATATCGAAAAAGCGGAATCCATGTCAATGGGTTGTCCTGACCGCCACCCGAACGGCAGTACGCGGCTTATACCACAACGGGCCTCATTAACACATAGCCGTCTCTGAGCTGCGGCGATTACACAACGTTGTACCCGAATCACTCCGAGGGGGGCTGCGGGTGCATCTCTGGCTATATAGCCTGCCGTCGAAGCCGATGCCGGGGAGGGCGACATGCAAGGTTCACTAGAGGTACGGAAGTTCCTGTTGCAGCACGACGACGCGGCCCAGCGGCACTCGCCGTCGGTGCCCATGCAGCGGGGCGCCGAACCTTCGCGAATCTCGGCGGACCAGGTCCACCGGGCGCGGATGTCGGTAGCCCGGAACGCACTGGACGCCGAGGACTGCCGGTTGCTGCTGGACATGCTGGGCTTGGTGCCCGGCGACGACGGGATCCCCCCAGTTCGGAGGTGAGCACGGTCCCGCGCGGCGGCGAGGACGGCGCTGTCGCGAGAGGCCCAATGGTGGTGAGACGGCTGCGAAGCAGATCGATCCCGGCGACGAAGACTGATCTCACGGCTACGGCAATAGACACAATGGGGCGAGCTCTGCAAAGGGCTCGCCCCACTTATGTTCCGCGAAACGTCGCCCGGTCGGGGGCCGCGCGCGTTACCGCTGGTCACGCCCCAGGCGCACACCCCACGAACGTGCGCCTGGTGCAGAAATAGAACCTACTTTTTCACCCGGAATTTTGCAATCCTGATATTCAGTCACCAAGGGTGATAATTCACGTAATTACTCTCACTCATTTGGTGGAGCGAAATTGATTGCGGTTTAAAATTTCTGACTCTTTGTCGAGACTGCGCTGGGCCGGACGGGCTGCACCGCGGAGTTCCGCTGCTCTGTTGCCACCCGGAGTTCCGCGCCCGCCGCCGCGCCGGGCGCGGAACTCTGGCATGAGCCCCTGATCGGCTCTACCTGCTCCTTCACTCGGAAGACCACCCCCGTTTTGGAAGCGATGGCGGGGTGTCCTATGCTTTGCGTGCTTCCAACGGGCAGCCGTTGGGTGCGAGGTCGGGTCGGTCCCGAGTCGGCCCCGTCCCCATCGTCTAGTGGCCTAGGACTCCGCCCTTTCAAGGCGGCAACGCGGGTTCGAATCCCGTTGGGGGCACGCAGTACACTGTGCCGCGGAAGTTCGCGGTATGGATAGCCACGAGGCCCCGTGGCGCAGTTGGTTAGCGCGTCGCCCTGTCACGGCGAAGGTCGCGGGTTCGAGTCCCGTCGGGGTCGCAACATTTAGCTGTCCGGATCTCCAGCGCCGGGCGCGAACGGCCAGGTAGCTCAGTTGGTACGAGCGTCCGCCTGAAAAGCGGAAGGTCGGCGGTTCGACCCCGCCCCTGGCCACAACCCTGTTTGCAGCGGTCATCACACAACGTGGTGGCCGCTGTTCGCATTTTCGGGCCCTGTCACCGTAATGGGTGACCGATTTGCGAGATTCTGCCCCCGATGGTGGATCAGGAGACACGCTGTGACGGACCGTAGCTGTGCGACCGCAGCAAAGATGGTGAATAGTGCCTCAGTAACAGAGGTAACGGGTTCACTCGTTAGAGCGATTGCCCAGGTGGTGGACGGTTCACGGTGCCGGCCATGGCAGCAGGGAGCCATGGTCGGTCCTGTTTTTGGCGATGTCACGTTCGAGTAACCATTATGCAAAGCGGATATCTCGGTCACGGAACGTCACCAGGCGCAACTACGCCAAAGGGGTCACTGAAACAGGTGACACGGCCCACCGCTGCGTCTTCCGAGTGGACAGGGGAAGGCTTGAGCAGCCAGTTGAGATCGGCAGGACTCGGTTCTGCCACCTCAGTACTCCGGGCGGCCGGTGGTTCCACCGGCATGCCCGTCGCATCATGGGAAGTGCGCTACCGCCGGGTGGTCATCGCCTCCGACCTGGTGGCGGTGCTCCTCGCGGTCGCCATCGGCGGTCTGCTGCTGATCGAGACGGCCCCGCTGATCGCGGGCTACGGCTCGATCGTGATGGCCGCAAGCACCGTGCTCATCGCGGTGCTCGCGCTCTCGCTGAGCAGGGCCTGGGAGTCCAGGGTGCTCGGCCAGGGCGCCGAGGAGTTCCGCAGGCTGGGTCGCGGCTTGTTCAGCGCCATGGTCGTGCTGGCGCTGCTGGCGCTGGCAGCCGACCTCGACCAGGTTCGGCCCTGGGTGTTCGGCGTCGTCCCGGCCATCGGGCTGCTCGCGCTGCCCCAGCGCTATGTGCTGCGCAGGATGCTGCACGCCAAGCGGATGCAGGGCCGCTGCCTGGTCCCGGTGATGGCGGCGGGCTGCGTGCCCGCGGTCGCCGACCTGATCGAGCGCACCCGCCGTGAGCAGTACAACGGCTGGCGGGTGGAAGCGGTCTGCACCCCCGACGGGGTCGGCGAGAACGGCGGTGGCGAGGTCGCGGGCGTGCCGGTGGTCGGCTCGCTCTCGGAGTTCGCGCCGCTGGTCCGCATCGGCGGCTACCGGGTGGCCGCGGTCGCGCCGGACCCGCACTGGACCCCGCGCAGGCTCCAGCAGTTGGCGTGGTCGCTGGAGGGCAGCGCCGCCGAGATGGTGGTCGCGCCGATGCTGATGGAGGTCGCCGGGCCGAGGCTGCATGTCTCGCCGGTGTTCGGGCTGCCGCTGCTGCGGCTGACCGAGCCCGCCTTCACCGGCGTCCGCCGCGTGGTCAAGGAGATCTTCGACCGGGCGGGCGCGTTCGCGCTGCTGCTGATGCTGGCGCCGCTGCTGCTGACGGTCTCGGCGTTGATCTGGCTCGGCGATCGCGGCCCGGTGATCTACCGGCAGCGTCGGGTCGGCAAGGACGGCCGAGTGTTCACCATCCTGAAGTTCCGCACGATGGTGCCCAACGCCGACCAGATCCGCGAGAAGCTGACCGGACAGGACGAGGGGGCCGGGCTGCTGTTCAAGATCCGTCACGATCCGCGGATCACCAGGGTCGGCGCCGTGTTGCGGCGGTACTCCATGGACGAGTTGCCCCAGCTGATCAATGTGCTGACCGGGTCGATGTCGTTGGTGGGCCCGCGTCCGCCGCTGCCCGAGGAGGCCGAGCAGTACGACACCGATGTGCGCCGCAGGCTGCTCGTCAAGCCGGGTTTGACCGGATTGTGGCAGGTCAGCGGCCGCAGCGATCTGTCGTGGGACGAATCGGTTCGGCTGGACCTTCGTTATGTGGAGGACTGGTCACTGGCGTTGGACGCCGTGATCCTCTGGAAGACGGTCTGGGCGGTCGTACGGGGCCAGGGCGCGTACTAGGGGGTCGCGCCCCAACGTCAGTTCACCAACGACGATTCAGGAGACACCCCCTGATGACGCAGACGGACGCGGTCGCAGGCGCTGTGAACTGCAGGCTCTGTGGTTCCACCCGAATGCACAGCGTTGTCGACCTCGGCGCGACACCGCCCTGTGAGCGGTTCCTCGCCGCGTCGCAGCTTGACCAGCCGGAGCCGACGTTCCCGCTGCACCTGCGGGTCTGCCGGGACTGCCTGCTGGCCCAGATCCCGGCGCTGATCACGCCAGAGGACACCTTCACCGAATACGCCTACTTCTCCTCCTTCTCCACCTCCTGGGTGGAGCACGCCCGGTCCTTCGTGACCGGGGCCGTCGACAGGCTGGGCCTTGGCGCGGAGGATTTCGTGGTCGAGGTGGCCAGCAACGACGGCTACCTGCTCCAGCATGTGGTCGCCGCGGGGGTGCGCTGCCTTGGCATCGAGCCGTCGGTCAACGTCGGGCAGGCCGCGCGTGACCGCGGCGTGCCGACGCACACCGCCTTCCTGTCACCGGAGAGCGCGGCGGCAGTGCGTGCCGAGCACGGCCCGGCGAAGCTGGTGGTAGCCAACAACGTCTACGCGCACGTGCCGGACCTCGTAGGGTTCACCAAGGGACTGCGGTGGCTGCTGGCCGACGACGGGTGGCTGTCCATCGAGGTGCAGCACCTGCTCAGCCTGGTCGCGCACACCCAGTTCGACACGATCTACCACGAGCACTTCCAGTACTACACCGTCGCCTCGGCGCAGGCCGCGCTGGCGACCGGCGGGCTGTCGGTGGTGGATGTGGAGCTGCTGCCGACCCACGGCGGCTCGCTGCGGATCTGGGCCCGCCCGGACGAGTCCGCCCAGGCCCCGTCGGCTCGGGTCGGCGAGGTGCTGGCCGCCGAGCGTGATGCCGGGCTGCACGGGCTGGCCGGGCACGACGGGTTCGCGGGCGCGGTCGGGCAAGTGCGCAGGGAACTGCTGCGCTTCCTGCTGGACGCCGCCGCGGCGGGCGAGACCGTGGTCGGCTACGGCGCCCCTGGCAAGGGCAACACGCTGCTGAACTACTGCGGCATCCGGCCGGACCTGCTGACGTACACGGTGGACCGCAACCCGTACAAGCACGGCCGGTTCACGCCGGGCACCCGCATCCCCATCCACGATCCCGACCGCATCGCGCGGGACCGGCCGGACTACGTGCTGGTGCTGCCGTGGAACCTGCGCCAGGAGCTCACCGAGCAGCTTCGCTATATCGCGGATTGGGGCGGCAGACTCGTCTTCCCCATCCCAAGCCTGGAGATCGTGGACCCGGCCCCGCTGGTGGGAGTGAGCGCATGAAGGTCGTGTTGTTCTGCGGCGGCTACGGGATGCGCATGCGCAACAGCGATGCCGACGATGTGCCCAAGCCCATGCAACTGGTCGGACCGCGGCCGCTGATCTGGCATGTGATGCGGTACTACGCGCACTTCGGGCACACCGACTTCGTGCTGTGCCTCGGCTACGGGGCGCACCACATCAAGGACTTCTTCCTCAACTACTCCGAGACCGCGTCCAACGACTTCGTGCTGCGCGACGGGCAGGTCCAGCTGCTGTCCTCCGACATCAGCGAATGGAACATCACCTTCGTGCACACCGGCCAGGACTCCCCGATCGGCGAGCGGCTGCGCCGGGTGCGGCACCTGGTCGCGGATGAGGAGATGTTCCTGGCCAACTACGCCGACGTGCTCACCGACGCGCCACTGGACCACATGGTGTCGCGGCTGACGCACAGCGACGCGGCCGCGTCCATGATGGTCGTCCCGCCGCAGTCCTCCTTCCACTGCGTCGAGATGGACCACGAGGGCAGGGTCAGCGGCATCACGCCGGTCAGCAGGCTGCCGATGTGGGAGAACGGCGGCTACTTCGTGCTGCGGCAGGAGGTGTTCGAGCACCTGCCGGAGAACGGCGACCTGGTCGAGGACGCCTGCGGCGCGCTGGCGAAGCAGAACCGGCTGCTGGCCTACCAGTACCGCGGGTTCTGGCAGCCCGCGGACACCGTCAAGGAGCGGGCCGCGCTGGACGCCGCCTACGCGGCGGGAACCCGGCCCTGGATGCTCTGGGAGCGCTTGGGAGCCAGGATCTGATGCGGGCGCTCGACCTCGCCGACCTCGGCCACCTCGCGGTGCTGGGGGCGCACTGCGACGACATCGCCATCGGTGCGGGGGGCACGCTGCTCACGCTGTGCGCCGCCCGGCCGGGGCTGCGAGTGTCGGCGCTGGTGCTGACCGGTGGCGGCGGGCCGAGGGAGGACGAGGAGCGGGACGCGCTGGCCGCGTTCTGTCCCGGCGCCGAACTCGATGTGCAGGTGCTCGACCTGCCGGACGGGCGCATCCCCGCGCACTGGGAGCGGGCCAAGCTGGCCGTGGAGAACCTGCGGCGGGCGGTCGACCCGGATCTGGTGCTGGCGCCCGCGAAGCACGATGCCCATCAGGACCACCGCGAACTGGCGCGGCTGGTGCCGACGGCGTTCCGCGACCACCTGGTGCTCGGCTACGAGATCGTCAAGTGGGACGGCGACCTCGCCCAGCCCGGCGCCTACCTGCCGCTGGCGGCCGATACCGCGGCGCTCAAGGCCGAACTGCTGCACAAGCACTATCCGTCGCAGCGGGACCGGGACTGGTTCGACGATGAGACCTTCCTCGGGCTGGCCCGGTTGCGCGGAGTGCAGTGCAAATCGCGCTATGCCGAGGCCTTCTTCGTCGACAAGTTCGTGCTCGGCGTCGCGGAAGTGAGGAGTTGACGTGCGCGTTCTGCTGACCGGTCACCAGGGGTATCTCGGCAGCGTCATGGCGCCCGTGCTCGCCGACGCGGGCCACGAGGTCGTCGGCCTGGACAGCGGGCTGTTCGCCGACTGCGTGCTCGGTCCCGAGCAGCCCGACCCCGCCGGGCACCGCACCGACCTGCGCGATGTGCTGCCCGCGCACCTGGACGGCGTCGAGGCCGTCGTGCACCTGGCCGCGCTGTCCAACGACCCGCTTGGCTCGCTGGCGCCGGAGATCACCTACGAGATCAACCACCACGCCTCCGTCACGCTCGCCAAGCTGGCCAGGGACGCGGGCGTGCGGCGGTTCCTCTACGCCTCCACCTGCTCGGTCTACGGTGCCGCGGGCGAGGATCTGGTCGGCGAGGACGCGCCGCTGCGGCCGGTGACGCCGTATGCGGAGAGCAAGGTCCGCGTCGAGGGCGACCTTGCCGAACTCGCCGATGACGACTTCAGCCCGGTGTACCTGCGCAATGCCACCGCCTTCGGCTTCTCGCCGCGGCTGCGGGCGGACATCGTGCTCAACAACCTGGTGGGCCACGCGGTGCTGACCAAGCAGGTGCGGGTGCTCTCCGACGGCACGCCGTGGCGGCCGCTGGTGCACGCCCAGGACATCGCCTCGGCGTTCCTGGCCTGCCTGGAAGGGCCGCGGGATGCCGTGCACAACACGGCGTTCAACGTCGGCACCGAGGTCAACAACGTCACCGTCGCCCAGATCGCCAACACCGTGGCCGAGGTGGTGCCCGGTGCCGAGGTCGTGATCACCGGCGAGGCGGGCGGCGATCCGCGTTCCTACCGGGTGAGCTTCGCCCGGATTCGACAGGCGCTGCCCAAATTTGATCCACTGTGGACGGTTCAGGCGGGGGCCGTCGAGCTCTACACCGCCTACACCGCGCACGGGCTGACCGAAGAAGACTTCCGGCAGCGCTACATCCGGCTGGCCCGGCTTGCCGAGCGCAGGGCGGCGGGCGAGATCACCGACGACCTCAAACCGGTATAGGCGGTGAGTCCCTTACCCCGCAAGCCGATCCCGCAACGCGACCCAGGTGCCCGCGTCGGCGTCGCGTCGGCTCAGCACGCTCACCGGCAGCGGCCAGTCGACGCTCAGGTCGGGGTCGTCGAAGCGGACCGCCAGGTCCTCGGCCGGGTCGTGCTCGGCGTCGATGCGGTAGCAGACGTCGGCCTGCTCGGTGAGCGCCTGGAAGCCGTGCAGGAAGCCCGCGGGCACGTACAGGTGCGCGAAGGCCACATCGTCCAGCAGGAAGCTCGCCTGCCTGCCGAAGGTGGGCGAATCGGGCCGGGCGTCCACCAGCACGTCGTGCACGGCGCCGCGGGCGCAGCGGACCAGCTTGGCCTCGCCGCGGCCCGCCCTGCCGTGCAGTCCCCGGAGGCCGCCGCGCCGGGTGCGGGACTGCGAGTCCTGGATGAACGAGGCCGGGTCGAGACCGTGCGCCGCCGCGATGGCCGAGTCGAAGGTGCGGGTGAAGAACCCGCGGTCGTCGTGATGCGGCTTGGGCACGAACAGCAGCGGTCCGGCCAGTTCACAGGTGCGCACGTCCACGGCTACATCCTGCGGGTGCCCCGATGAGCGCGGCGACCGGGGTGGCCTGCCGCTTCTGCCGGGGCGGGCGCGGCCAGGTGGTGCTCGACCTGGGCAGGCAGCCTGCCTGTGACGACTTCCCCGACGCCGCCGATCCCGGGCCCGACCCGGTGCATCCGCTGCGGCTCTGGCTGTGCGCGGGCTGCGGCCTGGCGCAGCTTGTGGAGGACCCGACGGTGGCCGAGGAGCCGCGCGGCGCCGAGCCGCTGGCGCTGGTGCGGCAGGCCGAGCAGGCCGTCGCGCTGGCCGCTGCGGCCGGGCTGCTGCCCGCGGGAGCGGTGGTGGCCGAGTACGGCAGCCCGCACGGGGGCTCCTGGCTCAAGCCGCTGTCCGAGTTGGGGCTGTTCCCCGCCGCCGAGCGGGAACCCGCCGAGGTCGTGCTGGACTGCTTCGGTCTGATGCACGCCCCCGACCAGGCCGCCGCGCTCGCCGAGCGGGTCGCGCGACTGGCACCGGCCGGGGTGCTGCTGCTCCAGTACCACCCGCTGGCCACGATCGTCCGGTGTGGACAGTGGAACGCGCTGCGCCACGGGCACTACGCCTATTACTCGACCGCCGCGCTCACCGGCATGCTCGCCGAGCACGGACTGGTGCCGACCACGGCCTGGGAATTCGACCTCTACGGCGGAACGGTGCTGCTGGCGGCGACCGCGGGCGGCGCGCCGGACGAGACGGTGCGGCGTCTGCTCGCCGCGGATGCCGCCGCCGGGCTGATGGCGCCCGCGGGCGTGCGGGAGCTGTCCCAGGCCGCCGAGCGCAGCGCGGAGGCGTTGGCGCGCTGGCTGATCGACGCCTATCGACAGGGCCGGAAGGTGCTGGGCTACGGCGCTGCCTCCAGGGCCGTCGCGCTGCTCTGTCGGGCCGGGGTGGGCCCGGAGGTGCTGCCCGCCATCGCCGACGCGGCCGCCGCCAAACAGGGACGGCGGATGCCCGGCAGCGGGATCCCGGTGGTCTCGCCCGCCCAGCTGCTGGCGGAGCGGCCGGACGAGGTGCTGCTGTTCCTGCCCGACCTGCTGTCGGAGGTGCGGGAAGCGCTGCCCGAGGTGGAGGCGGCCGGACGGCGTTGGGTGCTGGCCGAACCGGAGCCACGCGAGGTTGCGCCAATTGGAGTACTACCCTTGCCGCCAGGTGTCACGAAAGAGGCGCTGCCGGCGATAGCGGAGAAGTCTGGTCAGCTTGTCCGCACGGGAGTCCAGGTGAACAGCAACGTCAAGGTCAACCAGTCCGCCCGCTCAGCGCCGACGCTGGCGCGGGGTACCTCGGCTCCGCTGGCGGTGGGTCTTCCGGTCTACAACGGCGAGCCCTATCTGGCCGAGGCCCTCGGCACCCTGCTGGCGCAGCAGGATGTCGACTTCGAACTGTGGATCGCCGACAACTGCTCGACGGACTCCACCGAGGAGATCTGCCGCGAGCTCCAGAAGTCCGACAAGCGGGTGCGCTATCTGCGCCGCCCGCACAACGTCGGCGTGACGGCCAACCACAACCGGCTGGTGCACGAAGTGGGCAGCCCGCTGTTCATGTGGGCCGCCGCCGACGACTGCTACGAGCCCAAGCGGCTGCACCTGCTGGTCAAGGCGCTGGCCGACCGGCCGGAGGCGGTGCTGGCCTTCTCCGCGGCCAAGCAGATCGACTCCGACGGCACGGTGATCGGCTCCTGGCGCAACCCGTGCCGCACCGCCGACCCCGACCCGGTGGTCCGGCTGGCCGATTTGATCGGCCTTGAGCATGAGAACTATCACTGCTACGGCATCGTCCGGCGCGAGGTGCTGCTGCGCACCCAGCTGCTGCCGCCGGTGAAGAACAACGACCGCATCCTGATCGCCGAGCTCGCGTTGCACGGTCCGTTCGCCGAGGTCAACGAGGAACTGCTGCTGCACCGGCTGCATGATCACCGGTTGACCCAGTCGGTATCGTCGCGGGACTGGTACCGGACGCAGCGCACCGACAACCGCAAGCTCGTGCTGCCCAATGTGGAGGAAGCGGGCTGGTACCTGCGTGCCGTGCTGCACTCGCCGCTGGGCAGGCGGGAGCAGGTGCGCGCGATGATGGCGTTGCGCCCATGGTTTCGCGCCAACGCGTTGCCGATGGCCCGCAATGTGGCCCGAGCGGCCGTTGATGGCGCCCGCAGGATCGTCAAGCAGGAGTAGGCACGTACATGGACGCACTGGAAATCCTGCGGGTACTGCGGCGGCGCTGGGGACTGACCGTGGTGCTCGCCGCCGTGCTGGCCATCGTGCTCGGCTCGCTCGCCTTCATCGTCCCGCAGCAGCACCGGGCCAACGCCGAGGCGCTGGTGATCCGGCAGGCGGGCAACGACGGGCAGAACCCCTACGCCGTGGTGGACAAGGCCCAGGGCCAGGCGGCTTCGCTGGTGGTGCGGGTGCTGACCGCGCCGCAGACCAAGGAAGAGCTGGTCGCCAGGGGCGCCACCGCCGAGGTCGAGGCGACCAACGAGGGCGGGGCGCTGGACCCGGAGAGCCCGTTCATCACCCTGCTGGTGACCGGAAACGACCGCGAAGAAGTCGTGCGCACCGGGCAGATCGTGTTACAGCGGGCCCGTGACGAGCTCCGCCAGCGGCAGGACCAGGCCGGGGTGCCGCGCAACCAGCAGTTGGTGCTCACCGATGTGCTTCCGCCCGAGACCACCGCCACCACCAGGGCCGCGCAGCTGCGGGCCATCGGGCTGGGCGGCGCGCTGGGGCTGGTGCTGCTGGTGCTCGCGGTGGTGATCTACGACCAGGGCAGGCTCCGCAAGGAGATGCCGCTGCGGCCGCGCCCGCCGCTGGGCAGGCGACCCGGCATCACCGACACCGGCACCTTCCCGGCCGTTGGTCCGGCCGCGGTGCCGCGCAGGAAGGCCGCGCACCAGCAGCGCACCCAGCCTCCCGCCACCGAGAAGGTGCAGCGACCGGCCGATGAGTCCCCTACGCTGCAGATGCCCATCGCCGCCAAGGCCGACAGCGAACCGGAGCAGAAGTGACCCTGGCGCGTCCAGGGCATGCCAGAACCGCCGAGCCGCCACCGAGGCTGCTCAGCCTGCCCGCGCTCCGGATCTCACCGCAGCTCGTGCTCGCCCTGTTCGCGCTGCTGCTGGCGCTGCCGCAGAACAACGTGGTGGCGGGCGTCGGCGGCTCGGTCACGCCCGCCAGGATGATCGCGGGCGGCGCCGCGCTGTGGTGGCTGGTGGCCCGCCTCGGCGGCGGCTTCGGCCTGCGCCGCACCCGCAACCCGGTGCGCACCGTCATGCTCACCACCCTCGCCGTGCTGGCCGCCGCCAACGCGCTCGCGCTGGCGGGCGGGGTGCCGGACGCGCTGCTGTCCAACGGGGACAGAGCGACGCTGCTGTTGGTGCTGGCCTTCGGCGTTGGTCTGCTGGCCTGTGACGCGGTGGAGGGGCCCGCGGCGCTGCGCACCGTGATCGGCGCGGTGGTGCTCGCGGCCACCCTGTCCGCAGGTGCCGCGGCACTCCAGTTCGTCGGCTTCGACGCGCGGGCGCTGACCGCGCTGCCGGGTCTTGAGGTGCAGGGCCTCGGGGACGCCGACCTCGGTCGCGGCGGCCTGGAACGGGCGATGGGTTTCGCCAACCACCCCATCGAACTCGCCGCGATCTGCGCGGCAGGCCTGCCGCTGTGCCTGCACCTCGCCCGCTACGCCAAGCACCGGGTGCTCTGGTGGATCTGCGCGCTGGTGCTGGTCGCCGGGGCGCTGGCCACCATCTCCCGCACCGGCCTGTTGGGCATGGCCATCGTCGGAGTGCTGTTGCTGCCGCGGATCGGGCTGGTCACCTGGCTGCTGGCGATGTTCTGCGCCCTGCTGGGCACCCTCGTGTTCGGGCTGATCGAACCCCGGCTGGTCGAGGTGCTGAACAAGACGGTGCTGGGTTCCAGCAAGGACTCCAGCGTGCAGGCCAGGCTCGCCGACTACGAGTTCGTCTTCCAGCGACTGCTCAAAGCGCCGCTGGCCGGGCAGGGCTTCGGCACCTATCACGCACCGCCGCAACCGTTCCTGGACAACCAGTACCTGCTCACCATCGTCGAGTCGGGGCTGCTCGGGCTTGGCGTGCTGCTGGCGGTGCTGGTGGTGCCGATCGCGTTGATGTCGCGGGTCTGGCGGGGACACGGCGTGATCCCGGCGCGGCGCCGCGAGTTCCCGGTGGTGCGGGATGCCGCGTGGGCGGTGGGCACCGGCCTGACGGTGTGCGCGGTCAGCTTCGGTACCTTCGACGCCTTGGCGTTCCCCCAGTTCGAAGGATTCACCTTCCTGCTGGTCGGGCTGGCGGGAGCGGTTGCGGCACAGGCGCTGCCCGGACGTTCCGTCGGCGCACGCACCATCGTGGAGGAACCGAGTTGACGTTGCTGATCGCGGTGGTGACCTACAACTCGGCTGCCGAGCTGCCGGGTCTGCTGGCGAGCCTGCCCGCGGCGCTGGAGGGCGTTGCGCGGTGGAGATTGGTGATCGCCGACAACGCCTCCGCCGATGACACCGTGGCGGTGGCCGAGTCGCTGACAGGCGACCTGCCCGCGACGGTGGTGAGTACCGGCGGCAACCTCGGCTATGCCGCGGGCATCAACGCCGCGGCCGCCCACGCCGAACCTGATGACGCGCTGCTGGTGCTCAACGCCGACGTCCGGTTGGCGCCCGGCTCGGTGGCCGCGCTGCTCGCAGCCTGCCAGGACGATTCGGTCGGCATCGCCGTTCCCGTCGTGACGGATGGGGGCGGCACGCCCGAACCGACCCTGCGGCGCAGGCCGACCGTGCTGCGGGCCTGGGGTGAGGCGCTGCTCGGTGGCAGGGCAGGCCGGTTCGAGGCGTTGGGCGAGCGGCTGCCCGCGACCGCCGGGGAGGCGGACTGGGCCAACGGCGCGGTGCTGCTGGTGCCCGCCGGGGTGCGGCGTCGGATCGGGCCGTGGCGGGAGGACCTGTTCCTGTACTCCGAGGAGGTCGACTACTGCCGACGCGTCACCGACGCGGGCTGGCGGGTCCGGCGGGTGCCCGCGGCGCGGGCCGTGCACCGCGGCGGCGAGGTCACGTCATCGCCTGCCCTGTGGGCGCAGCTGAGCACCAACAAGGTCGTGCACGCCGCCCGCTGGGACGGCCAGCTGGCCGCGGTCGGGGTGTGGTCGGCGCTGGTGGCGGGCTCGCTGCTGCGGCTGCCGCTATGCCGTGGCACACATCGCGCGGCACTGGCCGCGCTGTGGTCAGGGCGTAGGGCATTGTTGCGGGGAGAGCCAACGAATCCGGCCGCGGGCGAGGACTTCCGCCGTCGGATCGCGGTGTCGGCGTTGGGAGGTGGCCGACGGTGAGCGCGCGCGACTACGCGTTGCTGCCGCGTCCGGTGAAGGACGCGCTGCGCCGCTGTGTTGGCCGCTACGTCATCGGCGAGCGCTGGTGGGCGCTGAAGTTCGCGGCCGAGCGGGCCGCCGCCCGAGCCGCCGAGGACGCCGAGGCGACCGGTCTCGCGGCGGGGCTGCCTGCACTGCCCTCGGCCACCGTCGCGGTCGTGATGCCCACCTATCGCAGGCAGGAGACGCTGGCCGCGGCCGTGCGCAGCGCACTGGCGCAGACCGTGCGGGACGTCGCGGTGATCGTGGTGGACGACGGGGGCGGCGAGACCGACGGACTGCCCGAGGACACCCGGCTGACGGTGTTGCGGTTGAGCCGCAACCACGGCAGCCCCGGGCTGGCCCGGAATGTGGCGATCCGGCTGTCCCGCTCGCCTTTTGTCGCTTTTCTCGACGACGACAACACCTGGCGACCCGATCACCTCGAGCAGGCGCTGGCTGGAATGAGTCGGACGGGCGCCGGACTCGTATACACAGCGGTGCGGAGGTTGCGCTCCGACGGCACGGAACTGGATGTCCTGGAAAAACCGTTCAGTCGGCGTGCCCACCGTGACGAGGCCTGGGTCGACGTGAATGCCGTTGTGGTTCGGCGGTGTCGTGAGCTGCGGTTCGACCCATGGGCGCGGCCGCGGTGGGTACATCCCCGGGAGGACTGGGAGATGGTGCACCGGTTGTCCGGGATACTGACCGTCGCCGCGTTGCCCGCGGTGACGGTGGATTATGTGGTGCACTCCGGCAGTTACTTCACGGAATGGGGCCAAGCGGCATTGGCGGCTGAGGCGTGACCGATACCGAGACCGGGCTGGGCGGACGCTTCCGCCGCGGGCTCGGTCTGAGCCTGCTGAACACGCTGCTGTCCAGGCTCGGCACGTTCCTGCTCGGCGTGGTCCTGGCCAGGTTGCTCGTCCCGCACGAATTCGGCATCTACGCCACCGCGCTGGTGGTGCAGAACCTGCTGCTGACCTTCAACGACCTCGGCGCGGCCGCCGCCGTGGTGCGGCGCAAGGGCGATGTGCGGGCCCTGCTGCCCACGGCGTGGACGGTGTCGGTCATCGGCGGTGTCGTCGCGTTCGGTGCCTGTCTGCTCGCCGCACCGCTGCTGGCCTCGGCGCTGGGCAGCCCCGACGCCACCGACATCGTGCGGCTGCTGTCGGCCAACGCGCTGCTGGACGGCTTCGCCGCCGTGCCCGGCGCGTTGCTCACCAGGGAGCTTCGCCAGGCGCGGCGGTTGGTCGCCGACCTCTCGGGCACGGTGCTGAACCTGCTGCTCACCGGCCTGCTGGCGTTCCTCGGCTTCGGCGCGTGGTCGCTGGCGATCGGCCACGTGTCGGGCACGCTGCTGGTCGTGGTGCTGCTGCTGATCCTGACCGGGCAGCTACCGCGGTTCGGCTTCGACAAGCGCTACTTCGGCGAGGTGTCCCGCTACGGCGTCACGGTGGTGGCCTCGGCCCTGCTGCTGGTGTTGTTGCAGAGCACCCCGCAGGTGGCGACCGGCAGCATGCTGGGCGTCACCGCGCTGGGCTTTCTGTACCTGGCGAACAACGTGGCGAACTGGCCGGTCTCGGTCATCTCCACCACAGTGGAGCGAATAGCACTGGCCACCTTCTCCCGGGCCAGGGAGTCGGGGGCTGACCTGGACAAGGCCGCGGGCGGGGTGGTCGGCTTAGTGGCCGCGGCGACCTTGCCGGGCTGCGCCGCGCTCGCCGTACTCGCCCATCCGATCGTGATCGTGCTGTACGGGCAGGCCTGGGCGCCCGCGGCCACCGTGCTGGCGGGGCTCGCGGTCGCGGCGATGGCCAGGGTGCTGGCCGAACTGGTGTTCAACCTGCTGGTGGCGGTGGGCTCGGTGCTGTCCTCGGTGCTGCTGCAGGCCATGTGGCTGATCGCGCTGGTGCCTACCACCGTGCTGGCCGCGATGTGGTGGGGTCTGCCGGGTGTTGGCTGGGCGCAGGCCGCCGTCGCGGTGTTCGTGGCCCTGCCCGCCCACGCCTGGGGACTGCGGCGGGCGGAGATCCATCTCCGAGTGATCAGCCGGAGCTGTGCGTTCCCGTTGGTCCTGGGATTACTCACCGCAGTGACACTTCTTGGCCTGCGCGCACTGTCGCTCAGTCCGGTACTCACGATCGTTCTCGGCGGGTTGTTTACGGCCCTGGTGGTGGCTTTTGGCTACCTTCGACTCAGGCACCGAGTGGAAGCCGCTCTCACTTCGGGCGAACCGGTTATTGAAACGGTCAAACAGCCTGCATAAAGTTCCTTAGCGCTGCCAGCAGGCACCGGTGGACGAGAGGATGATGGCTCTTGACCAGAACACGAAGACTGGTGGGGCTGTCGCTACTCGTCCCGTTGCTGGCCGTCGGCTGTCACGACGCCGCGCACAAACAGGCCGAAGACCTGCACGAACTCCAGCTGCTGGCGCCGCAGTCACAGACCGCGACTCCGACCGTGCCGACCACATCGCCCACCACCGTGAGCAGTCCGGCCCAGGCCGCCCCCGCGCCCTACAGTCCCTACGCCGTCACCAAGGGCTTCTACGTCGACCCCACCACGAACGTGGCGCAGTGGGTCCGGAAGAACACCGGTGACCCGCGAGCCCCCCGGATCGCCCAGCTGATCGCGAACAAGCCGATGGCCAAGTGGTTCGACAGCTGGAACGGGCAGGTCAAGCAGGCCATCAACGAGTACGTCAGCGGCGCCGCGGCCAAGAATCAGCTACCCGTCGTTGTCGGCTACAACCTCCCGCACCGCGACTGCGGCCAGCACTCCTCGGGCGGGGTGGGCACCCCCGCCGAGTACAAGGCGTGGGCCCGTGAGGTCGCCGCGGGTGTCGGCGACCGGCCCGCGGTGCTGATCCTGGAGCCCGACTCGCTGATCCACCTGCCCTGCCTGTCCACCCAGGCGCGGGAGGAGCGGCTCGACATGCTGTCCGACGCCGTCGCCGCGCTGGGCACCGGCGCCCCGAAGACCTGGGTCTACCTGGACGGCAGCGACGGCCGCTTCACCCCGCCGTCGGTGATGGCCGAGCGGCTGGCCGGGGCCGGGGTGAAGAACGCCCGCGGCTTCGCGGTGAATGTCTCCAACTTCAACACCACCGAGGCCGCCACCCTCTACGGCCAGCGCGTCCAGCAGGAACTTCAGCGACGGCACAACATCACCTCAGGGTTCCTGGTGGACGTGAGCCGCAACGGCAACGGCTCCGACGGCACCTGGTGCAACCCGCCCGGTCGCCGCATCGGCGGCAACCCCCAGGTCGGGGGACCGCGCGGGGTGGATGCGTTGCTCTGGGTGAAGAAGCCGGGTGAATCCGACGGCGACTGCGGGGCCGCGCTAGGTTCTGCCTCCGGCGAGTTCGTCCCAGACCTCGCGGCGTCGATGCTTGGAGGATGAGGTGCCGGTAGTCCAGGTTGGTCCCGCCGCCGTTCACGACCTGGACTTCGACCAGGCTCTACAGCGGATTCTCGCGCTGGCGCGGGCCACCGGTGGCGACCGCCAGGTGGTCGTCACGCCGAACGCGCAGCACCTCGACCTGCTGCGGCGCGACCCGGAGTTCGCCGCCGCCTACCGCGACGCCGCGCTGGTGCTGCCCGACGGCTGGCCGCTGGTGCTCGCGATGCGGCTGCGCGGGGCGTCCGTGGCAGGCCGGGTGACCGGCGCGGACCTGTTCCCGGCGCTGTGCGCGGCCGCCGCCCGCGAGGACATCCCGGTGGCACTGGTGGGCGGCCGGGACAACGCCGCCGAGGTGGCCGCCGCCCGGCTCACCGAACGCCACCCCGGCCTGCGGGTGGCCTTGATCGACTCGCCGCCGCTCGGCTTCGACACGGACACCGAGGCCACGGCGGCGCTGTGCGAGCGCATCACCGCCTCCGGGGCGGGCCTGGTCTTCTACGGGCTGGGCGCCCCCAAGCAGGAGCTTTTCGCCGCCAAGACCGCGGGCCGGACCGGTCCCGGGGTCGCGGTCTGCGTCGGTGCCGCCATCGACTTCATCGCGGGCGTGCAGACCAGGGCCCCGGAATTCTGGCAGCGCAACGGCATCGAATGGCTGTACCGCATCGTCAAGGAACCCCGCCGTCTTCTGTGGCGCTACGTCAGCGCGGCCCCGATCCTGCTCCGCGTCATCGGTTCCTCGGCCCTGCACCGCCTCCGCACCCGTTCCGCCTCCTGACCGTCAACCTGAGCCGAAGCAGACGAAGCCGTGCTCGTCGTGGGCGTTCTGCGCGGTGGCGATCGCTTGGGCGGGTGCGGCGCCTGCCGCCCGTGCCGCGTGGAATCGGCGCATCACCGCGGCCGTGGCCTCGTCCGACACCGGGGCGACGCCCGCGATCAGGGTCGCCGTGCCGCCGGTCAGCAGGGCCGCGGTCAGGCCCATGAGCTGCTGGCCCGGCTGGGAGCCCGATCTGCCCGCCTCGCACGCCGAGAACACCACGATGCGCGGCGCGGTGGCGATCCGTTGGAGGTCGTAGCCGAACAGCGGGCCGTCCGCCAACTCCAGGCTGGAGAACATGGGCTGGTCCTCGCGGAAGTGGCCATGGGCGGCGATATGCGCCAACTCGGCGCCCTCCAGCGCCGCCAGCACACAGTCCACAGTGGACGATTCGGCTGGTATCAGTTCGCCGCCGTGGTCGCGCTGGAGTGCGGTGACCTCCTCGGCGGCGTGGGTGAGCCGAGGTCCCGCCACCCAGATCTTCCGCCCACCGGTCGGCCCGCGGCGCTGGGCTTTCAGCCAGTGCGCCACCGATGGGCTCACCGTCACCGGTCGGCTCCGGCAGGACGGCAGGGCCGACCACGGGACGGCGTGCAATTCCGGGGGCGCCGCGAGCACCACGCCACGGTCACCGATCCGCCGCCACAGCGGGCCGAGCACCATCGAATCGACCGTCGCGGCCAGGTCGGGGAAAGCCGCCGCTGCGCAACCGCCACGCATTCGGTTGCGCAGCGCGAAAGCCAGACCGGAAAGACCCGCCGAGATTCGGGCGAACTTCCCGATCTCATGGGTCTCGGCGCGGTTGTCCACAACCGTCACAGCCATCAACAGGTCGTTGTGGATAAACGGCGAGATCAGTATGCGGCCGTTCAGAGCGGTGGTCAGCGTGCCGAGGGAGATGGCTTCGCCGCCGAGAGCCGATGGGCGGGTGGTTCTGGTGCGGATCAGTCGTTCCAACCGCGCCGCCCGCGGCGACGAACCGTATGGGGTCGCGGTGAGCGAGCGCAGCTCCGCCAGCTCGGCGGCCAGCTCCGGGTCCTCTGGTGGCAGCACGTGCGGGGTGGCCAACGACAGTGCCCGTGCCTTATCGACCCACCGCAAGACAGCAGCAGGACGGTTCTCCGCCAAGGCCAGCTCAACGGGCTCCCGGGTCAGGGCGGTGAGCGAGCCCACCGGCAGTCCGAGGCCTGCGGTGCCCGCCAGCAGCCGGACACCGCGGCGGCACGCGGCGAGCAGCGCCGAACGATCACCTGCCAGCTTGGCCAACCGCGCTTTCGCCACCTCGGTCAGCACCTTGGCTTGCGCGGTGCCGTTCCCGCGCCACCGGGCGGCCGCCTTCAACGCCGCGACCGTGCCGCCCGCCAACCGAAGCTCCATGGCGGGCACCAGCCAGCCGTGCAGTTCGCACGCCGCGGCCGCTGCCTCCACATCGCTCCCGCGACCGGCCGCGTGTTCGGCCTGGAGCCGACGGGCGGTCGCCAGGGCGAGCCAGCCCGCCCTGCGCTGCTCCCGGAACAGGTCCTCGGCTGCCGCCGCCAGGTCGCCCGCCTGCCAGGCATCCCCGGCGAGCAGGGCGCAGTGGGCTGCCGTGAGCGTGGCCTCGGCGAGCGCCGCCGACTTGCCCTGCCGCGCCAGCAGGTCGACGGCCGTGCGCAGCTCGCGGCGGGCCTCGCCGAGCAGTCCACCGAGGTTCAACGCCGCGGCGCGGTCCAGCAGCGCCTCGGGATGGACCGCGGGGTCGAGGCCGCTGCGGATGGCCGCGTCGAAACACGCCAGGGCACGGGGGATGTGGCCGTGCATCAACGCGATCCAGCCGCGGTTGTGCAGCAACAACGGCAGGCGCGCGGTGGCGTCGGTGCGGCGCAACGCGTTCTCGGCGGCGGCCAGATCCGCGTCCGCGGCGGCGAACTCGCCGAGGTAGCAGCGAGACAGGCCCCTGGCGTTGAGGGCGTTGGCCAGCCAGCGCGTTTCGCCCAGCCGTTCCAGCTTCGGGATCAGCGGTGTCAGCTCGGCCACCGCCCTGGCGTGGACACCGGAGGACCACCAGCTGATGCCCTCCAGACAGTCCGCCAGCACCCGGTCGACGTCGGTGGTGATCTCGGACCTTGGCGTCAGCAGTGCGCGGCAGGCCTCCGGGTCGCCCTGCTCCAGCCGGACCCAGGCCAGCAGGCGGCGCAGCCGGTCCGCGGTGACGTGGTCGCCCTGTGCCAGCGCCTTGCCGAGCGAGGCCTCGGCGATCTCGCCCGCCGTGCCGAGGTCGCCGCGTTCGATGTGGGCGGTGCACATGGCGTGCTCCAGCCCGAGCCGGTCCTCCGTGCCGCCGCTCAACGCGGTCGCCGCGCTGAGCAGTAGGTGCTCCGGTGCGGCGACCGCGAAGTCCTGCAGGTCCATCACGCCACCGTCCACTCGCCCGCCAGCGGGCCACCGCCCGGCACCAGCACCAGCAGCCGCCACGGACCGCGGATGAAGGACTCCACCTGGAAGGCGCCCGCGGAATCCAGTGCGGCGCGGACCGACGCGGACGGGTGTTGCAGCACGACGGACACGGTCCGCGGGACGGCGATCCCGGCGATGCGAACCGTACGGTCGTCCAGCCGGTGGACCTCCAACTCAACCGAGACGCCGTCGCCCGCGAAGGTCAGCAGGCGGCTCGCGGTCTCGCGCAGCGCCACCGCGGGAGTGGCGACCAGTTCCAGCGGGCCAGGACCTGCCAGGGCGTCGACCACGCTCGGAGCCAGCAGCGCGGCTTGGCGTACATGAGCGGGCATAGGGTCGCGGCGGCGGAACAGCTCGGCCAGCGCCGCCAGGGTCGGATCGGTCATCCAGCCGCCTCCTCGAACCCGGTGGCGGTCAGCCAGTTCTCCTTGAGCTTGCGCAGACAGCGCGACCGGGTCGGTCCGATGCTGCCGACGGGCATGCCCAAGGCGCTGCTCACCTGCCCGTAACTCCACGGGGGTGACTCGGCCAGCACCCTGAGCAGGATGCGGCACCGCTCAGGAAGTCGGGCGAACGCTCCCCACAGCTGCGCGTCCCGCTCGGCCTGCAGGATCTGGTGCTCGGGATGCATCGGGTCGACCCCGGCCGGGGCCGGGCCGGGATCGAGGTCGAGCTCGCGCCGGGATGCGGCGTGCACCCGTTGCGCCTCGCGGCGGGTGGTGGTGACCAGCCAGGCGGCGAGGCGGGGCGGATCGGCCAGCGTGCCCACCTTCTCGGCCAGCTTCAGCCAGGTCGCCTGGACCACGTCCTCGGCGTCGGAACCGGTCAACCCCGCGGAGCGGGTGACCGCCCACACCAGGTCGCCGAAGGTGTCCACGATCCGCCGCCACGCCAACTCGTCCCTGACCTCGGCTCGTCTGACCAACTCGGTCAGCTCTTCCCCGGTCACCCGTACCTCCTCCGCCCGCACCGCCAAGACGGGACTTGGAGTGGGAAAGCGCTGTCAGCGCTCCATGGCGGGGATCTTGTCCCCCGAAGGTGGACGTTGGGTGATCATCGGCAGCCGGTACTCCATCTCGGCGTTCGCACGGGCCGCGGTGGGGTTCTGACCTGCGCGGAGTCCGCAGGCCACGGCGCCTGCCACCTGCGGGGCGGCGAAGGAGGTGCCACTCCACCGGGCGAATGTGTACTCGCGGTGCTCGGTGTCCGGTGTGCTGCCCTCGCCGGATTGCAGCCGCACGAAGCTGCTCACCACGTCCACGCCCGGCGCGGCGGCGTCCACCCACCCGCCGCGGGCGGAGAAGGAAGCGAGGCCGCCGTCCGGGTCGGTCGCGCCGACGGCGCAGACCTGCGGCAGGGCCGCGGGCCAGAACGGGCGGCTGGAACCGTGGTTGCCCGCCGACGCCACCACCACCGTGTTGCCGTGGTGGCCGAGTTCGGCGCGCAGCGTGGCGGGGCAGCGATCGTCGGCGGTGTGGCAGCCCGAGGTCAGCAGCACCACGTCGATGCGTTCGCCGCGGGACTCAGCGGTGTGCCGCAGCCTGCGCAGGCCCGCGGTAATGGTCAGGTCGTCGGTGAAGCCCAGCGAGGACAGCACCCGCCGGTGCAGGACCGACACGCCCGGTGCCCGCTGGAGCAGCACGCCGGTCACGAACGTGCCGTGGCCCGCCTGCCGGTCCTGGCCGGAACCGTCGTCGGCGTCCAGCACCTCTGGCGCGTGGCCCCACGCCGAGAACCACTCCCGGCCCGCGAACCACGGGTGGGCGTCCAGACCGGTGTCCAGCACGGCCACCGTGACCGGCGGGTCCCAGTGCTCGTCGGCGGGCGCGGGCGGCGCGTCGGCGTCGCCCGCGATAGAGCCCGTGCCGAGCCCGATCGGGGTGCCCAACACGATCGGCGAGCCGAGGTGGACGTAGTTGGCCGCGACCAGGCCGTCACAGGCCGCGCCCGCGTCGGCGGCGATCTCCACGGCCCGGTCCTTCTCCGCGGGCCGCAGCCGGAGTCGGGCCAGTCGCAGATCCTCGAAGGTCTCCACCCCGTCAAGCCACCGGTCGAGGTGGGCGGTGGCGGGCTGGAGCGACTCCGCGGAGACGATCAGCTCACCGGGCCTGATCACACATTCGGCCGCGCCGCCGGGGTCGTACACGGCGAGGTCGGCCGCGTAGCGGCGCCAGCCGTCGACCAGCTCGGTCAGCGTGTAGCTCTCTCCCCCTACCTGCATAAACGTACTGTGCAGCAGTCGGGGTATGCCTGGGCGGACAAGCGGGGGGCGACACGCGTGCAACTCACCCGGAGGGGTGACGTGGACGGAACGTGATCACCTCAACCCGGATGGTGGCACCAAGGGCGCCTTACGGGTGGTTAGCACTCAAGAGGCTCCGAATACCGCAGGCCAGGACTACCGTTATGGAATCGCGACCATTCGTACCGGGTTTCGTTCCGCGCTCGGTGGAAAGGTCGGTTGTACGAGCAGGCTAGGTAAAGGGTTGGTGATCGCGGTGCGCGACACCGTGGCGGTGCGCGGCAGCCGAATTCGGCTGCGTGCTGTCGCGGTGAAGGCCGCCCTGGTCGGGGGTTTCGCCGCGGCCGCCTGGCTGACCGGGACGTCTGCCGCCGCCGCCGACGAGGGGTGCGGCGGGAGCGTCCCGGAGATCGGTCTGCCCGGGCTGAGCCCGTGCCCGGCGACCACACTGCTCCGCGGTCCCGTGCTGGGCGACACCGTATCGACGTCGACCCAACCCGCCGGGCCCGCGGGCTACCTGCTGAGCGAGCAGGTGACCGCGGTGCCGGACACGGCCATCGGCACGTTGGCCTTCGTGGTCCCGCCCCAACTGCTGCCCGCGACGCCCGCGTCCGAGCGTCCGATGCCGCAGTCCGCGACGGACATGGGGACGGGTGAAATCGGCCCGCAGTCGCCGATGGGCCTGGCAGCGGCGGACGGCGAGCCCGCGGCCGTGCCTGCCGATATCGCGAAAGGCCTTGGCGTCGACTCCGCCGCGTTGGCGGCGGCGGTCACCGCCGAGCAGGCACTGTCCGTGATCCACCAGGAGAAGGCGCTGCACTCGGTCAAGCACCCGCGCGGCAAGGCGTTCAAGGCCGTGCCGCGGCGGCAGGGTGCCGACCAGCAGGCGCCGCAGCGACCGCTGCCCGAACCATTCGCCCCGCTCCCGCCGTTGCCTGCCCCCTCGGCTTCGGCAAGCGCGGGCGGAGACAACACAGGCACCCGCGGTGGTCCGCACCCGGCCCTCGCCGTCCAACCCGAGTTGGCGGCCCCGGTGCCGTGCATGACCCCGCAGGGTGGCTCGGTCGGTGGTGCCGCGGGCACCTCGATCCGACCCGCCACCTCGCCTGATTAACCGACCTCGGTCAGGGGTCCGTGCCTGGCCTGCCCGCTGAGGCAGGCGCCGAATCCGGCACCGACAGGCAACAGGCTCCGCCCGTGGATGCAGGGCCCGACATCGGCCCCACACGGGTAACCCGGTGGGCGGGGCACCTCACCGCCCCGCCCGCCCTCAAAGCCCCCCTATCCGTCCGACCGCGCCCGGGCGGATCGGGGCGTAGCTCCGGCGCCGCGCTGCCCCCGCGGCGTCGGGGCTCTCCAAACAACCGCCGACCGGCGCGACGAGGGGCCGCGCCGGTCGGCGGATTCCAGCCGTTCACCTTGGCCGGCTACGTTTGTCTTGTGCTGCCCAAGATCGAAGTCGCCCAGCGCCCCGGCGCGCGGTCCATGGAAGACAAGGTCGTGGTGCTGGATTCGGCCGTGGTCGTGTTGGACGGCGCGACCAGCGTCCGCCCGCTGCCCTACAGCGGGGGCTGGTACGCCGAGAGACTTGCCGAGGACCTCGCGGAACGGCTGCCCCGCTCACCCGAGCAGGAATTGGCGCAGGTGCTGCACGACGCGATCGCCGCGGTCACCGCCGAGTACGGTCTGCGGCCCGGTGATTCGCCGTCCAGCACCGCGTCGCTGCTGCGGTGGACCGAGGACCGGATCGACATCCTGGTGCTGGCCGACAGCCCGGTGGTCGTCTTCAACGGGCATGGTCCGAAGGTCGTGGCGGACGAGCGGCTGGCGAGAATCCCCCGCAAACCGGGCGGCTACCGGAAACGCCTGCGCGACGGCGGCGGCTTCGGTGAGGGGCACCTCGCCGCGTTGCGGGCCAACTCCGACCACTACGCGGGCTGGCGCAACCGCGATGGCGGCTTCTGGGTCGCCGAGGCGGTGCCCGAGGCGGCGTGGGAGGCGATGCGCACCTCGTGGCCGCGCTCCGCGGTGCGGGCGGTGCTGATGGCCAGCGACGGCGTGTCCTGCGGGGTCGACGACTACGGCATCTACCCCGACTGGTCGGTGGTGCTGGACCTGGCCCGCCGCGACGGTGTCCAGGCGGTGCTGGACGAGGTCCGCGCGGCCGAGGAGTCCGATCCGGACGGTGCCCGCTGGCCCCGCCCGAAGTGCCACGACGACCAGAGCCTGGTGCTGATCGAGTTCTGAGCGGCTGGTCAGCCCGCGGTGGAGCCGGTCGTGACCGTGGACTGTGCCCGCGACCGGTGATCCTCGGCGAGGATGGCCCACAGGTCGTGGTCGGCGTACCGGCCGCCGACATGCAGGTAGCTGCGCATCAATCCCTCATGGTGGAAGCCGTTCCTGGTGACCAGCGCGGTCGCGGCGGCATTGCCGACGCCGATCGGGGCCATGATCCGGCGCAGTCCGGCGGGGCCGAATGCGTGGTCCAGCACCAGGTGCAGCGAGGTCTCCGCGGCCGCGGTGCCACGCAGGTCGGCCGCCACCCAGCAGCCCGCCTCGGCGGTGCCCGCCGCGCGGTCGACGCGGTCCAGCACGAACTCGCCCGCGAGCCTGCCGTCCACGGTGATCACGAACGGCAGCGCGAAACCTCGCCGGGCCGACCTGCGCAGCGCGCCGCACCGGTCACGCCACGCGCCGGGCGTGATGCGCTGTGCCCAAGGAAGATCCGAGCTTGGCCACCACGGTTCCAGCGACCGCTGGTCGGACCTGACCAGTCGGGTCCAGGCGGCGGCGTCGCCGGATTCGGGCGGGCGCAGGGCGACCAGCCTGCCGCCGCGGGCGACCGGGCCCAGCCGGGCAGGCCAGCCGGGATGTTCCGGACGCACTCGCCTGCGGACCGCGGCCAGCACCGCCCGTGGTGTCATCCGACATCACCCCACATTGCCCGAACACTCGCACAATTCCGGTCGGCTGCTTAACGATTCCGACCAATAAACGGCGTGGGCGAGCAGAACGTTGAGATCACCGCGACACAACTGTGGCGTGTTGGCGTCAGGGCGGAGAAGGGTCAGATTCGGCGGGGAGCGGCGGTGCTGCGCAACGCGGGCGCCACCGGCCTGCCGTGCAGCAGACCGTCCACCGAGCCTGCCTCCAGTGCCTTGCGGTACACCAGCAGCGCGCCGCGGAACGCGTCCACGGTCTGCTCGATGTCCTCGTCGGTGTGCGCGGCGGAGATCACCAGCGACTGGCCGAGGACGCCGCGGCGGAGCAACTCCTGCAACAGCAGCGTGCGGAAGGCCTGCGACGGCTTGCCCTCGGCGTCCTTGCTGGTGAAGACCAGGCAGGACGGCCTGCCGATGGCGGCCACCCGGTCCAGCACGCCGATCTCCGCCGCCGCCGCGTTGACCCCTTCGGCCAGACGCGTGCCCTGGCGCTCCATCACCGCGATGGGGTCCTCGGCCCGGTAGGCCGCCACCACCGCGCGGAAGGCGGCCAGCGAGACCGACTCCGGCCCGTGGGTGGTGGACATCAGGAACGTCCGCGGCGCGTCGGTGCGCAGCCCACCCAGTTCCATCAGCGAGCGCTTGCCCGCCAACGCGGAGACGGGGAAGCCGTTGCCCATCGCCTTGCCCCAGCAGGACAGGTCGGGGGTCACTCCGTAGACGGCCTGGGCGCCGCGCTCCGACCAGCGGAAACCGGTGATCATTTCGTCGAACACCAGCACCGCGCCGTGGCGGTCGCACAGTTCGCGGACCCCCGCCAGGAAGCCCGGCGCCGGTTCGGCCAGCGCGGTCGCCGCCTCCAGCACGACGCCCGCGATCCGGCCGTCGTGTCGCGCGAACAACGCGGTCAGCGAATCGAGGTCGTTGTAGCGGAACGACACGGTGAGAGCCCGAACGGATTCGGGAATTCCGGCATTCATCGGCACCTGGCCGATAAACCAGTCGTCAACGGAAAAGAACGGCTGATCCGCGCACAGGGCGATGAGGTCCCGACCGGTCGCCGCCCTGGCGAGCCGGACCGCGGCGGTGGTGGCATCGGAGCCGTTCTTGCCGAACTTCACCATCTCGGCACCGGTCACCAGGTCAAGGAAGTCCTCAGCCGCGGCCAGTTCCAACGTGGTGGGGCGGGAGAAGCTGAGCCCGTCGGCGAGGACCGCGCGGACCGCGTCGACCACCGGTGCGTAGCCATGGCCCAGGGTGACCGCCCGCAGGCCCATGCCGTACTCGACGAACCGGTTCCCGTCGGCGTCCCAGACCCGAGCGCCCTGGCCGCGCACCAACACCGGCGCCATGCCCTCCGGGTACTGGTCGGCGCCCCTGGCGTAGGTGTGCGCACCGCCCGGCACGAGTTCATGCAGCCGCGACTGCAGTTCACTCGACCGCTCGAAACCCGGCTGACCTGCGCTCATGGGCACATCATGCCCGGTGCTCAGCTCGCGGCAACCAGCGCGGGGGCGGCGGACGCCGAAGCACACCGCTCCTCCGCCAGGATCGCCCATAGCTGGTGATCGGTGTACCGGCCGCCGACGTGCATGTGGCTGCGCAGCAGGCCTTCCCGCCGGAATCCGGCCCTGGCCAGCAGCAGCGCCGCCGCGCGGTTGCCGACGCCGACCGGAGCGACGATGCGGCGCAGGCCCACCGGCCCGAAGGCGTGGGCCAGGGCGAGGGTCAGCGCCACGGCACCGACGGAGGTGCCGCGGAAGTCGGAGGAGATCCAGCCGCCGATCTCGGCGGTGCCGTTGGGCCGGTCGATGCGGTCGATCACCAACTCGCCCGCGATGCGATCGTCGGCCAGCACCACGAACGGCACGGTCTGGCCGCGGCGCGCGGCCCGACGCAGTGCCCCGCAGCGCTCCCGCCACGCGGTCGCGGTGATCCGCGCGTCCCAGGATTGGTCGGAGGTGGGCCACCACGGTTGCAGCGCGGCCTGATCGGCGTACACCAGGCGGACCCAGTCCTCGGCGTCGCCGGGAACAGGCGGACGCAGCCGCACGAATCGGTCATTGCTGAGGATGGGGCCGGGTTCGGCGGGCCAACCCGGGTGCTCCGGCGCGATCCGTCGGACAATCGCTCGCAGAATCGCCGATGGTGTCATCTGTGACCATCCACTGCGCGGAACTCCTAGTCAGCCGGTGCCGGTGTCGCCCCGACTGTTTATCGCGGCCGCATTACACAATCGAGTGTCGTTACCGTTCTGGTGTTGTCACGCAAGGCCCATAAAGTGGCCCCGCACCCGAAGAGCACGGCCCAGCGAGGAGGACCGGTGTCCGCACAGCCGTCCCAGGTCTGCCTGATCGCCCCGTACCCACCGGGCAGGAGGGCACTCGGCGGCGGTGGCTGGGTGGACCGCCGGGTGCTCGCGGCGCTGCGCGACGTGGATCTCACCGTGGACCTCATCACAGTGACCGGCCCCGATGGCCGCTGGCGGGAGGACGGCTTCGACGGCGAGTCGGCGGGCGGGGTGCCGCTGGAGGTGCGCGGCGACCGGGCGGCGCTGCTGCGCATCGCGGGCGGCATGCTGATCAGCCCGCAGCCCTACCTGACCCGCAAACTCACCGTCTTCCCCGGCTGGCCAAGGCTTGTCGACCTGGTGCGCCGCCGCGCCGAAGGGCGCCCGGTGATCACCAGCGGCTGGCCCGCCCTCGTCGCAGCCTCCGCCGCCAAGGTGCCGGTTGCCGCGCATATCGCGCACAACGTGGAGTCGGTGATCGCCGCCGAACACGCGCCGCGCCCGCTGCGGCTGCTCGGCGAAGGCCTGCGGCTGCCGCCGGCCGAACGCAGGCTGCTCCGCTCGGCGCGCCGGGTGTTCGCCCTGTCCCGCAACGACGCCGAGGTGATGCGCTCCTGGGGGGTCAACGCCGCGACGCTGCCGCTGCCGCTGACGGCGGCACCCGCCGCCGAGCGCCCCCGCACCGTCGGCTTCATCGGCAAGGCGGGCTGGCCACCCAACGCCAGCGCGCTGCGCGCCCTGCTCGGACCGGTGCACGAGGCACTGGCCGCGGCGGGCAGCGACGTGGAGTTCGTGCTGGCGGGCAAAGGCACCGAGGAGTTCGCCGACCACCCGAGGGTGCGTCGGGCGGGCTGGATCGAGCGGGAAGCGGACTTCTACCGAGAGGTCGGCCTCGTCGTGGTGCCGCGCTTCGGTGCCAGCACCGGCATCAGCGTGAAGATGCTGGAGGCCACCGAATACGGCGTGCCCGCGGTGGTGCCCGCCGCACTCGCCGACGCCGTCGACCCGGCGGGGCCATGGATCACCGCCGAGACCCCCGCCGAAACCGCCGAGGCGATCATGCGCTGGACCGAGCGCCCCGAAACCGGCGACCCGCGCCCCTGGCTGGCAGCCCAGGACCCGGCGAAAACCGCGGGCGCCCTGCGCGCGGTGCTTTAGCCGCAGAGACCGCTGGATGGCGTACGGCGGGTGCCCTAGCCCGCCAGCCGGTGCAGCCTGCGCAGGGCCTCGTCGATCACGTCGTCGCGTTTGCAGAACGCGAAGCGCACCAGGTGGCGGGCGGTGTCCTCGTCGTCGCAGAAGACCTGCACCGGGATCGCCGCGACCCCGATCTTGGCGGGCAGTTCGCGGCATAGCTGGTAGCCGTCGGTGAAGCCCAGCGGGCGGACGTCGGCGCAGACGAAGTAGGTGCCCTCGCTGGGGACCACGCCGAAACCAGCCTCGGCGAGGCCCTCGGTGAGGCGATCCCGCTTGTTCTGCATGTCCTTGCGCAGCGCCTCGACCCAATCCAGTTCGTGGCGCAGCGCGTGGGCCACCGCGGGCTGGAACGGCGCGGCGCCGACGAAGGTCAGGAACTGCTTGACGGCCAGCACCGCCGAGATCAGTTCGGCGGGCCCGCAGACCCAGCCGAGCTTCCAGCCGGTGACGCTGAACAGCTTGCCCGCGCTGGACACGCACAGGGTGCGCTCGGCCATTCCCGGCAGTGTCGCGAGTGGACGGTGCTTGCGGCCGTCGAAGGCGAGGTGCTCATAGACCTCGTCGGTGATGGCGATCAGGTCGTGTTCGCGGCACAGCCGCGCGATCTCGGCCAGCTCATCGGCGGTGAGCATGGTGCCGGTGGGATTGTGCGGGGTGTTCACCACGATGGCGCGGGTGCGCGGACCGACCGCGGTCCGCAGCGCGTCCAGGTCGAGGCGGAACCGCTCGCCGTCCGACAGCAGCGGGACGACCTTGCGCACCCCGCCCGCCATCGCCACGTTGGCGGCGTAGGAGTCGTAGTAGGGCTCGATGAGCACCACCTCGTCGCCTGGCTCGACCAGCGCCATGATCGCGGCGGTGAGCGCCTCGGTGGCGCCGACGGTGACCAGGATCTCGGTGTCCGGGTCGTAGGACAGCCCGTAGGACGCGCGGTGCTCGGCGATCGCGGCCCGCAACTCCGGCGTGCCGCGGCCGGGCGGGTACTGGTTCACGCCGTCGGCGATGGCCTGCCGCGCGATCTCCAGCATGCCCGAGGGCCCGTCCGCGTCGGGGAAGCCCTGGCCGAGGTTCACCGCGCCGTGCCGGACCGACAACGCGGTCATCTCGGCGAAGATCGTGGAGGTGAACGGGCGCAACCGGGACACGAGTCTGCTCACACCGTGAGATCCTGCCATCTCCCGCCGTGGCGGCGGAGTGCGTGATCGGCCGTACCGGTGTTCCTGCGGAACAATCAAGGTGTGGACACCCTGATGGTCAGCGAGGCCGCCAAGCGCGCGGGTCTGGTCAGAATGAAATGGGTCGCGACCGGATTCCTGGTGTTCGCGACCCTGGTCTTCGCGCTGGCGCGATGGCAGGAGCACGCGGGCGCCCCGGTCTGGGTCGGCTACGTCCGTGCTGCCGCCGAGGCGGGCATGGTCGGCGCGTTGGCCGACTGGTTCGCGGTCACCGCGTTGTTCCGCAGACCACTCGGCCTGCCGATCCCGCACACCGCGATCATCCCCACCCGCAAGGACCAGCTTGGCGACAACCTCGGAGACTTCGTCGGCCTGAACTTCCTGTCCGAGCACGTGGTGCGGGACAAGCTCGCCAGGGCGGAGATCGCGGGCAGGCTGGGCGCCTGGCTGGCCCGGCCCGAGCACGCCGAGCGGGTCACCGCCGAACTGGCCGCCGCAGTGCGCGGCGCGTTCGCGGTGCTCAAGGACGAGGACGTGCAGGCCGTCGTCGAGCAGATCATCCTGCGGCGGATCGTGGCGCAGCCGTGGGGCCCGCCGCTGGGCAAGCTGCTCGGGCAGCTTCTGCACGACCGCTCGCACCACAAGCTGGTCGACCTCATCTGCGACCGCGCCTACGAGTGGGTGCGGGACAACCACGACACGGTCATGCGGGTGGTCACCCAGCGGGCGCCGACGTGGTCGCCGCGGTTCTTCGACGAGCTGGTCTCGGACAAGATCTACAACGAGCTGGTGGCCTTCGCCTGGGCGGTCAAAACCGACCACGACCACGCGATGCGGCAGGCGGTCGACCGCTTCCTGATCGAGTTCGCCGAGGACCTGCAGACCGATCCGCACACCATGGCGCGGGCCGAGCAGATCAAGTCGCAGGTGATCAACCACCCCGAGGTGCAGAACCTGGTCGGCGCGGCGTGGGCGACGGCCAAGAAGATGATCCTGGACGCCGCCGAGGACCCCTCCAGCGAGCTGCGGCGCCGGGTCAGGGACGCGTTGATCCAGCTCGGTGAGCGACTGGTGTCGGACGCCGGGCTGCGCGGCAAGGTCGACGGCTGGCTGGAGGACGCCGCCGCCTACGTCGTGTTGAATTATCGGAACGAGATCACCACGCTGATCACGGACACGGTGCGCCGCTGGGACGCGGCGGAGACCTCCCGCAAGATCGAGCTGCAGGTTGGTCGTGACCTGCAGTTCATCCGCATCAACGGCACCGTTGTCGGCGCGTTGGCGGGCTTGGCCATCCACACCGTGTCCCAGTTGGTGCTGTAGCCGTCCGATGCCGGAGGTCCGTCGTGCGCGGACCTCCGGCACCGGACGCTAGGCGTGGCGTCGGCGCCAGCTTCTGGCTTTCTCCCGATTCCCGCAGACGCGCATGGAACACCATGTTCGTGATCGGTTGCGAGATCGGTCGAAGAAAGCCCATCCGCAGTCGTCCGCCGGGCAGATCTTGAATCTCTCCCAGAGCCCGCCGATCGCGAGCCGGGCGGCGGCCGCGAGCACCGCGCCGAGCCCACCCTGGGCACGGAGCACGGGAACGCCTTCGGCGAGTTCGACCGCGATGGTGGCGGAGACCCCGGCCAGCTGGGCTTCCAGCTTTTCGGTCGCGGAGTCATGGTTGGCGGTGACGCTTGCGCGCAGTCCCTCTCGGACGGCTCGCGCCCGGGCTACGTCCTCAGCTGCGCCGAGTCCTCGTTCGGTCACCCACGCACGCCACGTGGCCTCCTCGTCGAGAACATCGGTACCCGCTTCCCCGTCAATCGTATTGAGGAAGTCGAGGACTAGCTCTGTATCCCACTCGATGTTGGATCCGGCGGTCCATCCGACCGGATCGGCAACAGCCTGGCCAGTCACCCCTCCACTGTATCCAGTTACCGCCGAGGACAGCCGGGATAACCGTCATGAACTATATGCGAGTTAGGCCGCATCACCGGCATACGCGCAGGTCAGCACGAAAAAGGGAGCCAAAGTTCGAGCGGGTCACTTCGCGGTGACACCCGCGTGGGCCAGCATGGGCGGACAGCCCGCCGTCGCGTACGAGGCCTTGTACTCGAAGTGCCACCACTCGTTCTGGTATCGCCTGCACCAGCCGTAACGGCCCTTGGTGCGCTCCAGCCAGGCCGCGGCCGAGCTCGGCTTCACATCCACCGCGAGGCCCTTGACATGCGGCGACTTGTTCGGCGGCAGGACGAGCTTGTTCGCCTGGGCCTGTCCCTGCCTGGCGATCGTCTCGTTCATGATCTTCCGCTGTTCGGCCGCGGTGCGGTAGCCGGAGTTCACGCACAGGGTGATGCCCTTGACCTGCGCCGCCTGTTTTGCCTTGCGCCACGCGGCCGCGGCGGCGGGCTGCAACTTGGTCACCCGGACGTCGTTGGCGTCATCGGCCAGCGAGCAGACACCGTCGTCGACCGGCTCCTGGTCGCCCTCGGCGCCCGCCTTCTCCGACTCATCGTCGGGCTCCGGCGTCGGCGTGGAGGTCGTGGTGGTCGGCCGAGGAGTGGTCGTGGTGGTCAGCGCACCGGGGTCGGCGACGGCCATACCCCGCACCGCGTTCTCGGTGAGACCGCCTGCCTCCCAGCCGGTGGCCGTGCCCAGCAGGGTGATCACCACCCCGGCCAGCGCGCAGGCCACCACGAGCGGCACAAAGCGACGCATCGGTCCCTCCCCCAGGTCGACGCATCCCCCCGAATGCGTGTGATGCACCATGAACGCCGGTGCATGCTTCCTAGACGCCGCACCCTCGGCGGGGGTTGCTCAACGTCTCACAGCTGCCAGCGCAGACCGCTGTCCGGCCGGTCCAGCCACAGCTCCTGCCGCTGCGGGGTGACCGAGATGCCGAACCGGTCCCGACGCGGCTTGCCCAGCCGCAGCCAGTTCTCGTGCGCGAGTTCCACCAGATCCCAGAGCCTGCGCGGACCGCCCTGGCTCACCAGGTAGCGGCCGTGCTCGCTCCAGTGCCGCACCCACGAGCCGTCCGGGTGCACCAGCCAGTCCTGCTGGTCGCCGAACGACGGGCTCACACCCGGCAGCACCAGCCCGGCGTAGAACTCGAACGGGCTGACCGGGTCGGTCACCGCGGCCATGCCCAGCGGCGTGCGGCGGACCTGCGTCTGTTCACCGTCGACGCCCGCGACCAGGTCCGCGGTGTCCGGCCCGCTGTGCGCGCGCAGCGGCATGAACCGGCCGTCCTCGCTGAGCACCCGACCGACGGCGTGTCCGGCGTCGGTCACCGTCAACCGCACCAGCCCGGCGCCGACCGGCCGGTGCAGGGTGGTGACGATCAGCCCGCCGGGTGCGGTCTGCTCCAGCCAGGCGGGCGGGATGCCCGACACCGCGCAGGTGGCCAGGATCCGGTCGTAGGGGGCGCCCTCGGCCCAGCCGTCAGCGCCGTCGCCGCCGGCCACCGTGGGGTGCCTGCCTGCGGCTGCCAGGCTTGCCACCGCCTGCTCGGTGACGGCGGCGTCCACGTCGATCGTGGTCACGTTCGCATCGCCCAGCCGGTGGGCCAGCAGGGCGGCGTTGTAGCCGGTGCCGGTGCCGACCTCCAGCAGCGTGCAGCCCGCCCGCACCCGGAGGGCCTCCAGCATGATCGCCATGATCGTCGGCATGCTCGACGAGCAGGTCGCATGGCCTGCCACGCCGCCTTCCCGGCGGGCCTGCTCCCAGCGGTCGGGGTCGCCGTCGAGCTGGGTGACCCACACCCGGTCCGAGTAGACCAGTTCCAGCCAGCCCTGATCGCGGGAGTCCACCGCGGTCCAGCCCCGGTCGGCGTGCTGGCGGAAGAACCGCGGCAGGAACAGGTGCCGCGGCACGGCGCGGAAGGCCTCGATCCACTCCCGCTCGTGCAGCACTCGGTGCGCCACGAGTTCGGCGACCAGCCGGTGGCGCAGCAAGCGGGCACTCTCCGAGTCCATCACCAGTTCACCCGTTTTGACTCTATTGCTTGCCAACGCTTGAGCCCCGGCCGAAAGTGCCTGCCAAACGGGGGATGTGTGTGCAAGCACAGGCGCTTGCAGGAGCTAGCACTCCGGCGTACCGTCGGTATCGGGCGAAGGAGAGGTCCTATGACCGGCAAGGACAAGACCGTGAACCAGACGGTTGCCGATCTCGGCCGGGACATCGGCGACTACATCCGCGCCCAGCGCGGTCACGCGCAGATCTCGCTGCGGCAGCTTGCGAAGCTGGCCGGGGTCTCCAACCCCTACCTCAGCCAGATCGAACGCGGGCTGCGCAAGCCGAGCGCGGAGATCCTGCAGCAGATCGCCAAAGGGCTCCGCATCTCGGCCGAGGTGCTCTACGTGCAGGCGGGAATCCTGCAGGAGCGCCCCGGCGGGGCCGTCACCGATGCCATCCTCGCCGATCCCGACCTCAGCGAGCGGCAGAAGCAGGTGCTGCTCGACGTCTACGAGTCGTTCCGGCGGGAGAACGGATCCGCGGCGCCGTCCACAGACGCCACGGGCCAAGGCTCCCCGACCGACATCAAGCCCCCGCACCACGAGGAGTGATCATCATGCCGAACCTGCCCAACACGCAGGACGTCCGCAAGGCCAGGGAGCAGGCCGCCAACGCGGTCAGCGGCGTGGCGGCACATGCCCGCACCCCCCTGCTCGCCGCGCTCGGCGCGGGCGACCTGGCCACCAAGGCCCTCAACGAGGTGCTCCGCAACGCCAGGGAGCGCGTCGAAAAGGGCACCGAGACCGCCAAGAGCAACATCAACGACCTGCCCAACAAGGTCGACCCGGTCGAATTGCGCAAGCACCTCGACGCGTACACCAAGAGCGCCGTCGGCCTCTACGACTACCTCGCCAAGCATGGTGAGGAGACCCTCGACAAGCTGCGCAAGCAGCCCAAGGTCGCGCATGCCCTGGACACCGCGCAGCAGCGCGTCGACCAGGCGACGCACCGCGTCGAGGAGGTCGTCGTCGAGGTCAGGGACCTGGCCGATGACGTGCTGGGCAAGGTGACCCGCCGGACCCGCTCGGTCGGCGAGAAGACCGCCGTGGCCACCGAGAAGGCGAGCGCGCGGGCCGCGAACACGGTCGCCGAGGCCGCCGACACCGTCGGCGAGGCCGCGGACAAGGCCGCCGCCACGGTCACCGACCTCGGGGACAAGGCGGCCACCGCCACCCGCAGCACGGCCCGCAAGACGGCCAACCGCACCGCGGCCGCCAAGCCGTCTGCCGCCAAGCGCACCACGCCGCCGAAGAGCTGACGACGCGATATCGGCGACGGGCCGTCGAAGGGAATCCCCCTCGGCGGCCCGTCGGCGTCCGGGGTGCGTGAGACCACGGAGGCGGGCTGACGCATCAGCGGGCCGGGAACGTACTCTTTAGCCATGGACCCCGTCTTGGGCTGGGACTTGCTGATCCTGCTGGCGATAGACCTCCTGTCGGTGCCGGTGGGCCTGTTCGCGTTCGTGCACGCACTCATGCAGCGTTCCGACGCGTTCACGGCCGCGGACAAGCTGACCAAGCCCGCCTGGCTGGGGATCAGCGGCGGCGGCACCGCCGCGCTCGTGCTCTTCAGCCCGTCGGATTTCGGCCTCATGTTCTGGATCGCCGGTTTGGTGGCCGTGCTGGTCTATCTCGTGGACGTGCGTCCCAAGGTGATCGAGGTCCAGCGGGGCCCTCGCTACTGACGTGATCGCACCGCCGTCCCGGCTCCGCCTCACCGCCTTCGGTACCGGCCTGCCCCGAACGCTCATCGTGCCCGGCCTCGGCGCCACCATGGGCGAGGCCCGCATCGCGGCCACCGGCCTGCCCGGCACGAGGGTGATCGTGACCCTGCCCAGCCACGGCGATGCCCCACCCGCGCCCGCGGGGTACTGGACCTATCCGAGCATCGCCGCGGACGTGCTGGCGGCCGCGGACGCCGCGGAGGCCACCCACGCGCTCGGGGTTTCCCTCGGCGCGGGCGCGCTGACCCGGATCGCGGCGGAGCGGCCACACCGGTTCGAGCGGCTAGCGCTGCTGCTGCCCGCGGCGCTGGACCGGCCGAGGGAGACGCCCGCGGTGTCGGCGTTGGAACAGTTGGCCGATGCCGTGGAATCCGGTGACGCGGCGCTGGTGCGCGAGCGGGTGCTGGCGGAACTGCCCGCGGGCGTCGCCGTCGGCGACCACGTCGAGCAGCGCGTGGCGGCGTTGCTGCGGCTGGCACCGGCACTGCGCGCACTGCCCGGCGAGGTGCCCGTCGCCGATGCCGCGGCCCTCGGCGCCGTGACCGCTCCGACCGCGGTGGTCGGTGCGACCGGTGATCCGCTGCATCCCGAGGCGGTGGCCAGGGCAACGGCTCGCGCGCTGCCGAACTCGAGGCTGGCGGTGCTGCCCTCGGCCATGCCGATGATCACCCACCGGGCGGAGCTGCGGGCGTTCCTTCGTCCACTGTGGAGCTGAATCATCGCCGATTGCCGACGGCGTGCTGACATCGGTGTGTCCACCTGGTCAGCACGCCGCCGCGGCGTCGATACGGCGCGCGTCGGTCGGGGGGCTTGGTCTACGCGTGCCGATCGAACTCTCAACGTACGAGATGGGCAGCGCCCGGAGGCGGAGTGCCGGCCCCGTGTCCGGCTGCCGGGCAGAAGCTTGGCAAGTGCGGGCTGCTATCACAAGCAGATCTCTGCCGGAAGTGCGAATTTCGGTCTTCTGGGCTACAAAAACTACGCCTGCCGGACCCATCCGGGGTAGTCCACCGAATCGGTTGCGAACGGCAGGCCCGCCTGCGACATCGCGGCCCAGTAGCGGCAAATCCCTGCCTGGACCGGGTGAATCCTGCTGCGGATGGCGGCAAACCGCCACCGCGTTCAGCAGCAGAAGTTGGACCCGCGGGCGTCACTGCCTTTGGCGGCAGAGCTTGAAAAGTATGAGTAGTCGCTCAGGCCCGCTGCGCGTGGTAGCGCTCCAGCATGTCCACCACCTCCGCGACATCGTCGGTAACCATGATCCACCGCTCCGCCTCGCGGCCCCGCGCCAGCTGGCGGACCAGCGGTGCCGCGGGCACCTCGCTGGTCCAGAACTCCCGGCCGAGGAACACCATCGGCGCGGCCGGGCCTGCGCTGGTGTAGTGGTTCTGCGAGTAGTCCTGGAACACCTCCTGCACGGTGCCCGCGCTGCCCGGCGTGTACACCACGCCGCCCGCGGCGACGGTGAGCAGGCCGTCCTCCCGGACGGAGTTGGCGAAGTACTTCGCGTGCACCTCGCAGGCCACGTTGGGCGGCTCGTGGCCGTAGAACCAGGTGGGGATGCCCACCGTGCGCGGCAGGCCGTCCGGGGCGTGCCCGTCGAGTTCCACCGCCATCGCGGCGGCCAGCCACCGGCCGATCGCCGCCGAGTCCGAGATGTCCGCCCCGCTGCCGTGGAAGTGCGGCACCGCCGCCAACTGCTCGAGGACATCTTCGCGACCGCCGCCTCGGACCCCCAGCGGAACCGCCTCCATCGCACCGGGACCGCCGCCGGTGAGCACCGTGAACCGGGCGGGACTCGCCGCCAGCGCGGCGCCAAGCCGGGTGGCAAGCCGGTATCCCGCGCTGTCCCTGGCCATCGAGTGCCCGCCCATCACCGCCACCGGGGCTGCCCGGCCTGCCGCGGTACAGGCCGCGAGCAACTCGCCCAGCGCGTCGGTGATCGCGTGATCGTGCAGCCGCTCTGCCAGAGCGTGCAGCGGATCGGGGTGGCTGATGCCCACGACCTCCCTGCTGTGCCGGTAGATCCGGGCGTCGGGGGTCCGCGCGTAGGACTCCGGGTCGTCGGGGTGGAAGCCTTCGAACAGTTCGGCGGGGGTGTAGAGATCCGTCCGGTACGGCCGGTAGGGCAGGCCGGGGATGTCGGGGAAGATCAAGGCGCCGGAGGCCTCGGCCCGGTGCATCGCGGCCGGGGTGAGCTTGCAGCCCAGCAGCACCGCCTCGTCCAACCGGGTCCGCAGCAATTCGCCGCCCTCGCGTCCGGAGAGGTCGATACCGACCAGCACGGCCCGGCGGAGGTCGCCGCCCGCCGCGCGATGCGCACGCAGTAACTCAATGGTCGTGAACTCGTTCCGCACGCTCCCAGGCTAGAGCCTGGAATGGCCACCGCGATCAATGGCTATTGAATATCCGAACTTATTTCATGCAAGCGATGCTCGCGGATCCAATTCGTGATCGTGGTGTAGTCGCGGCTGAGCAGCACGCCGAAGTAGTGGCCGATCTGCTGCTCGAAGACTCGACCCGCGAAGGGAACCGAGGCGCGCACCTCGCCGGTCAGGTCCACCGCGCAGGACCGCGGCCCGGTGGGAGTCAGGAACACATCGGCATTCAGGTGGGCGGGCACATCGGCCATCACGACGTGCACCTTTGCCATTCCGCCGTCCTCGGTGCGGTCCCACCGCTCGGTGCACACGATCTCCAGGCCGTGCGGCACCAGCGCCCGCAGCGGCCTGGGCAGCACCGAGGCCTGGATCGCGAACGCCAGGTCGTACTGGCTGCCGCCGTTCGGCAGTACCTGCTGCGAGGTGATCCGGCTCGTCGGCCCGTAGGACTCCGCGCGCAGCAGCGAGCATTCCGGCGAGGCGAGTGCCGAATACACAACCGGCGCCGGGTAGTCGAACCTGTAGGCGAACCGAATATTCGCGGTCACCCGCAAAGCGTACATCTCTCATATAGAGAGTGAATGTTTTTGTGGAAAAGGATTCTTAAAAAACGACCGTTCGGTTACCGTGCGGCAACACCCGGTCTTCAAGATGCCAGCGCAGACCGCGGGCCAGCACCACCTTTTCGATGTCTCGGCCTTTGCGGACCATGTCGGCGACCGAATCGGTGTGGTCGACGCGAATCACGTCCTGCTCGATGATCGGGCCCTCGTCGAGATCCGGTGTCACGTAGTGGCAGGTCGCCCCCACCAGCTTCACCCCCCGGGTGTGGGCCCGGTGGTAGGGCCGCGCGCCGACGAACGAGGGCAGGAAGCTGTGGTGGATGTTGAGCACCCGGCCCGCCCAGGCAGCACACAGCTCCGGCGGCAGTACCTGCATGAACCGCGCGAGCACGACGGCGTGCGGGGCATGCGCGTCCACGATCTCTCGCACCTGGCCGAACGCGGCTTGCCTGCCCTCCGGGTCGTCGGCACCGGGGAACGGGATGTGGTGGAACGGGATGCCGTGCGCCCGGGTGATGTCGGCCAGACCCGAGTGGTTGCCGATCACCGCGGGCACGTCCACGTCCAACTCGCCCGAGGCGATCCTGCCGAGCAGGTCGTAGAGGCAATGCGCGGCGCTGGACACCAGGATCACCACCCGGCGGCGCTCCCCGGTGTCGCTGACCTTCCACTCCGCCTCCGCACCGAGTTCGGCGGCGACCTCGGCGAAGCGCTCCCTGAGCTGAGCGGCGTCGAAGGCCAACGAGTCGGCCCTGACCTCCTGCCGGGTGAAGAACCAGCCGGTGTCCGGGTCGGCGTGGTAGGACGCCTCGACGATCCAGCCGCCCGCATCGGCGAGGAAGGTGGCGATCTTGGCGACGATGCCCGTCCGGTCAGGGCAGCCCAGGGTCAGGATGTAGCGGCGTTCCGGCATGACTGCGCAGTCTGTCAGCGCGGGTGTTCGCGGTGCTCAGCGGGCCGGGATGGCCTCCACCAGCGTGGTGTCGCCGGTCACCACGGCCGAGCTGGGACGCCGCCACACCTTGCGGTACAGCGCGTCGGCGGTGCCCGCGACGGCGGCGTCGGACTCGGTGCCCAGCCCGCGCACGGGACCGATCCGCGGTGTCTCACCCTCGGGGAACTCGACCAGCCAGGCCCGCCCGGCGTCGGCGGCGTGGTAGAGCACCGTGCCCGTCAGCCCCAGTTCGCCGAAGTCGTTGCGGGGCAGCAGCCGCGTCAAAAACTCGTCGACGCCGTCGGCGGCGAACTCCGGGTCGAAGAGGAGCTGCTCCACCCGCCCGCCGGTGCTCTCCGCCAGCGCGTGCTCGGCGTCGAGGCGGTGGATGGCCGTCTCGTGGGCGCCGCGACGGGCCCAGAAGCCGCTCACCTGGTCCGCACCGGCGAAGTTCCACGCCGGGCTCGCAGGTCCGGCCTCCACCAGCCGCTCCAGCAGCTCCGCGGTCTTGGCCTCCCACCAGTCCAGCACCGCGTCGAAGTCCGCGGGCGGGGTCGGCGCGGCGGGCCGCTCGGTGCCGAGGGCCGCGGCTCCCGCGGCGATGATGCCCGCGCCCCAGGCGTGCACCCTGGCGGTGTGGCCGACCAGCCTGGCGACGGTCCAGCCAGGACAGGTCGACACCGGGGCGGTCGGACCCGCGGCCACCGCGGCGGCGCGCAGCGCGTCGGTCTGCAGGCGAATCTGCTCCAGGAAGAACACGTGATCCACAGCGTCGAGCCTACGTGGAACGGGGAGCCACCGCCGCCCAATCGAGGGTCACTTCGCCCAGCCGCCAACGTTTCCGGTTGTCCAGCACCGGCAGGCCGAGACCGGCCAGCAGGTCGACCGTGGCCACCCAGCGGGCCCGCGGCCCGAACGGGGCGACCGGCGCGGCCTTGGCCCAGCACAGGTCCAACTCCGCCAGCAGGTCGTGCACCGGCTCCCCCGGCACGTTGCGGTGGATCAGCGACTTCGGCAGCCGCTCGGCGACATCCGACGGGGTGTCGAGGTCGGCGGGCGAGCAGGAGATGGTGAAGGTGCGCGGACCGTCGGCGTCCAGCAGCACCCAGCAGCAGCGCCTGCCGATCTCGTCGCAGGTGCCTTCCACCAGCAGCCCGCCGGGGGCCAGTCCCGCACGCAGCGTCCGCCAGGCAGCCGCGGCCTGGTCCTCCTCGTACTGGCGCAGCACGTTGAACGCCCGCACCAGGGTGGGGGCGGTGCCCGCCAGCTCGAAACCGCCCCGGCGGAACTCCAGCCGCGGCGGGTCGGCGGCGTGCTGCGCCGCGGCGACCCGCTCCGGATCGATCTCCAATCCGAGCACCCGCACCTCGGGGCACACCGCGCGCAGCCGCCCGGCCAGCTCCACCGCGGTGATCGGCGATGCGCCGTAGCCAAGGTCCACCACCAGCGGGTCGGCCGCGGCCCGCAGCGCGGTGAGCATGGCGGGGTTGCCGGTCAGCCAGCGGTCCACCCTGCGCAGCCGGTTGGGGTTGGTGGTGCCGCGGGTGGCCAGCCCGAGCGCGCGGGCCCTGCCTGCGGCAAATCGCGGCTTGCGGCGCTGTCCGTCAGCGCTGCTCACGGAGCCAGTCGATGATCACTTGCTGTTCCTTCGCCAACACGGTCCCGACGTAATCCACGGCGAGCTTCTCCACCGCCCGCCCCAGGAAGGGTACGGAAACGCGAGCGGTGATCCGCATGACCAGGTCCGAGGTGTTCGAGTCGACGTCCAGCACCTGGGTATCGAACTCCAGGCTCAGCGGGGAGTCCCCGATGCTGACGTACACGTCGGCGGTGCCGTGATCGCCCAGCCAGTCCCACCGCTCGTTGCGCCGCACGGCCATGTGGCCGGGCAGCAGCGCCCGGATCACCGCGGGCAGTTCGGTCTTGTCGACCAGGTGCACCAGCACGATGTGGTGACTGCCGTCCTCGTGGACATCGTGGGCCACCAGTTCGCCATCGGGATGGCTCATCCGCTCCAGGCGCGTGCGCAGGCAGTCCGAGGAGACCAGCGCGTCGAACAGCTCCTTGGCCGAACACGGGTAGCGGTGGACGATCTCCGTGACGGTGCTCACCGGCCGAGACTACCGCTGCCATCCATAGTGGACAGCCCATGACGACGGGCTTTCCGGCAGGTCATGTGGCGGGTAGCCAGTCGATGATGACCTGTCGTTCGCGGCCGAGGAAGTCGACCGCGTAGTCGATGGAGATCTTTTCCACCGCCCGCCCCATGAACGGCACGGATGCGTGGCCCGCGATGTGCATCACCAGGTCCGTCGCCTCCGGGCCGGTCGGCAGCACCTGAAGGCCCACCTCCAGCGAGGCGGGGGAGTCCATGATCCGCGCCGTCACGTGGCCGGTCCCGTGCTCGCCAAGCCAGTTCCAGCGCTCGGTGCGGTGGAACGTCAGGTGCCGCGGCAACAGCAGGCGCACCTGCGCGGGCAGTTCCCGTCGGTCCAACCGGTGGATCTGCACGATCCGGTGGGTGCCGTCCTCGGCGAGGTCCTCGGCGAGGATCTCCCCACCCAGGGTGCTCAGCCGCTCCTGCCGCAGCCGCAGGCAGTCCGGGGCGATGAGGGCGTCGAAAAGCTCCTTGGCCGAGCACTCGTAGTGGTGGACGAGGTCGGTGACGGTGGGCACGGCGCGAGGTTAGCGGCGCCGGACCGGCAGCGGTGGGTCTCGCGGTCAGGAATTGTGCTTTTCGCGCAACCAGGTCTCGGTAAGATCGCGTTCCCGTGACAGCAAATCGCCAAGGTAGCCCGCGATGGCCTTCTCCACCCCTTTGCCGACAAAGGGAATGGCCACCTTCACCTCCGCGGTGACGCGCAGCGTTGCGGCGTCCGCACCGTCATCGGACAGCGTCATCGAACCGGTGATCTGGGCGGGCGAGCCGGGTACCGCGGCCCGGACCGAGCCCGCGCCGCCGGGAGACCACCGCTCGTTGCGCTCGATGACCAGCTCCCCCGAGGTGACCGAGCGGATCACCTTGGGCAGCTTCTCCGGCGGCACCGACTGGAACACCAGCAACGACACCGTGCCGTCGCCGTCGGTGTCGCGTCGGCCCAGTGCGCCCTTGGGGCCGCCCACCACGCGCAGCCGGTGCTCGATGGCCTCGGCCGAGGTGAGGGCGGTGAACACGGCTTTCGCCGGGAACGGGTACCGGAAGGTGGTCTCGATGCGGGTGGCCACAAAGCCCAGGTTACCGTTGGCGATCGTGACGACCCCGTTCTCCGGCATCGCAGGCGTGCGTACCGCCGTGTCGCTGGCGGACTACACCACCCTGCGACTCGGTGGGCCCGCCGCGAGCTTCGCCGAGGCATGCACCGCGGGCGATATCGCCGACGCGGTCCGCACCGCCGACGGTGCGGGCGAGCCGCTGCTCTTGGTCGGTGGCGGCTCCAACCTGGTGATCGACGACGCAGGCTTCCCCGGCACGGTGGTCCGGATCGCCAGCACCGGACGGCGGCTGGACCGCGTCGGCGACGGCTGCGTGCAGCTCACCGTGGAGGCGGGCGAGGACTGGGACGACGTCGTCGCCGACACCGTGAGCCAGGGCCTCGGCGGGCTGGAGTGCCTGTCCGGCATCCCCGGCCTGGTCGGCGCGACCCCGGTGCAGAACGTCGGTGCCTACGGGGTGGAGATCTCCGAACTGCTGGAGTCGGTTGACCTGCTGGACCGCGCCAGCGGCAAGGTGCACATGGTGCCCGCCGCCGACCTCGGGCTGGCCTACCGCACCAGCATGCTGAAGAACACCGACCGCGCCGTGGTGCTGCGGGTTCGCTTCGAACTGCGTGAGGACGGCGAGTCCGCGCCGATCCGCTATGCCGAACTGGCCAGGATGCTGGGCGTCGAGCTTGGGCAGCGGGTGCCGTCGGCGCAGGCGCGGATGGCGGTGCTCGGGCTGCGCCGCGGCAAGGGCATGGTGCTGGACGCCGCCGACCACGACACCTGGAGCGTCGGCTCCTTCTTCACCAACCCGCTGGTGCCCGAGGTCGAGTTGCCCGCCGTGCTCGCCAGGATCGCGCAGCGGGCCTGCGATGTGACGGTGCCTCAGTACCCCGGTGGCCACGGCACCGTGAAGCTCTCCGCCGCCTGGCTGATCGAGCACGCGGGCTTCACCAAGGGCCACCAGGGCCCCGGCGGCAGGGTCGCGCTCTCCCGGAAGCACACCCTCGCCCTCACCAACCGTGGCACCGCCACCACCGCCGACCTGCTGGCATTGGCCAGGGAGATCCGCGACGGAGTCCACCACGCCTTCGGCGTCGAACTCCGCCCCGAGCCGGTCCTCGTCGGCTGCGCCCTCTGACTCCATTCCCGGACGAGGTGTCCTCAGTCTGTTCAGAACGGCGTCATAGTCAGTCTTTGGACACCAAGTCCGGGCGTCCTGGGCCTACGTTGAGCCGTTCGTCGGAGTGACACTCGCCTGTTGGTGTGTGAAGTTGCTTGCAAACTCACTCAATCGCGCTTATTTGCGCAGGGGGTGTCATGGACAAGCACGAGAACGAGGTGTCCCGCCGGTCGTTGCTGCGGACCGGGATGGTGACCGGTGCGGCGTTGGGCGTGTCCGGATTGGCCGCGGGTGCGGCGTCGGCGGATGAGGCGGCGGCGCCCAAGGCGCGGGGCAAGACCATGATCGGGGTGCCGTTCCAGCGGTACGGCACGGTGCGGGTGGCCGTGATCGGGCTGGGCAACCGCGGCGAGAGCATGCTGCCGCTGTTCCTCGCGGTGCCCGATGTCAAGATCACCGCGCTCTGCGATGTGGACTCCGCCGCCGTGGAGAAGGCGGCGCAGACCGTCGTGAAGGCCGGGCAGCCGGAGCCCGCGAAGTTCACCCGCGGCGACCACGACTACGAGCAGCTGCTCAAGCGCGACGACATCGACTTCGTCTACATCGCCACTCCATGGGAATGGCATGTGCCGATGTCGCTGGCGGCGATGCGGGCGGGCAAGCACGTCGGCGTGGAGTGCCCGTTCGCGATGACCGTCGACGAGCTGTGGCAGCTGGTGGACACCTCCGAGGTGACGCGGCGGCACTGCATCCAGCTGGAGAACTGCTGTTACGGCCGCAACGAGCTTCGGCTGCTGCGGATGGTGCACCAGGGCCGGTTCGGCGACCTGCTGCACGGCGCGGGCGCCTACATCCACGACCTGCGTGAGCTGCTGTTCTCCGACGACTACTACGCCGCGGAGTGGCGCCGCGGCTGGCACACCAAGCTCAACGGCGACCACTACCCGACGCACGGCCTCGGGCCGGTGGCCAACTACATGGACATCAACCGCGGCGACCGGCTGGTCCGCATCACCGCCATGGGCACGCCCGCGCTGGGGCTGGCCGACTACCGCAAGGACCACGAGGAGCCGGGTGACAGCTCCTGGCACGAGCGCTACATCAAGGGTGACACCACGATGAGCCTCATCCAGACCGCCAAGGGCCGCGTCATCCGGCTCCAGCACAACGTGTCCAACCCCTACCCGTACAGCAGGCTGAACCAGATCGCGGGCACCAAGGGCGTGTTCGAGGACTACCCGCCCCGGATCTACCTCGAGCCCGACCACGGCGGCCACAAGTGGGGCGACTTCGCGGCCTACGCCAAGTACGACCACTGGCTGTGGACCGACGTCGGCCCTGGTCCCGGCGGCCACGGCGGGATGGACTACATCATGGTCTACCGCACCATGCAGACCATGAAGCTCGGCCTGCTGCCCGATATCGACGTCTACGATTCGGCCGTCTGGAGTGCTCCGGTGGCGCTGAGCGCCGCCTCGATCAGCAAGGGCGGTGCCCCGATGGCCATCCCCGATTTCACCCGAGGACGCTGGCAGCAGGCGCGGTCGGGTGTCGATTCGGTTAAGCCGTCGTAACCTCAGATATGTTGACTTTTGCTTGAAACTGCCGCGATAGTTGCAAAATCGAGCAACCCTGGCTTTGGCTCTCCGAGGTGATGACTCCATGAGTTCGACAACCCGGCGCTCGCGCGCACTGTCCCTGATCGCGCTCGGCGCCGCGTCGCTGCTGTTGTCCGCCTGCGGAGGATCCGGGTCGGGTCCGGGTGAGAACGCGCTGGCCGGGGCCGACGAGTACCTGTCGGCCCCGTGCCCGGAGCCGGGCGTGAAGCCCGCCGACAAGGAGTTCACCTACTGGTCGATGTGGACCGCGGACGAGCCCCAGGGCAAGGTGCTCAAGCACGCCGTCGACTGCTTCAACCAGAAGGCGGGCGTCAAGGTCAACGTGCAGTGGCTTGGCCGCAAGATGCTCACCCAGAACGTGGCGCCCGCGCTCAACACCGACACCGTGCCCGACCTGATCGATCAGGACATCAACCAGATGAAGGCCGCAGTCGTCGCGCCCGGCGGCACCCAGGGCCTCGACGACGTGCTCGACCTCAAGGTCGGCGAGGGCGAGAAGACGGTCCGCGACGTGCTGCCCGCCTCCTCCTACGACATCCCGGAGAACCGGGACGCGGGCGGCAAGCTGTTCCAACTGCCGTACGAGCAGATCGTCACGGCGTGGTGGTACAACAAGGACCAGCTCAGCGGCTTCACCCCGCCCAAGACCATGGACGAGCTGTACGCGGCCTTCGCCAAGTCCAAGCAGGATGGCCGCGCCGCGGTCAGCCACGACGGCGACATCAACCTCTACAACCTCTGGTACTACGCGGCGCTGGCGGGCAAGTTCACCGGGCCGAGCGGACTGGTCAAGGCCTCCGCCGACCGCACGGGACAGCTGTGGAAGTCCGACCCCGGCTACCTCTCGGCCGCGCAGCACGTGGAGAAGCTGGCCAAGGGCGGACACCTCATCGACGGCTGGGACGCCGCCAAGTTCCCGCAGGTCCAGCAGCGCTGGGCGGACGGCCAGGCGGACTTTTTGTTCATGGGCAGCTGGGCGCCCAGCGAGAACCGCGAGTACCTGAACAAGCAGGGCGGCGACGCCAAGATCAACTTCGGTTCGTTCCAGTACCCGCTGCCCGAGGGCGCAACGCACGACACCGTGGAGCAGCTGCCGATCGGGTTCTCGGTGACGGCGAAGGCCAAGCACCCCGAGGCCGCCAAGGCGTTCATCGCCTACATGCTGAACAAGGACATCCTGCGCGGCATCACCGCGGTGGCCAACAACCTCACGCCGCGCCCCGACCTCGACGTGCCGGACGACCTGAAGGACGTGCACGCCGCGCTGAACGACGCCAAGAAGGAGAAGGCGCTCTTCTACGGCGGCGTCGACGGGCTCTACGGCGGCCGGTACGTACAGGACGTGCTCTTCCCGGCCAACAACGACCTGCTCAAGGGCAAGATCACCGCCGCGGAGTTCATCGACCAGGTCGCCGCGGGCACCCAGTCCTTCTGGAGGAACCAGGGATGACCGCGGGGCTTCTCACTCCCGCCGCCGGAGCGCGCCCTCCGGCGGCGGGCGCCACTGCCGCCCACCTGGCCCGCCGCAAGCGCTGGTTCTGGCCCTTCGTGCTGCCCGCGCTGGGCCTGTACGTGGCGTTCCTGGTGCTGCCGACGGTGGCGACCGCGGTGCTCAGCCTCACCGAGTGGGCGGGCGCAGGCGACAGCCCGCGTTTCGTGGGCCTGCGGCAGTACGAGCAACTGCTGGGCGACCCGGCCTTCGGCTATTCCTTCGTCAACACGCTGATCTACGTGTTCTTCGGCGGGATCGGCACGTTCCTGCTGGCGTTCCTGTTCACGATGGTGCTGCGCGATATGCGCGGCAACAAGATCGTCCGCGCAATCCTGTTCTTCCCCAACATCGTCGCCCCGGTGGCGCTGGGCATGTTCTTCGGCTTCGTCTACAAGTACCAGCCGGGCAAACAGGGCATGCTCAACTTCGTGCTGGAGAGCTTCGGCGCGGGCGCGGTGAAGTTCCTCCGGCCGGAGAACGTCACCTGGGTGGTGATGGCCTCGCTGATCTGGGCGAGTTCCGGCTTCTACATCACGATCCTGATGGCCGCGGTGGACCGCATCCCGCCGTATCTGTACGAGGACGCCGATATCGCGGGCGCCTCGCCGTGGCAGAAGTTCCGTGCCATCACCCTGCCGTTGACCTGGGACGTCGTCGGCGTGGCCGGGGTGCTGTGGACGATCGGCGCGATCAAGATCTTCGAGTTGGTGTTCGTGCTGGCGGGTCCCGGCACCTACTCCCCGCCGACCCAGGCCTGGTCGCTTGGCGTGTTCGTGTTCGACCGGTCCTTCGGCACCACCGGCACCCCTGCCTACGGCGCCGCCTGCGCCTGCGCGGTGGCGATGATCGTCCTGGTCACCCTGCTCGTCATCGGTCTGCGCCGGTTGATGCGCCGCGAAGCGATCCAGTTCTGAGGGGGACTGCGGAGTGTCCATAGTGGAAGAAAGCCCGCCGGTCGTCCGGTCCACCCCGCCACGGCACCAGGCCCGCCGCCCGCCGCGCAAACCCAAGCCCGCACCCGGCTCGAAGCGGTTCAGCCCGATGCGGGTGCTGGGCACCGGTGTCGTCTGGCTGGTCACCGCGTTCAACGTGTTGATCCTGTACTGGCTGGTCGCCGCCTCGTTCAAGACGCCGGTGGAGATCTTCCGGGAGCCTTTCGCGCTGCCGAGCTACTGGTTCGAGGCGGGCAGGCCGTTCCGCAACTTCCTCTACGCCTGGAACCAGGCGGGCTTCGGCACCGCGTTCCTCAACACGGTGCTGCTGGTCGCGGTGTCCTCGGTGGCCATCGTGGTGGTCTCCGCGCCCGCCGCGTACGCGTTGTCCCGCTTCGGCATCCGCGGCTCAGGCCCGCTCACGAACTTCATCGCGGTCGGCATGGGGGTGCCGTTCCAGACGGTGATCATCCCGCTGTTCGTGGTGATGGCGAAGGCCTCGCTGACCAACAGCCTGTTCGGCCTCTTCCTGCTCTACCTGGCGCTGTCCATCCCGTTCACGGTGTTCCTGCTGACCGGGTTCTTCCGGTCGCTGCCCGCCGAGTTGGAGGAGGCCGCGGCGATCGACGGCGCCTCCCCGGTGCGCACGTTCACCACGATCATGCTGCCGCTGGCCCGTGGCGGCCTGATCACCGCGTTGATCCTCAACGCGATCGGGCTGTGGAACGACACCCTGCTGGCGATCGTGTTCCTTCAGGAGAACGCCAACTTCACCCTGGCCCGCGCCTTGTTCACCTTCTACGGCGCGGCCAGCTACCAGTCCGAGTACGGCGGCCTGATCGCGGGAGTGGCGATCGTGGTGCTGCCCATGCTCGTGCTCTACATCCTGCTCGCCCGCCGCATCATCACCGGCCTCACGCTCGGCGCCGGGAAATAGGGAGGCTTCCACCATGGCAACGGTGTCGTTCCGGGAGACCACCCGGTACTACGCGGGCAACGACCGGCCCGCGGTCGACCGGCTGGACCTCGAGGTCGCCGATGGCGAGTTCCTCGTGCTGGTCGGCCCGTCCGGCTGCGGAAAGTCCACCACCCTGCGCATGCTGGCCGGGTTGGAGGGCGTGGACGAGGGTTCCATCTGGATCGGCGACCGCGATGTCACCGAGGTCTCGCCCAAGGGCAGGGACATCGCGATGGTGTTCCAGAACTACGCGCTCTACCCGCATATGACGGTGCACGAGAACATTGGCTTCCACCTCAAGATCGCCAAGATGCCGCGCGACGAGCGAGACCGCCGGGTCCGCGAGGCGGCGAAGCTGCTGGACCTTGAGCCGTACCTGGACCGCAAGCCCGCCAAGCTCTCCGGCGGGCAGCGGCAGCGGGTGGCGATGGGCCGGGCGATCGTCCGCGCTCCGCAGGTGTTCTGCATGGACGAGCCGCTGTCCAACCTGGACGCCAAGCTGCGGGTGCAAACCCGCACCCAGATCGCCTCCTTGCAGCGCAGGCTGGGCGTCACCACCGTCTACGTGACCCACGACCAGGTCGAGGCGATGACCATGGGCGACCGGGTCGCGGTGCTCAAGGACGGCCTGCTCCAGCAGTGCGACACCCCGCTCGGCCTGTTCGCCAAGCCGCGCAACGTGTTCGTGGCGGGCTTCATCGGCTCACCCGCGATGAACCTGCTGCCCGCCCGGGTTGACGTCAACGGCGTGGTGTTCGACGGGCAGCAGGTCCCGCTGACCCGCGAGCAGCGCGCCGCCCTCACCGGCCCCGGCGTCGTCGTCGGCGTCCGCCCGGAGGGCTTCGAGCTGGTGGGCAGGCACGAGGGATTGCAGGCCACCGTCGAGGTGGTGGAGGAGTTGGGCTCCGACCAGTTCGTCTACTGCTCCGTGCCGGACAGCGCGCCGATCGTGGCTCGCGCCGCGGGCATGACCGCACGCTCCCGCGGCGAGAAGGTCGGCCTGCTGGCCCGCCCCGGCTCGGTGCACCTGTTCGACGAGGCCAGCGGCGAGCGGCTCCCCGACGCATGACGCGGGTGTTCCGCACCGAGTTGCGGCTCCCCGCGGCGGCGATCGGACCGGAAAACCCGCTGCCGCCGCTGCGTTCGCTGGAGAAGGCGCACGAGGTCCGCAACCTCGACGAACTGCCCGCCGACCTCGCCGCAGGCATCCGCTACGGGCGGCTGGGCAGCGTGTCGCCGTACCTGTTGCAGGACTCCTACGACCGCTCGCTCCGTGACACGGTGCTCCCGGCGATCGTGGTGGAGAACGAGCGGGTGCGCGCCACCGTGCTGCCCAGCCTCGGCGGGCGCCTGTACTCGCTGACGCACGACGGCCGCGAGTTGCTGTACCGCAACGAGGTGCTGCAACCCGCCAACGTGGCGTTGCGGGACGCCTGGTTCGCCGGTGGCGTGGAGTGGAACCTCGGCAGCACCGGCCACACCACGCTGACCTGCGCCCCCATGCACGCGGGCGTTGTCGACGGTCCGGACGGCATCCCGATCCTGCGGCTGTGGGAGTGGGAGCGCACCAGGAACCTGCCCTACCAACTCGACTTCTGGCTCCCGCCGGGTTCGGACTTCCTGCACGTGGGGGTGCGCATCCGCAACCCGCACCCGCACGCGGTGCCGGTGTACTGGTGGTCCAACATCGCCGTGCCGCAGACCGAGCGGACCCGGGTGCTCGCGCCCGCCGACGAGGCTTGGCGGTTCGGCTACTCCGGCCACCTCGAACTGCTGTGGCTGCCCGACCCGGCGGGCTTCGACATCAGCTACCCGGTACGCCACCACGACGCGGTGGACTACTTCTTCGACCTGCCACCCACCCGGCGCCCCTGGATCGCGGCACTGCACAACGGAACCGGGCTGCTCCAGACCTCCACCAGCAGGCTGACCGGCCGCAAGCTGTTCGTCTGGGGCACTTCCCAGGGCGGTCGCCGCTGGCAGGAATGGCTGTCCCCGGCCGGCGGGGAGTACCTGGAGATCCAGGCGGGACTGGCCAAAACCCAACTGGAACACCTCAGCCTGCCCGCGCGGAAGCAGTGGCATTGGGTGGAGGCGTACGGCCCCATCGACACCGCCGAGGGCGCGGGCGATTGGTCGGAGTCCTGGCAGGCGGTGGACCGCGTCGCCGACCGGTTGCTGCCCGCCGCGACGTTGGACCGTGCGCACCGCGACTGGCTGACCGTCGTGGACGCCACCCCCGCGCGAACGCTGGCAGACGGATCGGGCTGGGGCGCACTGGAACTGCGTGCCCTCGGCGTCGACCTGCCCGGCACGCTGTTTCCCGCCGAGCTTCTCGGCGCCGACCAGCGGCCCTGGCTGGATCTCCTGGCGGGCCTCGCGCCCGCACCCGCCGGTCCGCCGGGTGGTACCCCAACCGGTGCGCACTGGCTCGCCCTGCTGGCAAAGGCGGAGACGACCTGGTGGACGACCTACCACCTCGGCATCGCGAACTGGCTTGCAGGCGATCACGATGCGGCCCAACGCAACTGGCGGCACTCCTACGAACTGCTGGCCAACCCGTGGGCGCTGCGGAACCTGGCGGTAGCCGACGCGGCGGCGGGCAACCACGACTCGGCCGCCAACCTGCTGGTCGGCGCCTTGGTACTGCACCCGGGCCTCCCGCAGTTGGAGTGGGAGGCGGCCGAGGCGCTGCTGGCCGCCGACCGGCCCGGCGAAGCACTGGCGCTGGTCGCCAACCGTCCCGGCCGCTACGCCCTGCTGCACGCCAGGGCGCTGCTGGCGGTCGGCGACGCGGAGGGCGCGAAGGACGTGTTCGACCGGGGCTTCGACATCCCCGGCATCCGGGAGGGCGAAACGGCGCTCACCGACACCTGGGACGCCATCCAGAAGGCGCTGGGCACCAGCGATCCGCTGCCGGTCCGGTATGACTTCCGGATGACCAGCTAGGGCGTCACGGCGAGGAACAGGAACGAGCTGAACAGCATCAGGTGCACCGCGCCCTGAAGCAGCGTCGCGCGGCCGGACACCAGCGTCAGCACGCTCACCACCACGGTGAGCAGGAGCAGCACCATCTCCTTGGCCTCCAACCCGAGCACCAGCGGGCCGGTCAGCCAAATCGACGCGATGGCAATGGCCGGGATGGTCAGCCCGATGCTGGCCAGCGCCGACCCGAGCGCCAGATTCAGGCTCACCTGCAACCGATCCCGCAGCGCCGCCCGCACGGCGGCGACCGTTTCGGGCATCAGCACCAGCAGCGCGATCAGCACACCAACCAGCGACAGCGGCGCACCGATCGCGTCGACGGCGGACTCCAGCGTCGGCGACACCGTCTTGGCCAACCCCACCACGGCGATCAGACACACCACCAGCAACCCGAGGCTGACCAGCGCGGTGCCGGTGCTCGGCGCGGGCGCGTGGTCGTCAACGGAGGTGCTGTTGCGGGGCAGGAAGTAGTCGCGGTGCCGCACGGTCTGCACGAAGACGAAGACGCCGTACATGACCAGCGAGGCGACGCCCGCGAAGGCCAGCTGTGCCCCGGAAAACGTCGGCCCCGGCGTGGTAGTGGTGAACGCAGGCACCACCAGGCTGAGCGTCACCAGCGCGGTGATCACAGCCAGCGCCCCACCGGAGGCGTGTGCCCGGAACTCCTGCACCCGGTGCCTCAACGATCCCACCAGCAGCGCCAGACCGACGATCCCGTTGCAGGTGATCATGATGGCCGCGAACACGGTGTCTCTGGCCAGCGAGGCCGCCTTGCCGCCCCCGGAGGCCATCAGCGTGACGATCAGCGCCACCTCGATGACGGTTACGGCGATGGCCAGGATCAACGTCCCGAACGGTTCGCCAACCCGGTGCGCCACCACCTCCGCGTGGTGCACTGCCGCGACAACGGCCGCCCCGAGCCCAAGGCAGACCAGCAGCAGAAGCACCACACCAAGGTTCCGACCCCACGACAAACCCAGCACGACTAATGCGACAGGCGGGACAACCAGACTCCAACGAGGCAACGCGGTAATCGAGGCATTCACGGCTCCAGCCTAGGTTCGATTCGCTAGCGCCGCCCTGTGGGATGTGACCAATTGGCTTTGGAAAATTCAAATCCCGTCAGACCAATGGACTGAGACAATATCAACGATATATACCGAGGACATTTGTCTGATTTCGTATTCTACGATGACTCGACTATCAGCCATGGTTCTTTTCCACTCGTTTCCGTCTGATCCAGGACAGTATGGATTCTCGCTGAGTTGGGATTTGATGTAGTCGACTACCCTGCGTGCGCTGTAAGTCAGGCTGTCGTAGATGGCTTCGGTCTTTCGGGTAAATCTCACCTCGTATCGCACGGCTCGTCTCCAGTCTTGTCCCTGCCTTGGCCGTCCAGCTCTGCAAGGGTCAAATCCGGTACGTGCTTCTCAAGTACGGGATCCCACCGGTACGTCATCACCTTGTCGGGCTCTTCGCGCATGAGTCGTTGTTGTTCTCGGTAGTCGGCCCAGTGCCCAGGAGAGCGACGTTCTTCGCAGATATGTCCTGCCCACGCGAATATAAAGGTCATAAGCCTGTCAATGGACAGTTCTTCGCCCGCTTCTCTAAGGCAACGCTGAAATCCTTCATCAAATTCGACCAGTGCGTCGGTGTCAAGTTCGACGGGTAGGAGTTTGCGGATTGTCTCGATATTGAAGTCCACTGCATTGTGATCTTCGACTGGTGCAATTCCCCACCGCCACCACGGGCGGCTGGTTTCAAGTTCGTGCCTCTCGATTTGCTCGGCAGTCATGTAGTCGCCGAACTCTTCGGTAAACTTGCGTATGCGTTCTTGCTTCGTCTTTTGGCGTTCTTCCCGCGTCACAGATGGTCCCTTCTGCATGCTGGCGATGCGGAGGGACCAGTATCGGGGTGGCGAGGCTTGCGAGGGAGTCCCGCAAGGCTTTCGGGCTATGACTCGGACGAAGTGATACCCGAAAGCGGGCGTGGCGTTGAGCGCTCAGGCGCGGATGACCTCGACGCCTGCTTCGGTGAAGCCCGCGATGGACTCGTCGGGGGCCGAGGTGTCGGTGATGAGGACGTTGATCTGCTCGACGGGGCAGATGCGGGCGAAGGCGTGTTTGCCCAGCTTGGAGGAGTCGGCGACCACGATCACCTGGCGGGCGCGGGCGACCATGAGCTGGTTGATGCTGGCCTCGCCCTCGTTGTAGGCGGTCGCGCCGTCGGGGACGCTGACGGCGTCCACGCCGAGGAAGAGGTGGTCCAGGGTGAGTTCGCCGAGCAGGCGGGTGGCCAGCGGGCCGGTGAGCTCGTAGGACTGGGGGCGGACCACGCCGCCGGTCACCACGATCTTCACGTGTTGGCGCACCGTGAGTTCGTTGGCGATGTTCAATGCGTTGGTGACCACCGTGAGCGCCGGTTCGGTGGGGTCGGCGTGCAGGTCGGAGCGGGTGGCCAGGGCGCGGGCCACCTCGGTGGTCGTGGTGCCGCCGTTCATGCCGACCACCGATCCCTGGGGCACCAGGCCGCTGGCGACCTTGGCGATGCGGTCCTTCTCGGTGGCCTTGCGGGCTGTCTTGTACCGCAGCGGCAGGTCGTAGGAGACGCTGTTGGGCAGCGCGCCGCCCCGCGTCCTGGTGACCATCTGCTGCTGGGCAAGGCGATCGAGGTCGCGGCGGATCGTCGCGGTGGAGACGTCCAACTCCTGCGCCGCGCTCTCGACGTCCAGTCGCCCGTCCCGCGCGAGGATTTCCATCAGGGCGTTCCACCGTTCGTGCGACGCCATGTCTCCTCCTCACTGCTGCGGATGGCCCTCACAGTAGCTGTCACTGTGAGCAATCTCCGTCTCGACATGCGTTGCGCAAACATGTTTGTTTCTGCGTAAAATAAGGCATATTTGAGCATGATCTTTCAGGACGGAGAGGGCATGAGCCACGCCTCGGAGGAGATCGCGAGTCAGCCGGACTGCTGGCGCCAGGCCATCGAGCTTGCGGCGTCGGGGCCGGCGGGCCTTCCCGAGCCGGGTGAACGGGTCGCCGTCCTCGGCTGCGGCACCTCCTGGTTCATGGCCCAGTCCTACGCGGTGTTGCGTGAAAGCGCCGGTCAGGGCGAGACCGACGCCTTCCCCGCCTCGGAGTTCCCGGCAGGCCGCCGCTACGACCGGGTGGTGGTGCTGACCAGGTCGGGCACCACCACCGAGGTGCTCACCGCACTGCGCGACCTGCGGCCCGGTACCAAGAGCCTGGCGATCACCGGCAATGTCGACAGCCCCGTCACCGGCCTCGCCGATGACGTCATCGACCTCTCCTTCGCCGACGACGTGTCCGTGGTGCAGACCCGGTACCCGACCAGCCAGCTTCTGCTGCTGCGCGCGGCGCTCGGCGAGAACGTCGCCGACCTGCCGCTGCAGGCGGAGGCAGCGTTGAAGGCGGAACTGCCGGACGGCTTGGCGACGCTTCGCCAGCTGACTTTCCTCGGCACCGGTTGGACCGTGGGCATCGCCAACGAGGCCGCGCTCAAGGTGCGGGAGTCCGCGCAGGCCTGGGCCGAGTCCTACCCTGCGATGGAGTACCGCCACGGCCCGATCGCCGTGACCGCCGCCGACTCGCTGGTGTGGCTGCTGGGCGACCGCCCCGAGGGCCTGGTGGACGAGATCGTCGGGATCGGCGCAGGAGTCGAGTTCGGCCCGGCCGACCCGTTGGCCGAACTGGTCCGGGTGCACCGGCTGGCCATGGAACTGGCCGAGCAGCGGGGCCTGGACATGGACGCCCCGCGCAACCTGACCCGATCGGTCATCCTGGCCTGAGCGCATGATCCTCACCGTCGCCGTGAACGCGGCACTGGATGTGACCTACCACGTCGACTCGCTCACCGTGGGTTCCTCGCACCGCGTCCGCGAGGTGACGGCCCGCACGGGCGGCAAAGGCGTCAACGTGGCGCGGGTGCTGGCCGCGCTCGGCGAGGCGGTCACCGTGACCGGCCTGGTCGGCGGCCCGACCGGGGACCGGGTGCTGGCCGAACTGGACGGCGAGGTGGACACCGCGTTCAGCCGCATCGCGGGCAACACCCGCAGCACGGTGACGGTGGTGCCCACCGAGGACGGCAGGGCCACCGTGCTCAATGAGCCGGGGCCGGTGGTCTCCGCGCCGGAATGGGCGGACTTCCGCGAGGCCTTCCGATGGCTGGCGCAGACCGCCGAAGTGGTGGTGCTCTCCGGCAGCCTCCCGCCGGGCGTGCCCGCGGACGGCTACGCGCAGCTCATCCGGCTGGCCGGGGTGCCCGTGATCCTGGACGCCGACGGCGAGCCGCTGCGCCGAGGCGTCAAGGCGGGGCCGACCCTGATCAAGCCCAATGCCGATGAGCTGACCGTGTTGTTCGGCGGCGAACCCGCCGACTTCGCCGCCGCCCGCGCCGGACTGGGCGTGGACATCGCGGCCACCCTCGGCGAACGCGGCGCCGTGTTGTCCACATCGGACGGGCAGTGGACCGCGCTGCCACCCCCGGTCGCGGTGGCCAACCCGACCGGCGCGGGCGATGCGTTCACCGCCGCCCTCGCCAGGGGCATCGCCGGGGACCGCAGCGGCCCGGAGATGTTGCGCGACGCCGTCGCGCTGTCCGCAGCCTCGGTCGAATCGCCGGTGGCGGGTGCGGTCGACCTCGACACCTTCCACCGCTTCCTCGAGCTAGTCGACGTGAAAGAGGGCTGAGCGATGCCATTGGTACCCACCGCGTCGGTGATCTCGGCGGCCGCCCGCGCGGGAGAGGCCGTCGGCGCCTTCAACGTGATCACGGTGGAGCACGCCGAAGCCATCGTCACCGGCGCCGAGCACGCGGACCGGCCGGTGGTGTTGCAGATCAGCGAGAACTGCGTGAAGTTCCACGGCGGGCGGCTGCTGCCCATCGCCAGAGCGGCCGCCGCGGTGGCCGAGACCGCGGGCGTCGACGTCGCGCTGCACCTGGACCACATCGAGGACGACGCCCTGCTGCGCCAGGCGGTCGCGGCGGGCTGCGGCTCGGTGATGTACGACGCCTCGCGGCTGCCCTATGCGGACAACGTGGCCGCCACCCGCGAAGCCGCGCGGTGGGCGCACGACAACGGCCTCTGGTTGGAGGCCGAACTGGGCGAGGTCGGCGGCAAGGAAGGCGCCCACGCGCCCGGCGTGCGCACCGACCCCGGGCAGGCCAGGGACTTCGTCGCCGACACCGGAGTGGACGCCCTCGCCGTGGCCGTCGGCAGTTCGCACGCGATGACCGACCGCACCGCGCGCCTGGACCACGGGCTGATCGCCAGGCTGCGGGATGCCGTTCCGGTGCCGCTGGTGCTGCACGGTTCCTCCGGGGTGCCCGACGACGAACTGCGCGAGGCGGTCCGACAGGGCATGGTGAAGATCAATATCGGTACCGCACTCAACGTCGCCTTCACCGGCGCGGTCCGCGATCGGCTCGACGCCGACGCCAAGCTCGTCGACCCGCGGAAGTACCTGGCGCCCGCCCGGGACGCCATGGCCGAGACCGTCCGCAGGCTCCTCGGAGTACTGACCGGTTAGCGCAACCTTGCGCATACCTGTTCAAATCTGCGCGAAATTGAGCTAGAAAAGACACGATCGAGCATCCCTGCGCTGTGATCGGAGATCTTGTGGCCAGACCGTTGCGCATCGCGCTCGCCCTGCTGGTGGCGAGTTCGCTCAGCACCCCAGCCGCGCTCGCCGAGGACAGCGAAGCGGTCCACGGCCCCGTCCGCCTCGCGAGCCCCGAACTGGAGGTGCAGGTGGCGGCGGACTTCCCCCGCGTCATCGGCTACACCCACCGGGCATCCGGGGAACAGTTGCGCGGGCGGACCCAGCCACTGACCAGCCTGCTGATCAACGGGAAACCGCAGCGCACCGAGGTCCGCGCGGTCCGCCGACCGTTCGCGGTGGCCTACCGGCTCCGCTTCCCCGACCTGCCCCGCGTGTCGATGGACGCGAGCATCTCGCTGCGCGGCCGCACGGTCACCTTCGCGATCGACCGGATCACCGACACCGAGACGGCCCGCGTCGGCACCGTGGAGATCCCCGACCACGACCTCGTCTCGGTCGGCTCAACGGACCCCGCCGCGCAGGTCGCGGCCGCGCGGATCGAACTGGACAGCAAAGGAAGCGGCGACCGCATCCACGCCGTCACTGCCGAAACCCCCGCCGACGCCAAACCACTGGGCTCCGCCTACGCCATGGTCAGCACCGGAAAGCTGGCCGCCGCGGTGGAAACCAACTCCACCCACGACGCCAACGGCGGCCGCGGCGCCGACGACAACGGCAGGCTCTGGCGCCAAGCCCGCAAGAACGCGGGCGGCACCGAGGTCGGGCTCTGGAGCGGCGAGTGGACCCACCGGGCCGCGGGCGCGCCGGACACCGAGCCGCTGCCCTGGGCCAAGGTCGTGATCACACCCGATGCCAACGCCGACAACACCGTCAACTGGCAGGACGCCGCCATCGCCTTCCGCGAGATCATGTGGCAGCCGAAGGGCGCGGAGCACACCAAGGACCGCGTGGTGCCACATATCCCGTTCAACTTCGCCTCCCGCGCCACCCACCCGTTCCTACGCACCCTCGACGATGTCAAGCGGATCAACCTCGCCACCGACGGCCTCGGGCAGATGGTGCTGCTCAAGGGCTACCAGTCCGAAGGCCACGACTCCGGTCACCCGGACTTCGGCGGCAACTACAACACCAGGGCCGGTGGCCTGACCGACCTGAACACGTTGTTGGAGCGCGGCAAGAAGTGGAACGCCGACTTCGGAGTGCACGTCAACACCACCGAGTCCTACCCCGAGGCCAAGGCCTTCTCCGAGCAACTGGTCGACAAGACCAAGCCCGCCTGGGCATGGCTGGACCAGTCCTACCGGATCGACCAGCGCCGCGACCTGTCCTCCGGTGACGTGCAGCGGCGGTTCCGCCAGCTTCGCGAGGAGACCAAGGGCAACCTGGACCTGCTCTACATCGACGTGTTCCGCGAGACCGGCTGGACCGCCGACCGACTCCAGCGCGAACTGCGCGACCAGGGCTGGCAGATCACCACCGAATGGTCACACCGCCTGGAACGCGAAGCGCTGTGGACCCACTGGGCCAACGACATCGACTACGGTGCCGACACCCACCGCGGCATCAACTCACTCATCATCAGGTTCGTCCGTAACCACCAGAAAGACGTGTTCCTGCACAGCCCGCTGCTGATGGGCGGCCGGATCGTGGAGTTCGAGGGCTGGACCGCCGAAACCGACTACACGGCCTTCCTGCACAACGTCTTCGACCAGAACCTGCCCACCAAGTTCCTCCAGCGGGCGCCGATCGTGAAGCTGACCCCCGACCAGGCCCGGCTCGCCGACGGCACCGTGGTCGACACCGCGAGCGGCCGCAGGCAGATCCGCCACGACGGCGTCCTGGTCTACGACGGCGGAACGTACCTGCTGCCGTGGCCCGGCAAGCTCTACCACTACAACCCGGCGGGCGGCACCACAACCTGGACGCTGCCCCCGTCCTGGCGACACCGGCAGGTCACGCTCTTCGAACTCACCGACTCCGGCCGCCGCGACGCCCGCACCCTCCCGGTCCGCGACGGCAAGGTCACCATCGAGGCCAAGCCGAAGACCGCCTATGTGATCGGCCATAGCCGGCAGCAGAACCCGTCCTGGGGCGAGGGCACCCCGCTGCGCGACCCGGGCTTCAACGCGGGCGACCTGTCCGGCTGGACTGTCGACGGCACAGGCGCTTCCGTGGTGCGCAACAGCCTCGGCCAACGCGAAGCCGTTGTCGCCGCGGGCAAAGGCGTCACGATCAGCCAGCAGGTGAAGGGCCTGCGCCCCGGCACCTACGCCGCGTCGATTCAGATCGAGGTGCAGCCGGGCAAGACCCGCCGCACCGAGGTCTTCGCCGAACCCGCCGGGGGCACCCGCCAGACGACGGCGGTGGAGCGCTCCACCGTGCGCAACACCATCGGCGCCGAGGAGAAACACGGCACGAACTACCAGCGCACCAAGGTGTTCTTCACCGTCCCGCCCGGCAAGGACAGCGCCCGGTTCGGCGTCACCGTCGCCGCGGGTGATGCCGCCGTGCGCCTCGACGACGCCCGCATCGTCCGATCGACGCCGCCGCGCACCGAAGGCGCGGTCACGGCCTGGGACTTCGAGGACGTAGACCAGGGCATCGGCCCGTTCACCGACGGCGGCGAGGGCGCGGCCACCGACGGGCGGACCCACCTCGCCGAGAAGCACGCCCCGTTCACCCAGCGCGGCTGGAACGGCAAACGCATCGACGATGTGCTCGCGGGCACCTGGAGCCTCAAGTCGACGGAGTACGAGAAGAAGCTGATCTACCGGACCACCCCGGCCACCGTGCGCTTCCAGCCGGGCCACCGCTACCGGGTCACCTTCACTCACGCCGCGGCCGCGCCCGACTACGGCTGGGTCCTCGGCGTCGACGGCCCCGACGGAACACCGCGCGACCTGACGGTCACCCCCATCCCCGAGCAGCTGACGCCGGGAACGTGGACCCAGGAGTTCCAGACCGGCGCCGACGGCGATTACTGGGTGGGGCTGCGCAGGCTGGTCGAGGTGCCCTACGACAAGAGCACCGAGTTCAGCCTCGACGACTTCACCGTCACCGACCTGGGCCCGGTGAGCTGACTCACCGGAGCCCCGCGAGTCGGGTGCGGCACCTGTTCACCAGGGGGAGCGGGTGCCGCACCCGCGTCGAAACTCGATAGGCCGCACCCGGCGGCGGTCTTTACAGTGATCGAGTGCTTCCCCTGGTCAACGCCATCCGATATTGCACCCCGCTGCGCGAGGGCGGCTCGCTGCCCGGCGTGGTGGAGGCCGACGACCTCGGCACCTATGTGGTCAAGTTCCGCGGCGCGGGCCAAGGCCCGAAGGTGCTGGTCGCCGAGGTGATCGTCGGGGAACTGGCGCGGCGGTTGGGCCTGCCTGTGCCGGACCTCGTGCGCATGCGGGTGGACCCGGTGATCGGGCGCAGCGAGCCCGACCAGGAGGTGCAGGAGCTGCTGAAGGCCAGCGGCGGCATCAACCTGGGCATGGACTTCCTGCCAGGGGCGGTGGACTGCAATCCCCTTGCCTGGCAGCCCGATCCCGCGCTGGCCGCCAAGGTGCTCTGGCTGGACGCGCTCACCAGCAACGTGGACCGCTCATGGCGCAACGCAAACCTGCTGGTGTGGCACGGCGGGCTGTGGCTGATCGACCACGGCGCCGCCCTGTGGTTCCACCACGCCTGGTCCAACACCGCGCTGCGGCCCTACGACGCCCGCGACCACGTCTTCGCCGCGCTCGGCGGACCGGGCCTCGCGGCGGCCGATGCCGAGCTTGCCCCGCGCATCACCGAAGATCTCCTGCGGGAGGTGACGGCGTTGGTGCCCGACGAATGGCTGGACCCCGATCCACGCGCGGTCGAACTCGGCCTCGACTCGCCCGCGGCGCTGCGCGGCGCGTACGTGGACCACCTGCTCACCAGAGCCGCCGGTCCGCGGGCCTGGCTGCCGACGGCGGCCGCGGCATGAGCCATCGCGAGCCGTTCGACTACGCGCTCATCCGGCTGGTGCCGCGGGTGGAACGCGGGGAGTGTCTCAACGCCGGGGTGCTGCTCTACAGCCAGGCCTTCGACTTCCTCGGCGCCCGCACCGTGCTGGACGCCGCGCGGGTGTGCGCGCTGGACCCGAACGCCGACCTCGGCCAGATCCGCGCCGCGCTCACCGCGTGGGAGCTGATGTGCGCGGGCGGCGAGGGCGCGGGCCCCGCGGGGGCGGAGAAGCCGGGCATGCGGTTCCGCTGGCTCACCGCGCCCCGCAGCACCATCGTGCAGGCGGGGCCGGTGCACGGCGGCCTGACCGCCGATCCGGCCGCCGAGCTGACCAGGCTGTTCGAGCTGCTGGTGCTATGAGTGGCGGTGCGTGCGCATCGCCGAGGCCTGCTGCACGGGCTTGAGCACGATCTGGTCCAGGTTCACATGCGGCGGCCGGGTCGCGGCGAAGGCGATCACATCGGCGACGTCCTCGGCGACCAGCGGCACCACACCCTGGTACACCCCCGACGCGCGGTCCTCGTCGCCCGCGAAGCGCACCAGCGAGAACTCCGTCTCCACCATGCCGGGGCAGACTTCGGTGAACCGGATCGGATCGCCGAGGTGCTCGCCGCGCAGGGTGCGGTGCAGCACCGCCTCGGCGTGCTTGGCCGACGTGTAGCCCGCGCCGTTGTCGTAGACCTCCAACGCGGCGATCGAGGTCACGGTGATCACATGGCCCGCGCCGGAGTCGATCAGCTTGGGCAGCAGCGCCTTGGTGATGCGCAGCGTGCCCATCACGTTGGCCTCCCACATCCAGCGCCAGGCATCCTCATCGGCCTGCGCCACCGGCTCCAGGCCCTTGGCGCCGCCCGCGTTGTTGACCAGGACGTGGCAGCGGGGAATCGCGGCGCAGAACGCCGCCACCGATTCGGCGTCGGTCACGTCCAGCGGCAGGGCGGTGCCGCCGATGTCCTCGGCGATCTCCTGGCAGCGGTCCAGCCGCCGGGCACCGAGCACGACGTGGAAGCCGCCGCCCGCCAATGCCCTCGCGGTGGCCGCCCCGATTCCGGAGCTCGCACCCGTCACCACCGCGGTCGGTTTCTGTTCATCGGTCACAGCTGCGATCTTGCCCCAGTCGAACGGGTCCGGCCCGCGCTGTGAGTTAGGCCATCCGGGCGGCAAGCATCCCCACCCTGGGTGTCGACGTCTTTACCACGTAGCAGACTGACAGCGGGACACGAGCGGGTAGGTGATCACATGACGACGGTTACTCGGCGACTGGTGCTGGTGATCACCGCCGCCGCGCTGGTGCTCGCGGGCTGCGGCGGTGGCGACGACCCGGCAGCGGCCCCGCCCGTCGCGCAGGTCGACCTCAAACCGGGCGACGGCGCCAAGGACGTCAGCCCGCGCTCGGAGATCACCGCGCTGGTCCGCAACGGCACCTTCGACACGGTGGAACTGCGCAACTCCGAGGGCAAGGCCGTCGCGGGCCAGTTCGGCGTGGACAAGCGCAGTTGGAGCGCGACCGAGCCGCTGGGCTTCAACAAGACCTACACGTGGTCCGGGAAGGCCACCGGCAGCGACGGCAAGCAGGTCGACGTCAAGGGCGGCTTCGCCACCCAGCAGGCGGGCAAGCTGCTGCGGGCCACGGTCAACCCGATCGACGGCGCCACCGTCGGCGTCGGCATGCCGATCAAGGTGGAGTTCGACGACCGCGTCACCGACAAGGCCTCCGCGCAGCGGGCACTGACCGTGAACACCTCCGTCAACGTGGAGGGCGCCTGGGCCTGGCTCAACGACCGCGAGGTGCACTGGCGGCCCAAGGCCTACTGGCCGGCCAACATGAAGGTGAAGGTCATCGCCAACCTCTACGCCGTGCCGCTGGGCGACGGCGTCTACGGCAAGTCCGACCTGAGCTCCGAGTTCTCCATCGGCCGCAACCAGGTGGTCAAGGCACACACCCCGAGCCACGAGATGCGCGTCTACCGGGACGGCGCGCTGGTCGCGAGCTACGCGGCCAGCTACGGCAAGGTCGCCGAACCCGACCTCAACACCCCCAACGGCACCTACGTCGTGATGACCAAGGAGCCGGTCGGCGACTTCTCCAACCCGCGCTACGGCTACACCGACGTGAAGAAGAAGTGGGCGGTGCGGATCTCCAACCACGGCGAGTACATCCACGAGAACGAGGAGAACCGCGCCAACATCGGCCGCGCCAACACCTCGCACGGCTGCGTCAACCTCTTCGAAGCCGACGCCAAGCGCTACTTCGACAGCGCCATGATCGGCGACCCGGTCGAGGTCACCGGCTCCGCCGCCACCATGCAGCCCCGCTCCGACGTCTACGACTGGCTGATCCCGTGGAGTCAGTGGCTGTCCATGTCCGCGCTCAAATAGCGGAACCCGTGGCGCGCGGAAACGCCACGGAATGCCTTCGCCGGGAAGGATCCGGTCCGCCGCGGTGTTGGGGTGGGGAGCGGGCGGCGAAAGGGGATCCCTTGTCTGTGCGGACACTCCGGCATGAGGTCACGGGCGCGGGCGGAGCGGCGCTCCACGTGGTGGAGTCCGGTCCGCCGGGCGGTCCGCCGCTGGTCCTGGTGCACGGCTGGGCGCAGTCCGCTGACGCCTGGTCCGCACAGTTCGACGGCCCGCTCACCGACCGGTTCCGGCTGCTGGCGGTGGACCTGCGCGGCCATGGCCGCTCCTCGGTGCCCGAGGGCGGCTATGCCGACAGCGCCGCGCTGGCCGAGGACCTCGCCGCCGTGCTCCGGCTGGCGGGCTCGCCCGCGATGCTGGTCGGCTGGTCGTTGGGCGGCTTGATCATCGCCGACCACCTGCGGCACCACGGCACCGCGGGCATCGCCGCGCTCGGCTTCGTCGGCGCGATCACCGACATCGGACGGGACACCCCCGGCGGCAGGCTGGGCCCGGTCATGCGGGCCGCCCTGCCCGATGTGCTCGCCGAGGACCCGACCACCGCCGTGCCCGCGCTGACCCGGTTCACCGCGGGCTGCACCGCCAAGCCGCTGCCCGGCGAACAGGCCCAGCGGCTGCTCGGCACCGCCCTGTCCACCCCGCCGCGGGTGCGCACGGGCTTCTTCACCCGCACCGCGGCCAACGCCGAGGTACTGGCGGCGGTCGACGTGCCGGTGTGGGTCGCCCACGGCCGCCTCGACGCCGTGGTGGACCCCGCCTGCGCCGAGCACCTGCTGGCCACCGTGCCCCACGCGGAGCCACGCTGGTACCCCGACGCGGGCCACCTTCCCTTCGCCGAAGAGGCCGCGCGATTCAACGATGACCTCGCCACATTCGCAGGTCGGCACCTGCCCGCGCCCGGCAGGATGGGCTCGTGACGGGTCGACCGCGCATCCTCGGTGCCTCCCAGCACACACCGCCCTGTAGGCCGCTGCGTCAACCGCGCCGAGTGGCGGTGTTGTCGCTGCACACCTCGCCGCTGGAGCAGCCCGGCACCGGCGACGCGGGCGGCATGAACGTCTACGTGGTGCAGACCGCCCGCCGAATGGTCCGCCACGGCATCCAGGTGGAGATCTTCACCAGGGCCACCTCCTCCGACCTGCCCCCGGTCGTCGAGCTTGAACCGGGCATCCTGGTCCGCCACGTGGTGGCGGGCCCGCTGGACGGCCTCGCCAAGGACGACCTGCCCGCCCAGCTGTGTGCCTTCGCGGCGGGTGTGATGCGCGTCATCGCCCGGCACGAACCCGGCTACTACGACGTGGCGCACTCGCACTACTGGTTGTCCGGCCAGGTGGGCTGGCTGCTGCGGGAACGCTGGGGCCTGCCCCTGGTGCACACCGCGCACACCCTCGCCAAGGTCAAGAACGCCGCGCTGGCCGACGGCGACACCCCGGAGCCGCGGGTCCGGGTCATCGGCGAGGAGCAGGTGGTGCTCGAATCCGACCGCCTGGTCGCCAACACCGATGTCGAGGCCGCGCAGCTCATCGACCTCTACGACGCGGCACCCGAGCGGGTGATCACCATCCCGCCCGGGGTCGACCTGGAGCGCTTCACCCCTGGTGACCCGGCGGCCGCGCGGGCGGCGCTCGGACTGCCCGCCGACTCGATCGTGCTGGCCTTCGTCGGCAGGATTCAGCCGCTCAAGGCACCTGATGTGCTGTTACGCGCCGCCGCCGAGCTGGTGCGCAGGGACCGGTCCCTGCGCACCAAGGTCGTCGTGCTGGTCGTCGGCGGTCCTTCCGGGTCGGGGCTGGAGGAGCCGGAGGCCCTTCAGAAGCTGGCGGTGGAGCTGGGCATCACCGATATGGTGCGGTTCCTGCCGCCGCAGCCGGGCCCGGCGCTGCCGCAGGTCTTCCGTGCCGCCGATGTGGTCGCGGTGCCCAGCCACAACGAGTCCTTCGGCCTGGTCGCGCTGGAGGCGCAGGCCTGCGGCACGCCCGTGGTGGCAGCGGCCGTCGGCGGACTGCCGGTGGCGGTGGCGGACGGCGTGTCCGGACTGCTCGTGGACGGCCACGACACGGCGCGGTGGGCGGACGCCCTGGGCGCGGCGGCCCTTCGGGACCGCGAGACGCTGGCCGCGGGCGCGGTGGGACACGCCCACCGGTTCTCCTGGGAACGCACCACCGAGGCTCTGCTGGCAACCTATGCACAGGCGGCGGTCGCGCCGCGGGCGGGCGCCGGGCTCGATCCCGGGGTATGCGGGGCGCTGGCCGACAGGTTGAGCAAGGAGGACGGCGATCCTCCCGCGGAGGTGGCGGTGTGACTGTGGCGATCGAGCGGCTCGACGAACTCATCGCGTCCACGCTGGACGGCAGCGAGCTGAAGTACGAGCGGCCCGAGCCGGGGCGGTTCTTCGTCACGCTGCCCGGGGTGAAGAAGCAGCAGACCAACTGCTGGCTGATCGTGGACCGGCAGGCGCTGCTGGTGGAGGCCTTCGTCTGCCGCAGGCCCGACGAGGCCTTCGAGGACGTCTACCGCTACCTGCTGCGCCGCAACGCCCGGATGTACGGGGTGCACTACACGATCGACAAGGCGGGCGACATCTACCTGGTCGGCAGGATCGGGCTGCACGCCGTGACCGAGGACGAGATCGACCGGGTGCTCGGGCAGGTGCTGGAGTCCGCGGACGGCGACTTCAACCCCCTGCTGGAGATCGGCTTCGCGAGCGCGATCAAGCGCGAGTGGGACTGGCGGGTGTCCCGCGGCGAGTCGCTGGCCAACCTGCGGGCGTTCGAACACCTCGTCCAACGAGACGATGCCGCACCGCCGACCGGCCCTGCCGCATTCGGTGATTGACGTTCTTCGATCGAGCCCGGCAGGCGCAGTGGATTAGTCCACTGCTGTCCGCACCGGACAAATTGCGTCTTCTTCAGGCCGCTTGTGGAAAACGCATGCGACGATGCTCAGCCGATTCGAGATGAATTCGTTACTCGCCGGTCGGCAACGCGGTGTGCGGGACGGGCCGTCCCTATGTGTACCGGCCGGTAATGTGGCCGATCAGATGGGGAGCTGACGTGCGATCACACAGACGTGTTCTTGCCGTGGTGGGGTTGTTCCTCGCCCTTACGGCGACGGCCTGTACCGGAGAACAGAGTCGTTCGGTGACGGGCAGCACGGGCGAGGGGGCGGCGCCCGCGGGGCCTGGAAAGGCGCCCGAGCAGGCGTCGCCGGGCAACCTCGACCGCAAGGTCGTCCGCACGGCGAGCATGGACCTGGAGGTAACAGACCTCACCGACGCCGCGCGGAAGGTACGTGAGGCGGGCGCGGGACTGGGCGGGTTCGTCGAGCGGGAGAACGTGGCGGGCCAAGGCGGCACGCTGACGCTGCGGGTGCCATCCGACAAGCTCGACGCTGCGCTCAACCAGCTGAGCACCGGCGTCGGCGAGGTGCGGCGGAGAGAGTTGCAGTCGCAGGACGTGACCGAGCAGGTGGTGGATGTTCAGGCTCGGCTCGCCTCGCAGCGGGCCAGTGTGGAGCGGGTGCGGGCGCTGCTGGATCGGGCGGGCAGCGTATCCGAGATCGTGCAGATCGAGGAGGAGCTGACCAAGCGGCAGGCCGAGCTGGAATCGTTGCAGCGCAGGTCCGAGACGCTGGCCGGGCAGGTCGCGCTGGCCACGCTCACCGTTGGCCTGAAGACGCCGACCGCACCCGCGCCGCCGGTCGCGGACGAGGGCTTTCTCGGCGGGCTGAGCGCAGGCTGGGATGCCTTGGTGGCGTCGGTGCGGGTGCTGCTGGTGATGCTCGGCGCGGTTCTGCCGTTCGCGCTGGCGCTGGGCATTCCCGCGGGCGCGGTGCTGCTGTGGCTGCGGAGAAGGCGAGCTGCGCTCATGGCACCCGCGCCGGGCGAGCAGTAAGGAGCTGAGCTGCGCGGGACGGCTCGGGAGAGAGGGGAGTCGCGAGCTCGAGCCGTCCCACGTCAGGCGTCCCGTCGCCAGTGACAGGTGTCGTGACTCCCGTGGCGGGGGGCACCCCAGGAATCCTGGCGTCCGCGGCGCGACGGGGGGAGTGCGAACCGCGGAAAGGACTCGTGCTCTTTCAGATCGGGGAGTGCGTGGGAGCCGATCTGGGTGAGCTTTGCCAACTTGGCAGAAATCGCAGGGTCAGGACAAGACCGTTGGCCTGCTCCATTCGTGTGCTCTTGTCCCGTTGAATTACACGGTGGTGTCACATTCGCAGCGGTTGACCACTCCCGGTGATTCCAGTCACTATGCTGACAACCTTGCTACTCGCCGGTAACACGGAGGAACCATGGTTTTCCGCAGCCCCTATCCCGACGTCGTGGTTCCCGAAGTGCCGCTGCACGAATACCTCTTCGGCGCGGACTCGGGCCTCGCCGAGGTTGCCGACCAGCCCGCGTTGATCGACGGCATGAGCGGACGCACGCTCACCTACGCGCAGCTTGCCGACGCGGTCGACCGGCTGGCCACCGCACTGGCCGCGGAAGGCATCGGCAAGGGCGACGTCGTCGGCGTCTACTGCCCGAACGACCCGTACTACGCGGTGGTCTTCCACGGCATCCTGCGCGCGGGCGGCGTCGCGACCACGGTGAACGTGCTCTACACCGCCGAGGAGATCGCCACCCAGCTTGCCGACGCGGGCGCCACGATGCTGTTCACCGTCTCGGTCCTGCTGGAGCGCGCGGATGCCGCCGCCCAGGCCGTCGGCATCGGCCCCGACAAGGTCATCGCGCTGGACCCCGTGCAGGGCCGCCGCAGCCTCGGCGAGCTGCTGGCCACCGAGCCCGCGCCGCCGCGCATCGAGTCCGACCCGGCCGAGGACCTCGCGGTGCTGCCCTACTCCTCCGGCACCACGGGCCGGGCCAAGGGCGTCATGCTCACCCACCGGAACCTGGTCGCCAACATCGCGCAATGCCTGCCGATGCTGCGGATCGAGCCCGGCACCAGGCTGCTGGCCGTGCTGCCGTTCTTCCACATCTACGGCATGCAGGTGCTGATGAACTTCCCGCTGGCGGTGCGCGGCACCTCGGTGACCATGCCCAAGTTCGACCTCGCCGAGTTCCTGCGGGTGATCTCCGAGTACAAGACCCAGCGCGTGTACATCGCGCCGCCGGTCGCGGTGGCGCTGGCCAAGCACCCGCTGGTGGACTCCTACGACCTCTCCGCCATGGAGACCCTGTTCTCCGGCGCCGCCCCGCTGGACGCCGAACTGGCCGCCGCGGTGAGCAAGCGCATCGGCTGCCAGGTCTCGCAGGGCTACGGCATGACCGAGATGAGCCCGGTCAGCCACTGCATCCCGCACGACCGCACCGACATCTCGGTGGGCACGGTCGGCCTGGCCATCCCGAACATGGAGTGCAAGCTGATCGACCCCGCCACCGGCGATGAGGTCGGTGTCGGTGAACGCGGCGAACTGCTGTGCCGCGGGCCGAACGTCATGAAGGGCTACCTGAACAACGCAGAGGCCACCAAGCTCACCTTGGACGACGAGGGCTTCCTGCACACCGGCGACGTCGCGGTGCTGGACGAGCAGGGCTGCTACACGATCGTCGACCGGGTCAAGGAGCTGATCAAGTACAAGGGCTACCAGGTGCCGCCTGCCGAACTGGAGGCCCTGCTGCTCACCCACGACGGCATCGCCGACGCCGCCGTCATCGGCGTCCGCGACGACGAGGGCGAGGAGGTCCCCAAGGCCTTCGTCGTCCGCCAGCCCGACAGCGACCTGTCGGCGGAGCAGGTCATGGCGTTCGTCGCCGACCACGTCGCCCCGCACAAGAAGGTCCGCGTGGTCGAGTTCATCGACGTCATCCCCAAGTCCGCCTCCGGCAAGATCCTCCGCAAGGACCTCCGCGCCCGCGAAACCCCGCTCGTAGGCTGATCACGCGTCCGCCGCCGCGGGCGCCGTCACGGCACCCGCGGCGGACGAGCGCCTCAGCCCACCTTCTGGATGCGGTTCTGCGGGCCGGGCGCGACCGGCGTGCCGCTGCCCAGCAGGGCGACGATGGCGTCGATGTCGAAGCCCGGCGCGGTGGTGCGGTTGGTGCCCACCTTCAGGTTGGTGAAGCCGTCACCGCCGTTGGCCAGGAAGTCGTTGCTGGTCACCCGGTAGCTCGCGGCCGGGTCCACCGGCACCCCGCCCAGCGTCAGCGCCGACACCCGGGAACCCGCGGGCTTGCTCTTGTCGTAGGTGTAGCCGAATCCCGCCGACACCTGGAGGACGCGGTCCGCGATCTGCCCGCCGTAGCCCGCGAACTGCTGCTCCAGCACCTCCTTGAGCGCAGCGCCCGTCAGCGTCTGGGTCACCACCAGGTTGTTGAACGGCTGCACGGTGAAGGCCTCGCCGTAGGTCACCTCGCCCGCGGCCTCCCCGCCCGGCGAGAACGCGTGGCTCAGGTCGGCGCGGATACCGCCCGGGTTCATCAGCGCGAGCTGTGCCCCGGCCGATGCGGTGTAGGCGAGCTGGGCATCGGCGATCACATCGCCCAGCGAGCTCTCCCCCGCCGCGTTGGCGGCCCTGGTGAGGTCCGCGGTGATCCGGCCGACGACCTTGTTGGCCAGCGGCGCGACGGCCTTGCGGTACTTGTCCACCAGCGCCTTGGCCTGCGGGTCGACCAGCGCGGCGTCGCGGACGAAGTTGCCCGCGGCGTCCTTCTGCCAGCTGCCGTCGGGGTTGCGCACACCGTTCTCGGTGATCACGTTGCGCGCGGAGACCTGCGCGAACTTCCTGGTCTTGCGGTCGAGGGTGACCGCGATGTCGGTGACCAGCGTGCCGTTGGACCCGGCGCTGGTCACCACCGTGTTCGCCCCGGCGGAGTTGGGCAGCGCGCAGCTGTAGAAGCGGTGGGTGTGGCCCGACACCACGATCCCGTACTCGGGCGCGAGACCCTTGACGATGTCGGTGATCGGACCGGCGAAGTTGGCGCAGCTTGACGGGTCCTGCACCGGCGGCGGCGAGTTCTGCCCGCCGCCCTGGTGGATCAGCAGCACCATCGAGCGGATACCCGCGCGGCCCAGCAGCTTCGCGTAGGAGTTCGCGGTCTCCACCTCGTCGCGGAAGTCCACGTTCTTGATGCCATCGGGGTTCACGATGCCGGGGGTGTCCTCCAGCGTCATGCCAACGAAGGCCACCGGCACACCCTGTAGAACGCGGATGTCCACCGGCCGCAGGATCGGCAGCTTGGTCTTCTTGTCGGTGACGTTCGCGGCCAGGTATGTGAACTCGGCGCCGTCGAAGCCGTCGCCGTCCTGACAGCCGTCGGTGGGGTGGCAGCCGCCGCGCTGGAGTCGCCGCAACTCGGTGACACCCTCGTCGAACTCGTGGTTGCCCACCGAGGAGATGTCCATGCCGAGCGTGTTCAGCGCCTCGATCGCGGGCTCGTCGTGGAAGGCCGCGCTGATCAGCGGCGTCGCGCCGACCATATCGCCCGCGCCGACGGTGACGACCTGCTCACCGCCGCGCTCCGCCTCGGCGCGCAGCCGCTTGACGTAGGTGGTCAGGTACTCCGCGCCACCGGCGGGGTTGCCGTTGACCAGGCCGCCGGAGCCGATCGGAGGCTCCAGGGCGCCGTGGAAGTCGTTGAAGGCGAGCAGCCGCGCCTTTCCGGAGACGCCCGCGGCCAGTTCGTAGTCCACCGACACCGGAGACATCGGCGTCCAGTTCCCGGCGGCCGAGGGCTTCGCGGCCTTGTCGTCTTCGGGCAGCAGAGCGATCAGATTGACCGCCAGTGCGAGAACCGCCAGGTAGGGCACCCAGCGGCGTGCAAGTGTTCTCATCGGGTCCTCTCCCCAGAGACCGGTTTGCCCGCATCTTCCCAACGCCGCGAATCATTGCAGGTCGTTTATGCCTGAACTTCCCGTGAACGGCGGATGGGGGGAGAGGAGACAGTGCCGCGGCCGCCCCCACAGGGGACGGCCGCGGCCGGAAAGTCCTCGATTCCGCTCAGTATTGGTTCTCGCCGTAGCCGGGACGGCCTTCGCGTTGCTCGGCGGGCTGGTCGGTCATCGACTCGCCCTGCTGGGGCATACCTTCGCCGGTCCCGCCCTCGTCCTCGCGCATGCCGTCTTCCTGCATGCCTTGGGTGCCTTCGCCGGTTTCCTCGTCACGGCCCTGACCGCCGAACTGGTTGCCCGCGTAGTCGCGGCCCTTCTCGATCTGGTCGCTGTACTTGCCGCCGGTCTTCTCGTCGGCGAACTCCGCGCCCTTGTCCAGACCCTGCTTGATCTTGTCCTCGTGGCCTTCGGCCGCGTCCTTCATCTTGTCGAACATGCCCATCGCGGGTACCTCCGTTGGTCCATCGGATGGCCGATGCGCCTCAGTCGAACAGCCCAATTCGGATCCCGCATATCGAAGCGTCACCCACAGGAGTGACAACGGGCAAACCCGTGAGGTGAGTGACCTCGGCCTACCCCCGCTACTGCCGGGTTTGGCACCCTTGCCCGCATGACTGCAACGTTGGTGCTGCTCCGCCACGGCGAGAGCGTGTGGAACGCGGAGAACCTGTTCACCGGCTGGGTGGACGTCCCGCTGTCGGAGAAGGGCGAGACCGAGGCCCGGCGCGGCGGCGACCTGCTGCGCGAGGCCGGGGTGCTGCCCGACGTGGTGCACACCTCGCTGCTGCGCAGGGCGATCTCGACGGCGAACTACGCCCTCGACGGCTGCGACCGGCACTGGATCCCGGTGCGCAGGGACTGGCGTCTGAACGAGCGCCACTACGGCGCGCTGCAGGGCAAGAACAAGAAGCAAACCCTGCAGGCCTACGGCGAGGAGCAGTTCATGCTCTGGCGCCGCTCCTACGACGTGCCGCCGCCGCCCATCGAGCTCGGCACCGAGTTCAGCCAGGACGCCGACGTCCGTTACGCGGGCCTCGGCCCCGAGATGCCGCTCACCGAATGCCTCAAGGACGTGGTCGTCCGGCTGCTGCCGTACTGGGACGAGGCCATCGTGCCGGACCTGCGAGCGGGCCGGACCGTGCTGGTCGCCGCGCACGGAAACTCGCTGCGCGCCCTGGTCAAGCACCTGGACGACGTCTCGGAAGACGCCATCGCCGGGCTCAACATCCCCACCGGCATCCCGCTGCGCTACGACCTCGACGAGCAGCTGCGCCCGGTCACCCGCGGCGGCACCTACCTGGACCCGACCGCCGCCGAGGCCGCCATCGCCGCGGTGGCCAACCAGGGCCGCTGAGCTTCGCACCGCCCATAGCGCTTTGTCCGTTTTGTTTGTTCAACGCGCTATGGGCATTCGATTGCCCGGCTGATCGATTGTCCGAGCGATCACCCGATCGAACGGCACCCGCTGGGCTGATTGCCCCATTGGGGTTAACAACAGCTGAATCGGGGCGGAAATCTCGGCGTCTGGATGTCAGCGCCATCACGGATCTGGGTCGATAGCTGGATATGGCCCCCCACCTGCTGCTTACGATGCCGCCGTGACCGCATCGGGGTGGCTCGCTGTCGCTGGAGCCATGGCTGTACTCGCCATGCTCATCGGCTATTTCCTCGGCCGGTCGGCGGGCCGACGTGCCAGCCGCAAGCCAAGCGGGGTGACCGTGGCCGAGTTGGTGCAGCGGGTGGTCCACTCCGCGCACAACGGGCTGGTGGTGTTGAACAAGTTCGGCGACGTGGTGCTGCACAACCCGCGCGCCACCGAACTCGGCGTCGTTCGGGACAACCGGGCCGACGACCGGGCCCGCAAGGCCGCCGAGCAGTCGCTCAGCGAGGGCACCGTGGTGCAGGTCGACCTCTCCCCGCTGGAACACTCCGGCCCCGGACGGGTGGTGCCCAAGGCAGTGCTCGGCGAAGCCCGTCCCCTGGGCGACGGCTTCACGGTCCTGGACGCCGCCGACGAATCCGACGCGGTCCGGCTGGAGGCCACCCGGCGGGACTTCGTGGCCAACGTCAGCCACGAGCTCAAAACGCCGGTCGGCGCCTTGGCGCTGCTCGCCGAGGCGGTGCTGGACTGCGTCGACGACCCGGACGAGGTGCGCCGGTTCAGCGCCAAGATCCTGCACGAGGCCACCCGGCTGGGTGCGCTGGTCACCGAGTTGATCGCACTGTCCCGGCTCCAGGGTGCCGAGCGGCTGCCGGAACTGGCCGCCACCGACGTCGATGCCGTGGTGGCCGAGGCGCTGTCCCGGAGCAGGCTGGCCGCCGAGTCCGCGGGCATCGAGGTGACCGTGGACGCCCCGAGCGACCTGATGGTCGTCGGCGACCGCACGCTGCTGGTCACCGCCCTGAGCAACCTGGTCGACAACGCGGTGGCCTACTCGCCGCCGGGCAGCCCGGTGTCGATCAGCAGGCGGCTGGCCGACGGCTTCGTCGAGGTCGCGGTCACCGACCGCGGCATTGGCATCGCACCGGAACACCAGGTGCGGGTGTTCGAGCGGTTCTTCCGCGTCGACCCGGCCCGCTCCCGCGCGACCGGAGGGACCGGCCTCGGCTTGGCGATCGTCAAGCACGTCGCCGCCAACCACGGTGGCGAGGTCAAGCTGTGGAGCAGGCTGGGCACCGGCTCGACGTTCACGATGAGGATTCCGGCGGCGGTGGAGAACGGTTCCGTAGTGGGAGCTACGCCCGTCGTGCTGGCCACTTCGGTGCCGAAAAACGGCGCGGTGACCGTAGACAGTTCAGATGGCGTCAAACAGGGCTGGGTCGACAAGGCTGCCAGCGCCGAACATGGAGGAGTGTTGTGACCAGGGTGCTCATCGTGGAGGACGAGGAGTCCTTCGCAGACCCGCTGGCTTTCTTGCTCCGCAAGGAAGGCTTCACCGCCGCGGTGGCCGGGACCGGGCAGGAGGCGCTGGACGAGTTCGACCGCAACGGAGCCGACATCGTGCTGCTGGACCTCATGCTGCCCGGCATGAGCGGCACCGACGTGTGCAAGGCGCTGCGGCAGCGCTCCGCGGTGCCGGTGATCATGGTCACGGCCCGCGACAGCGAGATCGACAAGGTCGTCGGGCTGGAACTCGGCGCCGACGACTACGTCACCAAGCCCTACTCCGCCCGTGAGCTGATCGCCAGGATCCGGGCCGTGCTGCGGCGCGGCGGCGAGTCCGAGGAACTCCTCCCGCAGGTGCTGGAGGCGGGCCCGGTGCGGATGGACGTCGAGCGCCACGTTGTCACCGTTGAGGGCGGCGAGGTCTCGCTGCCGCTCAAGGAGTTCGACCTGCTGGAGTACCTGCTGCGCAACGTCGGCCGGGTGCTCACCCGCGGCCAGCTGATCGACCGGGTGTGGGGCGCGGACTACGTCGGCGACACCAAGACGCTGGACGTGCACGTCAAGCGGCTGCGCTCCAAGATCGAGCCGGACCCCGCGGTGCCGAGGTACCTGGTCACGGTGCGCGGACTTGGCTACAAGTTCGAGACGTGAGCGCGCCGCGAGCGTTAGACAGCACACGGTCACCGTCGGGTGGTCGAGTCCGACCGGTACCGTGCTGACGTGCGGCTCGGTGTACTCGATGTGGGATCGAACACGGTCCACCTACTGGTGGTGGACGCGCATCGGGGTGCCCATCCGACGCCGATGAGCTCGGAGAAGACCGTGTTGCGGCTGGCCGAGCAGTTGGACGAGGCCGAGCAGCTCACCGCCGACGGCGCCGACCGGCTGGTCAGCACCGTGGTGGAGGCAGCGCTCGCCGCGGACAAGCTGGGCTGCGACGAGCTGATGGCCTTCGCCACCTCGGCCGTGCGGGAGGCGGGCAACTCGACCTCGGTGCTGGACCGGGTGAAGCAGGAGGCCGGCGTCGACCTCACCGTGCTGACCGGCGAGGAGGAGGCTCGCTACACCTTCCTCGCGGTGCGGCGCTGGTATGGCTGGTCCGCGGGCAGGCTGCTGGTGCTCGACATCGGCGGCGGCTCGCTGGAGATCGCCATCGGCATGGACGAGGACCCCGACCACGCCTGGTCGCTGCCGCTGGGTGCGGGCAGGCTCACCCGTACCAGGTTCCGGAAGGACCCCCCGTCCCAGCGGGACGTCGGCGAATTGCGCGAGTGGCTGGACGACCAGTTGGCGCCGGTGGCCAAGCGGCTGCGCAAGGCAGGCAAACCCGATCGGGTGGTTGCCACCTCCAAAACCTTCCGCACTCTGGCCCGGCTGACCGGAGCCGCGCCTTCCTCCGCAGGTCCGAGGGCACGTCGGGTGCTCACCGCCGCCGGTCTGAGACAGCTCATCTCCTTCGTCTCCCGAATGTCCGCCGCCGACCTGGCAGAATTGGAGGGCGTCAGCGCCAGCCGAGCCCATCAGCTGGTGGCAGGCGCGCTGGTCGCCGAGGCGGCCATGCGAGCGTTGTCCCTGGAGTCAGTCGAGATTTGTCCGTGGGCCCTCCGCGAGGGTGTGATCCTGCGCCGTTTGGACCAGGCGGACTCGACGGTCCAGACTTCCGCAAGGATCGCGCCCGTGGTCGGAGATGCGCGGGAGATCCTGCGCGTTACTAGACGGACGGGCCAGTACAGGGCACGGTGGAAACGATGAGTCGGCAGAGCGGGTCGGGTGACAAGGCCCAGCGCACAGTGGCGGAGCTGCTCGCCCAGTACGGGAGCAGTCCCGACACCGCCAACCGCCGCCATCGACGGCGGGCCGAGTCGGAGAACGAGACCGCACCGCAGACGATCATCGAGCGGGTGCTGTCCGACAGCGGTCGAATGCCCAAGGTGGACGAGAACACCCCCGATCCCGCGGCGAACAGCCGACGGGCCCGCGGCAGGCAGCGGCCGGAGACTCCCGAGCCGCCGACCATGACCGGCGCCGCGCCGGTCGGCGAGTCCACCGAGCAGTTCCCCAAGGTCGACACCCCGCCACCGCCGCCCACCCCGACCCCACGTCCGGTGCCGCCACCGCCACCGCCACCGCCACCGTCGCCGCCGACCGGCTTCATGCCGATGCCGAAACCGGCGCCTCCCCAGCCGCAGCCCCAACCGCCCGCGCAGCCGCCGCAGCCTGCGCCCACCAACGCCGCCATACCGCGTCCGGTGCCGCCGGTCGCGCCTCCGGGCCAAGCGCCCCACCCCGGCCAGGACAGCTGGTTCGACGAGGAGAGCTACGAGGGCGACTACCCCGGTCACTTCGCGGGCCGCGGGGACGTCGATGCCAAGCAGCCGCCGCAGGCACCGCAGCCGCCCCGGGGGCTGGCCTCCGAAGAGGTGACGCAGGAGCAGCGGTTCCCCGCCTTCGGCCGCCAGTACCCGGTCGCCGAGCAGCAGACCGAGCTGCACACCGACATCCAGGGCGCGCTGGACAGCGCCGACCGCAACCGCGTGGTCGAGCACAACGGCGTCGAGCACCTCGGCCTCGCCGAGCACGACCGCCCGCAGATCAACGAGTTGGACGCCGACGACGAGCCCGAGGAGACCCCGCGCAAGCGGGGCTGGGGCTGGCGGGCCCGCAAGGACCGCCCCACGGACGACGAGGACCTCGTCGACGACGCGCCCGCGGGCATGTCCGGGCTGGACCTGGAACCCGAGGACGAGCCCGACGAGGACGCCGAACCCCGCACACCCGGCCAGGAGTGGCTGGCCATGGGCTACCAGCTGGGCGCGGGCGTGGTCGGCGGTGCCGCGCTGTGGCTGGGCTTCCAGTGGCTGTGGGAGAAGATGCCCGCGCTGGCCCTCGGCCTCGCGCTGGTGGTGATCATCGGCCTGGTGCTGGTGGTCCGGGTGATCCGCAAGGCCGACGACGTGCAGACGATGGTGCTCGCGGTGCTGGTCGGCCTGCTCGTCACGGTGTCACCCGCGGCCCTGCTGCTGGTAGGAGGGCGTTGACCAGCCGCGCGATCCCGATCGGGCTCTCCACCGCCTCGGTGTGGCCGCAGCCGGCCGCCGCGGCCTTCCGGCTCGCCGCCGAACTGGGCTATGACGGCGTCGAGCTGATGGTGTGGGCCGATCCGGTCAGCCAGGAGGTCGCGGGCGTCGAATCGCTGGTCAAGCGCTACGGGATGCCGGTGCTCGCGGTGCACGCACCCTGCCTGCTGATCAGCCAGCGGATCTGGTCGCCCGATCCGGAGGTCCGGCTGCGCAAGGCGGTCCGGACGGCCAGGGAACTCGACGCGCACACCGTTGTGGTGCACCCGCCCTTCCGTTGGCAGCGCCGCTACGGCGAGGGTTTCGCCGACCTGGTGGCCGAACTGGAGGACTACAGCGGCCTCGCGGTGGCGGTGGAGAACATGTTCCCCATGCGGCCGGTTGGCAAGCGCAAGATCCGCGTCTCCGGCTTCCGCCCCTCACCCGACCCCACCGAGGTCGGCTATGCCAATTACACCCTGGACATCTCGCATACCTCCGCCGCGCACGTCGACGCGCTGGAGATGGCCGAGCGGATGGGCTCGGGACTGGCGCACCTGCATCTGGCCGACGGCAGCGGCGCACCCCGCGACGAACACCTGGTCCCAGGCCGCGGTGTCGCGCCGTGCGCCGAGATCTGCGCCCGGCTGGCCGCGAGCGACTTCGCGGGCGCGGTGGTGCTGGAGGTCAACACCCGCCGCGCGGGCGGCCGCGAGGAGCGGGCCGCCATGCTCGCCGAGTCACTGGCCTTCGCCCGTCTGCACCTGGCGCGATAGGGCGGAAGTGCGACATTGCTCTCCCCCTGCCCAGGCGGGTGCGCGGGCATGCCGCTGACCGAACTACAGTCACGGCCGTGAACCCGCTCCGTTCCCTGATTCTGGCTGCCGCCGGTAACGGCAGCATCCGGCAACTGGTCGCCACCGCGCCGGTCAGCCGGGATGTGGTCCGCCGCTTCGTCGCGGGCGAGACCACCACCGACGCCGTCGCCGCCACCGCGGCGCTGGCCGCCGACGGTCTCACGGTGACGCTGGACTACCTCGGCGAGGACACCACCGACCGCGCCCAAGCCGAGTCGACCGTGCAGTCCTATCTGACGCTACTGGACGCGCTGCGCGCGGGCGGCCTCGCGGGCGCCGCCGAGGTCAGCGTGAAGCTGTCCGCCGTCGGCCAGGCACTGGACGAGGCGCTCGCACTCGAGAACGCGTCCCGGATCTGCGCCGCGGCCGAGCAGGCGGGCACCACGGTCACCCTGGACATGGAGGACCACACCACCACCGACTCCACGTTGCGGATCCTCGCCGAACTCCGGCGGACCTGGCCGTGGGTCGGCGCGGTGCTGCAGGCCTACCTGCACCGCACTCTGGACGACTGCAAGGCGCTGGCGGGCGAGGGCTCCCGGGTCCGCCTGTGCAAGGGCGCCTACGCCGAACCGGCCACGGTGGCCTTCACCGACCCGCACGAGGTGGACCTGAACTACGTCCGCTGCGCCAACGCGCTGCTGGCGGGCGACGGCTACCCGATGTTCGCCACCCACGACCCGCGGCTGGTGGAGATCATCGGCGAGCGCACCCGCTGGTTCGGGCGCAAGCAGGGCACCTACGAGTACCAGCTGCTGTACGGCATCCGCCCCGATGAGCAGCGCAGGCTGGCGGGCCTCGGCGAGACCGTGCGGGTGTACATCCCGTATGGCGAGGAGTGGTACGGCTACCTGATGCGCAGGCTGGCCGAGCGCCCAGCCAACACGGCGTTCTTCCTGCGCGCGCTGACCAGTCGCGGCTGAGGGCGGGCGTGAAGGCGTTCTCGGTGGTGAGGTTCTCGGCGGCGACATCGCTGCGCCCGCTCGGCGACGGCGTGTTCGCCGCCGACCTCTCCGCCGACTGGGCCATCGGCGGCAACAAGCCGCACGGCGGCTACCTGATGGCGCTGATGGCCAAGGCGGGCATCTTGTCCACGCCGGGCGAACACGCCTTGCAGCCCTTGGCCGTCAGCACCCAGTTCCTGGCCGCCCCCGAACTGGGCCCCGCCCTGTTGCGCACCGAGGTGCGCAAATCCGGGCGGACGGTGTCCTCGATCGCCGTGACCCTCGAACAACGCGGCCGAACCTGCGTCGACGCCACCGTGGCGGCAGGCACCCTGCCCACTGGCAGTCCTTTGTGGACGAACCTGCCCGAGCTGCCGCCCGAACCGCCCGAGGACGCACTCGACCTGGGCTCCTCCCCGTTCTCCGAGGTGTTCCGCCTCTCCCGGCCCTGTGACGTGTGGCTGGACCGCTCCACCGCGGGCTTCCTCACCAACGGCGACGGCGCTCCGCTGCAACTCCGCCTCTGGGCCCGCCCCCGCGGCGAGGAGACCGACCCACTCTTCGCGATCGTGGCGGGCGACATCGCCATGCCCGTCACCTTCAACCTCGGCCGCGTCGGCTGGTCCCCCACGGTGCAGCTCACAGCCCTGATCCGCGGCCGCCCCGCACCGGGCTGGCTCCGCATCCAGGTCGACTGCGCCACCGTCCGCGACGGCTGGTTCGACGCCGACGCCACCGTCCTCGACTCCGCGGGCAACCTCGTCTGCCAGGCAAGACAACTAGCTTTGACCGCCCGCTAGCCCCCGCCCGGCCCGCACCCGGTCGATATCGGCGATCAGCCGACGGTAATCGGACCTGCCTTCGGCCTCCGTACGCAGGGACACAAGCTTGTCCAGCACCCGCTGCGACCGGATCGCACTCGCGTCATGCAGGACCGCGCTCGCTGTTGGCAGCGCAGTTCTTGGCTCGTCCGCCCGCAGTGCAGCCATGACCAGGTCGATCTTCTCCATCAGCAGGCTGCGCGCGGTGGCTTCGCCGCGCAAGGCGATGGCCTTCGTGAAGCAGCTTGCCGCGAGTTCGGGGCTGCCCTTGGACAACGCGACCCGGCCCCGGCTCGCCAGTAGGTACGGCTCGGAGAAGAACGACGCCCAGCCCGATGCCGCGGAATCGGCGCCATCGAGGTGCCCGCGGGCCCGCCGCAGCACGTCATCGGCCTGCTTGCCATGTCCGAGTGCCGCGTAGGCAACTGCCGAGTCCGATGCGAGTACGGCCCTGGCGCGGCTGTCGCCGGAGGTCTCGGCCGCGAGTTCGCCAAGTTGGAAGAGCTTGAGCGCGTAATCGGTGGCACCGCGGTGCAACTCGAGGTCGCCCATCGAGTCCAGCACCGCCGCGATCAGGCTTCGGTCGCCCAGCGATTCGGCCAGGGACATCGCTTTGGTGTAAATGGCCACCGCGCGGTTGTGACAGCCGGTGTCGAAGGCCGTCCACCCGGCCGCCCGCGCGGCGGCGATCACTGCGTGCAGCAGGCGCCGCCGCACGGGGTCGGTGCACTTGGCGTCCAGCAGCTTCTCGCTGGACCGGAAGTGACCGAGAGCGGAATCGAGGATCAGGCCCCCGCCGTGCCGCATGTCGAACTTGCAGAGCGCATCGGTGGCCTCCTCGATGCGGAGCACATCGCTCATGCCGATATTCGCCGGGACCGGCGGCAGTTGGTGCGATTCAACGAGACCGGACCGCGGTCCGGTACGGGGCTCCGTAGCGATCCCCAGCGCAGCGGCAGTGGCCACCACCAGAAACCCTCGGCGCTTCACGTCGTCGTCTTCGTCGTCGGGCTCGTCCGGATCGCATCCGGGTCGATAAGCGAGTCCCATGAGGTCAAGCGGGATTCCCAGGCCACGGGCGATCCGACGCAGCACGTCGTACCCGAGAACGCGGCGGCCCTTGAGGATCTCGGTGATCTCGGACTGCGACTGCCCGGCCAACTCCCCGATGCGTCGCTGTGAGAACCCCTGTGCCTTGAGAAAGAGATAGATGGCCTGGATGTCGCGGCGAGCCAAGGCAGGGCGCACGGATGCGTCTTCCCACAGCGTGGCGGGAAGATCGGTGCTGTCCTTATTGTCCATGTCAGGCACATCGGCGGACCGGCTTGGTGGATGCAGGGGCAGTCCACCGACGCTAGCCGTCCCTGCGGTGAACGGCACTGGCGCGTTCGGGTGGACCCAAGTCCCGGCTGCTATCCGCCGCCGCTTGCCGACGGCTGATGCTCAGCTCTGCCGAGCGGGCTCCTTTTCGGGGCTTTTGTCTTCGGGGGCGTGGTGCTTGCCCTCGCCCTTGCTTGGCGGCGGTTCCTGGCCGTCGTCCTGCTTTGAATGCCTACCCATTGTTAGCACCCCCTCGTCCATTACCAACGGTATTGACCCAAGCACATAGCGTCAAGACAGTGCGAGTGATGGGACAGATGGCTCAACAACTTGAGAGACGTGGCAGGCTTTCAGGCATGACGAGGATCGCCGTGCTGGGTGCGGGAAAAATTGGCGAGGCCCTGCTGTCCGGGTTGCTTTCCGCAGGCCGCAGCCCCGATGACCTGCTGTTCACCGAACGCTACCCGCAGCGGTGCGCCGAGCTGACCAGCCAATACGGCGTGCAGGCCGTGGACGTGCCGACCGCGGCCAAGCAGGCCGATGTGCTGGTGGTCGCGGTCAAACCGCAGGACATCGAGCCGGTGCTGGACGAGCTTGCCGAGGCAGTGACACCCGACACGCTCGTCGTCTCGCTGTGCGCGGGCCTGCCGACCGCGTTGTTCGAACGCAGGCTGCCTGCGGGCACCCCGGTGGTCCGTGTGATGACCAACACTCCGCTGGTGGTCGGTGAGGCTATGAGCGCTGTGTCGCCGGGAAGCCACGCCGAAGGCGAGCACCTCGAGGTCGTGGCGGAGATCCTCGGCAGCGTCGGCAAGGTGGTGCGGGTGCCGGAAACCCAGCAGGACGCGGTCACCGCACTCTCCGGTTCCGGTCCCGCGTACTTCTTCTTCCTGGTCGAGGCGATGATCGACGCGGGCATCCTGCTCGGCATCCCGCGCGCGGTGGCCACCGATCTGATCATCCAGTCTGCGGTGGGCGCCGCGGCCATGCTGCGGGACTCCGGGGACCACCCGGTCACCCTGCGTGAGGCCGTCACCTCGCCCGCGGGCACCACGATCATGGCCATTCGCGAACTGGAGCGGCACGGCGTGCGAGCTGCCCTGCTCGCGGCCATCGAGGCCGCCCGGGACCGGTCGGCGGAGCTTGGCCGCGAACACGAGGCCTAGCCGCCGAAGCGGTCACTCCACGTGGTGGGCGATTCCATCATGGGAGTACCACTAGTGCCCGACAGTCGCAGTAGCCCCAACTGTCCCGCTACCCTCAAAGCCAAGCACGCGCGTGTCGATACCGTCGGGTGGGGAAGCCCTGCGGCGCGGCGCGTGCCGAAGGACGCGGTGACGATGCCGGCGAATGCTGACGCCGACCCGCCCCTGCTCGGTCAGGTGCAGTTTCTGACCGTCGCGGAAGTGGCGGCGATGATGCGTGTCTCGAAAATGACGGTCTACCGGCTCGTGCACGCGGGCGACCTGCCCGCGGTGCGGGTCGGCCGCTCGTTCCGGGTACCAAAGAAGGCCGTGCACACCTACCTCGAAGAGGCCTACTTCAACGCGGGCTGACCCGCCGCCGGAGGGTGTGCGGTGGACGGGTGACAATGCAGGCCAGGTAGGCTGTCACTTCACTGCCCTTGACCGGGCTGCCCCAAGGCGCCGCGGTCGGGCTACCAGACAGCTCGAATGTCACCGAAAGCAGGAGCGAGGACCCCCAGCATGGGCTCTGTCATCAAGAAGCGCCGCAAGCGCATGTCGAAGAAGAAGCACCGCAAGCTGCTTCGCAAGACCCGTGTGCAGCGGCGCAAGCTGAAGAAGTAGGACTCCTCGCACCCGGCCGACGGGATCGTGGACAACAACTTGTCCGATCCTGTCGGCCGGTGTCGTGAAAGCCCTGTTCGCCATCGCTTTGTGCGTGGTCATGACAGGTGACGGCGGTGACTTCGGCACTCCCCGGCCAAAGTTGGATGGCTAGACTCTTGCCATCCAGCCCGCAGGGAGACGCCCGAAGTGCCCAAGGTCGTACTCGTCACCGGTGTCAGCCGCTTTCTCGGCGGACAGCTTGCCGCGCGGTTGGCCGCCGATCCCGATATCGACCGGGTGCTGGGGGTGGACTCCATCCCGCCCTCCCGCGATCTGCGCCGTCACCTCGGCCGCACCGAGTTCGTGCGCGCCGACATCCGCAACCCGCTGATAGCCAAGGTGATCAGCACCGCGCGGGTGGACACCGTGGTGCACGCCTCGCTGTCCGCGAGCCCCGACGCGGGCAGCAGGACCGCGACCAAAGAGGTCAACGTCCTCGGCACCATGCAGCTGCTGGCCGCCTGCCAGAAATCTCCGCTGGTGACCAAGGTCGTCATCAAGTCGAGCAGCACCGTCTACGGGTCAAGCTCCCGTGACCCGGTGAAGTTCACCGAGGACATGCCCGCGCAGCAGGCTCGGCTGGCCGGCTACCCCAAGGACGTGGTCGAGGTCGAGGGCTATGTGCGGGGGTTCGCCCGCCGCAGGCCCGATGTGATCACCACGACACTGCGCTTCACCAACTTCATCGGCCCGCGCATCGACAGCGTGCTGACCCGTTACTTCGCGCTTCCTGTCGTGCCGACCGTGCTGGGCTTCGACGCCCGCATCCAACTGCTGCACTCCGATGACGCGATCGCCGTGCTGGAGCGCGCCACCCTGCACGACCTGCCCGGGGTGTTCAACGTCGGCGCCGACGGTGTGCTGATGCTCTCGCAGGCGATTCGGCGGGCGGGCCGCATCCCGTTCACCGTGCCCAACCAGATCCTGCCGATGGTCGCCGGGTTCTTCCGCGGCACCGGGCTGGTCGACTTCTCGCCCGAGCAGATGCGCTACCTCAACTTCGGTCGCGTGGTGGACAACACGCGGCTGCGCACCGAGTTCGGGTACACGCCGCGGTGGAACACCGAGGACGCCTTCCGCGACTACGTCACCGGGCGCGGCCTGCGCCCGCTGTTCGACCAGCGTGAGCTGGACGGACTGGAGAAGGCGGCCCTCGCCCTGGCCGCCAGACTGAGCCGGTGAGGAGGGGAGAGTGCCGGAAGCGCGAGTGATCCCGTTACACGGCGACGGTCGGCGGCGTAGACAGCCCGACCAGGAGCCTCACATCGATGCCGCGCCGCAGCCCGCGGAAGCCGCGGACTCGGCGCTGGAACGCAGGGTCGCCGAGATCTTCGCCTTCCTGCGCCGCAGGCTCAGCGGCGAGTACCACGTCGACGAGTTCGGCTTCGACGTCGAACTCACCGAGAAGCTGCTGCTGCCGCTGGTCCGCCCCCTGTACGAAAGCTGGTTCCGGGTCGAGGCGATCGGCCTGCACAACGTGCCGTCGCAGGGCGGTGCCCTTCTGGTCGCCAACCACTCCGGCACCATCCCGATCGACGGCGTGATGACCGCCCTCGCCGTGCACGACCACCACCCCGCGCACCGCCATGTGCGGATGCTCGCCGCTGACCTGGTGTTCACGCTGCCGGTGCTGGGATCGCTGTCCCGCAAGGCGGGTCACACGCTGGCCTGCGGCAGCGACGCCGAGCGGCTGCTGACCGGCGGTGAACTCGTCGGTGTGTTCCCCGAGGGGTTCAAGGGCGTCGGCAAGCCCTACCGGGACCGCTACAAGCTGCAACGCTTCGGCCGCGGCGGATTCGTGGCCGCGGCGCTCACCGCGGGGGTGCCGATCATCCCCTGCTCGATCGTTGGCGCCGAGGAGATCTACCCGATGATCGGCGACCTCAAGCCGCTGGCCCGCTTGCTTGGCGTGCCGTACGCGCCGATCACCCCGACGTTCCCGCTGCTGGGACTGCTGGGCGCGGTGCCGTTGCCGTCCAAGTGGTACATCGAGTTCGGCGAGCCCATCCACACCTCCGGCTACGGCTCGAACGCCGCCGAGGACCCGATGCTGGTCTTCAACCTCACCGACCAGGTCCGCGAGACCATCCAGCAGACCCTCTACCGACTGCTCAGCCAGCGCCGCAACGTCTTCTTCGGCTAGCGGGCGGGCGGCGGGCGCGGGAGACTGCGGCGGAAGGCTCGGCGAGGGGAGAAGGACGTGGCGAAGTCGCCGTACCGGCGGTCCCGGTCCTCGGCGCGGACCAGGCAGATCGCGCTGGTCATCGTGGTGGTGTTTCTCGCGGTCGCGGTGCTGGGCGCGTTGCTGTCGGGCAGCCAGGGCTGGTAGCGGCCCGGCGGTTACGATCACCCACATGGGCCAACCGATGCCGCCGCAGTTCCCGATTCTGATCACCACGATGAACGATGTGCCCGGTTACCGGATCACGCAGGTGTTCGGCGAGGTGTTCGGGCTGACGGTGCGCAGCCGCAACATGTTCTCCAACATCGGCGCGGGTTTCCGCGCGCTCGGCGGCGGGGAGATCACCGAGTACACCCAGATGCTCAGCGAGTCCCGCTACGAGGCCATGGGCAGGCTGTGCCAGTCGGCGATGGCCTACGGCGCCAACGCGGTGATCGCGATGCGCTTCGACTGCAACGAGATCGCGGGCACCATGAGCGAGGTCGCCGCCTACGGCACCGCCGTGGTGATCGTCCCCGCCGACCAGCAGGGCAATCAACCGCCGCAGGCACCCCCTGCCCAGCAGGGAAACCAGCCCCCACCGCCGCAGGCTCGGCAACAGCCGCCGCAATTCCACCCGCAGCCCGGTGCCCCTTACGGCCAGCAGCCGCCACCACCCCCCGGCGGCTACGGACCTCCGTCCGGCCCGTTCCCCCCGCAATAGCCGGTTCAGCGCACCAACCGGGGAGAACACCCTCGGATTGCGGGTTCAGGACGCTGAATCCAGGTCAGCGGGGGCGGCGCTTGTAGGCGATGCCCGCGGCGACGGCGCCCGCCAGGGCGCCCGCGCCGAGTACCGAGGGGACGCCGATCTTGGCGGCCTTGCGGCCGGTGCGGAAATCACGGATCTCCCAGCCACGGCGGCGGGCCTCCTCGCGCAGGCCCTGGTCGGGGTTGACCGCGACCGCGGTGCCCACCGCGGACAGCATCGGCAGGTCGTTCACCGAGTCCGAGTAGGCCGTGCAGCGGCGCAGGTTCAGGCCCTCGCGGACGGCCAGCGCGCGCACGGCGTGGGCCTTGGCCGCGCCGTGCAGCAGGTCGCCGACCAGTCGCCCGGTGAAGACGCCGTGCTCGCTCTCGGCCACCGTGCCCAGCGCGCCGGTCAGGCCAAGCCGCTGCGCGATGATCTGCGCCAGTTGCACCGGGGTCGCGGTGACCAGCCACACCCGCTGGCCCGCGTCCAGGTGCATCTGCGCCAACGCCCTGGTGCCGGACCAGATGCGGTCGGCCATCAACTCGTCGTAGATCTCCTCGCCAAGCGCCACCAATTCGCCGACGCTGCGACCGGCCACAAAGGACAGCGCCTGCTCACGGCTGGCCTTGACGTCTTCCTTGCTCTCCTTGCCGCCCACCCGGAACTTGATCTGCTGCCAGGCGAACCCGGCGAGGTCGGCGGTGGTGAAGAACTTCCTTGCCGCGAGGCCGCGGGCGAAATGGAAGATCGAGGCGCCCATCATCATCGTGTTGTCCACGTCGAAAAACGCCGCCGCCGTGAGGTCCGGCGGCACATCCGCCTGGCTTTCCTCCTGGGTCGGCACCGCCGTCAGCGCTGCCTGTGCCGAGGCCTGGCCCGCCAGTTCGGCGCTGCTCTGGGCCGCAGCACCGGCCGTCCAAGACTGTCCTGGCGCCGCGTCCGCTTCCACGCGTCAAGCCTAGCGGCCCGCACCGACGGTGTGCCTGGTGTCGTGCTCAAGCCCCGGCCTCCGGCGCGGGTAGCAGGAAATGCACTGCCGCCGCCCCGCGTGGCTCCCTAGGCTGAGCCGCGAAAACGGGGAACCACAGAAGGGGATCCATGGGGAAGCAACGTCTATCACGCCAAGCGGTGCTCGCCCTGGCCGTGGCGGTGGCAGTCGGCGGGCTCACGGTGCCCGCGGCCGCCGAGCCGGACCTGCCTCCGGGCGGGCTGCCAGGGGTGACCGTGCCGACACTGTCCTGGGGTCCGTGTCCGTCGGGCGTGCCGCAGCAGTGCGCCACCGCCGAGGTCCCGCTGGACTACCGCGATCCGGGTGGGAAGAAGATCACGCTGAAGCTCGGCCGCCAACGCGCCGCCGACCCTGCCAAGAAGGTGGGTTCGCTGCTGGTCAACCCCGGCGGGCCGGGCGGCTCCGGGGTCAGGATGGTCAGCCCATTCGCCCAGCGGCTGCCCAAAGCGGTGTTGGAGCGCTACGACATCGTCGGCTTCGACCCGCGCGGCGTCGCGGGCAACGACCGGGTGCTCAAGTGCCTGGACGAGGAGCAGACCAGGGCCGCGTTCGAGAACGTCACCGCCGGTGTCGAGCGGGACTCCTTCCGGCAGGGGCTGCGGCTGGCGGCGGAGTTCAACGCGGCCTGCGAGCGCAACAGCGCCGACCTGCTGCCCTACGTCGGAACCGAGTACGTCGCCCGGGACATCGACCTGCTCCGGGCCGCTGTCGGCGACGAGAAGCTGACCTACTTCGGCGCCTCGTTCGGCACCTTCATCGGCACGGTGTACGCCAACCTGTTCCCGAAGCGGGTCCGCTCGCTGGTACTCGACGGCGGCTATGACCCGGAGACCTACGCGAACCGGCCCTACGAGTACGACTACGGGCAGTACCTCGCCACCGACGAGTCGCTGCGCAGGTTCCTGGCCTGGTGCGCCCGCTCGACCTGCGCCTTCGGCAACGGCAAACCCGCCGACGCGTTCGACGCGCTGCTGACCGGGCTGGACGCCGACCCGATCCGCGACGCGGGCGGCAAGGTCACCGCCAACGGCGCGAGCGTGGCCTACGCGGTGATGTTCGAGCTCAACCGCGGCAAGCGCGGCTATCCCACGCTGGCCGGACAGCTGGCACAGGCCCAGCAGCGCACCGGTCCGCTGGTGGCCTCGATCGGCGCGGAGGCGACGTTCTTCGCGCAGAACACCGCGGTCGAATGCGCCGACCGGCGCTACCCGGCGAGCCGCGCGCTGCTGCGGTACCGGCTGGCCAAGGCCGCGCGGCACGCACCCGACCTGGGACCGACGGCGGCCTACGGCTCACCGGGCTACGACCACTCGCACGCGAACGCCTGTGTGCAGTGGAAGGCCCCGCGGGCCAGCCGCTACGCCGGGCCGTGGCACGCCAAGGGCACCCCGCCGATCCTGGTGGTCGGTACGACGGGCGATCCGGACACGCCCTACCGGGACGCGGTGGCGCTGGACCGCACGCTGGCCAACTCGCGGCTGCTGACGTTCGTGGGTGAAGGCCACACCGGTACCGGCCGCAGCCCCTGCGTCACCGCCGCGGTGGCCGCCTACCTGGTGGACGGCTCACTGCCGCCCGAGGGAACGCGCTGCGAGGACGAGCCGGTGTCCTGACCGGCTTTCCCGGCGGAGACAGCCCGATCAGTTTCCGCCGGGGAACCAGCCGTTGCTATCGCCCGAGCCGCCCTGGTCGGGGAAGATGTCGCTCGGACTGGGGATGGGCCACTTGCCGTTGTCCGAGCCGCTGCCGGGAATCCAGTCCGGCTTGGGAAGCTGGCTGGGGATGAGGTCGCCGATACCGGGGCTCTTGGGGGCCGGTGACGGGGCGGGCGCCGGGGTGCCAGCGATCGACGGCGGGGCGGGCGTCGGCGCGGGCTCGTTGCTGCACGGCTCGGTGGAGGGCTGCGGGCCCAACTCGTCCGAGGTGCCCGCGAAGATCTTCTCGCAGGGCTGGCGGGAGAGCAGCACGCCTGCCCGCTGGTGGATCGCGCCGAGCAGACGCAGATCGGCGAACGCGGCGGCCTGCACCGACTTCGGCATCCGCCGCTGCGAGGCGGCCAGCGAACTGCCCTGCTCGTCCGCCCACTTGCGCAGCCTGTCGACAAGCTGGAAGTCGCCCTCGGCCGCCATCGTGGTGATGAGCTTGGTGCCCTCCTTGGCGTGGTGGCCGAAGTCGCTCAGCGAGGAGAGGTAGAGCGCGTCGAGGTTGTTCTGGTCGGTCCGCAGCGACATCGAGTTGACCTCGCGGATGCGGGTGCCGCCGACCTCGAGATGCCGGAGCGCGTACTCGTGCTTGTCGAAGGTCAGCCCCAGCGAGGCGTCCTCCGCGGTCCGCTTCAGCCCGTAGAGGGTGTCGTCGGGCATGGCGTCCTTGCTGAGCAGCATGCCGACGCCGGAGAGGGAAAGCAGCAGACAGAAGGCCGCGCTCACCGAGAGCAGAAACCGGCCGCCCGGCCCGAACTTGGCCTGCCGCACCGGCTTTCGGCCGCGGGGCCTGCGCAAAGCATGCCGCCCGTCCCCGCGAGGGCTGGGGACGGGACGGCGTGGCCTTGGCAGCGGGGTGGTGACGTGCGGGCCCGCCTGAGCATGCGCCAGCTCGGAGAGGATGCGAGCGCGCATCCGCTCCTTCGCGGACTCGTCCGGACCCAACTCGTCGGCGGTGCGACGCAGCAGGGCGGCCACAGCCAGTTCTTCCTCCTGGCTGGGCTGCTCCTGGGGCCCTTGCTCTTCGTGCACTGTTCCACCCTGTCTCGATGATCCTGCACCGAGAAACGACCGAGAGACGTCCCTAGTTACGGCTATTGCAGGCCTTACCCCTGGAAACGCAATCATTCCGTTACTTGATCCGTGGCGCCAGGCCCGTGACCTGGGAGAACCGCAGGTAACAGTTAACGTGCTATTCCCAGAAGGCATACCCCCCGCCGGTGATACATCGGCGGCCAAATTTTGAGTTCTCAACCATAAAGACTCCCCCTGGCTGAATAACTGTCAACGAAAGTCGTGCGGCATGAGCTTGGCCAGTCTGCGCACCGCACGGTGCTGTAGAGCCTTGATCGCGCCCTCGTTGCGCCCCATGATCTTGGCGGTCTCCGACATCGACAGGCCCTGGATGAACCGCAGCACGATGCACTCCCGCTGATCGTCGTTCAGCATGCCGACGCATCGGAGCACCTCTGCATTGGTGGCTTCGGTGAGGACCTGGAGCTCGGGACCATTCTCGTAGTGCCGGTTGTCGCCGAGATCATCGGTAGGCACTTCCAGCCGGTAGCGGCTGGACTTCATGTGGTCGAAGATCAGGTTGCGGGCGATGGTGACGAACCAGGCGCCGACGTCACGGCCCTGGTAGCTGATGGAACCGATCCGCCGCAGCGCCCGGAGGAACGTCTCGCTGGTGAGGTCCTCGGCCAGAGCGCGATCGGCGACCCGGAACAGGACGTAGCGGAACACGATGTCCACGTAGCGGTCGTACAGCTGGCCGAAGGCGGCGGTGTCGCCGCCCTGGGCCGCGCGTACCAGTTCCCAGGCCTTCTCATGCTGCTCGTCGGGAACGCCCTGCTCCTCGGCAGCCGCGGTGTCCGCCGTGTCCCGCTCGGTCGCGGCGGGCGCCTGCTCGGGGGTGGTGACAGCGTCGGATGCACGTTCGTGCCCCTCATCGAGGGCGGTGCGTACCGTCCTCGGTCGGGCCCAAGAACTCATCGCGCGGCGTCCCTTCGTCGAGCGGGTGCGGCACCGGATCGGGGATCTCCGGCCGGGCGCCGTGCTAACCCGTCAGGCGATACCCCGTCCGGGTTCGCCCGTCGCCGCCAGCGTGCGCCACTCGCTTGCTCGATGCCCCGGATGGACGAGCCATCCAGAGCGGTACCGGGCACTATACGTGTCGTTACTTTCTGGTAGGTAGCCCAAAGTCGGCCCAAATTGACGAACTGTTGACGCGGCGTGCACGCCGTAACTGTGACGTGACACACTGCTTCCTCGGCTCTGGTGCGCGGAGGTTGATCATGGCGGATGCCGCAGACCTGGTTCAAGTCACTGCTTCCCACCTCGCTGATCTGGTGGCGGCCGCGGCGGCCCGCGATCCGGAACATCCGGCGCTGATCGATGCGAGCAGTTCCGTCAGTTTGTCCTGGTCGCAGGTGCATTCCCTGGTCAGGGCCGAATCGGATCGGCTGGCGGCGTCCGGACTGCGACCCGGTGACCGAATCGTCCTGTGCCTGCCCACCGGCGCGGCCTTCGCGGTCGGGCTGTTCGGCGCGCTGCACCGCGGCGCGGTGGTGGTGCCCGCCAATCCCAACTCGCCGGGGCCGGAGCTGGAATGGCTGGTCACCAACAGTGGCGCCACCTTCACGGTCGGGGGACATGACGGGGGCACTGGCCGGCATTTTCTAGATCCACCTCGACTGGAGCTCGCGACCTATTTGGATGACACCCAAACGAGTGACGGTGTTGCAGTTGGTGGCGGAGAAGATATTGCCGTACTGGCCTATACCTCGGGAACCTCCGCCCGCCCGCGTGGCGTGATGCTCTCGCACCGCGCCCTGCTGTCCAACGTCGCTCAGTGCGCGGCGTTGCGCCCCGCTCCGGTAACCGCCGCCGACCGCGTGCTCATCGCGCTGCCGCTGTTCCACGTCTACGGCCTCGGACCAGGCCTGTTGCAGACCACGGGCGCCGCGGCCACCGCGGTGCTGCTGGAGCGCTTCGACCCCGAGGCGGCGTTGGAGGCCATCGAACGGCACCGGGTCACGGTCATCACCGGCGTGCCGCCCATGTTCCAGGCCTGGCTGGACCTGCCGCCGGAGCGGCTGCGCCGGGCCTTCGGCACGGTCCGCCTGGTCACCTCGGGTGCGGCGCCGCTGTCGGAGAAGGTGCTGAGGGACTTCAAGCAGCACACCGGCCTGGACATCCACGAGGGCTACGGCCTCACCGAGACCGGGCCGGTGCTCACCTCCACGCTGGCCTCCGGGCGGGCGCGGCCGGGTTCGGTCGGCGCCCCGCTGCCCGGGGTGGAGTTGCGGCTGGTGGACTCCGACGGCGAGCCGCTGGACAGCGAGGACGACGACCTCGGCGACGAGGTGGGCGGCACCGGGCTGGTCGCCGCGCGCGGCCCCAACCTGTGCAGCGGCTACTGGCCCGACGGAGCGAACGGCCCCGACGCCGAGGGCTGGCTGCGCACCGGCGACGTCGGCTACTTCGACGCCGACGGCGACCTGCATCTGGTGGACCGGGTCGGCGACCTGATCATCGTGCACGGCTTCAACGTCTATCCGCACGAGGTGGAGCACGTGCTCTGCCTGCTGCCCGAGGTGGCCGAGGCCGCCGTGGTCGGCGTGAGCGACGAGCGGGCGGGCGAGGTGGTCAAGGCCGTGCTCGTGCTGCGGGAAGGCGCGCACCGCACGGCCGAGCAGGTCGTCGAGCACTGCGCGCACTGGCTGGCCAAGTTCAAGGTGCCCGCCATCGTCGAGTTCGCCGACGAGCTTCCGCACTCGCCCACCGGCAAGATCGCCCGCCGCCGCCTGCGGAGCAGCACCTAACGGTTTCCCGCGCGGAACGCCTCCGGCGAACGGGTGATTCGGGCGTTCCGTGCGGGGAAGACCGCTGTTCGCGGGTGTGGCCTCCGCTTCAGAGTCGGTCACCCGACAGTCGGCCGTCCTAGTATTCGGGGTGTCGGCAATGACGCCGTCGAGCCGCCCGTGCCGGAGGACTGTCGCGATGAGTGCACCCGTGATCGAGCGAGCGCTGCCCAACGACGAGGCGGTCGCACTGCTGGAACTGGCCAGGGACCTGGCCTCGCGTGAGCTGGCGCCCAAAGCGGCAAAGGCCGAGCAGGGCGAGAAGTTCCCGCGCGAGGTCTTCCGCATTCTCGGCGAGGCCGGGCTGCTGAGCCTGCCGTACCCGGAGCGCTTCGGCGGTGGCGGCCAGCCCTACGAGGTCTACCTCCAGGTGGTGGAGGAACTGTCCAGGGCATGGCTGGCGGTGGGCCTCGGCGTCAGCGTGCACACCCTGTCCTGCCACGCGCTGGCCGGTTTCGGCACGCCCGAGCAGCAGCAGCGGTGGCTGCCGGACATGCTGGGCGGCCAGGAGCTTGGCGCGTACTGCCTGTCCGAGCCGCACTCCGGCTCCGACGCCGCGGCCATGCGCACCCGTGCCGAACGCACCGCGGACGGCTACCGGGTGACCGGCACCAAGGCGTGGATCACCCACGCCGGGCAGGCGAGCTTCTACTCGCTGCTGGCCCGCACCGGGCCGGACGGTCCCAAGGGCATCAGCGCCTTCCTGGTGGACGCCGCGACCGAGGGCATCTCGGTGGCCCCCGCCGAGCGCAAGATGGGCATGCGGGCCTCCACCACAGCCCAGGTCGTCTTCGACGGCGCGCTGCTGCCCGTCGACCGCCTGATCGGCGCCGAGGGGGAGGGCTTCCGGATCGCGATGGATGCCCTCGACGCGGGCAGGCTCGGCATCGCCGCCTGCGCGGTGGGCGTGGCCCAAGCCGCGTTGGACGTGGCGGTGGACTACGCGGGCCAGCGCAAGGCGTTCGGCCAGGTCATCGGCGACTTCCAGGGCGTGTCGTTCCTGCTGGCCGACGCGGCGGCGGGCATCGAGGCCTCCCGGCAGCTGTACCTGGCCGCGGCCCGGCGCAAGGACGCGGGACAGCCGTACTGCACCCAGGCCGCGATGGCGAAGCTGATCGCCACCGACACCTGCATGCGAGTCACCACCGACATGGTCCAGGTGCTGGGCGGCGCGGGCTATGTGGAGGATTACCCCGTCGAGCGCTACATGCGGGAGGCCAAGGTGCTGCAGATCGTGGAGGGAACCAACCAGATCCAGCGCCTGGTGATCGGCCGCGCCCTGCTCAAGCGCTGAGGACCACGAGCGCGAGGAGAACCGCGGTGCCACCCACCGACCACGAGGTGACCCTGATGGTGCGGCAGGGCTGCCCGCCCTGCGATACGGCCAAATCGGACCTGCGGCGCATCTGCGGCGAACTCGGGGTCCCGTGGTCGGCGGTGGACATCGACACCGACCGCGAACTGCGGGCCGAATACGGCGACCGCGTCCCGGTGATCCTCATCGACGGCACCGAACACGGCTACTGGAAAGTCGAAGAGGCCCGATTTCGTGCCGCTCTAGCCTCCTGACGCGCCCCACCAAACAAACCCCCGCCCGCCCGGGGGGCGACCCCTCGGTCAGCCTATGGCCCAAGATCGGCGGGCGAAAGAGGGCGGGGACGATCTGTGGATAGGTCGCGCCCTTGTGGATAACACGCCGAGGAACACTGTTTCCGTTGCCTCGGTTCTGACGGAATCCTTACGGGTCCGTCGCGGCGGTGGCGAACCATTCGGTGCCCGGAGTCGAATAAGGGGTGTGACCGACAATCGCCCTGATCCTCCCGCCGAGCGGCCAAGCGCCTTGATTTCGGCCCTGATCGGGGTGATCGCCGCGGTCGCGGCACCAGCGGTCGGGCATCTCGTGGCCGCCGTGACCGTGCCCGCGGCCTCGCCCTTCCTCGCGGTGGGCGACGGCGCCATCGACCTCACCCCGGAGCCGCTCAAGCAGTTCGCCATCCAACAGTTCGGCGTGCACGACAAGCTGGTGCTGCTCATCGGCATGGCGCTCACCATCGGTGTGTTCGCGGTGCTCGCGGGCCTGCTGTCACACCGCCGACCCGGACCGGGACTGCTGCTCATCGGCCTGTTCGGCACGATCGGCATCACGGCGGTGCTCACCCGGCCGGGACTCGGCCCGCTCGCGCTGCTCGCGCCCGTCGTCGCCCTCGCGGCCGGGCTCGGCGTGTTCGCCTGGCTGCACCGGCTCGCCCACCGCCCGCCCGTGGCGCAGACCGGAGAAGCGGTCGCGGCGCCCGACCGGCGGCGATTCCTGCGTAACTCCGCCGCGATCACCGCGGGCGCCGGGGTGGCGGCCATCGCGGGCCACCTGCTGTCCGCGCGGGAGGGCGCGGAGGCCTCGCGCCGGGCCGTCGGCGAATTGGTTCCCAGGCTGACCCCGCCCACCATTCCGCCGGGCGCGGATTTCACCGGGCAGGGCACGCCGAGTTTCATCACGCCCAATGCCGACTTCTACCGGATCGACGTGAACCTGACGGTGCCGCGACTGCGCGCCGAAGACTGGGAACTGCGTATTCACGGAATGGTCGACCGGGAATTGCGGCTGCGATTCGAGGACCTGCTCGATCGCGAACTCGTCGAGAACACCATCACGATGACCTGCGTTTCCAACGAGGTGGGCGGACCCTATCTGTCCACGGCGAGCTTCGTCGGCGTTCCGCTGCGCGAACTGCTCGCCGAGGCCGGGGTCCGGCCCGGCGCGGAGCAGGTCCACTCCACCAGCGTGGACGGGTTCACCATCGGCACCCCGCTGAACGTGGTGACCGAACCCGACCGGCCCGCGCTGCTCGCGATCGGCATGAACGGCGAACCGCTGCCGGTAGAGCACGGCTTCCCGGCCCGGCTGGTCGTCGCGGGCCTGTACGGGTTCGTCTCCGCCACCAAGTGGGTGGTGGATCTGGAAGTCACCACCTGGGACCGGCGCAGCTACTGGGAGCGGCGGGGCTGGGCGAGGCAGGCGCCGGTCAAGACCCAGTCCAGAGTGGACCGGCCGCGGTCCTTCGAGACGGTGGCCGCGGGGAAGGTCACCGTCGCGGGCACCGCATGGGCCCAGCACACCGGAGTGGACCGAGTCGAGGTGCGCGTCGACGGCGGCGAGTGGCGACCGGCCGACCTCGGCGCCGAGGTCAACCGCGACACCTGGCGGATGTGGCGCATCGAGGTCGATCTGCCGCCGGGCGAGCACAAGCTGGAGTGCCGAGCCACCGACCGCACCGGCTACACCCAGACCGGCGATCACGCGCCGCCGGTGCCCGATGGCGCGACCGGGTGGCATTCGGTCGTGTGCACCGTCCGATAGCGCACATCCTGCGGAGAGGCGGGATATTCGGTATCTCTGGTGGACCAGATTCGGCGCGGTAGTGGACGTCCCATGCGCGACCCGATCAACCGGGTGCGCGGCAGAGGAGTGGTGTCACGTGAGGATGAATAAGCGGGTGGCTGTTCTCGGCGCTGTGCTGGCGGCCGTGCTGGCGGGCTGCACCAACAGCGAGCAGCCCTCGACCCAGACCAATACCACCACCCAGCCCACGACGACGAGCGCGGAGCCCGCCGCGGGTGGGGTCACCAAGCCCGAGGACACCTTCGGCGCGGCCTGCGCGGGCCTGCCCAAAGACGATGCCGCGGGCGGCCTGAACGCGATGGCTCAGCAGCCGGTGGCGACCGCGGCGAGCACCAATCCGCTGCTCACCCAGCTTGCCGCGTTGATCAAGCAGGCCCAGCTTGCCGACACCCTCAACGCCGCGCCGAACCTGACGGTGTTCGCGCCCGCCGACGCCGCCTTCCAGGCATTGCCCCCCGAGACGGTGGCCGCGTTGAAGGCCGATCCCGCGCAGCTTGCGACGGTGCTGAAGTACCACGTGTCCTCCACCCGCCACGATAAGGAGGGCCTGCTCAAGGGTGGTGAGATCGTCACGCTGGCCGACGGCAAGCAGGTCAGGGTCACCCAGGACGGTGACACGATCAAGATCAACGACGCGACCGTGCTGTGCGGCAACATCCCGACCCGCAACGCCACCGTGTTCGTGATCGACAAGGTGCTGCAGCCCGCGGCCTGAGCCGGCGGAACGTTCTCGTTCGGGGGGCGGGCTCACCGGGTCCGTCCACCGATACAGGCGCGTCTCGACACGGTGATCTGCGCCGCAAGCAACACGTCTGGGCTAACGAGCGACTTTGTGCATACGTTCACAAATGGCTACCGTAGAAAGAGTCAAGTCCCCGGCCGGGTTATCTCAGATCTCCGGTTCCGGGTTCGTCAGCCGCAACTTTCGCAAGGAGTCCAGGCGTGGCCGCACAGCGGGAAGAGGGTGGCGAGGTAGTGACCGGCCCCCAGGTCCCGCCCGGTGACCCGGTGATCCCCGTCGAGGGTCTCGATGTCCCGGCGGCACGGGCCAAGGCCATCCCGGAGGCCGCGGTCGCCAGGCTCGCGGTGTACCTGCGGGTGCTCTCCGGCCTCGCCGAGGGCGGCACCACCACGATCTCCTCCGAGGAACTCGCCGTGGCGGCGGGCGTGAACTCCGCGAAATTGCGCAAAGACCTGTCCTATATCGGCTCGTACGGCACCCGCGGTGTCGGCTACGAGGTCGAGGTGCTCGTGGACCAGGTGGGCCGCGTGCTCGGTCTCACCCGCAAGCACCGGGTCGCCGTGGTCGGAATCGGTAATCTCGGTCACGCCCTGGCCAATTACGACGGTTTCCCCAGCCGGGGCTTCCCGGTCGCTGCGCTCTTTGACAAGGACCCCGATCTGGTCGGTATCCAGGTCGGAGGCATTCCCGTCGACCACGTCGACGATATTCCGGAGGTCTGCGCCGCCCGCGAGGTCACCGTTGGCGTCATCGCGACGCCGCCTCAGGCCGCCCAGGGAGTTTGCGACCGTTTGGTCAAAGCAGGCGTTCGATGCATCCTGAACTTCGCGCCCGTCGTGCTCCAGGTCCCGGACGACGTCGAGGTGCGCAAGGTCGACTTGGCGGTGGAGATGCAGATCCTGTCCTTCCACGTGGCGCGGCGGGCCGATGAGCTGGCCGACGCCGCGGCAGGCAACGGTGCCATGCCGGACGGAGTGCTGCCGGAGGTGGTGCGCTGATGAGCCTCCTGGCCGTCGGGCTGTCCCACCGCACCGCGCCCGTCTCGGTGCTGGAACGCGTCGCCGTCACCACACCTGATCACCCCAAGCTGCTCACCGAGCTGCTGGGCTGCACCAACATCACCGAGGTGCTGCTGCTCTCCACCTGCAACCGCATCGAGGTCTACGCGGTGGTGGAGGCCTTTCACGGCGGCCTCGCCGACGTGACCGGCGTGCTGGCCCGGCATGCGGGCCTCGAGGTCAACGAGCTTGCCGAGCACCTCTACGTGCATTACGCGGGCGGCGGCGTCGAGCACCTGTTCTCCGTCGCGGCGGGCCTGGACTCCATGGTGGTCGGCGAGGCGCAGATCCTCGGCCAGCTTCGGGCCGCCTACGCCACCGCCGAAGAGGCGGGCACGGTCGGCCGCACGCTGCACGAGCTCACCCAGCACGCGCTGCGCACCGGCAAGCGGGTGCACGCCGAGACCGAGATCGACCGGGCGGGCGCGTCCGTGGTCTCCGAGGGCCTCGCGGACGCCGAGCGGGTGCTCGGCGAGCTGACCGGCCGCCGCGCGCTGCTGGTCGGCACCGGCTCCATGGGCGGGCTGACCGCCGCCGCGCTGCGCAGGGCGGGCATCGGCGAACTGCTGATCGCCAACCGCACCAGGGACAACGCCGAGCACCTCGCCGAACTGACCCGCGCCGAGGGCACCCCGGCCCGCGCCGTCGACCTCGACGCGCTGGACGAGCACCTCGCCGCCGCCGACCTGCTGATCGCCTGTACCGGCGCGCAGCAGCCGACCGTGTCGGCGGCCACCGTCGCCGCCGCCCTCGGCCGCCGCGCCACCCCCAAGCCACTGGTCGTCTGCGACCTCGGCCTGCCCCGCGATGTCGCACCCGAGGTCGCCGAGCTTGCCGGGATCACACTGGTCGATCTGGCCACGCTGCAGGAGAGGCTGCGCGGTGCGCCCTCCGGCGTGGACACCCACACGGCCGCCAAGCTGGTGGCCGACGAGGTGCGCAACTACCTGGCCTCGCAGCGCTCCGCCGCGGTGACGCCGACCGTGACCGCCCTGCGCCGCAGGGCCGCGGAGGTCGTCGACGCGGAGCTGATGCGCCTGGACTCGCGGCTGCCCGGCCTCGAGGACGAGGTGCGCGAGGAACTGTCCCGCACGGTGCGCCGAGTGGTGGACAAGCTGCTGCACGCACCCACCGTGCGGGTCAAGCAGCTTGCCTCCGCGCCAGGCGGCACCAGCTACGCCGACGCGCTGCGGGAACTGTTCGAACTCGACCCGAGCCTGCCCGCCGTGGTCGGCGAGGCGGCCTCTTTCGACTCCAAGGATCTGCTTGCCGCGGGCGATCACCCACTTCAGGACGGTGCACCCGAGTGAAGCGCACGTTGAGGATCGGCACCCGAGGCAGCACGCTCGCCATGGCGCAATCGGCGACAGTGGCCGCCGCGCTGGAGCGGGCGGGCGTGAACGCCGAGCTGGTCACGATCTCCACCCCCGGCGACCGCTCGTCGGCACCCATCGCCGAAATCGGCATCGGAGTGTTCACCTCCGCCGTCCGCGAGGCGCTGGTCGCCCGCGAGGTCGACCTGGTGGTGCACTCCTATAAGGACCTGCCGACCGCGCCCGAGCCGGGCATCTCGCTGGCCGCCGTGCCGCGGCGCGAGGACCCGCGCGATGTGCTGGTGGCACGGGACGGCATGGTGCTCGGGGAACTGCCCGCGGGCGCCAGGGTCGGCACCGGCTCGCCGCGCCGCGCCAGCCAGCTGCACGCGCTGGGGCTCGGCCTTGAGGTCGTGCCGATCCGCGGCAATGTCGAAACCCGCATCCGCAAGGTCACCGACGGCGAGCTCGACGGCGTCGTGCTGGCCAGGGCCGGACTGGCCAGGATCGGGCTGTTGGATGTCGTCACCGAGACACTCGACCCACTGCAGATGCTGCCCGCACCCGCGCAGGGCGCGCTGGCCGTCGAGTGCCGGGTCGACGACATGGACACCGAACACCTCCTTCGATCCACATTGGACGATGAAGACACCCGTGCGGCGGTCACCGCCGAGCGCGCCTTCCTCGCCGCTCTCGAGGCGGGTTGCAGCGCGCCGGTGGGAGCGCTCGCCGATGTGGTCGAGGACTTGACCGAAGACGGTCGTGTGGTCATGCGGCTGTCGCTGCGTGGAGTGGCCGCGGCAGGTCTCGATGCGGCAGCCGGGAACCCCGGCGCCGTCGAGTTGCTGCGCGCCTCCGCACTCGGAGAGATGACCGCCGCCGAGCAGCTGGGCCGAGGGCTGGCTGCGGAACTGCTCGAACTCGGGGCCGCGCTGCTCAGCGGTCCCGGTCAGTAGCTGGATCGGGAGAGCCTGATGACCCGTGCACGCAAGACCCCAGGACGTATTGCCTTCGTTGGCTCTGGTCCCGGAGACGCCGGATTGTTGACCGTCAGGGCGAATCAGCTCCTGTCGGCCGCCGAGCTTGTCGTCACCGATCCGGATGTGCCTTCCGAGGTGGTCGCGATGGCCCCCGATGGCGCCGAGGTTCGCCCCGCCGTCGGCGACCCGGCCGATGTCGCCAAGGACCTCGCCGCCGAGGCCAAGTCGGGCCGCAACGTGGTCCGACTGGTCGCGGGCGACCCGCTGACCGCCGACGCGGTGGTCGCCGAGGCGCAAGCCGTCGCCAAGACCGGTGCCGCCTTCGACGTGGTGCCGGGCGTGCCCGCCGCCACCGCGGTGACCGCCTACGCGGGTGTCGCGTTGGGCGGGGTGCACACCGAGGTCGACGTCCGCGGCGACGTGAACTGGGCCGCGCTCGCGGGCGCTCCCGGCACGCTGGTCCTGCACGCCGCGGGCAGCCACCTCGCCGAGGCGGCCTCCTCGCTGGTCGAGCACGGCCTCGCCCCGCAGACCCCGGTCGCGGTGACCACCGACGGCACCAACGCCTCGCAGCGCACCGTGGACACCACGCTGGCCTCACTGGCCGCCGACGCGGCGGAACTGCCCGGCCAGCTTGTGGTCACCGTCGGCTCCGCCGCGGGCGCCCGGTCGAAGCTGTCCTGGTGGGAGTCCCGCGCCCTGTACGGCTGGAAGGTGCTGGTGCCCCGCACCAAGGAGCAGGCAGGCGCGATGAGCGAGCGTCTGCGCAGCCACGGCGCGATCCCGGTCGAGGTGCCCACCATCTCCGTGGAGCCGCCCCGCAGCCCCGCGCAGATGGAACGCTCGGTCAAGGGCTTGGTGGACGGCCGCTACCAGTGGGTGGTGTTCACCTCCACCAACGCGGTCCGCGCGGTGTGGGAGAAGTTCCACGAGTTCGGCCTGGACGCCCGTGCGTTCTCCGGGGTGAAGATCGCCTGCATCGGCGAGGCCACCGCGGCGAAGGTCCGCTCCTTCGGCATCCTGCCCGAGCTGATCCCCTCCGGCGACCAGTCCAGCGAGGGTCTGCTGGCCGAGTTCCCGCCGCACGACGACATCCTGGACCCGGTGGACCGGGTGCTGCTGCCGCGGGCCGACATCGCCACCGAGACGCTGGCCGCGGGCCTGCGCGAGCGCGGCTGGGAGATCGACGACGTGACGGCCTACCGGACCGTGCGCGCCGCCCCGCCGCCCGCCGACACCCGCGAGATGATCAAGACCGGCGGCTTCGACGCGGTGTGCTTCACCTCGTCCTCCACCGTGCGCAACCTGGTCGGCATCGCGGGCAAGCCGCACGCCCGCACCCTGGTCGCCTGCATCGGCCCGCAGACCGCGGAGACCGCGCGGGAGTTCGGCCTGCGGGTGGACGTGCAGCCCGAGATCGCGCAGGTGGACACGCTGGTCGACGCGCTGGCCGAGCACGCGGCCCGGCTCCGCGCCGAGGGCGCGCTGCCGCCGCCCCGCAAGACCAAGCGGGCCCGCCGCTGATGTTCCCCTCCCACCGGCCGCGGCGGCTGCGCCGCACCCCGGCACTGCGGCGCCTCGTCGGAGAGACCTCCGTCGAGGCCCGGCAGCTAGTGCTGCCGATGTTCGTGCGGGAGGGCGCCACCGAGCCGGTGGCGATCAGCACCATGCCCGGTGTGGTGCAGCACAGCCTGGACAGCCTGCGCAAGGCCGCCGTCGAGGCGGTGGAGGCGGGCGTCGGCGGGCTGATGCTGTTCGGCGTGCCCGAAACCCATGACGCGACCGGGTCGGCGGGAGTCGACCCGGCGGGCATCCTCAACGTGGCGCTGCGCGAGGTGCGGGCCGAACTCGGCGATGCCACCGTGCTGATGGCCGACACCTGCCTGGATGAGTTCACCGACCACGGCCACTGCGGCGTGCTCGGCCCGGACGGCACCGTGGACAACGACGCCACGCTCCAGATCTACGGGGAGATGGCGGTCGCCCAGGTCGAGGCGGGCGCGCATCTGGTGGGGCCCAGCGGAATGATGGACGGCCAGGTCGGCTTCATCCGCGAGGCGCTGGACGCCGCCGGGCACACCGACGCGGGCATTCTGGCGTATACGGCCAAGTACGCCTCGGCGTTGTACGGGCCGTTCCGCGAGGCGGTGAACTCGCAGCTCACCGGGGATCGCAAGTCCTACCAGCAGGATCCGGCCAACGCACGGGATGCGCTGCGGGAGATCCGGCTGGACCTGGCCGAGGGCGCCGACATCATCATGGTCAAGCCCGCCATGTCCTACCTGGACATCGTGGCGGCCGCGGCCGAGATCAGCGACGTTCCCGTTGCCGCGTACCAGATTTCGGGCGAGTACGCGATGGTCGAGGCTGCCGTGGCCAACGGCTGGCTGGACCGGCGCCGCACCGTGCTGGAGACCCTCACCTCGATCCGCAGGGCGGGCGCGGACATCGTCCTCACCTACTGGGCCACCGAAGCCGCTCGCTGGCTGGCCGAGGACCGCCGCTGACCGCCTGTCAGTATTGAGCCATGGCAGACAGTGCCGTGCCCAAGACCATCCGCCGCGCCCAGGCCCTGTGGGTGATCAGCGCCGTGCTCGGCCTGATCCGGGCGGGTATCCGGTTGGCGGACCGGGAGATGCTGGTCGATGAGGTGCGCCGCGCCTCGCCCGAGTTTTCCCAGAACCAGGTGGACACCGCGGTGAACTCCTCGGTGCTGTTCGGGCTGCTGTTCGCGCTCGCCGTCCTCGGCGTCTACGTCTCGCTGGCCCGGCGGATGGCCCTGGGCCGCAATTGGGCCCGCATCGTGCTGACCGTCATCGCCGCGGCCACCGTGTTGTTCGGCAGCATCGGGCTGGTCGGCATCGCGTTGGGGTACGCGAGCAAGCTCGGCGTCAGCTTCAGCGCGGCCGAGATCGTGCTGGTCGCCATCGGCATCGCGGTGGAGGTGGCGGCGCTGGTGATGATGTACCGGCAGCAAGCCAACGCCTACTTCCGGTCCACGGCACGGCCCCGCGTCACGGGTTTCGACAACGGATTCCTGCCGACACGCTGAGTCGGGCGTGCCCGCGCGAGCGGGATGGACCAGACTTGCGGCCATGACGGACCCGCAGGTTCCCGCCGCTCCCCGGTCCATCCGCAATGCCATCGGGATCTGGCTGGCGCTGGCCGCCTTCGGGCTGTTCAACCTGATCTGGCTGCTGGTCAACCTGGGCAAGGTTCGGCAGGAGCTGCTCGCTGCCAAGGTGCCCGCCGACAAGCTCGACGGGGTGATCACCGAGCTTGTGCTCAACAACGCGGTGCTCAGCCTGCTCTTCGGCGGGCTGATCGTGCTCTTCGCGCTCAAACTGAAAGCCGCCCGGCCATGGGCCGCGCTCGCGCTGACCATCGTCGGACTGCTGTACCTGCTGGTGCTGCTGTTGTTCGGCGGCCCGTCCGCACTGAGCATCGTGGTGCTCATCATCGTGCTGGCCGCCCTGGCCTACACCTGGCTGCCCGCGTCCCGCGAGTGGCTGGCGGAGGTGCGCGCGGCCCGCGAAACGGCCGCCTGATCGGGAGGGAAGCGATGGCTGATCGACCGGCTGATCAACCGGGTGGGCTCGGCGGCCTGCCCCGCTTCGGCGAAGGCCAGGACCCGCCGCCGCGGCCGCCGATGCAGCAGGGCTGGACACCGCCCGAACAGGTGCCCACCGAGATCCCGCGGCCGGGCACCGTCACCGCGTCGCTGTGGTGCTGGCTGATCGGCGCCGCGCTGTCGGTGCTCGGATCGGTGTTGCCCGCCTTCACCGACCGCGGCTCGCTGGTGGACACCGCCCGGCAGGCCCCCGGCGGCGGTCCGCCGCTGACCCAGGAGCAGGCCGAGGCCTTCGCGATGGTCGCCGTGGTGATCTCCGCCGCGGTGGCCGTAGTGCTGGCGGCGGTGTTCGTGGTGTTCGCCATCATCGCCTGGCGTGGCCGAAACTGGGCTCGCATCGTGCTCACCGTGCTCGGCGTCATCGGGCTGCTGACCACCGTGGGCTCGGTCGGCGCCCACCTCGCGAACCCGGGGCTGCTGGAGCAGTTCGGCGTGCCGATGAACCCCGACCTGCTGTGGGTCAGCGCCGCCCAGGCGCTGGTGACCGTGGCCGCGATCGTGCTGCTGTACGTGCCGCCGTCGGCGGCCTTCTTCCGGGCGCACCAGCGGCGATGATCGAACAGGACGGCCCGGTGCTCTACCACGAACCGGGCGCAAGCTGGCTGATGCTGCTGTGGGCGCCCGCCTTCTGCGCCGTCGGCATCGGCGTGGAGGCGCTGACCGGCCCGGTGCACCTGCTGGGCTGGCTGCTGGGCCTCGGAGTGCTCGCCGTCATCTCGGTGGCCGCCGTCCACGCGCGCCGCCGGATCTGCTCGGTGGAGCTGACGCCGACGGTGCTGCGCCAAGGCCAGGAGTTGTTGCCGGTCGCGGAGATCGAGGCGGTGGACGAGGTGGGCGCCGACATCGGCGCCCGAGTGCTCGGCGGCGGCTGGACGGTGCCCAAGAACACCATCGCGGTCCCGCTGCGGCTGCGTTCCGGCAGCATCGCGCTGGCGTGGGCGCGGGACGGCGAGGCGTTGGCGGCGGCGCTGCGTCCCCTGGTCGTGGCGCCATGAGACCCTCTGTACCCGTGACAGCAGCGACACCCGAGGTCCCCAAGGACGCAGACCAACCGCCGCGCGTCCAGCGCGGTGTGAAACCCGTGGGGCCGCCCCCGCGGCTGCACCAGCCGTGGCGTTGGTACGTCGCGGGCGCCGAGGTGGTCGCGGTGGCCGCCCTGCTGCTAGGTGCCTGGCTCGCCTGGCGCGCAGGCGTGGTGACCACCGACTTCGCCACCTCCACCGGACAGCAGACGGTCGAGCGGTACCTCGGCCAGTGGATCGCGCTGGCCGTTGCGCTCGGCACACTGGCGGTGCTGCTGCTGATGGACTCCGTACGCCAACTGCTGCTCGCCTGGCGGGCCAACCGCAGATAGCCGGACGTGACGACGGCCACGCCCGCGCGTTTGTCAGACTGGGATCGTGACCGGTGACGGAATCCAGCTTGACCCCGCGGGCACACCCGGGGCGACCACGGCGGCCGACAGCACGAACTCGCAGGCACTGTTCGCCCGCGCGAGCGAGGTCATTCCCGGCGGGGTCAACTCGCCGGTGCGGGCCTTCCACTCGGTCGGCGGCGCCCCCCGCTTCATGGTTCGCGGGCAGGGCCCCCACCTGTGGGACGCCGACGGCAACCGCTACGTGGACCTGGTCTGCTCCTGGGGCCCGATGATCCTGGGCCACGCCCATCCCGCCGTGGTGGACGCGGTTCGCACGGCGGCGGGCGCGGGCCTGTCCTTCGGCACCCCGACCGAGGGCGAGATCGACCTCGCCGAGGAGATCATCCGCCGGGTGGCGCCGGTGCAGCAGGTGCGGCTGGTCAACTCCGGCACCGAGGCCACCATGAGTGCCATCCGCCTCGCCCGCGGCTTCACCGGCCGCCGCAAGGTGATCAAGTTCGCGGGCTGCTACCACGGCCACGTCGACGCGCTGCTCGCCGAGGCGGGCTCCGGCGTCGCGACCCTGGGCCTGCCCACCACGCCCGGCGTCACCGGTGCCACCGCCGCGGACACCCTGGTGCTGCCCTACAACGACCTGGACGCCGTGCGGGCCGCCTTCGCCGAGCACGGCCCCGACATCGCCTGCGTGATCACCGAGGCCGCCGCGGGCAACATGGGCGCGGTGGCTCCGCTGCCCGGCTTCAACGCGGGGCTGGCCGAGATGTGCCGCGGCGCGGGCGCGCTGCTGATCATGGACGAGGTGATGACCGGCTTCCGCGTCTCCGCCGCGGGCTGGTACGGCACCGAGGGCGTGGCCGGTGACCTCTACACCTTCGGCAAGGTGATGTCCGGCGGCCTGCCCGCCGCGGCCTTCGGCGGCCGGGCCGACGTGATGGCCCGCCTGGCGCCTGCGGGTCCGGTCTACCAGGCGGGCACCCTGTCCGGGAACCCGGTGGCGGTGGCCGCGGGCCTGGCCACCCTGCGCAACGCCGACGACGCCGTGTACCGGGCACTGGACCGCAACGCCCGCAGGCTGGGCGAGCTGCTCGCCGACGCGCTCACCGCCGAGGGCGTCGCGCACCGGGTGGCGTACGCGGGCAACCTGGTCAGCGTGTTCTTCACCGACACCCCGGTGAACGACTACGCCGCCGCCAAGGCGGCGCAGACCTGGCGCTTCCCACCGTTCTTCCACGCCCTGCTGGAGCGCGGGGTGTACCCGCCGCCGAGCGCCTTCGAGGCCTGGTTCGTCTCCGCGGCGATGGACGACGACGCCTTCGAGTTGATCGCCGCCGCCCTGCCCCACGCCGCGGCAGCCGCCGCGGCGGCCCAGCCTCAGGAGGCCTGAGTGACCGTCAAGACCACCGTGCACCTGCTCCGCCACGGCGAGGTGCACAACCCGGACGGCGTCCTGTACGGGCGGCTGCCGGGCTACCGGCTGTCCGAACTGGGCAGACAGCAGGCGAAGCTGGTCGCCGAGCACCTGGCGCAGAGCCCGATCACGCATGTGGTCGCCTCCCCGCTGGAACGGGCCCAGGAGACCGCCGGTCCCATCGCCGACGCGCACCGCCTCGACGTCGCCTCCGACGACGGCCTGATCGAGGCGGACAACCGGTTCGAGGGTCTGAAGGTCGCCGTCGGCGACGGCGCGCTGCGCTCACCCCGGCACTGGTCCAAGCTGGTCAACCCGTTCAAGCCGTCCTGGGGCGAGCCCTACCTGGTCATCGCCGAGCGCATGCTCGCAGCCGTGCACCGGGCCCGGATCGCCGCGGGCGACGGCGAGGCCGTGTGCGTATCCCACCAGCTGCCCATCTGGACCCTGCGCCGCTACCTGGAGGGCCGCCGCCTCTGGCACGACCCCCGCGCCCGCCAGTGCTCGCTGGCGTCGCTGACCAGCCTGTTCTTCGCCGACGAGAAGCTGGTGGAGATCGGCTACGGCGAACCCGCGGGCGCGACCGACCCGAGGCAGACCGGCGCATGATCGGCCGACTCACGGCGGTGCTGCTGGGCGGTCTGCTGCTGGCAAGCTGCGCCACCGGCACCGATGCCGTCGTCCACGGCGGTGGCCAGTTCCAGTTCGTGGCCCCCGGCGGCCAGAAGACGATCTTCTACGCACCCGCCGACCGCGGAAAGGTCGGCGAGTTGGCGGGCGAGAGCCTCACCGAACCGGACAAGCAGATCACGCTGTCCGACTACGAGGGCAAGGTCGTCGTGCTGAACCTATGGGGCGCCTGGTGCCCGCCCTGCCGCGCCGAGGCCGACGACCTGGAGCGGGTCTACCAGCGCCACAAGGCCGCAGGCGTGCAGGTACTCGGCATCGACCTGCGCGACCCGATCCGCACCGAGCCGCTGGACTTCGTCCGCGACCGCGGCCTGACCTACCCGTCCATCTACGACCAGCCGGGCCGTTCCCTGCTCGCACTGAAGGGCTACCCGCGCAACGTGGTGCCGTCCACGGTGATCCTGGACCGCCAACACCGCGTCGCCGCGATCTTCCTGCGCGAACTCAGCGAGAACGATCTCGACCCGGTCGTCAAGCAGATCGCCGAGGAAAGCTGAGCCCGCCCACAAGCTAGGCGGCGTCGAACTCGTTGCCCTCCGGGTCCCGCATGATCCACCACCGCCCGGCAGGCCCTTGGTCCACCTCACGGACACGGGTGGCGCCCAGCCCCTCCAGCCGTTCCACCAGCGCGTCAAGCCCGCCCGGCTCGCTGTGGATATCGATGTGCAGCCGGTTTTTGCCGGTCTTGCCCTCCGGAACGTCCTGGAAGAGCAGCCGCCTTCCCGCACCCACGCCGGTGGCCTCGTCGTAGGGATCGTCGGGGTGACGGATCGCCGCGTACCCACGGAAGATCCGCTTACCCCGGTGCTCGGCGACCGCCTCCTCGCTGACGTGACCCACCGCCAGCAGATTGTCGATAAGCGTGCTCTGGTCCTCCACCTCGTACTCCAGCGCGGCCGCCCAGAAATCCGCGAGCGCCGGCGCGTCCCTGCTGTCGATGACCAGCTTCCAGTGCAGTGCCATGCCGGTGGTTATACCGCCAGGCACCGACACTCCGAGGGTCAGCGCAACGGGCGGACGGGTGGGGACTTCTTGCCCGGAAGGGTGGAAACGACCCGCGGGCAGTGCGATCTGGGTCACTGCCTACCCTGGATCGTTGTGAACCTGGAAGAGCTTGCCGTCTCCGGGCCGCTGTTGCTGGCCACCGGGGTCGCGCTGCTCGCCGGGGCGGTCAGCTTCGCCTCGCCCTGTGTCGTTCCGCTGGTGCCGGGCTACCTGTCGTACCTGGCCGGGCTGGTCGGTGCGCAGGCGCCCGCGGTGACCTCGGACGAGCCCCGGCCGCAGGGGCGCTGGCGGCTCGCGGGGGCGGCGGGGCTGTTCGTCGCCGGGTTCACCGCGGTGTTCGTGGTGGTGCCGCTGGGCATCATCGGCGTCGCCGACGCCCTGCTGCGCAACGAGGACCTGTTGCAGCGCATCGGCGGGGTGCTGACCATCTTCATGGGCTTGGTGTTCGTCGGGCTGGTGCCCGGCATGCAGCGGGAGTTCCGCTCGCACCGGGTGCCCAGGATCGGGCTGGCGGGCGCCCCCGTGCTCGGCGCGTTGTTCGGGCTCGGCTGGACGCCCTGCCTCGGGCCGATGCTCACGGCCGTGATGAGCGTCGCGGTGGGCAGCGGCAGCCGCGGCGTGATCCTGCTGCTCGCCTACTGCGCCGGGCTCGGCGTCCCGTTCGTGCTGCTCGCCGTCGGCGCGGGCCGGGCGGTGTCGGCGGCGGCCTGGCTGCGCGATCACGGGCGGGCCATCCAGATCACCGGCGGGGTGCTGCTGCTCGTGGTGGGCACCCTGCTCGTCACCGGCCTGTGGGGGGACCTCATCGCCATGCTCCGCAACCCCATCAGCGACTTCGAGACGCCGATCTGATGCCGGTCCGGCTGTCCGACGCGTGGGCGTTCGCGCGCAACACCTGGCGCGGGCTGACCAGCATGCGCACCGCCCTGATCCTGCTGTTCCTGCTGGCCATGGCCGCGCTGCCCGGCGCGCTGCTGCCGCAGTACTCGCTGAACGCCGACAAGGTCGCCCAGTACCGGCGGGATCACCCGCAACTGGGCGAGTGGCTGGAGCGGCTGGGCTTCTTCGAGGTTTTCGCCAGCGTCTGGTTCGCCTCCATCTACCTGCTGCTGTTCATCTCGCTCATCGGCTGCCTGGTGCCCCGCACCTGGGAGTACGCCAAGCAGATGCGCGCGAAGCCGGTCCTCACCCCGCGCAACCTCAGTCGCCTGCCGCACTTCGCGACATCCACCGCGGACGTGACGCCGGAGCAGGCAGCCGACACCGCGCAGCGGCGGCTGAAGGGCTGGCGGCTGACCCGCCGCGAGGAGCCGGGCGGCGCGGTCACGGTCAGCGCGGAGCGCGGGTACCTGCGGGAGACCGGCAACCTGGTCTTCCACCTCTCCCTCGTCGGGCTGCTGGTGTTCTTCGCGATCGGCAAGCTGTTCGGTTACGAGGGCCAGGTCATCGTGGTGGCCGACGGCAAGCAGGAGTTCTGCAACACCGGACTGCTCAACTACGACACCTTCCGCCCCGGCCTGCGCGTCGACGGCACCAAGCTCACCCCGTTCTGCCTGCGCGCCAACTCTTTCGATGTGCGCTACCTGCCGGGCGGCCAGGTCGACGGCTTCCGCGCCGACCTGGAGTACCAGGGCGAGGACGCGCTGGCGAGCGGCCGCTGGGACAGCCACCAGCTGGAGGTCAACTCGCCGCTGCGGCTTCAGGGTGAGCGGGTGTACCTGCTGGACCACGGGTTCGCGCCCCGGTTCGTGGTGACCTTCCCCGACGGCACACAGCGCACCGGGCAGATCCAGTGGCGCAACTCCGACCCCTCGATGCTCTCCGAGGGCGCGATCAAGCTCGACACCCCTGGCGTGACCGACCCCGAGCAGCGGCGCAAGACCCAGTTGGCGATCGTCGGGCTGTTCGCGCCGACCGCGTCCTTCGACGGCACGCTGCTCACCTCCGGCTCACCGGAACTGCTCGATCCCGCGGTGGCGATCAGGGTGTTCCGCGGTGACCTCGGCAACGAGTCGGGCCGCGGGCAGTCCATCTTCGAGATCGACCAGTCGATGGTGACCGCCGGGCGGCTCAAGCAGGTGACCAGCGTGAACCTGCCGCTCGGCAAGGACACCACGCTGGAGGACGGCACCAGGATCCGCTTCGACGGCGTCGACCGCTGGGTGGGGCTCCAGGTCTCCCACGACCCTGGGCAACAGGGCGTCCTGCTGTTCAGCATCCTGGTGATTCTGGGGCTCGGCCTCTCCCTGACCATCAAGCGACGGCGCGTCTGGCTGCGGGCCACCCCGGCAGCCGACGCGGACGGTGCCGGACGTACCGTGATCGAGGTCGGCGGGCTGGCCCGCACCGACCAGGCGGGATACGGCGAGGAGTTCGGCAGGCTCTCCGCCGACCTGCTCGGCGGCAGGAAGGACAGTTGATGCAGGTCAACCAGACACTGGCGGTCTACAGCGACTGGGCCTACTCCAGCGCACTCGTGGTCTACCTGTTCGCTTTCATGCTGCACGCCGCCGAACTGGCCTTCGGCCGCCCCGCGGTGCGCAGGGAACGGGAACTGGTGGCCGCCGGACCGGTGCCCGCGCCCCCGCTGGAGCAGCCGGTCAGGGCCGAGCGGCCCCAGCGGTCCCGGCCGGAGCGGTTCGGCCGGATGGGCATCGCGCTGACCGTGCTGGCCGCGCTGGTGCACCTGGTGTCGCTGACCCTGCGCGGACTGTCCGTCGGCCGGGTGCCGTGGGGCAACATGTACGAGTACATCTCGGCGGTCTGCCTCGCCGCGGTCATCGCCTGGCTGTACCTGCTGCACCGCAACGCCCGCACCGCCGACGCCGAAGGCGCCCCGCTGCGCCACCTCGGCGCCTATGTGCTGCTGCCGATGACCATCCTGCTGTTCCTCGCGGGCACCTACCTCTACGCCGAGGCCGCGCCGCTGCTGCCCGCGCTGCGCTCGTACTGGATCATCATCCACGTCTCCGCCGCCATCATCGCCAGCGGCGTGTTCATGGTCTCCGGCGTCGCCAGCGTGCTCTACCTGCGCCGCGCCTCCTTCGAGGCGGGCGGCGGCAAGACCGGCGGGTTCGCCTCCCGGCTGCCCTCGGCCGACACGCTGGACCGGCTCGCCTACCGCAGCACGGTGTTCGCCTTCCCGCTGCTCACCTTCGGCATCATCTGCGGCGCCATCTGGGCCGAGGCGGCCTGGGGCCGCTACTGGGGCTGGGACCCCAAGGAGACGGTGGCCTTCATCGCCTGGGTCGTCTACGCGGCGTATCTGCACGCCAGGGCGACCGCGGGCTGGCGGGGCAGGCGGGCCGCGATGGTCAACATCCTGGGCTTCGCGCTCACCGTGTTCAACCTGTTCTTCATCAACCTCGTGACCGCCGGTTTGCACTCCTACGCCGGGGTCTGAGGCGGTGCATTTCGACTGGGTGAAGCCTCACAACCACGCCGAGCCCGGTTCGACTCACCGCGGCTCATACGGCTAACGTCCAGGTTGTCAGGTCGGGAGCAACCTTCGCGGGAGGCAGCACTGTGAGCGGCCAGGTTGAACCGTCGGGTCCGTACCAGGACGCCAACACCTCCGGTCCGCAGTCCGTCGGCGGCGGCCCGTCCGAGCCGCATCCCACGCCCTCCTACGTCGACCCCGATGCCGAGCAGTACCCGGCGCCCGGCACGCAGTCCGGCCCCTACCCGACCCAGGGCAACACCTCAGGCCCCTATCCTGTCGGCGGTTCCGGCCCCTACGCCGTGCCCGGCGCCACCTCAGGGCCCTACCCGGTCGGCGGTTCGGGTCCGCACCAGATCGGCGGCGGCCAGTCCGGCCCGCAGTACGTCGAGCCGACCCCGTCGGGCCCGCAGCAGGTGCCCGGCCAGGGCTTCGGGCAGTACCAGCGGCCGCCGGGTCGCCCCGGCGGCAGGCACGCCGCCCACGGTGACGAGCTGTCCTCGGCGCGGCTGATCCGCCAGACCAAGCGGCCACCGCAGACCGGGTGGCGCAAGACGCTCTACAGCGTCAGCGGCGGTGCCATCAACCTCGGCGAAAGCCAGGAGGACCTGCGTCGCAGGGAGCTCATCGCGCGGGTCAACCAGCCGCTGCACGGCTGCTACAAGATCGCGATGCTGAGCCTCAAGGGCGGGGTCGGCAAGACCACGACCACCACCACGCTGGGCTCCACGTTCTCCTCGCTGCGCGGGGACCGGGTTGTCGCGGTGGACGCCAACCCCGACCGCGGCACGCTGAGCCAGAAGATCCCGCTGGAGACCACGGCCACCGTGCGGCACCTGCTCCGCGACGCTTCGCGGATCACCAAGTACAGCGATGTGCGGTCCTACACCTCGCAGGGGCCGAGCAGGCTCGAGGTGCTGGCCAGTGAGCAGGACCCGGCGGTGTCGGAGGCGTTCAGCGAGGAGGACTACCGGCGCACCGTGCGGCTGCTGGAGCACTTCTACAACATCGTGCTGACCGACTGCGGCACCGGACTGATGCACTCCGCGATGAAGGGCGTGTTGGACGTCGCCGACTCGTTGGTGATCGTGTCCTCCGGTTCGGTGGACGGCGCCCGCAGCGCATCGGCCACGCTGGACTGGCTGGACGCCCACGGCTACGGCGACCTGGTGTCCCGGTCCGTCGCGGTGATCAACTCGGTGCGGCCCAAGTCGGGCAAGGTGGACCTCGACCGGCTCGCGCAGCACTTCGCGGCGCGTTGCCGGGCGGTGTGCAGGCTGCCCTTCGACGAGCATCTGGAAGAGGGCGCGGAGATCGAGCTTGACCAGCTGGCGCCCGCCACCCGGCTCGCCCTGCTGGAACTGGCCGCCACCGTGGCCGACGACTTCCCGCACGCGATCAGCCGCAGCCGCGCCCACTAGCCCCCCGGCGGCTCAGCCCGCCGGGTTGTCACCCGGCTTCTTGCGGCGCTGCTCCCTGGCGCGCTCACCGAGGCGGCGCAGGAAGTCCGGGTCGTCGTCCGGCGCCAGCGTCGTCGGCTTGGTCGGCTTGACCGGCTGCGGGCCGAAGGCACGCCAGGCCAGCACAGCCAGGCTCACGAAGCCGATAGCGGCCAGGATGTAGAGCATCGCCGCACCTCCCAAGTTCCTTCGATGACGCCGTCCGACGAGGCTAGCCCTTCCCAGGGTACGCAGCGGTGGGTAAGACGACGGTCACGTCGCGGCCCCACTCTCGAATCCCAGCCGAGCCTGCGTGTCCGTCCGGTGGTCTGGGCCAATCCTGGCTGGTCCGAGGCCATAACATCGGCGGCGAAATGATGTTGAGACAGCTTACAGAGCTTGCTTGATGAGAGTCGTTCGCGGCAAACGCGGCAGGTGAATCACCCTGAACGGCGGTTGACGGGTCAACGAAAGTCGACTTTCGGCCGCTCATGCCCGGTGGGTAGCGGTTTCCGCTGGTACGTCCGCCGGTCGTTGGGCTGAACGGGTGAGGCGACGGTAACGAGCAGGCAGAACGGCTGTCACCTACGGAAGCCGATCTCCCGCCTATCGAAAGATCGATTTGCCGCCGCCGTCGCGGTATGCTGACCGTGCGTAAGATTTGTTGCAGAATTTCTGAGCAAAACCTGGTGCTTGTACATGCGAACAGGTTATAGTTCCTAAACTATGGAGCTTGAGGTACGGCACCTCCGCGTACTGGTGACAGTCGCCGATGTGGGCAGTGTTTCCAAGGCTGCCGCCAAGCTGGGTCTGTCCCAGCCCTCGTTGTCAGGTCAGCTCAAGCGGATCGAGCGCGTGATGGGCGCTCAGCTGTTCGAGCGGTCACCCAGTGGTGTCGAACCGACGGCCTTCGGCCGGTTCGTCCTCGCCAAGGCCCGTACCGTCCTCGCCGAGATGGCCGAGTTGCGGCCGGACGCCCGTAGACAAACCGGGGAGCACCGCCAACGCGTGATCCGCATCGGCGGGGTGCCCGGCCCGATCATCGCCAGACTGGCGCTGTGCCTGCGTCGCAGGCTGTCCGCAGCCCCCGGCGTAATGGGCGAGACCGAGGTGCACAGCCACGTGGAGCAGTCCTCGCTGGCGCTGCTGCGGCTGATCGGCGCCGACCGGCTGGACGCGGCGATCGTGGAGGAGTTCTCCGGTCACGAGCTTCCCCAGGTGCCCGGGGTGCAGCGCACCGAGATGATCAGGCGAGAGCCGGTCTTCGTGGCGCTGGCCGAGCACCACCGGCTGGCCGACCGGCAGGTCATCGAACTGGCCGACCTCGCGGACGAGTCGTGGATCACCGATCCGCTGCAGGATTCCGGGGAGTCGTCGCACCTGCGCACCGCCTGCCAGGCGGCCGGGTTCGTCCCGCAGATCCGCCACCACGCCACCGAGGTCGCCGCCGCCCGCGGCTTCGTCTCCAGTGGGCAGTGCGTGAGCCTCGCGCAGGCCACCTCGACGGAGGGGTTCGGTATCCGGGTGCGGCCGCTGGCCGGCGATCCGATCTCGCGGAGGCTGGATGTCGTCTGGTCCGACCGCGGCGCGGTGGACGGGGAGATGATGCGGCGCGCGGCCGTCGAGGCCTACCTCGGCCTTGTCGACGTGAACCCGTCGTTCGCCTACTGGTGGTCGACGCACCCCGAGGTGCATCCCAAACTCGACTGAGCTTCTCGGCCGCTGCCCTGCGGATTGTCGGTCGGGGGAGCGTTCGCGCGGCGAGGGCGGGAAACACGGCCTGAGTGTGTTCCCGCGCTTCGCCCGCGACGCGTTTACCGACTCGCCATCCGCAGGCAGAGCAGCCAAGTGCCCGCTGGTCTACAGCGGGATCAGGCCCCGCCCGCCTCGGTGGTGAGGTTGGCGAGCAGTGCCTTGACCTCGGACTCCCGGAACCGGCGGTGCCCACCCGGGGTGCGGATGGAACCGATCCGGCCCGCGGTGGCCCACCGGGTCACGGTCTTGGGGTCGACTCGGAACAGACTGGCCACTTCGCTCGGCGTGAGCAGCTGCTCGCCAAGTTCCTCATGGGACTGAGCTGTTGCGGTCACCGGCTACCTCCTCGGTTGAGCAGAATGCGGCTTCACGTACATCGTGACCACATCGTGACACGTCACCCGTCAGGTACTCGAACGCTTGGGTGAAAGTAAAGGGTGAGTAAGGGACGAAAAGGCCGCTACCGGACAGTTTATGGAAACGCTGCGTATTCAAAACACGGGGGCGGTGTCCTACGGCGGGCCGGTGTCGACGGCCTCGTAGGCTGTCGGGCCATGGACTCCGTTGATCGCCAGATCATCGCCGCCCTGCGGGCCAACGGGCGGGCGACCTACGCCGACCTCGGCAGGCAGGTCGGCCTTTCGCCCTCGGCGGTGCACGAGCGGGTCGGCAAGCTGGAAGCGGCCGGTGTGATCATCGGCTACCACGCGATAGTCGACCCGAGCACCGTCGGCCTCGGGGTGACCGCGCTGGTCGGCATCGAGCCGAGCGACACCGGCGACGACGATGCCATCGCGGTCTCGCTCGGCGAGTTGCCCGAGGTCGAGTCCTGCTACGCGGTGGCGGGCGAGGAGGCCTTCGTGGTGAAGGTCCGGGTGCCCACCGTCGACGAGCTGGAACGCACCCTGGGCAGGCTGCGGCGCATCACCGGGGTGGCCAGGACCAGGACCACCGTGGTGCTGTCCACCCGCTTCGAGGGCAGGCCCAACACCCCCCAGTTGGAGCCGGAACCCAAGGCCAAACCCGGCAAGCCCGCACTCGGCGAGGACGTAGTCTGATGAGCGTGAGCACAGCCGAATCGAGCGGTCGGCGGACCGCCCTCGGCCGCGATCTGACGCTGTACACACTGGGCAGGCTGGCCATGGTGGCGGTCTTCGCGGTGGTGCTGATGCTGTTCAAGGTGCCGCTGCTGGTGGCCTTGGCGGTGGCGATCGTGGTGATGATGCCGCTCTCGCTGTTCGTGCTCGGTGATCTCCGCAGGCGGGTGGCGCAAGGCCTTGCCGAGCGCAAGGCGCGGCGGGACGCGCTGCGCGCGAAGCTCCGCGGCGAGGGCTGAATCTCGGGGTTACGGTGAGTTCGGACACGGATGTCCGTTACATCCCGTGACTGTCGTAGCCGGACGGCTTCTTGACTCATTCTTGGTGAATACAAATCCCCCAGGGCAGGCTCGTGCCCTCGGGGAGAGCATTCGTTAGGAATCGGACAGCCAAAACGCGAATCACTTTTCAGATTCGCGTTGCGACGCTGGTCACGTCCCGGTCAGGCGCGGAGCTTCACCGCGTAGCTCGCCAGACCGAACTCCAGGAACGACATGGCCTGGTCCACCCAAACCTGCCACTGGTCGCGGTCGACGGTCTCGTGATGGATGAGCCGTTCGAAGAGCGCGGTCAGCGTGCCGTACATGGCGGCGGCGGCGACCTGGGGCTCGACATCCATGACGTCCTTGCCCGTCTCCTCGGCCAGCACACTTGCCAGCACCTGCTGGTAGTGGGCGTTGATCTGCCGTTGTTTGGCGATCAGCGACGGGTTGCTCCGCAACTCGTCCATGACCCGCCTGGTCTCGGCCATGGAGAAGTCCTCGGCCTGGGCCATCCGCACTGTCATCAACGCCTTCCAGCCCTCCATCGCGGAGGCGCCCGGCGGGCGTTCGCGCATGACCTGGCGGAGTTGGTCGGCGAAGGTCTCGTCGTCCTGGACGAAAAGGTCTTCCTTGGTCGGGAAGTAGTTGAAGACGGTCTTCACCGAGACCTCGGCCGCCTCGGCGATCTCGGCCACCGTGACGTGCGCGAATCCCCGTTCCAGGAAGAGCTTCTTCGCGGTGTGCGCGATGATTTCCCTCGTGCGCTGCTTCTTGCGTTCCCTCAGCCCCGGATCTGGCACGCCTGCCAGTATAGTTCACCGCGAGAGAAATTACACTGGTTGTAAGTTTTCACTCGCTGTGGTTACAGTGGTCGCATGACATCACTGGGGCATGGCGGGGGCACCAGGCCACTCGTCGTGGTCGAGGGCCTGCGAAAACGCTTCGGCGAGACGCAGGCTCTTGACGGGATTGAGCTGCAAGTACCGCGGGGGACCGTGCTGGGCCTGCTCGGGCCCAACGGCGCGGGCAAGACGACAACGGTCCGGGTGATCAGCACGCTGCTGCGCCCGGACTCCGGCCGGGCCATGGTGGACGGCTTCGACGTGGTGCGGCAGCCGGACGAGGTGCGCAGCCGCATCGGCCTGACCGGTCAGTACGCGGCGGTGGACGAACTGCTCACCGCCAAGGAGAACCTGGTCATGATCGGCAGGCTGTCCCGGCTGCGGACCAAGCAGGCCAGGGTCCGCGCCGAGGAGCTGCTGGACCGCTTCCGGCTCGACGACCGGGCCGACTCGCTGGTCAAGGGCTTCTCCGGCGGTATGCGCAGGCGGCTGGACCTGGCGGCCAGCCTGGTCGTCGCGCCGCCGCTGCTGGTGCTGGACGAACCGACCACGGGGCTTGACCCACGCAGCAGAATCGAGGTCTGGGCAACAATCAAGGAGCTGGTCGACGGCGGAACCACTGTTCTGCTGACAACTCAGTACTTGGAAGAGGCTGACCAGCTTGCCGATCGAATCGTCGTCATCGACCATGGACGGGTGATTGCCGACGGCACGTCGGCGCAGCTCAAGCAACAGGTTGGTGGACTGGAGCTCGAGGTCGAGCTGGCAACGCCACACCCGCAGATTGTGGAGACAAGCCGGTGCCTGCTTCAGGTGTTGCTGGGGAAGGACGTCACCGTCGACCCGGTGGTGGGCAGGCTTACGGTGCCGGCCGAGGGGGTCCGGACCCTTACGGAGGCGATGCGCGTCCTCCAAGTGGCAAACATCGACGTGGCGGCGGCCGCGTTGCGGAGGCCGAGCCTGGACGAGGTCTTCCTCGGCCTCACGGGCAGCAAGCAGGAGCCCAGCGCCAACGGCGTGACCCACCCCAGCGGCAGCCGCGGGGGGACGAGGCCGTGACCATGGTGATCAGCGCCCAGCGTCCCTTCGGACCCTGGGCCAAACTGAGCTGGATTCTCAACGATTCCATCGTGATGATCGGCCGCAACCTGCGGCAGATCCCGCGGGTGCCGGAACGCCTCGGCGCCGCGACCTTCCAACCGCTGATGTTCGTGCTGCTCTTCGCCTTCGTCTTCGGCAGCGCCATCGAGATCCCCGGCGTGAACTACCGCGAGTACCTGATGGCGGTGATCTTCGTCCAGTCCGCGATCTTCGTGTCCGTGTTCACCGGGGCAGGCCTGGCCACGGATTTGCAGGCGGGGCTGATCGACCGGTTCCGCTCGCTGCCGATGTCGCGATCGGCGGTGCTGGTGGGACGAACCGTCGGCGATGTGGCCGAGTCGACGATCGGCCTCACCGTGATGGTGCTGTGCGGTCTGCTGATCGGCTGGCGGGTGCGCGGCACGTTCTGGGAGACGGTGGCGGCCTTCGGTCTGCTGCTGCTGATCGCCTACAGCCTGGTGTGGTTCGGCGCCCTGCTCGGCATGCTGGTCCGCAACCCGGCCGCGGTGCCGCAGATCGCGACCGCGGTGCTCTTCCCGATGGTGTTCCTCAGCAACGGCTACGCCGACACCTCTCGCATGCCGTCCTGGCTGCGCTGGGTGGCCGACCACAACCCGGTCAGCGCGATGGTCAGCGCGGAACGGCAACTTTTCGGCAATCCCGCGCCGCCCGCGCCGGACGTCTGGATGCTCCAGCACCCGGTGCTCGCCACGCTGATCTCCTGCACGGTGATCCTGCTGGTGTGCTGGCCGCTCGCGGTGCGCCGCTACCGCACGATCTAATCGCTCACCGGGGTCGAGTTGGTGTAGGCGACCTCGGTCAGCGCCTCGAAGATGTCGCGCAGCCAGCTCACCACGTAGCAGGCGTCATCGGCGAGGTCGAAGCACAGCGGCTGGTCCAGCAGTTCGGGCCTGCCCGCGGCGGTCGCGGTGGCCACCCCGAGGGCCTCGATGCTCCACAGCCAGCTGGTCAGGTCGGTGGCATCGTGCAACAGCACGGTGCCGCCGTCGGCCGGGATCAGCTCGATGCCCTCCCGGATCGCCAGCCGAAGCTGCTCGAACAGCTCGGGCTCCCACAGCAGCTGGACCTCGGCGGGCTCCTCGGGCATGTAGTAGCCGATCAGCGCCCGCAGCACGGCATCCTCAGTGGGCACCCGCGGCAGCGCGACGCCGATGATCTCGCCGAGCGGGTAGTCCGTGGTGTACTCGCCGACCCGCAGGTCGAGCACCTCTTCGAGCGCGACGAAGTGGTGGCGCAGCCAGTCCAGCTGCCAGCGGAGGAACGTGCCGATGATCACGTCCTCGGTGCGATCCCAACAAATCACGGCGCCACTCACCACCCAATGATCGACGGGCCGCACCCCAACTTGCCAGTAGTGCCGGAGTCGAATTCAGCCGGGTCCGATATCGACTGGTGTTATCCCCGCGGTATCAACAGATATTGGGCCTGTCGGCCGTCTACGCTGCGCCACGTGCACGTCGACCGAGGTTGTGAGAAGACGCGAGGCTGGGTCAGCGAGGCGGTCCGGGTGATCGACGCGGACGCCAACCGCAGCGCCGACACCCACCTGCTGCGTTACCCGCTGCCCGCGGAATGGGGCGTCGACCTCTACCTCAAGGACGAGTCCACCCATCCGACCGGATCGCTGAAGCACCGGTTGGCGCGGTCGCTGTTCCTCTACGCGATCTGCAACGGCTGGGTCCGGGAGGGCATGCCGGTGATCGAGGCGTCCTCCGGTTCGACCGCGGTGTCGGAGGCCTACTTCGCGCGGCTGCTGAACCTGCCGTTCATCGCGGTGATGCCGCGTTCCACCAGCGGCGAGAAGATCGCCCTCATCGAGCACCAGGGCGGCCGCTGTCATTTCGTCGACGAGCCCGGCGCCATCTACGACGAGTCCCGGCGGCTGGCAGTGGACCTGGGCGGCCACTTCATGGACCAGTTCACCTACGCCGAGCGCGCCACGGACTGGCGCGGCAACAACAACATCGCCGAATCGATCTTCTCGCAGCTCACCCTGGAACGGCATCCCGATCCGGAGTGGATCGTGGTCGGCGCGGGCACCGGCGGCACCGGGGCCACCATCGGCCGCTTCATCCGCTACCGGCGACACCGCAGCAGGCTGGCGGTCGCCGATCCCGAGCACTCGGTGTTCTTCAACGCCTGGACCCAAGGCCGCGACGACGTGGTCGGCACCCGAGGCTCCCGCATCGAAGGCATCGGCCGCCCCCGGGTCGAGCCCTCGTTCCTGCCCCACGTCATCGACCGCATGTTCGCGGTGCCCGACGCCGCCTCGATCGCGGCCATCCGCTACGCCGAGAACGTGCTCGGTCGCCGAGTCGGCGGCTCCACCGGCACAAACCTCTGGGCGGCGTTCCAGCTGGTCGCCGAACTCCGCGCCGCAGGCGAGCAAGGCAGCGTGGTAACGCTGCTGTGCGACGGCGGCGAGCGCTACGCCAACACCTACTACAACGACTCCTGGCTCGCCGCCGAAGGACTCGCGCTGGAGTCCTTTATGGACACGTTGGCCGCCTTCCACGCCACCGGTGAATGGCCGGAACCCTAGGCTGCGCCGGTTCGTCTGACAGGTATGGGTGACCAATCGTGGGCGAGTCCCGAGGTCCGTGCCGCCCAAGCCGCGCTGGACGCAGCCCTCAGCCACGCCGACGACGCCCTGAAGAGAGCGATCGACCGCCTGGAAGCCGACGACCTCGCCCCGGAGCCTCCGCCGCCTACACGCCGCGACGACGATGACGACCACGGCGACCGTCCAATCCTCCGCGACGCCTGGTGACCAGCCCCGATCCCAGCAGGCACGCTCACCCGGCTCGCCACGGCGGACCGTGTCCAGTGAATCTTCGGCGAGTTTCGGCGTTTGTCAGCCGATGGCCAGTGCCAGTGCGGTGACCGCGGACCAGGCGAGCATGGCCAGGCCGGTCTGCTTCAGCACGGCGATCAACGCCCTGCCCCGCAGGCCGCCGACGATGGTCCGTGCCGCGGGCACGATCAGCGGCACCGCGAGGAATCCCGCCAGCGCCAACGGAAGGTTGAAGCCGAGCAGCGTGGTGAGCAGGAACGGCACAATCACCAGCGCCACGTAGAGGCTGCGGGTGTCGGCGTCACCGAGCATCACCGCGAGCGTCTGCTTGCCGGTGGCCTCGTCGGTCGGGATGTCGCGCAGGTTGTTGGCCACCAGCACCGCCGCCGAGAAGGCGCCGACACCCACCGCCCCGCCGATCCCGACCCCGCTGATCTGGTCGGCCTGCACGAACTGGGTGCCCAGCACCGCGACCGGCCCGAAGAACAGAAACACCGCGACCTCACCAAGGCCCGCATACCCGTAGGGCCGCTTGCCGCCGGTGTAGAACCACGCCGCCGCGACGCACAGCAGCCCCAGCACACCCAGCGCCCAATACCCCGAAGCGAAGATCAACAGCCCGCCCGCGATCAGCGCCACCGCGAAACTCGCGAACGCCGCCGCCTTGACCTGCCCAGGCCGAGCCAGCCGCGTGGCCACCAGCCGAACCGGACCCACCCGGTTGTCGTCCGTGCCGCGAATGCCATCCGAATAGTCGTTGGCGTAGTTCACCCCGATGACCAGCGCCAACGACACCACCAAGGCCAGCAGCGACATCCACCACACGAACCCGTCGCTCCCCGCGGCGGCCCCGGCCCCCACCAGAACCGGCGCGATCGCATTGGGCAGCGTGCGCGGTCGCGCCCCCTCCACCCACTCACTCAGCGTGGCCATGCCCCATATCCTGCGACATGCCTGCTCGGGCGCCGTCCCCCACCCCCGCCCCACCCTCTGCCACCCTGAAAGACGGGGGAACCTCAGCACGCCCTACCCCCTGCGTCGACACCATGACCCCCCAGGGGCGCATGATGTCGACGCGGGTCGGCATGATGCGGTTTCGCGTATCAGCAGACCGGCCGAGCACCCGGTGGCACCAGCAGCGCGGCGCGTGGCACGAAAGAGTTCTTCCCGATCCGCAGCCAACTGGCCGAGGTGCCCTGCGAGCCCGTGACCTGCTGGCCGGTGGTCCGGCACTCGAGCAGCACCTTGGCGTGGTCGCCCGCCATCCCGGTGACCGGCGCCGAGGCCGACGGTCCACTCCGGACCGCCAGCGGACCGCCGTCCACCGTGCGGACCGTGCCGTAAGGGCCAGGTCCGGTCCACAGGTAGGTGACCGTCACCCACGAGTTGGTCTTGAGCAGCAACGCGTCCCAGAAGACCCCGTCGCCGAGGTCGATGCCTGCCGGGTTCTTCACCTTCCTGGCGTACTGGTCCTTGCCGCCGTTGTAGCCGTCCTGGTAGGCCGCTTGTGACTGCGGCTGCCCCTGCGGAAGGTCTTGCCACATCTGCCGCGGCCTGCCCCAGTAGTTGTCCCTGGTGTTCCACGGCCCGATGTCCCACACCGGCGCCCACGCGCAGCGGCCGTTGCCCGCGCACACCCGCACCGAGTACGCGCCGTTGCCGCGCACCGCGAGCGCGCTGCGGGAGGGCAGTGCCACGAAGTGATCGCGCTCCCTGATGATGTGCCCGTTCGCGGTCCTGCCGCCCGCCAGCCCTTCCCTGGTGGCGAACACCCGGAAGCTCTGCACCGGCGTCGCGGTCGGGCCTGCGCCCGACAGCAGCGAGGCGGTCAGATCGAGACGCCGGACCGTCGGTGTCCGTTGCTGGTTCGGGGCCGTCAGCACGATTCGGGCCTGCACCTCGGAGGTCTCCGCACCGAGCGCAACCGGCGTTGAGCCCGCGGTCACCCACTCGCCCCACTCGCCGTCGGCCCGCTTCGGCCGGGCCTCCACGACAGCAGTCGACTCCTGCGGCACGGTGGTGCCGAGAGTCGCACCGACCTGGTTCACGGGCGCGGAAAGCACCCGGGGCGGCAGCACCAGCATTCCGCTCACCTCCGTCGGGCTGCTTTCACCGCGGGGTATCTCATCCTGGGTCAACCGCACCCCGGAGCCGGTCACCTGGATATTGTTGTCATCACTGTCCACTGTGAATTCTTCAACAGTCCAAGAGCTGAAGTTCGCCGCCCTCGGATTTGCCGCACCTGCGCCGGGTGCAACGCTCAGAGCAGTGGAAACAGCTATGACAACAGCTGTCGCCGGAGTCCTCTTGCGCATTGCGAATATGGACATATCCGCCCCCGTGTTTCCGTCTTGAACATCACGGAATGATCAAGTGGCGGTAGTCTACGTAAGAAGTCAAGAAACGGCCGGGCGGATCACACCTCAGTGGACAGTATTTTCCTCAGCGCCGACCGGTCGACTTTCCCGGCTCCGCGGAGGGGCAGTTCGTCCAGGAAGATCACCCGTCTCGGCGTAGCCGCCGCACCCAGCCGGTCACGGACCGCTGCCCGCAGTTGATCGGCCTCGATGGTCTCGGTGGCCACCACTGCCGCGGTGACGACCTGGCCCCACTCGGGATCGTCCACGCCGACCACGCAGCACTGCGCGACACAGGGATGTTCGCCGAGCACCTGCTCCACCGGTCCCGGGGCCACCTTCACGCCGCCGCTGACGATCATGTCGTCCGCCCTGCCCAGCACCTGCAACCGCCCGTCCGGCAACAGCCTGCCCAGATCGGTGGTGTAAAACCAGCCGTCCCGGAACGCTGCCGCGGTGGCCGCCGGATCACCCCGGTAGCCGCGGGACAGCATCGGCCCGGACAGCGCGACCGTGCTCGCCGCGGTCAGCCGCACCGACACCCCGTCGAGCGGCCTGCCGTCGTACACGCAGCCGCTCGCGGTCTCGCTCATGCCGTACGCCGGAATCACCCGCACCCCGCTGTCCTCGGCGCGAGCCCGCAGTTCCGGCGAGGTCGCTGCCCCGCCGAGCAGGATCGCGTCGAACCCGCGCGCCGCCGCCAGCGCCCGGCGGTCGTCCAGCAGACGCGACAGCTGAGTCGGCACCAGCGCGGTGTAGTGCCTGCCCGGCAGCGCCAACACCTGCTCCGCGCCCGCGGCGAAAACGTCCGGGCGGAAGCTCCGCCCGCGCTCGACAGGCACCGCGCGGGTGCCGCCGACCAGGCAGCGGACCAGCACCGCGATCCCGCCGATGTACTGCGTCGGCGTCGCGAGCAGCCAATGGCCGTGGCCACCGAGCCGCTCCGCGGTGGCCACCGCCGAGGCGGTCAACGCGGTGGCCGACAGCAGCACCCCCTTGGGCCGTCCCGTCGACCCGGAGGTCGCCACCACCACGGCCGTCGGGTCCGCGGGATCGTCCTCGTCGGGACCAAGTGGCCCGGTGAGCGGCGGCACCGCGCCCGTAACCGGAAGCACCGCCGGGCCTGCCCCGGTCAAGGCCTCGCGGAGTGGTTCGAGCAGGGCCAGCGGGTTCCCGCCGACCTCGACCGCCACCACCTGCCGGGCCATCGCGAGCGCCTAGAAGTAGTGCGGGAAGCGGGACCAGTCGGGGTCGCGCTTCTCCAGGAACGCGTCCCGGCCCTCCACGGCCTCGTCGGTCATGTACGCCAGCCTGGTCGTCTCACCCGCGAAGATCTGCTGGCCGACCAGACCGTCGTCGATCAGGTTGAAGGCGTACTTCAGCATCCGCTGCGCGGTGGGCGACTTGCCGTTGATCTCCCGCGCCCACTCCAGCGCGGTGGCCTCCAACTCGGCGTGCGGCACGACCGCGTTGACCGCGCCCATCCGCTGCATCTCCTCGGCGGAGTAGGTGCGGCCGAGGAAGAAGATCTCCCTCGCGAACTTCTGCCCGACCTGCCTGGCCAGGTACGCCGAGCCATAGCCGCCGTCGAAGCTGCCGACATCGGCGTCGGTCTGCTTGAACTTGCCGTGCTCCGCGCTGGCCAGGGTCAGGTCGCAGGTCACGTGCAGGCTGTGCCCGCCGCCCGCGGCCCAGCCGTTGACCACCGCGATCACCGGCTTCGGCATGAACCGGATCAGCCGCTGGCACTCCAGGATGTGCAGCCGCCCCGCGCGGGCCGGGTCGACGCTCGCCGCGGTCTCACCCGAGGCGTACTGGTAGCCGTCGCGGCCGCGGATGCGCTGGTCGCCGCCGGAGCAGAAGGCCCAGCCGCCGTCGCGCGGGGAGGGGCCGTTGCCGGTGAGCAGCACGCAGCCGACATCCGAGCTCATCCTGGCGTGGTCCAGCGCCCGGTAAAGCTCGTCCACCGTGTGCGGCCGGAAGGCGTTGCGCACCTCGGGCCGGTGGAACGCGATGCGCACCGTGCCCTGGTCGACGGCGCGGTGGTAGGTGATGTCGGTGAAGTCGAAACCGTCGACCGGCTTCCAGGCCGACGGGTCGAAGATCTCGGAGACGCCAGTCACGTCGGTGAGCTTAATGCGGCGTAGGTGTCCGCAGAGCGTGGCAGGAGTCATTCCTGTTACGTCCGTCAGTCGTGTCAGTCTGGAGGGGTGGGTGTCGATCCGTGCATAACAGGGCATCCGCATCGGGTGGTTCCGGTGCGGCCGACAGGGGGATGCGCCACCACGCCGTTCCGCTGGCACCCGGACGGCGACTTCACCCGAAAGCTTTTCGGAGCTTTGATGGCAGGAGGCGGGTTCTCTGGTCTCGGCGATCGTTGCCCGAGCGTGGTGGACTATGGAAACCGGCACAGCTCGACAAAGCTGACGACATCTCGACGGGCGGTAGGTTTGAGTAGTTTCGCGGCGGCGTCGAGGCGAGAGGGCTGCGCGTGAACCCTTCCACCGCCCAGGCCCGGGTTATCGTCGACGAACTTGTTCGCAACGGTGTCCACCACGTGGTGCTCAGCCCCGGCTCGCGCAACGCCCCGTTGTCCTTCGCGCTGCACGACGCCGCGGTGGCGGGCCAGATCACCCTGCACGTGCGCATCGACGAGCGCAGCGCGGGTTTCCTCGCGCTGGGCATCGCCGCGCGGAGCAACCGCCCGGTCGCGCTGACCTGCACCTCGGGCACGGCCGCCGCCAACCTGCATCCCGCGGTGGCCGAGGCCGACAAGGCGGGCGTGCCGCTGCTCGTGATCACCGCCGATCGCCCGCCCGAGTTGCGCACCGCGGGCGCCAGCCAGGTCATCGACCAGACTCGCCTCTACGGCACCGCGGTGCGGCTGTTCGACGAACTTGCCGTCGCCGAGCGGCGCGGCAACCAGAACTGTTACTGGCGCAGCCAGATCTGCCGTGTGGTGGCTGCCGCCCGCGGCCAGTGGCGGGCCGGGCCCGTGCACCTCAACGTGCCGTTCCGGGAGCCGCTGGTGCCCGCCGCCGACGGCCAGGTGTGGCCGGAGACACTGAGTGGGCGCGCCCACGGCGGCCCGTGGGTGGAGGTCGCCGACCAGGGCCTTCAGCCTGGCGAGGTCACCCCGACCGCCCGCCGCGGGCTGGTGTTGCTGGCCGACGGTGATCCCGAGGTGGCCTCGGAATGGGCCGACCGGCACGGCTGGCCACTGCTCGCCGAGAGCGGTGGGGCAGGCGTCAACGCGCTGCCCGCGGGCATGTGGCTGCTCGGCGCCACCGACTTCCTCCGACGGCACCGGCCGGAACAGGTGCTCTGCTTCGGGCGCCCCACCGTGTTCCGCCAGGTCCAGCGGTTACTCGCCGAGCCGGAGATCGAGGTGCTGCTCGTCCATGGCGACCCCACCACCTGGCCCAATCCGGCACACGGGCTGACCGCTGTCGGGCAGGCGGTGGCCGAGCCCGCCAAACCGGCCGATCCGGACTGGCTGGACGCCTGGCAGGGCGCGGACCGGGTGGTGCGCACCGCGCTGGCCAAGGCGGTCGACGGCGAGCCGTGGCCCAGCGGAGTCGGAGTCGCCCGCCAACTGCTGCACCAGCTGCCCACCGGCGGACTGCTGGTGGCCGGTTCATCCAACCCGACGCGCGACATTGCGCTCGCCGCTTTCAGCCGCCCGGACCTGCTGGTACACCGCAACCGCGGGGTGGCGGGCATCGACGGCACCATCTCCACCGCCCTCGGCGCCGCGATCGTCCACAACGGACCTTCCTACGCCCTGCTCGGCGATCTGACCTTCCTGCACGACTCCAACGGCCTGCTGCTCGGGCCCGGCGAGCTTCGCCCTGATCTGACCATCGTGGTGCTCAACGACAACGGCGGCGGGATCTTCTCGCTGCTGGAGCAGGGCGCCGCCGACTACGCCGACAGCTTCGAGCGGGTCTTCGGCACCCCGCACAGCACCGACCTCGCCGCCCTCTGCGCCGCGCACCGGGTGCCGCACGCCTACGCCGACTCCGCCGCCGAGCTTCGCGCCGGGCTGTCGGAGCAGGAGGGCCTGCGGGTGCTGGAGGTGCGGGCCGACCGGTCCAGGCTGCGCGGGCTGCACGAGAAACTGCGCACAGTGGTGGCGGCAGCCGTCGGCTGAGGGCCGTTCGGTCCAACCCCGCGCGCTGCCTGGCGCAGATACGTCGGCAATGGAATTAATTCCTCGTCTCACCCGGTTGGGTTTGAGTAGCTTTCAGCTACATGGCTCCACAGGCCCTCTGAACTGGGGAGGAACACCTTTGCTCGGCAAAAAGAGCTGGCGGACGGGGGTCGCGGCGGGTGTCGTCGCGTCCTTCCTCGCATTACCTGCCCTCGCGGGCACCGAAGGTCCGGGCGCGCCCGGACTCGGTGACTCCTACTACCCGGGAGACGGCAACGGCGGATACGACGTCTCCCACTACGACATCCGGCTGCGCTACGAGCCCAGCACCGACTTCCTGAAGGGCTCAACGACGATCGTCGCGAAGCCCACCCAGGACCTGACCCGCTTCAACCTGGACTTCGCGCTCAAGCCGTCCTCGATCAGGGTCAACGGCAAGCTCGCGAAGTTCACGCAGGCAGGCACCGAGGTCGAGGTCACCCCGGCGACCAAGCTGACCACGGGCGCGCTGTCCACGTTCGTCGTGGAGTACGAAGGCGTGCCCTCCACCGTCAAGGTCGACGGCCGAACCGACTGGGTGCGCACGCCCGACGGCGCCGCCGCCATCGGCGAGCCGCACATCGCGGCGTGGTGGTACCCCAGTAACGACCACCCGACCGACAAGGCCACCTTCGACGTCTCGGTCTCGGTGCCCGCGGGCACCGAGGTGATCTCCAACGGCCTGCTGCTCGCGCAGCGTCCCGAGGCGGGCAACCGCACCCGGTGGAACTGGCGCTCCAGCCGTCCGCAGACCACCTATCTGACGTTCGTGACCATCGGGCAGTTCGACATCGTCGAGTCCACCGGTCACAAGGGCCAGAAGCTGATCAACGCGTACTCCCACGATCTGGGTGACGCGCGCGGCGCGGCGCAGGCCAGCATCGAGCGCACCGCCGAGGTCATCGAGTTCCTGGAGCCGTACTTCGGCGAGTGGCCCTTCGAATCACAGGGCGGCGTGGCCATCGGCGGTCAGCCCTGGTTCTCCGCGCTGGAGAATCAGACCCGCCCGGTGTACGCGCCTAGCTCGTGGCGCAGCGGCACCAACATCTCCGTCGTGGTGCACGAACTGGCCCACCAGTGGTTCGGCGACTCGGTTTCCGTCGCCGACTGGCGCAACATCTGGCTGAACGAGGGCTTCGCCACCTACTCCCAGTGGCTGTGGTCCGAGGCCAAGGGCGAGGGCACCGCGCAGGAGCTGTTCGACTACTACTACGCCACGCTGCCGGACGACTTCTGGCAGGTGGCACCCGGTAACCCCGGCAAGGAGAACAACTTCCACGGCTCCGTCTACACCCGCGGTGCGATGACGTTGCAGGCGCTGCGCAAGGAGATCGGCGACGAGGCGCTGCGGGCCACCGTGCTCGCCTGGACCTCGCAGAAGCGCTACTCCAACGCCAGGATCGAGGAGTTCATCGAGCTGGCCGAGAAGACCTCGGGCAAGCAGCTTGACGAGCTGTTCAACGCCTGGCTGTTCACCAAGGGCAAGCCGAAGGTCGGCTCGGCCGCCGAGTCCCGCTCGGCTCGTTCGGCCGTGGTGCCCGGTAAGCCGAAGTCTTTCGACAAGATCGAGGTGGCCAACCGCCACAACGCGCCGACCGGCCACTGAGCCGAGGCGTTCGAGCTGGTGGAACCCGTGAGTGGTCGTTGCCACTCACGGGTTTTCCAGCGCGTCCCGGATGGGGATCATCTTCGCCACGGCCTCGGCCACCTCGGTGTCCGGATCGGACTCGGCGACGACGCCGCAGCCCGCGAACAGCCGCGCGACGCGGCCGTGCACCTGTGCGCAGCGCAGCGCGATGCCCAGTTCGCCCTCGCCGTTGGCGTCGACCCAGCCGATCGGCCCGGCATAGCGGCCGCGGTCCATGCCCTCCAGCTCGTCGATCAACGCGATCGCCTCGGCCCGCGGGGTGCCGCCGACAGCGGCCGTCGGGTGCACCGCCGCCGCGAGTCTCAGCAGTGAAGCGGGCTCGTCGGCCAGTCGGCCGCTGACCTCGGTGGACAGGTGCAGCACGTTGGGCAGCCGAAGCACCTCGGGTGCGTCGGGAACCGACAGGTCGGTGCACAGCGGCGCGAGCGTCTGCGCCAGTGAGGCGACCGCGAACTCGTGTTCCTCGCGGTTCTTGCCCGAGCCCAACAGCTCCGCGGCCAACTCGTCGCCGTCGACGCCGTCGCGGGGCCAGCTGGTGCCCGCGAGCACACGGGAGAACACCTGCCTGCCGCTGCGGCGCAGCAGTAACTCGGGTGTCGCGCCCACCAGGCCGTCCACGGCATAGACCCAGCAACTCGGGTACCGCCGCGCCAACCGGTTCAGCAGGAACCGCGGATCCAGCGCGGTGTCGGCGGTGGCGATCAGGTCATGCGCCAACACGACCTTGCCGACCTTCCCGGCCCGCATCCGGCGCACGGCCTCGCCGACCGCCTCCCGGTAGGCGGGCACGTCCAGTTCGCCGTCCGAATACCGCACCACCCGCGGTGTCGTCACCGGCAGCACGGCGCGGGAGGCCGCTGACTCGTCTGTCTCGTCGGGCTCGGGGGAGATCTCGGTGATCCAGGTGTGCTCGCCGCGGCGGCCCGCGATCACCTTCGGCACCACCAGCACCGAGTCGCCGGGATCGTCGGCGAAGGCCATGCTCACGAACGCCACCGCGCCGGTTCCGGGCAGCCCGACCTCATCGCGGACCTCGAGCCCCTCGGTGAACTCCCGCCACCAGCGCTCCGCGTCGGCGAACCGCCGCGCGCCGCCGGGCTGGAACCGGGCGACCTCGCCCCAGCCGACCAGCCCCTCGCCGCGGGCCACCCAGGCGAACGCGGACGCGGGTTCGGGCAGCAGTTCCAGCAGGTCGGCACGCGATGCGACCAGCCTCGTGCGTACGCACAACTTCTCGCTGAGGTCCTGGGGCGCCGTGCTGGTCACCTTTCGAGCGTATGAGCCTCGCTCGGGTGATGCGCGATCGGGCATGGTGTGGTCTTGCTCTCCCCGCGGGCGGCCGCGCCAAGTGCCGGTGGCGGCGAAGGCGGGCGCTCTACACTCGGCCGTCGTGGTCCAACGTGTGAGCGGTATCCCGCGGTCGGTCAGAGCCACCCGGCTGGCGCGCAACGCCCTGGTCGGGGTCGGCTGCGTGTTGTCGGGCCTGTGCGTGGTGCTGCTGATCGCGATCTGGCTGGACGACCGGGCCATCGACCGCAACCTGGGCCGCTCCACCGCCGAGGTGCTCTCGGTGTCGCTGAACCGGACGCTGGTGCGGTTCAACACCGACGACGGCTCCGTGCACATTCCGCAGACCGGTGTCCTGTACCCGAGCGGGTTGGAGGAGGGTCAGCTGGTGCGCGTCGAGTACGCCACCGACAACCCGGAGCTGGTCAGGGTCGCGGGCCGCGATGTCACCGTCGCCTTCCTACCGCTGGGCACCCTGCTGGCGGGCAGCTGGGCGGTGCTGCTCCCGTCGATCTGGTGGCTGCGCCGCCGTGAGCAGGCACTTGTGACAGTCGAGCCGCAAATCAGCGAAAAGGTGTAACATGAGACCCACCTACAGGGAGGTGGGTCGATGCTCGAGGCGTCCGAACAGGAGCTGGAGCAGCACTTTCAGCGCACGGTCGACGCGGAGACCCGCATCGAGCCGCGCGACTGGATGCCCGCGGGCTATCGCAAAACGCTGATCAGGCAGATCGCCCAGCACGCCCACTCGGAGATCATCGGCATGCAACCGGAGGGCAACTGGATCACCCGCGCCCCCTCGCTGCGCCGCAAGGCGATCCTGCTGGCCAAGGTGCAGGACGAGGCGGGCCACGGCCTGTACCTGTACGCGGCCACCGAGACCCTGGGCATCGACCGGGACGAGCTGACCGAGAAGCTGATCAGCGGCGGCCAGAAGTACTCCTCGATCTTCAACTACCCCACCCTGACCTTCGCCGACGTCGGCGTGATCGGCTGGCTGGTGGACGGCGCCGCGATCTGCAACCAGGTGCCGCTGTGCCGCACCTCCTACGGCCCCTACGCCAGGGCCATGATCCGCATCTGCAAGGAGGAGTCCTTCCACCAGCGGCAGGGCTACGAACTGCTGATGACCATGATGCGCGGCAGCGAGCGCCAGCGGCAGATGGTGCAGGACGCGACCGACCGCTGGTGGTGGCCGTCCCTGATGATGTTCGGCCCACCGGACGACGACTCGCCCAACACCGCCCAGTCCATGGCGTGGCGGATCAAGCGGCACACCAACGACGAACTGCGGCAGAGGTTCGTGGACATGAGCGTCCCGCAGGCCGAGAAGCTCGGCGTCACCCTGCCCGACCCTCGGCTGCGCTGGAACCCCGAACGCGGCCACTACGACTTCGGCCAACCGGACTGGGACGAGTTCTGGCAGGTCGTGAAGGGCAACGGCCCCTGCAACGCCGAACGCGTCGAACACCGCAAGGCAGCCCACGACGCGGGCGCCTGGGTACGGGAGGCGGCCGTAGCCCACGCCGCCAAGCGCACCGAGCGTGCCGCATGAGCTGGCCGCTGTGGGAGGTCTTCGTCCGCGGCAAGCGCGGCCTGAACCACGTGCACGTCGGTTCGCTGCACGCCCCCGACGCCGAGATGGCCGTGCGCAACGCACGTGACCTCTACACCCGCCGCAACGAGGGCGTCAGCATCTGGGTGGTGCCCGCGGCGGCCGTCACCGCCTCCAGCCCGGACGAGAAGGACCCGTTCTTCGCGCCCAGCGGCGACAAGGTCTACCGCCACCCCACGTTCTACGCCATTCCCGACGACGTGCCACACCTGTGAGGCGCTCATGAGCTTCGACAACGCCTATGAGTCCCTCACCGAGGACCACCACGACGACGCGCGCTGGGCCTACGGCACCGGCTTCGCCGACGAACTCGCCGACGTACAGCGCTCGGTGCCGTCCGACGTGGACCCCGCCGACCTTGGCACGTATGCCGTCATGCTCGCCGACGACGCCCTGATCCTGTCCCAGCGGCTGTCCGAATGGTGCTCGCGCGCCCCCGAGTTGGAAGAGGACGTTGCGCTGGCCAACATCGGTCTCGACCTGCTTGGCCAGGCCCGCCTACTGCTCACCAGGGCAGGCGAGGTGGCCCCCGAGCTGCGGCCCGCCATCGCGCCGTCCCACGTGCCCGACGAGGACGCCTTCGCCTACTTCCGCGACGAGCGCGAGTTCCGCAACGTGCGCCTGGCGGAGCTGGACTGCGGCCCTGGGCCCGGTGGCGACTTCGGCACCACCATCGCCCGCCTGCTGCTCTTCTCCTGCTGGCGCCTGGAACTGCTGGTGCGCCTGCGCGGCTCCGCCGACCCCGTGCTCGCAGCCATCGCCGCCAAGGGAGTGAAGGAACTCGCCTACCACCGCGACCACGCCGCCCAGTGGGTGGTCCGCCTCGGCGACGGCACCGAGGAGTCCCACCGCCGCATGGTTGCGGGCCTGGACCAGGTGTGGCCCCACCTCGACGAACTGTTCGTCCCGCATCCCGTGGAGACCCGCCTGCCCGGAGTAGCGGTGGACGTGAGCACCCTGCGGTCCACTGTGGACGAGGTGCTTGGCCAGGTGTTCACAGCGGCCGGCCTGAACCGGCCGGACCAGCGCCAACTCCCCGCGGTGCCGGGCAGCCTCGGCCGCGACGGCGTGCACACCAGGGCCATGGGCTTCCTGCTGGCCGAACTTCAGCACCTGGCCCGATCCCATCCGGAGGCGGTGTGGTGACCGCGCTGAGCCGGGCCCGCGAAGTCGCGGCGCAGGTGTGCGACCCGGAGTTGCCGGTGCTCACCCTGGCCGACCTCGGCGTCCTCCGCGACGTGAACGTGGACGGCGACCGCGTCGTCGTCACGATCACCCCGACCTACTCGGGCTGCCCCGCGCTGGAGGTGATGCGCGACGACCTGCGCGGCAGGCTGGCCGAGGAGGGCTTCGACAAGGTGGAGATCCGCACCGTGCTCCACCCGGCGTGGACCACCGACTGGATCAGCGAGGACGGCCGCCGCAAGCTCGCCGACTACGGCATCTCCCCACCATCCCGGCAGGCATCGCGCCCGCAGGGGCCAATTCCCCTCCAATTGGCACCCCCCACCCGAAAAGTGGCCTGCCCCCTCTGCGGCGGCACCGAAACGGCACTGCTGGCGGAGTTCTCCTCCACGGCCTGCAAGTCGCTGTACCGCTGCACGCAATGCCGGGAACCGTTCGAACACATCAAGGAGATCTGATGACGGCGGTTGCCCCGCGGACGGCCCGGCGCACGGTCTTCCACACCCTCCGCGTGTCCACAGTGGACAAGCTTTGCGCCGATGCAGCCGCCGTCACCTTCGAGGTGCCAGACGAGCTGGCGGCGGAGTTCGCCTACCGCCCCGGCCAGTACCTCACCCTCCGCCGCACCGTGGGCGGCGTCGAGGAACGCCGCTCCTATTCGATCTGCTCCCCGGTCGGCACCCCACCGCGCATAGGCGTGCGACGCGTGGACCGCGGCCTGTTCTCCAGCTGGCTGGTCGACGAACTGCGCCCTGGCGACGAGGTCGAGGTCCTGCCCCCGCTCGGCAACTTCACCCCGTCCCTCGAGCCCGCCCACCACTGCCTGATCGCCGCGGGCTCCGGCATCACCCCGGTGCTGTCCATCGTGTCCAGCGCGCTGGCGGCCCACCCCGACACCCGAGTGACACTGCTGTACGGCAACCGCCGCACCGACACCGTGATGTTCGCCGACGACCTGTCCGACCTGAAGGACCGCTACCCGGCCCGCTTCCAGCTCATCCACGTCCTCAGCCGCGAACCCCGCGACGTGGAGCTGTTCTCCGGCCGACTCGACGCCGACCGCCTCCGCCGCCTCTTCGACCTGGTCGTGCCTGTCCCGGCGATCGACCACTGGTGGGTCTGCGGCCCCTACGGCATGGTCTCCGACGCCGAGGCCCTCTTCACCGAGCGCGGCATCCCCGCCGACCGCGTGCACCACGAGCTGTTCTACGTCGACGCCCCGCCGCCCGAACCCATCCGCGCCGAGGACACCGCCAAACTAGAAGGCCCCGCCAGCCAGGTCACGGTGGTCCTGGACGGCCGCGAGACCGACCTGCTCCTCCCACGCGACGCCACCATCCTCGATGCGGCCCAACAGGTCCGCGCCGACCTCCCCTTCGCCTGCAAGGGCGGCGTCTGCGGCACCTGCCGCGCCAAACTCACCACCGGCGAAGTCCGCATGCTCCGCAACTACGCCCTGGAGCAACACGAGTTGGACGCGGGCTTCGTCCTCACCTGCCAGTCGCTTCCGGTGTCGGACAAGCTCACCGTCGACTACGACGCGTGATCTGTTGATTGAGGGGTGGGCCCCCGCGCCAACGGGGGCCCACCGGGTCCGAACTCGTCCGGGTCATCAGACAGGCGTCGGAGTGTCTGCCTTGCGGCCGACTCGCCAACGGTAAGTGGACCCGTGGAAGCGGCTGCGAGCCGTCCAACGGAAGGAAATTTTTCCGGACGGTGAGGACAGACGGGGCTGGCGGTGAGTCAGCCAAAAAGAGCTGATCATTGCGCTTCCCAGGACGTTGAGCACGAAGTCGAAGTGACCGAGGTCACTGCGTCCCGAACGGAATTTAGGACGTCCTGGACGCCGGCCGGTGTGCGTCGGCGGCTCGGCAGGGTCCATCATTGGCCGCCACGGAGATCGTCAGCGTGAGTTCCGGTCGCACAAATCCCCGCTTCCCGTCAGCGCCAACTGACGTCGAGTGCGTGCCAGGAATCCGCGTGGTCTCTCGGTAACTGTCCGGGTCACCAGCCTATCTGGAGTATCTCGATGTCTGCTTCACCGACACCGTGGGTGTCAGCGGCTCAGTGCGTGTTGTTCCCCGCGGGAACAAGGGCCTGCGCGGTCGTGCTCGTGCTCGTTTTCCTCGTCCTGTTGCTTCGCCTGGGTTTCGATCCGATGACCTGTCTCGCGATGCTGTCAGCAGCGGTCATGTTGGGCTTGCGAATCGCACCAGGTGTCAAAGCGCAGGCCGAGGTGTCGCCCCTGTGAGCGCGAGCATGGCCACCGAAACCGTTCAGGGGGCGTTTCATCAGGCGTTGCGCGACCGCTGGATCCGAGCGGGTCGTCCGACTGTCGAGGCGATGGCCAGACGGGCGGGTGTTCCGCCGGAGGAGATGCCGGAGCTCCATACGTCGATCTACCTGATGCCTTGGTCGGCGGTCAGCGTGTTCCTCGCGGGCTGTGGCATCAGGAAGACGGAGCAGCCCGGCTGGTACAGCCTTTGGGACCGGGCGCAGGCGATCGGCACCTCGACGAAGCCGCTTCAGCGTGAGTCGTTGCGGCCTGCGGAGTGGCGGAGCACAGGCAAGAAGAACGAATCCGTCATCGTGGCGTCAGCGGAAGCGGTCAGCAACCTGTCCGAATTGCAGGCTCTTCTGGAAGAGCTGCGGATGAGGGCTGGAGTGTCGTTCTCCAGTATTGCCCAACGAGCGGGGAAGGGTCTGTCCAAGAGCACAGCCCATCAACTCGTGAGAAAGAACAGTCTGCCGAAGAAGAAATCGTTGCTGGAATTCGTCCGCGCGTGCAACGCGACGCTGGAGGAAACCAAGGCGATCAGAGACGCCTGGGTCAGGCTCTCGGCGGAAAGCGTCGACAAGCCCAATGTCGCGGAGGCCTCGCCTATCGAGCCGAAACTCTCTCGGCAAGAGCACTGGGACAGCGGCGCCGCATCAGCCCGCTCGACTGCTGAGCGGGTTGAAGGGCTGCGATCCGCGCCGACGGAACCTGCTAAACCGTGGCCGGCGTCTGCCGAAACAGGACAACCCGAGGGCGGCGTCCGCCAGCTGATGATCTCGGTCCGTGAACTGGCCATGGTGACAGTCGTGCTGTTGGTCTTCGCGGGCAGCGCCGTGGCCATGTGGAAGCTCGGCCTCGACCTCACGCTGATTGTGGTCGTCTACCTCATGGCCGGAATCACCATCACTTTCGCCCGCTACACGCGGACCGAGCGACGCGAGGACAAGGAGATCGTCGAAAAGCCGCGATATGCGCCGAGGTTCCTGGTCGAGACCGCGGACCTATATGACCTTCCTGAGGTGACGCCACCGGTAATCGGGGCGATCGAACGGGATGTCTACTGAGTTCAGTTCACCGCGGACTGCCACCAGGAGAGGAGTTCGTTGGCGACGCTGGGGACGGCGACGAGGACTCCGTCGGTGGGGAGGGGGTCCGGTTCGCCGTTGCGGTTGAGGACGACGGCGCCTGCTTCCAGGGCTAGGGCCACGGCGCCTGCGATGTCCCATTCGTGGTAGCTGTGCAGGACGGTGCCCATGGCGTGGCCGAGGGCTACCTGGGTGATCGCCAGTGCGGAGGAGCCGAGGACGCGGACGCCCGCGTGGCCGCGGGCGGCGCGGGTGACGAAGTCGGTCATGCCGGGCCACGGGCCGCCGCGGCCGTATTCGGTGCAGACGATGCCGCCGGAGATCACGGTGCGTTCGCCAAGCCGGATCGGGGTTCCGTTGGCGCGCATGCCGCGGCCGCGGGCGGCGGCGTAGATCTGGGCGCGGTAGGGGTCGGCGACCACGCCGACCACCGGTCCGAAGGGGTCCACAAGCGCCAGGCTGTAGCCGCACCAGGGCAGGCCCGCGACGTAGTTGGCGGTGCCGTCCACCGGGTCGACCACCCAGCGGTAGTGCGAGCCCTCGGCGTGGGCGTCGGCGCCGAACGCCTCGCCGACCACCGGCATGGTGGGGAACTCGCCCGCGAGGACTCGGCGGGTATGGCGTTCGAGGGTGCGATCGGTGTCGGTCACCCAGTCGAAGGGGGACTCCTTGACCTCCGGGCGCGCGCCACGGCCCGCCGTGGCGGTGATCACATCGGCGGCATCGTTGGCCAGTCGACCCGCGACTTCCAGAGCCCGGGAGACCAGGCTCGGGTCTGCGGGCTGTGCGGGACGTGCGGACACTACGGTCACGCCGACCTAGCCTGACCGGTTACGGTGTCTGCGATGCGACGCCAAGGTGACATGCCGGAGATCACTGGGTCAAATGAGCGGGTCGCCGGCTCGGGGGCCCGGGCCGGTGCTGTTCAGCATGGTCCTTCCGCGGATGCGGTCACCGCCGGGAACGAGGTGTTCGACAACAGTTTCGCGAGCTGTCACACGAGCGTCGACTCGAATGCCGTTCCAGGAGGCAACGTAAGGCGCGTGCGTGTGGCTATCGTGACCGAGAGCTTCCTGCCGCAGGTCAACGGGGTTACCAACTCGGTGCTCCGGGTCCTGGAGCATCTACAGCGGTCCGGCCTCGACGCGCTGGTGATCGCTCCCGGCGCAGGCGAGGACAGCTACAACGGCTTTCCTGTCGTCCGGCTGCCCGCTTTGGACCTGCCGGTGGTCAACTCCCTGCCCATCGGGGTGCCCACCCGCAAGATCCACGCGGCGCTGAGCGACTTCAAGCCCGATGTGGTGCACGTGGCCTCGCCGTTCGTGGTCGGCGCCCGCGGCATCTCGGTGGCGCGCAAGCTCGGCATCCCCACGGTGGCCATCTACCAGACCGATGTGGCCGGGTTCGCCCAGTCCTACGGCCTCGGCCTGACCGCACGCGCCGCGTGGCGGTGGACGAAGCGGCTGCACTGTATGGCCGACCGCACGCTCGCGCCGTCCACCTGGGCGGTGGAAGCGCTGCGAGACCACGGCATCCCGCGCGTGCACCGCTGGGCCCGCGGCGTCGACACCGCCAGGTTCAGCCCCGGCAAGCGCAGCGACAAGCTGCGCGCCGAATTGGCGCCCAACGGCGAATTGTTGGTCGGCTACGTCGGCAGGCTCGCGCCCGAAAAGCAGGTCAAATGGCTGCTCGCGCTGCGCGGCATGCCGGGTGTCCGCCTGGTCGTTGTCGGCGACGGTCCCGCCCGCCAGGAACTCCAGGAGCAACTGCCGGACGCGGCCTTCCTGGGCTTCAAAACCGGCGAGGAGTTGGCCGAGGCCTACGCCAGCCTCGACGTCTTCGTGCACACCGGCCCCTTCGAGACGTTCTGCCAGGCCGTTCAGGAGGCGCTGTCCTCCGGGGTGCCTGTACTGGCACCGGACGCGGGCGGCCCGCGCGACCTCGTACTGCCCGGCCGCACCGGCTACCTGCTGCCCCCGCACGACGAACAGGCGCACGCCCAAGCGTTGCGGGAGGCCGTGATCGCGCTGTCGGACCCAGCCCTGCGGGCCCGGTTCGGCGCGGCGGCGCGCCGGTCAGTGTTGCGGCGCACCTGGCCTGCGATTTGTGACGAACTGCTCGGACACTATGCCGATGTCACCGGTTTGCCGGTTGTCAAGCGTAAGGTCGCGTGAGCGGGGTACTACCCCGTAACCGAGTCCGAATTACAGTGTTAGGCCCATTGCCCGAGGGGGACGACGACCTAACCGGCACAACAGCAGGGAAACGCCTCGCATGCGCATCGTTCAGCTTGCGAATTTCTACGGGCCGCGCTCCGGTGGCCTGCGGACTGCGCTGAACCATCTCGGCTCCGGGTACACCGCGTATGGCCACGAGGTCATCCTGGTGGTTCCCGGCAGCACCCACGAGGACGAGTTGCTGCCCAGCGGCGTCCGCCGCATCACGCTCCCCGCCCCGAAGGTGCCGTGGACCGGCGGCTACCGCGTGGTCGACCCGTGGCGGATCAAAACGCTGCTTGAGGTGCTGCGCCCGGACTGCCTCGAGGTGTCCGACCGGCTGACCCTGCGCGGCATGGGCCGCTGGGCCGCCGAACGCGGCATCCCCAATGTCGTGATCTCCCATGAGCGCTTCGACCGGCTGCTCGAGCAGTTCCTCATGCCCGGCCCCGCCGCCCGCAAGGTCGCGGACTGGGCGAACGGCAGGATGGCAGCCAACTACGACACCGTCGTGTGCACCACCAGCTTCGCCCGCGAGGAGTTCGACCGGATCGGCGCGAGCAACGTGCTCCGGGTACCGCTGGGCGTCGACCTCAAGACCTTCACCCCGGCCAACCGCGACGGCTGGCTCAAGGCCGAACTGGCGGGCGGCGCGGACGCGCTGCTGGTCCACTGCGGCAGGCTGAGCACCGAGAAGCACGTCGAGCGCAGCGTGGACACCGTCGCCGAGATGTACGAGTCCGGCCAGAACGTGCGGCTGGTCATCGCGGGCGACGGTCCGCGCAGGCACGCCCTGGAGCGCCGCGCCGCCGGACTGCCGATCACCTTCCTCGGCTTCGTCTCCTCCCGCGGCGAGGTGGCCAGGCTGCTGGCGACCGCCGACATCTCGCTGGCCCCCGGCCCGCACGAGACCTTCGGCCTGGCTGCTCTGGAGGCGCTCGCCTCGGGCACGCCGGTGGTCGTCTCGCAGCGGTCCGCGCTCAAGGAGATCGTCCGCCCCGGCTGCGGGGTCGCGGTGGCCGACGAGGCACCGGCCTTCGCCGAGGGCGTCGCCGAACTGCTCAACGACCCCGAGCCGATGCGCCGGGCGGCGGCCAGGGCCAGGGCCGAGCAGTTCCCGTGGCCGAACGCGGTCACCGGAATGATGGAAGCCCTCGGGGCGCGCTGACCGCCAAACCGGTGGGCGTAGGCTGCGCGCTATGTCCCGAGCTGGATTGGACAAGAAGCCGCGCGAGGTCGCGGCCATGTTCGATGACGTGGCCCGTGGCTACGACCGGACGAACACCGTGCTCACCCTCGGGTGGGACCGGCGCTGGCGCGACTTCACCCGCCGCTGCCTGGACTCCAGGCCCGGCGAGCGGGTGCTCGACCTCGCCGCGGGCACCGCGGTGTCCACTGTGGAGCACGCACGCAACGGCGCCTACTGCGTCGCGGCGGACTTCTCCATCAACATGCTGCGCAACGGCCGCCACCGCGGGGTTCCGCTGGTCGGCGCCGACGCGCTGCGGCTGCCGTTCGCCGAGGCGAGCTTCCACGCGGTGACCATCAGCTTCGGCCTGCGCAACATCGTCGACACCGAGGCCGCGCTGGCCGAGATGGCGCGGGTCACCAAACCCGGCGGCAGGCTGGTGATCTGCGAGTTCTCCACGCCGGTGTGGCGCCCGTTCCGCGCCCTCTACGAGACGATGCTCACCAAGGCCATGCCCGCGGTGGCCCGGAAGGTGTCCTCCAACGCCGAGGCCTACACCTACCTGGCCGACTCCATCCGCGACTGGCCGGACCAGCGGGAACTCGCCGAGAAGATCGCGGCCGCAGGCTGGGGCGAGGTCGCCTGGCGCAACCTCTCCGGCGGCGTCGTGGCCGTACACCGCGCGGTCAAGCCCTAACACCGGACTCCGGTACGCCCTTACACTCGCGAGCAGTTCTCGAACACCGCCCAAGGGGGTCGCCCATGCCCGCGTCCAGTCGCCGACGGCCAGGGGACGACGCCGAGGTCATCGTCGTCGGAGCCGGGCCAGCCGGTTCCGCCACCGCCACCTACCTGGCGCGAGCGGGCCTGGACGTGCTGCTGCTGGAGAAGAGCGTCTTCCCCAGGGAGAAGGTGTGCGGCGACGGCCTCACTCCGCGCGGCGTGAAGCAGCTGATCGACCTCGGGGTGGACACCACCGAGGAGGCGGGCTGGCTGCACAACCGCGGCCTGCGCGTGGTCGGCGGCGGCGTCACCCTGGAGTTGGACTGGCCCCAGCTGGCGACCTTCCCGCCCTACGGCGTGGTGCGCCCCCGGCAGGACTTCGACGAAATGCTGGCCAAGCACGCCGAGCGCGCCGGTACCCGCATGTTGCAGGACACCACCGTCACCGCCGCGCTGACCGACGACCGCACCGGCCGGGTGACCGGCGTGATCGCCAAGACCGGCCCGGAGAAGACCCAGGTCACCTACCGGGCGCCGCTGGTCGTCGCCTGCGACGGCGTGTCGGCGCGGCTGGCACTCTCGGTCGGCCTGCAAAAGCGCGACGACCGCCCGATGGGCGTCGCGGTGCGGCGGTACTACACCAGCCCCCGCAGCAAGGACGACTACCTGGAATCCCACCTCGAGCTGTGGGACCGCTCCAACCCCGCCGAGCCCACCCTGCTGCCCGGCTACGGCTGGATCTTCGGCATGGGCGACGGCACCGTGAACGTCGGCCTCGGCATCCTGTCCACGTCCAAGGCCTACGGCACCACCGACTACCGGGCGCTGCTGCGGTCCTGGCTGGACGGCACCCCCGAGGAGTGGGGCCTGCGCGAGGAGCACGCCAGCGGCAAGATCGGCGGCGCGGCGCTGCCCATGGGCTTCAACCGCACCCCGCACTACCGCGACGGCCTGCTGCTGGTCGGCGACGCGGGCGGCATGGTCAACCCGTTCAATGGCGAGGGCATCGGCTACGCCATGGAGTCCGGCCGCATCGCCGCGGAATGCGTGGTGCACGCCCTGGCCCGCCGCGAGGGCCCGTCCCGCGAACGCGCCCTGCAGCACTACCCGGTCGCGATCAGCCAGTCCCTCGGCGGCTACTACCGGCTGGGCAACATCTTCAGCAAGCTGATCGGCAATCCGGCGGTGATGCGTGCCTGCACCAAGTACGGCATGCCGCAGGAGCGGCTGATGAAGATCGTCTTGAAGCTGCTGGCGGGTCTGTACGACCCGAAGGACGGCGACCTGACCGACCGCGTGATCACGCTGGCCACCAAGGTGGCCCCCAGCGCCTGATCCGGTGCATCACGAGAGCCATTCGGGTACAAGGTGATCACCATCGCGCCTAGGCTCGTTTTGAGTACTAGGCGCGGCGGAGTCGTACCACTAGCTTGAACGGCGTGAGGTATCAGGTCGAGCTGGACGACTTGGCCCTGGCTGTCGCCAAAGACCGCCTGGGCACCACCACCATCAACGACACGGTGAACGCCGCCCTCTGGTTCGCCACGGCGGGCCAGAGAACGCCGGTGGACGAGGCGGACGCGGAACTAAACACCCTCGCGTCCTGACCTCAGGGCTTGAGGGCGGCGAGCTCCAGAGGCACCGGTACGGGTGCGGCCGTGATCGTCACTGTCTCGCCGGTCCGCACGGTGTGCTCCTCGATGTAGCTGCCTTCCTTCAACCGGTAGCAGGTCAGGCCGAGGCCGCCAAGGCGCTCGTGTGCCAGCGTCCAGAGGAACGGGATCCCGGCGGCGGCGTAGGCCGCGATCTTCGTCTCCCGCTCGGCCCGGCTGTTACCCGGCGACCAGACTTCGACCGCCAGTTCGATGTCCTCAGACGTGAAGCTAACGCCCACCGGAGGAGTGTTCAGCACAACGACGTCGGGGATCAGAGCGGTGCGCCACGGGGTGCTGATCCGGACGTTGACCGCGGGCACGACATACAAGTCGCCTCGGTTGGCGGCGATTGTCGCGTCTTCCACGAGCCTGGTCAGTCGGTACGCAACGAATTGGTGCTCGCCTGCGGGTGCGGGAGTCATATAGAGGTGTCCAAGGATCAGCTCGAGGCGAGACCCATCTATCGGAGGGTCGAGCGCCAACCAGTCATCAACTGTGTGCGGGCCGATCATTGGGTGTTGCATAGGTTCTGGGTGTTGCAGGGCTGCTGACACTGCCCCACCTCCTCGGTTGCACTCTCATTCAGTGTCCCACGTCCGCAGATCGCAGCAAGGGTGAACAAGCCTGCGCGGGCGGGACGGCCGCGACGTTCGGTGCGGCCCGCTTGATCCGTATCGGCCGCGTTCGGTCTCGTCTGTAGCCCTTGAGCTTTTCGCACTGAAAGTCACCCCGACCCGGTGGTGGGGCGCCACAAGATGCGGGCGTACGCTGGAGACCTTGTGAACAAACTCACAAGCGTTGTGTGAACGGTGTCACCGCTGGTCAGTGGCGAAAAGGGCAGGTGGTCGAGAGTCAACTTAGGTCCGCCTAACTCACAGGGTGTCCTGGGCCACGTTTAGGGTCAGTTCGACGTTGTCGCCGAAATGGGTCGCTGGCGAGAACACGAAAGGACGGACGAGGAAGTCATGCTCCAGCCTTACGTCCCGCTTGTCCTGATGTTTGCGCTGGCAGCGGGCTTCGCGGTGTTCTCGGTGACGGCTGCGCCGTATATCGGTCCCCGTCGCTACAACCGCGCCAAGCTGGACGCCTACGAGTGCGGGATCGAGCCGTCGCCGCAGCCTGTCGTGGGTGGCGGGCGCATGCCGGTGGCCTACTACCTGACCGCGATGCTGTTCATCCTCTTCGACATCGAAATGGTGTTCCTCTACCCATTCGCGGTCAATGCGGACGCACTCGGACTTTTCGGTCTGGCGGAAATCTTCTTGTTCATCGTCACGGTCGGCTTCGCCTACGCCTATGTCTGGCGTCGCGGCGGGCTGGACTGGAACTGAGAAAGGGGGAGGGCGAACCATGGGTCTCGAAGAGAAGTTGCCGGGCGGCGTTCTGCTGGCCAGCGTCGAGAAGCTGGTCAACTGGACGCGCAAGTCCTCGCTCTGGCCTGCCACGTTCGGCCTTGCCTGCTGTGCGATCGAGATGATGACCACCGGCGGGCCAAGGTATGACCTGGCCCGTTTTGGTATGGAGGTCTTCCGCGCCTCGCCTCGCCAGGCCGACCTGATGATCGTCGCGGGCCGGGTCAGCAACAAGATGGCGCCGGTGCTCCGCCAGATCTACGACCAGATGCCCGAGCCGCGCTGGGTGCTGGCCATGGGCGTGTGCGCCTCCTCGGGTGGCATGTTCAACAACTACGCGATCGTGCAGGGCGTCGACCACGTCGTGCCCGTCGACATGTACCTGCCGGGCTGTCCGCCGCGGCCGGAGATGCTGATGGACGCGATCCTCAAGATCCACGCCAAGATCATGGACGAGCCGCTCGGACCCAAGCGGGCGGCGCTCAAGGCCGAGCGCGGCGAGCAGACCCTGATGATCCCGTCCTCCCAGCGTTACGCGAAGAAGTGACCTCGATGAGCGACAAGGAAAACCCTGCTCCCGGCGCCGAGCACTCCAGCGCGCAGCGCGGTGAGCCCGGCTTGGAGCCGCACGTCAACGGACAGCAGCCCGCCGAGGCCAAGGACGGCATCGTCGCGGGCAAGTCCCGGCGCGGCATGTTCGGCGTCAGCGGCTCCGGTGACACCTCCGGTTTCGGCGGCCTGGCGCTGCCCGCCTATCTCCCGGCCCCCGCGGAGCGGCCCTACGGCGGCTGGTTCGACGAGTTCATCGACACGCTGCTCGCCGTCATGGACGAGCGCGGCATCCCGGCCGAGGCCATCCAGCAGATCACCGTTGACCGCGGCGAACTCACCGTCTACGTGCGGCGCGAGCACCTGTTGGAGATCTGCCGGGCGGCGCGCGACGACGAGTCGCTGCGGTTCGAGCTCTGCTCCAGCGTCTCCGGGGTCGACTACGGACCCAATGTGCCGCAACGGCTGCACTCGGTCTACCACCTCACGTCCATGACCTACCGCCGCCGGGTGCGGCTGGAGGTCGTGCTGGACATCGAGGACCCGCACCTGCCCAGCGTGGTCGAGGTCTACCCGACCGCCGACTGGCAGGAGCGGGAGACCTACGACATGTTCGGCATCGTCTACGACGGCCACCCCGCGCTGACCCGAATCCTGATGCCGGACGACTGGGACGGCTTCCCCCAGCGCAAGGACTACCCGCTCGGCGGCATTCCCGTCGAGTACAAGGGCGCCGAAATTCCTCCGCCCGACCAGCGCAGGAGCTACTCATGAGCAGCACCGAGCGTCTTTCCGACGTCACCACGGGCACCGACACGACCACCGGGTACAGCGATCCCTACGCACCCGCGCGGGAAACCACCGAGGGCACCGTGTTCACGGTGACCGGCGGGGACTGGGACAGCCTCGTCGACGACACCGCGCACGACGAGCGCATCGTGGTCAACATGGGCCCGCAGCACCCGTCGACGCACGGCGTGCTCCGGCTGGTGCTCGAACTCGAGGGCGAGACCGTCACCCAGGCCCGCTCGGTGATCGGCTACCTGCACACCGGGATCGAGAAGAACTGCGAGTACCGGAACTGGGTTCAGGGCGTCACCTTCGTGACGCGCATGGACTACCTGGCGCCGCTGTTCAACGAGGCCGCCTACTGCCTCGCGGTGGAGAAGCTGCTCGGCATCACCGCGCCGCCGAGGGCGCAGACCGCCCGCGTGCTGCTGATGGAGATCAACCGGATCACCTCGCACCTGGTCTGCCTGGCCACCGGCGGCATGGAGATCGGCGCGCTGACCGCCATGACCGCGGGCTTCCGCGAGCGCGAAGAGGGCCTGCACCTGCTGGAGTTCCTCACCGGCCTGCGGATGAACCACGCGTTCATCCGGCCCGGCGGGCTCGCGCAGGACCTGCCCGACGGCTACCGCCAGAAGATCACCGACTTCGTCAAGATCATGCGCAAGCGGCTGCCGGACTACGACAAGCTGCTCACCGGCCAGCCGATCTGGCGCAAGCGCCTCGCGGGCGTTGGGTACCTGCCCGTCGACGCCTGCCTGGCGCTGGGCGTCACCGGGCCGATCCTGCGGTCCGCCGGCCTGCCATGGGACCTGCGCAAGATCGACCCGTACCTGGGCTACGAGCGCTTCGACTTCGAGGTGCCCACGCTCAACGACGCGGACTGCTTCGCCCGCTACCTGATCCGCGTCGAGGAGATGCACCAGTCGCTGCGGATCATCGAGCAGGCGCTGGAGGCGCTCGAGGACGGTCCGGTCATGGTGGAGGACGTCAAGGTCGCCTGGCCCGCCAAGCTGACCATCGGTGCCGACGGCATGGGCAACTCCCTCGACCACGTCCGCAAGATCATGGGTCAGTCGATGGAATCGCTGATCCACCACTTCAAGCTGGTCACCGAGGGCTTCGACGTGCCCGCGGGCCAGGTGTACGTGCCGATCGAATCGCCGCGCGGCGAATTGGGCTACCACCTGGTCTCCGACGGTGGCACCCGCCCGCTGCGGGTGCACGTCCGCGAACCCAGCTTCATCAATCTCCAGTCGATGCCTGCGATGAGCGAGGGCGGCCTGATCGCCGACGTCATCGCGGCGGTGGCCTCTATCGACCCGGTGATGGGCGGTGTTGACCGGTGACCCTGCAAGCGGACAGCGACTTCACTGAATACGACGACGTGTTCGGCGAGGACACCATCCAACGGGCGCAGGCGATCATCGCCCGCTACCCGCAGTCCCGCTCGGCCCTGCTGCCGATGCTGCACCTGGTGCAGTCGGTGGAGGGCTACGTCAGCCAGGAGGGCATCGCCTTCTGCGCCGAGCAGTTGGAGCTGACCACCGCCGAGGTGAGCGCGGTGGCCACCTTCTACACCATGTACAAGCGCAAGCCCTGCGGTGAGCACCTGGTCAGCGTCTGCACGAACACCCTGTGCGCCGCGCTCGGCGGGGACTCGATCTACGACAAGCTGCGCAAGCACCTCGGCTCCGAGGACCGGCCGCTGGGCCACGAGGAGACCGCGGGCACGCCCGGCGAGCCGGGGTCGGTCACGCTGGAGCACGCCGAGTGCCTCGCGGCCTGCGACCTCGCTCCCGTGCTCCAGGTGAATTACGAGTTCTTCGACAACCAGACGCCGGAGTCGGCCACCGAACTGGTGGACAAGCTGCGAGCGGGCGAGCGGCCGGTGCCCACCCGCGGCGCCCCGCTGACCGACTTCAAGCAGGCCGAGCTCCAGTTGGCGGGCTTCTTCGAGGGCCGCGACGCCGATGTCGGCGGGCGTTCGGCCGCGGACGAGACGCTGCGCGGCGCGCGGCTGGCCAACGAGAAGGGCTGGACCGCGCCCGCGATGCCGGACCGAGTCGACCTGCCGCCCGTACCGGAGAAGAAGTCATGAGCGAACACACGCTGACGCCGGTGCTGACCAAGCGCTGGATGTCGCCGAACTCCTGGACGCTGCACACCTACGAGCAGCTCGAGGGCTACACGGCGCTGCGCACCGCGCTGGGCGCGCATCCGGACCAGCTCATCCAGCTGTGCAAGGACTCCGGTCTTCGGGGTCGCGGCGGCGCGGGCTTCCCGACCGGCATGAAGTGGGGCTTCATCCCGCAGAACGACGGGAAGCCGCACTACCTGGTGATCAACGCCGACGAGGGCGAGCCGGGCACCTGCAAGGACATCCCGCTGATGATGGCCGACCCGCACTCGCTCATCGAGGGCTGCATCATCACCAGCTACGCGATCCGCGCGAACTTCTGCGCGATCTACGTCCGCGGCGAGGTGCTGCACTGCATCCGCAGGCTCAACGCCGCGGTCCGCGAGGCCTACGAAGCGGGCTACCTGGGCAAGGACATCCTCGGTTCGGGCTTCGACCTGGACATCGTGGTGCACGCGGGCGCGGGCGCCTACATCTGCGGCGAGGAGACCGCGCTGCTGGACTCGCTGGAGGGCCGCCGAGGCCAGCCGCGGCTCAAGCCGCCGTTCCCCGCCACCGCGGGCCTGTACGCATCGCCGACGGTGGTCAACAACGTGGAGACCATCGCCAGCGTGCCCTTCATCGTGCAGGGCGGCTCGGACTGGTTCCGCGCCATGGGCACCGAGAAGTCGCCGGGGCCCAAGATCTACTCGATCTCCGGCCACGTGGAGAAGCCCGGCCAGTACGAGGCGCCGCTGGGCATCACGCTGCGCGAACTGCTGGAACTGGCGGGCGGCATGAAAGACGGCATCCCGCTGAAGTTCTGGACGCCGGGCGGCTCCTCCACCCCCATGTTCACCGACGAGCACCTGGACGTGCCGCTGGACTTCGAGGGCGCGGCCGCCGCGGGCTCGATGCTGGGCACCACCGCCGTGCAGGTCTTCAACGAGACCGTGTCGGTGCCGTGGGCCGTGATGAAGTGGACCGAGTTCTACAAGCACGAGTCCTGCGGCAAGTGCACCCCCTGCCGGGAGGGCACCTACTGGCTGGTGCAGATCCTGCAGCGCATGCTGCGGCACGAGGGCACCCCGCAGGACATCGACACCCTGCTGGACATCTGCGACAACATCCTCGGCCGGTCCTTCTGCGCGCTCGGTGACGGCGCGACCAGCCCGATCACCAGCGCCATCAAGTACTTCAGGGACGAGTTCCTCGAGCTGTGCCAGGCGCAGCCCGGCGCTCGGCCCGTACTCGCGGGAGCGCAATCATGACCCTTGCACCCGACAAGAACAGCACCGAGCTTGAAGTGCCGGAAGGCCACGTCAAGCTGATCATCGACGGGGCCGAGGTCATCGCGCCCAAGGGCGAGTTGCTGATCCGCACCGCGGAGCGGCTGGGCACGGTGATCCCGCGGTTCTGCGACCACCCGCTGCTGGAGCCCGCAGGCGCCTGCAGGCAGTGCCTGGTCGAGGTCGAGATGGGCGGGCGCCCGATGCCCAAGCCGCAGGCCTCCTGCACCATGACGGTGGCCGACGGCATGGTGGTCAAGACCCAGCTCACCTCGCCGGTGGCGGACAAGGCGCAGCAGGGCGTGATGGAGCTGCTGCTCATCAACCATCCGCTGGACTGCCCGATCTGCGACAAGGGCGGCGAGTGCCCGCTGCAGAACCAGGCGCTCAAGCACGGCCGCGGTGACTCCCGCTTCGTGGACACCAAGCGCACCTTCCCCAAGCCGATCCCGATCACCTCGCAGATCCTGCTGGACCGCGAGCGCTGCGTGCTCTGCCAGCGCTGCACCCGGTTCTCCGAGCAGATCGCCGGTGATGTGTTCCTGGAACTGCTGGAGCGCGGCGCGCACCAGCAGATCGGCACCGCCACCACCGCGGAGGTGGAGGGCGACGCCTTCGGGGACAAGGAGCAGTCCTACTTCTCCGGCAACACCATCCAGATCTGCCCGGTCGGCGCGCTGACCAGCGCCGCCTACCGGTTCCGGGCCCGCCCCTTCGACCTGGTGTCCACCCCCGGCGTGTGCGAGCACTGCTCCGGCGGCTGCGCGATCCGCACCGACTGGCGGCGCGGCAAGGTGCAGCGCAGGCTCGCCGCGGAGGACCCGCAGGTCAACGAGGAGTGGATCTGCGACAAGGGCCGCTTCGCGTTCACCTACGCCACCCAGCCCGACCGCATCCTGCGGCCGATGGTGCGGGACTACGAGTCCGGTGACCTGGTCGAGTCCTCCTGGACCGAGGCGCTGCGGGTCGCCGCCGAGGGTCTGCTGCGGGAACGCGAGCAGGGCGGGGTCGCGGTGCTGCCCGGCGGCAGGCTCACCCTCGAGGACGTCTACGCCTACAGCAAGTTCGCCAGGATCGCGCTGCGCACCAACGACATCGACTTCCGCGCCCGCGCGCACTCGGAGGAGGAGCTGGAGTTCCTGGCCTCCACGGTGGTCGGCACCAGCCCCGAGACCGGCGTGACCTACCAGGCCCTCGAAAAGGCACCCGCGGTGCTGTGCGTGGCCTTCGAGCCCGAGGAGGAGTCCGCGGGCGTGTTCCTGCGGCTGCGCAAGGCGGCCCGCAAGAACCGCACCAAGGTCTTCCACCTCTCGCAGTGGACCAGCCCGGCGGTGGCCAAGACGACCACGCTGCTGCACGTCGACGCGCCCGCCCCCGGCGGCGGCCTCATCCCGGCGCTGCCGGGAGCCGAAGCCGTTGTGCTGGAGGAACTCCCCGAGGAAACCGTGCGGGAGCTCAGCGCTGAAGGCGCGGTGCTGCTGGTCGGCGAGCGTGCCGCCGAGGTGCCCGGTCTGCTGTCGGCGTTGTTGCGGCTGTCCGAGCGGACCGGCGCCAAACTCGCCTGGATCCCCCGGCGGGCAGGCGAGGTCGGCGCCATCGAGGCCGGCGCGCTGCCCACCCTGCTGCCCGGTGGTCGTCCCGTCATCGACGGCCCGGCCCGGCACGAGGTCGAGGAGGCCTGGGGCCTGCCGCATGGCGCGCTGCCGGTGCTGCCCGGCCGCAACACCGACGAGATCATCGAGGCGGTGGTCCGCGGCGAGCTCAGCGGCCTGGTGATCGGCGGCGTCGACCCCTACGACCTGCCCGACCCCGAACGCGCGATGGCCGCGGTGCGGTCGGTGAACTTCCTGGTCAGCCTGGAACTGCGGCAGAGCGCGGTGACCGGCTACGCCGATGTGGTGCTCCCGGTGGCTCCCACGGTGGAGAAGGCGGGCAGCTACCTCAACTGGGAGGGCCGCCGCCGCGAGTTCACCACCACGCTGGAGGGCACCGGCGCACTGCCCGACTGCCGGGTGCTGGACACCCTGGCCGTCGAGATGGACGCCGACCTGTTCACCCAGACCCCCGCCGCCGCGGCCTCCGACCTGGCCAGACTCGGACCGCACCGGGGACAGCGCATCGCCGCGCCGAACCTGCGGGCCGAGATGCCGCCGCGCCCCGTCGGCGACGAGGCGCTGCTGGCCACCTGGCACCAGCTGCTGGACAACGGGTCCATGCAGGACGGCGAGCCGCACCTGGCGGGCACCGCGCGGCCCGCCGTGGCCCGCATCTCGATCGGCACCGCGCGGGAGATCGGCCTCGGCGACAGCGAACTGCTCACGGTGGCGGGCGAGGAAGGCGAGATCACCCTCCTCGCGGAGTTCGCCGACCTGCCCGACGGGGTCGTGTGGCTGCCGAGCAACTCCGGCCAGTCCTGCGTGCGCCGCACGCTGGGCGCCGGGCACGGTGCGCTGGTCACCTTGACCGCCGCTAACGGAGGTACGGCATGAGCACGCTCGGAGTGCTTGCGCAGCAGCGGCCGGACACCGGCGCGCTGATCGCCGACGACCCGATCTGGCTGACGCTGATCAAGGTCGTCGGGATCTTCGCCTTCCTGGTCGTCATGACGCTGTTCATGATCTGGCTGGAGCGCCGCGTCGTCGCTCGCATGCAGCACCGGCCCGGCCCCAACCGGGTCGGCCCGTTCGGTCTGCTGCAGTCGCTGGCCGACGGCCTGAAGCTGGCGTTCAAAGAGGACATCCGGCCGGTATTGGCCGACAAGTGGGTGTACTTCATCGCCCCGGTGATCTCCACGATTCCCGCGTTCCTGGCGTTCTCGGTGATCCCGCTGGGCGGCCAGGTCACCATGTTCGGCCACGAGACCGCGCTCCAGCTCGCCGACCTGCCGGTCGGGGTGCTGGTGGTGCTGGCCTGCTCCTCGCTTGGCGTCTACGGCATCGTGCTGGCCGGCTGGTCGTCGGGCTCGCCGTACCCGCTGCTCGGCTCGCTGCGCTCGGCCGCCCAGGTGATCTCCTACGAGATCGCGATGGGCCTGGCCATCGTGTCGGTGATCCTCTACTCGAAGTCGCTGTCCACCGCGGACATCGTGGCCTCCCAAGCGGATCGCTGGTACGTCATCCTGCTCTTCCCGAGCTTCGTGATCTACGTGATCTCGATGGTCGGTGAAACCAACCGGGCGCCCTTCGACCTTCCCGAGGCCGAGTCGGAGCTGGTCGGCGGCTTCCACACCGAGTACTCCTCGCTGAAGTTCGCCCTGTTCTTCCTCTCCGAGTACGTCAACATGGTCACCGTCTCGGCGCTGGCCACCACGATGTTCCTCGGCGGCGGCTACTTCCCGTTCGTTGCGACGGACAGCGTCCTGAACAACGGCTGGCTGATGATGCTCTGGTTCGTCATCAAGACCTTCGGCTTCCTGTTCCTGTTCATCTGGCTGCGCGGCACGCTGCCGCGGCTGCGCTACGACCAGTTCATGCAGCTGGGCTGGAAGGTCCTGGTTCCGCTCAGCCTGGTCTGGTTTATCGCGGTTACCGCCATCAACGTGGCGCGGCAGCAGGAGGGCATGAGCCCGCGGGCGATCCTGCTCATCGGCGGCGGCATCTTCGTGGTGCTGATCCTGCTGAGCCTGCTCATCCCGGACCGCCGCCCGGTCAAGGACGACGACCGGGTGCCGGTCACCGGCGGCGGGTATCCGGTGCCACCCATCGACCTGCGGGTGCCGAAGCCGCCGGTCCGCAAGGCCAGGGTCACCGCGGGCAGCACCAAGGCGCTGCCCGAATCCGAAGCCGTACCTGCCGGCAGTGTGAAGGAGGCAGGCAATGGGGATGCTTGATCCGATCAAGGGGTTCGGCGTCACCTTCTCGACGATGTTCAAGAAGGTGGTCACCGAGGAGTACCCCGAGGTCATGAAGGTCACCGCACCGCGGTTCCACGGACGCCACCAGCTCAACCGGCATCCCGACGGGCTGGAGAAGTGCGTCGGCTGCGAACTGTGCGCCTGGGCCTGTCCCGCCGACGCGATCTACGTGGAGGGCGGCGACAACACCGAGGAGCAGCGGTACTCGCCGGGGGAGCGCTACGGGGAGATCTACCAGATCAACTACCTGCGCTGCATCGGCTGCGGCCTGTGCATCGAGGCCTGTCCGACCCGCTCGCTCACCATGACCAACGAGTTCGAGCTGGCCGATGACAACCGGCAGGACCTGATCTACACCAAGGAAGACCTGCTCGCCCCGCTGCTGCCCGGCATGGAGCAGCCCCCGCACCCGATGCGGCTTGGCGAGAACGAGCAGGACTACTACGTCATGGGCCCCGAACTGGCCAAGCGCCCTGACGTGCCCGACCCGGTCCAGGAGGAGATCAAGTGACGCTCCTGACGGCACTCGCCCAGGCGCAGGAACAGGCCGACACCATCTCCACGGGTGAGGCCATCACGTTCTGGATCCTCGGCCCGCTCGCACTGGCCGGGGCGCTGGGCATGCTGTTCTCCCGCAGCGCCGTGCACTCCGCGCTGTGGCTGGCGCTGACCATGCTCAACCTTGGCGTGCTCTACATCGTCCAGCAGGCGCCGTTCCTCGGCGTGGTGCAGATCATCGTCTACACCGGCGCGATCATGATGCTGTTCCTGTTCGTGCTGATGCTGGTGGGCCGCGACGCCTCCGACTCGGTGGTCGAGGTGCTGCGCGGCCAGCGGCTGGCGGGCGCGCTGCTCGGCGTCGGCTTCGCCGGGCTGCTGGTGGCCTCGGTGGCCAGGGCGCTGACCTCGGTCACCTCGATCGGCCTCGCCACGCCGAACACCACCGAGGGCGGCAACGTCGCGGGCCTCGGAAAGCTGATCTTCACCGACTTCCTGTTCCCGTTCGAGCTCACCTCGGCGTTGCTGATCACCGCCGCGATCGGCGCGATCGTGCTGGCGCTGATGGATAAGAAGCAGGGCGCCAAGCCCACCCAGCGGGAACTGGTCGAAGCGCGGTTCCGCGGCGAGCACGACCGCCCGTCGCCGCTGCCCGGTCCCGGTGTGTTCGCCACCGCCAACTCGGTGGCCACCCCGGCGCTGCTGCCGGACGGCTCGGTCGCGCCGGAGTCGCTGTCGGAGATCATCGAGTCCACCGCCCGCGAGCGGCTGAACCCCGATCTCGCCGCCGTCGCCGGTGACGTCCCCGAGCCGGACGCCCACGCGCTGACCGGCAAGGACCGCGACGCTGCCGCGGCGAGCCGAGTCACCGATGCGGAGGGAAGCAAGTGAGCCCCACGTACTACCTGCTGCTGTCCGCGCTGCTGTTCTCCATCGGCGCGGTCGGGGTGCTGGTGCGCCGCAACGCCATCGTCGTGTTCATGTGCATCGAGCTCATGCTCAACGCGGTGAACCTCTCGCTGGTCACCTTCGCCCGCATCAACGGGTCGCTGGACGGCCAGGTGATGGCGTTCTTCGTGATGGTCGTGGCCGCTGCGGAGGTCGTGGTGGGCCTGGCGATCATCATGTCGATCTTCCGGACGCGTCGCACGGCCTCGGTCGACGACGCCAACCTGCTCAAGTACTGAGGTGCACCACGTGACGACGTTCAAGACGTTGGCCGCTGCGCCCGAGGTGGCCGAGGTCGGCGCGGGCTCGGTCGCCCAGTGGGCCTGGCTGCTGGTCGCGCTGCCCGCATTGGGCGCGGCGATCCTGCTGCTGGTGGGCCGCCGCGGCAACGCATGGGGCCACCTGCTCGGGTGCGCCACCGTGCTCGGCTCCTTCGGCGTCGGTCTCGCGCTGTTCTTCGAGTCCCTCCGCACCGACGCCGCGAACCGGGTCCAGGAGCTTCCGCTGTTCACCTGGATCGACGTCGCCGCGCTGAACGTGGAGTTCGGGCTCCGGCTCGACCCGCTCTCGCTGACCTTCGTGCTGCTGATCACCGGTGTCGGATCGCTGATCCACATCTACTCGATCGGCTACATGGCGCACGACCAGGAGGGCCGCACCGGCAAGGACAACACCGAGCGGCGCCGGTTCTTCGCCTACCTGAACCTGTTCGTCGCCGCGATGCTGATCCTGGTGCTCGGCAACGGCTTCGTGACGCTGTACCTCGGCTGGGAGGGCGTCGGCCTCGCCTCGTACCTGCTGATCGCGTTCTGGCAGCACCGCCCCGCCGCGGCCACCGCCGCGAAGAAGGCGTTCCTGATGAACCGGGTCGGCGACATCGGCCTGGCGCTGGCGATCTTCCTGATGTTCAACCGCCTGGGCACCACTCAGTACTCCGATGTGTTCGCCCGCGCAGGCGAGTTCACCACCGCCGAGGTGCTGGCCATCAGCGTGCTGCTGCTGCTCGGCGCCTGCGGCAAGTCCGGCCAGTTCCCGCTGCAAGCCTGGTTGCCCGACGCCATGGAGGGCCCGACCCCGGTCTCCGCCCTGATCCACGCGGCGACCATGGTCACCGCCGGGGTGTACCTGATCGCGCGGGCCAACCCGATCTACAACCTGACCGAGGACGGCAGGCTGGTCGTCACCATCATCGGCGCGGTCACGCTGCTGATCGGATGCATCATCGGCTGCGCCTACGACGACTTCAAAAAGGTGCTGGCCTACTCCACGGTCAGCCAGATCGGCTACATGATCCTCGCCGTCGGCCTCGGCCCGATCGGCTACGCGCTGGGCATCATGCACCTGCTCACCCACGGCTTCTTCAAGGCAGGGCTGTTCCTCGGCGCGGGCTCGGTCATGCACGGCATGAACGACGAGGGCGATATCCGCAAGATGGGCGGCCTGGCTCGGCACATGCCGGTCACCTTCGCCACCTGGACGCTGGGCTACCTCGCGCTGATCGGCTTCCCGTTCCTCTCCGGCTACTACTCCAAGGACGCCATCATCGAGGCGGCCATGGGCCAGGAGGGCTGGCGCGGCTGGGTGTTCGGCGGGGCCGCGATGTTCGGCGCCGCGCTCACCGCGTTCTACATGACCCGCCTGCTGCTGCTGGTCTTCCTCGGCGAGAAGCGGTGGAAGAACCTGCGCAGCGCCGACGGCCGCGAGTACCACCCGCACGAGTCGCCCGCGGTGATGACGGTCCCGATGATCGTGCTGGCCCTCGGCTCGCTCGGCGCCGGGTTCCTGTTCACCCGCAACGACGCGCTGGTCACCTGGCTGGCGCCGTCGCTCGGTGAGTTGCAGGAGGCGGGCCACCACGGTGCGATCCCGCATGAGCTGGTGCCGATCGTGACGGTGGCGCTGTCCGCGCTCGGCGCGCTCACCGCCTGGCTGATCTTCGGCCGCCGCCGGGTTCCGGTGGAACGGCCGGTCCGGGTGGCCTGGCCGGTGCGCGCCGCCCGCCGCGACCTCTACGCCAACGCCATCAACGAGGCGCTGTTCGCCCGTCCCGGCACCTGGTTGACCCGCTTCCTGGTCTTCGTCGACAACCGGGGCGTCGACGGGGTGGTCAACGGCACCGCGGCGCTGCTCGGCGGCAGTTCCGGCAGGCTGCGCAGGCTGCAAACCGGGTTCGTCCGCTCCTACGCGCTGTCCATGCTGGCCGGTGCCATCGTCGTGTTCGGAGCTCTACTGATGGTGAGGTTCACCTGATGGGATCCGCAGCCCTGATCGCCCTGGTGGTGCTGCCGCTGGTCGGCGGCATCGTGGTGGCCTTCCTCGGCGCGTCCGACCGGGCCGCCAAGGCGACCGCGTTCTTCTTCGCGTTCTGCGAGATCGCGCTCGCCGCCGTCGTCTGGGCGAACTACGACCCGGACGGCGCCCGCCTCCAGCTGACCAGCTCGATGGAGTGGATACCGGCGTTCGGCGCCCGCTTCGCCTTCGGCGTCGACGGCATCGCGCTGGTGATGATCGCGTTGATCGCGCTGCTGGTGCCGATCGTGATCGGCGCTTCGTGGGCGGACAAGCTGCCCGCCGGGCGCAGCATGGCGGGCTTCCTCTCGCTGCTGCTGATCATGGAGACGTTCATGATCGGCGTGTTCGCCGCCACCGACGTCTTCCTGTTCTACGTGTTCTTCGAGGCGATGCTGATCCCGATGTACTTCCTCATCGGGCGCTTCGGCGGCGCCAACCGGCAGTACGCGGCGGTCAAGTTCTTCCTGTACTCGCTGTTCGGCGGCCTGATCATGCTGGCGTCGGTGATCGGCGTGTACGTGGTCGGCAAGAACCGCGTCGGTGAGGGCACCTTCGACTGGGCGACGCTGGTCTCGGTGGTGCGGGATGCCGACACCACCACCCAGATCTGGCTGTTCCTCGGCTTCGCCATCGCGTTCGCGATCAAGGCACCGCTGGTCCCGCTGCACACCTGGCTGCCCGACGCGGGCGCCGAGGCGCCGATCGGAGCCGGCGTGCTGCTGGTCGGCGTGCTGGACAAGGTCGGCACCTTCGGCTTCCTGCGCTATTGCCTCCCGATGTTCCCGGAGGCCAGCAAGGTGATGGCGCCGGTGATCCTGGTGATGGCCGTGGTCGGCATCATCTACGGCTCGCTGCTCGCGGTCGGCCAGAGCGATATGAAGCGCTTCGTCACCTATACCTCGATCGCCCACTTCGGCTTTATCGCGCTGGGCATCTTCGCCTTCAGCTCGCAGGCCGGGGCGGGCGCGGTGCTGTACATGGTCAACCACGGCATCGCGACCGGCATGCTGTTCCTGGTCGTCGGCATGGTGATGGCCCGCGGCGGTTCGCGGCTGTTCGAGGACTACGGCGGCATGGCCAAGCTGACCCCGGCCCTGGGCGGCGCGTTCCTCATCGCGGGCCTTGCCTCGCTGGCGCTGCCCGGCACCAACTCCTTCGTCAGCGAGTTCCTGGTGCTGGTCGGTTCGTTCCCGAACGAGCCGGTGTACACGATCGTCGCCGCCTGCGGCATGGTGCTGGCCGCGCTGTACGTGTTGTGGGCCTACCAGCGGGTCATGCAGGGACCGGTGCGCGGTACGGCGTTGGTCGGCGCGACCGGCGGCCCCGGCTCGGCGACCGATCCGGCGAAGGCCAAGATCCGTGACCTGTCCGGTCGCGAGATCGCCGTGCTGGCGCCGCTGGTGGCGCTGATCATCGGCATCGGGTTCTTCCCGAAGCCGGTACTCGACGTGATCACCCCGTCTGTCCAGCAGACGCTCACCGAGGTCGGCGTGACCGACCCGGTCCAGGGAGGCAAGTGATGCAGGCTGCGGCGTCGGTTTCGGCGGTCCTGGCCCAGCAGCCGGACGGGCTGCAGATCCCGGAGATCCACTACGGCGCGATCCTGCCGATGCTGATCGTGCTCGGCTTCGCCTGCATCGGTGTGCTCGTCGAGTTGCTGCCCCGCCAGCTGCGCTGGTCGGTGCAGGTGGTGTCGACGTTGCTGGGTCTGGTCGCGGCGGGTCTGGCGCTGGCCGTGTACCTGAACAAGCCCGGCACCTACGCCGACGGCGCTGACAAGCCCTTCGAGCCGTTCACCACGATCGGCGGCACGCTCGCCATCGACCGCCCCACCATGTTCATCTGGGGCACCCTGCTGGCGCTGGGCATCGGCTCGCTGCTGCTGATCGCCGACCGCTCGGTCGAGCCCGGCGGCGCGTTCGTATCGCAGGCCGCGATCCGACCGGGCACCGTCCAGGACCGGGCGCAGGTCGGCATGACCGGGATGCAGACCGAGGTGTTCCCGCTGTTCCTGTTCGCACTCGGCGGCATGATGGCCTTCGTCGCGGCGAACGACCTGCTCACCATGTTCGTGGCGCTGGAGGTCCTGTCGCTGCCGCTGTACCTGATGTGCGGGCTTGCCCGGCGGCGGCGCCTCATCTCGCAGGAAGCGGCGGTCAAGTACTTCCTGCTCGGCGCGTTCGCCTCGGCCTTCTTCCTGTACGGCCTCGCGCTGCTCTACGGCTACGCGGGCTCGGTGAAGCTGTCCGCCATCGCCGACGCCGCGGGCGGCAGCCTCCGCTCGGACACCCTGCTGTTCGCGGGTCTTGCGCTGCTGGTGGTCGGTCTGCTTTTCAAGGCATCGGTCGGCCCGTTCCAAACCTGGACCCCCGACGTCTACCAGGGCGCCCCGACCCCGATCACCGCGTTCATGGCGGCCTGCACCAAGGTGGCCGCCTTCGGCGCCATCCTGCGGGTGCTGACGGTGGCGTTCGAGTCCACCAGCTGGGAATGGCGTGGTGTGATGTGGGCCATCGCCATCGTCTCGATGGGCATCGGCGCTGTGCTCGGTCTCACCCAGACCGACGTCAAGCGCATGCTCGCCTACTCCTCGATCGCGCACGCCGGCTTCCTGCTGATCGGCTCCATCGCGATGACCCAGGACGGCCTGTCGGCCACCCTGTTCTACCTGCTGGCCTACGGCTTCACCACGCTGGCCGCGTTCGGGGTGATCAGCCTGGTCCGCAACGCCGACGGTGAGGCCACTCACCTGTCTCAGTGGGCTGGCCTGGCCAAGCGGTCCCCGCTGGTCGCGGCGGTGTTCACGTTCCTGCTGCTCGCGCTGGCGGGCATCCCGCTGACGAGCGGCTTCGTCGGCAAGTTCGTGGTGTTCTCCGCCGCACTGGCCGATGGCATGGCGCCGCTTGTGGTGATCGCCCTAATTGCCAGCGCGGTGGCCGCATTCTTCTATCTCCGCGTTATCGTGCTGATGTACTTCAGCGAGCCTGCCGCGGACGGTCCCACGGTGAGTGTGCCCGGCGTGTTCACCACGGCGGCAATCACGCTTGGCGCTCTGGTTACGCTGCTGCTAGGGATCGCACCACAGTGGCTGCTGGACTGGGCCAGTCTTGGCGGGTTCAGCTCGTAGACCTTTGGGATGGGGAGCGTGTCGGGTAACCAGGCGTCAGGTGGCGGTGCGCAACTGGTCCTCGGTGACCCGGCGTTCTCCGAATCGATCGTGAAGGGCCTCCACTCGGTGGAGGAACTCCTGCACGCGGTCGTCCGCAGCGACTTCTCCTTCGTGACCGAGGCCGCGCTGCACCTGGTGGACGCGGGCGGAAAACGCATCCGCCCGATGTTCACCCTGCTCGCGGCCGAACTGGGCAAGCCGTCCAAAGAGGACGTCATCAAGGCCGCTGCCGTGGTGGAGCTGGTGCACCTGGCCACGCTGTACCACGACGATGTGATGGACGAGGCCACCATGCGCCGCGGGGCGCCCAGCGCCAACGCCCGCTGGGACAACTCGGTGGCCATCCTGACCGGCGACTTCCTCTTCGCGCACGCCTCCGCGCTGGTCTCCGACCTCGGCACGGACGCGGCGCGGATCATCGCCGAGACCTTCGGCCAACTCGTCACCGGCCAGATGCGCGAGACCGTCGGCCCCCGCGACGGCGAGGACCAGGTCGAGCACTACCTGACCGTGATCGCGGAGAAGACCGGCTCGCTGATCGCCACCGCGGGCCGCTTCGGCGGCATGTTCGCGGGGCTGGACGATCGGCGGATCGACGCGCTGCGCCGTTACGGTGAGATCATCGGCACCGCGTTCCAGATCTCCGACGACGTCATCGACATCTCCTCGGCCTCCGCCGAGTCCGGCAAGACGCCCGGTACCGACCTGCGCGAAGGCGTGCTCACGCTGCCGATGCTCTACGCCATCGCCGACGGTTCCGACGCGCGGCTGAACGAGCTTCTCGCAGGCCCCATCGCCGAAGACGCCCTGGTCGAGGAGGCGCTGGACCGGCTGCGGGTCTCGGCAGGCATGGAACGCGCCCGCAAGACCCTGGACGACTACGCCGACCGCGCCCGCTCCGTGCTGCCGGAACTGCCCGACAGCCCGGCCCGTACGGCGCTGGCGAACCTCGCCGACTACGTCATCGCCCGCACCAACTGATCAGGCTCGCCGCCGATTCCGCCGCGCGGTCAGCAGCGCGTCGGCGGTGAACACGGTGATCGCCAGCCAGACCAGGGCGAAGCCCGCCCACCGCTGGGGTGGCATCTCCTCGTGGCCGATCAGCACGCCGTAGAGGAACTGCAGGATCGGTGCCGTGTACTGCACGATGCCGATCAGCGTCAGCGGGATCAGGCGGGCCGCCGCGCCGAACAGCAGCAGCGGCACGGCGGTCATCGGACCTGCCGCGATGAGCAGCCATGGGTGCACGGGGCCGTGGTCGAAGAAGGTGCCCGCGGTGCCGAGCCACAGCAGGTAGGCCAGGGCGGCCGGGGTCAGCACGATGCTCTCCGCGGTGAGGCTGCTGATGCCGTCCAGCGGCACCGTCTTCTTGATCAGCCCGTACAGGGAGAAGCTGGTGGCCAGGATCAGCGAGATCACCGGCAGTTTGCCGTAGGTCACCGTCAGCAGGACAACGGCGCTCGCTGCGATGCCCACCGCCACCCATTGCATGGCGCGCAGCCGCTCGCGCAGCACCACGATGCCGAGCAGCACGCTGACCAGCGGGCCGATGAAGTAGCCCAGCGCCACCTCGACGACATGCCCGGTGGCGGCGCCGTAGATGAACGTCCCCCAGTTCACCGCGATCAGCACCGCCGCCGCCGTGACCATCGCCCAGCCCCGGCCGCGCAGCGCCAGCACCTGCCGCCACCTGCCCAGTACCGCCGCGATCGCGGCGACGGCCACCATGGTCCAGACGATGCGGTGGCCGAGGATCTCGCCGGGGCTCGCGGGCACCAACAGCAACAGGAACGCGGGGAAGGTGCCCCAGCAGAGATAGGCGCTGAAGGCGAGGCCGACGCCGGTCGCGCCTGTCGGGCGGGCGGTGATCGTGTCGTGTTCGGTCGACGAGGTCAGTGGGGGCACATCAGCACGCTAATGACCCGCGGCGCTCGAGGTCTCGCGGTTTTCGGCCACGCCTCATTCGAGACGCCCGGTGTGTGGCGAGATGCCGGAAACGGAAACGGCCCCGTACCGCCCACTCGCCTGAGCACCGCGAACTCCGGTGGGGAATACTGCACGCCACGGGCGGTTTCGTGCCGGCCTGTGCAGACTCGGCGACGGCGAGGAGGACGTGCTCCAATGCAGCTCTTCGGGCAGGTGTGGCTGTGGAGCCTGTTGGCGTTCCTGCTGGGTGCCTTTTTCACCTGGCTGCTGATGGCGCGCCCGGCGGCAAAGCGGATCGCCGCGCTGGAGGCCGAGCAGCGGCGCCTGACCCAGGAACTGGAGGCCGCCCCGCCCCGGCGGGAGAGCCTGGAGGCCGCGTTCGGCTCGTCCTACGGCCGCACGCCCCACGTCGACCCGGAGCCCGCCGCTGCCGTTGGCGCCACCGCCATCATCGAGCCGCCTACGTCGACCGCTCCGCCCGTGCCGCCCGCGCCGACCACTCCGCCTGCGCCGCCGCGGGCGCCCGTTGAGCCGCCTGCGCCGGAGCCCGCGCGCTGGGCGGCGAAGACCACCGACTACGACGCGCCCGCCCGCGAGGACAGCCCGGAACAGGGCCACGACGACTGGTTCGCCGCGGCCACCCCGTACCAGGACGACGTCGCGGAGCCGTACCGGGACGAGGTGCCCGCCGCCTACCTGGACAACGCCGCCGAGGCCGACACGACCGAAGCGTCCGGTCCGCCTGCGGAAGACGCCGAGGCACGGGAACGCGGCGCCCTCCTGCTGGGCGAGCCCGCACCCACCGAGACCGTGGTCGCGCCCGACTCCGAGCACCGCCCGGAGCCCATCGCGAACACCGTCGAGGTGCCGCCCGTCGCGGAGCGGCTGACCCCCGCCGCGAGCACTCCGCCCGCGCCCGCCGAGGACACCCCGGACATCCCGGTCGCACCCGCGGCAGGCGCCCCCGTCACGCCGCCCGCGGATACACCCGCGACGCCTGCCACGGGCATCCCCGGCACGCCTGCGGCCGACACGCCCGCCAGGTCGCTGTTCACGCCCGCGGCAGGCACACCCGCGCCGTCTCCGCACACACCGGCCGCGGGCACGCCTATGGCGGCACCGCACACGCCCGCCGCGGGTTCGCCCACGGCGTCTCCGCACACGCCGGCCGCAGGCACACCCGTCACCCCCGCCGCCGCCACCGGTGAGCAGCCCGCTGTCGACGAGCCCCGGCCCGCGCCCGCCGACCAGCCGCAGATCACGCCCGCGGCGACCGCCGCGTCCAAGCCGCTGCCGGTGCGCAAGCCCCGAGCGGGCAGGACGCCCGCGGCCCAGCCGGAAGAGTTCAGCAGGCATCTGAACGAGCTGACCGCGGTGATGCCCGCCGTGCAGCCGGATCCGCCCGCGGACGCCGAGCCCGGCAGGCAGCAGCCCGAGCCGCCAAAGCCGGAGACCCCGCGCAAGCCCCGCGTCTTCGGCAACGCCACCAAGGGCCCCACCGAGCAGGACGTGATCGAAACCGAACTCGCGGAAGCCACGCCGGGAGCCGGGGAGCGGACCACACCGGAGCGGCAGGAGCCCGAGCCGTCCGCCGCCGAAAGCCCCGAGCCGCAGGCGCCGCCGGAGCCCGACTTCACCAGGGCACGCTCCCTGTTCGAGCCGGTGCTCGCGCCCGAGCCCGCCGAATCCGGCTACAAGGCGGGCAACGGCTTCAACCGCGCCGCCCCGCCGGAGGCGCAGCCCCAGCCAGGGCAGCGGGGCGAACGCTCAAGCTGACAACGACGAAGGGCCCCGCCGAACTCGGCGGGGCCCTTCGTCGCGTTCGTGCGGACCTAGGCGACGGTCCAGGTGTCCTTGCCGCGGAGCAGGCTCTGCAGGTCCGGCGTCGACTTCTCGATCGCCGCGTTGACCTGCGCCCGGGCTGAGTCGTCGTAGGTCGGCCGCTGCACCGACCGGAACACGCCGGTCACGGTGTGCGAGAGGTCCTGGGCGGACAGCCGGGACAGCGCGAAGGCGTAGGACGGGTCGTCCAGCGTGGCATCGTGCACCACCAGGGCGTCCTCGCCCACCTCGTCGACCTTCGCCACCTCGAGCCCGCCGAAGCCGCTGCGCACCACGCCGTACTCGCCCGCCGGGCCGAACCGGATCGGCTGCCCGTGGGTGATGTTGATGATGCGTCGCTGCGCCTCGTTCGGCTCCTTCAGCACGTCGAAGGCACCGTCGTTGAAGATCGGGCAGTTCTGGTAGATCTCCACCAGCGCGCTGCCCCGGTGCTCGGCGGCCTGCCGGAGCACCTCGGTCAGCCCGGCCCGGTCCGAGTCGATGGCCCGGCCGACGAAGCTCGCCTCGGCGCCCAGCGCCAGCGACACCGGGTTGAAGGGGTGGTCCAGCGAGCCCATCGGAGTGGACTTGGTGACCTTGCCCTCCTCCGAGGTCGGCGAGTACTGGCCCTTGGTCAGCCCGTAGATCCGGTTGTTGAACAGCAGGATCTTGAGGTTGACGTTGCGGCGCAGGGTGTGGATCAGGTGGTTGCCGCCGATGGACAGCGCGTCGCCGTCACCGGTCACCACCCACACCGACAGGTCCGGCCGCGATACGGCAAGGCCGGTGGCGATGGCGGGCGCGCGGCCGTGGATGGAGTGCACGCCGTAGGTGTTCATGTAGTACGGGAACCGGGAGGAGCAGCCGATGCCGGAGATGAACACGATGTTCTCGCGCTTCAGCCCCAAGCTGGGCAGAAACGACTGCACCGCGTTCAGCACGACGTAATCGCCGCACCCGGGACACCAGCGGACCTCCTGATCGGACTTGTAGTCCTTGGCGGTCTGCTTCACGTCGGTGGTCGGGACACCGTCAAGCCCGCCGAGGGCAGGGAGCCCCAAGTCGACAGCGGTCATGCTTTTACAGCCCCTTCACAATGTCGGTGAGCACGTCCTGCAACTCCTCGGCCTTGAACGGCAGGCCCTGCACCTTGGTGTAGCTGATGGCATCCACCAGGTACTTGGCCCGGAGCAGCAGCGCGAGCTGCCCGAGGTTCATCTCTGGTACGACTACCCGCTCATACCGGTTCAGCACCTCACTGAGGTTGGCCGGGAACGGGTTGAGGTGACGAAGGTGGGCGTGCGCGACGGGCATGCCCAGCTTGCGCACCCGGCGGCAGGCGGCGCCGATCGGGCCGTAGGACGAGCCCCAGCCGACCACCAGCACCTTGGCCTGCCCGGACGGGTCGTCGACCTCGACATCGGGCACCGTGATGCCGTCGATCTTGGCCTGCCGCAGCCGCACCATGCGGTCGTGGTTGACCGGGTCATAGGAGATGTTGCCGTTGCCGTCGGCCTTCTCCAGACCGCCGATGCGGTGCTGGAGACCGGGCGTGCCGGGCAGCGCCCACTCCCTGGCCAGGGTTTCCTGGTCACGCAGGTAGGGCCAGAACTCGCCGGAGCCGTCCGGGGCGTTCGGTTCGGTCGCGAACGTCACGCTCAGGTCCGGCAGGTCGCTCACCTCCGGGACCAGCCACGGCTCGGAGCCGTTGGCGATGGCGCCGTCGGAGAGCAGCAGCACCGGGGTCCGGTAGGTCAGCGCGATGCGGGTGGCCTCCAGGGTGGCGTCGAAGCAGTCCGCGGGGGACTGCGGCGCCACGATCGGCACCGGCGATTCGCCGTTGCGGCCGAACATGGCCTGCAGCAGGTCGGCCTGTTCGGTCTTGGTCGGCAGGCCGGTGGACGGCCCGCCGCGCTGCACGTCGATGATCAGCAACGGCAGCTCGGTCATCACCGCGAGGCCGATCGTCTCCGACTTCAGCGCGACGCCGGGACCGGAGGTCGAGGTGACGCCGAGCGCGCCGCCGTACGAGGCGCCCAGCGCCGCGCCGATGCCCGCGATCTCGTCCTCGGCCTGGAAGGTCGTGATGTTGTAATTCTTGTGCCTGCTGAGCTCATGCAGGATGTCGCTGGCAGGCGTGATCGGGTAGGTGCCGAGGAACATCGGCAGCCCGCTCTGCTGGGTGGCCGCCACCAGCCCGTAGGCCAGCGCCGTGTTGCCGGTGATCTGCCGGTAGGTGCCCTGCGCCAGCTTGGCGGGCGCGACCTGGTAGGTGACCGCGAAGCTCTCGGTGGTCTCGCCGTAGTTCCAGCCCGCCCGGAAGGCCAGCACGTTGGCCTCGGCGATATCGGGCTTGCGGGAGAACTTCTCGCGGAGGAACCGCTCGGTGCCCTCGGTCGGCCGGTGGTACATCCAGGACAGCAGGCCGAGCGCGAACATGTTCTTGGCCCGCTCGGCGTCCTTCTTGGACAGCCCGGTCTCCTCAAGCGCCCCGCGCGTGAGCGTCGCCATGGCGACCTTGTGCACGTGGTAGGGCTCCAGCGAGTCGTCCTCCAGCGGGTCGGCGGCGTAGCCGACCTTGGTGAGGTTGCGCTTGCTGAACTCGTCGGTGTTGACGATCAGCGTGCCGCCGTGCGGGAGGTCGGCGATGTTGGCCTTCAGCGCCGCCGGGTTCATCGCCACCAGCACGTCGGGGCGGTCGCCCGGCGTAAGGATGTCGTAATCGGCGAAGTGCAGCTGGAAGCTCGACACGCCCGGCAGCGTTCCTGCTGGGGCGCGGATCTCGGCGGGGAAGTTGGGCAGCGTGGCCAGGTCGTTGCCGAACGCGGCGGCCTCGGAGGTGAAGCGGTCACCGGTGAGCTGCATGCCGTCGCCGGAGTCCCCGGCAAACCGGATGACAACGCGGTCCAGCTTCTGGACCTCGGTCTCGCGATGCGGGGCGGAGTTCCCCACGTCCAGTGTCATGAGCGAGCGCTCCCTCTCTCACCTCGTAGTGGTATGTCGGGGGCCACTACGTGGGTTCAGCGCGGACGGTGCCAGTCGCATTCCCGCATGGCGTCATTGCCACATTCGAGCGTAGTCGCCTGCGGGCGCGCCGTGCCTCAGTCCCAAGTACCGACGCCCTATGCCGATGGGCGCCTGCTGGGGCGAATGGCTTCACCCAGACTACGTGTTACCCGAAGTTACACATAGATGGGTGACCGGTTTCTGCCCTCCCAATGGGACGAAGCTCACGTCCTGGGGCGACTGCGGCGTTGAGGAATGTGAACCTACTTGCGAATTTTGGCCCTCATGGCGGCCAGCAGCGTCGCGAACGCGGGCTTTTCCATGGATTCAAGCTGAGGTGTGAGCTCGGCCTCCACCGCTTCGGGGTGGGTGTCCGAGGCCGCGGTGACCCGCATCGTGCGCTTGGTGGTGACAACCAGTTCGCGTGGTGCTCCCGCGGCCTTGGCCGCCAGCGCGACCGCGTCCTCCACCACGTCCTCGGTCTTGCGCAGGACCAGTCCGGTGCGCACCGCCTCGTCGGCGTCCACCACCTCACCGAACAACGCCATGGCCGCGGCCTGCTGGGGGCCGACGGTGCGGTGCAGCATCCAGGTCATCCCGCCGCCGGGGTGAATGCCCAACTGGAGGAAGCGGGCGTCGAACCGCGCCCGCGGTCCGGCCAGCCGCACATCGCAGGCGAGTGCGAGGTTGAGTCCCGCGCCGACGGCGGCACCGTTCACGGCGGCCACGGTCGGCAGCGTGCAGTACGCGACGGAGAGGAATCCCGCGTAGATGCGGCGCAGACCCTCTTCGCGAGCCTCGCCAAGCTGGGTGAGGTCAGCGCCCGCGCAGAAGGCGGGCGGCTCCCCGGTGATCACGACCGCGCCGACGCCCTCGTCGTTCTCACAGTCCGCCACAGCCGCCGCCAACTGCTCGGAGAGGTCGAGGCTCAGCGCGTTGCGGCGATCCGGGTCGTTCACCGTCAGCACGGCAACGCGGTCCCGGCGGTCGATGCGGATCTCGGCGCCCATGGCTTGAGATCCTGCCACCGGCCGCTGCCCGCCGGATTGTGACGCTGGTCAGGTTTTCGGCGCCGGTGACCGTTCCAGCAGCGTGGACAGCACCACGGTGGAGACGGTGCGGTCGATGAAGCTCATCCCGCGCAGCCGCTCCAGCGCGGTCTCCAGGTGGTGGATGTCACCGGCGCGCAGGTGCACGATCGCGTCCGCCGCGCCCGACACCGTGTAGGCGGCGACCACCTCCGGTAAGGACTCCAGCCCGGCGCGCAGCGCACCGGGCGTCACATTGCCGTTGCAGTGCACCTCGACGAACGCCTCGGTGCCCCAGCCCAGAGCCTCCGGGTCCACCACCGCGGTGAAGCCGCGAAGCACCCCGGCGTCGAGCAGCTTGTCCACCCGCCGCTTCACCGCGGGAGCGGACAATCCGACCACGGCACCGATCTCGGCATAGCTCGATCTCGCGTCCGCGACCAGTCGCGAAATGATTTGATGGTCCGTCCGATCAATACGCAACGTTCTGCCCTCGTGATCGCAATAAAGCGGCGTTGTGTAAACCTACCGGCGCATCCTAAGTTTCGGACCATGACCTCCACACTCGACACCCCGGTTGCCGGGATGCGCGCAGGCTCGTTCGCAGAGCAGGCGTCTGACAGCACCCCGCGAGTGCCGAGCGTCCGGCGGTACCTGATGTGCCCGCCGGAGTACTTCACCGTCGAGTACACGATCAACCCGTGGATGGACCCCACCCAGCCGGTCGACACCGCGCTTGCGATGGCCCAGTGGACCGAGCTCAAGGACACCTACGAGCGCCTCGGCCACAAGGTGGAGCTGATCGAGCCGCAGCCCGGCCTGCCCGATATGGTCTTCGCCGCCAACTCCGGCACCGTCATCAACGGCCACGTCCTCGGCTCGAAGTTCCGCGCCGAGCAGCGCGCCCCCGAGGCCGAGCACTTCCGCCGCTGGTTCCTGGAGAACGGCTACCGCGATGTCGTGATGCCCACCCGGATCAACGAGGCCGAGGGCGACCTCGCCTGGACCGGCACCGTCCTGCTGGCGGGCACCGGCTTCCGCACCGACCCCGGCGCACACGCCGAGGCCCAGGAGGCCCTCGGCGTTCCCGTGGTGTCCCTTCAGCTGACCGACCCGCGCTTCTACCACCTGGACACCGCGTTGTTCGTGCTGGAAGACCGCATCGAGGACAACAGGCGCCCCAACATCGCCTACTACCCCGACGCCTTCTCACCCGGCTCGCAGCGCGTCCTCGCCCGCCTCTTCCCCGACGCCGTGCTGGCCACCGAGGCCGACGCGCTCGGCTTCGGCCTCAACGGCATCTCCGACGGCCGCAACGTGATCCTCCCGCCCGCCGCCACCGCCCTCGGCGAGCGCATCGCGGCCCGCGGCTACGAGCCCGTCTACGTCGACGTCTCCGAATTCCTCAAGTCCGGCGGCGGCCACAAGTGCTGCACGATGGAACTGCGCGACTGAGGACAACAAGCGGATGCCTGCCCGCGAGTGCGCCACTCGCGGGCAGGCATCGTTCATTTCTGGCCTGCCGCGGATGAGCGGGCTGCGTGGGCTCGGTGCGCAGTCGACGAGGCTCACGTCGCGATCACGGTCCGCGAGACCATGATCCGGATCATGGTCAGTCCTCGAGCACGGCTTGGATGTCGAGGCGGATCTCGATGGTGGAGCCGACCACGGCGATGCCGCGGTTGAGGACCTGCTTCCAGTTGATGGTGAAGTCCTCGCGGTGCAGTTCGGTCCTGGCGGTGCAACCGGTGCGCAGGCCGTTCCAGGACTGGGTGCCGAGGTAGGTGGTGTCCAGGCGCACGTTGCTGGTCATGCCGTGCAGGGTCAGTGAACCGCTGACCGCCCAGTGGTCGCCGCGGATCTGTGCGAAGCGCTCGCTGGTGAAGAACAGGTGCCGGTAGCGCTCGACGTCGAGGAAGTCGGCCGAGCGCAGGTGGGCGTCCCGCTTGGGGTTGTTGGTGTTGATGCTGGCGGACTCGATGATCACTTCGATCTTGGTCTGCTCGATCGGCTTGGCGATTTGGATCCGCCCCTGGAACCGGTCGAACTGGCCGTAGACCTTCGACAGCCCGATGTGCCTTGCGACGAAGCGGATCGAGGAGTGGTCGGGGTCGATTCGCCAGATGCCCGGTTGCGGCAGCGTCATGCGGGAGTCCGGGCGGAGCACCAGATTGCCCAGCGCGGCGTGCTGCCCTGGCTGGACCTCGGTGGTCCGGCGGATCGCCTGGTAGCCGCCCGCGCGCACGGCCAGGGTGTACTTGCCGCTGGGGACGGTGGTGATGAAGTAGCCGAAGGAGTCCGTCTCGCCATAGGCGAAGGACTGCCCGAGGCGGCCGGTGACCTCCACCTCGGCGCCGGGGAAGGCGCGGCCCTCGTTGTCGGCCAGCCTGCAACTCAGCGCACCGCTGTTGCGTGGCAACACCGGGAACCGCAGCGGTCCGCCGGACACCCTCCGCCGGGAAGGAGGGGTGTCGATGCCGAGCCGACGCCGCAGTCTGCCGAGATTCATGCGCTCCCCACCGAATTATTTCCGCCGTCAGAGTCTTAGAACGGTTGACAACACCGGTTGGTTCAGCCGGGCGATTTGGTGCACACGCTTGGACGCGGCGATGATGCCGGGGATGAGCAATTCAGCAGTGCGGCGGCGGGCGGCGGCAGGCCCCAGCAGGCTGTGGCGGGCACCGGTGCTCCGTGTCGAGCGGATCACGCCGCGGATGGCCCGGATCACCGTCGGCGGCCCCGACCTCGCGGACTTCGTCGCGGTCGGCGGTGACCAGAGCGTCATGGTCTACCTCTACCCGCCGGGCGCCGAGCTTCCCGACGACCTCACCGTCGAGCGGGCGCGCACGCTGTTCTCCCGGCTGCGGCCCCACATGCGCACCTACACCGTTCGCCGCCACGACCCGGCGGCCAACGAGCTTGACTTCGACTTCGTGCTGCACGGCGACTCGGGCCCGGCGTCGAGGTGGGCCACCGCCGCCCGACCGGGTGACGAGCTGATCTTCGTCGGGCCGTCGCCCGCCCACGAGCTGAACCCGGACGCCGACTCCCATCTGCTGATCGGCGATGAGACCGCGCTGCCCGCGATCACCCTGCTGCTCGCCGAACTGCCCGCGACGGCGAAGGCGCGGGTGTTCATCGAGGTCGCCGACGCCGCCGAGCGCCAGCCGCTGCCCACCGAGGCGGACGCCGAGATCACCTGGCTGTTCCGCGACGGCAAGCCCGCGGGAGCCCCCGACCTCCTGGTCGCCGCCCTGACCGCGGCGGAACTACCCGAAGGGATGATCGACGTGTGGGCGGCGGGCGAGAAGTCCGCCATGTCCGCGGTGCGTGCCCACCTCGTCGACCGGCGCGGATTCGACCGCAGGGCGGTCCGGCCGCACACCTACTGGCGCCGCGAGGCCTGAGCGGTCGGCGGAACTCGGCGCGACCCTGGATCGTTTCGAAGAGTGAGGACATGCCCGCCGGGGTCCTGGTCGGTACTGTGAAATCGGGTCCGGGCAAGCGAAGGCAGGTACGGACTCTCGCCGGAGGCGAAGCATCGTGCACAAGCAACTCAACGGTCTGAAAACGGCCCTGCTGCTGGGCGGGATGAGCGCCATCGTGCTGCTGCTCGGCTCGTTCTTCGGCCGAGGCGGTCTGATCATCGCGCTGGTCGTGGCGCTGGGCATCAACGGCTACGCCTACTTCAACTCCGACAAGCTGGCGCTGCGCGCCATGCACGCCCGGCCGGTCTCGGAGCCGGAGCAGCCCGCGATGTACCGGATCGTGCGTGAGCTGGCCACCGCCGCGCGGCAGCCGATGCCGCGGCTCTACGTCAGCCCCACCGAGGCACCCAACGCCTTCGCCACCGGCCGCAACCCGCGCAACGCCGCGGTCTGCTGCACCACCGGCATCCTGGAGTTGTTGGACGAGCGCGAGCTGCGGGCCGTGCTCGGCCACGAGCTTTCCCACGTCTACAACCGGGACATCCTGATCTCCTGCGTGGCGGGCGCGCTGGCGGGCGTGATCACCTTCATGGCCAACCTCGCGCTGTTCGCGGGCCTGTTCGGCGACTCCGACGAGGAGCGGCCCAACCCGATCGCGGTGCTGCTGATCGCCCTGCTCGGCCCCATCGCCGCGGCGGTGGTCCAGCTGGCGGTGAGCCGCTCCCGCGAGTACCAGGCGGACGCCTCCGGCGCGGCACTCACCGGCGACCCGCTGGCCTTGGCCTCCGCGCTGCGCAAGCTGGAGCTGGGCACGAGGGCGGCACCGCTGCCGCCGGACCCGTCGCTGGTCTCGCAGTCGCACCTGATGATCGCCAACCCGTTCCGCCCCGGCGAGAACCTGGCCAGGCTGTTCTCCACCCACCCGCCGATCGCGGACCGCATCGCCCGGCTGGAGGAGCTGGCCCGGCGCACCCCGGGCACCTGGTGAGTCAGCCGGTCGCCCCGGCCGCCCGCGCCACGTCCATCACATAGCCGCCGTAGCCGGACTTGGCCAGCTTGGCGCCCAACGCGTAGCAGCCGTCGGCGTCGATATAGCCCATCCGCAGCGCGATCTCCTCAAGGCAGGCGATCCGCACGCCCTGCCGGTGCTCCAGCACCTGCACGAACTGCCCCGCCTCCAGCAGGGAGTCGTGGGTGCCGGTGTCCAGCCAGGCGAAGCCGCGCCCGAGATCGACCAGGCTCGCCTTGCCCTGCCGCAGGTACGCCAGGTTGACGTCGGTGATCTCCAGCTCCCCGCGCGCCGACGGCCGCAGGCTCCTGGCGATGTCCACCACGGCGTTGTCGTACAGGTAGAGCCCGGTGATCGCCTTGTTGGAGCGCGGCTGGGCGGGCTTCTCCTCAATGGAGACCAGCCGCCCGGCCGGGTCCACCTCGCCGACGCCGTAGCGGTGCGGGTCCTTGACCGGGTAGCCGAACAACACACAGCCGTCCAGCTCGGCCACCTGGTACTGGAGCAGCCGCGAGAAGCCCTGCCCGTAGAAGATGTTGTCGCCGAGAACCAGGGCGACGTTGGAGTCCCCGATGAAGTCGGAGCCGATCACGAAGGCTTCCGCCAGCCCGTTCGGCTGCGCCTGCTCGGCGTAGTCCAGCGAGATGCCCAACTGGGAGCCGTCGCCGAGCAGCCGCCGGAACAGCGGCAGGTCGCTGGGCGTCGAGATGACGAGGATGTCCCGGATACCGGCCAGCATCAGCACCGACAGCGGGTAGTACACCATCGGCTTGTCGTACACCGGCAGCAGCTGTTTGGACACCGCCTGGGTTATCGGGTGCAGCCGCGTGCCGCTCCCCCCGGCGAGGATGATCCCCTTCATCTGACTCCCCCTGATGAGCTCACCGATAGTTGGTGAACTGAAGCGCGATGCCGAAGTCCTTGCCCTTGAGCAGCGCGATCACGTCCTGCAACTGGTCCTTCTTCTTGCCCGAGACGCGAAGCTGGTCGCCCTGGATCTGAGCCTGCACTCCCTTGGGGCCCTCGTCCCGGATGGCCTTGCTGATCTGCTTTGCCTTGTCCGAGGCGATGCCCTGCACCAGGTTCCCGGTGACCTTGTGCACCTTCCCGGACGGTGCGGGCTCGCCGACCTCGAAGGCCTTCAGCGAGATGTTCCGCTTGATCAGCTTCTCCTTGAAGACCTCGACGGCTGCCTTGCACCGCTCCTCAGTCTCCGCCTCGATGGTGATCGCTTCTTCTCCTGCCCAGCTCACTTTGGCCCCGGTCCCGCGGAAGTCGAACCGCTGGGACAGTTCCTTGGCCGCCTGGTTCACCGCGTTGTCCACCTCTTGGCGATCAACCTTGCTCACCACGTCGAAAGACGGGTCCGCCACGTGCCCTGCACCTCCTCGTAGTCCGCAGGTCACGCTACCCGGTCGGCAACCCGGTGGAAGTCGGTCCCCAGCGGTATGTATTCTTTCCCCCGCACGCCCGGTGATACGCGAGAGTGAACCCGGCGCGTACGGCAGGTTGCCCGAGCGGCCAATGGGAGCGGACTGTAAATCCGTCGGCTTATGCCTACAGTGGTTCGAATCCACTACCTGCCACATCCAGCGCAAACAGCCCCGTGACCGGCATGGACAGGTCACGGGGCTGTTCGCTTGAGTACCGGGGATTGCCGCGTGTTCGGGTGACAGCCCGCTGATCCACTCTCTGGGTAAGCCACTCCTGCCACGATCGTGAGATCTGACCTTCCCCTGTAGCGGAGGAGACCGGCGATCGATGTACACGCCCCAATTCCACCCGGTGCCGCAGGCCGCCGCTTCGCCCGCGACGCCGTGGGGAGCGGCCGCGCGGCTGTTCGGCGCGCCGCCGCCCGCGGGCTCGCCGCGGTTGGGGCGCATCGCCACCTGGCGGTCGGTCGTCGGGCTGTTGACCATGCTCGTGCATGGTCGTGGTGACCGGAGCATCGCCGAGACGCTGAACGAGGAGGGTTGGCAGCGGACGGCGACGACGGTGATCATCGCCTTGATCGTCGTGCCGGTCGCGATGGCGATCCTCTACTGGCGCACCCGCCCCGAGTACCGCCCCCAGCTTCGCGGCGTCCCGGTGATCAGGCGGATCATCCTGCTGGCGCTGACCAGCTACGGCGCCATGGCTTTGGCGTTCGCTGGCTCCGAACTTCTCCCGGACAGCGCGGCCGACCCCGGCGAGGCCCTGATCGGCTTCTTCGGCGGCCTGCTGCTGATCGTGGGTCTGCTCTGGGTGGCCTTCTACATCGGCTGGTCGGCTTGGTGGGCCGTCCGCAGCAGCTGCTTCATCGGCGAGTTCCACCCGCTGCTGGGTCCGACCGTCACCGCCGTGGCGGTCACCGCCTCCACCGTGCTGGCCCTCGTCGAGTTCGACACGAACTCCCTCCCGGCCTCCCACTGGCTGGTTCTCACCGCGGGCGGTCTGGTCACCACGCTCATCCTGGCCGCCGTCGAGTACCGGATGCTCCGCGCCCGCAACATCACCTGGCGAACCGGGCCTCTTCCGCAGGTGCCGCGTTATCCGATGCGACGGGTTGTGCCCCCGCCGATGCGCTCGTACGGCGTCTGCCCGAGCTGTGAGCAACGGCCCGCCGAGTTCCCAGGACCGCACGGAGTACGGATCTGCGGCGCCTGTCGCACCTACTGAGCAGCCGTACCCGAAGCGCCCGTGACGGGAGGAGTGTCACGGGCGCTCGGGTACGTGGGTCAGCCCAGCGGGCCGGTGTGGGTCTCGATCCAGGACTTGAAGTACGGGACCTTGCTGTACACCGAAGGGGACTGGGCGCAGATGGGCAGGAAGCCGCCGAGACGGCTGGTGGCGCCGCCGAGTTCCCAGCGGCCGTTGACCTTGACCACGAGCGGGCCGCCGGAGTCGCCGAAGCAGGCGCCCTTGCCACTGGGGCCGCCGACGCACAGTTCGGACTGCGTGTTGTAGGACAGGCACCCGGTCACCAGGGTGGTGTCCAGTTCCTGGAGTTGGTCGGGCGCAGTGCCGCAGCCGCGGGTCGGGCAGGTCAGGCCGTGGCCCATGATGCGCACCGCGTCGCCGGTCTTCAGCCCGGCGCCGGTGATCGCGATCGGGGCCGATGTGGCTGCGGTGGCCAGCTTGATCAGGGCGAAGTCCGAGCCGGGGCCAGGGTTGTTGCCGCCGGGGCCGGGCACCAGCCGCTCGACCTTGATCTCCTCACCGCTGTTCAAGGTGGTGCCGCCGACGCGCACCGAGGTGGTGTCGGCCAGACAGTGCTTCGCGGTGGCCAGCCACTGCGGGGTGATCAGCGAGGCGCCGCATTTGAAGCGGCCGTTGCTGAGCAGCTTGGTGTAGAAGGGGTAGTTCTCCGAGGCGGGCTTGCCGCCGACGATGTAGGGCTCGGCGGCGCCGGCCACCGGGACCGTCAACGCCGTCAGCAGGCCGATGGCAAGGCCGAGAACACGCAACCGCATGGTCGTCCTCCGGGCAGGGAAGGGCGGCGACCGACGCTTCCCCAGGGAGGGCGGCGTCAGTCCCCGCAGGCAGAGGGCTTCTCATCGCAACGTGCCACAGGCCTCCCGGTTTGCCTATACCTGAAAAATGCTCACGCCCAAGTGGACTACTGGTGCGGATCGGCCACGCAGAACTCGTTGCCCGCCGGGTCGGCCAGGACCGTCCAGGTGAAGCCAGGGGCGCTGTGCTCCCCCAACTCGGTGGCGCCAATGCCGACCAGGCGGCGCACCTCGGCCTTGCGGTCGTCGGAACCGAAATCGAGGTGCACCCGGTTCTTGCCCTGCCGCTCCTCGGGCACCTTCTGCAAGCCGACAGCGGTGCCACCCTCCCCAACGGGAGCCAGCATCACGAAGTAGCCGCCGTAGTCGCCAGCCACCGTGGTGCCCAACGCTTTGGTCCAGAACTCGGCGAGTTCGCGCGGGTTCTGGCAGTCGATCGTCACCATGCTGAGGTTCATCGTCATATCGCGACGCTAATCGCGGGCACCGACAAAACCGGACCCCGGAACGTCGCGCGGGCGACCACGTCACGAAGCCGATCACGGCCTGTCGCTGTCCTTGTCGGCGAGCACCTGCGATGGTCAACGTTGTGGCGATCTTCCGTTACCGAACGCGATCACAACTGTGATGCTCAGAACTAACGCGTCGGTTTGATAAAGGAACTTAGTCACGTAGCGTCATGGTCACGGGCGTCTCGCAACCCCCTAACGGGTTGCACACGTTTCGCCAGCGGCTCAATGCGGTAAGCGACAACACGACGGTCATCCGGCCGAAATTTCCGTTTCGCCGGACCGGAATCCGAGGCGATATGAATGCTTCTCATATTTCTCTGGAATGTATTTGCTCCGTGAAACGCCTTCCACCTGCGGTGAACCCGAAGTGTTCACTTGCTGTTAGTGCTTTCGGGGTCCGTCCATAGCCCGTACCTCCCAGCGGAGCAACGAAGGCCTGCCGGTAGATGCTGGCCATAGCGCGGTCAAGTGTGCGACGCTCGAATGGGGGATCGGCACGGCCGGGCGGTGCTGCCTTTGTCAAGCGGCATCAGGCGCCCGTCGGAAATGACGCTGGGGCACGGCAGCATCAGACAGGAGGGGTGGATGTCCGCGCAGGGGCGGTCCGCCGATTCGAATCACAGCACCGATTCGCCACGCTCCTCGACCGTACCCGCGCTCGACGCCGCATCCAGCCGCACCTTCTCCCGCTTCTCCTGGCTCGTACTGCTCACCGGCCTCACCGCGGCGGCCATCGTCGGAACCTGGCTCGACGAGCCCGCGTTCGAGAGCCGACACCTGTGGATCGGGCCGCTGCTCGTACTCGGCTTCCTGCTCGCGGAGCGGCTCACGATCAACCTGGATGTCAGCCGAGTCGGCTGGGCGATCTCGTTCACCGAGATCCCGCTCGTGCTCGGCATCCTCACCACGCCATTCGAGATCGTGCTCGCCGCGCACCTCATCGCGGGCGTCGCGGCACCCTGCTCGGTCGCAAGGCGGAGAACCGGACCGTCTACAACGGCGGCGTGATCTGCTTCGAGATCACCGTGCCGTTCGTGGTCGCCAAGCTGATCAACGACATGATCCCCAACCCCGATCTGCACTGGGCCGGTGCGGTCATCGGTGTGGTGATCTCCCCGCTGGTCAGTACGATCCTCGCGCTGGCCGCGCTGCATGTGCTCGGCGGCGAGCGCAGGCTCTCCGGCGCCGCGCGGCTCGCGTTGCGCACCATGGTCGTCGGCCTGCTGAACACCTCCGTCGGCCTGGTCGGCTACAAGGTCTTCAACCAGCCCTACGGCTGGGTGCTCGTGGTGCTCGGCTCCGCCGAGTTGTTCGCGCTCTACCGCGCCTACTCCGGGCTGCTGCGGGAGCAGCACGACCTGGAGACGCTCAGCGAGGTCAGCCTGACCGTGGCCAGATCCGGCCAGCAGGCGGCGAGCCGTCCCAGCAGTGATCTGCCCGACGAGCAGGTACCGGACTTCGAGGAGTGGCAGACCATCGCGGACCGCATCCGCGACCAGCTCAACGCCAGCCGGGTCGTGCTGCACCTGCGGCCGGACCCGCCGTCCATGGTGCGCACGCTGATCGGCGGCGAGCCGCTGCCGCTGCACACCGAGCCCGCCTCGATCCAGGGCTTCCGGGACGACCCGCTGCTCCAGCTGCCCGGCAACAGCGTGCGGATCTTCCGCGCGGGCGACGGCCTTGAGGACGTCCGGGAGGCGCTGTACCGGCGCGGCGCGCACGAGGCGCTGGTGGTGCCGCTGCGCGGAGCCCACCAACTGCTCGGCGCGGTGGAGGTGCACGACCGGCTGTCCCGCTGGCGCGGTTTCGGCGCCGCCGACGTCCGGCTGCTGCGCACGCTGGCCAGCCACCTCGCAACCGCGCTGGACAACCGCAGACTGCTCGCGAGGCTGCGGCACGACGCCTATCACGATCCGCTGACCGGTCTGCTCAACCGCCCCGGCTTCCGGGAGGCCGCGGGCGAGTCGGTGCGTTCCGGCCGCGACTGCGTCGTGCTGCGGATGGACCTGGACATCCTGGCCACCGTCAGCGACGCACTCGGCCACGCCTGGGGCGACCGGATGGTCGTGGTCGCGGGCAGGCGGCTGCGGGAGGTCATGGGCGGCGACGTTCCGCTGGCCCACCTGGAGGGCGGCACCTTCGCCGCGCTGCTGACCGACTGCAACGCCGAACTCGCCCACCAGACCGCCGAGAAGCTGGGCGCCGAACTGGCCGCGCCGTATCCCGTGGACCGGCTGATCGTGGAGGCCAGCGCGGTCGTCGGCTACGTCCCGGTCGAGCCGGACGCGGGCGGCGACCTGCCCGATGTGGACACGCTGCTGCAACGTGCCGATGTCGCCGTGCGCGCGGCCCGCAGCGCGGGCGACGCGGTGCGCGGCTACAAGCCGAGCATGAGCCAGATCTTCCTCCGGCGCTTCCAGCTGGTCACCCAGTTCCGGCAGGCCATGGACGCGGGCCACATCCACGTGCACTACCAGCCGAAGGTGGCGCTGCCCAGCCGCGAGGTGCTCGGTGCCGAGGCGCTGGTCCGCTGGCGGCACCCGGAGTTCGGCCCGGTGGACCCGGACGAGTTCGTGCCCGCCGTGGAGGCCACCGGGCTGGTCAACGCGTTGACCGACTTCGTCATGGAGGACGCGCTGCGCAAGGTGCGGGGCTGGCTGGACCGCGGACTGCGGCTGTCCGCCGCGGTGAACCTGTCGGTGCGCAACCTCGACGACAAGACGTTCCCGGACCGCGTCGCGGAGGCGCTGCAACGGCACAACGTGCCGCCTCGGCTGCTGACGTTCGAACTCACCGAGTCCGGCGTGATGTCCGATCCGGAGAAGGCGCTGCCGGTGCTGCGCAGGCTGCACGCGCTGGGCGTGGTGCTGGCCGTCGACGACTTCGGCACCGGCTACTCCTCGCTGGCCTACCTGCGGCAGCTTCCGGTGGACGAGGTGAAGATCGACAAGAGTTTCGTGCTCGGCATGGGCACCGACCTCGGCGATCTCGCGGTGGTCCGGTCCATCGTGGAACTCGGCCACTCGCTGGGTCTGACGGTGGTCGCCGAGGGCGTCGAGGAGGACGCGGCGCGCGACCAGCTGGTGGAGATGGGCTGTGATGTGGCACAGGGCTACCTGATCTCCAGGCCGCTGTCGGAGGACCGCCTGGAGGCCTGGCTGCGGGCTCGCACGGTGCGCGCGCCGAGCCGTCAGGACGGCACGATCCTGACCTTGCTGCACTGAACCCGCAGGTCGCCAGGAGAAGGACCACCCGATTTCACTAACCGCTGGGCCGCCGTGTAAAGTTCTGCTCGCTCCGCACAAGAGCACAAGAGCACGCCCCAATAGCTCAGTCGGCAGAGCGTCTCCATGGTAAGGAGAAGGTCTACGGTTCGATTCCGTATTGGGGCTCCGCGGTGGGCGTGGTGTGCCCGGCAAAGCCGGGCCGTCCCGCTTCGCTGTGTTTTTCTGGGGGCCAAGCCCCCAGACCCCAGCCGGGGCTCCGCCCCGGACCCCGCGGGGGGCTCACGGAGATTCTTCCTTGGCCGATCGCGGGGTTATGTTTGTTGGGACAACTCGATACGTACATGGCGGTGTAGCTCAGCCAGGTAGAGCAAGCGGCTCATAATCGCTGTGTCGCCGGTTCAAGTCCGGCCACCGCTACGCAGTACTACCCCTACCGGGGGCAAACCCCCGGACCTCCGCCGACGCGGAGGTTCTGAGATGAGAGGAAGGTATCTCTCGTGGCTGCCTCCGACGTTCGCCCGAAGATCACCTTGGCTTGTGAAGAGTGCAAGCACCGCAACTACATCACCAAGAAGAACCGGCGCAACGACCCGGATCGTCTTGAGATGAAGAAGTTCTGCCCGAACTGCGGCTCGCACCGCAACCACAAGGAAACGCGCTAGATCGCGCGTTCCCCGAAAGATCCTCACAGCCGCCTCGGTCCAAACGAGGCGGCTTTTTTCTGTTCGCCGTCACATCACCACCTCGTTCGCCGGGCTGGGTAGCCTTCAGCAGTGGCGCTTGATCAGTCCTTCATCGGCAGGCAGATACCTGCACCCGAGATCTATGAGGTCAGTCGGGAGAAGATCCGCGAGTTCGCCGACTCCATCGGCGACGACAACCCCATCTACCGCGACCCGGAGGCGGCCAGGGCGGCAGGCCATGCGGACGTGATCGCACCGCCGACCTTCGCCATCCTGATCTCCAAGATGGCCAACGACCTGCTCGTGCACCACCCGGACCTCGGTCTGGACTACACCAAGGTCGTGCACGGCGACCAGACCTTCGTGCACCATCGGCCGCTGCGTGCGGGAGACCGCATCGTCGCCACCGGCCACGTCGACGACATCATGTCCAGGGCGGGCAACGACTTCCTCTCGGTGCGGGCCGAACTGGCCACCGAGGACGGCGAGCCGGTGTGCACGTCCAAGGCCACCCTGGTGGCCCGCGGCACGGCCGAGAACGGAGGTGCCGCATGACCACCTCGCTGACCCGGCTGCGAGCCGAGCAGGTGCACAAGGGCGACGAGCTGCCCGCCCTGGACGTCCGGCTCACCAGGGCGGACCTGGTCCGCTACGCGGGTGCCTCGCTGGACTTCAACCCGATCCACTGGAACGAGCGGTTCGCCGTCCAGGTCGGCCTGCCCAACGTGATCGCGCACGGCATGCTCACCATGGCGCTGGGCGGACGCCTGGTGACCGAATGGGTCGGCGACCCCGGCGCCGTCACCAGCTTCGGCGTGCGCTTCACCCGCCCCGTGGTGGTGCCCGATGACGACGATGGCGCTTTGGTCGAGTTGACCGGCAAGGTGGCCGAGAAGCGCGAGGACGGCACCGTGCGCGTCGACATCACCGCCAAGTTCAACGGCCAGACCGTGCTCGGCAAGGCGCAGGCTTTCGTCCGGCTCGGCTGAGGCGTTCATTGAGACGAACACCCGGTGATCTGGTAGGCGGTACCAGCTCATCGGGTGTTCGTGCACCGTTGGCTCATCCCTGCCGCCTCGCCCAGGAGCGCAACCGATGCGCCGACCCCTGCTCTTCACGCTGGCCGCCGCCCTGGTGGCCCTGTTCACGGCCATCCCGCCCGCGGGCTCGGAGCAGCCCGCCGAGGCGACCGTGGTGCCGATCCACGTCTCCGGACCGACCTCCGCCCGCTTCAACCTGGTGATCGTCGGTGACGGCTACACCAAGGCGGAGCTGCCGAAGTTCCGCGGGCACGTCAACAAGCACGTCAACGTGTTGTTCAGCATCGAACCGTTCAAGTCCTACCGCGACTACATGAACGTCTACGCGGTCGAGATCGCCTCCCCGGAAAGCGGCATCGACTGCGATCCGAACCTGAACTCGCCGCGCCGCGACACCCCGCTGGACATGGGCATGTGGGGCGGTTGCCAACCGGGCAGCGTGCAGCGCCTGCTCACCGTGAACGGCACCAAGGCCAACTCCTACGCCGATCTCGTCGCGGGCACCAGCCGAAGCAACCGCCAACTGCTGGCCATCGCCAACAGCGAGACCTACGGCGGGGCAGGCGGCGCCGACGCGACCGCGACCGGCGGCAACGCGTTGTCGGCCCTGATCACCCCGCATGAGCTCGGGCACTCCCTTGGCGGCCTCCAGGACGAGTACGACTACTACCAGCGCGGCGTCCGCGGCGGCGCCTACCAGGGCGGCGAGCCGAACTCGGCGCACCACACGCTGCTCACCGAGGAGCAGATGCGGCAGCGGCAGGCCAAGTGGTTCCGCTGGCTTGGCGAGCCAAGCGACTCGGGCGGCACCATCGGCCGCCACGAGGCAGGCCAGTACAGCAGCACCGGCATCTGGCGGCCGAGCAGGCATTCGATGATGAAGGTGCTCGGTTACTACTTCGACCAGGTGTCCCGCGAGCGCATGACCCAGCGGCTGTCGGCGAAGGCGCCGCTGATCCAGGACGCGACGCCGAACACCACCGCGGTCGGCGCGGACCGCACGCTGTGGCTGGACACCCAGCACCCCCGCAGCCACGAGCTCACCGTGAGCTGGTCGGTGGACGGCAAGATCGTGCCCGGCACCGACAACCGGCGCAGCCTCGACCTGCGCACGCTCGGGCTCACCCCCGGCAAGCACACGGTGCTGGCCACCGTGGTGGACCCGACGCCCTTCGTCCGCGACCCCGCGGTGCGGGCCGCGCTCACCGCGACCCGCTCCTGGTCGGTGGACACCGCGCTGAGCACCCCGGTCCGGCCGGTGGCGGCCGAGTTCACCAACCGCTCCGCGAACCCGGTCAGCGGTGACCAGGTTGTGCACGCCGACACCAGGCACCCGGACGACCGGGCGTTCACCGTGGTCTGGCGGCTGGACGACAAGATCGTCGACAACCCCGGCAACGACCGCGACCTCGACCTCGCGCCGCTGCGCCTCACCGGGCGGCACACGCTCACCGCCACCGTCACCGACCCCGCCGGGGGGCCAGGTCAGCAGATCGGCTGGCAGGTCGACGCCACCGACCCCGCGGTGCGGTTCGCCTTGTCCAAGGCGCTGCTCACCACGAAGAAGGCGACCGGAACGGAGTTCGTCTTCAACGGCCCGTTCACCATGAAGCTCGACCCGTCCGACGACACCGCGGGCCACGTGGTCGGCGAGTTCCAGGTCGACGGCGACGGCTGGTACCACTACTACGGCTGGCCAACGGACGCGGCCAAGCCGTTCCTGTTCACCGCGCACGGCACCGAGATCGACTCGCTGGTCTACGGCAAGCTGGGCGTGCCGCGGGTGGTGCCGTGGGACGACGTGCCGCCGGGCTACGGCAGGCACACCGTCGAGTACCGGGGCATCGACCCGACCGGCAACATCGGCCCCGCCGAGAGCTTCGTGGTGACCCTGCTCAAGGAACCGCCCGCCTGCACTCGCACGGTCGGCAGGCACACCGGACCGCTCACCGTGGACACCGGCGTCACCTGTGTGTCCGGCACCGTCGACGGACCCGTGCGGGTCACCGGTGGAGCGCTGGTGGTCACCGACGGCACCGTGAACGGACCCGTCACGGCCGAGGGCGCCGCGGCCGTGCACCTGCTGCGGTCCACGATCAACGGACCGGTGTCGATCAGCGGAGTCTCCGGCGAGACGACGCTGATCGGCAGCACCCTCCACGGCGGTGTCACACTGCGAGACTCCGGCGCCGCGGTGCTGGCGGGCAACACCGTCAACGGACCGCTGCGCTGTGCTGGCAACCGCACCGCCCCGGACCACCTCCAGGCACCCAACACCGTCACGGGCCCGCGCTCCGGACAGTGCTCGGCACTCTGAGCGTGTCAGCGGCCAAGGCTCTCGGGAGGGAGCCTTGGCCGCCGAACCCGCCTACTTCTCCAACTCGGCCAGCTCGACCAGTGCGCTCGCGCGGCGGACGAACTTCCAGTTCGCGAGGTCGCGGACGGTGCGGATCTTCAGTTCGGCAAGCAATTCGTCGTGCTTGCTGGTCAGGCCTTCCAGCGCCGACGGCGGAGCGTCCAGCAGCTCGGCCATGCTCTTGTCCTCGTACGCCTTGTCCACCAGCTTGTTCAGGTTCATGCCGGGTCCTTCCCTGTTGCTGGGCAGCGACACGAGCATTGAACTCCTCGGCGGCGACGGCAATGCACCGCCGCCAGAGTTCACCTGATCGACCGGTTCAGGGCCGGTACCGCCGTGGATCGGTGGCGAGCATCGTGGTGGACACGTTCTCCTGGTTGAAGCCCTTGAAGCCGCCTCGGCGGGCCAGGTTCTCCAGGTGCGAGCCGACCGCGCCGTCGGCGGCGAAGTGGGCAGCGGTCTCGGCGTCGATGGCGCCGTCGGCGACCAGCGCCGCCAGCCGCTCCGGGGGCACCGGCCAGCGTTCGGCCTCGGTGAAGGCCTGCCGCAGGTGCGGGAAGTCGGAGAACGGTGCCATGTGCTCGACGCCCACCCCGGCCAGGTGCTCGCGCAGCAGGTCGAAGTCGAACTGCCCCTCCAGGTGGTGCATGCCCGCGGCCAGCACCGACTCGCCATGCAGGGCGCACCACAGGCCCACCGTGCCCAGCCTGCCCGACGGCGGCAGCGGCTCGGCGGCGAAGTCGATCTCCAGCTCGTCCGGTTCCAGATCGACATCGGCGAAGATCACGCCGCCGTTCTCCGGATGCTCCAGCACCTGCGCGCCCCAGCCCGCCTGCGCGCCTGCGTAGAACCGCTCCCTCGGCTGGAAACCCAGCGTCAGCCACAGCCTGATCAACGGCTGGAACGCCGCCCTGCTGCTGCGGAAGGTGTGGTGGTCGTTGTTGCCCCAGCCCAGGCCAAGCGCGTCCTGTCGCTGGTGCTGGAGCCGCGCGGCCGAGTTCCGGCGCTGCCAGTACTGCCGCTCGATCTCCAACACGAAGCTGCCCGCGAGCCCGGCGCCCGCCAACTCCACCATCCGCGCGGCGATCCCGATCTGCGCCTCGACACCCTCGGCGCCGGTCAGCTCGCGTGGCCGCCGCTCCCACAGCCGCCAGGCCTCCAGCGCGGGTTCCGTCGCGGTGGGCTGGATACCGGCGGACCACAGCCGACGCTCCACGGCGTCCACGATGACCGGCCCCGCGAACGGTGAGCGGCAGCGGCGCAGTCCGGACAGCGCCGAGCCGTCCACCGAACCGCCATGCACCGCCGCGAAGTCCTCGACGCTGTCCACCCGAAGGGCGACCCGCCACTCGGGAGCGGGCACGATCGCGGGCAGTTGTGCCCGCGGATGCCGCCACACGCCAGGCGCGCTCCGCCAGCCCGGCTCGTACCCGACGGCGCCCAGCTTCTTGATCGGCACCGGTGCCGCGAGGTGGTCCAACCAGTCCTGCAGCCGGGTCGAGGTCTCCGCGCGCAGTCGGTCGGCAAGCTCCGCCAACGGCGGACTGAGCCCCAGCAGCCGATCCACCAGCCCGTCGACCAGGCCCTCCGCCTGCTCGTGCAGACCCCACTGGAAGTTCATCGACCCTCCTCAACGGACGTGACGAAGCTCACCGGCGGTCGGGGCCGCTCATCGACCTGGAGGCTGAACACGTCCGGGCGGGAGTAGTGCCCGACCGCGTCGAACTCGTACTTGGCCTCGACCAGCTCATCGAAGTCCAGTTCCGCGTGCAGGATCGTCTCGCCCTCGGTGTCCGGTCCGGCGAGGATCTCGCCGTAGGGCGAGACGATCACCGAATTGCCCCGCATCAGCACCTCCCGGCCCGCCAACGGCGAGTCGATCGGATAGTCGCCGGGAAAGGCGTCGGCACGGATGAACTGGTTGGCCGACAACACGAAGCAGCGGCCCTCGCGGGCGATGTGCCGCATGCTCGCCACCCAGGCGTCCTCATCGTCGGCGGTGGGCGCGCAGTAGATCTGCACGCCCTTGCCGTACATGGCCATCCGCATCAGGGGCATGTAGTTCTCCCAGCAGAGGACCGTGCCGATCCGCCCGATCGGGGTGTCGAACACCGGCAGCGTCGACCCGTCGCCCTGGCCCCAGACCAGCCGCTCGGCCACGGTGGGCATCAGCTTGCGGTGCTTGCCGAGCAGCGCCCCGTCCGGCGCGAAGGTCAGCACGGTGCAGTACAGCGTGGAGCCCGCGCGTTCGATCACACCGATCACCAGGTACAGCCCGAAATCCCGCGCCAGCCCGCCCAACCGCTGGGTCACGGGCCCCGGCACCTCGATCGCGGCGTTGAAGTACCGCCGAAACCAGGCCTTGCCCTCGGCGGTCCGCCCCCCGACCACCGCCCCGAACCGCGACCCCAGCGGGTAACAGGTCACGAACGCCTCGGGGAACAACACCAGCTTGGCGCCGTTGCCCGCGGCCCGCGCGGTCAGCTCCGCGACACGATCCACAGTGGACTCGACCTGGAACGGCACCGGCGCCGCCTGCACGACGGCGACCCGGACCGGAGTGTGTTGGCTCACAACGCCTAGCTTGCTGCGCGTCCGCCCCCACAGGCAACGGCTTACCGTCTAGTACGCGGACCAAACCGCAGGCGCCTGCCCGAGCGGGTGCGATCCCGCCAGGGCAAGCGCTGCTGTTACTTCGCTTCGCTGAGGAGTTCGCCCATGCGGCCGACGCCGGTGGCGAGGTCCTCGTCGCCAAGGGCGTAGGAGAGGCGGAAGTAGCCGGGGGTGCCGAAGGCCTCGCCGGGGACCACCGCGACCTCCGCGTGCTCCAGGACCAGGGCCGCCAGTTCGACGCTGGTCTGCGGGCGGACGCCGCGCAGCTCCTTGCCGAGCAGGTCACGCACCGCGGGGTAGACGTAGAAGGCGCCCTGCGGGGTCGGGCAGGTCACGCCCGGGATCTCCGAGAGCAGCTTCACGATCGTCTGACGCCTGCGGTCGAAGGCCTTGCGCATCTCGTCGACGGCGTCCAGCGGCCCGGAAACCGCGGCCAGCGCGGCGCGCTGCGCCACGTTGCAGACGTTGGAGCTCAGGTGCGACTGGAGGTTGGTGGCCGCCTTGATCACATCGGTTGGCCCGACCATCCAGCCCACCCGCCAGCCGGTCATGGCGTAGGTCTTGGCGACGCCGTTGAGCACGACGCAGGTGTCGGCCAGCTCGGGCACGGCCACCGGCAGCGAGGTCTGCCGCACGCCGTCGTAGGTCAGGTGCTCGTAGATCTCGTCGGTGATGACCCAGATGCCGTGCTCGACCGCCCAGCGGCCGATGGCCTCGATCTGCTCGCGGGAGTACACCGCGCCGGTCGGGTTGGACGGCGAGCAGAACAGCAGCACCTTGGTGCGGGCGGTGCGGGCGGCCTCCAGCTGCTCGACGCTGACCAGGTAGCCGGTGGTCTCATCCGCGGTCACCTGCACCGGAACGCCACCCGCCAGGGTGATGGCCTCGGGGTAGGTGGTCCAGAACGGGGCGGGCAGCAGCACCTCGTCGCCCGGGTCCACCAGGGTGGCGAAGGCCTGGTAGACGGCCTGCTTGCCACCGTTGGTGATGAGCACGTTGGCGGGCTTCACCTCGTAGGAGGAGTCCCGGAGGGTCTTGGCGGCGATCGCCTCCCGCAGTTCGGGCAGGCCCGCGGCCGGGGTGTAGCGGTGGTTGCGCGACTCCGAGCAGGCCGCGACGGCGGCCTCGACGATATGCGCGGGCGTCGGGAAGTCGGGCTCGCCCGCGCCGAAGCCGATCACCGGGCGACCTGCCGCCTTCAGCGCCTTGGCCTTGGCATCCACCGCGAGCGTTGCGGATTCGCTGATGCCGCCGATCCGTGCCGAGATGCGGGCGTTGGCGGGGCTGCTGACGACGGGTGATGACTCTGCAACGGCCATGGGTCACATGTTTGCAGAGCGGCCGCTACCGTCAACACCTGGCCCGAAAGGATGCCCGACAGGTGATCGTTTCGGGTGCCCCCGTTCGTGCGGACGTGCGCACGGGCTATGCAATTGGAGTCTGAGCGGCCCGGTGCCGTACACTCGCGGCCTGGGATGCCCGATCATCTGGTCCCGCTTGCTTGAGCGGGTGGTTGAATGGCGTCCGCATCGCAGGTCCGCTCCGAGGTCGGGACGGTCACGCGAAGGGGTGTAGCTCAATTGGCAGAGCAGCGGTCTCCAAAACCGCAGGTTGCAGGTTCAAGTCCTGTCACCCCTGCATCAAGCGACGGAGTTGTTGGTTGAGCGGAGGATGGCGTGAGCGACAACCGCGATCACGAGCGGTCGGGTGACGAGACGGCTCGTCCCGTCACCGCTGCCGCGCGGCGTGAGCGCCGTGGGTCCACCAGGCCCGCCGCCGCGGGCAGTGCCCCGGCGACCAAGAAGAGCAAGCCGACTCCGACGCGGGATCGCAAGGAGGGCAAGGGCTCGCCGTTCCGGCGGCTGGGCCGGTTCCTCCGCGAGGTGGTCGCCGAGCTGCGCAAGGTCATCTGGCCGACGCGCAAGCAGCTGGTGACCTACACGATGGTGGTGCTGGTCTTCGTTGTGTTCATGGTGGCGCTGGTGTCGGTTCTGGACCTCGCCTTCGCCAAGGGCGTGCTCTGGCTGTTCGGCGACAACAACTAGCCGAACGGACCGGGCGAGCCCGGCACGCGACGCACTACAGGAAGCGAGACGCAAGAAGTGACCTCCCAGGAAGGCGGTCAGGACGTGAACCGGCCGACCGAGGACGAGTTGGCCGCCGCGGCAGGCGAGAACGACTCGTTGCACCTCGAGTCGGACGCCGGTGACTCGGACGCGCCTGAGACCGCCGACGACACGCTGGGGGATGACGAGGAATCGGCCGATTCCGACGGTTCGGCCGAGCCGGACTCCGCCGACGAGGACGACGAGCCGGACCCGGTCGCCGAGCTGCGCGAGGCACTGCGCAACGCCCCTGGCGACTGGTACGTGGTGCACTCCTACGCCGGTTACGAGAACAAGGTCAAGGCGAACCTGGAGACCCGTACCCAGACGCTGGACGTCGAGGACTACATCTTCCAGATCGAGGTGCCCACCGAGGAGGTCACCGAGATCAAGAACGGCCAGCGCAAGCAGGTGCAGCGCAAGGTGCTGCCCGGCTACATCCTGGTCCGGATGGAGCTCAACGACGCCTCCTGGAGCGCGGTGCGCAACACGCCCGGCGTGACCGGTTTCGTCGGTGCCACCTCCAAGCCATCGCCGCTGTCGCTTGACGACGTGCTGAAGTTCCTCGCTCCGCAGGTGGAGAAGGAAGCCAAGCCCGCGGCGGGCAAGAAGGCCGCCGCCACGGTCACCAAGCCGACGGTCGAGGTCGACTACGAGGTCGGCGAGTCGGTCACCGTCATGGACGGCCCGTTCGCCACGCTGCCCGCCACGATCAACGAGGTCAACGCGGACGCGCAGAAGCTCAAGGTCCTGGTGTCCATCTTCGGCCGGGAGACCCCGGTGGAGCTGTCGTTCAGCCAGGTGTCCAAAATCTAACCGGTGGCCCGGCACCTGCCGGGCGTCCGGAGGAGCCGCGCCCCGGCGCGGCTCGGCAGTGGGAGGACCGCCGTCGTCGCACGGCGCGCGGCCCGAACAAACACCACATCGAGGAAGTACGAGATGCCACCCAAGAAGAAGAAGCTGGCAGCGATCATCAAGCTGCAGATCACCGCGGGCCAGGCCAACCCGGCCCCGCCGGTGGGCCCGGCGCTGGGTCAGCACGGCGTCAACATCATGGAGTTCTGCAAGGCCTACAACGCCGCGACCGAGTCGCAGCGCGGCAACGTGGTGCCGGTCGAGATCTCCGTGTACGAGGACCGGTCGTTCGACTTCAAGCTCAAGACCCCGCCCGCCGCGAAGCTGCTGCTCAAGGTCGCCGGTGTGGACAAGGGCAGCGGCGAGCCGCACCGCCTCAAGGTCGCCAAGGTGACCTGGGACCAGGTGCGCGAGATCGCCGAGACCAAGAAGGCCGACCTCAACGCCAACGACATCGACCAGGCCGCCAAGATCATCGCGGGCACCGCCCGCTCGATGGGCATCACGGTCGAGTAATCCGCCTCCGCGGTGTCCACGTGGGAGAGCTGAGCGCAGCTCGACACCACGACTGATCCAGTCTTGTAGAGGACAGAACCATGAAGCGCAGCAAGGCCTACAACAAGGCCGCCGAGCAGATCGACAAGAGCAAGCTGTACTCGCCGCTCGAGGCGGTCAAGCTCGCCAAGGAGACCAGCGGCAACAAGATGGACCCGACCGTCGAGGTCGCCATGCGCCTGGGTGTCGACCCGCGCAAGGCCGACCAGATGGTGCGTGGCACGGTCAGCCTGCCGCACGGCACCGGCAAGACCGTCCGCGTCATCGTGTTCGCCACCGGTGACAAGGCCGCCGAGGCCGAGGCCGCCGGTGCCGACGCGGTTGGCTCGGACGAGCTCATCCAGCGCATCCAGGGCGGCTGGCTGGAGTTCGACGCCGCCATCGCCACCCCGGACCAGATGGCCAAGGTCGGCCGGATCGCCAGGGTCCTCGGCCCGCGTGGTCTGATGCCGAACCCGAAGACCGGCACCGTGACCCCGGATGTCACCAAGGCCGTCACCGAGATCAAGGGCGGAAAGATCAACTTCCGCGTCGACAAGCAGGCCAACCTGCACCTGATCATCGGCAAGGCGTCCTTCGACACCGAGAAGCTGGTGGAGAACTACGCGGCGGCGCTGGACGAGATCCTGCGCGCCAAGCCGTCCGCGGCGAAGGGCCGGTACGTCAAGAAGGTCACCTTCACGACCACCATGGGCCCCGGCATCCCGGTGGACCCGAACCGGACCCGCAACCTCCTCGCCGACGAGGCCGCGACGGTCTGATCAAGCACGAGCGACACAGGGGCGGTCCCAGCGGGGCCGCCCCTTTCGCATGGGTGTCACCCGGTGACGCAGTCCGGGGCCTCGTTCTCGTGGCCGGAGATGATCCAACCGCCGGGCTGTTTGCGCAGGGTGAAGGCGCCGAGGCGTTGGCCTCCGGTCACGGTCATGGCGCAGGAGCGCACCTCGGCCGCATCGCCCGCGACGACCACGGCCTCCTCTGAGAACTTCGGGTTGGCGTAGCCGCCGGGGTCGGTGACCTTGCCCTTGAGGCCGGTCACCGCCTGCTCGCAGTCGGCAGCGCCCTGGTCGGCCGCGAACTTCGTGGCGGCGTCGGAGGTGAACAACACGCAGGCCAGCTTGGCGTTCCCGGCGCCGGTGTACTGGTAGACCGCGCGCACCGTGTCCTTCGGGGATTGGGGAAGCACCCGGTTGGCCTCGTTGGGTCCGCCGGGGATCGGCTTGCCGTCCGGTCCGAGCACGCGGCCCTCGGAGTCGACCTCCGGGGTGTCCTCGCCGAAGTAGTAGCTGACCGCGGCGTAGGCCAGCACGAGCACCAGCAGCAGCCACAGCAGCTTGCGCACGAACCTGTTGCGCAGCACCCGCTTCCACAGCGGACGCCGCGGCTTGGTGGCGGTGGCGCCGGTCTCGGCACCGCCCTCCCGCTGTGCCTGGAACCGTTGGAACTCCTGGAACTCCTGGAACTGGCGAAGCAGCTCCGGGTCGTAATCGGGCCCGCCCGGCTGCCGACTCTGCTGAGGCACGCCCCACATCATGCCGTACCGCCCGACCCGATTTGGGAGGCCGGGCGGGGCTCGCGTATCGTTGACGAGGTTCTACCGAAGACCGCTGGTCTCCTCACCCCCTCCGGGTGCGGGACGAAGGCTCCACGAGTACGTGGGCGGCCCGCGCAGGAAGGACGAGGCAGCTCATCATCTGCTCGTGCGTGTGAAACGCGAGAGCGGTGCTCTAGGTCCGCCCCGTTGCGCCCTGCGCCGGGGCGTTTTTCGTTTCTCCCCTTCACCAGCGGCATATGACGTGAAGAGAGGAGGCGACATGGCGAGGCCCGACAAGGTCGATGCGGTCGATGAGATCACGGAGCGCTTCCGTGGCAGCACCGCCGTTATCGCGACCGAATACCGTGGCCTGACCATGACGCAGCTGACCCAGCTGCGTCGTGCCCTCGGTAGCGGCACCACCTACCGTGTCGCGAAGAACACGCTGGTCAAGCGGGCCGCCGCGGATGCTTCCGTGGTCGGCATCGACGACCTGCTCTCCGGTCCCACCGCGATCGCCTTCATCCAGGGCGAGCCGGTCGAGGCGGCCAAGGCGCTGCGCAACTTCGCCAAGGACAACAAGGCCTTGGTGATCAAGGGCGGCTACATGGACGGCGTGCCGCTGTCCGAGTCCGAGGTCACCAAGATCGCCGACCTGGAGTCCCGCGAGGTCCTGCTGGCCAAGCTGGCAGGCGCCATGATGGGCAACCTGGCCAAGGCCGCGGGCCTGTTCCAGGCGCCCGCCTCGCAGGTCGCGCGCCTGGCGGCCGCCCTGCAGGAGAAGAAGGCCGCCGAGGGCGGCGAGAGTGCTCCCGCCGAGAGCGCCGAATAACACCCCAGACACCCGCGTTCGCCCGCGTGGCGGAACGGAACCAGTAAGAAAGGAACGCCACCATGGCGAAGCTGTCCACTGACGAGCTGCTCGACGCTTTCAAGGAGATGACCCTCCTGGAGCTGTCCGGTTTCGTGAAGCAGTTCGAGGAGACCTTCGAGGTCACCGCCGCCGCTCCGGTCGCCGTCGCGGCCGCAGGCCCGGCCGGTCCCGCCGCCGAGGCCCCGGAGGAGAAGGACGAGTTCGACGTCGTCCTGGAGTCCGCCGGGGACAAGAAGATCCAGGTCATCAAGGTGGTCCGTGAGGTCGTCTCCGGCCTGGGCCTGAAGGAGGCCAAGGAGCTGGTCGAGGCCGCTCCCAAGGCCGTCTTGGAGAAGGTCGCCAAGGACGCCGCCGAGGCCGCCAAGGAGAAGCTCGAGGCCGCGGGCGCCAAGATCAGCCTGAAGTGAGCCCACGCCCGGCCTGACCGGGCGGGCAAGCGCCAAGGGGTCGTGAGTGCTGCGTTGCGTTCAACGCAACTGCGCACTCACGACCCCTTTCGCATCCCCGGGGGACGGAAGGCCGAGATTCCACCGTGACGTGACTCAGCGTCACCCGATCGGGTTTAAGCAGGGGTTACGGGGCGGTTCCGGGCAGGAACTCGCTCCGTTGTCATTTAGGCGTAGGAATCACTGCTACCGACTGGTAACATCCTGCGCGACTGTGTGGCAGAACACTTCGCTCACATGTCACAGTGGTGTCGAACAGCGGAAGGCAATAGCCCTTCCGGGCGAGGAGAAATCCACTCGACAACGAGGTCGGGACGGTGAGTAACGCAGGCTAATGGGACTCGTTGCATTCGTGAGGCCCCGGCGTTGCGGCACCGTTCAAGAGTCGAAATCCCAGAACAGGCTCTTTCCTAATGCAGGAGAGCCGGTCGGCAGTGAAAGGCAGGAGGCTCCATGGGCGTCGAGGTGGTCGTCGAGGGCCTGTCCAAGTCCTTCGGAAAGCAGACCATCTGGCGTGACGTGACCCTCACGTTGCCGCCGGGGGAGATCTCCGTGCTGCTGGGGCCCTCGGGTACCGGCAAGTCGGTGTTCCTGAAGTCGCTCGTCGGGCTGCTCAAGCCCGAGGAGGGCCGGGTCATCATCGACGGCACCGACATCGTGAGCTGCTCTGAGCACAAGCTGTACGAGATCCGCAAGCTGTTCGGCGTGCTGTTCCAGGACGGCGCCCTGTTCGGCTCGATGGACCTGTTCGACAACATCGCCTTCCCGCTGCGTGAGCACACCCGCAAGGGCGAGGCGGAGATCCGGCGCATCGTGCTGGAGAAGATGGAGATGGTCGGCCTCATCGGGGCGGAGAAGAAGCTGCCCGGTGAGATCTCCGGCGGTATGCGCAAGCGCGCCGGTCTGGCCCGCGCGCTGGTGCTGGACCCCGAGATCATCCTGTTCGACGAGCCCGACTCCGGTCTGGACCCGGTGCGCACGGCGTATCTGAACCAGCTGATCGTGGACCTCAACGCCCAGATCGACGCCACCTTCCTGATCGTCACGCACGACATCGGCACCGCGCGGTCGATCCCGGACAACATCGGCATGCTGTTCCGCCGCGAACTGGTCATGTTCGGCCCCCGCGAGATGCTGCTGACCTCCACCGAGCCGGTGGTGGAGCAGTTCCTCAACGGCCGCCGTCAGGGCCCGATCGGCATGAGCGAGGAGAAGGACGCGACCCAGTTGGCCGCCGAGATGGCCGAACTGGACAACAACCGGGTCGGCGTGCCGCATATCGTGCCGCAGCTTCCGGTCACCCCCGGCCTGCCGGACCGGATGGCGGCGCACCGCCGCCGGGACCGCGTCATGCAGAGCCTGCACACCCTGCCCGCGCCCGCCCAGGACGAGATCATCAAGAGCCTGACGCCGGAGGAGCGCGCCCACTACGGCATCTACGCCGGTGCCTTCGCGGGCACCACCACCGTGCATCCCAACGAGGCAACACAGCAGTTCACAGCCCCCGCGGCGACCCAGCGGCCGAGCCCCCGGCCGCGTAGTCTGAACTCAGACGAGGTCGCCGACCGGCCAGAGTCCCACTGGCACGGCACGGGGCCGCTGGACAATCTCGGTGGTGGTCGATGACCGCGACCAAAGCGGCGACATTTCCCGGTGCGGGAGCTCTCCGGGAAAGCGGGAAGATGTTCGCCCTGGGACTGGATGTCACCAAGGCGATCTTCAAGCCCCCGTTCCAGTGGCGGGAGTTCATTCAGCAGTGCTGGTTCATCGCCAGCGTCGCGATCCTGCCCACGATTCTGGTCGCCATCCCGTTCGGCGCGGTCATCGCACTCCAGCTGGGGTCGCTGACCAAGCAGATCGGGGCCCAGTCCTTCACCGGCGCCGCCAGCGTGCTCGCGGTCATCCAGCAGGCATCGCCGCTGGTCACCGCGCTGCTCATCGCGGGAGCGGGCGGCTCGGCGATCTGCGCGGACCTCGGCTCGCGCAAGATCCGCGACGAGATCGACGCCATGGAGGTGCTGGGCGTCTCGCCGGTGCAGCGCCTGGTGGTGCCGAGGGTGCTCGCCGCGATGTTCATCGGCCTGCTGCTCAACGGCGTGGTGAGCGTCGTCGGCGTGTCGGGCGGCTACTTCTTCAACGTGATCATGCAGGACGGCACCCCCGGTGCCTACATGGCCAGCTTCGCCGCGCTCGCCCAACTTCCGGACCTGTGGGTCGGCGAGATCAAGGCGGTCATCTTCGGGTTCATCGCGGGCATCATCGCGGCGCACCGAGGACTGAACCCTGCGCCCGGTCCCAAGGGCGTCGGCGACGCGGTCAACCAGACCGTGGTCATCACCTTCCTGCTGCTGTTCTTCGTGAACTTCGTTGTCACGACGATCTACCTGCAGATCATTCCGCCGAAGGGGATGTAAGGCGTGGCCACGATTTCCGACACCGCCAAGCAGGTCGTGACCCGGCCGCTGAAGGCCTTGGACGCCCTCGGTGACCAGGCCTCCTTCTACCTGCGCGCACTGGCCTGGGTGCCGAGGGCGATCCACCGCTACTCCAAGGAGATCTTCCGCCTGCTGGCCGAGGTCAGCTTCGGCAGCGGCGCGTTGGCCGTCATCGGCGGCACCATCGGCGTGATGATCGGCCTGACGCTGTTCACCGGCACCGTGGTCGGTTTGCAGGGTTTCCAGGCCCTGAACCAGATCGGCACCTCCGCCTTCGCGGGCTTCGTCTCCGCCTACTTCAACACCAGGGAGATCGCGCCGCTGGTGGCGGGCCTCGCGCTCTCGGCGACGGTCGGCTCCGGCTTCACCGCCCAGCTTGGCGCGATGCGGATCTCCGAGGAGATCGACGCGCTGGAGGTCATGGGCGTGCCCAGCCTGCCGTTCCTGGTGACGACCCGGATCATCGCGGGCTTCATCGCGATCATCCCGCTGTACGTGATCGGCCTGCTCAGCTCCTATCTCGCGGCGAGAACGATCACCGTGGAGTTCTACGGGCAGTCGGCGGGCACCTACGACCACTACTTCAACCTGTTCCTACCGCCGGAGGACGTCATCTGGTCCTTCGGCAAGGTGCTGGTCTTCTCGGTCGTGGTGATCCTGACGCACTGCTACTTCGGCTACCGCGCCACCGGCGGACCCGCGGGCGTCGGCGTTGCGGTCGGCAAGGCCGTGCGCACCGCGATTGTCACCACCGCGGTGCTCAACATCGCGCTGAGCCTGGCCATCTGGGGCAGCACGACGACGGTGAGGGTCGCCGGATGAGCGCACACCAGACCCTGTCCACCGTGCGGCGCCGCACCCTCGGCATCGCGTTGATCGTGGTCGTCGCGTTGTTCTTCTGGCTGACCTTCGAGGCGTACCAGAAGAGCTTCACCAAGGTCGTGTCGGTCACGCTGCACACCGACCGCGCGGGCAACCAGATGTCCACCACCTCGGACGTGAAGATCCGCGGCATGATCGTGGGCGGCGTCCGCAAGATCAGCACCACCGGCGACGGCGTGGACATCGAACTCGCCCTCCAGCCGGAGGCGGCCAAGATGATCCCGGCCAATGTCAGCGCGCGGCTGCTGCCCAAGACGCTGTTCGGCGAGCGCTACGTCGACCTGGTGGTGCCCAAGAACCCCTCCGGTGTGCGGCTGGCCGCGGGCGACAGCATTCGGCAGGACCGCTCCTTCGAGGCCATCGAGCTCGAGAAGGTGCTGGACAACCTGATGCCGCTGCTGCAGGCGGTGGAGCCGCAGAAGCTGGCGATGACGCTGAACTCGGTGGCCACCGCGCTGGACGGACAAGGCGCGGAACTCGGCGACTCGATGGTGCTGCTTGACCGCTACGTCAAGGCGCTCAACACCGCCGTGCCGGACCTCAAGGCCGATATCAGCGGGTTCGCCGACCTCACCGGCCACTACGACAAGATCGCGCCGGACCTGCTCAAGGCGCTCACGGACCTCACCGTGACCAGCAAGACCATCGTCGAGCAGCGGGCTCCGCTGCTGGACGTCTACGGCAGCATGTCCACCACCTCCACCGACCTGACCCGGTTCCTGGAGGCCAACGGGGACAACCTGATCGGCGTGCTGGACACGACCCGGCCGACCTTCGAGATCCTCGCCAAGTACTCCCCGCAGTACCCCTGCATGTTCCAGGACATGGCGGGCATCATCCCCAAGCTGGACCGCTTCTACGGCAAGGGCACCGACAAGCCGGGCATGCACGTGTTCCTGCGCATCGGGCCCAACCGCGGCAAGTACGTCGCGCCGCAGGACCTGCCGGAGTACGCCGACAAGCGCGGACCGCGCTGCTACAACGGCAAGCAGTACAGCCCGGACAACCCGTTCCCGCAGACCCCGCCCAACGGCGGTCCGATCCAGGACGGGTCGACCCCGGTCGGCGGCGGCCCGCTGGCCCGCTCCGCCCCGGCACTCCAGGTGCCCGGCGCCCTGGTGGCGCCCGCCTCGGTGTCCGGGCAGAGCACCCCCTACATCGCCAACTCACCGATGGAGCAGGAGTTGATCGCGGCCTTGCTCGCCGAATCGATGGGCGTCCCGGTCGACCAGGTGCCGACGTGGAGCACGCTGCTGGTCGGACCGCTGCTGCGTGGTGCGGAGGTGAGCTTCCAATGAAGAGCATCGCACCACCGCTGATCAAGCTGATCGCGTTCATCGTGGTCACCGTGACGGCCACCGTGCTGCTCGCGCTGACCATCGCGAACAGCACCATCGGCACGGCCAACCAGTACAGCGCGCGCTTCACCGACGTGACCTCCCTGAACGTGGGTGACGACGTGCGGATCGCAGGTGTGAAGGTCGGCCAGATCGACAAGATCGAGGTCGTCGACCGGCGCTTCGCCAGGATCACCTTCGAGGTGGAGTCCCAACGCAAGCTGCCCGCGTCGACCACGGCCACGCTGAAGTACCGCAACCTGGTCGGGCAGCGCTACCTGGCGCTGGAGGCGGGCACCGGCACCCCGTCGGGCACGCTCGCCGACGGCGAGGAGATCCCGCTGGACCGCACCAAGCCCGCGCTGGACATGACGGTGCTGCTCAACGGCTTCAAGCCGCTGTTCCAGGCGCTCTCGCCCGCGGACGTGAACAAGCTGTCCTTCGAGATCATCCAGGTGCTCCAGGGCGAGGGTGGCACCATCGAAAGCCTGCTGTCCCACACGGCCTCGCTGACCAGCACGATCGCCGATAAGGACAAGGTCATCGGCGAGGTGATCGGCAACCTGAACACGGTGCTGGACACCATCAACTCCCGATCCGACCAGTTCAACTCCCTGATCGCCTCGGTGCAGCAGTTGGTGTCGGGACTGTCCCAGGACCGCGAGCCCATCGGCGAGGCGATCGTCGCGCTGGACAGCCTGGCGGGCACCACGGCGAGCCTGCTCGCCGAGGGCAGGCCCGACATCCAGAAGAACGTGATCGCGCTCAACGCGCTGACCAAGAACCTGGTGGACGGCGAGCAGATCGCCGAGCAGGCCATCCAGAATCTGCCCGGCAAGCTGACCGCGCTGACCCGCACCGCGAGTTACGGCTCCTGGCTGAACATGTACCTGTGCTCGGCGGGCGGCGAGATCAAGGCCAGCCCGATCGTGAACACCCCGGTGGCCCTGCCGCTGGTGCCGGTGACGCAGCCGAGGTGTAAGCCGTGACCCAATTCCGCGAGCGCAACCCCATCACGATCGGCGCGATCTGCCTGACGCTCGGCGCGCTGTTGTTCCTCGCCGCGTTCTACGTGGAGGACCTGCCGATCATCGGCGGCGGCACCACCTACGAGGCGGAGTTCACCGAGGCGGGCGGCATCAAGCCCAACGACGAGGTCCGGGTGGCGGGCGTCAAGGTCGGCACCGTGCGCACCGTCGAACTCGACGGCGACCATGTGGACATCTCCTTCCGGGTGGCCGACGTCTGGCTCGGTGACCGCACCAGCGCGGCGATCCGGATCAAGACGCTGCTTGGCCAGAAGTACCTGGCGCTGGACCCGGTGGGGGACAGCGAACTGGACCCCTCCACCACCATCCCCCGGCAGCGCACGCTGGCGCCGTTCGACGTGACCGACGCCTTCAACGGCCTGGCCGAGACGGTGGAGCAGGTCGACACCGAGCAGCTGGCCAAGAGCTTCCAGGTGATGTCGGAGACCTTCAAGAACACCCCCGACGACCTGAAGAACACGCTGTCCGGGCTGTCGGCGCTGTCCAAGTCGATCGCCTCCCGCGATGACGAACTGGCCAAGCTGTTCGCGGGCACCAACGAGGTGTCCAAGACGCTCGCCGACCGGGACAAGCAGTTCGAGAAGCTGCTCAATGACGGAAACCTCCTGCTGACGGAGATCTCCAAGCGCAAGCAGGCGATCAGCTCGCTGCTGCAAGGCACCCAGCAGCTGTCGGTCCAGCTGCGTGGGCTGATCAAGGACAACCAGGAGCAGATCGCACCCGCGCTGGCCCAGCTGGACAGGGTCGGCGCGATGTTGCTGCGCAACCAGGACTCGCTGTCCCGCGCCCTGCAGGCGGTCGCGCCGTTCGCGCGGATCGTGGGCAACCCGCTGGGCAGCGGCCGCTGGTTCGACATCTACATGTGCGGCCTGCTCCCGCCGTCGATCGGGCCGATCAACCCGGAGGGCTGCCGTCCATGACCCCCACTGGCAACCGTGTTGAGCTCGTCCGCCTCGTCGCGGTCGGAGCGGTGGTGGCGCTGCTGGCCGCCGCGGTGCTCTGGTGGGTCTTCGACCGCCCATCCGGCAAGCACGTCACCGCCTACTTCTCCCAGGCCGTCGGCCTCTACCCCGGTTCGGACGTGCGGGTGCTCGGCGTGGCCGTCGGCGTCATCGACAAGGTCGAGCCCGCGGGCGACTCGGTCAAGGTGGAGATGACCGTCGACAGCGACATCGACGTGCCCGCGCAGGCCAAGGCCGTGGTGTTCGCGCCGAGCGTGGTCGCCGACCGCTACGTCCAGCTCACCCCCGCCTACACCGGCGGCGACAAGCTGGCCTCCGGCACGGTGATCCCCCGCGAGCGCACCGCCACCCCGGTCGAGTTGGACCGGCTGGCGGAGAGCCTCAACAAGCTCACCACCGACCTCGGCCCCAACGGGGTGAACAAGGACGGCGCGCTCTCCGCGTTCCTGGACACCTTGGCGGCCAACAGCAAGGGCAACGGCCAGGCGGTGGCCGACACGATCCGCAATCTCTCCGGCGCCACCAAGACGCTGGCGGGGTCGAAGGAGGACGTGTTCGGCACGGTGGACAACCTGAACAAGTTCACCACCACCCTGGCCGACAACGACGCCCAGATCCGCCGGTTCAGCCAGCAGTCCGCCGAGGTGACGAAGTTCCTGGCGAGCGAGCGCGAGGAACTGGGCGCCGCGCTGAAGGAGCTGGCGGTCGCGCTGGTCGAGGTGGAGAAGTTCGTCCGGGAGAACCGGGCCTCGCTGTCGTCCAACGTGGACAAGCTCGCCGACATCAGCACCCTGCTGGTGAACCAGCGGTCCGCGCTGGCCGAGTTCCTCGACGTCGCCCCGCTCGCGCTGGGCAACCTCGGCAACTCCTACAACGCGGGCAACGCGGCCATCGACGCCCGCGCGAACCTCAACGAGCTGACCAACCCGCCGATCCTGCTGCTGTGCAACCTGGTCAAGCAGACCAGCCCGCAGATACCGCCGCAGCTCAGCAGCGCCTGCCAGTCGCTGTCCGGCGTGATCGACGGCTCCCTGAAGCTGCCGACGGTGGCCCAGACGCTGGAGGCGATCCAGAACGGCACCGCTCCGCCGCTGCCGCTGCCGCTGGCGGCGGTGCTCGGCAACTCGAAGCCGGTGACCCAGGGAGGTGCCAAGTGAGGGCACGCGGATCCCTGATCGTCGCGGCGTTGGCCGCGGTGCTGTCGGTGTTCACGACAAGCTGCGGAAGCGGCGGGTTCGGCGGCGTCTACGAGCTGGACCTGCCGGGCGGCGCCGACGTCGGCGAGAGCCCGTACCGGGTCAAGGTGCAGTTCGCCGACGCCCTGGACCTGGTCCCGCAGGCGGGCGTGAAGGTCAACGACGTGCCGGTGGGCCGGGTCGAGCGCATCGAACTGGCCGAGGACGGTTGGACAGCGCTGGTCACCTTGGTGGTCAACGACGATGTCCGGCTGCCTGCCAACGCGGGCGCCCGGCTGCGGCAGTCGGCGCTGCTTGGTGAGAAGTTCGTCGAGCTTGGCGACCCGGCGGCCGGTCAGCCGCACGGCACGCTGGAAGATGGCGCGTTCATCCCGCTGGCCGCCACCAACCGCAGCCCCGAGGTGGAAGAGGTGCTCGGCGCGCTGTCGCTGGTGCTCAACGGCGGCGGCATCGCGCAGCTTCAGACCATCACCAAGGAGCTCAACAACGCCCTGTCCGGCAACGAGGCCGAGATCCGCTCGCTGCTCACCAACGTGGACAAGCTGGCGGGCCAGCTTGACGGGCACCGCGGCGAGATCGTCCGCGCCATCGACGGCCTGAACAAGCTGTCCGCCACCCTCGCGGGGGAGAAGGACAAGATCGGCGGCGTGATCGAGAACCTCGGCCCCGGTCTGCAGGTGCTCGCTGACCAGCAGAACCAGCTGACCTCGATGCTCCAGTCGCTGGACAGGCTCTCCGGCGTGACCGTCAATGTGGTCAACAAGAGCCGCGACGACCTGCTGGCCGACGTGAAGGCGCTGGCTCCCGCGGTGCAAAAGCTGGCCGAAGCGGGCAGCGCGCTGCCCCGCTCGCTGCAGGTGCTGCTGACATTCCCGTTTACAGACGAGGCGCTCAAGGGCATCAAGGGCGACTACATGAACGCCTACCTGACGCTGGACCTCGACCTCGGCTTCCTGATCAAATCGCTGCCCGCGGCGCTGCCCGGACTGCTGCCCGGCCAGATCCAGCTTCCCGGCGGAGTGCCGCCGCTGCCGCTGCCGCTGCCCGGCGCCGAGAACGGCGGGCTGCTCCCGCTGCCCGGCCTTGGCAAGCCGAACACCTCGACACCGCGCACGACGGAACCGCGTAAACCGGGCGGCATCCTGCCTCCGCTGTTCGGAGGTGGCCGCTGATGCTGTCCAAGACGATCCGCTTCCAGCTCATCGCGTTCATGCTGATCGCGCTGGTGGGCGTGGCCTACACCGGTGCCAAGTACGCGGGCCTCGACCGGCTGGTCGGCTCCCGCGGCTATCTGGTCACCATGCAGGTGCCCGACACCGGCGGGGTATTCGCCAACGCCGAGGTCACCTACCGCGGTGTCGCCATCGGCCGCGTCGGCGACGTGAAGCTGACCGACTCCGGCGTGGACATCGTCCTGGACATCGAGGAGGGCACCCCGCGGGTCCCCGCCGACGCCAGGGCCGTGGTCACCAACCGCTCGGCGGTGGGTGAGCAGTACGTCGACCTGATCCCGGCCAAGGACCAGGGCCCGTTCCTGGAGAACGGTTCGGTGATCCCGAAGGAGCGGACCGCGACCCCGCTGTCCGTGCACGAGTTCCTCACCAACCTCAACGCGTTGACCGCGTCGGTGCCGGTGGAGTCGCTGCGCACCGTGGTGGACGAGCTGGGCACCGCGTTCAACGGCACCGGCCCCGACCTGCGGACGCTGCTGCAGAACACCAACTCCTTCACCGAGGACGCGGTGGCGCACCTGCCGCAGACGCTGGAGCTGATCAAGAACTCCCGCACCGTGATCGAGACGCAGAACGACCAGTCCAGCGCGCTGAAGTCGTTCTCGTCGGATCTGAAGCTGCTGGCGGAGCAGTTCAAGAACTCCGACCCCGACATCCGCAAGCTGATCGCCGCCACCCCGCCCGCCGCGGAGCAGCTTTCCGGCTTCCTCCGCGACTCCGGCCAGGACACCGGCGTGGTGCTGGCGAACCTGCACACGGTCGGCAACCTGACGGTCACCAGGACCGCGGGCCTCGAGCACACGCTGGTGCTCTACCCGGCGCTGGTCGCGGGCGCGTACTCGATCATGCGCCCGGACGGGTCGGCGCAGTTCGGGCTGGCGCTCAACCAGTTCAACCCGCCGCCGTGCACCCAGGGCTATGAGAGCACCAACCGGCGGCCCGGCAATGCCACCGCGCCCACCCCCGCCAACACCAAGGCCTACTGCGCGGAGCCGACCGGCAGCAACATCCTGGTCCGCGGCGCCCAGAACGCGCCGTTCGGCGGGGTGCCCAAAGTCGGCACCGGTGGCGGCGGCACCTCCGGGAAGCCCTCGGACCAAGACCAGACGCCCGCGATGTACCCGGGACTGTTCGGCATGCCGACCCTGCCGCCCGGCCCGATGACGATCGGACAGCTGCTTGGCCTGCGGAACTGACGCACTCCGCCGCGCCGCCGAGGTCGCACCGTGATCGACACAGGGATCACCGCGACCGAGGCGGCGAAACGGCGTGTTTACGCCGATCGGACCGCGAAGTGCGTACGTTCAGGCCCAGCCAGCGGTAAGCACTACCTGGAGCGCAATGAGCAATCGCAATAGGAATGGCCGGACCACGGCGCCCGCCCGAGACGCCAAACAGCTGGCGGTGATCATCACCGCGGTGCTGGCGGTCGTGCTGGGCGGCACCGCCGCCTTCTTCGGCTGGTCGTGGTGGAGCGCGGCCAACGACAGCTCGATCTCGCGGGCTATGCAGCGGGACGAGGCGCTCCAGGCGGGCAGACAGCACCTGACCAACCTGCTCACGCTGAACTACCAGAAGGTCGACGAGGGCCTCGACCGCTGGCAGTCCTCGGCCACCGGCTCCTTCCTTGACGTGCTCGAGCACGACCGCGAGGCCACGAAGAAGGCGATCGTGGACGCCAAGAGCGTGACCGAGGCCCAGGTGCTGGACGCCTCGATCGTCGAGTTGGAGGCGGAGGCGGGCAAGGCCAGGATGATCGCCATGGTGCAGACGACCGGCAAGGCGGGCGAGAACCAGCCGGTGAACAGCAGGCTGCGCCTGGAGACCGAACTGCTGCGCACCGACTCGGGCTGGAAGATCAGCGCCTCCCGCGGCGTCCCGGTGCTCTCCGGCCAGACCCCAGGGGGTGGGAAGTAATGCCGCCGTCCCGTCGCAAGAACGTCGCGGGCATCCGCCGCCCGAAGGTCGCGGGCAGGCTCCACGAGCCCGCCGAGCGCCAAGCAGGCGCGGACGAGCCCGCCGAGCACTCGACCGGTCCGGATCAATCCACCCAGCGCCCGGCCACGGACGAGGCCCCTCGGCACGCGGCCACCACGGACGAGGCCACGGCGCGCGTCACGACTCCCGCCACCAACGGCATCGCTCACGCGGAGGAGACGGCGACCGTCCCCGCCGACCTTCGCGAGGCCGCCGCGCTCTCCTCGGGGGCCACCACCACCGCCGACGCCCCGGCCGAGGACGCGCCGCCGAAGCGGCGACCCGCCCGTAAGGAGACCCGTGAGACCAAGCCCGCCCCCGCCGCCGACGGCACCGGCCGGTTCGGCACGCTGCGGGCGTGGGCGCTGCCGATCGCGCTCGGCCTGCTCGCCGCCGTCTTCGCAGGCCTCGCCACCTGGTTCTACCTGGAGTCCAGCGATCTCCGCGACGACCCCGCGGTGGCCAACGAGGCACTGACGGACGGTCCCGAGAGCAGCAGGGTCGTCGGCCAGCTGACCGCGGGCGTGGAGCAGATCTTCAGCTACAACTATGCCGACGTCGCCCCCACCGAGGCCGCCGCCAAGGACCTCCTCCGCGGTGACGCCGTCAACCAGTACAACCAGCAGTTCGACCTGGTGAAGCAGCAGGCCCCCGGCCAGAAGCTGGTCGTCAAGGTCACCGTCCGCGCCGCGGGCCTGAAGATGCTCCAGGGCGACCTCGCCGAACTGCTGATCTTCGTGGACCAGCAGGCCACCCGCAACGGCGCCGAGAACTTCGGCGGCCCCTCCCAGCTCGCCGTCAAGGCCAAGCGCGAGGGCGACAAGTGGAAGATCATCGAACTCAAGCAGTACTGATCGGCCTGAGCACACCGGCGTGAGTGCGGCACGCGGTCCCACCGGGCCGGGTGCCGCACTCACGCCGTTCAGGGCACTGTGCTCCCAGACACTGTTGTGGGATCTCGGGAGCCGGTCCGCAGTACGGTTTCGGCCGTGGCTGGTGTCGATCCCCTGTTGCTGGTCTCCGCCGAGGAGAAGGAGCGGCTGATCGAGCTCACGCGGCGGATGGACGAGTTGGCCGATTGGGTGGTCGGCACCGACCTTGGCATCGGTTCCGCCGATCGTGGCAGGCTGGTCGACTCGCTCGCCGACGCGGTGCTCGCCGGGGCACAGGTGCGCAGCAGGCTGGAGCGGACGCCCAGTGACGAGGAGCGGATCGCGCACCTCGACTTCCCACCCGGCTGAAACCACCGCCCGCGCAAGCCCTGGACCGGGGCGTTCGTCCATTCGGGAGTGTTCGTCACGGGTCGTGGTCGCGTGGACGCGCTGTGCTGTGGCCAAAAGTTATGTTGTGATAACCGCCACACTTTGCCCGCGCTCCTGGGCGGCTTCCGGTGTCGATTCGGGTCCGAAATGCCCCTACGGAAGGTCTCGGGAAGCGTTTCAAGATCACTACAAAGGGTAGTGTCATCCCCGCATCGGTGATTCCACGGTGATGGCTCCGCTGAATCGTCCGCTCGGGTCTTACCGCAGGTCAAATCCATGGCAGGCACCCGCCGAACGGTCACGGAAGGTGACTTCGGAGTGCGCCAGCGGGGTGATCGAGCGAGAAATTCTTGACTGCGGCGCCGGGTCGGGTCAGGCTGTCCGTGAGCAGTCGCCGGTGTCTTTGCCGGCCGACTCGACAGTCGCCGTTCGCGTGGCTAGACTGCCCCTTTGCGCTGCCCTTTTTCCGTCTGCCCTCCCCCGGGGGCCTTTTGGAACACGGGCACCCGTGCACCCTTGACAGCTGTGTTACCGCTGCCGGCGCAGTGGTTTTCCCAGCTACAAGTCCCTGGAAGGACGCATCTTGGCAGTCTCCCGCGCGACCAAGGCCACTGCTGCGACCAACTCCATGTCGGGGATCCCGGGGGCACCGAGGCGAGTGTCGTTCGCGAAGATTCGCGAACCGCTCGAGGTGCCTGACCTTCTGGACCTCCAGACTCAGTCGTTCGAATGGCTTACCGGATCCGAGGAGTGGTTCCAGCGTCGGATCGACGCTGGGGATGATCTTCCCGTTGGCGGCCTCGAAGAGGTACTCAACGAGATCTCCCCCATCGAGGACTTCTCCGGCTCGATGTCGCTGTCTTTCTCCGACCCACGCTTCGACGAGGTCAAGGCCTCCGTCGAGGAGTGCAAGGACAAGGACATGACCTACGCGGCCCCGCTGTTCGTCACCGCGGAGTTCACCAACCACACCACTGGCGAGATCAAGAGCCAGACGGTGTTCATGGGTGACTTCCCGATGATGACCAATAAGGGCACGTTCATCATCAACGGCACCGAGCGTGTCGTGGTGTCCCAGCTGGTGCGGTCCCCCGGCGTGTACTTCTCGCACGACGTGGACAAGACCACCGACAAGGACATCTTCAGCGTCAGGATCATCCCGAGCCGGGGTGCCTGGCTGGAGTTCGACGTCGACAAGCGCGACACCGTGGGTGTCCGCATCGACCGCAAGCGTCGCCAGCCGGTGACCGTGCTGCTCAAGGCCCTCGGTTGGACCACCGAGGCCATCCGCGAGCGGTTCGGCTTCTCCGAGACGCTGATGGCGACCCTGGAGAAGGACCACACGGCGGGCACCGACGAGGCGCTGCTCGACATCTACCGCAAGCTGCGGCCCGGCGAGCCGCCGACCCGCGAGTCCGCGCAGACCCTGCTGGAGAACCTGTTCTTCAAGGAGAAGCGCTACGACCTGGCCAAGGTCGGCCGGTACAAGGTGAACAAGAAGCTCGGCGTCTCGCTGCCCTACACCACGGGCGTGCTCACCGAGGACGACATCGTCACCACCATCGAGTACCTGGTCCGCCTGCACGCTGGCGAGACCTCGGCGACCTTCGGTGACCACCCGGTTCCGGTCGAGGTCGACGACATCGACCACTTCGGCAACCGGCGCCTGCGCACGGTCGGCGAGCTGATCCAGAACCAGATCCGGGTCGGCCTCTCCCGGATGGAGCGCGTGGTCCGCGAGCGGATGACCACCCAGGACGTCGAGGCGATCACGCCGCAGACCCTGATCAACATCCGCCCCGTTGTCGCGGCGATCAAGGAGTTCTTCGGCACCTCCCAGCTGTCGCAGTTCATGGACCAGACCAACCCCCTGGCGGGCCTGACGCACAAGCGTCGCCTCTCCGCACTGGGCCCCGGTGGTCTGTCCCGTGAGCGCGCGGGCTTCGAGGTCCGCGACGTGCACCCCTCGCACTACGGCCGGATGTGTCCGATCGAGACGCCGGAAGGCCCGAACATCGGCCTGATCGGCTCGCTGTCCTCCTTCGCCAGGGTCAACCCGTTCGGTTTCATCGAGTCCCCGTACCGCAAGGTCGTGGACGGCGTGGTCACCGAGCAGATCGACTACCTGACCGCCCACGAAGAGGACCAGTTCGTCAAGGCGCAGGCCAACACGCCCATCGACGACGACGGCAACTTCCTCGAAGAGCGTGTGCTCGTCCGCAGGAAGGGCGGTGAGCTCGACCTGGTCGGGCACACCGACGTCGACTACATGGACGTCTCGCCGCGTCAGATGGTCTCCGTCGCCACCGCGATGATCCCGTTCCTCGAGCACGACGACGCCAACCGCGCCCTGATGGGCGCGAACATGCAGCGTCAGGCGGTTCCGCTGCTGCGCAGCGAGTCGCCGCTGGTGGGCACCGGCATGGAGTTCCGTGCCGCGGTCGACGCCGGTGACGTCGTGACGGCGGAGAAGGCCGGTGTCGTCGAGGAGCTCTGCGCCGACTACGTGACGGTGATGGCCGACGACGGCACTCGCCGCACCTACCGGATGCACAAGTTCCGCCGCTCCAACCAGGGCACCTGCACCAACCAGCGGCCCATCGTCGCCGAGGGCGACCGGGTCGAGGCAGGCCAGGTCATCGCGGACGGGCCGTGCACCCAGAACGGCGAGATGGCGCTCGGCAAGAACCTGCTCGTGGCGATCATGCCGTGGGAAGGTCACAACTACGAGGACGCCATCATCCTGTCCCAGCGCCTGGTGCAGGACGACGTTCTCACCTCGATCCACATCGAGGAGCACGAGATCGACGCCCGCGACACCAAGCTGGGCGCCGAGGAGATCACCAGGGACATCCCGAACGTCTCCGAGGACGTGCTCGCCGACCTGGACGAGCGGGGCATCATCCGCATCGGTGCCGAGGTGCAGCCGGGCGACATCCTGGTCGGCAAGGTGACGCCGAAGGGCGAGACCGAGCTGACCCCGGAGGAGCGCCTGCTGCGCGCCATCTTCGGTGAGAAGGCCCGCGAGGTCCGCGACACCTCTCTGAAGGTGCCGCACGGTGAGACCGGCAAGGTCATCGGCATCCGGGTGTTCAGCCGGGATGACGACGACGAGCTTCCCCCCGGCGTCAACGAACTGGTCCGCGTCTACGTCGCGCAGAAGCGGAAGATCCAGGACGGCGACAAGCTGGCGGGTCGTCACGGCAACAAGGGCGTCATCGGCAAGATCCTCCCCGCGGAGGACATGCCGTTCCTGCCCGACGGCACCCCGGTCGACATCGTGCTCAACACCCACGGTGTGCCGCGTCGTATGAACATCGGCCAGATCCTGGAGACCCACCTCGGGTGGATCGCCAAGCAGGGCTGGTCGATCGAGGGCGAACCGGACTGGGCCAGCAAGCTCCCCGAGGAGCTGTACACGGCCGAGCCGGGCACGAACACCGCGACGCCGGTGTTCGACGGCGCCAAGGAGGAGGAGATCATCGGTCTCCTCGGCTCGACCAACCCCAACCGGGACGGCGAGCGCATGGTTGGTGAGACCGGCAAGGCCCAGTTGTTCGACGGCCGCAGCGGTGAGCCGTACCCGTACCCGATCGCGGTCGGCTACATGTACATCCTCAAGCTGCTGCACCTGGTCGACGACAAGATCCACGCCCGTTCCACCGGCCCGTACTCGATGATCACCCAGCAGCCGCTGGGTGGTAAGGCCCAGTTCGGTGGTCAGCGCTTCGGTGAGATGGAGTGCTGGGCGATGCAGGCCTACGGCGCGGCATACACGCTGCAGGAGCTGCTCACCATCAAGTCCGACGACGTGCTCGGCCGCGTGAAGGTCTACGAGGCCATCGTCAAGGGCGAAAACATCCCCGAGCCCGGTATCCCGGAGTCGTTCAAGGTGCTTCTCAAGGAGCTCCAGTCGCTGTGCCTCAACGTCGAGGTGCTCTCCAGCGACGGTGCCGCCATCGAGATGCGCGACGGCGACGACGAGGACCTGGAGCGGGCCGCCGCCAACCTTGGCATCAACCTGTCGAGCCGCCCCGGCGCCGACTCGGTCACGGTCGACGACGTCGTGAACTGACTCTCGCCTCCGGTGCCTGCGAGCGAACCTCCCGCTCGCTCGCAGGCACCGGGTACGCGACCACCCGCCTGCACCAACGAAGGGGAGAAGATCAGACGTGCTGGACGTCAACTTCTTCGATGAGCTCCGCATCGGCCTGGCCACGGCCGACGACATCCGCCAGTGGTCATACGGCGAGGTCAAGAAGCCCGAAACGATCAACTACCGCACCCTGAAGCCGGAGAAGGACGGGCTCTTCTGCGAGAAGATCTTCGGTCCTACCCGGGACTGGGAGTGCTACTGCGGCAAGTACAAGCGAGTCCGGTTCAAGGGCATCATCTGTGAGCGCTGCGGCGTCGAGGTCACTCGCGCCAAGGTCCGGCGTGAGCGGATGGGCCACATCGAGCTGGCCGCCGCGGTCACCCACATCTGGTACTTCAAGGGTGTGCCGAGCCGATTGGGCTACCTGCTCGACCTGGCCCCCAAGGACCTGGAAAAGATCATCTACTTCGCAGCATACGTGATCACCTCGGTGAACACCGAACTGCGACACAACGATCTGCCGACGCTCGAGAACGAGATCGGTGTCGAGCGCAAGCGCGTCGCCGACAAGCGTGACGCCGACATCGAGGCCCGCGCGCAGAAGCTGGAGGCCGACCTCGCCGAGCTGGAGGCCGAGGGCGCCAAGAGCGATGTGCGTCGCAAGGTCAAGGAGGGCGGCGAGCGTGAGATGCGCCAGCTCCGTGACCGGGCGCAGCGCGAGCTGGACCGGATCGACGAGATCTGGGACACCTTCACCAAGCTGGACGTCAAGCAGCTGATCGCGGACGAGCTGCTCTACCGCGAGCTCATCGACCGCTACGGCGAGTACTTCACCGGTGCCATGGGTGCCGAGGCGATTCAGCAGCTGCTGAGGACCTTCGACATCGACGCCGAGGCCGACAACCTGCGCGAGACCATCCGCAGCGGCAAGGGGCAGAAGAAGCTCCGCGCCCTCAAGCGGCTCAAGGTCGTCGCGGCGTTCCAGGCCACCCGCAACAACCCGCAGGGCATGGTGCTGGACTGCATTCCGGTGATCCCGCCGGACCTGCGTCCGATGGTGCAGCTCGATGGTGGCCGCTTCGCCACCTCCGACCTGAACGACCTGTACCGTCGGGTCATCAACCGGAACAACCGGTTGAAGCGGCTGATCGACCTCGGCGCGCCCGAGATCATCGTGAACAACGAGAAGCGGATGCTGCAGGAGGCCGTCGACGCGTTGTTCGACAACGGCCGCCGCGGCCGTCCGGTCACCGGGCCGGGCAACCGTCCGCTGAAGTCGCTGTCCGACCTGCTCAAGGGCAAGCAGGGCCGGTTCCGTCAGAACCTGCTCGGCAAGCGCGTCGACTACTCGGGTCGTTCGGTCATCGTGGTCGGCCCGCAGCTCAAGCTGCACCAGTGCGGTCTGCCCAAGCAGATGGCCCTGGAGCTGTTCAAGCCGTTCGTGATGAAGCGGCTGGTCGACCTCAACCACGCCCAGAACATCAAGTCCGCCAAGCGGATGGTCGAGCGTCAGCGCGGCCAGGTGTGGGACGTGCTGGAAGAGGTCATCACCGAGCACCCCGTGCTGCTCAACCGTGCGCCGACGCTGCACCGCCTCGGTATCCAGGCCTTCGAGCCGCAGCTGGTCGAAGGCAAGGCCATCCAGCTGCACCCGCTGGTCTGCGAGGCGTTCAACGCCGACTTCGACGGTGACCAGATGGCGGTGCACCTGCCGCTGTCGGCCGAGGCGCAGGCCGAGGCCCGCATCCTGATGCTGTCCAGCAACAACATCCTCTCGCCCGCCTCCGGGCGGCCGCTGGCGATGCCGCGTCTGGACATGGTCACCGGTCTGTTCCACCTGACCAAGCTGCGCGAGGGCGGTGTCGGCGAGGGCCACGCGTTCTCCTCGCCCGCCGAGGCGATCATGGCCTACGACCGCAAGGCGCTGGACCTTCAGGCCAAGGTCAAGATCCGGGTGCACGACCGCGTCCCGCCGCGGGGCGAGGAACCGGAGGGCTGGGAGCCCGGTCAGGCATGGCTGGCCGAGACCACCTTGGGCCGGGTGCTGTTCAACGACCTGCTCCCGGCGGACTACCCGTTCGTCAACGAGCTGCTGCCCAAGAAGCGCCAGGCCGTGATCGTCAACGATCTGGCCGAGCGGTACCCGATGGTCGCGGTGGCGCAGACGCTGGACAAGTTCAAGGACGCCGGTTTCTACTGGGCGACCCGTTCCGGCGTCACGATCTCCATCTCCGACGTGGTCGTGCCGGAGGCCAAGAAGGAGATTCTCGAGGAGTTCGAGAAGCTGGCCGACCAGGTGGAGAAGCGCTACCAGCGCGGTCTGCTCTCCTACCGGGAGCGCAACGAGGAACTGGTCAAGATCTGGGGCCGGGCGACCGACGAGGTCGCCAAGGCCATGGAGAAGAACTTCCCCGACGACAACCCGATCCCCACGATCGTGCAGTCCGGGGCGGCCGGAAACATGACCCAGGTCCGCCAGCTGGCCGGTATGCGTGGTCTGGTGTCGAACCCGAAGGGTGAGTACATCCCGCGGCCGATCAAGTCCAACTTCCGTGAGGGCCTGTCGGTGCTGGAGTACTTCATCTCCACGCACGGTGCCCGAAAGGGTCTGGCCGACACCGCGCTGCGTACCGCCGACTCGGGTTACCTGACCCGTCGTCTGGTGGACGTCTCGCAGGACGTGATCGTCCGGGAGACCGACTGCGGCACCGACCGCGGCATCCAGATGCCGGTCGTCGAGGAGACCCCCGACGGCAGGTTCGTCCGGCACCAGCACATCGAGACCAGCGTCTACTCCAGGACCGCCGCGGATGAGGTCACCGATGGCGAGGGCAACGTCCTCGTCACCCGTGGCTCCGACATCGGCGACCCGGCTCTGGACGCCATGCTGGCCGCGGGCATCCGCCGGGTGAAGGTCCGCAGCGTGCTGACCTGCGAGGCCGCCGTGGGTGTCTGTGCGACCTGTTACGGCCGCTCGATGGCCACCGGCAAGCTGGTGGACGTCGGCGAGGCCGTCGGCATCGTGGCCGCGCAGTCCATCGGTGAGCCCGGCACCCAGCTGACGATGCGTACCTTCCACACCGGTGGTGTGGCCGGGGACGACATCACCACTGGTCTGCCGCGTGTGCAGGAGCTGTTCGAGGCCCGCGTGCCCAAGGGCAAGGCGCCGATCGCCGACGTCGATGGCCGGATCCGCCTCGAGGAGGGCGACCGGTTCCGCACGATCACCATCGTGCCGGACGACGGTAGCGAAGAGGTCGTCTACGACAAGCTGTCCAAGCGGCAGTGGCTGGCCACGACCATCGTGGATGGCAACGAGCGGCCGCTGCAGGACGGTGACCGCGTCAAGGTGGGTCAGCAGCTGCTGGAAGGCGCTGCCGACCCGCACGAGGTGCTGCGGGTCATGGGTCCGCGTGAGGTGCAGCTCCACCTGGTCCGCGAGGTCCAGCGGGTGTACCGCACGCAGAGCGTGTCGATCCACGACAAGCACATCGAGGTGATCGTCCGGCAGATGCTGCGCCGGGTGACCATCATCGACTCGGGCACCACCGAGTTCCTGCCCGGCTCGCTGCCCGACCGCAGCGAGTTCGAGACCGAGAACCGGCGGATGGTGGCCGAGGGCGGCGAGCCCGCCGCGGGCCGTCCGGTGCTGATGGGTATCACCAAGGCATCGCTGGCCACCGAGTCGTGGCTGTCCGCCGCCTCCTTCCAGGAGACCACGCGTGTCCTCACCGACGCCGCCATCAACGGCAAGAGCGACAAGCTGGTCGGCCTGAAGGAGAACGTGATCATCGGCAAGCTGATCCCGGCAGGCACGGGCATCAACCGCTACCGCAACATTCAGGTGCAGCCGACCGAGGAGGCACGGGCCGCGGCCTACGCGATCCCGTCCTACGACGACGGCTACTACACCCCGGATGTGTTCGGTACCGGCACCGGTGCCGCCGTTCCGCTGGACGACTACGACTTCGGCCGCGACTTCCGCTGAAGTTGAACGCGACAGGGCCCGGTCCACTTCGGTGGGCCGGGCCCTTCGCTGTGCCCGATACTGTCGCGGCTTCGGCCAGGCATGCCGGGCAGTGCACGGTGTCTCCGTTGCGCTGGACGGCTGCGCTGGTTGGGTCATTTCCGCGCACCGGCTCGCTTCCGGCGGTAGGGTGACTGCTGTCACATAATGTGACCGGCGCGCGCTCTGGTCACCCTCGTGACAACCTCGGTCGTTACCTGGGAGGGGAGCCCATGTCGATCGACCCGCAGCTCAACGGAACCCACTGGCCGCCGCGCACCTTCATGGCCCGGCTCACTCCGGAGCACGGCGCCGAACTACTGGCATTGTCGCCCCCGCGCATGCTCACAGAGGGCGAGCAACTGACCTGTCAAGGCGATGAGGGCACCCACGTTTTCCTGCTGCGAGCGGCAAAACCCGACGCGGTCGCCTGCGTGAAGGTCGTCGCCACGTCGCGCAACGGCTGTGAGAGTCTGCTCGGTATCCGCCTCGCAGGAGACATCGTCGGCGAGCTCGCGGCGTTCCGAAACGGCAGGCGCAGCGCTACCGTCACCACCTGTACACCCACCGTGGTGCACAAGATCCCTCGCGAGGCATTCCTCGGTTTCCTCGGCGGCAGGCCGAGGGTGTGGGAGGCGCTGTGCAGGTTGTTGGCGGATCGGCTGGACTGGGCCAACCGTCGCAGGCTGGACTTCATCGGCTACGACGTACCGGTGCGGTTGGCCAGGGTGATGCTGGAGCTCGCCGAGCGGCATGGCAGGCGCAACGGCAACGGCATCGAGCTCGGTGTGCAGCTCTCGCAGATCGAGCTGGGCAAGTTGATCGGAGCGAAGCAGGACGCGGTCGCGGTTGCGATCCGGCAGTTGCGGGAGGGCGGACTGGTCAGGTCGTTCTACCGCGGGGTGGTCATCACGGACCTGCGGGCGCTGCGCGTTTTCGCCGACGTGGATTGATCACAAGGCCGGATTTTTACGGGGTCTGATCATGCACCCGCCGACAGACTCGGCGTCGCATGGTTCCGATACTCCGAAGGCAGATCACGTGACCGCAACCGACAGGGTCAGTCGCCGGATCGTGGTTGCCCTGGACGCCCAGGGCTACAGCACGCGAGACGAAGTACAGCAGGAGGAGATGCAGCGCGCGATCGCTGCTGTCACCGCGGTAGCGGCGTCCCGCGCTGGTCTCGACCGATCGAGGTGGGACGTCCAAGAAGCAGGTGACGGCCTGCTGGCCGTGCTTCCCACCGACGCCCCAGAGCCGCAGGTGATCGACGGCTTCACCCGTGAGCTGGCCAAAGCGCTGCGGGACTACAACCACGACCGCCGCGAGGCCGCCTGGCTGCGCTTGCGGTTGGCGATTCACCAAGGCCTGGTGAAGACCGGCGCGATCGGCTTCTCCGGCCGAGGGGTGGTCGCGGTGAGCAGGCTGGTGAATAGCGACGCGGCACGGGCCGCCTTGGCCGCGTCCGAGACCGTGCAACTCGTCGTTGTGCTGTCCGATTCGCTGTTCGCCGAGGTTGTTTGGCAGCGGCATACCTCGCTCTCGCCTGTCGATTTCCGGGAGGTGGAGGTCAATGTCAAGACCTTCTTTACCAAGGCCTGGCTGCATACCCCCGGCCACGACGTCCGAGCGTTCACCCTTCCCGAACCGACCGCATCGGCATCTCCCGCACAGCCCGGCGCGGCCATCAGCCCGACCATCGGATCGGTGACCGGTGAAAACGTGGTTTTCGGCGTGCAGAACAGGTACGCATGATGAACGCCGCGGAGGAGGCACGGGTCGAGAGCGACGCTGAGGCCCGGTCTGCCGTCGACCCGCCCGTCGAGCAGCAGGCGGGTCGACGGCAGGCCAAATCGAAGTTCGAGCAGGGCACTCTGAACAACGTCCGCAATTCGTTTCACGGCGGCTCTTTCACCATCGAGCACGCAGTGTTCGGGGCGGCAGATGGCTCGGGAGGCACACCGTCGCGCGCGACCGGGCCGGTGGCCGAGGCGGAACTGGCCAAGGTGGTGCGTTGCCACGTGGAAGCGGCCGAGTATCCCGCGGCTCTCGACGCGCTCGCCGAGCATCGCGTTGTGGTGCTTGCCGGGCGGCGTGGACTCGGCAAGCGTACGGCAGCGCTGCGCATGCTGTACGAAGTGTCCGATCGGGTGGTGTGCCTGTCTTCTCAGCTCAGCCTCGCCGAACTAGCCGGACGCGACTACGACACCGAGAGCGGCTACATCATCGAGGACCATCGCGTCGCGCACACTGGCGTGGACGCTGAGATCAACTGGCGGTCGGTCTGCACGCGATTGGTCAAGGCGGACGCCTACCTGGTGATCACTACGACGCTCGCGCAGTGCACGACGGTCGACACAGTGCCGCGTGTCGACTGGAGCCTGCCCGATCCGCTGCGGCTGCTGAGCAAGAGGTTGCGCGAGCAGCCCGAGGCGCGGTTGTGGGACGTGCTCGCCGAGGGCCTCGCGGAAGCCCGGTACACCTCCGACGTGGTGGAGGTCGCGGACAGCCTCAATCGCGGCAGATCGGTCGAGGACGCGTTGCGCCACCTTGACGCCGCCAAGCAGCGGGTTGTCGCCGAATGGTTTGAGCGAGACCCGAGCAGGCGCCAGATCTTGGAAATGACCACCCTGGCATTCGCGCTGGGGGCCGATGAACGCACCTACGAGTCGATGCTCGAGGCGCTCGCCATTCGGCTCGACGAGCAGATGCCCGCGCCCGCGGTGGAGGCCTCGGCGGAGGCGGAGCAAAGCCTGCCCCAGCGCCGACGGGCCTACACCGGCGAGAACAGCCTGATCACACGCGAACCAGTCACCTCCGGACCGGTCACCCGCACGGCGTTGTCCTTCCGGGATGTCGAGGACCGCCATGTCCTCGGCGAGCTGTGGAGCCGCATGGAGGTCGCGTTCTGGGACGCGGTCCGGGAGTGGCTGGACGATATGGTGCTGACCGGCGGCGGACGCATCGACGGCGGCTTGGCCGCGCTCGCCGAGGTTGCCTTCGACGAGGTGCACCACATTCTCGAATCCTGGTCGGCGGGCTCGCAGGGGTGGGCTGGCCAGGAGATGGCCGTGTTCGTGCTGTGGCGGATGTCGTTGTCGCCATTGGCGCCTCTCGCCCAAGAGATCGCGACCGCGTGGATCACCTCCTCCGATCACGCGCGCCAGTGGACAGGGGCGGTGGCGTTCATCGGCGACCTGGCCGCCCGCTATCCCCACGAAGCCACCAATCGGCTGTGGGAGCTCTGCGTCCGAATCAGCCGCGGCGACGACAGCGGTGAGGTCGTACTGGTGTTGGCGGAGCTGTTCGTCACGCTGGTCAGGGATACCCCGGACGCGGGCATCGTGCTGAGCGCGTTGGCCCGCAAGGTGACACGGTTCAGCCGTCCCGGCGGCAACCGAAGGCTGCTGGGACTGGCGATCGAGACCTCGCTCGCGGTGTTGTCCGCTCGTGACCCGGAGACCGGTCGCCGATCGTTCCTGCTTTACCTGGACACGTACCCCGGCAAGCTCAGGCGGGTCGCGCGCCTCTGGGCGGCGGTGTTGTGCAACCGCCCGACGCGGTTGCAAGGGCTCCGCTCGCTGCGGGACGCGTTGGCGGAGTTGAAAAAATACGGCGAGCAGCCCATCGAGCTCGCGCGCAGGCTCGGGGAGGCCTTGGCCGCCGAGCTGCCACCGAACGAGCGGGACCAGCTCCAGCTGGAACTGCGCACCATCGCCACTCACGGCGACCGGGTCAACAACTCGCTCATCGTCGCGATCATCACCGCTCTTGCCCGATACAGGTCCGTTGCTCAGGAAATGGTTGAGGAAATACAGTGAGCCAGGCGTATCCGATTGTTGACGAAAGGTCGTTGCGGCCCGTCAAGCCGCAGGGCTTGCTGCGGCGGCGCAAGCGCGAGGTCAGCGAGGTCCCCGAGGCCAGAGCCCACCACCGGCTCGTGTACCTGGTGCACGGGGAATATGTGCTGGACAACTCCGCGCTCGCGTTGGATGCCGCCGACGTCGTCGATGCCAGTCACGTCAGCTTGGTGGATGTCACCACCGATGCCGAAGTGACGGTGCGGTTGAACATTCCCTCTCGAGACGCGAGCACGTTCACCTTGCAGGTGACTTTCACCTGTACCGTGACCGACCCGGTCGCGGTGGTGCGGGAGGGTCTGCCGCACGCCGAGTCGACGCTGCGGGCCTACCTGCGGGGGCATCACCGGCTGTTCGAACTGGGCTTGGACTACCCGCTGTCGGCGATCAACGAGGCCCGCCGCAAGCTGAACAGTCAGGTCAAGGCATTCGTGACGGTGGTGCCCCCGGTCTTCATCGGGATGACGGCGGAGTTCGCGAGCGTCGAGGTGCTCACCCCGGAGGAACTCGCCAAGTTCGAGAAGTCGCGGCGGGACCAGTCGCAGCAGCTGGCGATCGATGCGGAGCGGCAGCGTGGTACTCAGTCGCTGCGGATGGACCAGACCCAGTACGAGCGGTTGGTGGAGTCCGGCGCGTTGCGCCACCGACTCGACCTGGACGCCGAGCAGCGCGAGTACCAGCGGTTCCAGCACGAGAAGACAGTCGCCGCGCTCACCGACGACCCCAAGAGCGTGCTGACCTACGCGCATGCCACTGGCGACATCACCGCGAAGGATCTCGCCGCCGAGTTGCAGCGGCAGCACCAGGACGCGCTCGAGGCCTCGCGGGAGGAAGCCAAGGAGCGCCGGGCCTGGGAGCGCGACGACAAGCGGATGCGCTGGCAGCAGGAGCAGCACAACCGGGACCAGGACCAGCAGAACCGCTGGCGCACTACGGAGTGGGAGCGGGCGGACCGCCTGCTCGACCGCGAGGAGCGGCAGAAGGAGCTTCAAGCGAAGCTCGATCTGATCAAGGAGCTGGCCGACCACGGCCACCTCAACATGCTCAACCTCCAGCTGGACAAGGTGGTCAGCGCCATGTTCGACACCGGCGCGCAGGCACTCGGCGGGCAGGATCCGGCGGCCTTGCCGAGGTCGGGCGACCGGCCACCTGCCGCAACACGCACATGTCGCGCCGATGATGTTGACGACGACGTGAGGGTGAGGGAAGAAGATGCCGACTGAGGTCGGTGCGGCGCCGCCACGGACAGAGGCCGACGATGGCAGGGCTGTCCGGTCCTCGCTACCCAACGACGCGCCAGTCGGCCTGTACCGGCCGGTGACGCCGGACCTCGGCATCGCGCGCAGGCTGCGGTCCGTCGCGGGCATCAAGGAGGACATCCTCGACTGGGCGCCGGAGGAGCGGCCACGCTATACCCGGCTGGGCGCGATTATCGTGAACACCGGGCTGATGGCGGGCCTGTCGATGGTGGTCGCACTGGCGGGCGTGGTGGACAACGCGTGGTGGCTGTTGGTCCCCTTCGGCGTCCTGTGGGGCTATGTGATCATGACCTTCGACGGGTGGCTGATCGCCAGCACCCACGGTGTGCTCACCAGGTCGAAGCTGGGCATGTTCCTGCCCCGTCTGGTGATCTCTGTCCTGTTGGGCGCCGCCATCGCCGAACCTTTGGTGCTGTGGGTGTTCAGTCCGTCGATCCGCAACGAGATCAGCGAATTTCGCAAGGAGCAGGTGGAGGCCTACGAAGGGCGGCTGAAGGCGTGCAATCCGGTGTCCGGTGAGCTCGTCGCCGGTCCGGACTGCGCGAGTTTCCGGCTCAACCTCGCCGACGGCCCGCAGGTTCTACAGAAGCAGGTATCCGAGGCGACTGCGCTGCGCGAGGAGTCCAAGACGACGCTGACCAGCCTGAACGGGCAGCTTCAGGTACTGGAGAAGCTTGCGCAGGATGAGTGCGCGGGTAGGCCGGGGCCCGGACTGACCGGTCAGCGGGGCGACGGCAACGAGTGCAGGCGCAACCGGCAGCAGGCGGACCAGTTCCGCGCCGACAGCCGGATCGACGCCCGGCAGGCCGAGCTGCTGGCCTTGGACCAGAAGCTCGTCGAGCTCAACCAGAGGCTCGCGCAGGCCAGGCAGCAGGGTGGAACGGAGATCACCGAGGCGATCGCGGGCAAGGTTGACGAGATGCGGAGGAACATGGCGGGCCGGGGCATCCTTGACGAGGTGGACGCGTTGGAGCGGCTGTCCGATGACAGCGCCGCGGTGACGGTGACGAGTTGGGTATTACGACTGTTGCTCATCGCGATCGACACGCTTCCACTGTTGAGCAAGATGATGAGCGGCACCACGACCTACGACGTGATGGTCTCCCGGCAGTTGGCGTCGGCGAGCAGACTGCATGACAAGCACTCCGCGCTGCACGAGCGGCGGGACAGCGTCGACCTGGACATTCTTATGCAGCGCGTGGAGCAGAAGCTACGCAACAAGACCGGGGAGCAGGACCATAAGGAGCGGTCGGAGCGGGCAAAGCAGAAGATGGAGCAGGACCGGCAGATCGACGAACTTGCCGCCGTGCTGGAGAGCCAGGAGGGTCGACCATGAACGAGGCCGTTCTGCCGTCTCAGCCTAATCAGGACGCCTGGGACACCCTTAGCATGGTGGTCGGTTTCGTGCGGCACGCGGAGAACAAAGCGGGCATCGCGCTGGCCTCGGGCGGCGTGATGGGCGGGATGCTCTACAACTTGGTCAAAGACCAGGCGTACCTGCCCGCGGCGATGCGCTGGGCGACCATCTTCTGCGGATTGTTCACGATTCTGACGATCGTCTGCGCGACGGCAGCGCTGTGGCCCCGGCTGAGCGTCGGCGGCGGGAGGCCCAGCCTGCTGCATTTCGAGCGGATCTTCCGCGAGTTCGGCCGGGACAAGGACGCCTACGTGACCAGCTTCGGCGTAATCGTGGCTGATCAGGACCGGATGCGCCGCGAACTCGTCGCCCAGATCTGGGCCAATGCGTTGGTGGCCAGGATCAAGTACTGCTGGAGCAAGTACGCGATGCTCTCGCTGCTGCTGGCTGTGTGCGCTCTTGGTGTCACTGGCACCCTGGCGTTTCGCACCTGGTGATAAGGGGAGGAAGGCCCGGGCTCCGGGGCCCGGGCCTTTCATTCGGCTCGGTCAGTCTTGGACGAGCTTGCCGTCGCGGACCACGTAGTTCGTCGGGCCGGAGCAGCCGATGGACGGGGTGAGGAGCAGGTCCACCGTGAAGCGCTCGGTGGTGCTCGCGGCGCTGAACTGGCAGACGGACTTGCCGCCGGTCAGTGGGAACCAGAACCAGCCCTCGGCGGCGCCGACCTGGATGCGGTCCTGCTCCTTCCAGCGGCCGCTCGCCTGACGGGACAGCACGAGGTGGGTGGTTGCCGCCAGGCTGTCCTTGGTGCCGCGGGTGACGTGCACGGCGACCCGCAGGTCCTTGCCCAGCGTGGTGGTGGCGATCTCCTGCTGCTCGACCTGCCTGGTGGTGGCGGTGGACTGGTCGGCCACGGCGGAGCCCGCGATGCCGGATGCGGCCACGGCAACGGCCAGCGCCGCGATGAAGGTACGAGAGATCGGTTTGCGCATGGTGTTCCCCCAACAGTGCGGCGGACCCGGGCGGACAACCGGGACACCAGTGAAGACGCTCGATCAGCCGCCGGGGTTGTAGTCCAACGGGGTGAGCCGGGGGAATCGGCATAACCAGGGCGGAAAGGGCGCGACGGCACCCTTTCCGCCCCATTTTCCTGCGGAGGTCAGCGGATCACGAAGTCGAAGGTGCCTTCGTAGGTGTTGTTGGTGAGCGGACCCAGCTTGATCGTGCATTTGCGGTTGATCAGCTGGTCACGCCGGTTGTATTCGGCGAATGGCTGGCCATAGGCCTGGGTGTCGTCCGGGAAGAACAACTGACTGGTCAGCACCGGACCATTGGGGCGCTGGACTTTCACGTGAATGTGCGGCGTGCGGAATCCGCCGACATCGTTGTAGTAGCGCGGGATGATGGTCCGCACCCGGAAGGTGCCCTGGGCTCCGGTGAAGAGGTGGCCGCGCAGCCGGTAGCCGGTGTTGTCGTAGCGGCCGTTGCGGTCGGCCTGCCAGAACTCGATCAGCGCCCGCTCGATCGGCTTGCACAGTTCGCTGTAGACCACGCCGGAGAGGTTCAGCAGCACACCGGTGACCCCGTCGGTGACCAGGTCGTTTCGCTCAGGTGTGTTGGGCTTGAAGTACGGGCCCTCCATGACCGGCGGCGTGTAGTCGCGTTCCTTGCACTCCGGGGTCAGCTCGAGGGCGCCCGCCTGCGGCGCGGTGAAGGTGGTGCCCGCGGCCACGCCGCCCGCCGTCACCGCCACCGCGGCGACAGCGCCTGCCTTCAACACATCGCGGCGGGAGCTGGTGTTGTCTTGGTGTTCGGGAAGTTGGTCGCTCATCGGTTGCTCTCTCTAAGGCATCTTTTCAGGGCAGGGAGTTGTCAGGGCCCTACAGATCACGTCTGCACCTAGGTAGCTCGAACACTATGCGGCGCCCGGGGTATTGGAAACCCGGTAATCGAAGGACATCTGTTTTCCAGCTCAACAAAATGGAATTGACGTCCTAATCAGGAAAGCGAGGTGTCGACATCGGTCCGATTCGAGAAAACTCGCTGATCAGTTTCTCGTCCCGCACCCGGAAGCGGACGCCCTCCGAGCAACCGATCGACGGCGTCACCAACAGGCTGACGGCGATCGTCTCACCTGTCGAGAACGTTCTTCGCGTGGGTCAACCGATCGGGCCTCAGCTCGCCGGGTAGCGGGCGTACCACTCCTCGTCCTCGGGCGGCTGTTCGCCGAACTCGCGCAGGGCGTCGGTGGCCAGCGTCTGGACGACCTCGCGCAGCTCCAGATCCCGCAGCCACTCCTGCGGGATCGCGGCGGTGCCGTACATCGCGCCGGTCAGGTTGCCCGCCACGATCGCGGTGGAGTCGCTGTCCCCCGAGTGGTTCGCCGCGACGATCAACGCGTCGCGCAGGTTGTCCGTGCAGAGCGTGGCGCACAGCCCGATCGCCAGCGCCTCCTCGCCGACCCAGCCGCCGCCAAGCTCGGCGGCGATCTCCTCCGGTTCGGGCACCCCCCGCTCCGCCAACGCCATCGCCGCGTTCAGCCGCGAGATCTGCTCCTCGTGCCCTGGCCTGCGCACCAGCAACTCGCGGGCGGTGTCCACCGCGCTGGGCAGCTCGACACCGTCGAGCAGCCGGTGCACGATCACGGCCAGCGCACCGGCGGAAAGGTAGCCGCTGGGGTGGCTGTGGGTCAGCGCCCCGGTGCGCGCGGCCAGCTCGAACACCTCGTTCACGTCATCGGACCACAGCGCGACCGGAGCCGCCCGCATGACCGCGCCGCAGCCCTTGGAGTCGTTGAGCGCGTTGGTCAACGTGCCCTGGTTGCCGGTCTTCCCGAAGGTGGTCAGCGCCGACATGCAGGTCTGCCCTGGCGCCCTGGTCGCGAACAGCCCCCGGTTGCCGATCAGCCACCCGTCAGGCTGCGGGCGGTCGGTGCCGAACACCCCCGCGATGTGCTGCCACTCGGGGCCCTGGGTGTGCAGCCAGCGCTGGTAGGCGTGCTGCACAGCGTTCAGCGGATCGGCCACCCCGTGCCGCCGCTTGGCGATGTGCCCGCGGATCAGGCCTTCCAGCGTGAACAGCATCATCTGCGTGTCGTCGGAGATCTCCCCAAGCCCGCTGTCCGCGCGGTGATAGTCGGTGAGCCCGTCCGCGCCGAAGCGCCGCCGGATGTCCTCGATGCCGCTGAACTCGATCGCGAACCCCAACGCGTCCCCGCACGCGCCCGCCAGCATGCTGCCAAGGAAACGGTCCTGTTTGGACGGCGTGGCCCTGGGCCGCGGCGCCCCGAAGGCCTTGCGCAGCGCGGCCCCGGCCTCCGCGGCCCCGTTCCTGGCCGCCGCGACGAGCTCATCGGCCTTCACCGGCACCCCGATCTCGGGCGGCAGGTGGAAGTACAGCTCGGCCGGGCCCATCGTCGCCAGGATGTCGACCAGCTGGCTGCCGGTCCACCGGAGGTGGACGAACCCATCCGGGGTCTCATCCTCCGAGGGGAAGGCATCCAGCCGGGCCCGACCCTCCTCGCCCTCCCGCACGACGAGCGAGAGCTCATCGCCCGGCCTGCCGAGCAGGATGAACTGCTCGTGCAGGATCGCGGCGAAGGCGGTCTCCGCCGAGGCGTACCCGGTCGCGTACAGATGCAGCACCTGCCCGAGGAACGTGTCCGGCCGCGGCCATCCCCGCCCCATCGGCGAGGGCCGGTAGTTCTCGTTCGCCCGGTATTCGTCGGTGATCTCGCCTGCCTCGTCGACCAGGTAGGCGCCCGCGATGGCATGCGGCGGCGCCTTCTCCGTCGATCCGAACAGCGGATCCACCACGTACACCCACGCCCCCGGCTGCTGCCTGGCCGCCGCCCGCAGCTGCTCGGTGATCGGCGGCCGCGGCACCTCGTCGTCGCCTTCCGGCGCCTCGGTCTCCGCGGGCGCCGCCGAGTTGTCGGGTTCGGCGTGGTGCTCGTCGTCCGCGGGCTGCCTGGGTTCCGGCGGACCCTGCGGTCCGGGCGCCTGGACAGGCTCCTCGGTCTGGTCGTCGCCCGGCCGCCGCGGCTCGGGCGCCGCCGGCTGGTTGACCGAGAAGTCGGCGTCGCCCGGCCGCCTGGGCGCGGGAGGGTCCGTCGGTCCGTCGGGCGCCTCGGGTTCGGGAGGGTAACCGCCAGGAGCGTGCTGCCCTGGCTCGGAAGGCGTCGCCGGTCCTGTCGACTGGGCGGGTACTTCGGGCTCGGGCAGGGGGGTGCGCTGCTCAGACTCGGGGGCCGGTGCCGGTTCTGTCGGCTGGGCCGGTGCTTCGGGCTCGGGTACGGGAGCGTGCCGCTCACAATCAGGAGGCGGCGCCGATTCCACCGGTCGTGCCACTGCCTCGGATTCGGCGAGGTACCCGCGAGCCTGCCGCTCGGGTTCGGCAGGCGTTGCCGGTTCTGCCGGTTGGGCGGGTGCCTCAGGTTCGTGAAAGTAACCGCCGCGGGTGTGCTGACCGGGCTCAGATGCCGGTTCGGCGGGTGCTTCAGGTTCGGGGAGATCTCCGCTGAGAGTGTGCTGCCCGGGCTCCGAAGGTGCTGGTTGCTCCGTTTCCGCAGGACCGGTCGACCAGCTGTTTTCGTCGAACGCCCACGACACGGCCGGTGTGGACACGCCATCAGCGGCCACCGGCTCGTTGATCGGGTCGGGCTCCGCCGGTCCAGCCAGTTCGCGGATCTCGGCGCGAACGTCGAGGTCCTCCGCCCACCCCGGCACAACCTGCCCTGGTCGCGCCGCGCACAGCGCGCCGGTCAGCGCCGCGGTGACCGCCGCGTTGCGCGGCAGTGCCCCGACGAGCGCCAGCAACCGCTCCACATCGGCGGGCCCGGCGAGCACGGCGCAGACCGTGACGGCCAACGCCTCCTCGGCCACCCGCCCGCTGCCCAGCGTGACCAGGTGAGCGGACTCCAATCCGCCGCGAGCGTCCTCGGCGATATACCGCGCCCGCCGCAGCGCCCGCACCACATCGTGATACCCGTCCCGACCCCGCACCTGCGCATCCGCCTCGGCGACCGCCCGCAACGGCTCGTCCCCCGCCAGCAGCCGATGCAGGATCACCGCGAACGCCCCACCCGCCAGCGCCGCCGTCGGATGCCGGTCGGTGGCCGCGACCACCTCGGAGGCGACCAGGAACACCTCGGCAGGCTCCTCGACCCACAGCGCCACCGGCACCGCGGCCACCAGGCTGCTGCCCGACCGACTGGCCCCGGAGGAGAACCCCGGCCGCCGCCCCAGCTCCGCGGCCGCCGCTCTCCCCCCGCGAGCCAGCACCTCCGCGGCCGTCAGCGCCTGCCGCACCTCGACCGTCGTCGCCGTACGTCCGCCGTTGCCCAGCGCGTTCCCTGCCGCCATACCGAGCAGAACCCGCTCGATGCGTTCCCGATCCATGGTTGTTCTGTTTGCCCCGTCCCGATTTCCTTTGACGTCGCAGCCAACTCTCTCGGCCCGCCCACGTCAATGAAACCGCCGACACACCGGACGGTTCTACTCAACCACCTCAACCAACCAGCCACCCTCCACCAACCGCGGGATGGGGGCAGACAGCACATATGCCGTCCCCCCGCCCGTCCGACCCTGATAAGGACTCGCGGTTCCGGTAACCGCGCGGACCTCGCGTTCGACGCGGTAGCGGTGGGTTTCCGACCGGTCCCAGTCGTCCGGCAGCGCCCGCTGCTCGAAGGGGGTGTCTGCCAGATAGACCGAGGCCGTGTCGCGGGGACCGTAGTGGTCGAGTTCGGTGCCGACACTGATCACACAGCTCAGCTTGTCCGTGTAGAGCGACAACGGTGGATCTTCCGGCAGCGGCTGGCACGGCCACTCGTAGTCGGCGAGTTCCTCATCCGGCTGCCGCTGCAGTTTCCGCCAGTCGAGGTAGAGCCGCCCGATGAGGTAGGCCGACGCGGCGTCGACCTCATCGAAGGTGACCGACTTTCCGGACCTCTCGCCATCGGACCAGAACACCCGATACCCGGTGGGCTCCGCGAGCAGGCACCACGCGTTGTCCGCTTGCTCCCAAAAGGCCAGATGGCGGCGGCTGATCGTGTAGTCCGAAGCGAACCACCGCACCCGCCACTCGGCCTTGGAAAGCTCATCCTGCGGCTCGACGTTGCCCACCGGCGTGCTCATCACCACGGCCTTGGCGGCGGTCATCCTCGGTTCGGCCACCGTCGCAGGCAGGCGGTACCCGCGGGCCCTGATGTGGTCGACCAGCCCCGGCGACGGTGCGAGCGCGTTGTGTCGCAGGTAGTGCAGCTCTGCCGCTGACCACACCCATTCGCCGTCGGTGTGGAAGGCCACCGGCACGTTCTCGCCCTTGTCGGGTTCCAGCCAGTTGTCGGTCATCCCGCGCCCGGCCAACACGATCGGCGCCTGTTCCAGGTATGCGGCGATCCGGCCCTGCTCCCAGGGCGTGAGCACCGGTCGGTAGGCGAGGTTGTCCACGTCGAACACCCCGCCTTTCAGCGGCGGACGATTCAACGGGGCACCCGCATCCAGCGTGATGTGGTGCGCCATCGCCTGATCCACCAGCCACGCCGGGCTGGCCTGGGCCGACCTGGGCAGCAGCCGCAGCTCCCAGTAGCACGCCTCGACAAGCTCCGCGGGGCTGGCCGAGGCGAAGCCCGGCGCGTTGCGGTGCTCGACCTCGATCACCGGCGGCGTGCTGCGGCCAAGCCGGAACCGGGCCGAGAACCACGCTCCGGTCAGCGGGCTGTACGTGACCAGCCGGTGCCGCCGAATCCACTGGCCGATCAGCGGCTCCGGCACCCACGGGTGGGTCCCGTCGTCCAACGTGACCGTGCAGACCAGTTCCATCCGAGTCCCCAGGGCGAGGCAGGAGACCTCCGCCGCCCGCCATCCGGCGGGTAACGACCGCCCGACGGCGTCCATCAGCCCGGACACCACGGCTTCCGGCGCGACCAGCGGCGGCGCAGGCCTGCCCGCGGCGGCGGGCGGGGGGAACGGCGGCGTGACCGGCTCCTCGACCGGTTTGTCGATCCTCAGCTGGAACACCCGGTCGCCACCCTGCCCCGGCGCGTACGCGACCGGCGCGCCCTGGGCCGGCGTATTCCAGGTGCTCAGCCCGAAGCGGCTCTCCAACGCCGCTTCGGAGAGGTCCCCGTGGGGTCCGACGCACACGAGGTGATCGGCGGATGCGGGCGTGACCGGGTGCACCCGGCCCTGCCAGGCGGCGAAGTCGCCGTCGACCGGCTGACCGATGATCATCGCTGTCCTTGTTCTCCTGGGTCGCTGCTGCCGGTGTCACCACGTCGGCAGGGGTTCCAGCCTGCTCAGCCAGTCCTCGGGGATGCCCGCGAGACCGGTCCTGGCGCCCACGATTCCTCCCGCGATGGCGCAGGTGGTGTCGACATCACCTTGGCCGGACGCGGTCACCCACAACGTCTCGCGCAGATCGTCGAGGTGGTGCGCCGCTGTCCACAGCGCGAAGGGCACGGTGTGCGCCGCGTGCTGGTCACTTCCGTTGCCCAGCCTGCTTACCGCCTGCTGTACCGGGGCGTCGACCAGCCCGATGGCCTGCTCGATGCGTTGCCGTACCTCACTGGCAGGCGTGCGCTCGGCGACGCCGCGCAGGAATGTGGCAGGCCGCGGTGCCGTGGACCCCCGAGTCAGCGCGGCGTACGCGCCCGCGATGGCGACCGCCACCGTCCCCGCGATCGCCTCCGGATGGCTGTGGGTCACTTCCGCCGACTTCGCCGCCTCGGCCACCACCCGGGTCAGGTCTCCACCGAACCAGGCACCCAGCGGCGCGACCCGCATGGCACCACCGTTGCCCCAACTGCCCGCGCCCGCGAACTGCCCGCGGCTCAACTCCTGCCAGGTCCCGCGGCCAACGGAGAGGCGGTGCAGCAGCGTTTCCATGGCCGCGCCGTAACCACGGTCGACCTGGCTGTTCCGGTAGGACTCGGCGAACTGCGCGGCCAGCGCGTTCTGGTCCACCGCACGGTGCTTCTTCAGCACCGTGAGGAGGTCGAGGGCCATCCGGGTGTCATCGGTCCACGTCAGCTGGGCAGGCCGAGCGGGCAGCGGCCCGTTCTTGGCGGCCTCGGGACCGCCGGGGCCCCACTGGAATTCGAATTGGAACCAGGCCTGTCCGAAGGCGTCGCCAAGCGCGAGCCCGTTCAGGCTGTCCAGCACTTCCGCGGGAACACCGCTGTCTTGGACGGCCGTCAGGGCCGCCATGGCCTGCCGCTGCTCGTCGAGGGTGCCGATGAGCTCGGGTTCGGCCGGGCTGAAGATGAAGAACGACTTGGGCGCCCGTGTCATTCGCGGCGTGATGATCTCGGTGACGGTGGCGCCATTGGACATGTTCCGGCTCCCGCCGATGCAGCAGACATCGGGCCGGGCGCCGTGGACCGCGAGCCGCCACCCGAGCGGATCGAGCTTTTCGCGCAGGTCCTCGAAGGCGGCGAACAGGTCGTAGGACGTCCCGCGGACCTCTCCCCACGGTCCCTGTGCACTGACCCAGCAGTCCTCTGTGTAGGACGACACGTACTCGAGCACGGCGGCAGCCTTGCCCTGCTGGTTGAACGTGGTCACCTCGACGCGTTCCGCCGGGCTCGCTTCCGCCCTGGGCTGCTCGGTCTGAGACACCTGTTCCTCTTCTGAAGTGCTCTGCTCAGGCGTGGCGAACGTGATCGGGTAGCGGTCCAGGTAGGAGCTGTCCCCTGGCGGATTCTGGCCGAACTCCGCGACGGCATCCAGGGCGAGCCGCTCGATGGCGTCGGCTAGTTGGAGATCCTCGAGCCAGTCCCGAGGAAGCGCGGACACCCCGCGCTCCGCGCCCATGATGTTGCCCGCGACGGCGGCGGTCGAGTCGCTGTCGCCGGAGTGGTTCACCGCGGTCCGCAACGCTTCCTCCACTGTGGATGAAGCCAGGCAGGCGCACAGAGCGATGGCCAGGTTGGACTCACCGGTACTGCCGCGGCCGAGTTCGGCGGTGAGCTGTTCCGGATCGGCTCTGCCCCGGTCGGCGAGTCGGAACGCCCGCTGGACCGCCAGCAGCGTCTCCTCGTGCTCCGCCCATTCCGAAAGGATGTCCGCGGCGGTGTCGACGGCGGCCGGGATCGAGCTTCCCACGAAGAGCCGCTGCACGATCACGGCGAGTACGCCCGCGGGCAGGTATCCGCTCGGATGACCGTGCGTGAGCGCCGCCGTCCGCGCGGCCAGCGTGAAGATCTCGCTGGGCGTGCCCGGCCAGAGTGCCACCGGCGCGGCCCGCATCATGCCGCCGCAGCCTTTGGAGTCGTTGACCCGGTCCTCGAAGGTGCCGATACCGCGCTTGCCCTTGCCGAACGCCTCCAGCGCCTTCCACACGGTCCGCCCCGGCGCCTTCACCGAGAACAATTCCTGGTGTCCCAGCAGCCAGCCGTCCGGGTCGGTGTGTTCGCCCAGGAACGGTCCCGCGACCTCCTGCCACGTGCGGCCCTGGGTATGCAGCCAGCGTTGGTAGGCCTGCTGCACGTGGAGGATGGGGTCGCGCTCGCCTGCGCGACGCAACGCGATGTGTCCCCTGATCAGGCCTTCCATGGTGAACAGCGTCATCTGGGTGTCATCGGTGATGACACTGGCCACGCCCGGTGGAGTGGGACGCGCGATGCCCGTCGCACCGTGCGCGGCCCGGATGTCGCTCATCGACAGGAATTCGATGTCGGCGCCAAGAGCATCACCGAGCGCCCCACCCAACAGCATTCCGAGGACGCGGTCCTGGAGAGTGATTGTCGGCGTTTCGCCCGTCTCGCCGGAAGACATCAATTTCCTTTCCCGTCCACGCCGGTGGCTCCCTTGTAGGTGAGGTTTTCCCAGGTGGTCCCGGTTGGCATGTATTCACCGAGATCGGCGTCGAACACTACCTCGAAGCCCCCGCGGATATGTTTGTCGCCGATTCCGCCAAGGAATGAGATCTCGGCCTCGCGGTCGGCTTGCCTCAGCAGATTGTCCCGGCCGCTGCCTTGCAGGGTCGGCAGGACGTCGATGCCGCCCGGCGCGTCGATGTCATAAACCCATTTCCGTTGTCCGTGCACCGGTGTCGCCCCGTTGTGGAAGGTCTTGTAGAAGTTCGGATCTCGGGTGGTCGAGACCTGGCGGCCGTTGTTCTTGACGACCTGATCGGTCATGTCGCCGCCGGTCTTGTCCGGACGGACATGGAATCCACCGGCGTCCGAGATTGCTTCCGGTACACGGTCGTCCATGCGGTAGAGCATCTCGTCGGTTCGGCGGATGACCGTGTTGGGGCCGATCTCGTCGAAAGCGAGGTCGACGCCATCCGGTGCGGCCTGGGTGAGGTAGTCCAGGGCTTCTTTGCTTGTGGGGTCGTCGAAGCGAGGAACTCCCATCGCATCGGCAACGTCTTGGAGCCGGTGGGCTTCCTCCCGCCACTCGTTCTGCTTCAACTTCTCGACGAGGTCGGCGAGATCCCCCAGGTCGTCGGCGTTGCCGTGCGTCTGGCTGTCGTTGGGACGCGGTTCCGGCGTGGGGACCTCGTCAGGTCGGTCGCCGTCCGGTGTCTGTTCTGCGGCCGTCTCGGACCGGTTGTCGTCCTTCGCTGCCTGTTCCGCGTCCTGTCGGCTGCCGACCTCTGGTGTTCGCTCCGCATCCTCATCCGGAGCCTTCTCCGAGCGGTCAGGGTGGGGCGCCGGAATTTCCTCAGGTCGACCTTGGTCGTCCGAGGCTTTCTCGGGGCCGCGTGTGGTACCCGCGTCGGCGTCGAGCCGGGGGTCGGCCTCTTCCGACTGCTCAGGCCGGTGTTGCGGGCCGTTGGTCGACGACGTCGCGGGTTCCCGGGTGTCCGTCGGAATGGGCTTATCGTGCTCCGGCCTGCCCGCGCCGGGCGGTTCCGCGTGGCTCGGCGGTGGGAGCGGCCGGTGCGTTTCGACCACGGGGCGCGGCTGAACCGCCGGCATTCCGTGGTGCGCAATCCGGTCCCGGATCGCGTTGACGTCACCCCACAGCGCGGGCGTGGTGTGCACCTCATGCCTGAAGCGCTGCCAGCCCTCGTGGTTGCGGTGGAAGAGATCGCCGATTTCCTGCCGCAGCCGCGGGTCGCGGTGCATCGCATTCCACTCGTTGCCGCCGCGCTGCACGGTGGGATTCGGCAGACCGCTTTGGGGTCGCTGTCCCTGCCCCTGATTGGGAGGAGCGGAGTGGCGTTGTTCCGGATGGTCGAGTGCGCGGCCTGGCTGGGGATGCGCGTCGACCGAATGACCACCCTGCGGTCCGAAGGGCTGGGGGTGGTGGCCGTGCTGGATCGGCTGCTGATGGTGTTGCCCGGCCTGGTCGAACCGGGGCTGGTACTGCGGCCGATTGTCGACCGGCCCCTGTGGTCCGAAGGGCGGCGGGGCGTGTTGTACCGGGGCCGGACTCAGCGGCCTGCCGTTCTCATCCCAGATCGAGTTCCGGTACGGGTCCTCCGAACCGCGGTCGAACAACCCTCGGGAGCGAGCGCCCTCCGGCGCGGTCTCGGGAGTCTGATCGCCCCAGTTCGGCTGGTGGCCGGGCGGGAAGGGACCGCTGTGTGGATCATGGGTGCCGTCGGGCTTGAACGTGGTCCACTCGCCGTCCGGGGGCCAACCCGGCACCGGTTGGCCGTCCGGGCCGGGGCGGGTGCCGGAGGCGAAGATGTTGCCGTTGTTGTCGACCCAGGAGCGGTCCTTCGGGGCCAGGACCTCGACGTCCAGTTCGCGGGCCAGTTCGGCGGCGAAGCCGTTGGGTTTGTTGCCTACGTCGCAGGAGATCAGGCGGATGGGGCGGCCGTCGTAGGTGGGGCAGCGGCGGATGATGTCGGCCAGCTGCTTCGGGGTGAGGTCGATCGATGGTGGTTTGCCGCCGGGGTTGTCGATGCTGACCTTGTCGGTGCTGCCGTGGATGTCCACGGTGAACCGGTCCGGGTCGGGCTCGATGTTGTAGCTGGAGTGCTTGGTCGGGTCGTTCTTGTGGAACATCGACAGGCCCGCGTCGGTGGGGTTGGTCCACCTGCGGATGTCGCCCATCTCCTTGGGCAGCCAGTAGAGGGGATCGCCTGCCTTGTAGTTCGGCCGCTTCTCTTCGCCTCGGTGCCCGTCGGGTCGGGTGTCGCGGTCAGCTGACTCGTCGGGCCGGGATGGTCTGTCCTCGGGGGTGTCGTTCCTGGGGTGATCGGTGTCCGAGCGGTTCCAGTCGGGTTCGGAGCGGTTCAGGTCCGCGACGGGTGGGTTCGGCGGGGAACCGTCGATGTGGCGCTGCGGCAGATCGGGCCGTGGCGGCTGGACCGGCCCGCGCGGGTCTGTGGCGGTATCGGGGTGCCGGCGATCGTTGTGTGGTGTCGGGGGATCGGTGGGTCTGCGCGGGAACTCCGGGCCGTTGGCGGGGTGGGGATGCCGTGGAGCGGTGGGGAAATCGGGCCGGGGTGTCTGTTCTCGGGGAGTTTCCGGGCGCCCGGACGGAGCGCCGTCGGGGCGGGGCGTTGGAGGCTTGCGGAAGGTATCGGGGCTTGGCGTGTCGAGGTGGCGGGGTGATCCAGGGTTCGGCGCGGTGGTCCCCGATGGGTCCGGGGAGCGGGGCGGGGTCGAGTCGCCCAGGCGACCGCCGCCCCACGGCGGCGCGGATGGGGCGTCGGCGAATTGGGAGCCGGTGGGGGCTGGGCTCTGGCCACCGCGGTACTTGCTGGAGTGGCTGGAGTCGCCGCCTTGGCCGCCCCCGCCGCCGGGAGTGCCGCCGCCAATCGGACTGCCTGCGGTGGGAGTCGCGGGAGGGGCATGCGGGTCCGGAGCTTGGTGTGTGGGCGGTGCGGCGCTGCGCGGACCCTCGGGAGTGGGAGCATGCGGTGCTTCCGGCGCGGTTCGGGGTGCTTCGGGTGCCGCTGTCGGTGAACCCGACGCCGCGGTGGCTTCCGGGGTGGACGGCCGGACCGGTGGTTGGTCCGCGTCGAGGCGGGGTGGTCCGGCCTGCGGCTCGGAGGAGAACCGCTGGGGCTCCGCCTGCGGTGTCGGTGCGGTGTCCGGCGATTGGTGGCTTGGTCCCAATCCGGAATCGGGCGTGGGAGGGCTGTGCTGCCCGGGCGGAGGTGCGTTCGGGTCCGGTTGGTGTGACTCCGGCAGCGGATCGACGCGGTGCTGCTCGGGTACCGCGTCGGGGCGGTCGGAGGTTCCGCTGTGTGGTTGCGGGGAGGACGGCGGTTCCGGTGCCGAAGGACTGTGGTTGGCGGGGCCGGTCTGTGGTTCGGCGGACGTTCCGCCGTGCGGTGGTGGGGGTGACGGTTCCGGTGCTAGGGGCCGGTGATCGGCAGGGGCACTTGGTGATTCGGTGTGTGGTTCCGGTGCCGAAGGGCCGTGGTGTGCGGCGGCGCTCTGTGGTTCGGGCGCAGGGGCGGTTGCGCCGTGAGGTTCCGGTGCGGGAGGGCTCTGTGGCTCAGGCCGAGGGCTGGCAGCGTCATGGGACTGTGCTTCCGGTGGGGCAGTCTGGGGAGCTGCGGTGTCGGTGGGTGCGGCTGATGGCTGCGGTGGGGAACCCGCTTCCGCGTGTCGGGCGGCGTCGCCCGCGCTGGATTTGGTGGTCTTCTCGCCCGCTTCCTCCAGGCCGTTCTTGGCTGCGTCGGCGACGCCCTTTCCGATGGTCTTGCCGGTCAAGGAGCCGCCACCGGTCATTGCGCCGCCCACCACGTCGACGGCGAGTGCGCCCAGGAAGCCGCCGGGGTTGTTGGCCATCTTCTTGAAGTCGAGCATGTTGGTGATCAGCTCGCCGGGATGGGTCACGGTGTGGACCAAGCCCGCGCCCATGGCGGCGACGTTCGCCGCGTACTGACCCGGGTGCATCAGGTTGTACGGGTCCATCGGGTTGAGAGTGCGGGCCATCTTGGCCAGTTCGAGGACCGACTTGCCCGCACCGAGCACGAATTCCTTGCTGACCTCGAAGTTCTGGACGAAGCCGTCCATCAACTCGAGCTTCAAGCGCTGGGTACTGCTGGGCATGGGCGGGGCTTGTTCGGCGGCCTGGGTGATGAGCTGGGCCGCCTGCTCGCCTGCCTGCCGCAGACTGCGGCGGGCCTCGTCGACGATCTGCTGGGCCTCGTCCCGTTTGGCCTGGCCGAGATCGGTGAATGGGCCGGGGGCCACGGGGCGGGATGCGTTGGCGGCGTGGCTGACGGTCTGGTTGTACTGGGTGGCTGCCGAGTTGTAGCGCTCTACCTGCTTGTTGTGTGCGTCGCGGGCTTGCTCGGTGTCGCGGACACCCTGCTCGTACAGGTCGACGGCGCGGTCGGCGCTGCGTTGGGCGCCGTCGAGTGCGGCGCGGTATGCGTCCAATGCTCTGGCGGCGTCGGAGAAGGAGTCGGCGGCCTTGAGCCACTTGGGGGTGTGGTCGGCGAAGTAGCGCTGGAAGTTCTCGGCGGCTTGGCCCTGCCAGTTGCCGGTGCTGATGCGCTTGAACGACTCGCCGGTGGCCTCCAGGGTCTTGGCGAACTTCGTCGCCTGCTCCACCGACTCGGCGATGGCACCGATCTCACCGGGGATGATCTCCTTGGGGTCCTTGGTCTCGCCGAGTTCGCGGGTTCTGGCGCCGAGACCCAGACCCGAGCGCAGGCCCTGCTCTGCGCGGTTGAGGAGTGAGTCCACAGTGGACTCGAAGCCCGCGGCTTTGAGGGTGTTGTCGATGACCTTGCTCGCGCCGGAGGAGTCCAGCTTGCGGTCGACGAAGTCGCGCGAGTCGCTGACCAGCTCGCCCGCCTGCTCCTCCAACTCGTCCAGGAAGTCCATGGGTCAGTACTTCTCCGGGTCCAAGGCGCCCGCGATTCCCGTGACGCGGCCCGCCGCTCCCTTGAGGTCCTCGCCTGCCTTGGCCTTCGCCTTGTTGAAGCCTTCGGTGGCGGCCTTCTGCTCGGCCTCAGGGGTGCTGCGGCCGATCTCCCGGTACAGCTCGGCCAATGACTTCTCGCGGGTGGAGCCGTCTTCGTTCGTGACCGTCGTGCCGGTGCCCATGGGATTCGCGTTGCCCGCGGCGAGGCCGTATTTGAACGCATCGCCCGCCGCCTGTTCCGCCTTCTCGTACATGCTGCGGGTGTCGAGCAGGCCGTCGCGGGTCTGTTGGCCTTCCTGGATGAGGGCGCGGATGCCCCATTCCCAACGGTCGCAGAACTTCTCGAAAGCGTCGGCGAGCTCCTCGTTGCCCATGTCGGCCTCGCTCACGGCGAGGTCGCTGATACCGCGGCCGCTGGACTTGGTGTGCTGGGAACCGATCTCGCCCAGTGCCGTGACCGCGTCGTCGATGCCCTTGGCCGCGGTCTTGAGCTCTTCCGGGTTGACGCCGTAGTCGGTCAGGTTCGTCACCGGCTTGCTCCCGGGCTGTCGACGGCGACCTCGTCGGGCACGATTCCCCGCAGCGGGGGCAACGCGATCGGTTGCGGGGACAGCGGATCGACGATGACGCCGTGATGTCCGGGCAGCGCGCGGATCAACACGTCGAGCAGGTGGGCGCCGGTGGTGCTGAAGTACTCCACGCGGTCGCCGTGGTCCTCGCGCTTGGACACGAAGTCCCGCAAGGCTTCCAACGCCGTGAACACCGGAATCCACCGGGCGCCGTCGCGGTCGTAGGTGGTGACGCACGGCGGCTCGCCGTCCGCGACCTGGAAGTGGATCTCGGAGATGCGGAACGCCTGCAGCATTCGGTCCGGATCACCTTGGCCCGCATGGAAAGCCGCCGCCTCCGCGGTGATCGGCTCCGGCATGGTTGTCACGGCGGCGTCCCCTCCCCTGGCTCCCGCGACGGCGGACGTTATCAGCGCGTGATCTCCGCCGTATCGGTTTTGGCATAACCTCCCTGCCGGGGAAGTTCTTAGTGCACACCTGTTGACCAGCGTCTTTGCACGTATTGCCGCTGCCGTCGGTGGATGCCTGCTGGTCGCCTCGGTCTGGCAGGTTGAGCCGATCGGCTTAACGGATACTTGCACCGTCGCCGCGCACCGATGGTCGCTCGGCAAGGGCTGGAGGCAGCGGCGAGTCCAAGTCCGTCGATCGGGCGGATACCAGCGAGTAGACCTCACAACCGGGTGGTGTTGTTCGAAGTGTCGCAGCCGAATCGAGACGATGGGCCCATGACCGCCAGCACTGACATCCCGGGTGTCAAAGACATTCCCGGGTTCAAGATCGACGATGACCCCGATCGGCCTTCGTATCGACCGCGGATCTGGTTTGATCGGACGCCTGTTGCTGTTCGTGAGGCGCTTCGAATTCTTGACCCCGATGGCTTGGCCGATTTCGAGCGTGAGTTTCACATCGCCATGGCCGAAGCGGATGACGATTTTGACCTCAGCCGGGTTGACAAGGTGGTGAGGTTCTGGCATGGCCGAGCGATGATGTTCTTGGATGATGAACAGCGTGAGTACGTCCAAGCTGTTATCGCTCGACTCAATGCTGGGGATCAATCCGATTTCGCGGAGGAAGACCGGAAATGAGATACGAAATTCGATATAGTGACCGGGCGCAGCAAAAGAAAGACAATCTCCCGCCCGAGGGCAGGCGGGAGTTGTCGAGACTGGAAGCCCGGCTTGAAGTCGATCCCCATGGTGCGGGAACCTACGACAAGGTCCACAACAGCTGGCGTGGAGCCTTCGGTATGTGGGGTGACACCGAGTACGTGATCGGTGAGAGTACCGTCACGGTGTCGATGCTTGTTATCACCTGGGCTGGCTGAGAAATCAGCTACTTCTTCTCTTGCAGTTGTTCTTCCGCGCGGGCGGATAGGGACCGGCCGAGGGCGGTTACCTCGCGCTCCATGTTCGGAATCTCGCCGCCCGCTCGCTTCTTGACCACCCATTCCACCAGCGGGCTTGTCGTGATCACCCGGACCAGGTGGGCCATGTGGATGACGCTGGGGACGAAGACGCGGCGGGCGCGCTTGTCGATTCCGCGGGCGATGAGCTGTACGCACTCATCAAGTGACGTCACCTTGTTCATGGGCCAGGGAAGCTGCTTGCGGAAGCGGCCGAAGGCCTTCAAGTCCTTTTCGGCGTCGCGGACCATGTCGGTGTCGATCCACGACGGATGGGCACTGCCCACCTCCACACCGAGGTGGGCGACCTCGAAGCGCAGCGCCGTGGCGAAGGCCTCCGCGCCTGCCTTGCTGGCGCCGTAGGCGGCGAAGCCGGGGGTGGGGGTCATCGCGGCCAGGGACGAGATCACCAGGACGTAGCCGCGGCGCTCGATGAGGTAGGGGAGCGCAGCCTGCACGGTGCGGAACACGCCCGTGAGGTTCACGTCGACCGTCCTGGCGAAGGCCTCGGGGTCGACTTGGCGGACCGTGCCGAAGGGGGCGACGCCCGCGTTGGCGACGATCACGTCGATACCGCCGAGTTCCTCGGCGATCTGATTGGTGGCCGCGACCACCGCGGCCTGGTCCGTCACGTCGGCCTCGGCCCAGGCGTGACCGGTGCCCAGCTCGGTGGCGAGGGCCTTCAGGTTCTCGGGCTCGAGGCCGAGCAGGCCAACCTTGGCGCCGCGCTTCACGAGCAGGCGGGCCAACTCAGCGCCGATGCCCCGGGCGGCGCCTGTGATCAGGACATTCTTGCCAGCAACCGTCATGGCAGGGATGTTACCTACTGGTAGTAAGTTACGGAACAGTCAGTTTCAGCTGTGTTCGAAATGCTCGGTCTGGTAGGCCCAGATTTGTACCGGGACCCTGGTCAGCAGGCCGATCAGGAAGTTGAACCTGGCGATGATGTCGACCTTCTCCAGCTCGCGGGCGCTGTCGATGGCGATCAACGAGTCGGTGAACTTGCAGCGCCAGAACTGACGCTGTTCGGACTGCCTGATCAGCCACTGCATCAGCTCGGGGCGCATCAGGAGCTGGGCGAACTGCGGGTCGTCGCACTTGACCACGAAGCGCTCGTCGAAGGTCTGGTCGCCGGTGGGAATGCCCTCCACCGAGGTGTGCAGCGGCAGGTCAAGGCCGGTTCGCTGGGCGCGGCCGGTCCAGCGCGCCTCGATCTCCAGGCAGGGCGTGTGGCCGGGGGTGACCACGGCGATCCTGGTCTCGGCGGTCCTGGCGGGCGCGTCGTCCTCGGCCACCCTGTCGTTCTGGATGGCCAGCACAGTGTGGTCGCGGTAGTTGCCGGTGATCACCCGGTTGGTGACGAGCTCGGGAGTCTGCTGGAAGTCGATGTAGGGCAGGCCGGGGTCGCGCTCGAAGTACCTCAGCCCGTGCAGCACCGCCCACCGGCGCTGCCGGTTGTGGGAGCGCACGCCGAGCAACCAGAGCGTGAAGAACGCCGAAAAAATCAGGATGGTGGCCATGGCCAACAGTGGTGCCCAGGCCTGGCCCGTCAGGTCGCCCATTTACCGCTTCGGTCTCGTCGCTCGCCCTACCGCGGCTGCGCCAGGGATGACTGTCTATAAGGTTCATACCAGACCGCGTTACCTTGCTGTGACCTTCATTGCGTGCAAAACCGACTTCAAGATCAACTATGGCCTGCTTCACCACTGAGTACAGCGTTGCGGTAACCCATTCGGGTGATTGAGGCCACGGGCGGGTGGGGATGGCGCCGTCCGGCCGCGTTGTTCGCCCGATTAAGAGTGCCTTTGTCCGATCGACAATCAGGACAAAGTGCTTTATTGGTGGTTAGGCTCTTTTGGTTGAACCAGATAATTGCATAACTGATGCGTGTTCTGAGTTACTTCGCAGGTCAACGCAAGGTTCTGGGGTCTGAAATGGCATGTGGTCTGGGTCACTGTCCCTTGAAGCGTTGTCTCCGGGCCCTGCTAGCATCAGCCCGTGCACATCTGGTGGGGTTATTAGGCATGAGGTCATTCGCTTATTCATCTCCTTGTTGAACTGGGTATACTCAATTTTTGCTGCGTTTAGGCTACTGGGGGCTTGCGCGCCATGTCTGTGGAATTGAATTCCTCTGTTTGGACCGATCTGTGGGTTTCCGGTAGTTCGTCGGTGAATATGGACGACACGCGCATCGTCGTCCCCGGTGACAAGTCGATCACGCACCGCGCATTGCTGGCGTCGCTGCTCATGGACGAATCGGTCGACATCCGCAACGCCAATATCGGTGCCGCGGTCCGCGATCTGCTGGAGCCGATGTCGCAGCTGGGGTCGGTGGTCCGGCAGTACGGCAGCACCCTGCGGGTGCACCGGGAGCGGCCGCGGCAGCCCGATGCCCGCCTCTACGTGGGCGGCTCCAGCGCCGCAGGTCGTCTATTGATGGGCATCCTCGCTGGTCAGGGCGTGTCCGCAACCATCGATGGCAACGAGGTGCTGCGTAATCGCCCGATGGAGTGGGTGGTCGATCCGCTGCGGGCGCTCGGCGCCGAAATGGAGTACCTGGGTGAGGAGGGCCGCCTCCCGGTCAAGATCCACAGCGGCGTGCACAAGAGCGCGGAAATCAAACTCGAAATCGGCAGCGCGCAGGCCAGGTCGGCGGTGCTGCTCGCCGCCTGCGTGGCCGGGGTGCCGGTGGTCATTCACCACCCGGTGCGCTCCCGGGACCATACCGAGCGGCTGCTTTCCTATCTCGGCGCGGATATTGTCGAATCCGAGCAAACGGTGGAATACCGCGGCGGACGGCTGCGTACAACCGGACGCTTCGATGTTCCCGGTGACCCGTCGCTGGCCGCATACCCCGCGGCGTCCTGGCTGTTGTCCTCGACCTCCGCGGTTCTGCGGATCGCGGGTGTTTGTCTCAATCCCACCCGATTGGGCTTCTTCGAGGTTCTTCGCAATGCGGGCGCCAATATTTCCTACACCGATCAGGTCGAGAAATTCGGCGAGCTGGTCGGCACCATAGTCGTGCAGGGCGGACTCGGCTCGGTGCGCGGTATCGAGGTGGCCGACGAGTTCACGCTGCACTCGCTCATCGACGAGGTGCCGCTGCTGTCCGCGGTCGCCTCCCGAATCGGCGGTCGTTCGCGCATTTCCTGCGCCGAGGAGCTCAACTTCAAGGAGACCGACCGGCTGGTCACCAGCACGGAGATGCTCCGCCCGTTCGGGGCGAACGTCACGCACGACAGCTCCAGCCTGGACATCACCGGCGCCGACCTGCGGGCCTGCCAGGCGCCGAGCTTCGGCGACCACCGCGTCGGCATGGCCGCGGCGACCCTGGCGGGAAGCCTGCCCGGCCGGTCGACGGTGGTCGACGGCTCCTGCTACGAGACCTCATTCCCGAAGTTCGTCGACGTCATGCGCTCCGTTGGCGTCGATCTGGGGCACGCGGAAAGGGACTGATCATGGGTGCTGACATCACTCGACGCGCGGAGGCGGTGTCAACGGGCAACAGCCTGGGCCCCGACTTCTCGCAGGCCAGCGGTGCGTGGTTGATCACGGCCGCGGGCGAGCACTACTTCGACGGCACCGCGGGCAGCGGAGCCGTGACGCTGGGCCACCAACATCCTCGGGTCATCGGCGCGGCCACCGCGCAGATCGGCGCGCTGGCGCACACCGGCTGCAAGCTCTCCTCCGACCCGAGGGTGCGGTTCACCTCTCGGCTGGCCGACCTGGTGCCCTACGCCGAGGCCGCGGTGCTGCCCACGGTGACCGGCGCGGAGGCCGTCGAGGCCGCGATGAAGATCGCTCGCGCGGCCACCGGCAGGCGGAAGGTCATCGCCTTCGACCACGCCTACCACGGCAAAACCGCGGGCGCGCTGGCTCTGACCTGGCGCGAAGAGCTCAAAACGCACGGCGCCCCCGCCGAGGCGGGCGTGCTGCGCTGCGTGCTGCCCAAGGCGGCCGACGGAATCGGCGACGAGCAGATCGAGCAGACCGTCGCCGGTCTGCGTGCCGCGCTGGAATCCGCGGCCGAGGACGGCGGCGCGGCCGCCGTGATCACCGAACCCGTGCAGGCCACCGAGGGCATGTGGCCGCTGCCGCCGCGACTGCTGGACCGGCTGGCCGAGGTGACCCGCGCCGCGGGCGCGTTGTTCGTGCTGGACGAGATCTACACCGGCATCGGCCGCACCGGGACGATGTTCTACGCCGACCGCATGGCGAGCCCTCCCGATCTGCTGATCCTCGGCAAGTCGCTGGGCAACGGTTTCCCGATCGGTGCCGTCACCGGACCGGCCGAGACCGTCAACGCGCTGCCGCCCGGCGAGCAGACCTCCACCTTCTCCGGCAGCCCCGTCTCCTCCGCCGCGGCGAGCGCGGTGCTGGACGTGGTCGAGGAGGAGCACGTGGTGCAGCGGGCGAACGCGCTGGCCGAGACCTTCCGCGACACGCTGGGCGCGCTGGCCGCGCAGTACGACTGGATCAGCGCCACCCGTGTCGTCGGGGGCCTCGCCGCGATCGACTTCGCCGTGAACGGCACGCCCGCACCGGAACTGATGACCGCGTTCCAGCGGCATGCGCTGGCCGAGCGGCTGGTGCTGTTCACCGGCGGGCCGCAGCGCAACACGATCAAGCTGGTGCCGCCGGTGCTGCTCACCGACGAGGAGACCGACTTCCTGGTCTCCACGCTCGGCACGGTGGCCGCGAAGGTCGACTCCGAGGTGCTGTCGTGACCTTCACCGCGCTTCAGGAAACCGTGCTGGACCAGGGGCTCTGCACAAGTTGCGGCGCCTGCCAGCTTGCCTGCCCACCCGCCGTGATCGGCTTCAACGGCCTCGCGCCGACGCTGCTGGTCGACAACTGGACCGACGCCGAGTGCGGGTCCTGCACCGATTGCGTCGACACCTGCCCCGGCCTCGACCCCGGCACACCGGAGTCCGAGGACGTGCTGTTCGGCCGCCGCCGCGAACCCGATGAGCGCTGGCTCGGCGTGTTCCGCACCGTGGTCGGCGGGCGGTCCGCCGAGGAGGACGTCTTCGCCGCCTCCGCCAGCGGCGGCAGCATGTCCGCGTTGCTGCGCTCGGCCATGCACGGCTTCGGCGCCGACTACGTGCTGTCCATGGGCCGGGCCCCGGACGCGCCGTGGCGGGCCGCGCCGCGCATCACCGAGGACTCCGCCGACGTGGTGAAGACCGCGCAGTCCACCTACCAGTTGGCGCCGTTCCTGGGTGCGCTGCGGGAGGTGATGGTGCAGCGGCCGGATGCCAGGGTCGCCATGACCGGCACCGCCTGCCACGTGCAGGCCATGCGCAAGCTCCAGCGGATGGACACCGCCATCGGGCGCTGGGCGCGCGACCACGTCGTGTTCATCGTGGAGACGGCCTGCTCGTCGAGCACCAAGCCCGCGGGCACCGTGTCGATCATCAACGAGCTCGTGGAGATCCCGGTCTCCAGCGTCACCCGGTTCATGTTCCGCGAGGGCCGCTACCCGGGGAACATCAGCGTCCGCACCGACACCGGCGGCGAGCACGAGGTGCCGTTCTTCAAAGCGGTCCGCCAGTTGGCGCGCAACAAGACGCACCGCTGCCTGAGCTGCGGCGACTGGATGTCGGGTTTGGCGGATGTGAGCGTCAGCGACGGCGACCCGAACATCTTCGACTCCAGCCTGCTCACCGAGGAACCGGCCAAGCACGGTCGGGTGTTCGTGCGCACCCAGCGCGGCGCGGATGTCCTGGACTTCGCGGTGGAGAACGGGCTGATGGACATCTGGCCCATCGAACTGGAGGGGCTGAACCTCGGGCTGGAGCGCAAGCGGCACCGCCGCGCCACCTATGAGGAGTCCGGCAAGCCGATCCCGCTGGGCCCCATCCCGGGCTTCCGCGAGGAACTCGAGGTCAAGTCCGACGAGGAGTGGCTCAAGGGCCCGGTCAAGGCCGCCAAATCACCGGGGGACCAATGATTGCGACAAGACTGATGGCCGACGGCCACGCGGGTGTTCGCGGTGTGCCGGTGGAACTGGCCGGGCCCGCGCCCGCGCAGGTGCGGATCGCCGCCGAGTACAGCCTGCTCAGCCCCGGCACCGAGATGCACTACGTGGACCGCGGTCTGCGCACCGGGGAGCGGTTCCCGCTGGGCTACTGCTCCGCGGGCACCGTGCTCGCGGTCGGCGACGGCGTCACCTCGGTGCGGCCGGGGCAGCGCGTGATCGCCATGGGCTGGGGCTACGCCACCCACGGCGATGTGGTGGACGTGCCGTTCAAGCTGGTGGTGCCGGTTCCCGATCACGTGGACCTGGCCGATGCCGTGCTGGCCAACCTCGCCGCGACCTCGATGCACGCCCTTGACCGCGCGGGAGAGACCGCCGAGGGTGAGGTGCTCGTGGTCGGCGCCGGGATCGTCGGACAGTTGGTCGCGCAGGTCGCCAGGACCAAGGCCAAGAGCGTCACCGTCAGCGACCTGAACCCCGCGCGGCTGGCGACCATGGCGGGCCTCGGCTTCGAGGTGTGCCAGCCGGGGCGCCTGCCGGACGGTGAGTCGGATGGGCCGCGGTGCGTGTTCCTGTGCCTGGCCGGTGACGGCACCGAAGCTGTCAAGGCCGCGGCTCAGTGGGCGGGTCGGGCCACGCGCCGGTCCTCGCTGGTGGCGGTGGGCCGCTTCAGCGCGAACGTCTACTTCAGCGTCGAGATGGGCAACCTGGACATCCGCTACTCGGCGCGCTGCGGCGCCGGGTACCGCGACGACGACCACGTGCATGGCCGCGTCGCGGTGGAGCCCGAGCCCGGTGAGCAGACCGTCGAGGCGAACCTCGAACGCGCGCTGCGGCTGATCACCGACGGCGTGATCCAGCCGGGCGGCATGGCCATCCCCACGCTGCCCTTCGCCGAGGCGCACCGCGCGTACGAACTCGCGCGGGCGGGCAGCGAGGTCGTGTCGGTGCGGCTGAGTTACGGGGCGGCCTCATGATGACCGCCGCCGACATCGAGCAGACCATCCCGCAGCGCTTCGCCGCACAGGTCGCCGCTGGTCCGGACCGGATCGCGGTGCGGTCGGCGACAGCGACTTGGACCTACCGGGAACTGGATGTCCGCGCCGAGGCCATCGCCGCGCTGCTGGTGCGGGCGGGCAGCCCCACGAGGCTGGGGTTGGTGTTCGGCCACGAGGCGAGCATGGTCGCGGCCGTGCTCGGTGCGCTCAAGACCGGCGGCATGTACGTGCCGCTGGACGCCGCCTATCCGGTCGAACGGCTGGAGTACCTGGTCGAGGACTCCGGCGCCGAGCTGATCCTCACCGACGAGTCCAATGTGGACCTCGCGCGGAAGCTCGCGGGTGACCGCCCGGTGCTGACCGTCGAAGAGGCGGTGCCGGGAGAGCGGGCCGAACTGCCGGTGTTCTCGCCGAACACCCCCGCCTACCAGCTCTACACCTCGGGCAGCACCGGCAAGCCCAAGGCGGTGTTGCAGACCCACCGCAACGTGCTGCACCACATCCGCGCCTGGGTGAACGGTCTGGGCATCGACCGCGACGACCGGCTGAGCCTGCAATCCGCCTACAGCTGGGACTCGGCGGTGCAGGACACCTACGCCGCTCTGCTGACCGGCGCCTCGCTGCACCCGGTCGACCTCAAACAGCTGGGCATCCAGGGCCTGGTGGACCGGCTCACCGACGAGCAGGTCACCGTCTACCACTCCACACTGCCGATCTTCCGCAGCGTGGTGCGGGTGCTGGACGCGACCGGCGGCTCGCTGCCCACCATGCGGGTGCTCGCGCTGGGCGGCGACCACATCCACCGCTCCGACGTGCACGCCTACCGGCGGCTGTTCTCCGAGGACTGCGTGCTGGCCAGCGCATACGGCTCCACCGAGTGCTCGTGTGCGCTGCTGTCGAGGATGGGCAAGGCCGATGAGCTGACCACCCCGGTGATGCCGCTGGGATCGCCGGTGGTGGAGACCTCGGTGGAGCTGATCGACGCCGACGGCAAGCCCTTCGACGGACCCGGCGAGGGCGAGATCGTGGTGCGCAGCGCCTACCTGGCGCCCAACCACGGCAGGTCAGGCCCCGACGGCGACCCGGACACCTACCGCAGCGGCGACCTGGCCCGCCGGGACGCCGACGGCAAGCTGGTGTTGTTGGGGCGCAAGGACTTCCAGGTCAAGATCAACGGCATCCGGGTGGACATTGCCGAGATCGAGGGCGCGCTCAAGCTGCTGCCCGAGGTCGCCGACGGCGTGGTCGCCACCTACGACGACGCCTCCGGCGAACGTCAACTCGCCGCGTACGTGGTGGTCAAGCAGACCGAATCGCTGACCTCGGACGCGGTGCGGACCAGGCTCGGCGCGAAACTGCCGGTGCACGCCGTGCCCACGTCGGTGGTGTTCCTGGATGCCCTGCCGCTCACCGTCAACCACAAGCTGGACCGCAAGGCGCTGCCCGCGCCGGACGGCGCGCGGCCGGAGCTGAGCACCGACTTCGTGGCGCCGACCTCGCAGTTGGAGCAGACGCTGGCCGCGGTGTGGGGCGAGGTGCTCGGGCTGGCGAGTGTCGGCGCCGACGACAACTTCTTCGACCTCGGCGGCTCATCGGTGCGGATGGCCACCGTGCACGGCCTGCTCGAGGGCCGCATCCCCCACGAGGTCAGCATGGTCGACCTCTACCGGGCGCCCACCGTGCGCTCGCTGGCCCGCCTTCTCCAGGGGGAGTCGAGCGCGGGTGCGCCGACGCTGGCGGGCAGCGACCGGGGCGCACTCCGCAGGGCCGCCCGCAGGCGCCGTTCAGTTCACGCTTCGCAGGAGGAGAGCAGCTGATGACCGACGAGAACTGGGACGATCGCATTGCCGTCGTCGGGCTGTCCTGCCAGTTCCCTGGTGCCCGCGACCTGAACGAGTACTGGCGGAACCTGCTCGCGGGCACCCAGTCGATCACCGACCTGGACGATTCGCGGCTCGCCGCCGCCGGGGTGGGCCAGGACGAGGCCGCCGACCCGCACTACGTCCGCCGCGCCAGCGTGATCGAGGGCGTCGACGGGTTCGACGCGTCGTTCTTCTACCTCTCCGCCCGCGAGGCCGAGCGGATGGACCCACAGCTTCGCCGGTTCCTCCAAACCTCGTGGTCGGCGCTGGAGCACAGCGGGTACAGCTCGGAGATCTACCGCGGCCGCATCGGCGTGTTCGCGGGCGCGCTGGGCAACACCTACGCGCTGAACAACCTGCTCACCAGCGACGCCTACGGCGGATCGGTGGCCAAGCTCCGCAAGGACCTGGCCACCCAGATGGGCAACGACAGCAACTACCTGGCGACCCGCACCTCCTACCACCTCAACCTGACCGGGCCGAGCGTGAGCGTGCAGACCGCCTGCTCCACCTCGCTGGTCGCGATCCACCTCGCCGCGCAGAGCCTGCTCAACAGCGAATGCGATATGGCGCTGGCCGGTGGCGTGTCGATCCGGTTCCCGCAGGAAGCGGGCTACATCCACGAGCCGGACAGCATCCTGTCCGCCGACGGCGTGTGCCGCCCCTTCGACGCCGAGGCCAACGGAACCGTGTTCGGCAACGGCGTCGGCGTCGTGGTGCTCAAGCGGCTGGCCGATGCCATCGCCGACGGCGACACCGTGTGGGCGGTGCTGCTGGGTTCGGCCGTCGGCAACGACGGCGCCGACCGCGCGGGCTACACCGCGCCCGGTGTCGCCGGTCAGGCCGCGGTGGCCGCGGAGGCGCTGGCGGTGTCCGGTGTGGACGCCGACTCGGTGGGCTTCATCGAGGCGCACGGCACCGGCACCAAGATGGGCGACCCGATCGAGTTCGCCGCGCTGAGCCAGGTGTACCGGGCGGACTCGCCCGCGTGGCTGGGCTCGGTGAAGGGCAACATCGGGCACCTCAGCATCGCCGCCGGGGTCGCGAGCTTCATCAAGTGCGTGTTGATGCTCAAGCACCGCACCCTGGTCGGCACCCCGACGTTCCAGAAGTGGAATCCCGGCTGCGAGGTCGACGGCACCCGCTTCGACGTGCTCACCTCGGCAGGACCCTGGGAAGGCGACACGCTGCGGTGCGCCATCAACTCCACCGGCATGGGCGGCACCACCGCCCACGTCGTGTTGGAACAGGCACCCGCCGTCGAGCAGCCCTCCGAGTACCGGCGGCCGTTCACGCTGCTGCCGGTGTCGGCGAAATCGCCTGCGGCGCTGGCGAAGCTGACCGGAGAGATGGTCGAGCACCTGCGCGGCGGCCAGGTGTCGCTGCCCGACGTCGGCCGCACCGCCGCGCTGGGGCGGCGGATGTTCAACTACCGCAACCTGGTGCTGGCCGCCGACGCCGAATCAGCTGCCGACGCCCTGGAGAAGGCGGACCCGGCGGTCTTCCTCACCGACTCCGGTCAGCCGGAGACCAAACCGGTGGTGTTCGTCCTCCCCGGCCAGGGCTCGCAGTACGTGGGCATGGGCCAGGAGTGCTACCAGCACGAGCCGGTGTACCGCGCGGCCATTGACGAGGTCAGCGACCTGTTGCTGCCGCTGCTCGGGCTGGACCTGCGGGACGCGCTCTACCCGAAGCTGCGCGGCTACGACGGTCCCGCGCATGACCTGAGCCGCACGCGGCTGACCCAGCCCGCGGTGTTCGCGGTGTCGTATGCGTTGGCGCAACTGTGGATGAGCTGGGGCGTGCGACCCGCGGCGATGATCGGCCACAGCATCGGCGAATACGTGGCGGCCACCATCGCGGGCACGTTCACGCTGCCCGAGGCCGTGAAGGTCGTCGCGGAGCGGGGCAAGCTGATCGATGAGCTGCCCCGGGGTTCGATGCTGGCGGTGATGGTCGGTCCGGAAGAGTTGGCCGCGTTGCTGCCTGCGGAGGTGTCGATCGCGGCGGTGAACGAGCCCGAGGTGTGCACCGTCGCCGGACCCGCCGAGGCCATCCGCGAGCTTGCCGAGAAGCTGGCCGACGAGGGCATCGCGGCGCGCAAGGTGCCGACCTCGCACGCGTTCCACTCGGCGATGATGGACCCGGCGATGGAGCCGCTGGCCGCGCTGCTCGGCGAGATCGACCTCAAGCCCGCGCGGATCCCGTTCATCTCCAACGTGACCGGCACCTGGATCGAGGACTCGCAGGTCACCGACCCGCGGTACTGGGCTCAGCATCTACGGTCCACAGTGGACTTCGCGGGCGGGCTGGCGACGCTGTTTGCCGCGGGCCGGTACGTGTTCTGCGAGGTCGGACCCGGTCAGACGCTGACCACCTATGCGCGGCGGCACCCCGACCGCGAGACCGGCGTGCTCACGCTGAGCTCGTTCGGCCGCAAGAAGGAACCGGTCGCCGACTATCAAAACCTGCTGCTGGCCTTCGGCAAAATGTGGGCCTCCGGCCAATACCTCGACTGGCCCGCCTTCTACGCCGACCGCGGGCGGCGGCTGGCGCTGCCGACCTACCCGTTCGAGGAGACCCGCTACTGGGTCGACGGCGGCCAGGCCGCGGTCGCGGGCAGCGGCGGCCGTGCGGTCGCAGGCAAGTTGGATATCGAGCAGTGGTTCACCACGCCGGTGTGGAAGCAGTCGCCCAACTCGCACACCCCCACCGAGGAGCACGACGGTCCGGTGCTGCTGCTGGCCGACCGCGGCGGCATCGCCGACGAGATCAGCCGCGAACTGTTCGCGGGCAGGCGCGTCGTGCGGGTGCTGGCGGGCAACGCCTTCGGCCGCGACGAGGACGGCACCTTCCGGGTCCGGCCCAGCGACGAGGCGGACTTCAGCCGACTGCTCGCCGCACTCGCCGAGGACGGCGTGGTTCCCACGCGGGTGCTGCACCTCTGGGGCGCCGACGCACTCGACGGCGAGTACGGCGTCCAGCGGTTCGAGCAGGCCCAGCACCTGGGCATGTACAGCATCATGGCGCTGGCCAAGGCGCTGACCGAACAGAACATCGGCAGCCCGCTGCGCGTCGACGTGGTCACCACCGGCGCCTACGCGGTAGCGGGCTTCGACGCCGACCCACGGCCAGAACTGGCCACGCTGACGTTGGCGGCCAAGGTGCTCGGCCAGGAGCACGGCAACATCTGGGCCACCCACGTCGACCTGCCCGCACAGCCCGACGCCCGCAGCAGGCGGACGCTGCTCAAGGAGCTGTCCACCTACGCCCGCGGTGAACTGGCCATCGCGGTACGCGGCGCCGACCGGTTCGTGCAGGATGTCGAACCGGTCCGGGCAAGCTGGGACGGGCCGGGGCGGGTGCGGCAGAACGGCACCTACCTGATCACCGGCGGCCTCGGCGAGATCGGCGCGCTGCTCGGCGAGCGACTGCACCGCGACCACGGCGCCAACCTGGCGTTGATGATCCGCGAAGCGCTGCCCGAGCGTGCCGAGTGGGACGACTGGCTGGCACGGCACGACGAGAAGGACCCCACCTCGGCCAAGATCCGGCGGCTGCAACGACTGGAGGCCGCGGGCGTCGAGCCGCTGGTGCTGGTCGCCGACGTCTCCGACGAGCAGGCGGTGGCCAAGGCGCTGGCGCAGATCGACGAGCGGTTCGGCGGCCTGAACGGCGTCGTGCACACCGCGGGCGTGCCGAGTGCCGAGATGGACAGCCCGATCACCTCGGCGAGCCTGGAGCAGTGCGGCTGGCACCTGGCGCCCAAGGCACACGGCACGATCGTGTTGCAACGCCTGCTCGCCGACCGCGACCTGGACTTCTGCCTGCTGATGTCCTCGCTGTCCGCCCGCTTCGGCGGCCTGCGGCTGCTCGGCTACGGCGCGGCGAACTACTTCATGGCCGCCGCCGCGGTCGCCGCCAACCGCAAGCTGGACCGCGCGGTGTGGATCAGCGTCGACTGGGATGTCTGGCAGCACAACCAGGAGGACAAGCGCAGCCGCTCCGCGCTGGGCTGGGTGATGGACGACAAGACCGTCCTGCCCGAGCAGGGCCTGGAGGCCATCCGCCGAATCCTCACCCTGGACTGCTCCGAGGTGGTGGTGTCCACCTGGGACATCGGCAGGCGCATCGAGCAGTGGGTGTGGAAGGACTACCAGGCGCCCACCGCCGCGCTGGAAGCCGCGGCCGAGGTCAGCGGCGACGACCTCGCCGACCAGGTGCTGCGCATGGTCCGCGACGCGCTCGGTGTTGACGACCTGCCCGCCGACGCGGACATCTTCGAGAAGGGCGGCGACTCGCTGCTCATCGTGCGGATGCTGTCGGACGTGCGGTCGCTGTTCAACGTCGAGGTGCCGCTCGCGGAGGTGCTCAACGAGCCCACCGCCGCGTCCATGGCGCGGTCGATCACCAAGCGGCGGGAGCCCGCGGAGTCCTTCGCCGCCGAGGACGTGCTGGCGGCCCTGGCGCGGCTCGCACCCGACCACGCCGAGGAACTGCTGTCCGCCGTGGAGGCGCTCAGCGCAGAAGACATCAGCCGCGAACTCAAGGCAGAGGTAGCACGATGAAGTTCAGTTTGATCTTCTTCTCCGGCGACGAGAAGAACAAGTACCGGTTCGTGCTCGACGCGGCCCGCTTCGCCGACGAGAACGGCTTCCACGCCATCTGGACGCCCGAGCGGCACTACCACCGCTTCGGCGGCCTCTACCCGAACCCCTCGGTGCTGGGTGCGGCGCTCGCGATGCACACCAAGCGGCTCCAGATCCGGGCGGGCAGCGTGATCGCCCCACTGCACAGCCCCATCCGCATCGCCGAGGAATGGTCGGTGGTGGACAACCTCTCCCGCGGCCGCGCCGGACTGGCACTCGCCACCGGGTTCAGCCCGGTGGACTTCGCGATCCGCCCGGAGAACTGGGAGGACCGCCGCAAGATCACCTTCGACGCGGTGGACACCATCCGCCAGCTCTGGGAAGGCGCCCCGGTCACCGTGCGGGACGGGCTGGGCAACAACGTCGAGGTGGAACTGCACCCTCGCCCCGTGCAGCCCGAGCTGCCGCTGTGGCTGACCTGCACCAAGAGCATCGACACCTTCATCACCGCGGGCAAGCTGGGCTGCAATGTGCTCACCGCGTTGATCGACATGAACAACGAGGAGCTCGAGGAGAAGCTGGAGGTCTACCGCAAGACCCTGGCCGAGCACGGGCATGACCCCGAGGCGCACACGGTCACCCTGATGCTGCACAGCTTCATCGGCACCGACCTCGACCAGGTGCGCGAAACGGTGTACCCGCCGTTCACCAACTACCTGAAGTCCTTCCTCACCGTCATCGACTCGCAGAAGCGCAATCTGGCGCCCGGCGCGGGCGTGCGCGATATGTCCGGCGGTGACCAGGAGGCGCTGATCGAGTTCGCCTTCGACAAGTACTTCAACAAGGGCGCGCTGCTGGGCACGCCCGACTCCTGTGCCTCCGTGGTGGAGCGGTTCGCCGGGATGGGCGTCAACGAGATCGCCTGCCTCATCGACTTCGGCGTCGACGAGCAGCAGGTCGTGGACAGCCTGACCCACCTCGGTGAACTCCGGCGCCGCTTCAGCTGATCTTTGAGGAGAGGGATATGTCCGAGCTTTCCACCCGCGTCGCGGCGCTGTCCCCGGACGCCCGCAAGCTGCTGGTCCGCCGGGTCGACGCCGCGAGCACCCCACCCGCGCTGCGCGCCGTCGGCGATCGGCTGAGCCCGCTGTCCCCGGGACAGCGCAGGCTCTACAACGTGCAGACCGCGCACCCCGATCTGCCGGTGGACGTGGTCTGCCAGGTCGTGGAGCTCTCCGGCCGCGTCGAGGCCGACCGGGTACGTGCCGCGTTCGAGACGCTTGCCCGGCGCCACCCGGCGCTGCGCACCACGATCGACCTGCGCGACAACGAACCCGTCAACGTGCTGCACGACAAGCTCCAACTGGAACTGTCCACGCACACCCTGGCGGGCGAGCCCGCCGTGCTGGAGTTGGCGCACACGCTGACCTGGCTGCCGTTCAACCTGGCCGCGGGCCCGCTGCTGCGGGTCGCGGTGATCGCCGACGGCGAGCGGACCTGGCTGGTGCTGGTCATCCACAACCTGGTCTTCGACGCCTGGTCCTTCGAAGTACTGCTGAACGAACTCGGCGAGGTCCTCGGCGGCGCGACCGCGCTGCCCGAAGTGCCGGTGACGTTCCCCGACTTCGCAACCTGGCAGCGGGAATGGGTGCGCAGCGGCCCCGGCCGCGCCGCCGCCGCGCACTGGGCGGAGCAGGTCGCGGGCGATCCCGTTGCCGCGCTGGGTGACCACGACAGGAAGCGGACCTACCGCGGCGAGCGGCACGCGTTCGAGTTCCCGGCCGAGGTCGGCGCAGCCCTCCAGGCACTGGCCAAGCGGGAGGCGGTCACGCCGTTCATGGTGTGGTGCGCGATCTTCGGCGATGTGCTCGCCGAGCGCGCGGGCAGCCAGGACGTGCTGTTCGGCACCTTCAACGCCAACCGGACCCAGCAGGAGACCGCCAAGCTGATCGGCTACCTGCTCAACGTGCTCCCGGTGCGGCTGCGCAACGCGGGCACCGGTGCGTTGCAGGAGCGGCTGCGTGATGCGCGGGCCGCGGTCCTGGGCAGCCAACAGCACGGCTCCTACCCGGTGGAGCTGATCCCGCCGACGGCCGCGAGCGAGCGTTCGATCGGCAGGCTGCCGTTCGACTCGGTGTTCGTGTTCGAGAACCTCATCGGCGACCGCGCGCAGCGCTTCGGCGACCTGGAGTACCGCACCTTCGACGTGGACCGCGGCACGGCCCGCTTCGGGCTGACCGTCTCGGTCTACGACGAGCCGGGCCGCCTGCACGGCTGGGTCGAGTACGACACCGGCCTCTACACCGCCGAGGACGCCCGACAGCTGGCCGACCGGTTCACGGCACTGGCCGCGGAGGTGGCGTCCCGATGAGCGCTCTCGCGGTGCTGCATTCGATCGCCTACGAGCTCGGCGAGGACCGACTGGCCGCCGCCGACCTGGAGGAGGTCGCCGACAGCGCGAAACTCCAGGAGGCGCTGCTGTCCGAGGAGGCGGGCTTCGCCGACTACTTCACCTCCGAGGAATCGGCCCTGCGGCTGGCGCTGCCCGCCGCCCAGCGCACCCTGGCCGCATCGGGCCTGGCCCCCGAGGACGTCGACTGCGTCCTGATCGCCAGCGACTCCCTGGACCGCGGCCGCCGCGGCCACCGCGACGTCGCCGAGTTCACCGCCGAACTCGGCCTGTCCCGGGCGGTGCCGCTGAACGTGGGCGTCCAGGAGTGCGCCACCGCCATGGCCGCGCTGTCGCTGGCCGCCTCCATGGTCCGCGACGGCTCCCGCCGGCACGTGCTGCTGCTGGCCTCCGATCTGACCGACCGCGTCAGCCCCGGCAGCCGCGTGGTCGCGGGCGGCGCCGCCATCGGCAGCGACGGCGCCGCGTCGGCCCTGGTATCGGCGGACGCCTCCGGCTGGGCGGTCCTCAACGGCGCCCAGCACGCCGCGTTCGACCTGCTGCGCACCGACGTGGAACCGCGCAAGCAGCTGTTCAACCGCATGGAAGCCAACCATGTCCTGTTCGACGCGCTGTGGAAAGCCAGCGGTCTCACTCCCGACGCGGTGAACGCCGTCTACCCCAGCAACTTCGCCAAGAACGTGCTCCACCTCTACCTGAGCGACCTGGACTTCGACATGGACCGGGTCTTCGTGGGCAACGTCGGCCGCACCGCCCACTGCCTGGGCGCCGATCCTCTGATCGCCCTGTCCGACGCGGGCGGCGACGCGGCGGAAGGCGACACCGCCGTCCTTCTAGGCATGGGCATCGCCCACTTCGGCGCAGTCCTGCTGCGCTGCCACAACACCAACTAGCCGCGGGCCATCGCCCGTGGCCAGTGAGCTGGGTGCCAAGTAAGCGCTTTCGCGCGATTCGAAGGGGGATACCAGTGTGGGTTCTTGGGCTGAACGCGCCGCCGCTGGGCTGGCATGATCCGGCGGCATGCCTGATCGACGGCCACGGCGTGGTGCACGCGTTTGTCGAGGAGGAGCGGGTCACCCGCGTCAAACACGGCCTGCACTCCTACCCGCGGGAGGCGGCCAAAGCATGCCTGGAGATCGCGGGCATCACCCCGTCCGATGTGGACGTCGTGGCGATCGGGTGGGACATGCCGCGGCATTCGGCGCGAACGGACCTGGACAAGCTGGACCCGCCGGTGCTGGGACGGGCTTGGGAGCCCGGGGACACCCGGGACCTCCTGTCGGCGGCGCTGGGATGGCAACTCGACCCGGTGCGGCACCCGGACCTGGTGTACATCCCGCACCACTACGCACACGCGGCCGCCTCGTTCTACGCCTCCGGGCACGCCGAGGCGGCCGTCCTCGTCGTGGATGGCAACGGCGATGACGAGAGCGTGTCCATCTACGACGCCGCCTACGGCCGGGCGTTGATCCGCCGCGACCGATGGCCCATCCCCAGTTCGCTGGGCTACATGTACAACGCGGTATCGGAGTACATCGGCCTGTCGTTCCTGGAAGCGGGCAAGACCATGGGCCTTGCCGCCCACGGCAGGGCACGCGGCCTGGAGCCGCGCCCGGTCTACGAGGTGGCGAGCGACGACTTCGCGCCCCCGTTCACGCTGCCACCCAACGCGACCTACCAGGAGATCATCGACGCTTGGTGGGCGCACTTCGCCGCACTGGGCTACCCGCGAGGGGAAACCGGTACTTACGACTTGGATCGCGACGAGAACGCGGTCGGCGTGGCGTGGAGCGCGCAGCACAGCCTCCAGCAGGTGTTCGCCGTGCTCGCCGCCCGAGCCCGCGACGTCACCGGCCACGACGCGCTGTGCCTCTCCGGCGGCGTGGCGCTGAACTGCACCTCCAACGGCCTGCTGCCCCAGCCGGTGTATGTGCCGCCGGTGCCGCACGATGCGGGCGTCGCGCTCGGCGCGGCCTGGAGCGTCGCGCCTCCCGGCTACACCGGCAAGCCCCTCACGCCCTACCTCGGGCGAGCTGTGTCCACTTCGGACATCGATTCGGCGGTGGCGGGTCTGCCGCAGCGGCCGTTCGCGCCGGATGAGGTGGCCAGGCGCCTGCTGGGCGGCGAGATCGGGGCGATCGTCACCGGCCGCGCCGAGATCGGTCCGCGAGCGTTGTGCCACCGCTCGATCATCGCCGCGCCGAACCAGGAGAAGATGCGGGATCGCCTGAACCTGGCCAAGGGCCGCGAACTGTGGCGGCCGTTCGGGCCGGTGGGTTTGGCGGAATGTGAGGATCGGTACTGGAACGGCAATCCGGCGCTGCACCGGTACATGATCGGCGCCGCAGAGGTCACCGACCGCGGCCTGCGGGATACACCCGCGATCGCCCACGTCGACGGTAGCGCTCGTCCGCAGATCATCACCGACCGTCGTGAACCCATGTGGGCGGTCCTGGATGCCCTGCGCAGCGCGGGCGCCCCGCCGGTCAGCATCAACACCTCGTTCAACCGGCGTGGTGAGCCCGTGGTGGACGACGCTTCCGGGGCGTTGGCGAGCGCGCGGGCGATCGGGCTGGATTTCCTGGTCTTGGGAGACCGCCTGGTGGACCTGGCCTGAAAAGCACACAACCGTGAGGGGTAAGGCGAGTTGGTACTCGCCTTACCCCTCACGTCTCTTGCCAGGTTCAGGGCTTGCGGATGACGAACTTGCCGCCGTGGTCCTCGATGGGCAGGCCCAGTTCCGCGGCGAACTTGTTGGCGGCGGATACCACCGCGGGGTGGATGGTGGTGTCGTAGTCGTCGCCGAGGATGATGCCGCCCTCCCGGAGGCGCGGCCAGTAGTGGGTCAGGTCCTCCAGCACGGCGGGCTCGTCGTGGCCCGCGTCGACGTAGATCAGGTCTGCTCGCACGTCGAGGGCGGCCAGGGAGTTGGCGGCGTCTCGGGTCGTGGAGGGCAGCGGGTAGATCACGTCTTGTAGGCCGAAGTGCGCGACGTTGGTCAGGAACTGCTCGAACATCCGCACTCGGCCGCCGCGCGGCAGGATGTCGTCCAAGAACTCGCAGGGATAGGTGTTCGGGCCGCCCAGCCAGGTGTCGACACACAGGATCTTCGCGTCCAGCGCGAAGGATCGCACCAGCTGTCCCATATGGATCGCCGAGGCGCCCTTCCACGAGCCGAGCTCGATGATCGAGCTCGGTCGCAGTTCCCCGATGAGCTGCTTGAACACCACGTGGTCGCTGCCCCAGCCCTGGGTGTCGACCTTCTCCAGTGGCTGGAAGCCCTGGTGGATCTCCGGCAACCGGCAGGTCCGGATGTACTCGTCCAGTCGCATCACGAGTCGATTTCGCCGCGGATGAACTGCTCGACCTTGTCCCGCGCCTCGCTGTCGGAGTACTGCTCGGGTGGGGACTTCATGAAGTAGCTGGAGGCGGAGAGGATGGGTCCGCCGATGCCTCGGTCTTTGGCGATCTTGGCGGCGCGGATGGCGTCGATGATCACGCCTGCGCTGTTGGGGGAGTCCCAGACTTCGAGTTTGTATTCCATGCTCAACGGCACGTCGCCGAAGGCGCGGCCTTCGAGGCGGACGTAGGCCCATTTGCGGTCGTCCAGCCACGGCACGTGATCCGAGGGCCCGATGTGGACGGCGGCCTTTTCCATCTCGTGCGGCACCTGGGAGGTCACCGACTGGGTCTTGGAGATTTTCTTGGACTGCAACCTGCTCCGTTCGAGCATGTTCATGAAGTCCATGTTGCCGCCGAAGTTCAGCTGATACGTGCGCAGCAGCTCCACTCCGCGGTCTTCGAACAGCTTGGCCAGCACGCGGTGGGTGATGGTGGCGCCGACCTGGGACTTGATGTCGTCGCCGATGATCGGGACCCTGGCGTCGGTGAACTTCTGCGCCCATTCCGGGTCGGAGGCGATGAACACCGGCAGGGCGTTGACGAACGCCACCCCGGCGTCGATCGCGCACTGCGCGTAGAAGCGGTCCGCTTCTTCCGAGCCGACGGGAAGGTAGGAGACCAGCACGTCGGCTTGGGTTTCGCGGAGGGTGGCGACGACGTCCACCGGCTTGTCGTCGGATTCGGTGATGATCTCGCGGTAGAACTCGCCGAGGCCGTCGAAGGTGTGGCCCCGTTGGACCGTCACGCCGGTCGGCGGGACGTCGCAGATCTTGATGGTGTTGTTCTCCGAGGCCACGATCGCCTCGGAGAGGTCGCGGCCGACCTTTTTGGCGTCTACGTCAAAGGCGGCGACGAATTCGACGTCGCGCACGTGGTAGTCCCCGAACTGGACGTGCATCAGACCCGGAACCCGGGCGTCGGCATCGGCGTCGCGGTAGTAGTGCACGCCCTGCACCAGCGACGCAGCGCAGTTGCCAACCCCAACAATGGCCACCCGTACGGATTTCTGGTGGGAGCTTTGCATCAGACTGACCCTTCATAGTTCTTGCTCAGCAGCTCGAATTCGTCCCCAAGCACCGTCCGGATGGCGTCCGGATGCGGCAGGTGCGCCGTCCCCAGGCCGAATCCGGTTGCGGCGGTGATGATGTCCTGCCGGTCGTCGACCAGCAGGCTCGTTTTCGGTGTGGCCTCGCAGGCGGCCAGTACCCGCTGGAAGTACTCGGCGGCGGGTTTGACGGCGCGGACCGACCACGAGGAACAGATCACGTCGAACAGGCCCAGGTGCCCGTATCGCTGGTCCTTGAGGCGGTCGAAGTGGGCTGCCTCGTTGTTGGCGAGCACCAAGCGCAGGGCGGGGTGTTCGCCGCGCAGTTCGGCCAGCACGTCGAACACCGGCTGGTAGGCGGTGACGTTGTCCAGGTAGAGGCCGTCCACCCAGTCGGTGTCCAGCACGATGTCGCCGCGACCCGCCGCGGTGCGCAGGCACTCGGTGAGTACCTGGTGGGCGTGCTTCTCGTCGGACTCGTAGCAGGCCTTGTTGACGTCGATCTCCCTGCGCAGCGCCACCGGATCGGCGCCGTACTTCACGGCCAACTCGGGCAGGAAGTCCGTTTCCTCGTTGATGTTGCTGAACAACACGCCGCCCGCGTCCACCAGCAATGTCTCGATCACGAGATCCCCCAAGGCCTCACAGCCGCGCCAGGCTGTCGACGAAGCCGTCGAAGGCGGCCAGGTACTGCCGGGCGGTCGCCCTCGGCAGGTCGGTCCACCGCATCACCACGGTCACGGCGTCCTGCTCGCCGTCGTCCTCGGCGTCGGAGTCGACGATCACCGCGCAGCCAGGGGTGTCCGTGGCGGGCGCGTACAGCTCGGTGCCGACCTCCCCGCACAGCTCCCACCGGTCGGCGCCGGGCAGCACCGAGACGAACGGGATCCAGCAGTACATCGAGTCGATCGCCCACTGCGGCAGCAGCTTCGGCGCCGCAGCGGTGAACGGCATCGGCAGGCACTGCATCGCGTCGAGCATCTGGCCGTACACCGGGGTGGAGACATCCGGCAGCCCGCGCAGGTCCGGCAGCGGCACCAGCAGTTGGGTGCTGAGGTTGCCGATCACCTCGCGGGAGCTCGGGGTGTCCCGGTTGACGTAGGGCACCCGCATGGCCTGCGGGCCGCCGAGCACCGCGCCGCGGGCCTCGGCGTACAGGCTGAGCAGGAAGGCCACGATGGTGGTCTTCTCCTTGGCCGCCGCCCGCCGCACCCGCTCCCACAGGCCGTCCGACGCGGTCCACTCCACGGAGCCGCTGTCGTCGCCGACCTGCTCGGGGTCCTCGGGCGCGGCCAGCCCCGCCGAGTCGAGCAGCCTCGCCCAGTTGCCGACGTGACCATCCCAATCCGACTCCAGCAGCCTGCGCTGCTGCTCGCACCAGGTACGCATCTGCGGGCGCGGCTCCACCGCCACCCGCTCGCCCGCGGTAAGCCACCGGTAGGTGGCGTCGAACTCCTCGATCAGCCGCGCCCACGCCCAGCCGTCCACCGCGGAGTGGCTGGCCTGCAGGTGCAGCCTCGTCCCGTCGGAGTCCAGCTCGGCGACCGCGCGCACCAGCGGACCGGTGAACGGATCGGGGTGGTCCACCACGTTCGACTCGAACCATGGCTGGTTGACGCCGTCCATCGTGAGCAGCTGCGGCTCGCAGGAACCCGGTCGGTAGTGGATCTCCTCGCCACGCTTCTCGAACCGCGACGACAGCGTGTCGTGGCTCGCCACCACCAGCCGCAGCGCCTCGAACAGCACGTCGGGGTCGTGCTCCGCGGGCAGGTCCCAGTAGCAGGCCGAACCGGTCAGCGCGAAGCCCTTGTCCAGGCTGTCCAGCAGCCACAGCTCCTCGTCGACGCCCGCGAGGAACGTCGAGTCCGTTCGCACCAGCTCAGGTGCGACCTCGCCGAAATCGCTCATGCTCATCCTCGAAGCGCGAGATGGTTGCCGATCACCACGGCGTCGGCGCCGCTGAGCCGGAAGGTGTTGAGAATGTCGCGCGGCGAGGACGCCATCGGCTCCTCCGCCACGTTCAGCGAGGTGTTCACCAGCACCGGGACGCCATGGCGGCGGTGGAAGGTGGTGAGCAGGTCGTGGTAGACGGGGTTGGCCTCGCGGCTGACCGCCTGTGGCCGCGCCGAGCCGTCCACGTGCACCACGGCGGGGATCTTGTGCCGCACCTCGGGCCGCAGCTGGGCGGCCACGATCATGAACGCGTTAGGGGCCCCGACGAAGTACTCGTCGAAGTGCTCCTCGGCCACGCTGGGCGCCAGCGGCCGCCACATCTCGCGGTTCTTGGCGTTGTTCAGCCGGGTCAGCGACTCCCGGTCGCGGGCGTCGCCGAGCAGGCTGCGCGCACCCAGCGCCCGTGGCCCGACCTCGGCGCGGCCCTGACCCCACGCCACGATCGCACCGGAGGCGATGAGGTCGGCGACCTTGGGCAGCAGCTGCTCGTACGGCAGCTCCTCGGCGGCCAGCCCAGCCTCGGCGAAGGCGGTGACGGTGTCCTCGCGGGTGATCGGCGGACCCCAGTAGGCGTGCGTCATGCGCGAGCCGTCCAGGGAACTGCCCAGGTCGCGGGCGGCGACCAGCGCCGAACCGAGACCGACGCCCGCGTCGTGCGCCATGGGCTGCACGTACACCTCGTCGAAGATGCCGCTGCGGGACAGCTTGCCGTTGGCGGTGCAGTTCAACGCGACCCCGCCGGCCAGCGCGACGTTCGACAGCCCGGTCAGCTCGCGGGCCCGGCGGGCCAGCGCCAGCACCGTGGTCTCCAGCGCGGACTGCGCCGAGGCAGCGAAGTCCGCATAGGCCAGGATCGACTCGCCCTGCCGCCGCGCGTACGGATAGCAGTGGCGGGCGAAGTGGTCCAGCAGGTTCTCCGACCGCTCGTTGATCAGGTCACGGCCGTACGTCGTGGCGTCCGCGACGCCCTTCCACACGATGTCGTTGTCCTCATACGCCAGCGCCGCGTCGTAGAGGGGGCGGCCATAGCAGGCCAGGCCCATCAGCTTGCCGCCGTCGTTGCGGCCAAGGCCGGTGTACTCCGAGGCAGCCTCGTAGAAGAAGCCCAGCGAGGTGTCGACCGGGTAGGCCTCCAGGATCTCGATCTTGTCGCCGTTGCCGACCGCGATCGAGGTGGCGGTGTTCTCGCCCATCGCGTCGATCACCAGCAACGCGCACTCGTCCATGCCGCTGGGCCAGAACGCGCTCGCCGCGTGCGCGAGGTGGTGTTCGACCGGCTGCACCGCCTTTGGGCGGGCGCCGTCGAACACCGAGTCGGGGAACAGCCAGGAAGGCTGGTCGAAGGGCAGCACCTCATGCCGGTTCTCCGGCGTCAGCCGCAGCCAGTTCGCCAGCTCGTCGTGGTCGGAGCCCAGCGCCACCACGTCCACATCGGACAGTTCGATGCCCGCGTAGTCCAGGCAGTATTTCAGGGCGTCCGCGGGCGACTGGTCCACCGCGCGCTTGCGCCGGGACAGCCGCTCCTGCTCGACGGTGACCACCAACTCGCCGTCGCGCAGCAACGCGCAGGAGGCGTCGTGTGCGCCGTGGTTGAGGCCCGCGACCCATGTTGTCTGAGAACCCATTGCACCTTTACCCGTGCTCATCTCGAATCGCTCTCCCCAGTCATGACCTTCTGCACCCGGCGCTGGACCTCGGCCAACTCCGCCTTCAACATCGCGGGCCGCACCCGGCCCGCCAACGGCGTCACCGTGACGTAACCGGCCTTGAGCAGCGCGACATCGCTGTCCGGCGCCGCGGCTGTGGTCTCCGCCGACAGTTCGAGCACGCCGCCGTCCGCGATGGACACGTACGGCGCGGTGTCGGCCAGGGCGGCGGCCCGGATGCCCCGCACCCGGTCGAACTCCAGGTTGGGCACGTTGACGTTCCACACGTTGCCGCCACCCAGCCGCATCACCACGTCCAGCAGCAGCACGCCCAGTTCCGCGGCCGCCTCGTAGAACGGTGGGCCGTCCTCCTCGCCGCCGGTGGAGTACACGTCGTCGCTGCTGATCGCGATGGCGGACAACCCGAACGTGGCCGCCGTCAACGCGGCGCCGACCGTGCCGGAGTGCGGCGTCATCCGCCCGACGTTGGGACCGTGGTTCAACCCGACGATCACCCCCGCGGGCCTGCGCTCGGCGGGGCCGGTGCAGGCGGCGGCGACCATCAGCGCAGGCGGCGCGTTGCGGAACCGACAGCCGGTGCCGTCGATATGCGTCAGCGAGGCGGGACCGCCGGGTACCTGGAGGCAGGTTCCCGCCGAGGTCCAGCCGGTGTCGTTGGCGTACACCAAGTGCTCGCGACCCGCCGCGGCCAGCGCCCCCGCGACCGTGCGCAGGCCCAGCGCGTCGGCGCCGTCGTCGTTGGTGGCCAGGATCATTCAGATCACCCGCGCAACCGCGTCGTAGCCCGCGCGGATCGCGTCCACCGCGAGCCGCACATCCGCTTCGGTGGTGGCCGCGCAGGTGAACCAGTGGTGTGAGGCGTGCAGCAGCGCGCCGTGCCGCCACACGGTGTCGTAGAAGACCCGCTCGGCACGGGCCAGTGCTTCGCCGTCCAGGTCGAAGGTGTGAAACGGCATTGGCGCCAGCCCGATGGGACGTGCGGGCACACCTGCCGCGGCGGCTGCCTCGGCGATGCCCGCCTGCAACTGCCTGCCGCGCTGCCACAGCACGTCGATCGCGTCGGTGCCGCGCAGCCGCTTGATGGTGGCCAGCGCGGCGGCCATGCCGTCGGTGCCGCGGAAGAACACCGAGGACATCGACACCGAGCCGATGGTGCGCATGATCTCCCGGCGACCGGTCAGCGCGGAGATGCTGTGCCCGTTGGCCATCGCCTTGCTCAGCGTCACCAGGTCGGCGTCCACCCCGAAGTACTCCTGGGCGCCGCCGAGCGCGAGCCGGAAGCCGGTGCGGATCTCGTCGAAGACCAGCACGCTGCCGTGGTGGTCGGCCAGCCGCCTGCATTCCAGCAGGTACTCGCGGTCCAGCGGCTCGCTGTCCGCGGGCATCACCACCAGCGCCGCGACGTCGTCGCCGTGCTTGGCGAACTCCTTGCGCAGCGCATCGGGGTCGTTGAACGGCAGTGTCACCGTGAGCGCGTGGTAGTCGGCCGGGACGCCGTTGCCGCGCGGCGCGCACCAGTCGTGCCAGCCCTGGTAGCCCCACCGCAGCACGGTCTGCCGACCGGTGAAGGCGCGGGCCACCCGCACCGCGGCACTGGTCGCGTCCGAACCGGTGCGCATCAGCATCGCCATCTCGGCGTTCGGCACCACCTGCGTGAGCAGGTCGGCCAGTTCCAACTCCTTGACCTTGCGCAGCGTCGGCGCCACCCCGTCGCGCAGGTCGTCGATCACCGCCGCGGTCACCTCGGGGTCGACGTGCCCCAGCACCACCGAGCCGAAGCCCAGCAGCAGGTCGACATAGCGGCGGTCCTCGACGTCCCACACATAGGCGCCTCTGGCGCGGGCCACCCACTGCGGTTCGGCCTCGCCGCAGTCCCCGCCGAGCAGGCTGGGCTTGTTCAGCACCGAGCCGTCCAACTCCGCGGCCCTGGCGATCAGCTCACGCATGCGCCGACTCCGACCGGACCAGGCCCAGCGCCCGCACCTGCGACCACGCGGCGTCCATCCGCTGCGCGGCCTCCACCCAGGTGGGCAGGAACTCCGAGGCCTTCTTGGCCTCCGCCGCCAGCCAGTCCCGCTTCCGCTGATCGGTGAGCAGCGAGACGATGCCCTCGGCGATCTCCTCGACGGTGTCGGCTTCCAGCACCGCCTTGCGCACCTCGGGCGCCAGGCCCTGCATGCCGACCTGGGTGCTCACCACCGCGCAGCCCGCGTGCAGGCTTTCCAGGATCTTCGACTTCACCCCGCCGCCGAAGCGCACCGGGCAGACGAAGACATCGGCCGAGTCCAGCAGCGGACCGAAGCTGGGCAGCACCCCGCACAGGTGCACCCACTCCGGCGGCTTGACCCCAAGAGTCTCGGCGTCCAAGCCGTTGCCCGCGATGACCAGCAGCGCATCCGGGACCCTGGCCAGCACGCGCGGCCACACCTCGTCCATCAGCAGCAGCGCCGCGTCCCGGCTGGGGCTCCATCCCGCGCTGCCGGTGAACACGACCCGCTGCCCGGTGGCGGGCAGCGCGTCGAAGGCCTCGCCGCCGGGGTCGTCGGGGCTGAAGTGGTCGCAGCCGTTGGGCAGCCAATGCGCTGGCAGCGTCGGCATGATCTCCGAGATCACCGCCACGTCATCCACCGACACCCCGCCGACGGCCGCGGAACGGCCCCAGGCCGCGATCTCCAGGTCCCGCGCCAACTCCCAGCGGCTGCCGCCCTCGCCCGTGACCGACTCGCGGTCCTTGTCGAGTTGGAACTCGATGTTCTCCTCCACCAGGAAGATCGGCACCGGCGGCTCGTCGGGGATGTGGTCGGTCAGGAAGTAGCCTTCGACGTGGATGAAGTCCATCGGCTTGTCGCGGAGGAACTCCCGCAGGTAGGGCCGCAGCGAAGGACACCGGTACTGCCGGATGCGTTCCGGCGCGGGGTCCTCGTCGGCGGTGGTGGGCTCCGCCTCGAAGAAGGTCACCGTGCGGCAGCAGGTCAGCAGCGCGTCGATGGTCGCGGTGTCCCTGGCGAAGTGCGGGGTCACGCCGACGAAGTGGATCTCGTACTCGCGGCCCAGCATGGACAGGAACTGCCATTCACGAATCTGCCCCCCGCTGTGCGGCGGGTACGGCGACTGGTTCGTGAGGTACAACAGCCTGCCCTTCACCGTGTCCGGGAACGGGCCCGGCGACGGACGGCTGACGGAGTTGCGCGGCACGGCTTTCCCCCAGTGGTGGTGTCGGTCGGGATCAGTCGGCGAAGATGCCGTCCGTGTTGGTCGGGCCGCTGCGGTTCGGGCGGCCCACCCAGTCCCGCGGCAGCCCGTCCACCACGCCGAGGCCGGACCAGATGTCGTAGCCGAGCAGCTTGCGCTGCGATGCGGTGAGGTTGCGGCGGAGTTCGGGGTCCAGTGAGCGGAACACGTTCTCCTGCTGGCGGATGTAGGGCGCGCAGTAGTGCGACAGGATCGCCGCCCGGGTCTCCGACTCGGTGGTGTTCGCACCGGCGCCGTGCCACACCCGGCCGTCCAGCACGACCGCGCAGCCCGCCTTGCCCAGGATCTGCACCAGCGGCACGGTGTCGGTGACCGGCGCCTTGCCGATCAGGTGGCTGCCGGGGGAGATCACGGTGGCACCGTTGGTCTCGGTGAAGTCGTCCAGCGCCCACAGGATGTTCAGCGCGTGCGAATGCGCCCACGGCTCCTTGACGTACTGCTGGTCCGCGTGCAGCTTCTGCTGGACGTTGCCGGGGTGGGTGATGTTGGCGACGATGCTGGCCAGCAGCGGGTCCGGGCCGAGCAACTCGTGCACGAACTCCATGCCGACCGGGTTCTCGGCCAGCTCCATGAACTCCGGGCCCTTGTTGAGCAGCATGAACACCTTTTGGTTCCCGTTGGAGAACCACCGGGTGCCCTGCTCGGTCTCCAACGCCGCGACCTCTTCGACCCGCTTCTTCAGCGCGGTCACCTGCTCGCCGGTCAGCGCGTCGGCGATCACGCAGTAACCGAACTCGGCGAGGTCCTTCTTGGCCCGCTCGCGGTCGGCAGTCGGCTGTGGCAATTCAGCTGGCAATCCAGCACTCACGATCTTCCCCATGTCTTCTCGTCGGTGAACCTGCGCCGTGGTGGGTCGGGTCAGCTCGGGATGACTCGGATCAGCCTGCGGTCCCAGAGCAGCCGGATCTCGGCCACCAGTTCCGCCTCCTGTTCGAGGTCAAGCGCCAGGTCGCGCACCCGGCCCCCGCCGCCGCGCAGCACCTCGGCGGCCTGCTCGCTGATCTCGGTGCGGCGGTTGGGCTGCGCGGTACGCACCACCGCCTGCCGCTCGGCCAGCCGACCCGTGTCGCGCACGATGTGGCAGAACGGCAGCAACTCGCAGCGCACCTCCGCCAGCCGCTCCAGCAGGTTCGGCTTGGCGGTCACCAGGTACGGGCCGACCACCAGCAGCGACAGGCCGGTGGTGAGGAAACAGGCCACCGTGTCGTCCACGCTCTGCACGATCGGCTCGGCGTAGTTGTTGAACGAGGTGTTCAGCAGCACCGGAACGTCGGTGATCGCCTTGAACTCCTCCAACAGCGCCGCGAACCGCGGGTTCTGCTCGGGCCGCAGCACCTGCACCCTGGCGGTGCCGTCCACATGCGTGACCGCGCCCAACCGCTCCCGCTGCTCGGGACGCACCGGCACCACGAAGCCCATGTAGCTGTAGTCGGCGCTGACCGCCTCGGGCAGGTCGAAGAACCGCTCGGCATCGGCCGCGGCGACCACCGGGGCGAACGGGCGGTAGTCCTCGCGCTGCTTGATCAGGCGGTTCACCCGGTCCCGGTTCTCCGCGGGCCGCGGGTCGGCGATGATGCTGCGGTTGCCCAGCGCCCGCGGACCGAACTCGGCCCTGCCCTGCGCCCAGCCGACCACCGCGCCATCGGCGAGGGCCTTGGCCACCTGCTTCTCCAGGTCGGCAGGCTCGGTGTAGTCGACGAAGTCGCCCCACCCGTCCAGCCGTCTGCGGATTTCGTCGGGCTCGCCGAGCGAGACACCCAGGTAGGCGGTGCCGCTGTAGCGGCCGGTGCGGGGCTTGTCGGTGACATCGCGGTCCACCAGCATCGCGGCGCCCAGTGCGGCGCCCGCGTCATGCGGGGAGGACGGGATGAAGACGTTGTCCAGCAGCGGCGAAGCCAGCAGCTTGCCGTTCAGGGTGGTGTTCTGGCCGACGCCGCCCGCGATGCACAGGTTGCGGCAGCCCGTCTCCTTCAGCCAGTACTCGGTGATGTGCAGCGCGACCCGCTCCAGCAGCTCCTGGGCGGAGGCGGCGAGGTCGCGATGGGTCTGGGTGATCGGCTCGGAGGCCCGGCGCGGGCGCAGACCCGCCTCGAACAGCCGCGGCACTACTTCCATATGCGGCAGTTCATAGCCGCCGTTGTCGAGGAGCGTGGCCAGCGGGGCGAGGGTGTCGCGCCACGGCGCGGGGTCGCCGAAGCAGGCCAGCCCCATCACCTTGTACTCGTCGAACTGGCGGTAGCCGATCAGCTTGGTGACCGCCGTGTAGAAGTGCCCGAGCGAGTCCTGCCGCGAATAGGAGCGCAGCGGGCGCAGGCCCGTCTCGTCGCCGAGGTACACGCTCACGCCGTGCCGTTCGCCGTTGCCGTCGGTGACCAGCACCAGCGACTGGGCGAAGCCGGAGTCGAAGAAGGCCGAGGCGGCGTGCGTCTCGTGGTGGGTGCGGAACACCAGCGGCCGGTCCCGCAGGTCCAGGCCGAGCGCCTCTTCCAGGCGTTCGTGGATCACCTCGCGCGAGGGTTTCACCGGCAGCAGCGGGTCCTTGGCCGCGGCGAAGGCCAGCTCGAGGTCGGTGAACTCCTCCTCGAAGAAGTACGCGACGTGCGAAATGTCCGTCGAACGCAGGTCGGCGACATCCAGGCAGGCGCGGATCGCGTGCACCGGGAACCGGTTGGTCTGCTTGTCCCTGGTCAGCCGTTCCTCTTCGACCGCGGCCAGCGTCCGCCCGCCGTCGACCAGCGCGGCCGCGGCATCGTGGTAGAAGCCGAAGAACGTCGCGGGGTCATAGTCCTCTGCTTCGGTACTGAAAAGTCCGGAGAGACCCAGAATCGCCATTATTGATCCTTTGGCAGTCACGCATGGCAGGCCAATGCACAGTGAAACGCCCGCGTCGAAAACGTATGGAATAGGTGAACGAAGCGTACGGACTCGCGTTACCGGTTATGCATAAACAGAGAGTCGGCCGTCCAATAGCGTTATGGACGGCGACGGCATGGGACCTCGCCCATCACTTCCACTCTACCCCCAGAGTGACACGGTGTTCACAAACAGAGTTCAGATAACAGGCACGCAATGATGGGGAGTATAGGGCACCGTCTCGTGGGCGGTAAAGAGAACGCAACAGCGCTCCGCGATCGGGTGAGTGGGTAATCACAGTGTCGAGTGCGAGTTGGGCCGGAAGAACCAGCCCAATTCGGACGGCCGGGCAGGAAGCGCTGCTCGTTTTGTTCGGTTGCGCAGGCAAGTTATGCCGATTGAGCAGCGGTAATGCATGACTGCATTGCGAGGTTGCGACCTGCCCGTTTGGCCTGCGTAGTGTTAGCCGCCGGTCCCTCACCTGAACGGCAGGATTCTCTACGGCAAAGGGTTCATGGTGATTAGCGTTCCTCCCGCGTTCGCCGCGGATACCACCGTCCGGTACGGCGAAAACGGACAAAGATGGCTCACCCGACTTCCCGGGACAGTCGACCGGTTATGCACAAGCTGGGGACTGACCATTGCAGGCGAGGTGATGTACGGCAATTGCGCGATCGTCGTGCCTGTTCAGCGGGGTGCCGCGCCCTGCGTGCTGAAGGTGTCCTGGATCGATGACAAGACCAGGCACGAAGGCCCCGCGCTGGCCTTCTGGAACGGCAAAGGCGCAGCTCAGCTGCTGGCGACCGAGCCCGATCACGGCGCCCTGCTGCTGGAGCGGCTGGACGAGACCCACCCGCTCAGCGCGGTGCACATCGACAAGGCCGTGGTGATCGCGGGTGAGTTGCTGAACCGGCTCTCGCAACCGGCACCTGAGGGGTTTCCGCTGCTCGGCGACCTGGCAGGGCAGTGGCTGGAGGACATCGAGCGGCTCTGGGCGCAGGTGGGCGGGCCGATTCCCCGCAGGTTGGTGGACGCCGCACTGGGGACCTGCCGGGAACTGGTGCCGACGTTGGGAAACCTGCTGGTCAACCAGGATCTGCACTACGACAACGTGCTGCGCGGGGACCGGGAGCCGTGGCTGGTGATCGACCCCAAGGTAGTGGTCGGCGATGCCGAGTTCGCGGTCTGCCCGCTGCTGTGGAACCGCGTCGAACCCGGTTCCGACCTGCGTTATCGCTTCGAGCGGCTGGTGGAGGTCGCCGAGTTGGACACCCAACGCGCGGCGGCTTGGTCGCTGGTGCGGGCCGTGGAGTATTGGCTTTGGCTGCTGTCGGCCGGGCGGCGGAACGACCATTCCGCCGCCCGAGTCGCCGAGCTGTTCACCGTTTAGCTTTCAACCGGTGAGGTTATTGCATAAGAGATGCAGGTCACAGCCGCCCGGGCGGCGGACAAAGCCTGCTGAAGTTCCGTATTCAGCGATGCGTCGAACTCCTTCGATCGAGCGAATGCGCCTGCGGCATGCGTGGTGCATTCGAGCAGGCAGATCAGTGCCTCATCGCGTGGATCCGACCGGTTCGCCGAGCTTCGGAGGAGTTGCGTCATCTGTTCCAACTGTGCCGCAAGCCGCCCATCAGTTATGCCGGATTCGAGATCGGAAAATGCCATGCCGTGGGTTGTAGACACGTTCTCCCCCAGGAAGGTCTTATGCCTAAACTGGCAAACACTTCGCTCGTTCACTCGCATCAGTGCTGCGCAATCCGACCCTAGCCTGTTACGCCGTCGCCATGCTAGCGTCTAGTCGCCAACAACATGTGCGAGATAGATCCCCATGTGCTCTGTGTCCAGTTCGCTCGGCACATTCGTTGGGGATTCGGTTGCGGCGGATTAACCTGGGGGTCGCTGTTGTCTATTTCACTCTGCCCGCCCGCATGATCACCATGCGGGCGACCGTCAGGTATTAATCGTCGCGAATGACGAACGGTAAGCCCGGGCCTACGACCCCCGGGTGTGCGCCAGAGAGTGGAGATAAGCCGAGATGGGATTTGCTGGGGGCCAGAACTTCACCGGCGGGAACGTCGTCAACGCCTTCTTCGAGGTCGCCAGAGCCGACCCCGACCGGCTGGCGATCACCGAGAACGGTGTCGAGACCAGCTACGCGACGCTGGCGGGCTGGGTCCGCTCCGTCGCCGCCGAGGTGGCGACCGACCGCGAGGACGCCGGACCGGTCGGCATCATCGAGGGCTTCTCCGCCTACAGCGTGGCCGCCGCACTCGGCGTGCTCGCGGCGGGCCGCTACTACCTGCCGATCGACCTCGGCGACCCCGCGCCCCGCCGTCAGGTCAAGGTGGACGGTGCGGGCTGCACCGAGGTGATCTCCACCGCGGCCAACGACCCCGCCATCGACAACGTGCGGATCATCCGGCCGAACTGGGACAACGACCCCGGCGCGGGCGAGCAGGACGCCGCCACCGTCGGTCCGGACACCCCGGCCTACCTGCTCTTCACCTCCGGCAGTACCGGCACCCCCAAGGGCGTGCTCACCCCGCACAGCGCGCTCAACGCGGTGGTGCCCGAACTCCAGCGGATCTACGCCATCGGCCCGGACTCCCGCGTGCTGCACTTCGTCCCGCTGGTCTGGGACTCCAGCCTCGAGGAGATCCTGCCGACGCTGACCACCGGCGGCGCGCTGGTCATCGACGACGACGCGGAGATCTCGCTCGACCGCAGCGCCGCCGACCGCGGCATCACGGTGCTGAACCTGGTCACCACGTACTGGAACGACTTCGTCGGCTTCCTGCTGGAAGAGGAGGAGCCGTTCCCGCCGAGCATCCGCACCGTCATCGTGGGCGGCGAATCGGTCCGGCTGGACATGCTCGACCGCTGGCACCAGCTTGCAGGCACCGAGAACGTCCGGCTGGTCAACACCTACGGCGCCACCGAGACCGGCCTGGTCACCCACGCCGTGCAGCTGGCGGGCCCGGAGGCGACCAAGGACTACCGAGACCCGGTCACCGGCGGCAAGGTGCCCATCGGCGGCCCGCTGCCGCACGTGCACCAGAAGGTCATCGCCGAGAACGGCACCGAGGTCACCGAGGTCGGCGCGGTCGGCGAGTTGTACCTGGCCGGACCCAACCTGGCGCTGGAGTACTACCGCTCGCCCGACCTCACCGCCGACCGCTTCCCGACCCTGGACCTGGGCAGCGGACCGCGGCGCTACTACAAGAGCCGCGACCACGTGGAGATCGCCGACGAGCACGGCTCGCTGATCTTCCGCAGCCGCATCGACCACATGGTCACCATCCGCGGCCACCGCGTGGAGCCCGGCGAGGTCGAGTACTGGGTCGGCGTGCACCCCGACGTGCAGACCGTGGTCGTCGCCGAGGCCAAGAAGGCCGACCACAACACGCTGCTGGCCTTCGTGGTCCCGCGCGGCGCGTCGGTGGACGAGGCGGCCCTGGTGGAGCAGCTCACCAAGCACCTCAAGGCCAACTGCCCCGCCTACATGGTGCCGTCGCGGATCTTCGTGGTGCCCGAACTCGTCTATACGAGCACCACGAAGGTCGACCGGCACGGCACCCGCGATCGGTACTTCGACGGCAAGTGGTGAGGCGTGACCAAGCTCGATTCGCTTGATCCGAACGGCCCGGTCCGGTTCCTGTGGTCGCTGCTGCGGAACCGGCCCGGTCCGATCGCGCTCAGCGCCGTGCTCGGCGCGCTGTGGATGGCGCCCGGCGCGACGCTGCCCTTCGTCATCGGCGAGGCCATCGACAACATCATCGGCGCCGGTGACGCGTTGCTCGGCTGGGTCGCGCTGGCCGTCGGACTGGCATTGCTCCAGGCCGCGGGCGGTGCCGCGCTGAACTGGGCGGCCGCGATCAGCGCGCTCACCACCGCCGAGGCCACCCAGCAGGCCGTCATGCGCCGGGTCGCCGAACTGGGCGGTGCCACCACCCACGGCACCCGCTCCGGAGACATCCTGGCCGTCGGCACCTCGGACGTGGAGACGGTCAGCAACGCCTTTGAGGCGATCGGCCGCACCATCGGATCGATCCTGGCGTTCCTGGTCGTCGCGGTCGCGCTGACCCTGACCACCCCGCTGCTCGGACTCATCGTCGCCATCGGCGTGCCGCTCGCGGTGCTCGCGATCGGGCCGCTGCTCAAACCGCTGCGCGAACGCAACGAGGAGCAGCGCGACCAGGTCGACGAGGCCACCTCGCACGCCGCCGACATCGTCGCGGGCCTGCGCATCCTGCGCGGCATCGGCGGCGAGCGCCGGTTCACCGAACGCTTCGCCGAGGTCAGCCAACGCGTCCGCCGGGCGGGCGAGGCCGCGGGCCGCAGCGAGGCGCTGCTCACCGCGGCGGGCCTGTTCCTGCCCGGACTGGTGGTCGCCGCGGTCACCTGGTTCGGCGCGCGGCTGGTGCTCGCGGGCACCATCAGCGCGGGCGAACTGGTGACCTTCTACGCGGGGTCGGTGTTCCTGATGATGGCCGTGGAGAACGTCACCGACACCGCGAACACCTTCAGCCTCGCCCACGTCGCCGCGGGCCGGGTCTGCAAGGTGCTGCGCATCGAACCGGTGCTTACCTCGGCCGCCGAGCCGACCCCGCTGCCGCCGACGCTGACCCTGCGCGACGAGGAGACCGACACCACCGTGCGGGCAGGCGCGCTCACCGTGATCAGCGGCCCCGCCGAGCCGATCCGGCGCCTCGCCGCCCGGCTGGCCCGCCACGCCGATCCCGCCGACGGCCGGGAGGTCACCGCGAGCGGCGTCCCGCTGCGGCAGGCCGCACCGGCCGAGGTGCGCAGGCGGGTCCTGCTATCCGGCCACTCCGACGTGGTGTTCTCCGGACCGCTTGCCGAGGAGCTCACCGCGGTCCGCTCCGGTGTGGACGGTCCCGACCTGGCGCAGGTGCTGCGGGCCGCACACGTCGAGGACATCGTGGAAACGCTGCCCGACGGGCTCGCCGAGGTGCTGCCCGAGGAAGCCAAGTCGCTCTCCGGTGGGCAGCGGCAACGCGTGATCCTGGCCAGGGCGCTCTACGCCGACCCCGAGGTGCTGGTCCTGGAGGACCCGACCTCCGCGGTCGACACTCCAACCGAGGCGCTCATCGCCCAGCGGGTCGCCGCGCTGCGCGCGGGCCGCACCACCGTGGTGCTCACCCAAAGTCCACTGTGGATAGACGTTGCCGACGAGGTGCGGAGCCTGGACCTGGAGGCCGCCCGATGATCACCCGGCTGCCGCTGGCCGAGCCCGCGGACCTGCGTCGCTGGGTCCGCGACTTCACCCGGACCAACGCCCGCTCCCTCGTCCTCACCCTGGGCGCCTTCGGGCTCGCACTCGCCGCGAGCCTGCTCGGCCCCTGGCTGCTGGGCGACCTCGTCGAATCCGTGCAACGCGGCACCACGACCACCCGCGTCGACCTCATCGCGCTGGCCTTCGTCGGCGCGCTGCTGGCCCACGCCCTGCTGGTGCGCACGGCGCGCGTGCTCGCCACCCTGCTCGGCGAGAAGGTGCTGGCCCGCACCCGCGAGGACTTCGTCAACCGGGTGGTCTCGCTGCCGCTGGGCACCGTGGAGAAGACGGCCTCCGGCGACCTGCTCTCCCGCGCCACCTCCGATGTGGAGAAGCTGGACGAGAGCATCCGCTACGCGCTGCCGCACATCGTGATGGCCGTGGTCTCGCTGCTGCTCACCCTCGGCGCCATGCTGCTGACCTCACCCCTGCTGACGCTGGTCATGCTGATCGCGGTGCCGATCCTGGTGCCCGCCGCGCTCTGGTACCGCCGCCGCGCCACCCAGGCCTACGAACAGCTTCTGGTCGACTGGGCCGATGTGCAGGCCAGCATGCACGAAACGGTCCGCGGCGGTGTCTCGGTGGAGTCGCTGCGGCTGGCCCGCAGGCGGGTCGAGCACAACGACCGCGCCCTGGCTCGCGCCATCGGCACCCAGCGCTACACCGTGAAACTCCAGACCCGGTTCTTCCCCGCCTTGGACCTGGCCACCTTCCTGCCGATGGCCGCGATGCTGCTCGTCGGCGGCTGGGCCTACCAGCACGGCTGGGTGGCCCTCGGCGCGCTCACCGCGATGGTGCTCTACGTGGAGCGGCTGTCCGAGCCGGTGTCCGAGCTGATCATGTGGCTGGACGAGCTTCAGATGGGCAACGCCGCGCTGCGCCGCATCCTCGGCGTCGGCAAGGTGCCGCTCGACCAGGTCGAGGACGCCGCCGAACCGCAGGGCAGCACCGTGCGCTTCGAGGGCGTGCGGTTCGCCTACGACGGCGGCCGCGAGGTGTTGCGGGGCATCGACCTCGAGGTGCCACCCGGCCAGACGCTGGCCGTCGTCGGCACCTCCGGCGCGGGCAAGACCACGCTGGGCAAACTGCTGGCGGGCGTCCACCGGCCCACCGAGGGCGCGGTGCGGGTCGGCGGCGCCGACGTGAGCGCCCTGCCGCTGGAGCGGCTGCGGCGCGAGGTCGCCATGGTCACCCAGGAACAGCACCTGTTCGTCGGCACCGTCCGCGACAACCTCACCCTCGCCGACCCGCCGGAGCCGGGCCGCGACTGGACCGACGCCGAACTCCGGCACGCGCTCGCGGTGGTCGGCGCCGACGAGTGGGTCGACTCGCTCGAGGACGGCCTGGACACCGAGATCGACACCGGCGAGGCCGACGTGCCGCCCGCCGTCGCCCAGCAGATCGCGCTGGCGCGCATCGTGCTGGCCGATCCGCGCATCCTCGTGCTGGACGAGGCCACCGCGCTGCTCGACCCGGCCGCGGCGGGCCGCATCGAACGATCACTGGCCGGGCTGCTGGCCGACCGCACCGTCATCGCGATCACCCACCGCCTGGACGCGGCTCGCAACGCCGACCGCATCGTCCTGATCGACGCGGGCGTGATCGTGGAGGCGGGCAGCCACGACGAACTTCTCGCCAAGTCCGGCCGCTACGCCCAGCTGTGGCGTTCCTGGCAGGCAACCGCGCAGTCACAACTAGTAGGAGGTCACTGATGTCGGAAGGCGGCACGGCGGTCCAGACGGTCTCGCAGGCGCGGCACGAGCAGCCGAGTCCGGAGGCGGTGCTGGCGGGTGTCATCGAACTGATCGCCAAGCAGAAGGAACTCGCCGTCGAGGAGATCGACGCCGAGGCCGACTTCTACGACCTGGACATGGACTCACTCGACCTGATCACCCTCTCCCGCCGCTGCGAGAAGCGCTTCACCGTGCGCTTCAAGATCCGCGAGCTCCTGGAGCGCGGCAACTCCCCGCTCAAGCTCAGCGAACTGATCATGGAGTGGCTCGCCGACCAGGCCACCTCCCAGGTTTAGCGCCCTAAACCTGATCATCACGCCGTCACACAACAGGTTTAGGGCGCTAAACCGACGAATCCTGGGGGTCAGGATGAGCGTCACTCACACCACCGTCCCGCTCACCGAGGAAGTTCCCGGCCTCGTCGCCGGTGACCACGGACAGCCCTACGAGTACGAGCGCCGGGAGCTCGTGGAACCGGATTGGCGTCGCTTTCCCGGCTGGCGCTCGGTCACCAGGGAGCAGTGGCACGACTCCCAGTGGCAGCGGGTGAACTGCGTCCGCAACATCAAACAGCTGCGCAACGTGGTCGGCGACCTGCTCCTGGAGCGGTTCTACGAGGACCTGCACGCCGACCAGCAGCAGCTGGCCACCATGTCGATGCTGCTGCCGCCGCAGATGCTCAACACGATGGCCGTGCACCAAGCCGGGCTGCCCGGCACCGAGGCGCCCACCGAGCCCGAGTCGTTCACCGCCGCCTTCTACGCCGACCCGATCCGCCGCTACATGCTGCCCGTCCACTCGGACCGGCACCCGGAGTGGCCCAGCCACCCGCACGCCGAGCGCGATTCGCTGCACGAGGCCGAGATGTGGGTGGTGGAGGGCCTCACCCACCGCTATCCGACCAAGGTGCTCGCCGAGTTGCTGTCCACCTGCCCGCAGTACTGCGGCCACTGCACGCGCATGGACCTGGTCGGCAACTCCACGCCGCAGATCGTCAAGCACAAGCTGGAGCTCAAGCCGGTGGACCGGCAGGAGCAGATGCTGGACTACCTCAAGCGCACGCCGGGTGTGCGCGATGTGGTGGTCTCCGGCGGTGACGTGGCCAACGTGCCGTGGCACCAACTGGAGGCGTTCCTGATGCGCCTGCTCGACATCGAGACCGTGCGCGACATCCGGCTGGCGACCAAGGCGCTGGCGGGCCTGCCGCAGCACTGGCTCCAGCCCAAGGTCGTGGAGGGCTTGGAGCGAGTGGCCCGCACGGCGGGGCGGCGCGGGGTGAACCTGGCGATCCACACCCACGTCAACCACGTGCAGTCGGTCACACCGCTGGTCGCGGCGGCGGCGCGGGCCGTGCTGGACGTCGGCGTGCGGGACGTGCGCAACCAGGGCGTGCTCATGCGCGGGGTGAACGCCACCGCGGAGGACCTGCTCGACCTGTGCTTCGCGCTCCAGGGCGAGGCGAACATCCTCCCGTACTACTTCTACATGTGCGACATGATCCCCAACTCCGAGCACTGGCGGGTCGCCGCCTGGGAGGCCCAGGCCCTCCAGCACGCGATCATGGGCTACCTGCCCGGCTACGCCACGCCGCGGATCATCTGTGACGTGCCCTACGTCGGGAAGCGCTGGATGCACCAGATCGCCTCCTACGACCGCGTCAACGGCGTCTCGTACTGGACGAAGAACTACCGGACCAGCATCGAGGCCGACGACGCCGAGGCGCTGACCAGGCAGTACCCGTACTTCGACCCGATCTACACCCTCCCCGAGGAGGGGCAGCGGCGCTGGCGCGAACAGCAGGTATCCGACCAGTAAAGCACCAGGTCAGACGGCCCTCGGCGGACTCGCCGGGGGCCGTTTTGACCTCACCTGGATGGACCAGGTACCTTTGACTACCGGACCCGACTTGTGTCGGGTGGCTTCGCTTGCCTGCGGGCTAGCGCTGTGCGCAAGGACTGCTGCCTTCAATGGCAGGCAGTCGGGCAACAGCCGCTGCCGCGGGACCACGGCGGAGTTCCTCCATCCCGTTGGGGTTTGTTGACGCCTCCCCGCGGCCTGGGAAGGGCGACACGCCCGACCTCGGGGTACGGAGGCCCCCATGACAGACAACTCAAGTCCAGAGAGCTGATGGGTGCTTCACCGAGCGCCTCAGAAGTAGACGCGAAGAAAGACGGTCCATGCCTACGATCCAGCAGCTGGTCCGCAAGGGCCGCCAGGACAAGGTCTCTAAGCAGAAGACTTTGGCGCTGAAGGGAAGCCCCCAGCGGCGAGGAGTGTGCACGCGTGTGTACACCACCACACCCCGTAAGCCGAACTCCGCGCTCCGCAAGGTCGCGCGTGTCCGGCTGACCAGCGGCATCGAAGTCACCGCCTACATCCCGGGCGAGGGCCACAACCTGCAGGAGCACTCCATCGTGCTGGTTCGTGGCGGCCGGGTGCGCGACCTGCCGGGTGTCCGCTACAAGATCATCCGTGGTGCTCTGGACACCCAGGGCGTGAAGAACCGCAAGCAGGCTCGCAGCCAGTACGGCGCGAAGAGGGAGAAGAGCTGAGATGCCACGTAAGGGCCCGGCCCCGAAGCGGCCGCTGATCTCCGACCCGGTGTACACCTCTCCGCTGGTCACCCAGCTGATCAACAAGGTGCTCAAGGACGGCAAGCGCTCCATCGCGCAGCGCATCGTCTACGGCGCCCTGGAGGGTTGCCGCGAGAAGACCAGCACCGACCCCGTGGTCACGCTGAAGCGCGCGCTGGACAACATCAAGCCGACCCTGGAGGTCAAGAGCCGCCGCGTCGGTGGTGCGACCTACCAGGTGCCGATCGAGGTCAAGCCCGGTCGGGCGACCACCTTGGCGCTGCGCTGGCTCGTCAGCTTCTCCCAGGCTCGCCGGGAGAAGACCATGATCGAGCGCCTGATGAACGAGCTGCTCGATGCGAGCAACGGCCTCGGGGCCAGCGTGAAGCGCCGCGAGGACACCCACAAGATGGCCGAGTCGAACAAGGCCTTCGCACACTACCGCTGGTGAAGCGGGGCGGCGGTGCGGCTCGGCTGAGCTGACACCGTCGCGACCAAGAGCTTTACGGAGAACGGGGAAGACACCGTGGCACTCGACGTGCTGACCGACCTGACCAAGGTCCGCAACATCGGGATCATGGCGCACATCGACGCGGGCAAGACCACCACGACCGAGCGGATCCTGTTCTACACCGGGATCAGCTACAAGATCGGCGAGGTGCACGACGGCGCCGCGGTCATGGACTGGATGGAGCAGGAGCAGGAGCGGGGTATCACCATCACCTCCGCGGCCACCACCTGTTTCTGGAAGAACCACCAGATCAACATCATCGACACGCCCGGCCACGTCGACTTCACCGTCGAGGTGGAGCGCAACCTGCGCGTGCTGGACGGTGCCGTCGCCGTCTTCGACGGCAAGGAAGGTGTCGAGCCGCAGTCCGAGCAGGTCTGGCGGCAGGCCACCAAGTACGACGTGCCGCGGATCTGCTTCGTCAACAAGATGGACAAGCTGGGCGCGGACTTCTACTTCACCGTGCGCACCATCTCGGAGCGCCTCGGTGCCAAGCCGCTGCCCATCCAGCTGCCCATCGGCAGCGAGAGCGAGTTCATCGGTGTCGTCGACCTGGTGGAGATGCGGGCGCTGACCTGGCGCGGCGAGGTCAAGAAGGGTGAGGACTACACGGTCGAGGAGATCCCGGCCGACCTCGCCGAGAGGGCAGCCGAGTACCGCGAGCAGTTGCTCGAGGCTGTCGCCGAGACCGACGACGCGCTGATGGAGTCCTACCTCGGTGGCGAGGAGCTCACGGTCGAGCAGATCAAGCTCGGTATCCGCAGGATCGTGACCAACCGCTCCGCCTACCCGGTGCTGTGTGGTTCCGCGTTCAAGAACAAGGGCGTGCAGCCCATGCTCGACGCGGTCATCGACTACCTGCCCGCGCCGATGGACCTGCCGCCCGTCGAGGGCACCTTGCAGGACGGCGAGACCGTGGTGCGTCGCGCCCCCAGCAAGGAAGAGCCGTTCGCCGCGCTGGCGTTCAAGATCGCCACCCACCCGTTCTTCGGCAAGCTCACCTACGTCCGGGTCTACTCGGGCCGGGTCGCCGCGGGCAGCCAGGTCATCAACTCGACCAAGGACCGCAAGGAGCGCATCGGGAAGATCTTCCAGATGCACGCCAACAAGGAGAACCCGGTCGAGGAGGCCATCGCCGGTCACATCTACGCCGTGATCGGTCTGAAGGACACCACCACCGGTGAGACCCTGTGCGACCCGCAGCACCCGATCGTGCTCGAGTCCATGACCTTCCCGGACCCGGTCATCCAGGTCGCCATCGAGCCCAAGACGAAGGCCGACCAGGAGAAGCTGGGCACCGCGATCCAGAAACTCGCCGAGGAGGACCCGACCTTCCGGGTGAACCTCGACGAGGAGACCGGTCAGACCATCATCGCAGGCATGGGCGAGCTCCACCTGGACATCCTGGTGGACCGCATGCGCCGCGAGTTCAAGGTCGAGGCCAACATCGGCAAGCCGCAGGTGGCGTACCGGGAGACCATCCGCAAGAAGGTGGAGAAGTACTCCTACACGCACAAGAAGCAGACCGGTGGCTCGGGTCAGTTCGCCAAGATCATCATCGACCTCGAGCCGCTCGAGACGTCCTCGGACAACGCGACGTACGAGTTCGAGAACAAGGTCACCGGTGGCCGCGTTCCGCGCGAGTACATCCCGTCGGTGGACGCCGGTGCCCAGGACGCCATGCAGTACGGCGTGCTGGCGGGCTTCCCGCTGGTCGGCCTGAAGGTCACCCTGACCGATGGCGCCTACCACGAGGTCGACTCCTCGGAAATGGCGTTCAAGATCGCGGGCTCGATCGCGCTGAAGGAGGCCGCCCGCAAGGCGAGCCCCGTGCTGCTCGAGCCGATGATGGCCGTCGAGGTGACCACGCCCGAGGACTACATGGGTGAGGTCATCGGCGACCTGAACTCCCGCCGCGGCCAGATCCAGGCCATGGAGGAGCGTGCCGGGACCCGCGTCGTCAAGGCGCTGGTGCCGCTGTCAGAGATGTTCGGGTATGTGGGCGATCTGCGGTCGAAGACCCAGGGTCGGGCCAACTACTCGATGGTGTTCAATTCTTACGCCGAGGTTCCCGCGAACGTGGCGAAGGAAATTATCGCCAAGGCAACGGGAGAGTAAGTCCCACGCTTTGGTGAGCTTGCGGGGCGGGTGACACCGCCCGCCCCGCAAATCCGGCCCTGATGAAGTCCCGTTGGGACGGACTGGGCAAAATCTAGCCAGATTCCCAGCGGAAAAGAATCAAGTCCAGGAGGACAGTTCAGTGGCTAAGGCCAAGTTCGAGCGGACCAAGCCGCACGTCAACATCGGCACCATCGGTCACATCGACCACGGTAAGACGACGCTGACCGCTGCGATCTCCAAGGTCCTGCACGACAAGTACCCCGACCTGAACCCCTTCACGCCGTTCGACGAGATCGACAAGGCGCCGGAGGAGAAGCAGCGCGGTATCACCATCTCGATCGCCCACATCGAGTACCAGACCGAGAAGCGCCACTACGCGCACGTCGACTGCCCCGGTCACGCGGACTACATCAAGAACATGATCACCGGTGCCGCCCAGATGGACGGCGCGATCCTCGTGGTCGCCGCGACCGATGGTCCGATGCCGCAGACCAAGGAGCACGTGCTGCTGGCCCGCCAGGTCGGTGTGCCCTACATCGTGGTCGCCCTCAACAAGTCCGACATGGTGGACGACGAGGAGATCCTGGAGCTCGTCGAGCTCGAGGTGCGTGAGCTGCTCAGCGAGTACGAGTTCCCGGGCGACGACCTGCCGGTGATCCGCGTCTCCGCGCTGAAGGCGCTGGAGGGCGACGCCGAGTGGGGCGCGAAGCTCATCGAGCTCATGGACGCGGTGGATGAGAACATCCCCGAGCCCGAGCGCGAGACCGACAAGCCGTTCCTGATGCCGGTTGAGGACGTGTTCACGATCACCGGTCGTGGCACCGTCGTCACCGGTCGTATCGAGCGCGGCGTCGTGAACGTCAACGAGGAGGTCGAGATCGTCGGCATCCGCGAGAAGTCGTTCAAGACCACCGTCACCGGCGTCGAGATGTTCCGCAAGCTGCTCGACCAGGGTATGGCCGGTGACAACGTCGGCCTGCTGCTGCGTGGCATCAAGCGCGAGGACGTCGAGCGCGGCATGGTCATCGTGAAGCCGGGCACCACCACCCCGCACACCGAGTTCGAGGCGCAGGTCTACATCCTGTCCAAGGACGAGGGTGGCCGTCACACGCCGTTCTTCAACAACTACCGGCCGCAGTTCTACTTCCGTACCACGGACGTGACCGGTGTTGTGACCCTTCCCGAGGGCACCGAGATGGTCATGCCGGGCGACAACACCAAGATGTCGGTCCAGCTGATCCAGCCCATCGCCATGGACGAGGGTCTGCGGTTCGCCATCCGCGAGGGTGGCCGGACGGTCGGCGCGGGCCGCGTCGCCAAGATCACCAAGTAGTACCGTCGGGGGTCGCTGCCTCGGCAGTGACCCCCGATTTGGGATGCCCATGCTCCATATGGCATCCTGTATGGGTTGCTCCGCGGGGCGGCCGACTGAGCTTGTTTCAGACGGCCGCCCACGCGTGAGACGGGGTCGAGAGACTCCTTCCCACCGACGATGTCAGTGGGACCGGTCTGTGCCGGATGGGCGACACGCCCGACCGCGTGGACCGGGCACCGTGACACCTGAACAGGGGCGCCAGCGCCGGCTCACTAGCTGACGAGCGCGACCGCGGGAACATGCACCGCTTGCGTAGTAATGCCGAGCGGCACCGAGACAAGAGGAACGGCAAGCCACCATGGCGGGACAAAAGATCCGCATCCGGCTCAAGGCCTACGACCACGAGGCGATCGACGCGTCCGCGCGCAAGATCGTTGAGACCGTGACGCGCACCGGCGCTCGGGTCGTCGGGCCAGTGCCGCTGCCCACCGAGAAGAACGTCTACTGCGTGATTCGCTCGCCGCACAAGTACAAGGACTCGCGCGAGCACTTCGAGATGCGCACGCACAAGCGTCTGATCGACATCCTCGACCCGACGCCGAAGACGGTGGATGCCCTTATGCGCATCGACCTGCCGGCCAGTGTCGACGTGAACATCCAGTAGCGCGGCGGAAGAGAAGACTGACCAATGTCTGACAGGCAGATGAAGGGGATTCTGGGCACCAAGCTCGGTATGACCCAGGTCTTCGACGAATCCAACCGGATTGTTCCGGTGACCGTCGTCAAGGCCGGGCCGTGCGTGGTGACCCAGGTCCGCACTCAGGAGAAGGACGGCTACACCGCCGTCCAGCTGGCGTTCGGCGGTGTTGACCCTCGTAAGGTCAACAAGCCCGAGACCGGCCACTTCACCAAGGCAGGCGTGACGCCGCGCAAGCACGTTGTCGAGCTGCGCACCACCGACGCCGGTGAGTACGAGGTCGGCCAGGAGCTGACCGTCGAGGTGTTCGCCGACGGCGCCGTCGTCGACGTCACCGGCACCAGTAAGGGCAAGGGCACCGCGGGTGTCATGAAGCGCCACGGGTTCGGCGGCCTCGGAGCCAGCCACGGTACCCAGCGCAAGCACCGCTCGCCCGGCTCCATCGGCGGCTGTGCCACCCCGGGCCGGGTGTTCAAGGGCCTGCGGATGGCGGGCCGGATGGGCAACGAGCGGGTGACCGTGCAGAGCCTGACCGTGCACAAGGTGGACGCCGAGTCCGGCCTGCTGCTGATCAAGGGCGCCATCCCCGGCCCCAGGGGCGGGCTGGTGCTGGTGAAGACCGCTGCGAAGGGTGATGCGTGATGACCACCGTTGACGTCCGCACTCCGGACGGCAAGACCGACGGCAAGGTCGAGCTGCCCGCGGAGATCTTCGACGCTCAGGCGAACATCCCGTTGATGCACCAGGTCGTGGTCAGCCAGCTGGCCGCCGCCCGCCAGGGCACGCACTCGACCAAGACCCGCGGCGAGGTCTCGGGTGGTGGCAAGAAGCCGTACCGCCAGAAGGGCACCGGCCGTGCCCGCCAGGGTTCGACCCGTGCTCCGCAGTTCACCGGCGGTGGCGTCGTCCACGGCCCGCAGCCGCGCGACTACTCCCAGCGGACTCCCAAGAAGATGAAGGCCGCCGCTCTGCGTGGCGCCCTCTCCGACCGGGCCCGCGCCGGACAGGTGCACGTGGTGACCGGCTTGGGCGACGGCGGCACGCCGTCCACCAAGACCGCCAAGAAGGTGCTGGAGTCGGTTTCCGGCGCGAAGCGGGTGCTCGTTGTGCTCGGTCGCGATGAGGAGAGCAGCTGGCTCTCCGTTCGCAACCTGCCGAACGTGCACGTGCTCGTCGCCGACCAGCTCAACACCTACGACGTGCTGGTCAACGACGACGTGGTGTTCACCAAGGCAGCGTTCGATGCGTTCGTCGCCGGTCCCGCCAAGGGCCGTTCGGTGAAGGCGGCGGCGACCGAGTCCGAGGCCGCCCCGGCCAAGCCCGCCAAGAAGGCAGCCGCCAAGGCCGAGCCGAAGGCGGAGCAGGCCGCGGGTGACGAGCCGTTCGGCGCGGGCAGCCACGCCCCGCTGGAGGACGGGTCGCAGCCGGAGGGCTTCCCCGTCAAGGGCAACGCCACCTCCAAGCTGTACCACCTGCCGGGGACGTCGTTCTACAACCGCACCACCGCCGAGGTCTGGTTCGTCAGCGGCGAGGCCGCGGAGGCTGCCGGCTTCCAGCTGCCGCCGTCGCAGCGCAAGGCCAAGAATGAGGAGGACGCGAAATGATTCCCGACCCGCGTGACATTCTCCTCGCGCCGGTGATCTCCGAGAAGAGCTACGGGCTGCTCGAGGAGAGCAAGTACACCTTCCTGGTGCGCACGGACGCCAACAAGACCGAGATCAAGATCGCGGTGGAGAAGGTTTTCGGCGTCAAGGTCGTCAGCGTCAACACGATCAACCGCCAGGGCAAGCGCAAGCGGACCAAGTTCGGCTTCGGCAAGCGCAAGGACACCAAGCGCGCGATCGTCACGCTGTCTCCGGAGAGCAAGCCGATCGAGATCTTCGGCGGCCCGGCCGCCTGATGAAGAGGACTGCGTAAGAGATGGGCATTCGCAAGTACAAGCCGACGACGCCAGGGCGTCGTGGATCGAGCGTGTCCGACTTCGCTGAGATCACCAGGTCGGAGCCGGAGAAGTCGCTGCTGCGCCCGCTGCACGGTAGTGGCGGTCGGAACGCACACGGCAGGATCACCACCCGGCACAAGGGTGGTGGCCACAAGCGCGCCTACCGTCTGATCGACTTCCGTCGCAACGACAAGGACGGCGTGCCTGCCAAGGTCGCTCACATCGAGTACGACCCCAACCGCACCGCACGCATCGCGCTGCTGCACTACGCCGACGGCGAGAAGCGCTACATCATCGCGCCGAACAAGCTGTCGCAGGGCGACCGGATCGAGAACGGCCCTCGCGCCGACATCAAGCCGGGCAACAACCTGCCGCTGCGCAACATCCCGGTCGGCACCGTGATCCACGCCATCGAGCTGCGGCCCGGTGGCGGCGCCAAGATCGCGCGTTCCGCCGGTGCCAGCGTGCAGCTGGTGGCCAAGGACGGCCCGTACGCCCAGCTGCGGATGCCCTCGGGCGAGATCCGCAACGTGGACGTGCGATGCCGCGCCACGGTCGGCGAGGTCGGCAACTCGGAGCACGCCAACATCAACTGGGGCAAGGCGGGCCGCATGCGGTGGAAGGGCAAGCGCCCGACCGTCCGCGGTGTCGCCATGAACCCGGTCGACCACCCGCACGGTGGTGGCGAGGGCAAGACCTCGGGTGGTCGCCACCCGGTCAACCCCAACGGCAAGCCGGAAGGCCGCACCCGCCGCCGCAAGGCGAGTGACAGCCTGATCGTCCGCCGTCGCCGCACCGGCAAGAAGCGCTGAGCAGGGAGGTAGAAAAATATGCCACGCAGCCTGAAGAAGGGCCCGTTCGTGGACGGCCACCTGCTCAAGAAGGTGGACGTGCTCAACGAGTCGGGCAAGAAGACGGTGATCAAGACCTGGTCTCGCCGGTCAACGATCATCCCCGACATGCTGGGCCACACCATCGCGGTGCACGACGGTCGCAAGCACGTCCCGGTGTTCGTCACCGAGGCCATGGTCGGGCACAAGCTGGGCGAATTCGCCCCGACCCGGACCTTCAAGGGTCACATCAAGGATGACCGCAAGTCGCGTCGCCGCTAAGCGAGCGCGGAGAACTAGGAAACCAAGGGGTAGCAGATGACCGCCCGTGAAGAGGTTGCAGCCGCGGAGGAGAACCCGCGCGCTGTGGCTCGGGCTCGCTACGTCCGCGTGACGCCGATGAAGGCGCGCCGCGTGGTCGAGCTCATCAAGGGCCGCAAGGCCCAGGAAGCCCTGGCAGTGCTCCAGTTCGCACCGCAGGCCGCTAGCGGTCCGGTGTCGAAGGTGCTTGCCAGTGCCGTAGCCAACGCCGAGAACAACCTCGACCTTGACCCGGAGACCCTGTGGGTGTCCGTGGCCTATGTGGACGAGGGGCCGACGCTGAAGCGGTTCCGTCCGCGCGCCCAGGGGCGTGCGTACCGGATCCGCAAGCGGACCAGCCACATCACCGTCGAGGTCGAGTCCCGCGAGGTTGCCAAGCCTGTCGCGAAGACTCGCAAGACCAGCGCGAAAGGGAAGTGACCGGTAGTGGGTCAGAAGATCAACCCGCACGGCTTCCGGCTGGGGATCACCACCGACTGGAAGTCCCGCTGGTACGCCGACAAGCAGTACGCGGACTACGTCGCCGAGGACGTCAAGATCCGGCGCATGCTCTCCAAGGGCATGGAGCGTGCCGGTATCGCGAAGGTGGAGATCGAGCGCACCCGTGACCGGGTCCGCGTCGACATCCACACCGCCCGGCCGGGCATCGTCATCGGCCGCCGCGGCGCCGAGGCCGACCGCATCCGCGGTGAGCTGGAGAAGCTCACCAGCAAGCAGGTCCAGCTGAACATCCTCGAGGTCAAGAACCCCGAGTCGGATGCCCAGCTGGTCGCGCAGAGCGTCGCGGAGCAGCTCTCCAACCGAGTTGCCTTCCGTCGCGCGATGCGCAAGTCGATCCAGGCGTCCATGCGCTCGCCGATCGTCAAGGGCATCCGCGTTCAGGTGTCCGGACGACTGGGCGGCGCCGAGATGTCCCGCTCGGAGTTCTACCGTGAGGGTCGCGTTCCGCTGCACACGCTGCGTGCGGACATCGACTACGGCTTCTTCGAGGCCAAGACCACCTTCGGCCGCATCGGCGTGAAGGTCTGGATCTACAAGGGTGACCTGATCGGTGGCCTGAAGGCACGCGAGACCGCGTCCGCCGAGCCGCGTGCGCCGCGCCGCGAGCGCAGCGACCGGCCGCGTCGGGCCCGCTCCGGAGCTTCGGGCACCACGCCGACCAGCACCGAAGCAGGTCGCGCCGCCGAGGCCGCGAACGAGAAGCCCGCTGCCGCTCCCGAGGCGGCACCCGTGGCTGAGAAGACGGAGGGCTGAGACGTGCTCATCCCACGTAAGGTCAAGCACCGCAAGCAGCACCACCCGGGTCGCTCGGGCGCTGCCAAGGGTGGCACCAGGGTGACCTTCGGCGAGTACGGCATCCAGGCGCTCGAGCCCGCGTACGTGACCAACCGGCAGATCGAGTCCGCCCGTATCGCCATCACCCGGCACATCCGCCGTGGTGGCAAGGTGTGGATCAACATCTTCCCGGACCGTCCGCTGACCAAGAAGCCCGCCGAGACCCGCATGGGTTCCGGTAAGGGTTCGCCCGAGTACTGGGTGGCCAACGTCAAGCCGGGCCGGGTCATGTTCGAGATGAGCTTCCCGAACGAGCAGGTCGCTCGCGAGGCGCTGCGTCGCGCGATGCACAAGCTCCCGCTGAAGTGCCGCATCGTCACGCGTGAAGGTGGTGACTTCTGATGGCAGGTAGTGCTGCGTCGGAGCTGCGCGAGCTCACCGACGAGGAGCTGGTGCTGCGTCTGAAGGAGAGCAAGGAGGAGCTGTTCAACCTCCGCTTCCAGATGGCCACCGGTCAGCTCGACAACAACCGTCGGCTGCGGACCATCCGGCACGAGATCGCCCGCATCTACACCGTGATGCGGGAGCGCGAGCTCGGCCTGTCGGTGTCCCCCGACGAGGTGGCCGTCGCGGCTGCCGCGAAGGGTGAGGGTGCCGCATGAGCGAGAAGAGCGAAGAGACGTTGGGCAGCGAAACGCGTAATACCCGCAAGGTCCGGGAGGGCTACGTCGTCTCCGACAAGATGGAGAAGACGGTCGTCGTCCTGCTCGAGGACCGCAAGAAGCACGCCAAGTACGGCAAGGTGCTCCGCAGCACCAAGCGCGTGAAGGCGCACGACGAGGCGGGTACCGCCGGTGTCGGCGACCGCGTGCTGCTGATGGAGACCCGTCCGCTGTCGGCCACGAAGCGCTGGCGGCTGGTGGAGATCCTGGAGAAGGCCAAGTAATCCAGCGATCGGTAACACGATCGCCGACCGAGCCTGTCAGGTCGGAAATCTGCAGGCCGTGAATGGTCAGGAGAAGGAAGTGATTCAGCAGGAGTCGCGACTGCGCGTCGCCGACAACACCGGTGCCAAGGAGATCTTGTGCATCCGCGTGCTCGGCGGTTCCGCGCGTCGCTACGCCGGTATCGGGGACATCATCGTGGCGACCGTCAAGGACGCCATCCCCGGCGCCGGTGTGAAGAAGGGCGACGTGGTCAAGGCCGTCATCGTCCGCACCGTCAAGGAGAAGCGTCGCCCAGACGGCTCCTACATCCGGTTCGACGAGAACGCCGCCGTGCTCATCAAGAACGACAACGAGCCGCGTGGCACTCGTATCTTCGGCCCGGTCGGCCGCGAGCTGCGGGACAAGAAGTTCATGAAGATCATCTCGCTCGCGCCGGAGGTGTTGTAAGCGATGAAGGTCAAGAAGGGCGACACGGTCGTCGTCATCGCGGGCAAGGACAAGGGCGCCAAGGGCAAGGTCATCCAGGCCTACCCGCAGGACAACCGCGTTCTGGTCGAGGGCGTCAACCGGATCAAGAAGCACACCCGGATCAGCCGCACCCAGCGTGGTGCGCAGTCCGGCGGCATCGTGACCCAGGAAGCCCCCATCCACGTGTCCAACGTGATGGTGGTCGACTCCGACGGCAAGCCGACCCGCGTCGGCTACCGAGAGACCGACGAGGGCAAGCGCGTTCGCATCTCGCGCAGGAACGGCAAGGACATCTGATCATGACTACTGCTGAGAAGATCATCCCTCGCCTGAAGACGCGTTACCGCGAAGAGATCATCGCCGCTCTCCAGGAGCAGTTCAACTACGCCAACCCCATGCAGGTGCCCGGCGTGGTGAAGGTCGTCGTGAACATGGGCGTCGGTGACGCCGCCCGCGACGGCAAGCTGATCGAGGGTGCGGTCCGCGACCTGTCCACGATCACCGGCCAGCGGCCGGAGGTCCGGCGGGCCCGGAAGTCCATCGCGCAGTTCAAGCTGCGCGAGGGGATGCCCATCGGTGCCCGCGCCACGCTGCGCGGCGACCGGATGTGGGAGTTCCTGGACCGTCTGCTGACCATCGCGCTGCCCCGTATCCGCGACTTCCGCGGACTGTCGGGCAAGCAGTTCGACGGCAACGGCAACTACACCTTCGGTCTCAACGAGCAGTCGATGTTCCACGAGATCGATCCGGACGCGATCGACCGCCAGCGCGGTATGGACATCACCGTGGTCACCACGGCCACCACCGACGATGAGGGCCGGGCGCTGCTGAAGCAGCTTGGCTTCCCCTTCAAGGAGAACTGAGATGGCCAAGAAGGCGCTGACGATCAAGGCCGCCGCCAAGCCGAAGTTCAAGGTGCGGGGTTACACCCGCTGCCAGCGCTGCGGGCGTGCGCACTCGGTGTTCCGCAAGTTCGGCCTGTGCCGGATCTGCCTGCGCGAGATGGCCCACCGCGGCGAGCTGCCCGGCGTGAACAAGTCCAGCTGGTAGTTCACGCTCACCAGACCCCCACTTCGCCACAGGCCCATAAAGCAAGAGGGAACCGGGGCGAGAAAGGTTGACAGGTCACCATGACGATGACCGACCCCATCGCAGACATGCTCACTCGTCTGCGCAACGCCAACCAGGCATACCACGACAAGGTGGTCATGCCGCACTCCAAGCTCAAGCTCCACATCGCCGAGATCCTCAAGCGCGAGGGTTACATCGCTGACTTCACCAGCGAAGACGGCGAAAAGGGCAAGAACCTGGTCGTCGAGCTGAAGTACGGGCCGAACCGCGAGCGGAGCATCGCGGGTCTGCGGCGCGTCTCCAAGCCCGGCCTGCGGGTGTACGCGAAGTCCACCAGCCTGCCCAAGGTGCTCGGCGGTCTCGGCGTTGCCATCATCTCCTCGTCGTCCGGTCTGCTGACCGATCGGCAGGCCAACAAGCAGGGCGTGGGCGGGGAAGTCCTCGCCTACGTCTGGTGAGAGAGGGGGATCGACAATGTCACGAATTGGCAAGCTGCCGGTCAGCCTCCCCTCCGGCGTCGATGTCGCCATCGAGGGCCAGACCGTCAAGGTGAAGGGCCCCAAGGGCGCCCTGGAGACCACGATCGCGGAGCCGATCAGCATCGAGCGTGAGGACGGCGCTCTGCTGGTCAAGCGGCCCGATGACGAGCGCAAGAGCCGCTCGCTGCACGGTCTCACCCGCACGCTGGTGAACAACATGGTCGTCGGCGTGACCAGCGGGTACGAGAAGAAGCTGGAGATCTACGGCGTCGGTTACCGTGTCGCGCTCAAGGGCTCCGCCCTGGAGTTCGCGCTCGGTTTCAGCCACCCCGTGCGGGTCGAGGCCCCCGAGGGCATCACCTTCGCGGTGGAGAGCCCGACCAAGTTCTCCGTCAGCGGCATCGACAAGCAGCAGGTGGGCGAGGTCGCCGCCAACATCCGCAAGCTGCGCAAGCCCGACCCGTACAAGGGCAAGGGCGTGCGCTACGCGGGCGAGGTCATCCGCCGCAAGGTCGGAAAGACGGGTAAGTGACATGAGCGAAGCAAGTGTGAAGCGCAAGCCGGTCGGCACGGACATCTCGACGGCCCGCCGGATCGCCAAGACCCGTCGCCACTTCCGCCTGCGCAAGAAGGTCCAGGGCAGCGCCGAGCGTCCGCGCCTGGTCGTGCACCGCTCCAGCAGGCACATCACCGTGCAGGTCATCGACGACCTCGCGGGCCACACGCTGGCCGCGGCCTCCAGCTTGGAAGCCGACGTCCGCGCGCTGGATGGCGACAAGAAGGCCCGCGCCGCCAAGGTCGGCGAGTTGGTCGCGGCCCGTGCCAAGAGCGCCGGTGTCGACAAGGTCGTGTTCGACCGTGGTGGCAACAAGTACCACGGCCGGATCGCCGCCCTTGCCGACGCGGCCCGCGAGGCGGGGCTGGAGTTCTGATCATGCAGAACAGCAAGAAGAGTGGAAGGAACGCCTGATGCCGGGACGTACACGGCAATTCGGCGGCGGTCAGGGTGGTCCTGGTGGCGACAACCGCGGTGAGCGCGGCGACCGCCGGGACCGTCGGGACCGTCGCGACGGTGGCCGCGGCGGAGCGGCACAGGACAAGACGGCATACCTCGAGCGCGTGGTGACCATCAACCGCGTCGCCAAGGTGGTCAAGGGTGGTCGTCGGTTCAGCTTCACCGCACTGGTCATCGTTGGTGACGGCGACGGAATGGTCGGCGTCGGCTATGGCAAGGCCAAGGAAGTTCCGGCCGCCATCGCCAAGGGTGTCGAAGAGGCCAAGAAGAGCTTCTTCAAGGTGCCCAGGATCGGCGGCACCATCACGCACCCGGTGCAGGGCGAGGACGCCGCGGGCGTCGTGCTGCTGCGTCCGGCCAGCCCCGGTACCGGTGTCATCGCCGGTGGTCCGGTGCGTGCCGTGCTGGAGTGCGCCGGGATCCACGACGTCCTCTCCAAGTCGCTCGGCAGCGACAACGCGATCAACATCGTGCACGCCACGGTCGCCGCGTTGCGGATGCTGCAGCGTCCCGAGGAGGTCGCGGCCCGCCGTGGTCTGCCGCTGGAGGATGTCGCGCCTGCCTCGATGCTGCGCGCGCGTGCCAACGCTGCGAAGGGTGCGTGACCATGGCCCAGCTCAAGGTCACCCAGCTGAAGAGCACGATCGGCGCCAAGCACGCCCAGCGTGAGTCGCTGCGGACCCTCGGACTGCGCAAGATCCGGCAGTCCGTTGTCCGGGACGACACCCCCGAGGTGCGCGGCCTGATCAACGCGGTCCGCCACATGGTGGCGGTCGAGGAGGTCACGTCATGACCATCAAGATCCACCACCTGCGGCCCGCCCCGGGCTCCAAGACCGAGAAGACCCGTGTGGGTCGCGGTGAGGGCTCCAAGGGCAAGACCGCGGGTAGGGGCACGAAGGGCACCAAGGCCCGCAAGAACGTGCCCGCGTCGTTCGAGGGTGGGCAGATGCCCATCCACATGCGGCTGCCCAAGCTGAAGGGCTTCAAGAACCCCTTCCGCAAGGAGTACCAGGTCGTCAACCTCGGCGACCTCGCCAAGCTGTTCCCTCAGGGCGGCACGGTGGGCGTCGACGAGCTGGTGGCGGCCGGTGCGGTCCGCAAGAACCAGCTGGTGAAGGTGCTCGGGGACGGAGACCTTGAGGGTCTCAAGTTCGAGCTCACCGCCAACGCCTTCTCGGCCAGCGCGCAGGAGAAGATCACCGCGGCCGGTGGCAGCGTCACCAAGCTGTAAGAACGTGACGGTCGAGCTGGAGCGGGAGGCGCGCGGCGCCTCCCGCTCCAGCCGCATCAGCACAGTCAAGGCGACGGCCTGGGGAGTCCGGTTAGTCCGATCGGCCGCAGGCCGCGGGGGCCGGTTCTCCACAGGTGAATAAGTGCCGGTGGGCGACGGTTCCGCACCGGCTGTCCCCTGTTAGAGTCGACAACACGCTTGCGGACCCTGCGCCGCGAAGCGTTCCTGGCTTGCCTGGCCAGGGGCCCATCTGCCGGTTACCCACCGGCCACAAGCCGACTGCCGGCCACCAGAGCCGGTCGCGCCGAGGAGGTTACGCGTGCTAGGCGCCTTCCGCTCGGCGTTCGCGACGCCGGACCTACGTAAGAAGATCCTGTTCACGCTCGGGATCGTCGTGGTGTACCGGATCGGCGCGACGCTGCCTTCACCGGGTGTGGACTATGCCAATATCCAGGAGTGCATCCGGCGGGTGGAGGGGACCGATCAGCAGGGCGTATACAACCTGCTGAACCTCTTCAGCGGTGGAGCGCTCCTCCAGCTCTCGGTCTTCGCGCTGGGCATCATGCCCTACATCACGGCGAGCATCATCATTCAGTTGCTCACCGTGGTCATCCCGCGCTTCGAGCAGCTGAAGAAGGAGGGGCAGTCGGGTCAGAACAAGATGACCCAGTACACCCGCTACCTGACGATCGCGCTCGCCATCCTTCAGTCCACCGGTATCGTCGCGCTCGCCGTCCGCGGGCAGCTGTTCCAGAACTGTCCTCCGGACCAGTTCCCGATCATCGCCGACACCGACATCTTCAGCATCAGCGTCATCGTGATCGTGATGACCGCGGGCACCGCGGTGATCATGTGGCTCGGCGAGCTCATCACCGAGCGCGGTATCGGCAACGGCATGTCGCTGCTGATCTTCCTGAACATCGCCGCCCGCATCCCGATCGAGGGCAAGGCGATCTGGGACCGCGGCGGGGTGACGTTCACCGTGGTCTGCGTGTTCGCGCTGGTCATCATCGCCAGCGTGGTGTTCGTGGAACAGGGTCAGCGCCGAATCCCGGTGCAGTACGCCAAGCGCATGATCGGCCGCCGGATGTACGGCGGCACCTCGACGTACCTGCCGCTGAAGGTCAACCAGGCGGGCGTCATCCCGGTCATCTTCGCGTCCTCGCTGCTGTACCTGCCGGACCTGATCTCCCGGCTGGCGGCGTCCACGAGCAACCAGTGGTGGCAGCGCTTCATCGCCGACCACCTGGTCCGCCAGGACAGCCCGGTGCACATCTCGCTGTACATCGCCCTGATCATCTTCTTCACCTACTTCTACGTCGCGATCACCTTCAACCCGGATGAGCGCGCCGACGAGATGAAGAAGTACGGCGGCTTCATCCCGGGCATCAGGCCGGGACGCCCCACGGCGGAGTACCTGCACCACGTGTTGTCCCGAATCACGTTGCCCGGCTCCATTTACTTGGGCATCGTCGCTGTACTGCCGAACTTCTTCCTCGGCATCACCCAACAGGGCCAGAACCAGAACTTCCCGTTCGGTGGTACCGCGGTACTGATCATGGTCGGCGTTGGCCTCGACACGATGAAGCAGATCGAGAGCCAGCTCATGCAGCGTAACTACGAAGGGTTCCTCCGATAGTGCGTCTCGTCCTCGTCGGCCCGCCTGGAGCGGGCAAGGGTACTCAGGCTGCTGTGCTCAGCGAGCAGCTCGGTATCCCGCACATCTCAACGGGCGATCTGTTCCGCGCCCACATCAGTCAGCAGACCGAGCTGGGCCAGCAGGTTCAGGAGTACCTCGACGCCGGTGAACTCGTACCGGACGAGCTGACCAACGAGATGGTGCGGGAGCGGCTGTCGCGGGACGACGTAGCGCCCGGGTGCCTGCTGGACGGGTTCCCGCGCAACGTCGCCCAGGCCATGGTGCTCGGCGAGGTCCTCGCCGAGCAGGGCCACTCGCTGGACGCGGTGCTGGAGTTCCGGATCGACGAGGACATCGTGGTCGAGCGCCTGCTCGCCAGGGGCCGGGCGGATGACAAGGAAGAGGTCATCCGCCACCGGCAGAAGCTCTACCGCGAGGAGACCGCGCCCATCCTCGACTACTACGGCGACCTGGTCATCACCATCGACGCGGTCGGCGAAGTCGAGGAGATCACCGACCGCGCACTGGCCGCCCTGCGGAGCAGGAAGTAACCCCGCGATGGGGCTGCTCGGTGCGCTCACCGCACCGTGGAAACGGATGCGTGGACGCATGATCGAACTGAAGACCCCCGGTGAGCTGGAGGCGATGCGGGAGGCAGGCCTGTTGGTCGCCCGCACCCTCCAGCTCGTCGCCAAGCACACCCGCCCTGGTGTGAGCACCGCCGAGCTGGACGAACTCGCCGAGCAGAACATCCGCGACGCGGGCGCCATCCCCTCGTTCAAGGGCTACCACGGCTTCCCCGCCTCGATCTGCGCCTCCGTCAACGAGCAGGTCGTGCACGGCATCCCCTCCCACGACCAGCTACTCGCCGACGGCGACCTGATCTCGGTGGACTGCGGCGCCATCCTGGACGGCTGGCACGGCGACTCGGCCGTCACCCTGGCCGTCGGCACCGCGTCCGAGGTCGACCTGGCCCTCTCCGAGGCCACCAGGAGCTCCCTCTACGCGGGCATCGAAGCCGCCAAACCCGGCAACCGCCTAGGCGACATCTCCCACGCCATCGAGACGGACATCCTCGCCTCGATCCAACGCGACGGCCGCGAGTACGGCATCGTCGCCGACTACGGCGGCCACGGCATCGGCACCCAGATGCACATGGACCCATTCCTCCCCAACCGCGGCGAACCCGGCAAGGGCATCCTGCTGCGCCCCGGAATGGCCATCGCCATCGAGCCCATGCTCACCCTCGGCACCGACCAAACCGAGGAACTGGACGACGAGTGGACCGTCATCACCACCGACGGCACCCGAGCCGCCCACTGGGAACACTCCGTCGCCATCACCGACAACGGCCCCTGGATCCTCACCGCGTTGGACTAGGGCACTAGCCCGGCAGCAGGTCGGCGAAGGTGTCCTCACCGACGATGGGGATGCCGTAGGTCCGAGCCTTGCGGGCCTTTCCGGAAAGCGAGTCGAGGTCGGCTGCTATGACCAGGCGGGTCTTCTTACTGACATTCGTCGGACGAACGGACAGTCCGGCCTCCACAGCCTGCCGTTCAAGGCCTTCCCTTGACTGTTCGCTCGCGCCGGTGAAGACGACGTGGTCGCCCGCCCTCAGCGAAAACCTCTCAAACCCTGCGGCCCGGCCAGCCCGCGTTCGCGCGGAAGCGATGGCATCGTCCACGGCCGACGTTGGCAGCCCGAGAAGCCGCGCGACCAGGGCGAGGTCGGCGTGCTCGGCAACCGTGATCACCCCGTCCGACAGCGCGATGGCGGACAGCGAAGCCAGGTAGTCGCGGTGCAGCAGCGCGACTGTCTGCCGGGACAGCTCGAGGCAACTCGCCAACTCGACGAGCTGGTCCTCTTCGGAGTCCGTCAGCACGCGGTCCACCAGAGCGGCATCCAGCAGAGCCAGGTAGGAATCGGCTTGCGGCGGGTTCGGAACCCGCGGCAGGCGATCGACAAGGCGCGAGAGGAAGTGCGCCGCCGAGGCGGCCTGTCCGGTGCCGCGGCGGACCGCGCGGGTCACCCCCGCCGGAATCGGTTGCCCACCGACTGCTGCCGCGGTGTGCACGAGCTGCTGCCAGGGCGCCGGGCAGCCCGCAGCCGCGAGGTAGTTCGTAAACAGGTCTGCCGTCGCACGGGCGTCGTCCAAGGCGGAGTGGGCGTTGTGCAGTGGAACTCCGGCGGCAGTGCAGCAGGCGGCCAAGGAGCGGCCGACCGGGCCCAGGAACTCGGACGCCAGCCGCATGGTGCAAAGCCCATGCTCGGGTTCCACCGGGAGTGGTTCTCCCGTCCGGCCGAACTCGACCGTGAGGAAGCCGCGGTCGAATGCCAGGTTGTGGGCGACAAGCACCCGTCCCGCGATACGGGCGCCGATCTCGGTGGACAGTTCGGCGAAAGACGGCGCCCTCCGGACATCCCGGGCCGTGATCCCGTGAATGGAGACCGGGCCGAGGTCGCGTCGGGGATTGACCAGCGAGCACCACTCGTCGACCACGTTGCCTGCTGCGTCCAGTCGGATCACCGCGATTTCCACTATTCGATCGGTCCGCCAGCGGAGACCTGTGGTTTCGGTGTCAATGACAGCGTATCCAGACAAGGGTCACTCCTCGTGAGTGGGCGATGACGTTCCGCCCGCCTTGTCCTAAGCGGACCTCGGTTCATTAGCTGGCTGACACGGATCGTGACGGAGCGGATGCGGAGTGGATACACCGGTGATCAGGGTTCGACCGTCTCCTGGAGAATTAATCCGCTGGCCGATCGGCGTCGGTTGCCTATGCTTGCCGGGGTTTGTCGGAAGGGCCGCTGGTGAGAGTTGCTGATCTGCAGGGACGCCTGCCGGATCTGATGTTGCGTGACCAACGCAGGTTGCGGCGCAGGATCGACGGCATTCGCAAGATGCGGGACGAGCAGGGGCGGCAGCGGGTCGCCGAGCAGATCCTGGGCGAGATCGAGAACGCCGAGCGGCGGGTCGAGCGGCGGCGGGCCGCGGTGCCGAAGATCTCATACCCCGCCGAGCTGCCGGTGAGTCAGTGCAAGGACGAGATCCTGGCGGCGATCCGGGACAACCAGGTCGTGATCGTGGCCGGTGAGACGGGGTCGGGCAAGACCACCCAGCTGCCCAAGATCTGCCTTGAGCTGGGACGGGGCGTGCAGGGGCTGATCGGGCACACCCAGCCGCGCAGGCTGGCCGCGCGGACCGTGGCCGATCGGATCGCCGAGGAGTTGGCGACGCCGTTGGGTGCCGCGGTGGGGTACAAGGTCCGGTTCACCGACAAGGCCAGTGAGAACACGCTGGTCAAGCTGATGACCGACGGCATCCTGCTGGCCGAGCTTGGGCAGGACCGGGCGCTGCACCAGTACGACACGCTCATCATCGACGAGGCGCACGAACGCAGCCTCAACATCGACTTCATCCTCGGCTACCTCAAGCAGCTGCTGCCGCGTCGGCCCGACCTGAAGGTGATCATCACCTCGGCGACGATCGACCCGGAGCGGTTCTCGCGGCATTTCGACGACGCGCCGATCGTGGAGGTGTCCGGGCGGACCTATCCGGTCGAGGTGCGGTACCGGCCGGTGGTGGACCCCGACGACCCGGCGGCCGATGAGGACCGCGACCAGGTCCAGGCGATCGCCGACGCGGTGGACGAGCTGGCCGCGCAGGGGCCGGGGGACGTGCTGGTGTTCCTCTCCGGGGAGCGGGAGATCCGGGACACCGCGGACGCGCTGGCCAAGCAGGAGCTGCGCAACACCGAGATCCTGCCGCTGTACGCGCGGCTGTCCACCGCGGAGCAGCACCGCGTGTTCCAGCCGCACGGTGGGCGGCGGGTGGTGCTCGCGACCAATGTGGCGGAGACCTCGCTGACCGTGCCGGGCATCAAGTACGTCATCGACCCCGGCACGGCGCGCATCTCGCGGTACAGCCACCGCACCAAGGTGCAGCGGCTGCCCATCGAACCGATCTCGCAGGCCTCTGCCAACCAGCGCAAGGGGCGCTGCGGGCGCACCTCGGACGGCATCTGCATCCGGCTCTACACCGATGACGACTTCGACGCGCGGCCCGAGTTCACCGACCCGGAGATCCTGCGCACCAACCTCGCCTCGGTGATCCTGCAGATGACCGCGCTGGGCCTCGGCGACATCGCGGCGTTTCCGTTCATCGACCCGCCGGACCAGCGCAACATCAACGCGGGCATCCAGCTGCTCGAAGAACTCGGCGCCCTCGATCCGACCGTGTCGGACCCGAACAAGCGGCTCACCCCCGTCGGGCGCAAGCTCGCCCAGCTGCCGGTGGACCCTCGGCTGGGTCGGATGGTGCTGGAGGCCGACCGGCTGGGCTGCCTGCGCGAGGTGATGATCATCGCGGCAGGGCTCACCATCAACGACCCCCGCGAGCGGCCCGCCGACGCGCAGCAGGCCGCGGACGCCAAACACGCCCGCTTCGCCGAGCCGGACTCCGACTTCCTCGCCTACCTCAACCTCTGGAACTTCCTGCAGGAGCAGCAGAAAGAGCTCTCCTCCAACCAGTTCCGCAGGCTGTGCCGGTCCGACTTCCTCAACTACCTGCGGGTCAGGGAGTGGCAGGACATCAACAGCCAGCTCAAACAGGTTGCCAAGGACCTGGGGCTGACCATGAACGACAACCCGGCCGAGCCGCAGCGCATCCACTTCGCCCTGCTGGCCGGGATGCTCTCCCACATCGGGCTGAAGGACGTGCCGACCAAGGGCACGCCCGCCAAAAGCGCCGCCAAGGCCGACTACCTCGGTGCGCGCGGCGCGCGGTTCGCGGTCTTTCCCGGTTCGGCGCTGTTCAAGAAGCAGCCGCGCTGGGTGATGGCCGCCGAACTGGTGGAGACCTCGCGGCTGTGGGGCCGGGTCTGCGCGCGCATCGACCCGGAGTGGATCGAGCCGCTGGCCGGGCACCTGATCAAACGCACCTACAGCGAACCGCACTGGGAACGCAAACAGGGCGCCGTGCTCGCCATGGAGAAGGTGACCCTCTACGGCGTGCCGATCGTGGTGGCCCGCAAGGTCAACTTCGGCCGGATCGACCCCGGGCTGTGCCGGAGCCTGTTCATCCGGCACGCGCTCGTCGAAGGCGACTGGGAGACCCGGCACCGGTTCTTCCACGACAACCGCAAGCTGCTGGCCGAGGTGGAGGAGCTGGAGAACCGGGCCCGGCGCCGCGACATCGTGGTGGACGAGCAGACCCTGTTCGAGTTCTACGACCGGCGCGTCGGCGACGAGGTCGTCTCCGCCCGGCATTTCGACACCTGGTGGCGCAAAGTGTCGCGAGAGCAGCCGAACCTGCTCGACTTCGACAAGACCATGCTGCTCAACGAGACCGCGGACGGCATCACCCCCGAGGACTACCCGGACAGCTGGTCCTCCGAGGGCCTGCGGGTGCCGCTGACCTACCGGTTCGAGCCCGGCAAAGTCACCGACGGCGTGACCGCGCATGTGCCGCTTCAGGTGCTCAACAAGGTCGGCGGCGACAACTTCGCCTGGCAGGTGCCCGGTCTGCGCGAGGAGCTCGTGGTCACGCTGCTCAAATCGCTGCCCAAGCAGCTTCGCCGTAGCTTCGTGCCCGTCACCGACTACGCCAAGGCGCTGGTGCCACACCTGAACCCCGGCGACGAACCGCTGCTCGACGTGCTGGAACGGGAGATCCGCAGGCACTCCGGGGTGGTCATCAACCGCGACGACTGGCAGCTTGACCGCGTCCCGGAGCACCTGCGGCTGACCTTCCGCGTGGTGGACGAGCAGAACCAGACGCTGGCCCAGGGCCAGGACCTCGGCGTGATCAAGGAGCAGCTCAAACCCGAGCTGCGCGCCACCCTCTCCGCCGCGGCGGAGGGCCTGGAACAACGCGGGCTCAAGGACTGGACCTTCGGCGAGCTGCCCCGCAAGGTCGAACGCGAACGGTCGGGCTTCCTCGTCACGGCCTACCCGGCGTTGATCGACGAAGGCGAGAGCGTCGCGATCAGGATGCTGGAGACGCCCGGCGAGCAGGCCGAGGCGATGTGGCGCGGCACCCGCAGGCTGGTCCTGCTTGGCCTGCCCGTGCCCAACAAGCAGCTGGTGAGGGGCCTGGACAACCAGGCGAAACTCACCCTCGGCCGCAATCCGCACGGCGGGGTGGCCGAACTGCTCGACGACTGCGTGAGCGCCGCCGCGGACGCGTTGATCGCGAAGGCGGGCGGCCCGGTGTGGACGCAGGAGGCCTTCAGCTCGCTCAAGGAGCGGGTGAAAGCAGGCCTGATCGGCACCGCCTTCGGGGTGTTGCAGCAGGTTCGCTCGGTGCTGACCGCCTGGCACACCGCCGAGGCCAGGCTCCAGTCGATGCCGGGCCACCAGAGCACCCGCGCCGCGTTGGAGGACGTCCGGGAACAGCTGGCCGGGCTGGTATACCCCGGTTTCGTCACCGCGACCGGGCTTGTCCAACTGGCCGAGCTACCGCGCTACCTCCAGGCCGTCGAGCGCAGGCTGGACAAGCTGCCCGAGAACCCCGCCCGCGACGCCGAGTCCATGGACCGGCTGCACGCGGTGCTCGAGGAGTACGCCGAGCTTCGCAAGGCCCTGCCGCCGAGCCCGGCGTTGGACCGCATCCGCTGGATGATCGAGGAGCTTCGGGTCAGCTACTTCGCGCAGACCCTGCGCACCGCGTACCCCGTCTCGGACAAGCGGATCTACCGCGCCATGGACGAGGTCGCCGGATAGGGTGATCACCGTGGGTTCCCACCATCACCATCATGAGATCGACTGGGCAGCGCGGCTGGTGCAGATGCGCCGCGCCGACGCCATCGAGGCCGACCACAACCGGCGGCTCGCGGCGCGGCTGATCGAGGACGGCACCAGGGCCGTCGTGGACATCGGCCCCGGTGCGGGCGGCATGAGCGCGGCGCTGGCCGCGGAACTGGCCGAGCGCGGCGGCGGCGAGTTGGTGCTGGTCGACCAGACCGAGTTCGTGCTGGAGACCGCGGCCGCAGCGGCCTCGGTGGCGGGCGGTGCGAGCGTCGAGGTCAGGACCGTCAACGCCGATGCCGCGGGCGAGCTGGAGCCGCTGCTGGGCCCGGTCGACCTGATCTGGGCCTCCCGCGTCGTGCACCATCTGCCGGACCAGCAGCAGGCCGTCACCAGGCTGGCCGGGCTGCTGCGACCGGGCGGCAGGCTGGCGCTGGCCGAGGGCGGTCTCGAGGCGAGGACGCTGCCCTATGAGCTGGGCATCGGCGAACCCGGCCTCGAACTGCGGCTGCTGGCCGCCCGCAACGCCTGGTTCGCCGAGATGCGCGCCGACATCCCCGGCGCGGTGCCGATGCCGTTCGGCTGGCCGGTCGCGCTGGCCGTCGCCGGGCTGACCGACGTCAGCGCGATCAGCTACCTCATCGACTTCCCGGCACCCGTCGAGGACGCCGTGCTGGAGACCATCCTCGACCGCGTCCGCTTCTTTCGGGAGGTCCTCGGGGACCGGCTCTCGACCGGCGATGTCGCCGCACTCGACGTGTTGCTCGACCCGGGGCACGCCGACTATCTGGGCTCCCGCCCCGACCTCTACCTGCTGGAAGCCCCCACCGTGCACCTCGGGCGCCGCACCGAGACCGAATAACGCCCTGTCCTACCCGCCGCCACTTCTGTAACGTTGTTATCGGAAGGGGTGGTGGACATGAGCGAGCCCGTGCGAAGAGATGGTCTGCGTGCCTCCGACGCCGACCGCCAAGCCGTCGTGGACCGGCTTACCCAGGCGCAGGCCGAGGGCAGGCTGGACCTGTACGAGTTCGACGACCGGGTGCGGCAGGCCTGGGCCGCCCGCACCTACGCGGACCTGGGCGCCCTCACGGCGGATCTGCCTGCCGCGCGACCGGTGACCGCGGCGGGCACGCGGCGCTCCTGCGCATCGAGGTCCCGCGACCCGCGGGCGATGTTCGTGCCGTGGCTGGTGGCTGGCGGGATCAACTTCGTGATCTGGCTGATCGTGTGGGTGGCCAGTGGCTTCGGCAATGTCCATCCTTGGTGGATCTGGGTGGTCGGACCCTGGGGTGTGGTGCTGGCCGTGAAGTGGCTCGGAAACAGGTACTCCACAGTTCCCAGAGTGGCCCGCTGAGGGCCGAACAGTGCGCGTTTCCTACAAAGCGTCCGCCGATACTTGCGCCTACCGGCAGGGTCTCGCACAGCGTCATTGAGCGATTTCCCTCGGCGTCGTTAGCGTGCCGAGACCACCAGTTTTCGGCACCTACAGGGGTTGCGATGGGCAGGCGAACGACCGGCCGTGATGTGCGGGCTTCGGATTCGGACCGGAAGGTCGTCGTCGACCAACTGCACCAGGCTCAGGCCGACGGCAGGCTGGACCTGTACGAGTTCGACGACCGGGTCCGGCAGGCCTGGGCGGCCACCACCTATCGCGAACTGCGCAGGGTGACCTCCGACCTGCCCGCCCAGTCCCGCAACGGCGGCGGCGCGGAGCCTGCGCCCCGTGGTGGGCGGCCCGGCTGGGCGCGGCTGACGCTGCGCATCATGGTCGCGGCTTGGGCGTTCGTGAGCGTGCTGAACGTGGTCATCTGGGCACTGACCCTGGCGGGCAGCGGCGGCAGGCTGAGCTACCCCTGGTGGATCTGGGTTGCGGGACCGTGGGGCCTGGTGATTCTGGGCTTCTGGTACTTCACCCGCCCGGGGCAGTGGCGCCGATAGCGCACTCGCGACCCGCAGGCAAGACCCCGGTTTGGTGGCATCACCGGCCGCGGCCTACACTAGGTATTCGGCGCATGTTCTCGTGCGGTTCCGTTGTGTCGTCACAAGCCTGTTTCGGCTGGAAACACTCATCGGGGCGGACCAGACGTGTGCCTGCTACATGCACTGAACCTGTTGATGAACACCGTCACGAAACGCGGAGGACATGGGCAAGAAAGACGGGGCCATCGAGGTCGAAGGCCGCGTGATCGAGCCGCTACCCAACGCGATGTTCCGCGTCGAGTTGGAAAACGGCCACAAGGTCTTGGCTCACATCAGCGGCAAGATGCGGCAGCACTACATCCGTATTCTGCCCGAGGATCGAGTTGTCGTGGAGCTTTCGCCCTACGACCTGTCTCGCGGCCGAATCGTCTACCGCTACAAGTGACGTGACGTGCGCGTCCGGGCGCCGCCCGGACGTACGGCCGAACCAGGAGAGCGACAGCTGTGAAGGTCCAGCCGAGCGTCAAGAAGATCTGCGACAAGTGCAAGGTGATCCGCCGTCACGGCCGGGTCATGGTGATCTGCGAGAACCTGCGTCACAAGCAGCGTCAGGGCTGATCAAGCGCCTGTTCGGAGAGACTTCCGGCGCTTAACCAAAGAAGAGCCTCCCCGCTCCTGCCAGACCACACGGGACTGGTACACCCCCGGACTCCAGGCCGGGGCCCTGATCTTTGAGTCGATCAGGGACGGAAGGGGAGCAGACCTGGAGCGAGAAGAGGAGACAACGCCGAATGGCACGACTCGCTGGCGTCGACCTCCCCCGCGAAAAGCGGATGGAGATCGCGCTGACCTACATCTACGGCATTGGCCGTACCCGCTCGAAGGAGCTGCTGGCCTCCACCGGCATCAGCGCCGACCTGCGCGTCAAGGACCTGTCCGACGACGACCTGGTCAAGCTCCGGGACTACATCGAGAACAACTTCAAGGTCGAGGGTGACCTCCGCCGCGAGGTTCAGGCCGACATTCGCCGCAAGATCGAGATCGGCTGCTACCAGGGGCTGCGGCACCGCCGTGGCCTGCCCGTGCGTGGTCAGCGGACCAAGACCAACGCCCGCTCGCGCAAGGGCCCGAAGAAGACCGTTGCTGGCAAGAAGAAGGCCGGAAAGAAGTAAGACTTCGCCTCGCTTTAGGTAGGAGACCACCCAAGAATGCCCCCCAAGACTCGCCAGGGCGCCGGAGTCAAGAAGGTCCGGCGCAAGGAAAAGAAGAACGTCGCGCACGGCCACGCGCACATCAAGAGCACGTTCAACAACACCATCGTGTCGATCACCGACCCGACCGGTGCTGTGATCGCGTGGGCCTCCGCCGGACACGTCGGCTTCAAGGGTTCGCGCAAGTCGACCCCGTTCGCCGCGCAGATGGCCGCCGAGAACGCTGCCCGCAAGGCCGCCGAGCACGGCATGCGCAAGGTGGACGTGTTCGTCAAGGGCCCCGGCTCCGGCCGGGAGACCGCGATCCGTTCGTTGCAGGCCGCAGGCCTCGAGGTCGGCACGATCCAGGACGTGACCCCGCAGCCGCACAACGGCTGCCGCCCGCCCAAGCGGCGTCGGGTCTGAGGGCCGGAAGGAGTAGATAAGAAATGGCTCGTTACACCGGTCCTTCTACGCGTATCTCCCGTCGTCTCAAGGTCGACCTTGTCGGCGGTAGCCAGGCCTTCGAGCGTCGCCCCTACCCGCCCGGCCAGCACGGCCGAGCGCGGACCAAGGAGAGCGAGTACCTGCTCCAGCTTCAGGAGAAGCAGAAGGCTCGCTACACCTACGGCATCCTGGAGCGCCAGTTCCGCAACTACTTCGAAGAGGCCCGCAAGGTCACCGGCAAGACCGGTGAGGCCCTGCTGCGCATCCTCGAGTCGCGACTGGACAACGTGGTGTACCGGGCGGGCATCGCCCGTACCCGCCGCCAGGCCCGTCAGCTCGTCAGCCACGGCCACTTCCTGGTCAACGGCCGCAAGGTCAACGTCCCCAGCTTCCGGGTGAGCAAGTTCGACATCATCGATGTCAAGCCCAAGTCGCTGAAGACGCTGCCCTTCGTGGCTGCCAAGGAGTCGGTCGGCGACCGCCCGATCCCGGCGTGGCTGCAGCTGGTCCCGTCCAACCTGCGGATCCTGGTCCACCAGCTTCCGGAGCGTGCGCAGATCGACGTTCCGGTTCAGGAACAGCTGATCGTCGAGCTCTACTCGAAGTGACGTGATCCTCCGGCTCCGGCTGGAGGGCACTCACGGGCGGCGGCGCGAAGGGTGTGCCGCCGCCTTGCCGGGTCTCCAGGGACCCGGTACGCCATCCCTATCGGCGTCATATGGCGGGCGTCGGTGTGGAAAGGAACCAGAACACCATGCTCATCTCTCAGCGACCCTCACTCGCCGAGGAGTCGATCAACGACACCCGGTCCCGGTTCGTCATCGAGCCGCTCGAGCCCGGCTTCGGCTACACGCTCGGCAACTCGCTGCGCCGGACCCTGCTGTCCTCGATCCCCGGTGCCGCGGTGACCAGCATCCGTATCGACGGTGTGCTGCACGAGTTCACCACGGTCCCCGGTGTCAAGGAGGACGTCACCGACATCATCCTCAACCTCAAGGAGCTGGTGGTCAGCTCCGAGGAGGACGAGCCGGTGACGATGTACCTGCGCAAGCAGGGCCCCGGTGAGGTCACCGCCGGTGACATCGTGCCGCCCGCCGGCGTCACGGTGCACAACCCGGACCTGCACATCGCCAGCCTGAACGCCAAGGGCAAGCTGGAGATCGAGCTCGTCGTCGAGCGCGGTCGCGGCTACGTCCCGGCGGTGCAGAACAAGCAGGCGGGCGCCGAGATCGGCCGCATCCCGGTCGACTCGATCTACTCGCCCGTGCTGAAGGTGACCTACAAGGTTGAGGCCACCCGTGTCGAGCAGCGGACCGACTTCGACAAGCTGATCCTGGACGTCGAGACCAAGCCGTCGATCACGCCGCGGGACGCGGTCGCGTCGGCCGGTAAGACGCTGGTGGAGCTGTTCGGTCTGGCCCGCGAGCTCAACATCGACGCGGAGGGCATCGAGATCGGCCCGTCGCCCGCGGAGGCGGACACCATCGCCGCGTTCGCGATGCCGATCGAGGACCTCGACCTGACGGTGCGTTCGTACAACTGCCTCAAGCGCGAGGGCATCCACACGGTGGGTGAGCTGGTCAGCCGCAGTGAGGCGGACCTGCTGGATATAAGGAATTTCGGGGCCAAGTCCATCGACGAGGTCAAGATGAAGCTGGCCGGCCTGAGCCTGGCGCTCAAGGACTCGCCTCCCGGCTTCGACCCCGGCCTGGCCGCCGCGGAGTACCCGGAGACCAGCTGGACCGCCGCCGTGGACCACAACCACCACGACGACGGCCACGACTACGCCGAGACTGAGCAGCTGTAGCGGCTCGACCGCCAGCCTTTGACTAGGAGCGAGAAATGCCCACCCCAACCAAGGGTGCCCGACTCGGTGGGTCGCCTGCGCACCAGCGGCTGATGCTGGCCAACCTGGCCACGTCGCTGTTCGAGCACGGCAAGATCAAGACCACCGAGGCCAAGGCACGTCGGCTGCGTCCGTTCGCGGAGAAGCTGATCAGCAAGGCCAAGCGCGGCGACCTGCACAACCGCCGCGAGGTCCTGAAGGTCATCCGCGACAAGGACGTGCTGCACAAGCTGTTCGCCGAGATCGGCCCGCAGTTCGCCGAGCGCAACGGTGGCTACACCCGGATCACCAAGACGATGCCGCGCAAGGGCGACAACGCGCCCATGGCGGTCATCGAGCTGGTGGCCGAGCAGACCGTCACCGCCGAGGCGGAGGCCGCTCGCAAGACCAAGTTCGCCAAGGACGCCAAGAAGAGCGCGTCCGCGGCGGAGGGCCCCTACGGTGCGGGCAGTGTCGCCGCACCGGAGGACGGCTCGCAGCCCGAGGGCTTCCCGGTGAAGGGCAACGAGGACTCGAAGCTGTACCACGTGCCCGGCAGCGCCTTCTACGACCGGACCGTCGCCGAGGTGTGGTTCGCCACCCCCGAGGACGCCGAGAAGGCGGGCTTCGCCCTGCCGCCGTCGCAGCAGGACGACCAGGATGCCGACGCGCCCGAGTCGGCCACCAAGGACGCCACGGAGGAGCCCGCCGAGGGCGCCGACAAGTCCTGACGCTTATCCCGACGAGCCCGCCGCCTCTTTCCGGACGCGGCGGGCTCGTCCTTTTGTTGACCTCGCCAGGCCTCCCTAGGGTGTGTTCGATGCGCATTCGGCTCGACCTCGGCTACGACGGCACCGACTTCTCCGGCTGGGCCCGCCAGCCGGGGCAGCGGACCGTGCAGGCCGTCCTCGAAGAGGCGCTCAGCCTGGTGCTGCGCACCGACATCGCGCTGACCGTCGCGGGCCGCACCGACGCGGGCGTGCACGCCACCGGCCAGGTCGCCCACTTCGACGCCGAGCCGTTCGACGCGGATCTGGTCCACCGGCTGGCCAGGATGCTGCCACCCGATGTGCGGGTCTTCACCGCCCGCGAGGTGCCAGCGGCGTTCGACGCCCGCTTCGGCGCCCTGCGCCGCCACTACGAATACCGCGTCAGCACGGCCCCCTACGGCGCGATGCCATTGCGCGCCAGGGACACCCTCGCCTGGAGCCGCCCCCTCGACCTGGCCGCGATGAACGCGGCGAGCGCGCTGCTGCTGGGCGAGCACGACTTCTGCGCCTTCTGCAAACGCCGCGAGGGCGCGACCACCGTCCGCGAACTCCAGCGCTTCGAGTGGATCACCGCACCCGACGGCGTGCACACCGCCCACGTCTCCGCGGACGCCTTCTGCCACTCCATGGTCCGCAGCCTCGTCGGCGCCCTGCTGGCCGTCGGCGAGGGCCGCAAGGAGATCACCTGGCCGGCGACCCTCCTGCACGCCACGGAGCGTTCCAGCGCCGTCTCGGTGGCCCCGGCGCACGGCCTCGCCCTCGTCGGCGTCGACTACCCGCCGGACGAGGACCTGGCCGCACGCGCCGACCTCACCCGCAACGTCCGCGTGCGTTAGTCGCCGCGGCGGACGGGGCCCAGGATCTGGGTTTCCTTCTGGTTGGACACCAGCGTGACCGGGGCCCACAGCATGTTGCCCAGGGCGATGATCTGGTTGTCTTTCAGCGTGGTGAGCTGCTGGACCATCTGCGGGCTCAGGTTCCACATGCGCTGAGCGACCTGGCCCTGCTGGGCGGGCAGGCGCTGAAGCAGCACCAGGTCCGCGGAGTTCGCGGTCTGCCCGGACTGGGGATGCAGGTAGGGCAGCACGTAGAGGGTGGTCTGCCACGGGGACCGAGGTGGGAACAGCTCCTGCGGGACCGCGCCGCCGTCGTGGATCACCAGCAGCGGGCCGTCCTCGGAGGCGCGGGGCAGTTCGACAGGGGACAGCCTGCGGATGTGCACCAGCGGCGACGGCTTGCCGTCCGGGCCCTGGCCCGCGGCTTGGGTGAGAACCTGCCAGGCGGCCGGCCGGCCGGTGGCGATGACCACCCAGGCGCCGGTGGCCATGGCGCGCAACGCGACCTGGCGGGCCAGGTACAGCCCGCCGATCAGGGCGATGCGGGTGGGGGCGGGCCGCAGCAGGGACATGGTGAGCGGTTCCTGCTTGGGGCCCATGCCGATGACCATGCCGCCACGGTCCCCGGAGGGGCTCACCACGTCCAGCATCTCGGCGGGCACCACGAACTTGGGCGCGACCTCCGAGCTGGTCATCGCGGCATCGTGCAGCCTCGTGCTCATGCGGCACCTCCCAGCGGCAGCGTGGCGGAGTACCCGGCCAGCTGCATGCCCCGCAACGGGGTCAGCGTTGTTCCCAGTCGTTCCGACAGTGCGCGCAGGCGCTGGTCCGCCGTGGACAGCTCGGCGGAGTTGCGGGCGCTGACCCTGACCAGACCCCGCAGCCCGATCTGGCCCTCGTCACCGCTTGGCGAGATGGACAGCGCGACCGTGCTGGACAGCGCGCGGACCCCCGTGAAGACGTTGAGGTTGCCGATGTTCTTCGGCCAGCCGGTGATCGCGTAGCTTGCGTGGCCGACGCCGCCCGCGGTGACGCCGGTCCAGCGCTCCCGCAGGCTCACCGACGCGTCGTTGCCCGCCACCGAGGTGAGCTCGGCGGCGGAGATGCCCGCCTTCATGAGCTCGTCGGCGTCCAGCGGTCGGGTCGGGATGCCGCGTGCCTCCAAGGCGTTGCGGACCCGGTTCAACGCGCCGATCAACGCGCGGTGCGCGCCCTCCACGCCGCCGCCGCGTTCCTGGATGGCCTTGGGGCAGCGGCGCGGGTCCAGCCGCACCGCCAGCCAGGTGGTCCGCCGCGCCACCGCGGGCAGCGGGCCGAGAACGTCCAGGTAGGAGGCCATGGCGGGCGCGCTCGGCGACAGCGCGGTGCTGCCGGGGTAGCAGTGCCAGATGGCCTGGATGCTGTCCAGCACGACGCCGCGGTCCTCAAGGCAGGGCGCGAGCGCGCCCAGCGGCAGGCTGGGGCTCTCGCCGAGCGGGGTGACCAGCCGCGGCGAGGGGTCGACCAGCAGGACCGCGGTCCAGGTGCCCTCGTGCCAGGCGAAGCCGACGTGCCTGCGGTCGTGGTCCATGCCGTGTGCCACCACGAGATCGGGCACCACCAGCCGCAGCAGCGCGACTCTGCGGTCCTCAGGGCCGAACAGGCCGTCCTCGTCCTCCTCGGCGGGACGGTCGACGGCGGCGAGGTGCTCGCGGGTCACCGAGCGGGTGTGCCCGGCGAACATGTACCGCATCGTCAGCGGCCACCACTGCGTGAACCAGCGCCCGCGCCACCGCAGCAGCGCGAGGATGAGCGCGAGGCCCGCGACGCCCGCGGCGACGGGAAGCAACGAGGTGTTGACCGCCAGCAGGATCAGCCCGATGGCCAGACCCACCTCGATCAATACGACATTGGCCACCGGCAGCGAGCCGAAGGCCGCTCCAATGGTGTGACGGCGAGCGCGAAATGCCCTGCGCATCGCTCCCGCCGCCGTCGCTGCCTGCGTGGCAGCGGGCGCGGCCGGTTGTGGTGTCGTCACGGACAGTCTCCCCCTGAGCTAGTGCGCACCGGCGGTCGTGAGTGGCGGCCCCTGGAAAGTCAACCGCTACCGGACGCATCTTTGCGGATCCGGCCTCGGCGTGACTCCAATGGGGCTATCCTGCCGAACCGTACCGCGAAGGGGAGAGGCGTAGGACGCGAATGCCATCAACACCTACCACCAAATCTCAGGTTCAGGCGTATCGCTTCGTACTGCGGCGGATGGAATCGGCGCTGGTACGCAAGGACGCCGTGATGCTGCACGATCCGATGAGCACCCACCAGCGGGCATTGACCGTGGGTGCGGTGCTGGCGGTGGTGGGGCTTCTCGGCTTCCTGATCGTCGGCGTGCTGAACCCCAAGGGCTCCATACCCGACGACGGCATTGTGATCAGCAAGGATTCGGGCAGCGTCTACGTGGTCGGCAAAAACCCGACCCGGCTGATCCCGATGCTGAACCTGGCCTCGGCGAAACTGTTGCTCATGTCACAGGGCGGCGGCGCCAACGGTGATCCGAACAAGGTCACCGCGGTGGCCGACTCGCGGTTGGTGGACGCGCCGCGTGACCGCCTGACCGGCATCCCCGGTGCCCCGGACTGGCTGCCCAACGCCGACCAGCGCACCGCCGCGGACTGGGTCGTCTGCGATACCACGGAGCTGAACAGCGACCAGGTCGGCGCCGAGGACAGGGCCAAGCCCAAGACCACGGTCATCGTGGACCCCGGGGTGAAGCGGGCGCCGATGCCCAAGGAGAAGGCCCTGCTGGTGCGCACCGCCACCCAGGAGCACTTCCTGGTCTACGCGGTCGATGGCGACGGCGTGCCCAACAGCGCCAAGACGGTGCGAGCCAAGATCGACATGGGGGACGCCAAGGTACTCACCGCGATGGGTATGAGCGGCGCCAAGCCGAGGGCCATCTCCACCGGCCTGCTCAACGCCATCCCCGCGGTCAACGAGCTCAAGGCGCCGCAGATCGAGCAGGACGGCACCACCCCGAGCTACTCGGCGGACGGCCACAACGTCGGTGACCTGCTGAGCCTGGACGGCACCTCCGGCAAAGAGTTCTACGTGCTGCTGCAGGACGGCAAGCAGAGCATCTCCGAGGGTGTGGCCAACCTGCTTCGCTTCGGCGGAACCGGTGCCACCAAGCGCATCTCCGAGTTCAACGGCAACATCGTCAGCATCCCGGAGAGCAAGAACCCGCTGCCCGTCAAGGACTTCCCCGCCAAGCAGCCCGAGATCGAGGAGCTGGACGGGGGCACCGCGAACGCGGTCTGCCTGAACTGGAGCCGCAACGGCAACGACGAGAACACTTTTGTCTCCGTCTCCGATCAGCTTCCGCTGCCCGCGCCCAAGAACAAGGTGGACATGACGCCGGTGACGCTGGCGCAGGCCGACGGCGACAGCGGGGACCGGCTGGACGCGTTCTTCATGCCGCCGGGCAAGGGCGCCGTCGTGCAGGCCGTCAACTCCAAGGCAGGCTTCGACAGCGGGGAGCTGTTCCTCGTCAACGACCGCGGCATCCGCTTCGGCATCCCCAACGCGGACACCGCGGAGAAGCTCGGCCTCGGGAAGCCGTTCACCTCGGCGCCGTCGTTCATCCTGGCCCTGCTGCCCGAAGGCCCGCGGATGGAGCCCGACGCGGCCCGGCGCACCTTCGACACGGTGCCGCTGGACAACGACGGCCCGGTGGTCCGGCAGCCGATACCCAACCAGCAGGCGGGCGGCCAGTAGCCGCACACGAGGCAAGGATTCAACGGAACCTGGGACGCGGTCGTCGCGTCCCAGGTTCTGTTCGTTTCGGGCGTGGGGAAGGGCGATATGGACAAGGTGCGGGTCGAGCCCGACCGGTTGCGGGACTACGCCGCCCGGTTGGCCGAGGCCGCCGCGGAGGTCGAGCGGCTGCGGGCACCGCTGACCGGTGAGCTGGACCTCGGCGAGGTCGGCGCGGCCGCCCGGCTGAGCCAGTCCTACGCCTCGGCGGCGGAGCACCTGCGCGGGCAGCTTCGGCGGGCCGAAGAGGTGCTGACCGCGGCCGCGGACGGACTGCACAAGGTGGCCGAGCACTACACCGGTCACGACGAGGACAGCGCGGACGCCCTGCGCCGCAGTGACCAGCGGTGAGGAGTCAGCCGATGCACGCCGACCCGGTCCGCGGCCGCGAGCCGCACCTGACCTACCTGTCCGACCTCAGCAAGCAGGTCGGCACCCCGGACCTCGTCGCGCAATACGCCCAGCCGCTCCTGGGCAGCTGGGATCGGCTTGCCGAGCAGGCCGAAGCGTGGCGGAGCGCCGCGGCGGGGCTGGAGGAGATCGCCACCGCGGTGACCAATCCCCTCGGCGACCTGGACTCGGTGTGGGACGGCGCCGACTCTGGGGCGTTCATCGAGCACATGCGCCAGGTGGGGCTGGCCGCGACCAGTGCGGTGGATGCCATGACGGCGATGGCGGAGGCCTGCCAGTCCACCGGCGACGCGGTGCATGACCTGACCACCGAGATGGTCGATGTGCTGACCGACAGCGCGGAGTCGCTGTCGGAGGCCCTCGTGATGCCCGACCAGGGCGAGGACCGGGTGCGGGCGCGGCTGGTCGAACTGGAGGGCCCGGTGCGGGCGATCTTCGCCTCCGCGGGCGAGGCCGTCGCGGCCTTCACGGCGATGTGCGAGCGGTTCGGCGGGGGCGAGGACTTCGACCGGATTCGCATGGCGCACACCTTCCCCGCGCAGAACTTCTCCTTCGCCGACGTGGCGCCGCAGTCGGCACCCGAGCCGGTCAAGGCAAGCCAGGCCGAGACGAAGGAACCGGCTGCGGAGGCAGCAGGCGGTGGCGCGGGCAGCGGTGGCGGCGCCGGGGCGGCCGTCGGCGGCATCGGCGGTGCAGGCGCCCAGCCACCTCCACCTAGCAGCGCGGTGGCCGGTCCGCCGCCCGCCGCGCCCGGTGCGGTGGCTCCCGCGGTGGTGGCGGGTACAGCCGCGGCGGGTGGCGCCGCCGCGGGCGCGGGCATGGGGATGATGCCGATGGGCATGATGGGCGCCATGGGGCCGGGGCAAGGCGGCGACGAGCCGCGCCGCAACAAGTCCCGACTGATCTCCAGCTCCGAGCAGATCTTCGGCGAACCAGAGAAGACCGCCCCGCCGGTCATCGGCGACGAGGAAGACGACAAGCGCTGACGGGACAAGCTGTTCGTCGCTTCGAACCGGGTGCGGGGTCAGTGGGCGGCCGACAGCAGCGTTTCCCGCATGCGGTCGAAAAAGCCCTCCACAGTGGGCTGTTCGCGATAGGGCTCCAGCAGTTTGCCGACCGTCGTCAGCCGGTCATCGCTGCGGGAGGACGAGATTGTGGCCGTGAGACCGAGGATTTCGTCGGCCAGCGCCACCGCCTGGTCGATATCGCCCGCCAGCACATAGGCCTCGGCCAACCAGCTCAAATACAGCGCGCGTTCCCGTGTCATCCGGTAGTCGTAGGAGTCGAGCGCGCCGGTGAGCAGATAGATGGCCCGTTCCGGTTCGCCGAGTTCGACGTAGCAGCGACCGGTCATGATGGTCATCTCGGACTCGCTCATCCAGTAGACCCAGTTCGGATCGCTGTCCGGGTTGCGGAACTCGAACTCCGACTCCATGCCCGCCAGCGTGCGCTCGGTGCGCCGCTTGTCGCCGGTCAGCGCCAGCGCCCAGGCCAGCCTGCCGCTGAACAGGGCCTTCGTGGTCGCCGAGGCGTTCTGCTTGGAACCGACCACCGCGGTCTGCGCGAGCAGCACGCCCTCCTGCGGGTTGCCGCCGTTGGCCACCTGGTAGGAGAGCGTGGAGATGATGTTGCCCGCCAGCGGCCGGTCACCGGCGGCGTGCGCGGCGCGGATACCGGCGGAGTAGTACCGCCTGGCCAGCGCGGGTTCGCCGGAGTCCGCCGCGATCCAGCCGCCAAGCTGGCACAGTTCGGCGAGGGTCGCCAGCACCCGGCGCCCGGTCGGATCGCTGTAGCGCGCTTCCTTGATCAACTGGGCGGTGGCGGTGATCTCCCGCTCCACCATCTCCCGCAGATGCGGCCCGGTGATGTAGTCGTCGAGGCGGCGAAGCTGGAGCACCCTGGCCTCGATCCGCTCCACCATCCCGGAACCGATGCACCGGCCGTTGGTGAGCTCGACCACCTGGGGCGGTTCGGTGATCAGCCACTCATGCGCGATCCGCTGAATGTCCTGTGTGGATTCACCAGGTCCGTTTTCGCCATTGAGGATCGCGGTGAGTTCGGCGGCGTCGGTGCGTGACCATTCATTGCCGTCCAGATCCATCGGTGACAGCGCGGGCCCGTCGCTCTCCTGATCGCGCTGGTAGGGCGCCACTTCGACCTGGGGAGAACGGGATTGCCCCGGCATGTCGAACCAGAGCACATCGGCCGGGATTCGCAGCACGCGCGCCCAGTGGATCAAAGTGTCGAGATGTTTCGGCGGCGGCCCGGTTTCGGTCCTGCTCACCTGCGCCTGGGTCAGCCCGAGCCATTGCGCGATCAGGTTCTGGCTGATTCCCCGCGGACCATGTGTTGAATTATGGAAAGAATGAGTCCGGTAGGCCCGGCACACGCGACCCATATGCTTTGTCACCAGTGCCGTGACCATCTGCTGGCTGTTCCAGAAGTCCCTCGGCAAAGCAGGCGGTTCCAGCAGCGGATTGCGTTTCCCCTTGTGGCAGGCGCCGCAGAGCAGGTCGCCGTTGCCGCTGGCTAGGCGTGTTCCACAGCTGCAGTAGCGGGCCTCTGCCGTGGCCATCAGTCAACCCCTGCCTACGTAGTGCTGCCGATCTTGAGGTTAGGCGGCAAGGGTCACAGAACAGATTCCACAAGGACGCAAACGCATGAATGCAGCTCATGTATACGTTTCACGTATGTCCGCTATACGTATTCCGACATGGCGAACGGCAAGACAGGCCTTCACAGTCGTTGTTGTACCGCGGCAAGCGGTGCAGCCGGTGGCTGAGCCACCCCCCGGCGCTTGGCCACCGGCAACCGAGCAAGGCATCCGTTTTCGGAGGCGGGTATGGCTGACATCGAGGCGGCGAAGGAGACCCTGGTCGCGGTGACCGCGAGCGCGGCCCGCCGGACCTCTTGTGTGCAGGCCGCGTTGAGCTGCGCCGCACGCGGCTGGCCCGTGCTCCCCGGCTCCGCCTGGGACGGCCAGCGCTTCGTCGTACCGGGCAAACCGCAGGTGACGCGGGGCCCCGCGCCCACGGTCAGCCCGGCGGAGGCGACCACCTCGCCCGAGGCGATCCACAAGTGGTGGTCGCAGCGTTCCGCGCAGATCCCGTCGCTGCTGCTGGTCGCGGGCGTCTGCTTCGACGTGGTCGCGGTGAGCCAGCCCTTCGCCGAATGGGTGTTGCGCAGCAGGACGTTCCGCCGCGAGTTCGGCCCCGTGGCCTACCGGCCGGATCAGGGCCGCGCCTACTTCCTGGTGCGGCTGATGCGGGAACTGCCCTCGTTCGGCGCCCCGGCGGGCACGGTCGAACTGCTGCCGCCGCGCACGCCGTTCGCAATCCCGCCCACGCTGGTCCGCGGCGGCGGGGTGCGCTGGTGGGTTACGCCGCAGTCGGCATCGTGGCGGCCCGCCAAATCAGAGGTGTTCGCCAGCGCGCTCGCAGCCTCGCTGTGGAACGTGCCTGCCCAACAGCTCTCCCCAGCAAGCACAGCCGCGCGCTGACAGTCGGCCCGGCGCTAGTGGCAGGCGCCGAAGTCCGATTGCGCGGCTTTCCCGGGCTGGCACCGGGTGGTGCGGTGGACAACCCCGCCCAGGTGCCCCCACCCGAGCTGGTTCCGGCGGCCGGTGACCGCCCGGCCGCCGGAACCGGCTCAGTTTCACACCAGCCCGAAAAGCACGGTGCCCGTCCTGCCAGGCAGAACGGGCACCGAGTGGCAGTGCGTCAATGCAGTTGGCGAGGCTTCGGCGCGGCGTGTGCCCTGGAGCGTTTCACCGCGTTGACGACGAACAGCGTCAGGCCGAGCAGCAGCACACCGGCTCCCGCGCCCGCCAGCGCGACGACCATCGGCACCGGGCTGGGGTTGCCGAGGTTGATCGTCATCGGCTTCTGCTGCATCGCGGCGGGCTTGACGCCGTTCTCCTCCGGGATCACGGCGGTCACCGCGGCCAGCGGGTCGATCATGCCGTAGCCCACGGACCAGCTTCGGCCGTCCGGACCCTCGGCGTGGTGCGCGGTCCGCTTGATCCGCTCCATCACCTGCTGCGGCTTCAGATGCGGATACCTCTCCCGCACCAGGGCCACCGTGCCCGCGACATAGGGCGCGGCGAAACTGGTGCCGTTGATCGGGTTCTGCCTGCCCTGCTCGACCAGCATGTTCGCCAGGCCCGACCCCGAGGTGTCCAGCGAGACGATGTTCTCCCCCGGCGCGGCCACGTCGACCCACGGCCCCTGCACCGAGAACTTGGAGACGGCACCGCTGCGGTCCAGCGAGGCGACGGTCAGGACGTAGTCGTCGTACCAGGCGGGCGAGACCACGGAGTTGATGGAGTCCACGCTGTTCTGCTGGCAGCTTCCGGGAGTGTTGGCCGCCGCCGCGACGATGACGGAACCCTGTTCCACCGCCCACCGCACCGCGGCCTGTAGCGAGGCCCAGTTGCTGTTGGGTTTGATGCAGGCGGCTTCCGAGATGTTGATCACCTGGGCGCCGCGGCTCGCGGCGTAGACGATCGCCCTGGCGAGCGATTCCTCATCGCCCGCGGTGACATCCTCGTTCTTGGCGTTCTTCTTGATGTACGCCTTGCTGGTCTGTCGGATGGACAGAATGCGGGCCTCTGGTGCGACGCCGACGACGTTGTCGTCATTGCTCTGGCTCGCCGCGATGATCCCCGCGACGATCGTGCCGTGCGCGTCGCAATCCTCAAGGCCGCTCTTGCCATCGACGTAATCGCCGCCGTTGTCCAGCCGCCCGCTGAGCCGGGAGTGGTTGTTGACCCCGGTGTCGATCACCGCCACCGTGATACCGCGGCCCTTCGCGAAGCGCCAGGCGTCGGTGAAGCGCAACTGCTTCTGCGGTTCCGGTGTCGCGTCGAGGTTCCCCCCGCTCCGACCGGTCGAGATGCAGTCCTTTTGCTTGGTGAAGCTGTCGTATTTGCCCGGTGTCGCCACCGCGGGCGGCGCGGCACCGGGGTTCGGCGGTGGGATGCCCGGACCGGTCTTGACAGGCGGGGTGGTGGTCGGCGCGGTCGACGACGGAGTGGTGGTCCCGGTGGTCTGGGCCCGCTGCGCCGTCGAGGTCGGGGTGCCGCGGGAAGTGCCGGTGGGCTCCGGCTGCTGCGCACCGGCCAGTCCGATCGGACCGGCCAGCGCGACAACCAGGGCCGCGGTGCCCGCGGCGATCACTCTGATCACTCTGTTCGAACGGGAAGTCCTGCTGTTGCTCTGCATGCAGCGCCTCAGGCGATCAGGTTGCGGAACGTGGTGTACAGCTCCATCACGGCCAGCGCGATCGGCAGCACGGACGCGATCAACGCGGCCTCCAGCAGGTCGACGCTGCGGCGCATGACCGGGGAGAACTTCTGGTCGGGGAAGACCACACCGAGCACCAGCGCCAGCACGCCCAGGATCAACAGCGTGCCGAAGATCCACAGCAGCCTGCCGAACGGGTCGGCCATCCACAGCCAGCCGATCATCAGGCCGCCCAGCGCGATCATGCCGCAGACCAGCAGCGCGACCGACTGGGTGCCGTTGGCGTACGTCCTGGCCCGCAGCATCAGCACCGCGGCGACCACAGCGGCCAGGATCGGGCCCCACACGTTTTCCGAGCCCGCGGCGATGACCGCGGAGAGGGCGGCGGTGACGCCGCTGCCGATCATCATGCCGGTGAGGTAGGCGTGCGCCAGGCCCGAGCGGTGCTCGATCAGCGCGTAGTCCGGGAAGCCGCCGTCGTCCTTGAGGTCCTCCGCCGAGCCAGGGACCTGCGGCAGCGGCAGCTTCGCCAGCTGGATGGTGAAGCGCGGCAGCGAGGACAGCGCCACCAGCGCGACGGCTGCGGTGCCCGCGGCGATCGCGGCCGGGGGCACGTCCACCAGCGTCGCCACGAGCGAGCCCAGGGTGCCGAGCACAGCGGCGGTGGCCGCCGCGATCAGCACCGTGATGCCCGCGCCCAGCAGCATCATCGACGCCGCGGCGAAGATCAGCACCAGTGCGAAGGCCAGCAGCAGGCCCGCCCTGCCGGGTACTCCAGGCACGATGTAGAGGCCCGCCACGAACGCCATCGGCAGGCCGCCCGCGGCCGCGATCACCACCCCGGTGTCGGGTGCGCGGTAGACGCGGGTGATCACCGCGCCGATGGCGACCGCGAAGATCGCGCCGACGGCGCCCGCGATGGCGGGGGCCAGCCGGAAGCCCTCCGGGTCGAGCGTGCCGCCGAGCAGCAGCGCGACCGCGGCGGCGATCAGCGCCAGCGCGCCCGCCGCGTGGCCCAGCTTGCGGGCCGTCTCCTTGGTCCACGGCCGGTAGCTCTCCGGCGTCGAGTCGGCGATGGCGTCCACCACGTCGTCGTACAACGGCGGCGGCGGGTTGTCCGAGCGGCGGCGCAGTTGCAGCAGCTCACCGTCGGTGATGCCCAACGAGGCCAGCGTCCGGCTCGGGTCGAGCGGCGCGTCGCCCAGCTTGGCGAGGCACCAACCCCCGTGGCGGGCACCGCCGTCCGGCGTTGCTTCTTTGGCCATGTCGAGCAACATCGGCATCAAGTCGGCGACCGACACGTCGGCGGGCAGCGCGACGTCGATGCGTGTTCTCGGCGCCACCACCGTTACCCGACTGAACACGGTTGTTCCGGCAGCCACCTAGCGCCCCCTCGTTTTCGATCAACGTGTCCTGGGTTCCGCATGCCGGCCTGGCGTGCCCGAGCGGCCAGTTGCGTCAACACCGTGCAGTCTGGCCAACCCGCCCACCCCGGCGGCAGGCGGCCCCTAGTATGGCCCCACCTACTGCGGCCGGATGGCGGATTGGCAAAGTTCGACATCGAGTTTCAGGTTTTGTTCCCAAAACCGGGACAGCACGACCATCGGTGCGGTAGTCCGTATGTGGGCGTTTGTGTTGGGATGCGACCATCCCCGCGAAGCGTTGCGATGACAGGTCAGTACGACTTGAGGGGTGTCACCGGGTGAGCACGCAGCAGTTCAAGCGATCACCGCGCCTGCCGATTCCACGGCCACCGGGCGGTGAGGTTCACCTCGAGCCACCACCGGAGATCCCGAGGGTCATCCCCGGCAACGTCTTCATGAAGGTGCTGCCGATCGTGATGATCGTGGCCTCGCTGGGCATGATGGCCTTCATGTTCCAGTTCGGGCGTGGCAACCCGATGATGCTCATGTTCGGCGGCATGACCGTGCTCTCCACCATCGGCATGATGATGGGCGGCATGGGGGGCGGCAACAAGAGCCAGAACAAGGCCGAGATGAACGAGGACCGCAAGGACTACCTGCGCTACCTCGGTCAGATGCGGGAACGCGCCCGCGAGGCCGCCGACGAGCAGCGCCGCTCCCTGGAGTGGAGCCACCCGGACCCGCAGACGCTGTGGGCCTTCCCGCGCACCCGCCGTATGTGGGAGCGCCGCCCCAACGACGGTGACTTCTGCCACCTGCGGGTCGGTCGCGGCTCGCAGCGGCTGGCCACCAGGCTGGTGCCGCCGCAGACCGGGCCCGTCGACGAGCTTGAGCCGATCGCCACGCTGGCGCTGCGCCGCTTCGTGCGCGCGCACTCCATCGTGCAGGAGTTGCCGATCGCGATCTCGCTGCGCGGGTTCGCCGCGGTGGGCCTGTCCGGCGAGAAGGAACGGGTGCGCGGTCTGGCCAGGGCCATGATCAGCCAGCTCGCCACCTTCCACACCCCCGACGACGTGTTGATCGCGGTGGTCGCCGCGGGCAAGGCACGCGCGGAATGGGAGTGGTGCAAGTGGCTGCCGCACGCCCAACACCCCACCGCCATGGACGGCATCGGCCAGCTGCGCATGATGGCGGGCTCGCTCGCGCAGGTGGAACAGATGCTGGCCGAGCAGATCGCCGACCGGCCGCGCTTCTCCCGCAACGCCCAGCCCAGCAGCGATGAGCCGCATGTGGTGATCGTGCTGGACGACGGGGACATCACCGGCGAGGAGAACATCCTCATCCAGGACGGGCAGGTCGGCGTCACGATCCTCGACCTGTCCGATTCGCTCGGCAAGCTCGCCGCCCGCCGCGGCCTGCGGCTGGCGGTGGAGGAGGACCGGCTCGGCGCGCGCAGCCAGAGCGGTGTGGAGTGGTTCGGGCGTCCCGACACGCTGTCCATCGCCGAGGCCGAGGCGGTGGCCCGCAAGCTGGCGCCGTACCGGATCAGCGTGCTGGAGGCGGCGGGCGATGACGAGCCGCTCAACGCCAATCCCTCGATCCTCGAGTTGTGCGGTATCCCCGGCGACCCGATGACCTTCGACGTGCAGGCCGCCTGGCGGCCGCGGCCGATCCGCGAGCGGTACAGCGTGAACTTCGGCATCGGCGAGCACGGCCAGCCGGTCTACCTGGACATCAAGGAAGCGGCCGAGGAGGGCATGGGCCCGCACGGGTTGTGCATCGGCGCCACCGGTTCCGGCAAGTCGGAGTTCCTCCGCACGCTGGTGCTCGGCATGCTCTGCACGCACTCCTCGACCTCGCTGAACTTCATCCTGGTCGACTTCAAGGGTGGCGCGACCTTCCTCGGCTTCGAGGACGCGCCGCACGTCGCGGCGACGATCACCAACCTCCAGGGCGACCTGACCATGGTCGACCGCATGAAGGACGCGCTGGCGGGCGAGATGTCCCGGCGGCAGGAGGCGCTGGCGCACGCCAACGCCAAGAACGTCTGGGACTACGAGGCCAAGCGCGAGGCCGGTGCCGACCTCGACCCGCTGCCCGCGTTGTTCATCGTGGTCGACGAGTTCTCCGAGCTTCTGTCGGCCAAGCCCGACTTCATCGACCTGTTCGTGGCCATCGGCCGATTGGGCAGGTCGCTGCAGATGCACATGCTGCTGGCCTCGCAGCGCCTGGAGGAGGGCAAGCTGCGTGGTCTGGACTCGCACCTGCGGTACCGGATCGGTCTGAAGACCTTCTCCGCATCGGAGTCCCGCGCCGCGATCGGCGTGCCGGACGCCTATGAGCTGCCCTCGGTCCCCGGTTCCGGCTACCTCAAGGCCGACGCCGAGATGATTCGGTTCAAGGCCGCCTACGTCTCCGGCCCCTACCGGCCGTCGGGCATCCGCAACGCGACCACGTCGGCGCCGATCACCAGCGACAAGCGGCCGCGGTTCTTCGTGCCGGACTACATCGAGATCCCCAAGGAGCCGGTCGCGCCGGTCGAGGCGGACAAGCCCAAGGTCGAGGCACCCAAGGACGGTCCGGAGAAGAGCGAACTCGACGTGATGGTCGAGCGCTTCAAGGGCCAGGGCCCGCCCGCCCACCAGGTGTGGCTGCCGCCGCTGGAGAAGCCCGAGACCCTGGACGAGAAGCTGCCGCCGCTGGCGGTGACCGACGACCGCGGTCTCTCACCAGCGGGCTTCTACGCCAACGGCCGCCTCGCGGTTCCGATCGGCTCGGTGGACAAGCCGTTCGAGCAGCGCCGCGACGAGCTGTGGGCCGATGTCTCCGGTGGCCAGGGCCACGGTGTCGTGGTCGGTGGCCCTCAGTCCGGCAAGTCGATGCTGCTGCGGACGTTCGTCATGTCCATGGCGCTCACCCACACCCCGGAGGAAGTGCAGTTCTACTGCCTGGACTTCGGTGGCGGTGGTCTACAGACCCTCAACGGCCTGCCGCACGTCGGCTCCGTAGCGGGCCGTCTCGACGTGGACTTGGTGCGTCGCACCATCTCCGAGCTGACCGGTCTGCTGACCGAGCGCGAGGAGCGGTTCCGGGCGCTGGGCGTCGACTCGATGAACACCTTCCGGACCAAGAAGCGCCGGGGCGAGATCCCCGACGACCCGTTCGGCGACGTGTTCCTGGTCATCGATGGCTGGCTGACCTTCAAGCAGGAGTTCGAGGCCCTCGAGCAGCAGGTCGTGAGCCTGGCCAGCCAGGGTCTGTCCTACGGCGTGCACGTGTTCATCGCGGCCACCCGATGGGCCGAGATCCGGCCCGCGCTCAAGGACATGCTGGGCACCCGCTTCGAGCTGCGGCTGGGTGACCCCACCGAGTCCGACATCGACCGCAGGGTCGCGGTGAACATCCCGCAGGGTCGTCCCGGTCGCGGTCTGACCAGGGACAAGCTGCACTTCCTCACCTGGCTGCCGCGCATCGACTCGGCCAACTTCGGCGAGGAGGGGGTGAGCGCCGACGATGTCACCGACGGCATCCACGACGCAGTGGCCAAGATCTCCTCGGCGTGGAAGGGCCCGCACGCTCCCGCGGTGCGGATGCTGCCCGCGACGCTGCCCTACGAGCAGTTGCCGGTGCCCGCGACGCAGGTGCCGCGGCACTGGATCCCGATCGGCGTCAACGAGGAGGAGCTGGCCCCGGTCCACCTGGACTTCGCGGCCGACTCGCACTTCATCGCCTTCGCCGACAGCGAGAGCGGCAAGACCAACCTGCTGCGCACCATCTCCCGCGGCATCGTCACGCACTACGCGGCGGACCAGGCCAAGATCATCCTGGTGGACTACCGCCGGACGATGCTGGGCTTCCTGCCGGACAGCCACGTGATCGGCTACGCCGCATCGGCCAACCAGCTTGGCGGCATCGTCGGCGATGTGCGCAAGTCGATGCAGAAGCGCATGCCGGGACCGGACGTCACCCAGGAGCAGCTGAAGAACCGCTCCTGGTGGAAGGGCCCTGAGCTGTTCTTCATCGTCGACGACTACGACCTGGTGGCCACCCAGAGCGGAAACCCGCTCCAGCCGCTGGCCGAGTTCCTGCCGCAGGCCAAGGACGTCGGCCTGCACATGGTCGTGGTGCGCCGCAGCGGTGGTGCGGCCCGCGCACTCTACGACCCGATCCTCGGCAAGCTGCGTGAGCTGGCCGTGCCGGGTCTGGTCATGAGCGGCAACAAGGACGAGGGCGCGCTGGTCGGCACCGTCCGCGGCGCGCAGATGCCGCCCGGCCGGGGCAACCTGGTGACCCGCAAGCGAGGCACCGAGTTGATCCAGGTCGCCTGGATTCCGCCGGAGTGAGCCTGCGGGTAGCCGTCGATTTCGGCACGTCGAGCACCTGCACGGTGGCCTCCTTTGCGGGGAGGCCACCGCAGGTCGTCGTGGTGGACGGGGTGCCGCTGGTCTCCTCCGGGGTGTTCGGCGCCCCGGACGGCACCGTGTTCGTCGGGCAGGAGGCCGAGCGGCAGGCCGCGGTCGACCCCTCGCGGTACGAACCGCATCCCAAGCGCCGCATCGACGAGGGCGAGTTGCTGTTGGGCAACACCGTCTTCGGCGTGCTCGACGTGGTCCGCTCCGTGCTGACCAGAGCGGTGTCGGAGGCACGCAGGCTGGCCGCGGGAGCGCCGGTCGACCTGCTGGTGCTGACCCACCCCGCCGACTGGGGCGCGTTGCGCACCGGAGTCCTGCGGCAGGCCGCGGACGGCCTCGGCCGCACCGTGGCACTGGTGCCGGAACCGGTGGCCGCCGCGGTGTTCCACGCGGGCGGACACGCCGTTGCCGAAGGCCAGGCCCTCGCCGTGCTGGACCTCGGCGGCGGCACCGTCGACGCGAGCGTGGTGCGACGAACGCAGGGCCGGTTCACGGTGCTGGCCACCAAGGGCGATCCGGGTTTCGGCGGCGCCGACATCGACCAGGCGCTGCTGGACCACATCGGCAAACTGGTCGCGGGCGGTGATCTCGAGACCTGGCAGAGCCTGGTGGAGGGCAGGACCCCCGAGGAGCGCCGCCGTCGCCGGGTGTTGCGTCAGGACGTGCGCGGCGCCAAGGAGACGCTGTCCCGGCACGCCTACACCGATGTGCCGATGCCGACCCCGTTCCCCGACGCCCACGTCACCCGCGCCGACCTGGAGGCGCTGATCACCGAGCCCCTGCGGCGCGCGGCCGAGTTGGTGATGGCCACCGCCTCCACGGCGGGCGTGCCGCCGAACGAACTGGCGGGCATCTTCCTGGTCGGCGGCTCCAGCCGCATCCCGTTGGTGTCCCGGTTGGTGCACGAACGCACCGGGATCGTGCCGACCACTTTGGACCAGCCCGAAACCGTGGTGGCCAGGGGCGCGTTGTCGGCGGTCGCCCCACCCCAGCCGCCGCCCAGACAGCCGATGCCCACCGGCGGTCCCGGCAGGCAGCGAGCCGAGACGTTCAGCCCTGCCCCGCCGCGACCGCCCGCCCCGCCACCGCAGGGTCCGCGCCGATCGGTTCGGCCCTGGCTGATCGCGGGTGGCGTGGCGGTGCTGCTGGTGACCGGGCTCGCCCTGTTCTTCGCGTTCCGGCCATCGGGCGAGACCCGGGAGATCGCCCAGTACAGCTACCGGTTCGCGGTGCCCGCGGGCTGGGAGCAGGCGGGTGGCGACGCCGCCAAGCGGCAGGTCGTGGTCAAACCGGAAGCGGCCGCGGATGGCACGGACCTGGTCGTGGTGCAGGAATTCCCGCTGGACTACGACAGCACCGCCGATCGCCCGAGAGCGGTCTCGGAATTGCGCAGGCTGGTCGAGACCGGCGGCGCGGCCTATTCGGGATTCGACTCCGACGCCAGCTTCGGCGGCCGGGATTTCGCCTACTACCGCGAGCAGCAGCAGAAGGCCATGGTGGAGTGGTTCGTGTTGTTCCAGGGCCGCACCCAGGTGAGCATCGGCTGCGGCTATGGTCCTGCGGAGAAGGACAGGGTGCGCACGGCCTGCGAAGAGATCGCACGAACTGTTTTGGTGGGCTGAATCACTCTTGTGGGGGAGCGAGGAAAACAGTTGGTCGATTACTCGCCACCTGGTGGCAACTCGCTGTCGAATTTTCGACTATCCGTGGAAACCGCGGTCCACAACGGCCGAAGTGCGGCCACTCAGGCCAGAGAAGGCGATCACGAGTTTCGGAAGCAAACGCAGCGAATCGGCGAAGGTATTCGCAAGCGTGAAGTCCAGACACATCCCGCCGCGCCGAATCTCCGCGACCACGCCGCGGGCTTCCGCCGTGCCCAGCGGCTGCCGCTGCCCGAGCTCACCCGGCCCGACCAGGACCTTCCCCAGTCTGTCGACGGTCCTTCTGAACAGGCAGTTTCGCCCGACAGTAGTGCCGGAGCCGAGACAGCGGTGATCGATGACGACGAGGACTTCTCCCGGCGGCAGATCCTCTACTGACGCCAACCGCAGCATTCGCTGCCGCAACGGCCTGCGTTAACAGCCGCAACGACTTGCCGCGAAATGGCGGCAGGGTGGAACCAAACCTGGCAGGGTTCCCGTCGGAAGGTCTGCCAGACAAACCGGATTGAAGGGGGTAACCCAGTGGGTGGCTCTTACGGGACTTCGTTCGACGAGATGCAGAAGGCCGGTCAGCACGTGCTGGACGTCAACGAGCAGGTTCAGCAGCGGCTGAGCAGCCTGCGCAGCCAGCTTGAGCCGCTGGCGGGTGCCTGGCAGGGCTCGGCGGCGACGGCGTTCACCAAGCTGATGCAGCGTTGGGACGAGGATGCCCGCAAGTTGAACGAGGCGCTCCGGGGTATCGGTGAGTCGATCAACACCTCGACCAAGACCTACGCCCAGTCGGAAGAAGAGCAGCAGCAGTCGATGTCCAGCATCGAGAACGCACTCGGCGGCTGACACATTTCCGCATCCGCTCCACGTTCTTCTTACCGACTTTTCACGATTCACCGCAATGCTCATCTGAAGGGGAGTTTCAATGGGTGAGGTCAAGGTCACCTTCGGCGAGATCGCCAATGCTCAGGGCAACGTGCAGTCCACCTCCACCGACATCAACAGCCAGCTGGACGACCTGAAGTCGTTCCTGGCGCCGATGGTGTCCACCTGGGAAGGTGCCGCCGCGGAGGCCTACAACGAGAAGCAGCGTCAGTGGGACACCGCCGCCGCCGACCTGAACCAGGTGCTCGGCCAGATCGCGGTCGCGCTGGGCCAGGCGAACGAGAACTACCAGCAGGCGGAGAACCAGAACAAGAACATCTGGGGCTGATGATCTGCCCGCGAACGGCCCCCGAGATCGTTTTTCGGGGGCCGTTCGCATGCCTGGGGGTGGTTTGACGGGGGCCGTTTTGACCGCGTCGACTGCCACCAGGTATCTTCTGTCGCTAGTTGTGTGGTGTGTGGCGCCGCGTTGCTCAGCTCGCGCTTGCCGCCGATGTCCAGGCTCCGAATGCCGGTGATCGTCGACCCACCACACCAACATCCCAGACGCGATTGACTACGAGGTAAACCGTGCGCACGTACAGCCCGAAGGCCAGTGAGGTGGAGCGCGCCTGGCACGTGATCGATGCCCAGGACGTCGTGCTCGGTCGCCTGGCGACGCAGGCCGCAACGCTGCTGCGCGGCAAGCACAAGCCCATTTACGCTCCGCACGTTGACACCGGTGACTTCGTGGTGATCATCAACGCCGAGAAGGTTGCCCTCACCGGCAACAAGCGTGAGCAGGCCTTCGCTTACCGGCACAGCGGTTACCCCGGCGGCCTCTCCAAGCGCTCGTTCGGCGAGATGATCGAGAAGCACCCGGAGAAGCTGCTGGAGAAGGCCATCACCGGCATGCTGCCCAAGAACAAGCTTGGGCGCGCCATGGCAAGCAAGTTGAAGGTCTACGCCGGCGCCGAGCACCCGCACGCCGCGCAGAAGCCGCAGCCGTTCGAGATTGGTAAGGCCGCCAAGTGACTGACCAGCCAGCAGAAGAGACCCAGACCATCGGCGAGGCCACCGAGGCTGTCGAGGCCACCGAGGCTGTCGAAGCCCCCGAGGCCGTAGAGACCCCCGAGGTCACCGAGGCCCCGGAGGCTGTCGCCCCGGAGGCCGTCGAGGTCACCGAGCCCGCTGAGCAGGACGAGGCCCCGGCCGCCCCGGTCGTGCCGGTCCCCGCGGGCCAGTTCGGCCTGATCCAGACCGTCGGCCGTCGCAAGCAGGCCATCGTCCGCGTTCGCCTCGTGCCCGGCACCGGCCAGTTCAAGCTCAACGGCCGCACCCTGGACGAGTACTTCCCGGACAAGGTGCACCAGCAGCTCATCAAGGAGCCGCTGGTCGCGCTGGAGAAGGCCGAGGCCTACGACGTCATCGGCAACCTGATCGGCGGCGGCATCTCCGGTCAGGCCGGTGCGCTGCAGCTGGCCATCGCCCGTGCCCTGATCGAGGTCGACGCGGACACCCGCCCGACCCTGAAGAAGGCCGGTTTCCTGACCCGTGACCCGCGGGCCAAGGAGCGCAAGAAGTACGGCCTCAAGAAGGCCCGCAAGGCGCCTCAGTACAGCAAGCGCTGATCATCAGCACACTTCCTACGGGAGCAGTTCGTTGTCGGGAGCACTTCGGCCCGCGGACTGCTCCCGTAGTGCGTTTCCGGCTGTTTTCACACTATTGATCATCTTCTCGTCGCCGTCTCGCCAGCCCGGTGTTGCGTTCTAGGAGGTTGCCAGTCCGATGGCCCGTCTCTTCGGTACCGACGGCGTGCGGGGTCTCGCCAATGCCGAACTGACCCCGGAACTCGGGTTGTCCGTGGCGGCGGCCGCCGCCAGGGTGCTGGCCGAGAAGGACCGCTCGCACCGGCCGGTCGCGGTGGTCGGCCGCGATCCGAGGGCGAGCGGCGAGATGCTGGAGGCCGCCGTCACCGCGGGTCTGGCCTCGGCAGGCGCGGATGTGCTGCGGGTCGGCGTGCTGCCGACTCCCGCGGTGGCGCACCTGGTGTCCGAACTGGGTGCCGATCTCGGCGTGATGATCTCCGCCTCGCACAACCCCATGCCCGACAACGGCGTCAAGCTGTTCGCCGCGGGCGGCCACAAGCTGGCCGACGCCGTCGAGGACGAGATCACGACGCGGCTGAACGAGGACACCAGCAGGCCCACCGGGGCGGCCGTCGGCCGCATCCGCGATGTCGACGACGCCGTGCAGCGCTATGTCGACCACCTGCTGCTTGCCACCCCGCAGCCGCTGGGCGGGCTGAAGGTCGTGGTCGACTGCGCCAACGGGGCCGCCGCGACCGCCGCACCGCAGGCCTACCAGCGAGCGGGCGCCGAGGTGGTCGCCATCCACTGCGCGCCGGACGGCCTCAACATCAATGAGGGCTGCGGCTCCACCCACATGGACAACCTCCGCGACGCGGTGCTCGCGCACGGCGCCGACCTGGGCATCGCTCACGACGGCGACGCCGACCGCTGCCTGGCCGTGGACGCCGCGGGCGAGGTTGTCGACGGCGACCAGATCATGGCCGTGCTGGCGATGGCCATGAAGGACGCCGACCAGCTGGTGGACGACACCCTGGTCGCCACCGTGATGAGCAACCTCGGCCTGCACCTGGCCATGCGGGCGCACGGCATCGAGCTGCGCACCACCGCCGTCGGCGACCGCTACGTGCTGGAGGAGCTGCGTGCCGGCGGGTTCTCGCTCGGTGGGGAGCAGTCCGGCCACGTCGTGCTGCCCGCCCACGCGACCACCGGCGACGGGCTGCTCACCGCGCTGCGCCTGATGGCGCGGATTGCCGAGACCGGCACTCCGCTGGCCAAGCTGGCGGGCGTGATGACCCGCCTGCCGCAGGTGCTGATCAACGTCAAGGTCGCGGACAAGGCCGCGGTCGCCGCAGCCCCCTCGGTCGCCGAGGCGGTGGCCGCGGTGGAGGCCGAACTCGGTGACACCGGCCGGGTGCTGCTCCGTCCCTCCGGCACCGAACAGCTGGTCAGGGTCATGGTGGAGGCCCCGAGCCAGGACGCGGCCCAGGGCGCCGCCGACCGCTTGGCGGGCGTGGTCGCCGCCATCCGCTGACATCTCGGCTGGCGCCGGTCCCGGACTGGCGCCAGCCTGGGAGCATGCGGAGGTTCCTGTCGGATGTCTTCAGCGTGCTTCTGGTGCCCCTCGCGGGCTTGCTCGTCCTGCTGACGCTGGTGGTCTTGATGATTTACGTGACGCACAGCGGAGGCTGAGAAAAGCGCTCCCCAACGGTGATCGTTGTGGAATGCTGGTCTGGTGAGCATCGGCTATTGGTTGGGCCAGGTCGTCACCTACGGACTGGTCATCGGACTCGTCGTGTTCGTCATCGTGAAGGCGACCGGAAAGCGCAAGCGGCCGCCTGCACGACAGTGGTATGGGGCTGATGGAAAGCCGATCCCACCGGGGCCACAGGCGTTCGCGCCACAGCGCCAGCCGATGCAGGGGCAGCAGCCGATGCCGCCCGGCGGGCACGCCCCGCCGCCCCAGCAGTGGCAGGGTCAAGGGCACGGCCAGGCCGGCCAGCCGCCGTACCCGCCCCAGCAGGGTCAGCAGCCCTACCCGCCACAGCAGCCGCCCCCGCACTAGCCCATATACCCGTATTCGCGTTAGCAAGGCAATCCCGGGTTCTGGTCTGTACCGTCATGCCTTCTGGGAGGCTGGGAACCGTTCGGCAATTCGCGACGTCCGAACGGTGTTCAGCGCAGTGGGCGAGTTGCCCTAACGGGTGATACGAGGGGACGGCCAGGGTGTCCGGATACGAGGCGAATGCCGGGGAGATGCTGTCGGCGGCGACCGTGATCGACGGCGACGCCGGCGAACTCGACCAGGCCAAGAACAAGGTCACCGCCGCGGGCGTATCCGCACAGGACTTCGGCGAGGCGCACACCGGTCCGGGCGGCACCTACGTCGGCGCCGTGCCGAGGCTGGGCGAGATCGTGGGGGCACACGCCGAGGCGCTGCGCGGCATCTCCTCCCGGCTGCGCAAGGCCGCCAGCGGCTACGGCTGGGCCGAGGACACCGCGAAGACCGGGCTCAACAACACTGGGGGCAAGTGATGGGCGCTCCGTCCTGGGATGACGTGAAGAAGGTCGTCGAGAACCCGCAGGTTCCGGACGACCAGAAGAAAGCCCTCCTTGCCGCGTACTACGCCTACGACACCGAGGACAACCTCTTCGGCACGCACAACGACGAGCTTGAGGTCTACCTCGACAAGTACGACATCGGCTACTGGGAAAACGAGTGGCAGAAGACCAAGAACGACATGCCGTGGGCCGACTCCAACGAGGAGCGGCTCAACAACGCGTACAAGGTCGGCAAAGAGACTTCTGACAAGGCAGGCAAGGAAGTCGCCGAGAACAAGCAGGCCAAGCAACGCGGCGAGACCACCCTTAACGATGCCGAGACCCGCGCTCGGGACGGCGGCACCGGGGTGGCCAACTCCAATGAGCTGCTGGACGCGGGCAAGGTCGCGCTGAAGTACTTCCACAACTTCGTGCCCGTGTACCAGGACTGCAAGGCCGCGCTCGGCTGGGAGGGCGCGGCGATCAAGGGCGACGGCAAGTACTTCGAGAAGCGCTACAACGAGCAGCGCAACATCAACTTCCAGAAGATCGCCGAGGACGCGAACGAGCTTCGCGAGGTCGCCAAGTCGATGCGCACCCAGCAGTCCGAGACCGAGACGAAGCTGAACAGCGTCTGGGACGGCTGGACCGGCGGGGCCTCGAGCAACTCCAAGAAGTTCGTCGCGAACATCTCGGAGAAGGCCTCCCAAGCGGCCACCAGCCTGGAGAACATCGCCGAGATCAACAAGCTGAAGTCGCACGACGTCTCGGCACATGTGATCGGCAAGGTCCGCACGATCCTGACCAGGATCGGCAGCGTCGACGACATCGCCGGTCTGTCCGCCCCGCAGCTCAAGGACGTGCTCGGCGCGACAACGACCAAGGACAAGAGCCACGCCCAGCGAGTCGCGGGCTACTGCGGTATCGAATGGGATGACGGCGCCTGCGACGACGAAGACCTGATCGAGAACGTCAACAAGGAGTCCAGGGCCTGGCTGATCAGGGTTTTCAAGGCTGACGTCGACGGCAAGGCGACCGCGTTCGAGCAGGCGTGCACCGCGGCCAAGGACGCCGTGGACAAGAGCTGGGGCGAGCTGAACACCGCGATCAACGACGCGGTCGGCAAGAACCCGTTCACCGCCCAGCCCGCCGACGACAAGGGCGGCAACAAGGGCCAGAACGACCACGGCGGCGGCGGTGGTGGTGGAGGCGGCGGTGGCGGTGGCGGCGGAAGCCCCAGCGGTGGCGGCGGTGGAGGCGGCGGTACCCCGCCGCCCCCGTTCAAGATGCCCGAGGCCACTCCGCCGGGCAGCATGACGCCCGCGGGCATGCCCGGCGCCGGGCAGCTGCCAGGTATGGACCCCAGCCAGACGATGCCCGCCGGTATGCCGCAGGAGAGCGTCACGATCCGCGAGGGCGACCGGCAGATCACCGTGAACAGCCCCGACGGCAAGGGCGATGTCAAGATCTCGGTGACCGGGCCGGACGGCAAGCCCAAGACGTACAACATCGACTTCGGCCAGCCCAACGACCAGCCCGGCGGTGCGGGACCGCAGGGCCAGCGGCCCGGCATGCCCTACCCGCAGCAAGGCGGCTTCGGCCCCGGCAGCGGACAGCCCGGCTTCGGACCTGGCGCGCAGCCGGGTGGCTTCGGCCCCGGTTCGCAGCAGGGCGGGTTCGGCCCCGGGTCGCAGCCAGGTGCCTTCGGCCCCGGCTGGCAGCCGGGTGGCTTCGGTCCGGGCTCCCAGCCCGGCGGGTTCGGGCCCGGCTTCGGCCCAGGACACGGGACCGACATGGGCTACGGCCAGGGTGGCGGCCAGGGCTTCCCGCCCGGTGCGGGCGGCGGCGAGCAGACCCTGCGGCCGGGTCCGGACGGCAGGGCCGTCATCCACGACGGCCCCATGACCATCACCGCCGAGCACCCGCCGGGCAGGCCCGACGAGCTCAAGGTCACCGTCGACAACGGCGACGGCAAGCCGCCCACCGTGTACGAGATGGACTTCGACGAGCAGGGCAACGCCACCACCAACCAGGCAGGCCCCGCCCAGGGCACCGCCCCGCAGGGCGCCCCCGGGTACGGCGGCCCGCAGGCAGGCCCCGGGTACGGCCAGCCGGGCGGCTACGGCGGTCCGCAGCCGGGCATCCCCGGCCCGGGCTACGAGCCCGCGGGCGCAGGCCCGGCGCAGGCTGCCGGTTACCAGCAGGGCCCGCCGCCCGCCATGCAGGCCCCGCAGGCCTACCAGGCCGACTACGGCCAATACTCGGGCCCGCCGCAGGGCGGTCCCGGTCATGGTCAGCCCTATCAGTTCGGCCCCACCGGCTCTGATACCCCACCGGGCGGCCCCGGCCATGTCGGCACGGCCTCCGCGGGCTTCGGCCCCGGCAGCCAGCCCGCGGGCGGCGGCTACGCACAGGCGGGGCACGGCTACACGTCCGCTGGCCAGTTCGGCCCCAGCGGCGGCTACAGCGAGTCCAACCAGGGCCCGGCCGACCAGTCCGGGGTGGGCCTGGGCAGCACGAACTCCCAGCAGGCAGGTGCCGCGGGCGGTCCGGGCCTGGGCTCCTACCCGGGTGGCGGTGGCCAGTCCGGTGGTGGGGGCATGGCGGCGGGCGGCATGCCGATGATGGGCGCCATGGGCGGTGGTGGTGCGGGTGGTGGCCAGGGCGGCGACCAGGAACGCGGTGCCAGCCAGTGGCGCACCCAGGGCCAGTACTTCGAAGATCCCGATGACGGCAGCGTGCACCGACTGCGCGGCGTCCTCGGCGAAGACGACGACAACCGCCGCTGACCGGTGCGCGAGGAGGAGGAGCCGTCGTGACGGACAACGAGGTGCTTGCCGCGGCCAGGGCGCAGTCGGCCGCGACCCGGTCGGAGTTCTCGGCGCAGATGGAGTTGGCTTCGAAGAAGTTCGACCAGGCCAACGAGTCAACCAAGGAAGGCCACGAGAACTTCGTCAAGTCCAAGCAGGCGCTGGTGAAGCGGCTGCGTGAGATGGGCGAGCGGCAGCGGGAGAAGGACCAGACGCTGTCGTTCGACATCGAGGACGATGAGGACGAGGAGACCCCGGACCGGGCGCCCGCCCATTCCTTCCCGGAGCGGATGCCGCCCCCACCGGCACCGGCTCCCGTGCCGCAGCGCCCGACCCCGCCGCCTGCCCGCAAGCCGGTTGCCGTGGACGACGACGAGGACTACTCGAACCAGAGCTGGCTCCAGTAGCGCCGTCGGCTCCCCACCGGCAGGCAAGCCGGTGGGGTCAGCATGCTCGCTGTCCGGTCAGAAGCGCGGCGGCGCGGCGAATCCCGGCGGCGGTCCCTGGGCCGGTGCCGGTCCGCGCAGCGAGGAGACCACCGGCGGCAGGAACACCAGGACCACTGCCGCCACGCTCAGGATCGAACCCACGATCAGGTTGTCGTCAAAGTAGTAGAGCGATGAATGGGTGGTGCCCAGCGGCGGTGTCATGAAGTCATACACCGCCTCGGCCGCATCGGCGACGATCGCCAGCACGAGACCGGCCGCGACCAGGTAGGTCGCGACTTTTCGCCGCATGATCAGCAACACGGCGCCGATGAGGAACGGCAACGAGGCGACGCCCATGGCGACGATCTTGGTCACGTACCAGAAGCGTTCCGTGTTGTCCTTGTTGGCCCAGTACTTGGGGACACCCACCCCGTAACCGATGGCCAGCGACAGCCAGTAGATGCCGACGCCGAGCGCGACGACCGCGGCGATCCACAGGATCGGCGACGGCTTGCCCTGCGGGGCCTGCTGCATCGGCTGCTGCTGCCAGCCTGGCGGCGGCTGTTGAGAGGCCTGCTGCCATTGCTGCTGGGCAGGCTGCTGGCCGGGTGGCTGTTGGGGCGGGAAGCCCGGCTGCTGCGGCGGACCGAAGCCCCCGGGTTGGCGCTGCGGCGGGCCGAAACCAGGAGGCGGACCGCCCTGCGGCGGCTGTCCGGGTGGGGGTTGCTGTTGCCAGGTCATGTGATCCTCGCTGCGCCCGGGGCGAACCTTCTCGCCGCTACCGTAGCGAGACCTGCCGGTCCGGCAGGGCCGAATCGCCGGTCAGGCCGCGATCGGCCCACGGGCGTGTTGGTAGTCGACCGGGCAGCCGCGAACCGGCGAGTCCAGCAACGCGTCGTAGCGGCGGTTGTCGCACAGGGTGCGCAGCAGGAACGCCGTCGTCAGCGCGTAGGCCAGCTTGTGGGTGCGCCGCTCGGGCTTGCCGTCCAGCAGCAGGGTGCTCCAGTGCGGGCCCTCGGTGAACCCGAGATGAGTGGCCTTGCTCACGGTCCGGAGCTGGCACGGCCCCGCCCAGGCCTGCGCGATCGGCTCGGCGTGGCCGATCACGGGAGCGACCTTGTCATCGGCCGCGGCCAGGTGCAGGCCCGGCATGGTGCACTTCCGCGCGGAGTCCAGTGTGGAGGGGCGGATCTCGGCGGCCGCCAGGGTGACCACCGAACGCACTCGCTCCGGGGCGCCCGCCGCGGCGAGCACCGCGCTGCCCGCGCCGACGGCGTGCCCGACCAGCCCGACCTTGGCGGGGTCCACGCTGATCTCGCCGTCGCCGAGCCGGACACCGGTGCAGATGTCCAGCGTGGTCAGCAGATCCGCCGCGAACAGGCGGAACGAGGGCAGCGGGCCGCGGTGGGTATCCGGGGCCGCCGCGACGATGCCCCAGGAAGCAAGATGGCGCAGCAGGCCGCGGTAGCGGACCGCGGGCTGGAGCCAGCCGTGGCCGAACGCCACCGCGGGCAGCGACAGGCCCTCGCGCGGGGTGTAGACCACACCCGGCAGGCCGACCAGGTGCAGGTCGCCGCGACGGACGTCGTGCGGACCCTGGCTGGTGAGCTCGTGCAGCGCCTGCTTGGCGGTCAAGTGCGAGGACGAGGCCATGGTCGCGACGTTAGCCCATGCGCGAGCCAGTACCGAGACAAGGCGTCGGTAGTGTGTGGCCAGTGTGCGGGATCGTGGGATACGTAGGACACCGTTCGGCCCTGGAAGTCGTGCTTGACGGGCTCCGCCGTTTGGAGTACCGAGGCTACGACTCGGCGGGCGTCGCCGTTCTGGATGGCGCGGGCGGGCTGGCCGTGGAACGCAAGGCAGGCCAGCTTCGCAACCTGGAGACGCGGCTGGAGGAGACGGGCAAGGAAGGCTTCGCCGGGACGACCGGCATGGGCCACACCCGGTGGGCGACGCACGGCGGTCCCACCGACCGCAACGCCCATCCGCATCGGGACGCCGAGGCCAGGGTGGCGGTGGTGCACAACGGCATCATCGAGAACTTCGCGGTGCTGCGTGCGGAGTTGGAGGACGCGGGCCTGGAGATGGCCAGCGACACCGACACCGAGACCGCGGCCCACCTGATCGCCCGCGCCTACGCCGACGGTGAGACCGCCGGTGACCTGCCCGCCAGCGTCCGGGCCGTGTGCCGTCGCCTGGAGGGCGCGTTCACCCTGGTCGTGACGCACGCCGACCACCCGGACATGGTGGTCGCCGCCCGGCGCTCCTCGCCGCTGGTGGTCGGGCTGGGCGATGGCGAGAACTTCCTCGCCTCCGACGTCGCCGCGTTCATCGAGCACACCCGCAACGCCGTCGAGCTTGGCCAGGACCAGGTCGTGGTGATCACCCGCGACTCCTACGAGGTGACCGGCTTCGACGGCGAGCCCGCCGAGGGCAAGCCCTTCGAGGTCACCTGGGACCTCTCGGCCGCCGAAAAGGGCGGCTACGAGTACTTCATGCTCAAGGAGATCGAGGAGCAGCCCGACGCGCTGGCCAACACGCTGCGCGGGCACTTCGCCGATGGTCGCGTGGTGCTGGACGAGCAGCGCATGTCCGACCAGGACCTCCGCGATATCGACAAGGTCTTCGTGATCGCCTGCGGCACCGCCTACCACTCCGGGCTGGTCGCCAAGTACGCCATCGAGCACTGGTGCAGGCTGCCCGTCGAGGTGGAACTGGCCAGCGAGTTCCGCTACCGCGACCCGGTGCTGGACCGGGACACGCTGGTGGTGGCCATCTCACAGTCCGGCGAGACGATGGACACCCTGGAGGCCGTCCGGCACGCCCGCGAGCAGAAGGCCAAGGTGCTGGCCATCTGCAACACCAACGGCGCGCAGATCCCTCGCGAGTCCGACGCGGTGCTCTACACCCACGCGGGTCCCGAGGTCGGCGTCGCCGCGACCAAGACCTTCCTCGCCCAGATCGTGGCCAACCTGCTGGTCGGCTTGGCGCTGGCGCAGGCCAGGGGCACCAAGTACCCCGACGAGGTGGCCCGCGAGTTCCGCGACCTGGAGCAGATGCCCGCCGCGGTGGCCAGGGTACTGTCCACTGTGGACCAGACCCGCGAGCTCGCGCGCAGCCTCGCCGACTCCAAGGCGGTGCTGTTCCTCGGCAGGCACGTCGGGTTCCCGGTGGCGCTGGAGGGCGCGCTCAAGCTCAAGGAACTGGCCTACATGCACGCCGAGGGCTTCGCCGCGGGCGAGCTCAAGCACGGCCCGATCGCGTTGATCGAGGAGGGCCTGCCGGTCGTCGTGGTGATGCCGTCGCCGAAGGGCCGGGCGGTGCTGCACAGCAAGCTGCTGTCCAACATCCGCGAGATCCAGGCCCGCGGCGCCCGCACCATCGTGATCGCCGAGGAAGGCGACGAGACGGTGCGGCCCTTCGCCGACCACCTCATCGAGGTGCCCGCGGTACCCACCCTGCTCCAGCCGCTGGTCTCCACGGTCCCGCTCCAGGTCTTCGCCGCCGAGGTGGCCAGGGCCAAGGGCTACGACGTGGACAAGCCCCGCAACCTGGCGAAATCCGTCACGGTCGAGTAAGAAACCCGAGAGTGGCGGCGGCGTTGGACCGGTAGTCACGCGAACGTCTTCGAAGGGCGGCGCCGGTGCTGGGTGCGTGGACCACGGAACAGGTGCGGGCGACCGAGGAGAAGGTGCTGGCCCGCACCCCGCCCGGCGCGTTGATGCGCCGCGCGGCCTTCGCCGTCGCCTGCCACGCCGCCGAACTGCTCGAAGAACACACCGGAGCCGTCGCTGGGCGCCGGGTCGTGCTGCTGGTCGGCGCGGGCAACAACGGCGGCGACGCGCTCTGGGCGGGTGCCTTCCTGCGTCGCCGGGGCGTCGCCGTGACCGCGGTGCTGCTCAATCCCGCCCGCGTGCACGCCGAGGGCCTCGCCGCGCTGCGCGGGCTCCGCGGCCGGATCACCACCGACGGCGCGGCGGTGGCCGAGGCGGACCTGGTGATCGACGGCATCGTCGGCCTGTCCGCCCGCGGCTCACTCCGCCCGGCGGCGGCCGACCTGGTCCGGCGGGTCAGCGCCCCGGTGCTGGCCGTCGACCTGCCCAGCGGCGTCGACCCCGACACCGGCACCTGCGACGGGCCCGCGGTCCGCGCGGACCGCACCGTCACCTTCGGCTGCCGCAAGCCCGTGCACGTGCTCGGCGACGGCGCGTCCCGCAGTGGCGAGGTGCACGTGGTCGACATCGGCCTCGGCGGCGACTTCGGGCCAGGCGAACTGGACGAGCCGGACCTGTGCCTGCTGCAGGAGGTGGAGATCGGCGCGCTGTGGCCGGTGCCCGCGGCGGCCGACGACAAGTACACCCAGGGCGTGGCGGGAATCGCCGCCGGTTCGGCCACCTACCCGGGTGCCGCGGTGCTCACCACCGGCGCCGCGGTGCACGCCACCTCCGGCATGGTCCGCTACGCCGGGTCCACCGCCGATGTGGTGCGGGCCAAATACCCCGAGGTGGTCGCCACCGGCAACATCGGCGACGCCGGACGCGTCCAGGCCTGGGCGGTCGGGCCGGGCCTCGGCACCGGCAGCGCCAGCAGCCAGGTACTGGCGCACGTGCTGGACGCGGGAGTCCCGGTCTGCGTCGACGCCGACGGCCTCACCCTGCTGGGCGCCAAACCCGACCTCTGGGACGCCCGCGAACCCGGCAGCCCGCTGGTGCTCACCCCGCACGACCGCGAGTTCGCCCGCCTGACCGGCGAGGAGCCGGGGGCCGACCGGGTCACCGCCGTGCGCGCCGCGGCCAAGCGCTTCGACGCCGTCGTGCTGCTCAAGGGCAACACCACCCTGATCGCCGCCCCCGACGGCCGCGTCATGGTCAACCGCGCGTCCTCCGCCTGGGCCGCCACCGCGGGCTCCGGCGACGTCCTGACCGGCCTGATCGGCGCCCTCCTGGCCGCGGGCATCGACCCCTGGCTCGCCGCGGGCGCCGCCGCGGGCCTGCACGTGGTCGCCGCCGAACTGGCCGCCACCCGCGACGGCATCGGCGCCCCCATCGGCGCCTCCGCCCTCGTCGAGGCCATCCCCGACGCCATCCGCGCCCTCCGAACCCGGACTTAGTGTCCTAAGTCCGGAAATGGGGGCGCCACTCCTGGACTTAGGACACCAAGTCCGGGCGGGCGGGTGCCGTTGGGTGTGACACCATTGTTGGCGTATGGGTGAAGCAGCCTTGGCCCGGACAGAGGGCAACTCCTCGCGCGCGGAGATCGTCATCGATCTCGGCGCGATCACGCACAACGTCAGGCGGCTGGCGGGGCCCGCCGCGGCGAACGGCGCCGCCACGATGGCGGTGGTCAAGGCCGACGGCTACGGGCACGGCGCGGTCGAGGTGGCGCGGGCGGCGTTGGCGGGCGGCGCGACCTGGCTGGGGGTGACCTCCACCACCGAGGCGCGGGTGCTGCGGGACGCGGGCATCGAGGCACCGGTGCTGTCCTGGCTGAACCTGCCAGACGAGGACTTCGCCGCGGCGGTCGCGGCCGACGTCGACCTCTCCGCGTCCTCCGTGGCCGAACTCGACGCCGTGCTCAAGGGCGCCGCGCTGGCGCACCGGCCCGCCCGGCTGCACCTGAAGATCGACACCGGGCTGAGCCGCAACGGCTGCCAGCCCGCGGATTGGCCCGCGCTGGTGGACGCCGCCGCTGCCGCCGAACGCGAGGGGGCGGCGGAGGTCGTCGCGGTGTGGACCCACCTGGCCACCGCCGACGAGCCGGAGCGGCCCGCCACGGAGCGGCAGCGCACGCGGTTCGAGCAGGCCTACGAGGTGGCGTTGCGGGCGGGGTTGCGGCCGATCCGGCACGCCGCCAACTCGGCGGCGACGCTGGCATTCCCGGAACTGCACTACGACCTGGTCCGCCCCGGCATCGCGGTCTACGGGCTCGACCCCGTGCCGCACCTCGGCGATCACGGGCTGCGTCCCGCGATGACCTTCCGCTCCAGGGTTGCGCTGGTGAAGCGGGTACCCGCAGGTGAGGGCGTGTCCTACGGCCACCTCTGGCACACCGACCGCGAGACCACGCTGGCGCTGGTTCCGGTCGGCTACGCCGACGGCGTCCCGCGCTCGCTGTCGGGCCTCATGCGGGTGTGGCTTGCAGGCAAATCGCGCCCCGTCGTTGGCAGGGTGTGCATGGATCAGTTCGTGGTCGACTGCGGGGACGACGCGGTGACCGAGGGCGAGCGGGTGGTGTTGTTCGGCACCGGGGAGCACGGCGAGCCCACCGCGGCGGAGTGGGCGGAGAAGCTGGGCACGATCCACTACGAGATCGTCACCGGAATGTACCGGCGGCGGGTCAGCCGCATCATGGTGGGGGAGCCCGCGTGAACCAGTTCTGGCGCACGGTGGGCGTGTTGGGCGGATTGGTCGGCGCTGCCGCCGCGGGCACCGCGGTCGGGGTGGCCGCGCACAGTGCGCGGATCTCCGCGCAGCGCAAGGGGGTCGGGGAGGATCCGTTGCTGGACGAGGCCTTGGGTGAACTCGCGCCGGACCGGGAGTGCACGGTCGTGGCGGATGACGGGGTGCCGCTTTCCGTCGAGGAGGTGGACCCCGCCGACGGCGGCACGCCGGAGCTGACCATCGTGCTGGTGCACGGCTTCTCGCTCGACCGCCGCAGCTGGCATTTCCAGCGCCGTGACCTGCCCAAACTGACCGGCCCCCGGGTGAAGCTGGTGCTGTTCGACCACCGCAGCCACGGCCGCTCCGGCCGGTCCCGGCGCCGGTCCTGCACGATCGAGCAGCTTGGCAGGGACATCGACGCCGTGATCAGGGCGGTGGCCCCCAAGGGCCCGCTGGTCCTGGCGGGCCACTCCATGGGCGGCATGGCGATCATGGCGCTGGCCGAGCAGCAGCCCGAGCTTTTCGCCGACCGGGTGCGTGGCGCGGCGTTCCTGAACACCTCCGCGGGCAAGGTCGGCGCGGCCGGTCTGACCCGGCCGGTGCTGTCCCGCCGCAACCCCGTCACCTATGCCTTGGCACGGCTGTCCCGCTGGCAGCCCCGCATGGTGGAGTGGGCCCGCGGCGTCGGCGATGACCTGGCCTGGGGGGTGACCAGGGCGCTGGCCTTCGGTGACGCCAAGGTCAGCCCGGCGCTGGTGGACCTGCTGGACCGCATGATCAGCGCCACTCCGGTCCGGGTGCTCACCGACTTCCTGCCGACGCTCGGCACCCACGACCGGTTCGCGGCTCTGCGCGGCCTGCAACACTGTCACGTGCTGGTCATCGGCGGCGACGCCGACCGGTTGATCCCGTTCTCGCATTCGCAGGCCATCGCCTCGGACCTGCCCGACGCCGAGCTTGTGGTGGCGGCGGGCGCCGGGCACGTTGCGATGCTGGAGCAGCCCGAGGTGGTCAACGAGGCGCTGGTCGCGCTGGCGAGGGCCAGCGGGAAGACACGCCCATGGAACAAGCGGTGGTGGAAACGAGCATGACGATGGTCGACACGGCCTCGATGGCGGGATTCCGGACCGAACTGCCCGAGGTCGGCGATACCGAGGCGTTCGGGCGACGGCTGAGCGCCGCGCTGCGCGCAGGTGACCTGGTGCTGCTGTCCGGTCCGCTGGGCGCGGGCAAGACCGCCCTGGTCCGCGGGGTCGCCGCCGGGCTCGGGGTGCGGGGCCAGGTGCACTCGCCGACGTTCGTGATCGCCCGCGTGCACAAGCCAACGCCCGATGGCCGCGGGGTGCCGCTGGTGCATGTCGACGCCTACCGGCTCGGCGGTCTCGACGAACTGGACACCCTCGACCTGGACACCGACCTGGAAGACGCGGCGGTGCTGGTGGAGTGGGGCGAGGGCGTCGCCGAGCAGCTTTCCGAGGAACACCTGCTGGTGCGCATCGAACGCCGCCCGGACGACACCCGCGTCGCCACCCTCCACCCGCACGGCACCCGCTGGCAGGACGTGCGCTTCTAGCTCCACCGCCTCATGCGGTATGCCCCTCGGGTCTCACCCTCGCGCGGCTGCGGCGCTTCCGTCTCGCGGGGCACCCGCCAGAGCAGGACGAGCCGCAGAACGCAGACCGCCAGGACGAGGTAGCCGAACACGGCGAACAGCACCGGGGCGAGATCCTGCGAACCAATCACCAACGAGGTGAGCGTGATCAGGGACATCGCCAGCCACACCCCGGCAAGAACCTTGCTCGCTACCGGCAACCTGCGGTTGGCGAAGAGGAAGTCGAACATCACCCACGCATAGGCACCGATCGGCCATCCCAGCCGATTCAGCCGCCGCAAACCCGGACTGTGATCCCGTGGTGCGAACGGATCCCGCCGGTCTTCCCCCTGAGTCGTGTCCACACCGGAATCCTCCGCAACGCCGTTGTCCCACAAGGTCATCGTTGCCGTTTCGGTATCAACTCACGGTCTGGAAGCCGTAGTCCTTCAGGTCGATCAGGTTCGCGGCGCGCTGCATGTCACCGCTGAGCCTGTTCTTGCCCGGCAGGTGCGGCAGCAGCCGCATGAACTGGTTGCGCAGCCAGATGCCGTGCCGCGTGCTGGGCGCGAAACCACTGGTGCCGCCCGGCGGGCGCTTCTGGTTCGCCGTGACGTACCCCCGCATTTCGTTGTCGAACCGCGCGAACGCCACCCGGTGATCGCCATCCGCGGCAAGCTCACCGGCCAGCACGTACGCGCCGACCAGCGCCATGCTGGTGCCCATGCCCAGCGATCCGCCGAACGCGGCATCACCGAGCAGCACGATCCGGCCGCGGGACCAGGCGTCCAGCCGGACCTCGCCCGCCCGCGCGAAGTACAGGTCGTCGGCGTCCCGAAGCTGGTCGAGCAGCTCGGGCAGCTCCCAGCCCCCGCCCGCGAACACCCTGGCCAGCAGATCCTTCTGCGCCCGCATGTCCCGTCGGTCCACGGCCAGGTCCGGGGAGACGAAGGCCAGCATGGCGCGGACCTCGCCGGTGTCGCCGATCGGGTACAGCATCACCACCCGCCCGCCGACACCGTTGCCCGCGGGCAGGTTGTGCATGAGCTGCCAGCCCTTCAGCTCCAGACGGGTGCGCGCGGTGAAGTAGGCGCCGTAGTGCCCGAGGTCGCGCACCGCGTCCGCACCGAAAGCCAAGCCCCGCACGGCGGAGCCGATGCCGTCGGCCCCGATCACCAAGTCGAAGGACCGCGCCGGGGCGTGCCGGAAGGAGACCTCGACGCCGTCTCCGTGCTCCACGAGGCCGGTGATCGTGTCGCCGTAGAGGCATTCGACGTCGGTGCCCGCGGCCTCGTGCAGGATGCGGACCAGGTCGCCGCGCAGGATCTCAATTTCGGCGATGATCCCGCCCGAGTCGCCGAACTCCTCCCCGGTCATCTCGGCCCGCCGCCGCCCGGCGGCGTCCACGATCGCGATGCCGTGGGTACCGGTGTGACAGGCCCGGACCTCGTCCAGGATGCCCATCCGCCGCACCACCTCCCGCGCGGCGCCGCGGATGTCGATGGCCTGGCCGCCGGAACGCAACTCGTCCGTCCGCTCCACCAGCGTCGGCGTGAAGCCGCGTCGCCGCAGCCAGTACGCCGCCGACAACCCGGCGATTCCCGCGCCGGAGATGAGAACGCTGCCCTTGCCCATGGTGTCCCCTCAGGTGTTCGGAAAGCCCCGCTGCGTACAACGTACAAACGCCCTGCGTACGATGTACAAGCCGGCGGCGAAAGCGTCCTAGTGCACTGGCGAGTTCCCAGCGGAACGCGCGGCGGTGCACTAGTGCGGACAGGAGAAACGATGGCCAATGAGGCGCCCTATCTGCGGATCGCGGCCGAACTCCGCGGCCGCATCGAACGCGGTGAGCTCCGCCCTGGCGACCGGGTGCCGTCCACTCGGGAGATCACCCGGGACTGGGGCGTGGCGATGGCCACCGCCACCAAGGTGATCGCGACACTCCGCGAGCAGGGGCTCGTCGACACCCGGCCCGGAACGGGCACCGTGGTGCGCTCCGACGCGGGCGGGCGGGAAGGCGACCTCACCCGCGACCGCATCGTGCGCGAGGCGATCGCCATCGCCGACGCCGAGGGCCTGGCCATGCTGACCATGCGCAGGGTGGCCACCCAACTCGGCGCCGCCACCATGTCGCTGTACCGGCATGTGCAGGGCAAGGAGGCCCTGCTGCTGTTCATGGCCGACACCGTGTTCGGCGAGTTCCCGCTGCCCGCCAAGGCACCCGCGGGGTGGCGCGAGCGGCTGGAGACCGCTGCCCGTCTGATGTGGACGGCGTTCCGGCGGCATCCGTGGGCGGCCGAGGTGCTGTCGATGACCCGCCCGCAGCTACTGCCCAACCTGCTGGCCTACGCCGAGTGGAACCTGACCGCGCTGCGCGAGGTGGGCTTCGACCTGCACGACATGATGTACATCCACCTCAGCGTCATCGGTCACGTCCGAGGCACTGCGCTGAGCCTGCAATCGGAGGCACAGGCCCGCCAGGACACCGGTATCACCAACGAGGAGTGGGTGGAGCGCCAGCAGGAGGGCGTGCGGAAGGTGCTGGCGGGCGGCAGGCTGCCGACCTTCGGCTGGGTGGTGTCGCAGGAGTTCGACCACGATCTGGACGCGGTGTTCGACTACGGCCTGCGGTGCCTGCTGGACGGCGTGCGGGCCTCACTGCCCGAGCGGCCTGCTGCCCTGCTGGAGCGAGATCAGCGCCAGTAGACCCGCGAGCGGGTCGCCCGGCTTCTGCTCGCCCGGCTGCTGGTCGCTGAGCTCGATCTCGCCGAGTTTGAGCAGGTAGTCCCGGCAGGCCAGGTCCGTCTCGAGCCCCAGTGCCTTGGCGTCGATGCCGAGCTCCGCCAACCGCAATAGGCACCCGTCGGCGTCGGGCGGTGGCGCACCAGGCGGGTTCGGAGCGCTGCCGGGCGGCCCGCCGGGTTGGGTGGAGGGCGGCAGGGAGGGCGATGAGGACGGCGGCATGGGCGGGAGCCCGCTGGGCGGCTGGGGGCGGGCCTGGTCCGGGGGCTGCGGGCGACCGGTCTGCGGTGGGCCGACCGGTGCGGCGGTGGCGCCTGCCGAGTAGGTGTTGGCCCAGGCCAGCACGGTCCGCACGTACTCCGTCGATGGGTTGTAGCTCAGCACCGCAGCCACCAGGTGGGTGCGGTCGGACAGGTCCCGCCCGCCCGCGCACAGGTAGCGGCCCGCGGAGGCGGTGGCGTCGAAGACGTTCTGCGGATTGGTGTTGCCGTCCCGGTTGGCGTCGACGCCGTGGGCCCGCCAGGTGCCGGGGATGAACTGCATGGGTCCGACGGCGCGGTCCCACTGGGCGTCGCCGTCCAGCTTGCCGCCGTCGGTGTCGCGGATCGCGGCGAACCCGCCCGCCCCGTCGAGCCGCGGGCCGTAGATCGGGTTCACCGCCGTGCCGCCGGGGTCGACATGCCCGTTGCGGGCGTGGTTGGTCTCCACCTTGCCGATGGCCGCGAGCAGCGTCCACGGCAGCTTGCACCGTCGGTGGCTCAGCGCGGTGGCGTATTCCGACCACCGGTAGGCGTACATCATCATCGCCGGGATGCCCGCGGCGCTCCCGGTGCCGACCGGCGTCACCGCGCCCGGCGGCTGCACGGCGCTGGGCTCCGGACCGGTGAGCACGCCCCCGAACACCCCATCGTCGGGCTGCACGTAGGTCGGCGGCCGCGAGGCGGGCGGCCCCGCGGCATCCGCAGTCTGCTTCTTCATGACCGCGTCCGCCGGGACGCTCGCGATCGCCAGGACCACCGCGCTCGCGGTGAGCAGCCGCAGGCGTCTGCGGCTCGGGTCCGGGCTGCGGTGTTTGGGCACGTCATCTCCCGCGGGTGGAAGGGCGGAAAAGGCACGGAGTGAAAATTAGCCTGCGCAATAACGCGCTCCGTTCCGGTGATGTTCCCGGCAAGTGACAACGCACGTCAACCGATTCCGTCGAACCGGGAATGGTGGTCGAGGTTCAAGGAAACTGTTTTGTGATCGGGGGTGACAAGAGTCTGGGAGCTCGATTGCCTGGAGGCAAAGGGTTACCCGTCGGTATCCACTCGGATGGAGCACCGGTCGCCGGCTCCATCACATGTCGGCTATTTGGCCGAGTTGTTTCGGGAGGTCGAATGGGCCGCCCGGACCAGTCCGGCGGGCCGGAAGGTTGAAGTGCGTCGTACGCCACGTGGCCCCGGTGGTCCACCTGTGCCGGGCAGCCGGAGAACCCGCAGGTTAAAAGCCTGACTGCCGCTCAGGGCCCGCAGGCCTGTGTGGACATGCCCTGACCGGCGGCGTTGACCTCACATCGACGGTCGGCGCGGTGTGCGGGCAGTCCTGAAAATGGCTTTTAATTGCGATGGCAATCATCTCTCACGCGGATTTATTCCTCGGAGTGAGGCTCTGATTACGCAGCCTTAACGGATCAGAGATGTGTTAGACGCACAAACTCGCAGTATTTGCGATGTATTTGTCCAACCAAACCCCCTGATGTCGGCTCCGCGGCAGAGAGCGCAAATGTCGGTGATTCTCTCCACGGTCGAGCGACTCTGTGTCGCCCATTTTCCAGGCCGGCTGACACAGGCGTCAGTGGATGTCTTCCACCGCAACGCACGCTGCCTGCCCGGTGCAGGAGGAGAGAAAGGGAAACCATGCGACCACCCCCCTGGACACGCGGACTGCTGTCCGCGAGGTCCCGGACCGTCCGGATCGTGGCGCCCGTAGTGGCGCTGACGATGACCGTGCTCGGCTTTGTGCTGGTGAACGTCGCCTCCGCGGCGACGTTCAACGTCAAGCAGCAGAACACCCAGTTCCTGCCGAGCACGCTGGACATCAGCGTCGGCGACACTGTCGTCTGGACCAACGACGAGTCAGACGGCACGATCCACAGTGTCGTCGGTGACAGCGGCACACCCCAGTCCGCCGACCAGGCACCCGGCCAGAACTACGAGGTGCAGTTCACCACGCCGGGCACCTACACCTACCACTGTCGGTTCCACCCGGACATGCTCGGCCAGATCACCGTGACCGGCGGCGGGGCTCCTCCGACGACCACGACCATGCCGCCCACCACGACCACCGCGGACCCGACGACAACCACGGCGGACCCCACCACCACGACGGCGGAGCCCACCAGCACCACGGCCCCTCCGACGACAACGACCGGCGGGACGACAACGCCCCAGCCGACCACCACCCAGCCGACCGTGCCCTCGCCGACCGGCGGCAACCCGCCTCCGACCTCGACGCACTCGGCACAACCGGGCCTGCCGGTCGGGGTCGGTCCGGTGCCGATCCAGTTCGACCTGACTGACAACCAGGGCGAATGGTTCGACACCAACCTCAACCTGTTCGGCACCCAGTCCTTGGCGGCCGCCGTGCTGCCCAGGGTCGGGCTGTCCAGCCTGCCGACCGATCCGAACGCGCTGCTGAACACCGACCTCGAGAAGCTGACCAACCTGCTTCCCGCGGCCCCCGGTCTCCCGCAGCTACCGGGTCTGCCGGAACTGCCGGGCCTGCCCGGTCTCCCGGGTCTGCCCGCGGTCGGTGGCGGGGTGCCCCCGCTGCCCACGGCGGCGATCCCGGCAGGCACCGCTCCGCAGCAGCAGGCTCCCACGCTGCCGCTGATCGGCAACCTGGGTGTCGACCCGCTGAAGCTGCTCAACCTGGACAACCTGCGTCAGTCGGTGACCACCCTGGTGGGCCCGAACGACGCGCGGGCCAAGAAGGCCAGCGTCCTGATCGAGCGGATGTCCAAGGACATCGCGGCGGCTCCGCCAGGCGTTCCGCTCACGCTCACCGACCTCCCGGTGGGCGTCGAGTTGGAGGGCCTGCTGGAGGACCTGCGGAACACCACGAAGCAGTTGACCGTGCCGTTGAAGGTCAACTTCGACGTGGCCGCCCCCGCGGCCGCCTCGGTGCACTCGGTGACCGGTCTGATCTGGCCGGAGGCCGCCAAGCACTTCGACCAGGCCGCCGCGTTCACCGGCAGCCAGAGCTACGAGATCACCGAGCCGGGTCTGTACGCCTGGGCGTGCAAGATCCACCCGTACATGCTCGGTGCGGCCGTGGTGGACGACCCGCTGACCATCGGCCTGGACTTCGGCAAGAAGCTCAAGGTCAACAGCCGGGGCCTCAACGTGCCGTCGTCGGCGGACATCATCCAGCAGCTGGTGCAGAAGTTCTTCAACATCACCGCCCCGCGTAACTGGCAGAACTTCAGCGCCGACAAGGAAACCACCTGGGACCCGGTGTACCCGGTCGCCCCGATCCTGCAATACGACGGTGAAGGCAAGCCGGTGCTGATCCCCAGCCTGGACGCCTACTTCCAGCAGAAGTTCAGCGAGCCGAAGACGCTTCCCGCGGCGAACCTGAAGCCGTCCGTGCCGGGTGTCGGCGAGGTCTGGATCGACGCCCAGATGGAGAAGACCAAGCGCAAGTCCAAGTCGGGCACGGCCACCAAGATCGACGCGACCACCTTCGAGGTGGCCCGCAAGGTCGCGTTGCCGGGCATCAACATGAACAACCCGCACAACATGTGGACCGACAAGGACTACAAGTACATCTACCAAACGGAGTGGTTCAACGACAAACTCGACGTCTTCGACCGCGCCACGGGTGCCTTCGTCCGGCAGATCACCGTCGGACCCGACCCGTCGCACGTGATGACCAGGACCGACACCGACCAACTGCACATCGCCATCAACGGCGGCAGCAGCGTGGTCGAGCTCAGTCCCGGCGCCACCAAGGTCGACCGCCGCATTCCGGTGCAGATGCCGGGCGAGAAGATCGCCCACCCGCACGCGCACTGGATGACCGGCGACGGCAAGACGATGATCACGCCGAACGTCAACACCTACGACGCCACCGTCGTCGACATCCCGACCGGCAAGATCAGGAAGGAAGCCACCGGCGAGCTTCCGATCGCCAGCGGCATGACCGCCGACGGCAGCAAGGCCTATGAGGCCAACTTCCTCGGCGCCAGCGTGTCCTGCATCTCGCTCACCGCGAAGGACGCGTGCAACACCGACAGCGGCGGCAAGGCCCACAACAAGACCATCGATCTGTGGGCGGGATACGACCCGGTCAGCGGCGTGAAGACGCCGGGTGCCTGGGGCGGTCTGCCGATCCAGCTGCCGGTCTCGCCGGACAACAGCGCCGTCTTGGTCGCGAACACGCTCACCAGCCTCATCACGGTGATCGACCCGAAGACGGACAAGGTCGTGAAGTACCTGCCCTGTGACGCGGGCTGCCACGGCATCAACTTCGGCCACAAGAAGGGCGGCGGCTACTACGGCTACGTCTCGTCCAAGTTCGCCAACGCCTGGATGGTGATCGACCCCGATCCCAACGGCGACGGCAACCCCGCCGACGCCGCGATCGTGGGCAAGAAGCTCCTCAACGCCACCGACGCCACCGCTACCGACGACGAGATCGTCGAGTACAACGGCTTCGGTGGCCAGGGAGTCCTTGCCATTCCGCTGGCATACGAGGGCTGGTCGCAGCAGGTTCCCGCGGGACCGATGCGTGAGCAGCTGACCTGCCGGCAGATCAACCCGGTCCAGCACCGGTCCGTCTGTTAGCGATTCCGCCGAGAAACGGGCCGGGAAGCTCAAGTTCAGGGGTGGGCTCCCCGGCCCCGCTCGGCGGTTCTCGGAAGGGAACCCCATGCAGATTCCACAGTGGCGGAACCGGCTGGCGTCCTACCGGCTGCGTCACCCCACCGGCCTGCCACGGCCGGTGTGGGGCGCGTTGTCGCTGACCCTCACGGCCGCGCTCATCGCCGGGATGTTCACCATCGCAGCCCAGGCACCCGCGGTGCGGCCCGCCGCGATGCCGATGGCACACGGCACCGCGCCGGGCACCCTGGCGGTGCCCGTCGCGGAGGGCGTGCCGGAGAACGTCGGCAAGGACCTCGGCGACGGCACGCGGCTGGCCAATGTCGACACCCAGGGCGGCGTCAAGGTGTTCCACCTTCGGGCCGCGCCGATGAAGCTGGAGACGGCGCCGGGCGTGTTCAAGGACGCCTATGCCTTCAACGGCGTCGTGCCCGGCCCGGTGATCAGGGTGAACGAGGGCGACAAGGTGAAGATCATCGTCAAGAACGATCTTCCCGAGGACACCTCCGTGCACTGGCACGGGATGGTCCTGCCCAACAGCCAGGACGGCGTCGCGCCGGTCACCCAGCCGCACATCATGCCCGGCGAGACCTACACCTACGAGTGGACCGCGGTGGCCACCGGAACCCACTGGTACCACTCGCATATGGACGGCACCCAGATCGGGCGCGGTCTGTTCGGCTCGCTGGAGGTGGTGCCCAGGATCGGTGACATCCACGCCGACCGGGACTACCGGGTGATGGTCGGCGACGGCCTGCTCGGCTTCACCATCAACGGGCGGGTCTTCCCCAAGACGACTCCGCTCAAGGCCAGGGTCGGCGAGCGGGTTCGGCTGCGGGTCATCGGCACCGGCCCGGAGATGATCCACCCGATGCACCTACACGGTGCGGCCTTCGAGATCGCCGCGCAGGACGGGTACCCGGCGTTCTTCCCGCAACGGGCGGACACCGTGAACGTCGGCGTGGGCCAGGCCTACGACCTGGTCTTCACCCCGACCAAACCCGGCAAGTGGATGTTCCACTGCCACATCTTCTCGCACTCCGAGACCAAGCAGGGCATGCAGGGAATCGTCACCTTCATCGAGGTGGAGCCTGCCGCCCTGCCCCTGCCGGACCTTCCGCTGCCGGTCCAACTCCCACCGGTACCGCCACTACCTCTCGGCTCGTCCTGACGCCGATCCACGCCGTGTGCCGGGCGGGTGGCCCGGCCCGGCACACGGCATCCCCTCTTACCAAGGAGCCACCATGGGTTCACGCCTGAAAGCCCTGCTGCTCACCGCTTTCGCCCTGATCGCCTTGGCGGCGCCCGCCGCCGCACACGTATCGGTGAGCCCCGACACCGCGGAGCCCGGCAGCTTCGGCACGTTCTCCTTCCGGGTGCCCAACGAACGCGACACCGCATCGACCGTCGCGCTGGAGGTCGTGCTGCCGCAGGACCATCCGCTGGCCTCGGTCTCGGTGCGGCCGGTGCCTGGCTGGACGTCGGAGGTCCGTAAGGAGAAGCTGCCCGCGCCCGTCAAGACCGGTCACCACGAGGTCACCGAGGCCATCACCGCGATCACCTGGCGCGGCGGGCAGATCGCGCCGGGGCAGTACCAGGACTTCGAGGTCGCGCTCGGACGGCTGCCGGAGCACACCGACCGACTGGTGTTCAAGGCGTTGCAGACGTACTCCAACGGCGAGGTCGTGCGCTGGATCGAGGTCCCGCAGGGCGATCTGGAACCGGAGAACCCCGCGCCGGTGCTCACGCTCGCCACCGCCGCTGCCGCCGCCCCGCCGGCCGCGGATGACCTCACCGCACGGTGGCTGGCGCTGGTCGCGTTGTTGCCCGGTGCCATCGCCATCGCGCTGGTGCTGCGCCGCAAGCCTGTGGCGGTGCCGGTGCCACCCGATGCCGAGGCGAAAAAGATCCGGGAACCAGCGCGGACCTGAAAGGCGGCCAACGTGTGCCTACCTCTGTTGCGGCGGATCGCGGCAGCTCTGCTGCTGTGCGCCGGAGCCCTGACCGTCTTCGCGGTGCCCGCCGGTGCACACGCGACGCTGCTCTCCGCCACTCCAGCGGCCTACTCGGTGCTCGCCGAGGCGCCCAAGGAGATCATGCTGACCTTCAACGAGCCGGTGGAACTCGGCCTGGCCGCGGTCCGCCTGCTCGACCCGGCGGGCAACGACGTGCTGTTGGATGCCCCAAGGCATGCAGGCGACCGCACAGACGTGATCGCGGTGACGGTGCCCGGCCAACTTGGCCAGGGCTCGCACACGGTGGCGTGGAAGGCCGTCTCCGCGGACACCCACCCGGTGCAGGGTGCGTTCGTGTTCAGCGTCGGCCGCCCCACCGCCGCCGCGGGCACCGTGCCCACCGTCGCCGACCAGGGCGGTACCGCAGGGACCCTGTTCACAGTCTCCCGCTGGCTCGCGTTCGCCTGCTTCGCGCTGCTGGTGGGCATCGCGTTCTTCACCGCGGTCTGCTGGCCCGCCGGCACGCAGCGCCGCACCGTCCGCGTTCTGCTGTGGACAAGTTGGGCGGGTCTGCTCACCGCGTCGGTCGCGGGCCTGCTCCTGTACGGCCCCTACGCCACCGGCGGATTCGACCTCGGCACGACCCTCACCACCCGCATGGGCATCGCGTTGGCGGCCCGGATCGTGTTGCTGCTGGCCGTGATTGTCGGGCTGGTGTGGTTGCTGCGCCACCCAGGTTCGCCTGCCTCGCGCAACCTCCGGCGCAGAGCCGCGGCAATCCTGGATGCGGCAGCGCTGCTCGCCGCGACCTGGGCGCTGGCCAACCACAGTGGCGCGGGCTCCCAGGTGTTCATCGCCGTGCCCGCCGACGTGCTGCACCTCGGCGCCATGGGCGTCTGGATCGGCGGCCTCGCCGCGCTTGCGGTGCTGCTGCGAAGCAAGGACGTGCAGGCGATGCGCGAAGGGGTGCCGCTCTTCTCCCGCACAGCGCTGGTGTGCGTCGGCATCCTGGTGGCCACCGGCAGCTACCAAAGCTGGCGCCAGGTCGGCACCCTGTCGGCGCTGACCAACACCTCCTACGGCTGGCTGCTCGTGGTCAAGGGCGCCCTGGTGCTGCTGCTTGTCGGACTCGGCGCGCTGGCCCGATCCTGGGTGCACCGCCACTACACCGTCGAGGCCACCACCATCGCCGGGAAACGCAGGGCGAGGCGCGGCCCCATCGACAGCGAGGTCACCCGCTTCGGGCGCCTGGTGTCGGTGGAGGTGGTGATCGCGGTGCTGGTCCTCGGCCTCACCGCGATGCTGGTCGACACCGAACCCGCGCGCGCCGCGCAGGCCAGGGCCGATGGCCCGCAGGCCCAGCCGGTGGCAGCGGGCCCGGCCATGATGGCGCTGCCCTTCGACACCGGCACCGGCCCCGTGGGCAAGGGCATGGTGACCATCGTGGTCGACCCCGCGCAGGTCGGCCTGAACGGCGTGCACATCCAGGTGCTCGACCCTGGCGGCAGGCCCAAGGACGTCCCGGAACTGACGCTGCGGCTACACCTGCCCGAACGCTCGGTCGGCCCGATGCAGGTGCAGGTCGCCAATGCGGGCCCCGGCCACTTCCTCACCAGCACGGCGCTGCCGCTGCCCGGCCGGTGGCGGCTCGCGGTCACCGTGCGCACCTCGGAAATCGACCAGGCCACCGTCACCACCGCGGTGGACGTCCGCCCATGACGGTATTGGAGCGTGCCGTGAGAACGATTTCGCACATCCCCAGGTATTCCGCGACCCAGCAGGTGAAGGTTCCCGTGGTGACCAGGCGCGACGCGAGGAAGCTGTCCCCCGAGGCGCTGGAGGACCTGCGCCGCCGCGCCGTGCACGCGGTCGTCTCCGGGGCCACCCAGGCCGAGGTGGCCAGAATCTTCGGTGTGTCCCGCCAGACCGTGTGCGGCTGGGTCCGCGACTACCGCACCGCGGGCCACAGCGCCCTGGCCCCACGCAAACGCGGCCGCCGCCGCGGCGAGCAGCAACTGCTCACCACCGAGATGCAGAACGAGATCATCACACCCCTGCTCACCGGCACCCCCGACCGCTTCGGCCTGCCGTACCTGCTGTGGACCAGACAAGCCGTTGCCGACCTGATCGACACCCGGCTGGGCGTCCGCCTCAGCATCACCTCGGTCGGCAACTACCTGCGCCTGTGGGGCTTCCAGCCCGCCCGTCCCCTGGAAGACGCCCTGCGCAGGCGTCCCACCGCCGTCACCCGCTGGCGCGACCGCGACTATCCGATCCTCATGCGCGCCGCCCGCGCCGACGGCGCCCAAATCCTGTGGGCAGGCAGCCGCACCATGCGCTCGGCCCTCCACCAGGACACGCCCCTGCTGTCCGCGGTGTCCAACCGGGGCTCGGTCACCTTCGCGACCTACCCCGACAGCACGGGCAGTCCGGTGCTCGTCGACTTCCTCGCCAGGCTGTCCACCCAGGCCAACCGCCGGATCGCGGTGATCACCGACTGCCGCTTACCGCGTCCCCCCGACGCCGTCAGCCAATGGCTGCACGACAACCGCCACCGTGTCGTCGTGCACTTCCTGCCGACGTAGAACCCGGTGCCCCCGACAGGAATCGAACCTGTATCCCCGGGTTCGAAGCCCGGTGTCGTCGTCCGTTGGACCACGAGGGCGTGCGCTCCGGGAACGGCGCAACCCGTTCCCGGAGCTGTACAACCATCCTTGGGCGGTACGTACTCCTGCCAGGACTCGAACCTGGGACCTCGGCATTCGTAATGCCGTGCTCTGTCCTGCTGAGCTACAGAAGCGTGGGGAAGGCGAGACGCGTCCACACCGCGATGCGGTCGGTGGAGCGCGGGCTTGGGCACACCGTGCTCCGGCGCTGCGGATTTCGGGCTCGGCACTCCCCGGTGCCGGTTCGCGCGCCGGGACGCGTCTCACCAGGTCGGGGAAAGAAAAACCGCCCTGGTCGCCGAGGCGAGCGAAGGGCGGCTTCCGAGTGCGGCCGGTACCTACCGGGTCGGAAAGCCTGGGTGTCGGTCACGCCTGTCGGGGCGGGCGTGAGCGCGGAAGCACCGTTCCATTCGCTCAGTACTGAGGTGTCGCATGCTCATCGCTCTCGCCTCCTTTCACGTGCTCGACGGGCACAACTATCCCGTGCCGGACGATCAGCGGCAACGCATTTTCTACCTGCGGAAACGCCTCCGAAGACGCCGTGTAGGTTTGATTGCCGTGCTTGTGCTTGCCGTGGACACCGCGACGCCGGCGGTCACCGCCGGGCTGGTCGAGGCCTTCAGCCCCGAGTCGGATCACCCCGTGCCGCTGGTGCCCGACCGCAGGGTGATCGACCCCCGTGCTCATGCCGAGCAGCTGATGGTGCAGGTCAACGCCGTGCTGTCCGATGCGGGCAAGACGCTGGGCGATGTGGACGCCGTGGTGTGCGGGTCCGGGCCGGGGCCGTTCACCGGGCTGCGGGTCGGCATGGTCACCGCCGCGGCGCTGTCCGACGCGTTGGAGGTGCCGGTCTACGCGGTCTCCTCGCTGCGGGCCATCGCCGCTGAGATGCGCATCAAGGAGCGGAGGGAGTGCTACTCGGGTTTCGCGGTGGTCACCGACGCCCGCCGCAAAGAGGTGTACTGGCTGATCGTCCTGCGGGACGGCATCGCCATGGGCCCCAGCGTGTGCAAGCCCGCCGCCCTGCGGCTCAAGCTCGACCAGCTGGGCATCGGCGCTGTGGTCGGACACGGCGGGCAGCTGTACGCCGAGGCGTTCGACCGGGCGGAGCCCCGACTGGAACAGCTGGATTACCCCTCGGCGTTCGGGCTGGTCACCGAAGCGCTGCCGCTGCTGGAGAAGCGGGCGCCGTCCTCGGACCTGACGCCGCTGTACCTGCGCAAGCCCGATGCGGTGGAGCCCAACGGGATCAAGCCGGTGAGCACGGGGTGATCATCGACCGGCTGCGGCCCGAGGACCTGACGCGGTGCGCGGAGCTGGAGAGCGCGTTGTTCCCCGGCGAGGACCCGTGGACCGTGCGCATGTTCGCCACCGAACTCGAGGCCGGACACCCCTACCTCGCGGCGCGTATCGACGACCGCCTGGTCGGCTATGCGGGAATCGCGTTGATCGCATCGCCGCCCCATCCCGAGGCCGAGGTGCACACCATCGGCGTGGACCCCGGGTGGCAGGGCAAGGGGATCGGAAAGGCGCTGCTGCGCGGACTGCTGTCCATCGTGGACGAGGTCGGCGCCACCACCTTCCTCGAGGTGCGCACCGACAACCAGACCGCGATCGGGCTGTACCAGGCGCACGGGTTCGAGGTGGTGGGGCTGCGCAAGCGGTACTACCAGCCATCGGGTGCCGATGCCTTCACCATGCGTAGGCTCGCCGTTCCGGCATCCACAGTGGACGACAACAGGAGGATCGGATGAGCCGCGCGCTCGGTGGCGGAATCGTGCTCGGCATCGAGACGTCCTGCGACGAGACCGGGGTCGGCGTCGTCCGGCTGCACGCCGACGGGCGGGTCGAACTGCTCGCCGACGAGGTCGCGTCCAGTGTGGACCAGCACGCCCGCTTCGGCGGGGTGGTGCCGGAGGTGGCCAGCCGCGCCCACGTCGAGGCGATGGTCCCCACCGTGCAGCGCGCCATGCTGACCGCGGGCATCTACGGGTCCGATGTGGACGCTGTCGCGGTGACCTCAGGGCCGGGGCTGACCGGCGCGCTGGTCGTCGGCGTCGCCGCGGCGAAGGCCTACGCCACGGCCTGGGACGTGCCGCTCTACGGCGTGAACCACCTCTCCGCGCACGTCGCGGTGGACACCCTGGAACACGGGCCGCTGCCCGGTCCCGCGCTCGCGCTGCTGGTCTCCGGCGGCCACTCCAGCCTGCTGGAGGTGCCCGACCTCGCTGGGCCGATCACCCAACTCGGCGCGACCATCGACGACGCGGCGGGCGAGGCCTTCGACAAGGTGGCCCGGCTGCTCGGACTGCCGTTCCCCGGCGGTCCGCACATCGACCGCGCCGCCCGCAAGGGTGACCCGGCGGCCATCGCCTTCCCGCGCGGCCTGACCGGGCCCCGCGACGCGGCCTACGACTTCTCCTTCTCCGGCCTCAAAACCGCGGTGGCCCGCTGGATCGAGCAGGCCCGCCGGGAGGGCCGCGATGTGCCGGTCTCCGATGTCGCCGCGTCCTTCCAGGAAGCCGTGGTGGACGTCCTCACCGCGAAGGCGATCCGCGCCGCCCGCGAGAAGGACATCGACCACCTGCTCATCGGCGGCGGCGTCGCGGCCAACTCGCGGCTGCGGGCGCTGGCCGAGGAGCGCTGCGCGGCTGCGGGCGTCCGACTTCGGGTGCCGCGTCCGAAGCTGTGCACCGACAACGGCGCTATGGTCGCCGCGCTCGGCGCGCACCTGCTCGCGGCCGGTGCACCGGCCTCCCCGCTGACCATCCCGGCGGACTCCTCGATGCCCGTCACCGACGTCCTGATGCTCTGATCGCGAGTTTGCGTGTCACCTTGTCGGGTAGGCCTCCAAGCGAGACGAACAGGAGGCTTGACGTGAGTGTCATCGAGGAACACATCGAAGTCGCGGTTCCCGTACGCACCGCCTACAACCAGTGGACCCAGTTCGAGTCGTTCCCGGAGTTCATGGACGGTGTCGAGCGAGTGGACCAGCGCACCCCGACCATGACCCACTGGGTCGTGGCGATCGGCGGGCAGCGCAGGGAGTTCGACGCCAAGATCGAGCACCAGGTGCCCGACCAGCGCGTGTCCTGGCGAGTGGTGGAAGGCCCCAAGCAGGACGGCACGGTGTCCTTCACCGAGGTCACCCCGGACAAGACCAGGGTGAACCTGCGCATGGAGTACGAGCCCGAGGGCTTGGTCGAGAAGACCGGCGACCTCGTGGGCGCCGTCAAGGGCAAGGTGCGCGGCGATCTGGAGCGCTTCAAGGGCTTCATCGAGCGTCGCGGTCAGGAGACCGGCGGCTGGCGCGGAGAGGTCAAGCCGGGCCAGGGCCAGGTGAAGCCGGACCACGGTCAGGTCTGACCGCAGGGATCCAGCAGATGGCGGCCGCCAGCGGGCGGCCGCCATCGCTGTGTCTAGACCGCCGCCCCCACGGCCGCGGCGAGGAACACCACCTGAATCACGCTGCGCAGGCCCAACGGGGTCACCGGACGCCCTCCCATGCTGCCCTTCCGCCGCGCCGCGTGCACGTTCGCCGGGAACATCGCCACCAGCAGCAGCGCCAGACCGATCGCCGCGTACGGCGCGGTCGCTGGCACGAGCAGCCCGAACGCCCCCACGACCTCCAGCACCCCGGTGACGGTTACCAGCAACTCCGGCCGCGGCAGCCGCGGCGGCACCATCGCCACCAGGTCGGCCCGCCGCGAACCCCAGTGCGCCGACGCGGTCAGCAAGAACATGATCGCCAGCGCCCCACGCAACGCGGGCTGCCACCCGTCGAGAACCTCGACGCCGATCAGGCCCACACCCCGCAGCACCACCCAGGAGCCGACCAGCACCAAAAATGGAAGCACACCAATCCCCATCGTGATCGGGGTGAGCACGGCACAGGTACCGCGCTCACCCCGGAACAACTGTGAAAACAGTGTTACATAACAGAGTTATGGCGACAAGGGATTCAGGCGCGGTGCAGGGTGTGGTCACCGTCCTCGACCACGAACTTCGCCCCGGTGGTCACCGGTGCGCCCGCAGTCTTGACGTGCGAGAGCACCTTGAACTCGGCGGTGAGCTTGTCCGCCTCGAAACGGGTGCTCACGTAGCCGCGGCGGTTGCTGAAGTACTTGATGTGCGGGTTGGCCTTCAACGTGGTGTCGCCGCCCGCGGTGGTGTCGCTGCCGTCGCCGCCCGAGGTGATCGAGGTGGCCACCAACTCGACGCCGACGCTCGTCGACGACGGGTCGTCGAAGTCCGACTTCAGCTCGCTCGCCCAGTGCGAGTGCACGTCGCCGGTGAGCACCACGCCGTTTCGGGTGCGGCCCAGCGTCGGCAGGATCCGGTTGCGGGAGGCCACATAGCCGTCCCAGCCGTCCATGCTGAACTTCTGCGCGGGACCCGCGTCGGAGTCGCGCTGCGAGAAGAACACCTGTTGGCCAAGCACATCCCAGCGCGCCCGCGATGAGGCGAGCCCGGACAGCAGCCAGCGCTCCTGCTCCGCACCGGTGATCGTGCGGTCCTCCCGCAGGCGCTCGTCGCAGCCGACGTGAGAACCGTCGCCGCAGGCCTGGTCGCTGCGGTACTGCCGGGTGTCCAGCATGTGGAAGGTGGCCAGACTGCCCCACCGGACGCGCCGGTACAGCTGCATGTCGATGCCATTGGGCACCGAGGTGCGGCGCAGCGGCATGTTCTCCCAGTACGCCTGGAACGCGGCGGCGCGGCGCTTGAGGAAGTTCGGCTGCGGGATCTCCGGCTTCTCCGGCACCTCGTCGGCCCAGTTGTTGTCCAGTTCGTGGTCGTCCCACACCACCGCCCACGGTGCGATGGCATGCGCGGCCTGCAAATCCGGATCGGTCTTGTACTGCGCGTGCCGCTGCCGGTAGTTCGCCAGCGTCTCGGTCTCCGGGCCCTCGTGGTCGCGCACGTTGCCGCCCGGCGCGACGTAGCTCTTGGCCTTGTACTCGTACTGGTAGTCGCCAAGGTGCAGCACCAGGTCCGGGTGCTCCTCCGCCAGCCGCCGGTAGGCGGTGAAGTAGCCGTGCTCGTACTGCGCGCAGGAGGCGAAGCACATGGTCAGCGGCCGCAGCGCGTTGACGGCCGGTGCTGTGCGGGTACGGCCGGTCGGCGACAGGTGACCTTCGGCGCGGAAGCGGTAGAAGTAGAACCGGTCGGGCTCCAGCCCGCTCAGTTCCACGTGCACGCTGTGCGCCGACTCCGGCCGCGCGGTCGCCACGCCGCGCCGGACGACGGTGCGGAACTTCTCGTCCCTGGCAAGCTCCCATTGCACGGCGATCTTGCGGTTGGGCACGCCGCCCATGCCGTCCTCGGCCAGCGGCTTCGGTGCCAGACGGGTCCACAGCACGACGCCGTCGGAGGTGGGGTCGCCGGAGGCGACACCTAGGGTGAACGGGTCCGCCAGTCGGCCTGCGGGTGCGGCCGCGGCCAGCGGCGTGGTAGTGATCACAGTGAGGCCCGCGGCGGTGCCGCCGCCGATGAGCAGGGATCGGCGAGACAGGTTTGTGGTGGGATCGGGCACGTCAACCTCCCAGTATTGGAGTGCCGGTCCCATTGCAGGCCAGGATGGTTGCCGGGCGGAAGACGCGATGTGAACGCAGACGGAAGCCGGGAGAGGCTTCCTTTCACCCACCAGTCGGACCCGGTTGAGAGGCTGGCACTCGCATGGGTAGAGTGCTAGCTGCACGGCACCGGAGGAGCCCCGGCACCCGCGACGGCGGGGAGCCACCGAGCCGTCGGTACCTGCCAACGCTTCGAAGACCCCAGAAGGTGGAGGTCACACCGTGGCGAGCGTGAACATCAAGCCGCTCGAGGACAAGATCCTCGTCCAGGCTAGCGAGGCCGAGACGACGACTGCGTCGGGCCTCGTTATCCCGGACACCGCCAAGGAGAAGCCCCAGGAGGGCAAGGTCCTGGCTGTCGGCCCGGGCCGCATCGACGACAAGGGCAACCGCGTTCCGCTGGATGTCAATGAAGGCGATGTCGTCATCTACTCCAAGTACGGCGGCACCGAAATCCGCTACAACGGCGAGGACTACTTGATCCTCTCCGCCCGCGACGTGCTGGCTGTCATCAACTGACAACAGGCACATCATGCGCATAACCGCCCCGGCAACACCGGCATGACCGCCGGTGCCGGGGCGGTTTCGCATAGCCCTAAACCCGCTGCCGGTGCTGAGGCGGCGCCTGAGAAACATATAGAGGGGCACATCACATGCCTAAGCAGATTCGCTTCGACGAGGATGCTCGCCGGGCGCTTGAGCGCGGCGTCGACCAGCTTGCCAACGCCGTCAAGGTGACGCTCGGCCCGCGTGGCCGCCACGTCGTGCTGGACAAGAAGTTCGGCGGGCCCGCCGTCACCAACGACGGTGTGACCATCGCCCGCGAGATCGACCTGCCGGACCCGTTCGAGAACCTCGGCGCGCAGCTGGCCAAGACCGTGGCCACCAAGACCAACGACGTCGCGGGCGACGGCACCACCACCGCCACCGTGCTGGCCCAGGCGATGGTCCGCGAGGGCCTGCGCAACGTCGCCGCGGGCGCCAACCCCACCTCGCTGGGCAAGGGCATCGAGGCCGCCGCGAACGCCGTCGTCGACTTGCTCAAGGCCAAGGCCACCCCGGTCAAGGGCCGCGACAACATCGCGCAGGTCGGCACCGTCGCCTCTCGGGACATCACCATCGGCGCGCTGCTCGGCGAGGCCATCGAGAAGGTCGGCGAGGACGGCGTGATCACCGTCGAGGAGTCCTCGACGCTGGCCACCGAGCTGGAGATCACCGAGGGCGTCCAGTTCGACAAGGGCTTCATCTCCCAGCACTTCGTCACCGACTCCGAGTCGCAGGAAGCCGTCCTCGAAGACGCCTTCGTGCTGCTCAACCGCGAGAAGATCGGCTCGCTGGCCGACCTGCTGCCGCTGCTGGAGAAGGTCGCCGAGACGGGCAAGCCGCTGCTGATCGTGGCCGAGGACGTCGAGGGCGAGGCGCTGTCCACGCTGGTGGTCAACGCCATCCGCAAGACGCTGCGCGTCGTCGCGGTGAAGGCGCCCTACTTCGGTGACCGCCGCAAGGCGTTCCTGGACGACCTGGCCATCGTCACCAACGCCGAGGTCATCTCGGCCGAGGTCGGCCGCAAGCTGTCCGAGTCCGGCATCGAGGTGCTGGGCAAGGCCCGCCGCATCGTGGTCACCAAGGACGAGACCACGCTGGTCGACGGCGCAGGCGACCGCTCGGCGCTGGACGGTCGCGCGGAGCAGCTTCGTCGGGAGATCGAGTCTACCGACTCCGACTGGGACCGCGAGAAGCTCCAGGAGCGGCTGGCCAAGCTGTCCGGCGGCGTCGCCGTGATCAAGGTCGGCGCGGCCACCGAGGTCGAGCTCAAGGAGCGCAAGCACCGCATCGAGGACGCCGTCGCGGCCACCCGCGCCGCCGTCGAGGAGGGCATCGTGCCCGGCGGTGGCTCCAGCCTGGTGCACGCCGCCAAGGAACTCGAGGGCGGATTGGGCAGGACGGGCGACGAGGCGACCGGCGTCGCCATCGTGGCCAAGGCCCTGACCTCCCCGCTGTTCTGGATCGCCGCCAACTCCGGACTCGAGGGCGCCGTCGTGGTGTCCAAGGTCAAGGGCCTGGAGTGGGGTCATGGATTCAACGCGGCGGACCTGACGTACGGTGACCTGGTGGACGCTGGCATCGTTGACCCGGTGAAGGTGACGAGGTCCGCGGTTTCCAATGCGGCGTCCATCGCACGTATGGTGCTCACAACCGAGAGCGCAGTGGTGGAGAAGAAGGAAGAGGAGCCCGCCGGGCATGGACATGGCCACGGCCATGGACACGGCCACCGGCAGGGCCCCGGCTTCTGACCCACCCGGCGCAACAGGCATCGCCACCTACGGGACGTGGCGGTGGTAGTTCGGGTGCACGGGGCTGGCGCGTTCGGGCGTGCCAGCCCCCTTTAAAGGCTTTAGTACGCAGAAGGCCCCGGTGGGACGCCCATCGGGGCCTTCTGCGGTCTAGAGGCCGTTCAGACCACCGAGGGATGCTTGCTCGGGGCCGGCGCGCCGCGCTGGGCAGGAACCACCGGTACTACCGGGGTGATACCAAGCTGGCGCTTGCGTGATTTGACGATGGCGTCGCGTTCGGATTCCGACATCCCACCCCAGATGCCGTAGGGCTCCTGAACGGCGAGCGCGTGCTTTCTGCAGGGTGCCAACACCGGGCAGCGCTCACAGATCGCCTTGGCGCGGGCCTCCCGCCGCGCTCTCGCCGGGCCACGCTCACCGTCGGGATGGAAGAAGAACGCGCTGTCCATCCCGCGGCACAGCCCCTTGAGCTGCCAATCCCACAGATCGGCGTTGGGGCCGGGGAGACGTCGGGTGTCCGCCATAACAACGACCTCCCGTTCAAGTAACGGTAGTTGAGCTGAGAACGACAGTAGAAGCGCGCCAAAACTTGTTCAAGAGCATTCGTGTTGCCGAAGGGGTGACGTAACCGGAATATGGGCGACGTGACCACACAGCCGGAATCCGTCGAGGACAGCGGCCGTGTCCCCGACGAAGCAGACGGTCACGACGAGCCCCGCCTCACGGTCGCGGCGGTGGCCCGGCGGCTCGGCATCGCGCCCGCCACGCTGCGCACCTGGGACCGCCGTTACGGGCTCGGACCCAGCGGTCACACCAGCGGGCGACACCGCCGCTACGGATCGGGCGACATCGCCCGCCTGGAACTGATGCAACGGGCACTGCTGCGTGGTGCCTCCCCGAGCGAGGCCGCCCGCTACGCCCTCAACGCCCCGCGACACCAGCAGGTACCCACTCAAGGGCCGGTGGCCCACGGGGTGCTGGGCGGCCAGGAGACCCGGCGAGAGCCCGTGTTGATCTCCGGCGTGCGCGAGGACGACGAGCCAACGGGCGTGGTCAGGGTCGGCGGCCGGGTGCTCAGGCTGCCCGGCGCGAGCCGCCGCGCCAGGGGCCTGGGCCGTGCGGTACTCGCCATGGACGCCGCCGCCGTCCAGCGGCTGCTGCTGGAGAGCGTCGCCGAGGACGGCATCGAGCCGACCTGGGACGCGGTGATCCGGCCGGTGATGAACGCGGTCGCGCAGCGCTGGGAGCACTCCGGCGAGGGCGTGGAGATCGAGCACCTGCTCACCCACTGCGTGGTGGCGTCCCTCGCCATGGTGTGCGCGGGCACGCCCGCCCCGCTCAACCCGCGGCCGGTGCTGCTGGCCTGTGTGCCCGAGGAGCAGCACAGCCTGCCGCTGCACGCGCTGGCCGCCGCGCTGGCCCGGCGGCGGATCGCGGCCAGGGTGCTGGGGGCCGCCCTACCGCTCGAGGCGCTGGTGTCCTCGATCCGTCGGACCACACCCTCCGCGGTGTTCCTCTGGGCCCAGTTGCCGCGCTACGCCGACGCCAGGCTGCTGGCCGCGCTGCCGAGGACGCGCCCGCGGGTGCGGGTGTTCGTCGGCGGCCCCGGATGGCGGAATGTCACATTGCCGTCACGGGTCGAACTGCTGCCCGGTCTGGACGCGGCGGTCGAACAACTTGGCCGGACGGTGTTGAGCTGATCGGGTTACCAGTTGGTAACCGAGTGCTAATCGAGAGTAATTCGCATTCTGCTCCAGCCGTGTTACGCGGATTCACCCGCAATCTGGATCGAATCGACCTGCGAGCTGGCACGCAGGGCAGCGATATGCCTCACTCGGACGTGGACGTCCCAACCGGACGAGTGACGCCGATCGGACGTGATCCACATTTTCCTCCCAGCGGGGTTACTCTCAGCGCTACTCCGTTGGCGTGAACGAACCCTCCTAGGGGCGTGGCTGAAATTCTTGACGGATTAAGCACCGGATCGTGTCAAGGTTTGGCTCTCAGCGTCCGATAGGGGAAAAGGAACGTCACTCGGCTGCAGGAAGGAGTCCCCGTGACGACGGTCTTGATCTGCGACGACCGGCGCAGTGTGCGGGAAGGTCTCACCCGTGTGATGTCGGCTGTCCCAGGGGTCAGCCGCATCGACTGTGTAGCGCACGGTGACGAGCTGCTGGCGCGGTTTTCGCGGCAGCCGGTCGACGTCGTCCTGGTTGGAACCCAGCGCGCCGTGCCGACCGGTGTCGAAGCGACCAGGCGGCTCGTATCGGCAAACCCCCAGGCAAATGTGATCGTGTTCGGCGCGCCTGACGACGCCGGCAGCATCGCGGCAGCGATCGCAGGTGGCGCCCGTGGCTACCTGCGGTGGGACGCATCCCGTCCCGAGCTTGTCGCGGCGCTCGCGCACACGCTTGCCAGCACCTCGGTACCGGCACCACGACAGCCCTCAGACCCAGGCGTGCAGCTCACTGAACGGGAGCTTCAGGTGCTGCGCGGCATGAGTCAGGGCAAGAGCAACGGCCAGATCGGCCGTGAGCTCTATCTCTCGGAGGACACGGTCAAGACGCACGCTCGGCGGTTGTTCCGCAAGCTCGGCGTCCGCGACCGCGCCCAGGCGGTGGCCCACGGCTTCCGCCGGGGGTTGGTGTCGTAAACCTTGAGTACTCATACGAGTACGCAGGGTGAACGACCCGTATATTTCACATACCCCGTTCAGCCCGGAGCGACCCGCTCCGGGCTGGGTGTGGATGTTCACCGTGTATCCGCCTGCCGCCGGTGGGCGCGTATCCGCGCCCACCGGTACGGCCGGGCGGCATGGCCCGGTACGGTTAACCCGACCGATGGGTCGGGGGTCACCCAGAGGATCGGTCAATGACGGTCCGCCTAGAAGTAACACCGGGACATGTGTCTGCGATGAGCAAGGTGGGGGACGAGCTGGACGCCATTGTGGGCGCCGCCGTCGATGGCGACCGCCAGGCGACGGAGCGCTTGCTGGCGTCGATTCGTCCCCTGGTGGTGCGGTACTGCCGTGCCCGAGTTGGCAGGCAGGAACGGTCGTACGCGTCGGCTGATGACGTCGCACAGGAGGTGTGCCTCGCCGTGTTGACGGCACTCCCCAGCTATCGGGATCAGGGGCGTCCGTTCCTGGCCTTCGTCTACGGCATCGCCTCCCACAAGGTGGCGGATGCCCACCGCTCGGCCGCGCGAAACCGCTCCGACCCCGTCGCCGAGGTCCCCGACGCACCAGAGTTGGGAGCCGGTCCGGAGCAGCGGGCCATGGGCAGCGAGCTGACCGCCAGGATGGCGCAGTTGCTGCGGATTCTCCCGGCCAAGCAACGCGAGATCGTCGTGATGCGCGTCGTCATGGGGATGTCCGCGGAGGAGACCGCCGAGGCGATCAACTCCACGCCGGGTGCCGTACGGGTCGCTCAGCACCGGGCGTTGACACGACTGAGGAAGGCTATGAGCCAGGAGGAGGTGGTCTGACATGGGTGAGCGACACACAGGTGACTTCAACGCCTCACGCCGCGAACGGCGCGCCGCGAAGACGGCGTTCGCGCACGAAGACCCCTTGCTGCTGGCGGACAACGAGTTCGACGGCACCATCGACTTGTCCGCGGTGCAGGCCGACGACGCGCTGCTCGATGTGCTCGGCGGGGCCGACCCGCTGCTCAGCGGCGCTCTTGACGACCAAGAGCTCGGCGCATTACTCGTCGCCTGGCGGCGGGATGTCGACAACGAGCCGGTGCGCGAGATCGTCGACACCGACACCGCCGTCAACGCGATCCTGAACGCCAAGGCCAAATCCCGTCGCAGGCACCACCGATTTCTCGTGCCGCTGGCGTCCGCGGCAGCGGTGCTCGCCATCGCCTTCACCGGAGTGAGCTTCGCCGCGATGGACGCCCAGCCTGGCGACCCGCTGTGGCCGGTGGCCGAGGTGCTCTACTCCGACCACACGCGTTCGGTCGAGGCGGCCGCCTCGGTGCAGTACGAGCTCAACAGCGCCAACAACCTGTGGCGGCAGGGCAAGGTCTCCGACGCCAGGGCCGCGCTGGAGCGGGCCTCCGAGCAGCTCAGCGCGGTGTCCGCAGAGGACGGCCGCTCCGAGCTCGCGGCCAAGCACGACTCGCTCAAGTCGCAGCTGGACACCACCCCGCCCGGCCCGACCAACGGCCAGCCGTCGCCGCCCGCGAGCAGCGTGTCGCAGACCACGGTCGAGCCGACCAAGCCGGAGAAGCCGTCGACCTCGCCGTCGACCTCGCCTTCGCCGCCGAGCACCACCGAGCCGACGCCGACGTCGACCACGCCGGGCAGCCCGCCTCCGGGCTCCAGCGAGGGCGGTACCTCCGGCACCACCGGGCGCGCCAACGAGTTCGTCCCGACGGATCCGTCCGCGGGCTGACCAGCCAACGTGAAAGGCCCCCGATCCAGGTGATCGGGGGCCTTCGCCGTATTCGGGCTAGCGGCTGCTCTCGATGGTCGCTACGCCGTCAGCGAAACCGCGGCAGTACTCCCAGCTCACGTAGGCGCCGGGGTCGGGCTGGTAGGCGGGCTCGTGCGGCCGGACCTGGCCGTCGGCCAGCAGCTGCTGGAGACTGGCCCGCAGCAGCTCCCAGTCGTGGTAGTGCGGCTCGTTGCAGTCGGCGCAGTCAACCACGATGCCGCGCACACCGCGCGGCTCCAGCAGCACCTGGTAGACGGCGAGATCGGACAGATCGGCCATCAGCTCGGCGCGCTCGTCCTCACTGAGCGGTTCCACCTGCTCGGTGTCGGAGTCCAAGACCTTGGCCGGATCGTTCGGATCATCGGCGAACGGGTCCGGAGGCAGCGCGTTGTGCGGCACGAAGCAGCACGGTACCCCGCCGGTACCGCGGTTGTCCGCAGGCCCCCGGCAACTCCGGCGGCGTGTTCGCCGACTCGTGATCTTCATCGGGGTGCGTGGGAGCTGGCTCACGAGCGCATTTCACGACGTGAATGGCCGTTAGCATAGGCAGGTGACGTCCGCGTCTCGTCCGACCAGAAGTCGGGTGGCGGGCGGCGGAGGAGCTCACCCGGCGCGTCAGGAAGGTTCGCCCACCACAATGTCCAGCGAATTGATCGCTCATGGTGTCCCGTCGAAGTTCGCGACGCTCGGGCTGACCTTCGACGATGTGCTGCTGCAGCCCGCCGAGTCCGACGTGATCCCCAGCGGCGTCGACACCGGCACGCGGTTTTCGCGCAACGTCCTGCTGCGGGTGCCGCTGGTCTCCTCCGCGATGGACACCGTCACCGAGGCGCGGATGGCGATCGCCATGGCCCGCCAGGGCGGCATGGGCGTGCTGCACCGCAACCTCTCCGCCGACGACCAGGCCGCGCAGGTCGAGGTGGTCAAGCGCTCCGAGGCGGGCATGGTCACCGACCCGGTCACCTGTTCGCCGGAGGACAGCCTGGCCGAGGTCGACTCGCTCTGTGCCAAGTACCGCATCTCCGGTGTGCCGGTCACCGATGCCGCGGGCACCCTGGTGGGCATCATCACCAACCGCGATATGCGCTTCGAGGTGGACCACACCAAGAGGGTCCGCGAGGTGATGACCAAGATGCCGCTGGTCGTCGCGCAGGTCGGGGTGACCGCCGATGCGGCGCTGGGCCTGTTGCGCAGGCACAAGGTGGAGAAGCTGCCGATCGTGGACGGCGCGGGCAAGCTGCGCGGGCTGATCACCGTCAAGGACTTCGTCAAGACCGAGCAGTACCCCAACGCCACCAAGGACACCGACGGCAGGCTGCTCTGCGGCGCCGCGATCGGCGTCGGCGCGGACTCCTACCAGCGCGCGATGGCGCTGGCCGAGGCGGGCGTGGACGCGATCGTGGTGGACACCGCGCACGGCCATTCGCGCGGTGTCGTGGAGATGGTCGCCAAGCTGAAGCGGGAACTCGGCGAGACCGTCGACGTGGTCGGCGGCAACGTGGCCACCAGGGCGGGCGCCCAGGCACTGGTCGAAGCCGGGGCCGACGGCGTGAAGGTGGGTGTCGGGCCCGGCTCGATCTGCACCACGCGGGTGGTCGCCGGTGTCGGCGTCCCGCAGATCACCGCCATCTACGAGGCCGCGCAGGCCTGCCGCTCGGCAGGCGTGCCGGTCATCGGCGACGGCGGCATCCAGTACTCCGGCGACATCGCCAAGGCCATCGCCGCCGGTGCCAGCAGCGTCATGCTGGGCAGCCTGCTGGCGGGCACCGCGGAGGCGCCGGGCGAGCTGATCCTGCACAACGGCAAGCAGTACAAGACCTACCGCGGCATGGGCTCGCTGGCCGCGATGCGCGGCCGCGGCGGCGAGAAGTCCTACTCCAAGGACCGCTACTTCCAGGACGACGTGCTGTCCGAGGACAAGCTGGTGCCGGAGGGCATCGAGGGCCGCACCCCGTTCCGCGGCCCGCTGGCCCAGGTGGTGCACCAGCTGGTCGGAGGCCTCCGCTCGGGTATGGGCTACACCGGCTCCACCACCATCGCCGACCTCCAGGACGCCACCCTCGTCCGAATCACCGCCGCGGGCCTCAAGGAGTCGCACCCCCACGACATCACGATGACGGTGGAAGCCCCGAATTATTCCGCCCGCTGATTGCCGGGGCCCAGTCGCCGACTCGCGGCGTTGTCGGTCGCTCACGTGCCCGCTCCGCTCCCTCGGCCTTGCGAGACGACGACTGGTTTCCCGGCAATCAGCAGGCGGGCGCCCGGTTTGGGTGGCAGGCAGCATGTGGGTTGCCGCGAGGGTTTGCTTGGCTCCGCCGGGCTTGCGAACCACCGACCGGTTCCCCGGCAATCAGCAGGCGGGGGCTAGGCCAGGGTGCAGGCGGATGTGTCGAGTGTCCGGGTGGTCGTGTGAGCACGCTTGGCTCCGTCGGCCTTGCGAGACGACGGCTCGCTCCCCGGCAAGCAGCAGACGGATGCAGGGGACGGCGGGTGTTGGCTTCCGGTGGCGGTTGATGATGAAACGCGCGCGGCTCTCTCGGCCTGGCGTGCCGCCGACCGGATCCCGGCGATCCGCAGACGGGTGAGTCGGAGTGGATGGCGGGCGTGTGGGGTTTCCGGGGGCGGTTGATAATGGCTTCGCTTTCGGCGGGTCGAGGAAGGACTACCAGTGCGGGATCAGATCGAGATCGGCATGGGCCGTACCGCCATGCGCGGATACGACCTCAGCGATATCGAGATCGTGCCGACGCGGCGGACGCGCTCGTCCAAGGACGTGTCCACCACCTGGCAGATCGACGCCTACCGGTTCGAGATCCCGCTGATCACGCATCCCACCGACGCCGTCGTCTCGCCCGACACCGCGATCCGCGTAGGTGAGCTGGGTGGGCTGGGCGTGGTCAACGCCGAAGGCCTGTGGGCCCGGCACGCCGACGCCGGCCGCGTCATCGAGGAGCTCATCGGCGTCGCCGAGGACGACGACCCCGACGCCATGATCCGCAAGCTCCAGGAGCTGCACGCCGCGCCGTTGCGGATCGACCTGCTCACCGAGGCCATCGGCCGTGTCAGGGACGCCGGGGTCACCGTGGCCGCCAGGGTGAGCCCCCAGCACGCCGAGGAACTCACCCCGCACCTGCTCGCCGCGGGCGTGGAAATCCTCATCGTCCAGGGCACCATCATCTCCGCCGAGCACGTCTCCCGGGACGGCGAGCCCCTGAACCTCAAGCGCTTCATCGCCGACCTCGACGTGCCGGTGATCGCGGGCGGCGTCGGCGACTACCGCACCGCCATGCACCTCATGCGCACCGGAGCCGCGGGCGTCATCGTCGGCTTCGGCCAGTCCCGCTCCACCACGACCACCCAGGTCCTGGGCATCGGGGTCCCGATGGCCACCGCCATCGCCGACGCCGCCGCGGCCCGCCGCGACTACCTCGACGAGACCGGCGGCCGCTACGTCCACGTGATCGCCGACGGCGGCGTCACCTTCTCCGGCGACATCGCCAAGGCCATCGCCTGCGGCGCCGACGCCGTCATGCTCGGCGAACCCCTGGCCGAGGCCGTAGACGCCCCCGGCCAAGGCTTCTACTGGACGGCCTCGGCCGCCCACCCCTCCCTCCCCCGAAGCGAGATCGTCCAGGCCGCCACCTCCACCTACGACCTCCAAACCCTCCTCTTCGGCCCGGCGGCCAGCCCCCACGGCATCGTCAACCTCTTCGGCGCCCTCCGCCGAGCCATGGCCAAGACCGGCTACTCCGACCTCAAGGAGTTCCAACGCGTCGGCATGGTCGTCCGCAGTTGACCCACCCCCGGGTCGTAGCTGAACGCGGTCCCGCAGCCGAGCCCAACCCCACACCCGCGCCGTACGGCGACCCGGCGGTCGCCGTGCGGTCCTGCTGCGGTTTGCCGTCCGGTCAGGTCGGCCACTCGACCACAACCCGACCCGACCGACTACAACCCGACCTGACCCGCCTCGGGGAACAGCCGACCCGACTACAACCTGACCCGGCCGAAACCCGACCCGAACACGACCTGATCCGGCCGAAACCCGACCCGGCCGAAACCCGACCCGCCTCGACAACAGCCCGACCACCTCCCCGGCGAATCGCCGCTCTTCCCCTAGGCTCGATTCGGGGGGAGCCCAGCCCGACACCTCCCTGGGGCGTCATGATGTCGCCCTCGGAGAGCATGGTGACGACCTGCGGCGTCATGGTGCGTTTTGGGGAGGGCATCAGGTTGAGAGGCCCTGTGCGAATGTGAAGAGTTTCTTCGGGTCGTAGCGGTGGGCTATCTCGCGGAGTCGGCCGAGGTTCGGGCCGTAGTAGGCCTGCGCCCAGTCCCGTTGATTCGGGTCGATGTAGTTCGCGTACGCGCCGCCGCCGGTCAGGCGGGCGAGGCGGCGCTCGACATCGGCGACCACGTCGGCGATGCCGCCGATCTGGCGGTCCGCCGCCCCGTAGACCTGCACCGTGGCCAGCGCGTCCCGGTGGGGGAACGCGGTCTCGTCGGCCTTCACCCGGTTGATCGCGCCACCCATGCTGTCGAAGATCAGCTCGACTCCCGCCCTCCCCGTCACCAGGTTCACCGCGGCCGCGGGGTCGGGCAGCGCCTCGGGCAGGATGCGTGAGCTCGCGGCGAAGGCTCGGCGCGGCGCCCGGCTCAGCGGCAGTTCGGTCTGGCACAGGGCCGCGTTGGCCGCACAGCCCGCGAAGTGCCGCATGGTGTCCAGATAGGAGCTGTCCTGCACGGTCCGGCTCACCGGCGCCGTGCCGATCTCGCGCATCAGCCCGTCCAGCAGCGGGTTGAGGGCGGTGGCCGGACCCACCAGGCAGCCGCTCATCCTGGCCGTTGGCGTCGCGCCGGAACCGACCACGCAGGCAGACCACAGCTCGTCGGGCGCGGCGGCCACCCAGCGCTGCCAGCCGCCGAGGACCGCGGCCGCGGTGCCGGGCGCGAAGTGCAGGATGAACCAGCTCAGCGCCGGGGCGGGCACGGTGCGGAACTCCAGGCTGGTCACGATGCCGAAGTTGCCACCGCCCCCGCCGCGCAGCGCCCAGAAGAGATCCTGGTTCTCGGTCGGCGACGCCGTCAGCAGCCGCGCGTCCGCGGTGACCACGGTGGCGGAGGTGAGCTGGTCGCTGGTGAGGCCGTACTTGCGGCCCAGCACACCGACCCCGCCGCCCAGCGTCAGACCGGCGATCCCCACCGTCGGACAGGTGCCCGCGGGCAGCGCCCGGCCCGCCGCGGCCAAGGCGGTGTACACCTCCATCAGGACCGCGCCCGCGCCGATCACGGCCGTTCCGTCGGCCCGCACCTCGATCCGGTTCATCCGCCGCAGGTCCGCCACCAGCGCCTCGTCCGGTGTGGAGTAACCCGCATAGCTGTGCCCGCCGCCGCGGGCGGCGGGGGGCAGCTCGTGGCGGACCGCGAAGTCCAGCACCTGCTGTACGTCCTCGGGGCGGGTGCAGCGGGCGATCGCGGCCGGACGCTGTCCGTCGAAGCGGACGTTGGCCGACAGCTTGGCCGTGTCGTACTCGCCGTCGCCCGGCAGCACGAGCCCGCCGGGCAGCACCGAGCGCAGCTTCTCCCAGTCCTGCGGGCCTGCCGGCCCGCGGTCGGCGACCGTGGCGACCGGCGCCGCGGCCCTGCCTCCGCAGGCGGCCGCCAACCCGCCCAGCGCGCCCGCGAACAGGAGTTGCCGCCGACCGATCCGTCCTGTCACCTGTCATCTCCCGTGTTGGTCGTTGGGAAATTTGTACGGCGGATATCGTCGCAGCGCACTACGACGAATAATCACACTCTGCTTTCAGTTCAACAATCGTCACTCGATAGTGGACGCTCAGACGGCGTTCGCCGGGGGCGAACGCCGTCGCGAGGGCACAGCGAAATCGAAAGGTCACTCCACGGTGCGTTCGACGAGCACCTTGTCTTCGCTGTAGTCGTCGGGGTTCACCGAAAGGATGGCGGCGGACTTGACCTTGTCACGGAACTGGGCGACGGTCACGGCGGCGCCGCGGAACCAGATCGGGCCGACCCGCTTGACGTCGCCGCTCTCCGACTTGGCCAGCAGGATGAACAGGCCGCCGTCGCCGCCGCAGCCGCCGAACGCCCGCTTACCGCTCAGCGAGACCAGGCAGATCTGACCACCGGAGTGCGGAAGTTCCGCGGCCAGTGCCGCGCCCTCGTCCACCGCCACAGGCGCCTGGGCCGAGGCCGAGGTGACGCCGAACAGGGTGGCCGATGCGGCGACGATTCCGAGGGTGAAAGCGAGGATTCTCCGTTTCAGGGAAGGCATTGATTTCTCCTTCAGGGATAGGAGTGATCGGTGTGACAACCGTGGCACCGATAAATTGTGCAGGATAGCCGCTGAATGGCGCAGCTCTATTGTCCGTTCTGCGCGGGAAAATCAAATAATCGTATTTCCGCGTAATGGCCGCACGTATGTTTTAGGAGTGCGCCACCTAGCAAAAGTCCCAGCGTGAAGCTGAAATCCACATCATCAAGACCTGGCCTGATTTGTTGCCGGGTGCGCCCACGTCACCTCGTGCCCGTGACGGACGTGAGGGTTGCTTTACGCTCGTTCACGACGAATTCATCGTACTGCCAACGGTTTTCATCCGCTGGTCGGAAGATCAACCTTGCGCGTTGTTGATCGAGCTGGCGTGATATGGCCATCCTTCTGTCGGCCGGATTTTGGGAGCTCGGAGGCAGTATGAGCGCGACGCTCTACGTGACGTCGATCCTGTCCGTCCTTGATCAACGCACCCACCAGATCAGCGACGAGGCTCGGGCCGCCGCGGGTACCACCGGCCTGTACGAGGCGGTGTGCGGTGCCGAGGTGCCCGCCGCGCCGCTGAGCCTGCCCGACGGACCGGACTGCCCTGAATGCGTCATCTACGTCCGCTCGCGACTGGCGCTGCGTGAGGCCGACGGCGAGGTCGCGCGCCCGACCGTGCTGGGCCGCATGCTGCGGGTGGTCTTCGGCACGCACTGACGCGCAGGTGTGCCCGCCCGGCTGCCGGGTAACCGCAACCCATGCGCGCACTCACCTGGCATGGCCCGCACCGGGTCGCCGTCGACGAGGTGCCGGACCCCCGAATCGAGGAACCGACCGACGCCGTCATCAAGGTGACGGCGAGCGGCGTCTGCGGTTCCGATATGCACCTCTACGCCCACGGGCTGACCATGGCGGTCAAACCCGGCGACATCCTCGGCCACGAGCCGATGGGCATCGTGGAGGAGGTGGGTGCCGAGGTCACCCACATCAAACCCGGCGACAAGGTCGTGGTGCCGTTCAACATCTCCTGCGGACGCTGCTTCATGTGCGACCGGAAGCTGTTCGCGCAGTGTGAGACCACGCAGAACCTCAAGGGGCGCAAGGGCGCGGCGTTGTTCGGCTACACCCACCTCTACGGCGGGGTGCCCGGTGCGCAGGCGGAGTATCTGCGCGTGCCGCAGGCCCACTTCGGTCCGATCAAGGTCGACGGCGAGGCGCCGGACTCGGCGCTGGTGCTGCTCTCCGATGTGCTGCCCACCTCCTGGCAGGCCGTGCGGTACGCCGATGTGCCGAAGGACGGCACGCTCGCCGTGTTCGGCCTCGGCCCGATCGGGCAGATGTGCGCCCGCATCGCGCTCTACCAGGGTGCGGGCCGCGTGATCGGCATCGACCCCTGCCCGGACCGGCGCGAGTTCGCCGCCCAGGCGGGCGTGGAGACCCCGGAGGTCGACGTCGGCGATGCGGCGGAGGCGATCCGCGATGCCACCGAGGGCCGCGGCGCCGACTCGGTGATCGACGCCGTGGGGATGGACGCCGACGGGCCGACGCTGGACCACGTCTTGCAGCTGGCCAAGCTGAAGCTGGACCGCACCCACGCGTTCCATCAGTCCATGGCCGCCGTCCGGCGCGGCGGCACACTGTCGGTGGTGGGCGTCTACGTCGGCTGGATTCCCAAATTCCCGCTGGGTGACCTGTTCGACCGCAACGTGACGCTGCGCTGGGGACAGGCCCACGTCCGGCAGTGGACCGACGAACTCCACGAGGTGCTGGCGAACGGGGACCGGATCGGCGCGGGTGACCTGGTGTCGCACGAGGTGCCACTGCAGGACGCGCCCGATTGGTACAAGGCCTTCGCCGACCGCCGTCCCGGCGTCCGGAAGGTGTTGATCAGGCCGTGAAGATCGTCGTCATCGGAGCCACCGGCAACATCGGCACCGCGGTGCTGCGCAGACTCGCCGCCGAACGGCCGGACGTCGAGGTCGTCGGCGTCTGCCGTCGCCCGCCACCCGCGCAACCCCCGTACGACAAGGCCCGTTGGGTGTCGCTGGACGTGGCCGACGCGGGCAACGACGAGTTGCTCGCACAGACCATGAACGGCGCGGACGCGCTGGTGCAGCTGTCCTGGCTGATCCAGCCCAGCCATGACGAGGCGGTCATGCACCGCACCAACGTCTTCGGCACCCGCCGGGCGGTCGATGCGGCGGCCAGGGCGGGCGTCGGACACGTGGTCTACCTGTCCTCGGTCGGCGCCTACTCGCCGCGCCAGGACGACCGGCCCGTCGACGAAAGCTGGCCGACCGGCGGCGTCGCGCCGTCGTCCTACAGCCGGGACAAGGCCGCGGTGGAACGACTGCTGGACCGTGTCGAGACCGAGCGCCCGTCGATGACGCTCACCAGGATCCGCCCGGGGCTGGTGATGCAGCGGGCCGCGGCAAGCGAGATCGCCCGGTACTTCATCGGCCCCTTGGTGCCCTCGGCCGCCTACGACCTGATGCTGCGTCGCAAACTGCCGGTCCTACCGCTGCCCAGGGAGATCGTGCTCCAGTTCGTGCACGCCGACGACGTGGCGCAAGCCGTGCTGCGCGTCATCGACCAACGGGCAGGCGGCGCGTTTAACCTGGCCGCCGAGCCCGCGTTGTCCACGGCGGACCTCGCGGACCTGTTCGGCGCGCGACTGATCCCCACACCCCGGCAGGTGCTGCGACCCATGGTCGGTTTGAGCTGGCTGGCCAGGTTGCAGCCCACCTCACCGGGTTGGCTGGACCTCGGCATCCAGGCGCCGCTGCTGGACTCGACCAAGGCGCGGGACGAACTCGGCTGGCTGCCAGAGCACTCCGCCGACCAGGCACTCCTGGAGCTGGTCAAGGGCTTGTCCGACAAGGCGGGCGCCCCCAGCCCCGCACTCCACCCATGATCAAGCCCGTTTGATCACCAGCCACAGGCGCGGCGGATCGCGGGCACCAGCGCTGACGGATTGATCGTCAGCGCCGCGAGGTGGCCGTCCGGCCGGATGACCGCCGCTGCCCCGATCGGCAGGTTCAGCGCGTTGGCGATGGCCCCCGACTCGTCGGCTTGGTCCAGCGCGATCACGCGGATTTCGGGCAGGCCCTCGTCGTCGACCCGCGGGGACAGGCCGTTGGTCAGCACGGTGAAACCGGGGCCGAACAGACTGCGCAGCCGCATGCCCCTGTCCAGCCTGCCGTCCGGGCAGAGCACCCCGGGCCACGGTGGACGCGCCGCACCCGCTTCCCGTGGGAACCGTGCCGAGTCCGCGCCGGGCATGGGCGTGGTCAGCGGGGAATCGAGGTAGTAGAACGGCTCGGACAGCTTTCCCGAGTCGATCTCCGCGCGGGCCGCGGCATCCCGCACGCTGCGTTCCAGCACCTCTACCCGGCGGGCTCGCTCGGCGTCGGTGCGCGGCACCAGGAACCGCATGGTGTCGCCGGTGACGCGCAGGTTCTCCCCGGCGGCGGCGCGGCGTTCGCGGTCATAGGAGCCCAGCAGCGCGGGCCCCGCCAACTCCGCGCGGTCGTAGGCGATCTTCCACGCCGCGTTCTCCGCATCGGCGATGCCCGAGTTCAGGCCGCGGGCGCCGAACACGCTCATCACATGGGCCGCGTCGCCCGCCAACAGCACCCGGCCCACCAGCATGGTCGGCACACAGCGTTGGTGGAAGCGGTAGGACGAGGCCCACAACACCTCATACGGCAGGTCGCCGGTGATCGCGCGAATCCGCTCGTCGAGCGCCCCGCTCGCCCGCTCCGCGGCCAGGTCGAAGGCTTCGGGTACCTGCCAGTCGATGCGCCACACGCCGCCGGGCTGCGGATGCAGCAGCACCTGGCGGCCGGGGTTCCACGGCGGGTCGAAGTAGAACCGTCGCTCGGGGACCCCGAAGCCCAGGTCGGTGCGAACGTCGGCGATCAGGAACTTGTCGGGGAAGGACTCGCCGTCGAACGGCAGCCCCAGCAGGTCCCGGACCGTGGAGTGAGGGCCGTCGGCGGCGACGCAGTGGCTGCCGTGCATTGCCAGCCGACCGTCCGGTGTCGACACCTCCACGGTGACGCCCGTCGAGTCCTGGCGCAGGCCGGTCACCCGGTGGCCCCGACGCAGGTCGATCAGCGGCTCCGCGGCCACCCGCTCGTCCAACAGAAGCTCAACGACGGCCTGCGGGGTGTTCACGAACGGCGGGTAGCCGCTGTCGCCGACCTCCGGGAAGGTGATCTCGGCGAGTTCGCCGTCCCGGTAGAAGATGCGGCCGCGGTACCAGGTCACACCCGCCTCGGCGACCGCGGTGCCGAGGCCGACCCGTTCGAGGATGTCCAGCACGTCCCGCTGCATGCAGATCGACCGGCTGCCCAGGCTGTCGCGCGTCGGGGCGGCCTCGCAGACGATGCTGGGCACGCCCGCCCTGGCCAGGTGCAGCGCCGCGGTGAGGCCGACCGGGCCGCCACCGACAACCAGCACCGTCACGTGCGGTCCTGGAGTTGGGCCCACACCTCGCGATCCCGCTCCGCGGTCCAGATCCTCGGCCAGTCGATGCCGTCCAGTTCGTCCCAGTACCGCTGCACGTTGAACGGCAGGCAGTGCTCGAAGATCGGCCAGCCGCCGTAGTCCTCCACCAGCGCCGCGTGCGCGGCGTCGAAGGCGTCGGCCACCTTGCCGCCCCTGCGGTGCACGTCGAATACGGTCCGGCTGATTTCGTTCAGGAAGTGCCTGCTCTGGGCGATGGCCGCGTTGACGGCTTTGGTGCCGCGCACCACGTCGCCGCGGCCGCCGACCAACGTCTCGGCCTCGAAGGCGCCGACGTTGTCCAGGGTGGCGGTGGACCAGTCGTCGTGGAAGGCGTCGCCGGTGTAGAGCGCGGCCTGGGCCTCCACCAGGTCGCCCGCGAAGAGGATCTTGTGGCGGGGCAGCCAAGCCACGATGTCGCCCGCGGTGTGGCCGCGGCCGCAGTGCGCCAGCACGAGTTCGCCGCGCTCGCCGCCGAGGGGGATGGTCAGCTTCTCGGAGAAGGTCAAGGTGGGCAGCGTCAGCCCCGGGATGCCGTCCGGTTCCTTGAACAGCCGCGGCATCCGGCCGAGTTCGCTCTCCCAGTCCTCTTTGCCGCGTTCCTCGATCAGCCGCCGGGTCTGGGTGTGCGCGATGATCTCTGCTGCCTCGAACGCGCTCGCGCCCAGCACCCGGACCGCGTGGTAGTGGCTGAGCACCAGGTAGCGCACGGGTTTGTCGGTGTGCTGCCGGAGCACCGCCAGCCAGTCACGGGCGGCGGCGGGGGTGGCGCGGGCCTCGAAGCAGATCAGGAAGTCCTCGGCCTCGATCGCGCCCACATTGGGGTCGCCCTCGGCGGTGAACGCGTACACGCCCTCCGCGAGGACCTCGAACGTCTCGGTCTTGGGCGCCGTGTCGGCGCTGGAGGCGAACGGTTTGCCCATGATTCCAGCCTCGCAGTGCCATCGCCGCAGGGCAACGCCCCTTGATGACACACATAGGCGACCCACCGTGAAATCGAGTTGAACAACGATGCCACCCGGGGTAGCATGGCATCATGAGCGCATCATCATCGGACTCAACCTCTCCCCGGGTGAGCCTCTTGGAGGAGGCGCTTGCACGTGCTCTCCGTGAAACGCTGAAAGGAAGGGTGGAGGTGACTGCAACTCTCGTAGCGGACGTGTGTCAGCGAATGCAGGCGAGTTTCGATGCCGAGTACCGGAAGATCACCGACCCGGTGGCCAAGGTCCGCAAGGTCAGTATCTCGATGCCTGAAGACCTGATCGAGGACGTCCAAGAGCGTGTTGGCAAGGGCGGCGTGAGCCGCTATGTCACGGAGGCAGTAGCCAGGAAGTTGAGGTTGCACAAGCTCGACGAGCTCATCGAGCTGTTGGAAGCCGAAAGCGGTCCGGTCCCTGACGCACTCGTGAAGAAGGCAGCTGCCGCATGGCCCGACGCCGAGTGACCCAGGAGGGCTCTCTGGTCTTGGACAGCGAAGGATTGTCCAAGCTGGCTGCCAATGACAAGGAGACGCTCGCCTACGTTCGGGCGGCCAGGGACCGTGATGCCGAGGTGTTCGTGAACGCTGTCACGCTCACCGAGGTGCTCCGCGGTGAGCAGCGGGACGCCGCTGTGCACCGGGTGTTGGCCAAGGTGAACATCGTCGAGTTGGACGAGGCCCTTGCCAGGCAGGCTGGTGAACTGCTCGGCGCGAAGGGGCTTTCCGCAGAAGACGCGGTCGATGCGGTCGTGGCGGCGACCGCACTGAAGTTGCCTCGGCCTGTGGTTCTGCTGACCAGTGACAGGAAGGATCTCTCCGCTCTGGTCGACGAGCCCGGACGACCGAAGGGTGACCGTGTGGTGGTCATGCACGTGTGACTACGGCACCGCCTGTCGTTTGACTTCGACGATGGGTAGGCGCAGGGCGCCGGGGGCGTGCCCGGGGACGGCCGGGCGGTTCGGCGATACCGGGGAGATACGCCGATACCCGGCGCCCTGCGCGGGTCGGTTGTCCGCCTCGCCCTTGTTGGGCCACATGGACAGGGCCCGCTCGGCTTGGGCGGTGATGGTCAGGGACGGGTTGACGCCGAGGTTCGCCGAGATCGCCGAACCGTCCACAACGGACAGCGTCGGGTAGTTGTGCACGCGGTGGTAAGCGTCGATGACGCCGTGTTCGGCGTCCTCGCCGATCGCGCAGCCACCGAGGAAGTGGGCGGTCATGGGGATGTTGAACAGCTCGCCCCAGGTGCTGCCCGGGATGCCGCCGATGTGCTTGGCCGCCGACAGGTCGGCCTCGTACCCGGCGGGGATGAAGGAGGGGTTGGCCACGCCGTGGCCCTGTTTGGAGCTCAGGGTGCGACCGCCGAAGAGGCCGCGCTTGGTGTAGGTCGTGATGGAGTTGTCCAGGCTCTGCATCACCAGCAGGATCATCGTCCGCTCGCTCCATCGGTACACCGAGAGCAGCCGCAGGGTCTGCAGCGGATGACGCAGCGCGAAGCCGAGGAACTGCCGCCAGCGGGGCACCTCGGAGCCGCCGTCGGTGGCCAGCGTCTGCAGCAGGCCCATCATGTTGCTGCCCTTGCCGTAGCGCACCGGCTCGATGTGGGTGTTCTCGTCCGGGTGGATCGAGGACGTGATGGCGATGCCGTGCGAGAAGTCCCGCTCCGGGTCCACCGCCAGCCGCCCGGCGCCCAGGATCGCCTCGGAGTTGGTCCTGGTCAGCTCGCCAAGCCGCGGTGAGAGCGCGGGCAGCGAGCCGTTGTCGCGCAGTGCGTGTAGGAGGTTCTGGGTGCCCCAGGTGCCCGCGGCCAGGATCACCTGGCCCGCGGTGAGGGTGCGGCGCCGCTTGCGCAGCTTGCCGCCGGTGCGCCGGGTGTGCACCTGCCAGGAGCCGTCCGCGCTTGGCGTCAGGCCGGTGACCGTGGTGAGCGGCAGTACTTCGGCGCCCGCCTTCTCCGCCAGGTACAGATAGTTCTTCATCAGCGTGTTCTTCGCGCCGACCCGACAGCCGGTCATACAGGAGCCGCATTCCACGCAGCCGGTGCGGGTCGGGCCAGCGCCACCGAAGTAGGGGTCCTCGGCATCCTCGCCGGGGGTGCCGAAGAAGACGCCGACCGGCGTCGGGTGGTAGCTGTCCGCCACGCCCATGTCCTCGGCGATCTTGCGCATCACCTCGTCGTGGACGGTGTTGGTGGGGTTGGTGACCACCCCGAGCATCCGGCTGGCCTGGTCGTAGTACGGCGCCAGCTCGGATTCCCAGTCGGTGATGTGCGCCCACTGGCGGTCCCGGTAGAACGGCTTGAGCGGGCGGTAAAGCGTGTTGGCATAGTTCAGCGAGCCACCGCCGACCCCGGCCCCGGCCAGCACGACCACATCGCGCAGCATGTGGATCCGCTGGATGCCGTAGAGGCCGAGCGCGGGTGCCCAGAGGAACTTACGCAGGTTCCAGGACGTCTTGACGAAATCGGCGTCGGTGAAGCGCCGACCTGCCTCGATGACGGCTACCCGGTAGCCCTTCTCGGTCAGACGGAGCGCGGACACGCTGCCGCCGAAACCGGACCCCACCACGATGACGTCATAGTCGAGCTCTGCGCTCTGGCCCTGGTTACCCACGGGTAGCACGATACGGCTTTTGTGCGCTGCCGCACAGACCCCTGTTACCAGTCGGTAACCCCGGTCAGAGGTCGACGTCGGAAAGGACCAGTACGCGGTCCTCGGTGAGGTCGTCCATCGCCGCTCGCACGCCCTCCCGACCGATGCCGGAGGCCTTGATGCCGCCGTAGGGCATCTGGTCGGCGCGGTAGGACGGCACATCGCCGATGATCACGCCGCCGACCTCAAGCTCCGCCGAAGCCCGGAACGCGAGACGTACGTCGTGGGTGAACACCCCGGCCTGCAACCCGTAGCGGGAGGCGTTGACCTGCTCGAACGCCTCGTCCACCCCATCGACAACGGACACCGCGAGCACCGGCCCGAACATCTCCTCGTCCCAGGCGTTGGCCTCCCTCGGCACATCGACGAGCACCGTCGGCTCCACGCTGGCACCGCTGCGGCCGCCGCCGGTCAGCACCTTGGCGCCGCCGTCGGTGGCCTCGGCGATCCACTGCTCGACCCGTTCGGCGGCGGCCTCGTCGACGAGCGGACCCACCTCGACATCGGGGTCGTGCGGGTTGCCGGTCCGCAGCGCCCGGACCGCGTCGACGAGCCTGGGCACGAAGTCCTCGGCGATGGAGCGGTCCACGATGACCCGCTGTACCGCGATGCAGGACTGCCCGGCCTGGTAGTTGGAGAACATCGCGATGCGCTGAGCCGCGTGGTCCAGGTCGGTCCAGTCCGGGCACACCACGACTGCGGCGTTGCCGCCCAGTTCGAGGACCACGTGCTTGCGGGGTACGGCGTCCGCGATCGACCAGCCGACCGGCCCTGAGCCGGTGAAGGAGACCACCGGCAGCCGCTCGTCGGTGACCAGCGCCATCGTCTGCTCGTTGCCCTGCGGGCCTGGGGCCAGCGGCACCACCGAGAACGCGCCAAAGGGCAAGTCGGTCTCGGCCAGCAGTTCACCCAGCAGCAACGCCGACAGCGGGGTGCGCGGCGCGGGCTTGACCACGATCGGCGCGCCGACGGCCAGTGCGGGCGCGACCTTGTGGGCGACCAGGTTCAGCGGGAAGTTGAACGGGGCGATGCCCAGCACAGGACCGCGCGGCGCCCGCCGGACGAACGCGAGCCGCCGCTCACCCGCCGCGTCGGTGTCCAGCCGCTGGACCTCGCCGGAGAAGCGCTTGGCCTCCTCTGCGGCGATCCGGAACACCGACGCCGCCCTGGCGACCTCGGCGTTGGCCCAGCGCAGCGGCTTGCCGTTCTCGGCGGTGATGATCTCGGCGAACTCCTCGGCGGAGGCGGCGATGCGGCGGGAGACGTGCTCCAGCGCGGTCGCCCGCCGGTGGGCGGGGCAGGACCGGAACTCGCTGGCCACCGCGGCGGCCGCGGCGACCGCGCGCTCGACCTGTTCCGGGGTGGGCACCGACACCGCGGCGACGTCGGTGCCGTCATACGGGTGGTGCACGGTGAACTGGCTGCCACCCTGCTCGGCCTGACCGGCGATCCAGCATGGCCGGGGCTTCGCCTCGATCGCGTCCATGGGCAACACCGTATGCCTTTGCGTTGCGAAGAACCTGCGGGTGGGTGATTTGCGGTCGAATCGTCTGCGGGCGGCGACATGGCGGACTCCGCCCGGCGATCGGCTGTTAGCATGAACGCGCTGACCGATGATGGTGGCTAGGGTTCCGCCGCGTCCCGCGGGCTGGTCCGAGCGCCACGGAAAGCCGGGTCATCCGGCAGGCATCTCCGGGACAAAAGCCCAGGGAGGGACCGGTCGGCACACAGTGATCGCTACCGTGTGCCGAGAGGGTCCAGCCGATCTTTCTCGCACTCCTTGACCCGAGGAGTCCCATGTCCCAGCGGCCAGTGCTCGTAGTCGACTTCGGCGCCCAGTACGCCCAGCTCATCGCTCGGCGCGTGCGCGAGGCGCAGGTGTTCTCCGAGGTGGTCTCGCACACCACCAGCACCGAGGACATCGCCCGCCGCGATCCCGCGGCCATCGTGCTCTCCGGCGGACCCGCCAGCGTCTACGAGGCGGGCGCCCCTCAACTGGATCCCGAGCTGCTGCGTCTCGGCGTGCCGGTGTTCGGCATCTGTTACGGCTTCCAGGCCATGGCGGGCGCGCTGGGCGGCGTCGTCGAGCACACCGGCACCCGCGAGTACGGCCGCACCGAGTTGACGGTGCAGGACGAGGGCGGGCGGCTGCATGGCGAGCTGCCGGGACACCACCCGGTGTGGATGAGCCACGGCGACTGCGTGACCAAGGCCCCCGAGGGCTATCGGGTCACCGCGTCCAGCGCGGGAGCGCCCATCGCGGGCTTTGAAAGCACCGAGCAGCGGATGGCCGGAGTGCAGTACCACCCCGAGGTGCTGCACAGCCCGCACGGCCAGGAGGTGCTGCGCCGGTTCCTGCACGAGATCGCGGGTATCCGTCCACAGTGGACCACGGCGTCGATCGTGACGGACGCCGTCGCCGCCGTCCGCGATCAGGTCGGCGACGGCAGGGCCATCTGCGGGCTGTCCGGCGGGGTGGACTCCGCGGTCGCGGCCGCCCTTGTGCACCGGGCCATCGGTGACCGGCTGACCTGCGTGTTCGTCGATCACGGCTTGCTGCGAGCGGGTGAGCGCGCACAGGTCGAGCGGGACTTCGTCGCCGCCACCGGCGTCAGGCTGGTCACCGTGGACGCGGCGGACCGCTTCCTGGACGCCTTGGCCGGGGTCACCGACCCCGAGCAGAAGCGCAAGATCATCGGTCGCGAGTTCATCCGGGTCTTCGAGCAGGCCGCCCGTGATCTGCAGACCGAGGCGGACAAGCACGGCGAGCACATCGACTTCCTCGTGCAGGGCACGCTGTACCCGGATGTGGTGGAGTCCGGCGGCGGCTCGGGCACCGCGAACATCAAGAGCCACCACAATGTCGGCGGGCTGCCGGAGGACCTGAAGTTCTCGCTGGTGGAGCCGCTGCGGCTGCTCTTCAAGGACGAGGTGCGCCGGGCCGGGCTGGAACTGGGCCTGCCCGAGACCATCGTGCACCGCCAGCCGTTCCCCGGGCCGGGCCTTGGCATCCGGATCATCGGCGAGGTCACCGGGCCACGGTTGGAGATCCTGCGCGCGGCGGACGCGATCGCCCGCGAGGAACTCAGCATGGCGGGCCTGGACCGCGACATCTGGCAGTGCCCGGTGGTGCTGCTGGCGGATGTGCGCAGTGTGGGCGTACAGGGTGACGGGCGCACCTACGGGCATCCGGTGGTGCTCCGCCCGGTATCCAGTGAGGACGCCATGACGGCCGACTGGAGTCGGCTGCCCTATGACGTTCTGGAGCGCATCTCCACCCGCATCACCAACGAGGTCGCCGAGGTCAACCGGGTCGTGCTCGATGTGACGAGCAAGCCGCCGGGCACCATCGAGTGGGAGTGAGTCCCGAGCACCGTCGTGCTCGGCCGGGTACCCGCCGAACGCCCGTCATCGGGGTTTACGTGGGGCTGAGGCTTCTTCCGGCCCGGTCACGGGTGCCGCCGCGCGGCGTGACCACGATGTCGGACGGGGTGCAGGCCGCTGAGGAAAGCGCCTGATGAGGGCCTCGGATGTGGCGCTCGTGGGTCAGAACGAAAAAGTTTCGGGCAGGCGCGTCATGAACCGGCGTCCCCAGCATTCTCCCTGATAGCGCGGACGGGGCCCAGCGAGGGCGGGCCCCGTCCGTGAGCCATTCGAGACGGTTGAGATCCCCCTTGATCTCAACCGTCTCTTGCTTTTCAGGAGTTGCGGCTGTTGCGCCGCAGCGAACCCGCCAACAGCCAGACCCCCAGCAGCGCCGCCACGCCCGCCACCAGCCAGCGGAAGTCGATCGCGGGCCACCAGTAGTTCTCCAGCAGACCGTAGGACGCGACGGCCAGCGTCAGGATGCCCGCCAACAAGGTCAGGGCGTCCAGCGACCGCGGCGGCTTGACGGGAGACGGCTCGTCGATGGTCTCGGTCGCCGCGACGGCCTCGGGATCGACCGTGTCGGTCTGCTCCCAGGCATTACCGGGAACGAGCCTCGGCGGCTCCGTCGCGTCACTCGGGCCGATCCGATCGGTCTGCGCGGGCGGGACCGCGGGGTCGCTCCTGTCGGTCTCCGCCAACGGAGCCGCTGTGTCGTTGCTGTCGGCTTGTGTCGATGCAACCGCAGGGTTGTTCCTGTCGGCTTGCGCGGGCGGAACCGCGCGGTCGATCTCCTCGGTGCGCTCCGACCCTTCACCGGGAACGTTCTTCCCGGTCTGCTCCGGTGCGACCGTGGCGTCGTTCTTCTCGGTCCGCGCGGGTGGGGCCGCGGGATCGATCCCGTCGGTCCGCTCCGGGGCGTCACCGGGCTTCTGCGGCTCAGACACGGAGCACCTCCACGGTTCCCAAATCCACACTCAGGTCGAGCACGAGCTTGCCGCCGCCCGGCCCGTCGTTGTCGTTGTCCATGGCGGTGACCCGGGCGGGCGCACCGGACTGGGTCTGGTTCAGGCAGTTGACCTCGCCACTGCCCGAGGCGCAGACCACTTCCACATCGGCGTTGCGCGGCAGGTACACCCGCAACTCGCCGAGCCCCACCTTGGCGCTGCTGCGCAGCGTCTGGTCGCCGGTCAGCCGCAACTCGCTCAGGTCGAGCACGGCATCACCCGCGGAAAGCTGGTAGCTCTGCATGAGCTCGCCGCTCTCCGCCACGATCCAGCGTCGTTCGCCCGCTCCCTGCCAGCTCAGGTCGTCCGGGGTGGCGCTCATACCCAGCACGATCAGCGCCAACGGCACCGCGGGCAGCATGAGCCACCTGCCGCCGCCGATGAAGGCGCCGACCACCATGCCCGCACCGAGTACCGCCAGCACAACCGCGGTCGCGGCCTGCGCGCTGAGGTCACTGCGGAAGGAGAAGTACACCAACAGCCCGGCGATGGTCAGCAGCGCCAACGCGAGCGTGACCGCGGTGACCTTGGTCCGCCTGCGCCGCGGTCGCGGCGGGGGAGGCGGTGCGGTCCAGACCGGCGGTTGGTACACCGGCGGTGGCGGCGGCATCGGCGGTGGCGGGGCCTGCGGCGGAGCGCCGTAGGGCGCCGCGGGCGAGGTGATGATCTGCGTGGTGTCCGCTTCCGGCGCCTGCGGGACAGTCGCACCGACACCGGTCGGCGGAACCGTCGCACTGACACCCGTCTGGGGCGCGCCGGTGGCGAAGGTCGCGTACGGCGGAGCGGGCGACGGCATCGCAGGCACAGGATGCGCACCGGTACCGGGGCCACCTCGGTACCGGTGCAACATCACCAACGCGAGCACGCTCAGCGCCACGCCGAACAGTGCGTCCGCGTTGCCGTCGAACACGACCGCGATCACGGGAATCAGCAGCAGCGCCAGCAGCACCGTCACCACCGCCGACTGCGAGCTGTGCCCGCGGCCGAGCACGCCCTCGGCGGGGGACACCTCGTCCTCCTCCGCGGGCAGCAGCAGCCAGCCCAGCAGGTACACGAACACTCCCGCCCCGCCGTAGAACGCGGTCACGATCAGGAAGACCCGCACCAGGATGGGGTCGATGCCGTAGCGTCGTCCCACCGCGGCGGCGACGCCTGCGATGCGGCGGCCGTCCTGTTTGGTCCGCGGACGGCGTGGGCGGTGTGCCCAGAAGTCACGGGCATCGGATGCGGGTGAGTTCCCGCCAGGCATGGCTGTCACGATTCCCAGCTTGGCGCGCCCCATCGGTGCGGACCATCCGGGATGACCCGGAGGACGCCCCGGAAAAGCAAGTCCGGGCGGGTACCTGATGCCGGTCGGACGGCGGGCATGTGACGATGGGGTTGTGGTCGTGTCTGGAGAGGGGCTGCGCCCGGGGCCGAACGCGGCCCGGTCGCCCGTACCGCTGAACCGCCGACGCTCCGGTCGGTTCGTCGCCGGTGTCGCGGGCGGTATCGCCGACCACCTCGGCATTCGGGTGCTCTGGGTACGGGCAGCCTTCACGCTCCTCACCGCGGTCAGCTTCATCGGTGTCTTCGCCTACGGCGCGCTCTGGATCGCCGTGCCGCAGCGCGGGGTGGACAGCGACGCCGAGGGCAAGACCACCGGTGCCGAACGCCAGCAGGCCGTCGGCCTGGTCGCGATGGGCATCGCACTCGGCATCGTGTCCTGGTCCGCGGGCAGTTCGTCGTCCTGGCTGACCGCACCGCTGGTGCTGGCCTTGATCGGCATCTCGCTGGTCTGGTGGCAGGCCGACGAGTCCGAACAGGCGCCGCTGAGCCGCAGGCTGTTCAGCCGCGAGGGCGGCAGGCCAGGCCTCTCCCTGATGCTGCGCGTGCTGGCCGGTGCCGCGCTGGTCATCGCGGGCATCGCGGTGTTCCTGGTGCAGAACGTGCCGCTCAGCCAGGTCCGCGATGTGCTGCTCGCGGTGGTGGTCACGCTGATCGGCGTCGGACTGCTCACCGTGCCGTGGTGGCTGCGCCTGATGCGCGACCTGTCCAAGGAGCGCAGGGCCCGCATCCGCACCGAGGAGCGCGCCGAGATCGCCGCCCACCTGCACGACTCGGTACTACAGACGCTCGCACTGATCCAGAAGCAGCCCGACGCCTCCCGCGAGATCCGGCGGCTGGCCAGGGGCCAGGAGCGGGAGTTGCGCAACTGGCTCTACGGCCCAACCGGATACGACGCCAAGCAGCAGTCCGCGACCGTGTCCGCGGCGCTGGGCGCGGCCTGCGCCGAAGTGGAGGACGCCTTCGCGGTGCAGGTACGGCCGGTGTTCGTCGGCGACGCCGCGCTCGCGGGCGGGCTGTTCGCGCTGGTCGCCGCAGCCAGGGAGGCGATGGTCAACGCGGCCAAGCACGCCGGGGTCGGCGAGGTCAGCGTCTACGCCGAGGTCGAGGACGAGCAGGTGCATGTGTTCGTGCGGGACCGCGGTCGCGGCTTCGACCCCGACGCGGTGCCCGCGGACCGGCACGGCCTCGCCGACTCGGTGCACGGCAGGATGGACCGGCATGGCGGTACCGTCCGGATACGGTCCGCGTTCGACGAAGGCACCGAGGTGGCGCTGTCCATGCCATACAACCCCGGACGGGAGGTACCGACATGACCGATGAGACGGGCGCATCGGCGAAGGGTGCGCCGGTGCGGGTCTACCTGGTCGACGATCACGCGTTGTTCCGCACCGGCGTCCGCGCCGAGTTGGAGGCTCACGCGGAGGTGGTCGAGGTGATCGGCGAGGCAGGCTCGGTCGCCGAAGCGGTGGCGGGCATCGCGCACTACAAACCCGACGTCGTGCTGCTGGATGTGCACATGCCCGACGGCGGCGGCGCCGAGGTCCTGCGGCAGGTGCGGGCCACCCAGCAGGAGGTCGTGTTCCTCGCGCTGTCGGTCTCCGACGCCGCCGAGGACGTGATCAGCGTGATCCGCGCGGGCGCCCGCGGCTACGTCACCAAGACCATCTCCGGTCCTGAACTGGCCTCCGCGGTCCGCCGGGTCGCCGACGGCGACGCCGTCTTCTCACCGCGGCTGGCGGGCTTCGTGCTGGACGCCTTCGCCAACCGTCCCGGCGCCGCTCCCATCAGCGACCCAGAGTTGGACCTGCTCACTCCCCGCGAGCGCGACGTGCTGCGCCTGCTCGCCCGCGGCTACGCCTACAAGGAGATCGCCGCCGAGCTGTTCATCTCGGTGAAGACCGTGGAGACGCATGTGTCCAGCGTGCTCCGCAAGACCCAGCTGTCCAACCGCTACGAGCTTTCCCGCTGGGCCTCGGACCGGCGTCTCGTCTAGACCTTCACGGGCTCTGGCGTCAGCGCGGCGGCCTCGGGCTTGCGCTTGGACAGGGCGACGCCGAGCAGCACGACGAGCATGCCGATCACGATGCGCGGGCCGATCTCCTCGTCGAGCACCAGCCAGCCCAGCAGCACCGACACGACCGGCAGCAGGTAGGTCACCAGGGACGTGGTGACCGGCCCCTCCTGCTCGATGAGGCGGTAGAAGAGGATGAAGGCGAAGCCGGTGCCGACCACGCCCAGCACGGCGATCGCGAGCAGGCCGCCAGCGTGCAGGTGCACCGGCTGGAGGCCGCCAAGCGGCAGCGCCAAGACCATCAGACCGGTCGCGGCGAGCAGTTGGGCGGCGACCATCGAGAACGACGCGACGCCGCGGTTGGTGAGCTTCGCGCTGATGTAGAGGCCCGCGACGGCATAGCTGGCGGCCGCCACCAGGATCGCCAGCGTCCCCCAGCTGAACAGGTTCGTGGCCGTCCATGGCGCGAAGATCACCAGCACCCCGGCGAAGCCGACCGCCAAACCGCCGAGTTGCGCGAGGCCCAGCTTGCGTCGCTGCCCGACGATGAGCCCGAGCAGCACCACCCACAGCGGGGTGGTGGAATTCAGCACGCCGGTCAGGCCGGAGTCCACGGTCTGCTCCCCGACGGCGAACAGGGTGAACGGCAACGCGTTGCCGAAGAAGGCCGCGACGGTGATGTGCAGCCACAGGCCGCGGTCCCTTGGCAGCGACTGCCTGGCCCACAGACAGACGCCCAGCAGGACCAGCGCGCCCAGTCCCACCCTGGCCAGCACAAGCTGGATCGGTGACAGGGAGGCGAGCGCGAGCTTGATCCACAGGAAGCTGGAGCCCCAGACCAAGGCGAGCACCAACAAGCGCAGCAAGCTGCCCGGAGCCTTCATCGATCCCCCAGCGGTAGAGCACGGTCACCGCCGACGGGCGGTGCTGGCTGCAACCATCAGGAGATTGCGTTCATTCCGAGGCGGGCACGCGGGCCTAGCCTTGGTCGCCGCCGATTTTGAACGTGCCCTTGTCGTCGACCACCTGGACGGCTCGCGAGATGTTCTTGGCTTCGCCCTCTTTGGGCTTCACCTTCAGCGACACGATCGCGTTCTGACCGGTCACCTGGATCTTCTCGACCTGCACCGAGTCGTACTGCGACCATTCGCTGTCGAAGGCGCTCTTGCCGCCGTAGATGGCCCTGCCTTCCGGCGTGAGCATCGCCCACGCCGCGTCAGGGTTGCCGGGCAGGTAGCCGAAGTAGGTCTCGATGGTGTTGCGCACCTCGCCCTTGCTCGGCGGCTTGGGCTTGTCGTCCTCGGACGGCGTGGTGGTCGTAGCCGAGGGCGAACTGCTGGTGGGCGCGCTGCTGGGGGGCTTGGTGCTCTTCGTCGGGTTGACGACGGGCGGGTTGCCCGCGGGCTGCGTCGTGGTGAGGTCGTCACCTGGCGTGCCCGCGTTGCCCTTGTCGTTTCCGCTGAACGCCTGCGCGAGCGCGATCCCGATCAGCGCCGCGGCGACCACCGCCAACACGGTCAGCGCGACGGTGCGCTTGCGGCCCCGGCGCGGCGGCTCGGGCGGGTAGGGCGCCTGCTGCAGGTGCTGCGGCGGCATGTGGGGTGGCTCCATGGCGGGGTTGCTGCGCACCCCTGCCATGCCAGGGTTCGACATGCCCGCATGGGCCATCCCCGGGTTGGACATCGGCCCGCCGTGCATCGGCCGGGGGTCCAGCCGGGTCAGGCTCGGGTTGGACTGCTGCGCGATCTGCGTCGGCGCCTGGTGCGGCGCGTTGGGCACCACCTGGGTGATGCCGCCCAGCGGGGACGGCCGACCGGCGGCGACGGCCGCCAGCGCCTCCCGGGTCTGCGCCATGGTGGGCCGGTTCAGCGGGTCCGTCTGCAGAAGCTGGGTGAGCGTCGTGGTGAGCTGTCCCGCCTGCCGGGGTGGCGGGTAGTGGCCCGCGGCCACGGCGTGCAGCAAGGCGAGGGTGTTCTCGCTGAGCCCGAACGGTGGCTCGCCCTCCACCATCGCGTAGAGCATCGAGCCGAGGGAGAAGACGTCGGAGGCGGGGCCGGGGTCGTAGCCCTTGGCCACCTCGGGCGCCAGGTAGGCGGGTGTGCCCGCGAGCATGCCGGTCTTGGTGACGGTCACGTCGCCGGTGGCCCTGGAGATGCCGAAGTCGGTGATCTTGACGACGCCGTTGTCGCCGAGCAGCACGTTGCCCGGCTTGATGTCGCGGTGCACGATGCCCGCCGCATGCGCCGCGGTCAGCGCGGTGGCCACATGGGAGCCGATGCGGGCCGCCTCGGCGGGGGAGAGCGTGCCGCGCTCGTTCAGCACCGCGGCCAGGCTCCGCGACGGCAGGTACTCCATGATCAGGCAGGGCTGGCCGTCGTGTTCGATGACGTCGAAGACCGCGATGGCGTTCGGGTGCTGTAGACGCGCGGCGATCCGGCCCTCGCGCATGGCACGCTGACGGGCCTCCTCGGCCTCGTCGTCCTCCAAGCCGGGCTGGAGCAGGAGCTGCTTGATCGCGACGATGCGGTGCAGGCGCTCATCGCGCGCCTGCCACACGACGCCCATCGCGCCGCTGCCGATCCGCCGTTCGAGACGGTAGCGCCCGGCAACCAGCTCCTGGTCGCTCACCGGTGGCTCCCCGTGCTGTTCACACCCCAAAGACTAGGGGTTGGGCTTCACCGGATGTATGTCAGCCCGTATCTTCGCCAGATCACGATCGTCAAACGGCGGGGGTGGAGCTCCCCCGAAATGCCGCTTTCCTGCGCAAACGGCCCAACTACCGGCTAAGAGGCTCTCAATTGCGTTGGGCGGAAATCAGTTGGACATCAGTGATCTTGGTCTTGCTCACCGACATCAGCTGTTCCATGTACATCTTGTCGCCGCCCGCCTGCTCCAGGACGACGGCCGCGAGCACCTTGCCGTCCGGGCGCTGCTCGGTCTTCTGCACCGACACCGACTTCACCGAACGCCAGGAGTTGATGAAGCCCAGCAGGTCGCCGCGCAGCAGATTCGGGTCGAGCAGCTTGAAGGCGTTGTCGGGCTGCGAGTCCAGCAGGGTGAAGAACTGCCGGACCAGTGCGACGGCCTCGGCGTCCTTGGCCGCGGTCGTCGGCGCCGAGAGCGGTTGCGTCGGCGGCGCGGTTCGGCCGCTGCCCGAGGTGGACGGCACCGCCGTGTCACCGGTCGGGTCCGTCGAATCGCCGCGTGCGCCCAGTGCTGACGGTGCGCTGCCGCCTGAGGTCGGGGGCGCGAGCATCGAGGTGCCCAGCCTGCGGCCGAGCAGGTCGGGCCGCAGACCGGCCGCGCTGTCGATGGCGTCGTGCCCGGCCGCGCTCTGGCCGGTGGGTGCGGGCTTGCCGCCGGTGAGCACCGCTGCCGCGGTCACCGCGCCGCACAGGGCGAGCACGCTCGCCGTCATGGCCATCGCGCGCAGAGCGACATGCGATTTGGCCTGGTCAACGCCGTCTTCTGGAGTCGGTTCCGCCTCAAGGCGCTCGACGCCGAGCTCCTCGAGTGCTGCTTGAACCGAGGACGGCTGTCGACTGACGAGCTCGGCCACCGTGATCGAACCGCGGCGTTCGCCACGGTGACCACCATGGGTCGAATGCTCCACGTCGAGGTCCTCCGTTGGTTCGCGAGTCAGGAGTACAGGTACCCCGCGGGCAGCGGGACGCGCCACCCCTGATCGGCCGTTCGCCGTGCCTTGGCGGCAGGCGGTCGGTTCGGAGCGGTTGAACGGTCGGCCGCTATCGCTCGAATGGAGCACGCTGCGAGAGACTGACCTAGTCATCGGCACCGGACCGGCGTTGCTTGAGGCACCGTAGCCGGTCGTGTCCGATTCGGCCGAATCGGCCCGCTCAGGTGGGTGAGTCGGACTCCAGCGTCTCACCGACGATCAGGGGATGCTGCTCGGTGCTGAAGGCCAGCTTGCGGGTCTGGAGGCTGGTGGTGTTGTCCGCGTGCCGGACCTCCATCACCACGTCCGCGGTCGCACTGGTCCGGTCGATGCGGATCTCCGTCACCTGCACGTCCGCCAGGTCGCCGAACCGGTGGGCGAAGGCGTCGAAGCCCTGGTCCCGCAGCGCGCCGCCGACCAGTTCGTAGGCTGCGGGAAGGTCCCCGCCGAGGCGGTGTAGGAAGTCTCGCGCCGTCTTGGCCACCTTTTTGGCGTCCACCACGGCGCTGCCGCGGTTGGGCAGCACGATGATGTTCGGGTCGCGCGGCCGGACTCGGACCGGCGTGGCCCCGGCGGCGGGCGCGTGGGCCGGGCTGCTTGCCGAACCGTTCGTGGTGGGCACGCTGCTCGCCGAACCCCGCGGGTCGGTGAGGTTGGTCTGAACGGCCACGTCGCTCGTCTGCTGCTTCTGGGTGGGCGGCGAGCCCGCCGGATAGGGCTGCGCGTTGGGCGAGTGGGTGCGCACGGGCTCCATGAAGGCCGATGCGGTGAACAGCACCGCGGCCAGCGCACCAGCCGAGGAGATGATCGTGAACCAGGCGGCGCGTCGCCAGGTCGCGGGTGGGGTGATGGAGGCGGGCACGGTGCCCAGGTTGAACTTCAACAGCCCGACACCGGTGTCGGCGTAGGAGTCGATCGGAGCGGGCACCTCGGGAGTCCAGGTCTCCCCGGCGGCGTCCTCGAGGCGGTGCCGCCCGGATCTGTGCTGATGACCGGGATTGCGACCCGGTATATCGGACTTCATGGCGTGTTGCCCTTTCCTGCCCCTCTTCTCCCGACGCCCATTACCCCGCTGCCACGACGTGGAAGTCCTCGGCGAGCCGCCCCGCCGGTAGGCCATGGCGTGCGGCGATCTCCGACAGATAGGTCCGGATCTGCGTTTCCAGGTCCGTCAGCCGTCCCGTCTGAGACCCGTGCGCACGCAGTGCCTTGAGCTTCGCCGAAACGGTATCCGTTACATCCACCGCGCGGTTCCGCCGCTCGGGTGGGCCGTCGTTGAGCCACAGCTCCGCGACCACCCACGGCCGCAGGCCTTCCTCGGCCAGCAGTTCGGGATGGGCGTGCGGGTTGCGGGCGTCCGGGTAGACAGCGGCGAGTGCCGCCGCGCCGCAGGCCCGATGGTCCGGATGGGCCGTGACCAGCATGTCCCAGTTGATTTCCGGGGACTGGGTGAGCACCCGGTGCGGTCGGAAGGTGCGGATCACCCGGGTCAGGTCCCTGCGCAGTTCCAGGGACGGGGTGAGCCTGCCGTCGGGGTAGCCCAGGAAGGTGACATTCGTTACGCCGATCGCCGCAGCGGCATCGCACTGTTCGCGCCTGCGCAGTTCGGCCACCTCGGCCCTGGTGAGTTCGTCCGGTCCGCCGGTTTCGCCCGAGGTGCAGATGCAGTACGCCACCTCGATGCCCGCGGCCGTCCACTGGGCCACCGTGCCCGCGGAGCCGTAGTCCACATCATCGGGATGAGCGGTGATCACCAGCACCCGCTCCGCATCCTCGGTGGGCTCGCTTGGCAGTGACACTCGACTCAGGGTAGGGCCGAGAAGCCGGTACAGCGCGGCAAATTGCGGCAGAAGCCATCGCTGACACGCTTTCGAGCGGTTGTCTCGCTATACCTCTTGCGGCGCAGCGCGACAGGTGCATCGAGCGGCGGTTAGGGTGCGCCGGTGGAGGTGTTCTGGCACGAAGCCTGCCTTGGCCATGACGCGGGATCCGGCCTCTGGGAGAACGGTGAGCAGCCGGTATGGCTGCCGGACCCGGAGCCGCACCCCGAGCGAGCCGACCGCCTGCTGACGTTGCGCAGCGTGTTGGAGAAGGGTCCGCTGGCCAACCGGATCGGGTGGCACTCCGGGCGAACCGCCACCGCCGCGGAACTCGAGTTGGTCCACGACCGGGACTACCTGGCCAAGCTCGCGGAGATCTGCGCCCGCGATGACCGCACCGAGTTGGAGCCCAACACTTCGGTCGCGCCGGGCAGTTGGCCCGCCATCCTGGCCGCGGCGGGCACCGCGGCGGCCGCCGTCGAGCACGTCTGCGCAGGCGCGGCCCCGATGGCCTACGCCATGGTCCGCCCGCCGGGACACCACGCCCAGCGGGCCAAGGCCGACGGCTACTGCATGGTCAACAACCCGGCGCTGGCCGCGGCCAAGGCGCGCTCGCTCGGCGTCGGCAGGGTCGCGGTGCTGGACTGGGATGTCCACCACGGCAACGGCACCCAGGACATCTTCTACACCGATCCCGACGTGCTGACCGTGTCCGTCCACATGCGACACCGCAGCTGGGGTCCGAGCCATCCGCAGGAGGGCATCCCGCAGGAGACGGGCGCCGGGGCGGGTGCGGGACGCAACGTCAACATCGAACTGTCCCTCGGCGCGGGTGACGAGGCCTACCGCAGGGCGCTGACCGAGATCGTGGCGCCGGTCCTCGCCGAGTTCCGCCCCGACCTGCTGGTCTGCGCCTCGGGCTTCGACGCCTCCGCTTTCGACCCCAACGGCAGGCTCAACGTCACCGCCGCCGGTTACCGGGCGATCGGCCGCTGGGTCGGCAGCACCGCCGCCGAGCTGACCGGCGGGCGGGCGGTGTTCACGCAGGAAGGCGGCTACCTGCGGGGTTACTCGGCGCTGTGCCTGCACGCTCTGCTGGAGGGCGTGCTCGGCGAGCCCGTCCCGCTGCTGGACGATCCGCTGGCCTACGTCCCCGACGATTCGGCGCTGCACCCGGAGCGGGTAGACGCCGACCTGGCCTCCGTCCGCGCCGCCCACGCCCCGCACTGGAGCGTCTTCGCCGGTGGGAACCCGTGAGTTCGCGCTCACGGGTTCCCACCCGGGGCATCAGCGGCCGAGGTGGCCGCGGCCGAGGTTGAGCAGCAGCATCGCGAGTTGGGTGCCCTCGGGTCCGAGGGCGTCGCGGTAGCGGCCCAGCACCGCCATCTCGCGGTTGTGCACGATCTTGGTGCCGCCCGCCGCGATCCGGGCCGCGCCGATGATGCGGGATACCTCGGTGCGCCGCTGAATCAGCCGCAGGATGTCGGCGTCCAGGTGGTCGATTTCCTCGCGCAGCTCCGAGATGTCGGTTTCCTGCGTTCCGCTGTCCGTGGCGTTCATGCTGCTCTCCGCTGTCGTGAGTTCGGAGCCTGGCCCGGAAGCAACAGCGCCCCGGGTCCGTTGGACTCCGAGGCGCCGTGGTGGTCTCTAGGTGCTACGCAACCACGGGAACCGGAGTCCGGTACCCGTAAAAAAAGTAGAAGCGCCGCGTCAGCACGTCGAGGAGTCTGCCATATCTCGCGACGTGGCGTCGAGCACCTGCCCGGTGCCCGCGGACCGGCGCTGCTTGCGGACCGCCCGGATGAGCAGCAGCCCGGCCACCGTGAGCCCGATCAGGCCGAAGATCACCGCGCCCCAGGTGTGCCCCAGTGCGCGGCCCGCCTGGCCGAGCAGGAGGCCGAACGCGGTGTAGACCAGCGCCCACAGCACCGCGCCCGCCGCCGCCAGCTTGAGGAACCGGGTGTAGGGCAGCCGCAGCGTCCCGACGATCACCGGCACCACCGAGTGCAGCACCGCGACGAACCGGGTGGTGACCATGGACCGCGCACCGCTGCCGTGCACGATCCGCTCGGCGGCCAGCCAACGCGGCTCGCCGATCCGCCTGCCCACCCAGCCGTGACGGACCCGGGTGCCCATGGCACGGCCCAGCCAGTAACCGCCGGACTGACCGATCAGCGTGCCGACCACACCCAACAGCGCCACCACCGGCGCGTAGGACACATCCAGGGTGGCCGCGGCGACCAGCAGCACCACATCGCCCGGCACCACCAGACCTACCAGCAGCGAGGTCTCCAGCACGAGGAACAGCAGCACCGCCAGCAGCAGGTAGACCGGGTCCAGCGCGCTCAGGCCGCTGACGAAGGACTCCACGAAGTCGAACACGGCGGTCAGCCCGCGATCAGTTCGGCGGGGCGAAACCGCTGGTCACCGTCGTCAACGGCGGTCCGCCGAGCCGAAGCCCTCCGCACCATCCTGGTCACCAGGAAGCTCGCCACCAGGATTCCGCCGACCACCAGCACGCCCGCGACCAGACCGGGGTCGACCGCCTGTCCCGCCGCCACGATGAGCGAGCCGACCACCGTCCACACCGCGGCCCAGACCGCCGAGGCCAGCGCGGCGAAGCGCACGAACCGGCCGAACGGCATCCGCAGCGTGCCCGCCAGCACAGGCGCCAGCGTGTGCACCACCGAGACGAACCGGGCCGTGATCAGCAGGCCGCCGCCCGAATCGGCGGCCAGCTGCTCGGCCTGGTCCATCCGCGCCCGTCCCGCCTTGCGGCCGATCCAGCCGTCCCGCACGGCCGGACCGAGGCGTTTGCCCAGCGCGTAGCCCGCGAGCTGGCCCACCAGGCAGCCCGCCGCCGCGGCCAGCGCGATCAGCGGGGTCCAGCCGAAACCGAGAATGCCGATGCCCGCCACCAGGATGATCTCCCCCGGGATCACCACGCCGATGACGAGGGTGGTCTCCAGAATCGCCACCGTGAACAGCGCGAGCAGCACCGCCGTCGGCGGCAGCGAACTCAGCGATGGCACCAGATCTTCGAACACGTCTCGTCCCCCCATTGGCTCAGCGGTCCCACCCAGCCTCGCCGTCCCGGTCCCCGAATGGATCAGGGATGTGCCCCCTGCGACCCCGGAGTCATCCCCTACTCGAGTCGTGGAATGACCTGGGGGTTGTCCTACCCCGGTCGTACATTCGTCCCGCTGCCACCGGTCGACACTGTGGTCAACGCAGGTGACATCCGGACTACTCCCGGCCGAACGATTTCCGTCGGTGGCCGGGGGTACGGTGATTGGGCGATGAATGCCTTGTTCGATCTCACCCCCGAATCCGCTGCGCCCCCGCCGTCCACCCGGCGCCGCGCGCAGGTCGATCCCGACGCCCTCCTGGAGGGGTTGAACCCGGCGCAGCGCGACGCTGTCGTGCACGCGGGCAGCCCGCTGCTGGTCGTGGCGGGAGCGGGATCGGGCAAGACCAGGGTGCTCACCCACCGCATCGCCTACCTGCTCGGCAAGCGCAAGGTGCATCCCGGCCAGGTCATGGCGATCACCTTCACCAACAAGGCCGCCGCGGAGATGAAGGAGCGGGTCTCCGCACTCATCGGGCCGCGCGCCAACGTGATGTGGGTATCGACGTTCCACTCGATGTGCGTGCGCATCCTGCGCCGCGAGGCCAAGACCCTCGGCCTGAACTCCAACTTCTCCATCTACGACGCCGACGACTCACGCAGGCTGATCACCATCGTGGCCCGCGAGTTGGACCTCGACCCGAAGCGCTATCCGGCGCGGACGCTGTCGGTGCACATCTCCAACGCCAAGAACGAACTGCTGGACGCCGACGAACTCGCCTCGCGGGCGGGCAACGACCTGGAACGCAGGGTCGCCGAGGTGTACAAGGTCTACCAGGACCGGCTGCGGCAGGCCCAGGCCATGGACTTCGACGACCTGATCATGCGCACGGTGGAGCTGTTGCAGGTCTTCCCCGCGGTCGCCGAGTTCTACCGCAGGCGGTTCCGGCATGTGCTGGTCGACGAGTACCAGGACACCAACCACGCCCAGTACGTGTTGATCCGCGAGCTGGTCGGCACCGCGGGCCAGCCGGTCTCCGACGGTCCTCCGCTGGAGCCCGCGGAGCTGTGCGTGGTGGGTGATGCCGATCAGTCGATCTACGCCTTCCGCGGCGCGACCATCCGCAACATCGTGGAGTTCGAGCGGGACTACCCCAACGCGCGCACAATCCTGCTCGAGCAGAACTACCGCTCGACGCAGACGATCCTGTCGGCGGCGAACGCGGTGATCTCCCGCAACCCCAACCGCAGGGACAAGCGGCTGTGGACCGACTCCGGTGACGGCGAGAAGATCGTCGGCTACGTCGGCGACAACGAGCACGACGAGGCCGCCTTCGTCGCGGGCGAGATCGACCGGCTGGTGGACTCCGGTGACGCCCGCAACGGCGAGATCGCGGTGTTCTACCGCACCAACAACCAGTCCCGCGTCTTCGAGGAGATCTTCATCCGGCTCGGCCTGCCCTACCGGGTGGTCGGCGGTGTCCGCTTCTACGAGCGGCGCGAGGTGCGCGATGCCCTCGCCTACCTGCGGGTGCTGGAGAACCCCGAGGACACCGTGAGCCTGCGGCGCATCCTCAACGTGCCCAAACGCGGTATCGGCGACCGCGCCGAGGCCTGCGTCGCCGCGCACGCCGAACGGGAGCGGATCTCCTTCTCCGCCGCACTGCGCGAAGCGGCCCAGGGCAGGGTGAACCTGCTGGCCAGCAGGTCGCAGAACGCCATCGCCGGGTTCGTGGAGATGTTCGACGAGCTGCGCGAACTGGTCGACCGCGGGGACGAGGTCGCGGAGATCCTGGACGCGGTGCTGGACCGCACCGGCTACCGGGGCGAGTTGGAGGCCAGCGACGACCCGCAGGACCACACCCGGCTGGAGAACCTCACCGAGCTTGTCACCGTGGCGCGGGAGTTCGCCGAGGACCAGGTGGCCGCGGCCTCGGCCGCACCGCCGCCGCCCGAGGACGCGCCGCTGGTGGAGGTGCCCGAGCTGAGCTCGCTCGCGGCGTTCCTGGAGCGGGTCTCGCTGGTCGCCGACGCCGACTCGGTGCCGGACTCCGGGGACGGGGTGGTCACCCTGATGACCCTGCACACCGCGAAGGGCCTGGAGTTCCCTGTGGTGTTCTCCACCGGCTGGGAGGACGGGATCTTCCCGCACATGCGTGCGCTGAGCGAGCCCGCCGAGCTTGCCGAGGAACGCAGGCTGGCCTACGTGGGCATCACCAGGGCACGGGAGCGGCTGTACCTGTCCAGGGCGCTGATCCGCTCGGCCTGGGGCCAGCCGATGGCGAACCCGGCGTCCCGCTTCCTGGCCGAGATCCCGGAGGAGCTGCTGGATTGGCGGCGGGTGGAGCCGGAGCGGGCCGCGCCGACGCAGCGCACCACCTGGCAGGGCCGGAGCAGCTACGGCTTCGGCGGGGACTCGGCGCAGGCCAAGGTCGCCGCGGGCGGCATGCGCACCACGGGGTTCAAGGGCTGGGAGCAGACCCCGGCGCTGAGCCTGGAGGTGGGTGACCGGGTCAACCACGACAAGTACGGCCTCGGCACCGTGGTCGCCACCGACGGCTCGGGACCGCGGGCCACCGCCACCATCGACTTCGGCACCGCGGGCACCGTGCGCCTGATGCTGCTGGGCAGCGTCCCGATGCAGAAGCTCTAGGGGCCTGAGTCAGGCCACTAGTTCACCGGCAGCAGGTCACCGAGCCACTTGCGCTGGAGCTTGGCGTAGGTGCCATCGCTCTTGGCCTTGCGCATGACTTCGTTGACCTTCTGCAGCAGGTCGTCGTTGCCCTTGCGGATGGCGATGGAGAAGTGCTCGTTGGTGACGATCTCCTGCGCGATCCGCACCGTCTCGGTGTTCTTGCTGGCGAACACCACCACCAGCGGATACGCGGTGATCGCAGCGTCGACCTTGCCGGTCATCAGCGCGCCGATCTCCTGGCCGGGCTGCTCGAACTTCAGGATCTGCACCCCGGTGCCGACCTCGGCGGCGTAGGTGTCGATCACGGTCGCGCTCTGCACGGCCACCCGCTTGCCGCGAAGCTGCCCGACACCGGTGATCGGGGAGTCCTTCTTGACCAGCAGGCCGTGGTTGGCCGGGAAGTAGGGCTCGGCGAAGTCCATCAGCGGTTCGCGGATGTCGTTGTGGCTCATCGGCGAGGAGACGATGTCGCAGGTCTCGGAGTTGAGCGCCTCACCGGTGTCGGCCAGCTCGAACGGGATCTGGACGATTTTCTGCTCCACCCCGAGCGCGTCGGCCACCATGCCGCCGAGTTCGACGTTGAAGCCCGTGGTCCTGCCCTCGCCGTCCTTGAACTGGAACGGCGGCAGCTGCTCCAGGTACGAACACGACGTCAGCTTCCCGCTCTCCACCAGAGCGACCTGGTTCTGCACCTCGGCGGTGGGTGCCTCGGCGCAGCCGGTCAGCCCAGCCAGCAGAACGGGCAGAAACACGAGGATCGAATACCGCCTCGTACCGATCACAGATGCTCCTCCTCCGAACACCGGCGGCCGACCTGGTCGAGGACGCGCGGTCCAGAGCCCGGATATTACTCATCGGTAATAAAAATGCTATACCGATCTCATATGCGTTCCCACGATATGGGAACAACTACCGAGCGTTCACTAGACGGTGTTACGCACGAAGAGCCGGATCTGTTCAGCCACCGCCTGCGCGGCGGCTCTCTCCTTGCCCTCCAGGTCTCGGCGGAGTGCCGCTGTGATTCTCCAGACCGCGGCGATCCTCTCGGCCTGCGTGATCGGACCCGGCAGATCCACCAACTGGGCCAGCTCACGCACGACACCTGCGACGCGGAAGATGGGCATCGACGGAAGAACCAGTACGGCGTTCGCGCCTGCGGTCATCGCGGCGATGGCGAAGTCCAGCATGCCCTGGGTGTCTTGCTCGTCCACAGCCCACGGACCATCATGAGGGGTGTTCTGAACGACAGCCAGTTCGGCGACCGGGCTGCCGAGTTGCTCCGGGCCGAACATGTCGGCACTCCGCGAAACATCCGGCTCATCGATACGCAGCATCGTGCCGGATGAGGTGGTAACCGGTCGGCCGATGAAATGTTCGATCTTGCGCCTGACGAACCGGCGCGGCGGATAGGCGGTCAGCCGGTCGCCGTAGGCTGCGCGGAGGACATCGTCGAACAGTCCGTCAGGGGCGTGCACAGTCAGACCGATCGGTTTGTCGCCGTCCGTGGAGGCCCGTTCGACCGCAGGCCACTCCCGATAGCAAACGACCACCGACCGGACAGGTACCGGGAAGCAGCGCACAACGCGTTCTTCCCACGTGTGCTCCGCGTCTTTCGCCGAACTCGTGATGATCTTGCACGGCAGTGGGCTTGTCGATGGCCTCAGGTGTGCCAGGAAGTTCGCGGACAGCTGTTCGTCTCCCCGCTCCAGCGACAGGCTCTGCTTGAGCTGATCCGGGAAAGCCGTGATGGTGACGTGGTCGACCCAGGCGGGCCTGCCTGCTGAACCAGCCCTCTTTCTCCGGTCGATCCTGGCTTCCAGGTGCGTCGCCGGGTTCGAGGCCACGTCGATCTTGGCTGGCTCGTTGAGCACCATCGCGGCCAGGACCAGCAGTACCGGGAAAAGCGGCAATCCCAATGTGGCGGCAAATGACTCCAGCACGAAATGCCCCACTGCCGCTGCTCCGCCCATCGACAGCAACAGCAGCAGGACCCCCCGCCATGGCAGCGGTGCCGTTGTCGTTGCCGGTTTGGGCAGCTTCCGCTGTTCGATGGGTGTCGGAGACGGTCCCTGCATGCCGTAGCCGGAGACGGGTGGAGGTGGTGGAGCCGGGGTAGGCAGAGCGGTCGCACCGAACAGAGCGCTTCTCATCTCGAGCCACGGAGCCCAGCGCGGGTCGCGCCTTCCCCGGTCGAAATGCAACCCGAACTCCTCGGTGTGCCTGGCCACCAGCGGAGCCAGTTCCGGCAGCTGATCCTTCGCCTTCGATGCGGCGATGCACACCACAGCCTGGAACGCGGTGACCGGATCCCGGCCCGCCGCGAAATCCACCGCTCGGCGGAGCCTGGCCTCGCCGTCGGCCTCACGGGTGGGACTCAGCACGAGGAGTTCACCGCGTTCGAGGAGGCTTCGAGCGATGTCCAGGGGCGGCGACGACTGAAGAGAACCCGGGAACCGCCATGGATGCGGTTCGACCAGGTCGACCGGGGTGGGCGTGGCGTTCTCGTGGGCGGCGAGCAACAGTTGCAGCGTCGGATGAGCCATATCCCGTTCATCCACCAGTAGTCGCGCGGCGCGAGCTTGGGCCAGCCGTTCGATGTCGGCCGAGTCCGAACCGGGATCGATCTCCAGGTGGCGCTGCGCGGTGCCCGGCTCCAGCGATGGGTCGCGCAGTCTGCGCCGCAGCTTCACCAGCGCGCTGTCCGCCGCGTGGATGGTCGAGTCCTCGGCTTGGGCGTTGCGCGCGCTCTGCCTGCGTTGCCGCAGCAGGTCGATCGCCTCCGACGGCTGTCCCGCCGTGTAGAAGCCCTCGGCCAGCGTGACGAACAGCGGCGGGATCGCATGGTGGATGGCATGGGTGGGCAGCCGGGCGGGCAGGTAGTCGTCCCGCACGTTGAGCTGTTCCGGCACGAGCGACTCGAAACCCATCCGCCAGCGCAGGCACTGGGACAGCAGCCGTTCACCGTCGATGGTGTCCAGCGCGCCTTGGGCCAGGTCCTCCAGCGCACCAATCCGCTGTGCGGGCGGATTGCCGCGGAGGTACTCCAGTTGAGTCCGGTGCAGCAGCAGCCAGATGAGCGGATTGTCGTGTCCGACAAAACCGATCTGGCGTTGGTCGTCGTCGAGAGTCGCGTCCTGCTCACCCGCGATGAGCTGTTCTTGGGCGAGATCGCGATCCACCGGCCAGTACAGCCGGGCAAGGACCACGCGAAGCGCGGTCCGTACCTGGCGTGATCGGGTGCGTTCCAGGAAGTCCTCGATCGGCCCGGCGAGGATGTGCAGTGACGCGGCAGGTGTCCGTTCCAGGATGCCTTCGGCGGCTTGGGCCACCGCACCTGACAGGTTCCCGCTTGCATTGCTGATAGCGGCGCCGAGTTCCAAGATCTCATCCGCGGTCGCGGGTCGGGTTCGGGAGGCGGCGATGCCGAGCGTGGCTTGAAGCGCGAGTTCTTCGACAGCCCCGGAGCCGCCTGGCCGGCCACCCCCCATGCCGCCTGGCCGGCCACCCCCCCTGCCGCCTGGCTGGACGTTGCCGATGCGGTCGGACACCGATCCCCAGGCGTCGGCGTAATCCTGTTGTGGGGCTTCGCGTTGGGTCAGTTGGATCGCGGTGGAGTGCAGGGCGGCGTCAAGCTCCGGGGGGACGTCGGTGTCGTCGGAGAGCGCGCCGCGCACCCGGGCGACCACGTTTCGCGCCCAGTCCCAGCGTTGTTCGGCCGCCACCCGCCGGATCAGGTCCATCCACAGGCCGACCTTGTTCGCGGGCGGTGCGAGGCGAAGCGCGGCGAGGATGTGGTCCGACGTGAGGTGCTCGAGTGGACGAGAGCGCAGCTGTTCGGCCAGTGGGTCGGCCAGGCGGGCGCGGGCGCGGTCCAGGAGATTCGCGCGTTCGGGCTTGGCGGCCCAGGCGAGCAGCCGGGGCCGAAGCAGTTCGTCCACCAGCAGGATTCGGTTGCCGGTCGCCGGGTCGTAGGTGCCCTCCACCCATTCCTGGTCGGCGAGGCGCTCCATCACGGTGCGCACCGCATCGGCCGGTTCGATCAGTGGCGCCAGCATGGCGGCGTCGAAGCGGCCCAGCAACGCCACTGCTGGCAGCAGGCGTTCCAGCGCCGGGTCGTGCAGACGCTCCACGATGCGTGCCTGGAGGTAGGCGTCATCGCCCGCTTCGGCCAGCCGTTCGGCGGTGAGGTCCGGCTCGGACTCCCACCACGAGCGGTACAGGGCCAGGTCGAACGGGTTGTACCGCAGGTCGGTCGAGGCATCGCCGAGGACGCGCCCGGCCTCGGGTGAACGGTCCAACACCGCTTCCCGGAGATCGCGCGGCATCCCCGTCGGCTCCAGGTAGAGCGTGGCCTCCATGGGGGAGAAGCCGCGCAGCTCCAACCTGGCCAGGTAGGGGCGGATACGCCGGCTCGTGCGAGCGGCCGACGGGTCGAGCGTCCAGCCGTGGCCCCCGGCGGCGAGGTGGCGCCTGCCCGCGAGCAGCACCCTGGTCTGCGGCGCCGCCTCGTGTACCTGTTCCAGCAATTGGAAGGTCCGTTCGACGGCAGGGATGTCCACTGTGGCCGGATGGAGCTTGGCGAGCTCCTCACAGGTGTCCAAGATCAGCAGCACCGGCTGCGGCAACAGCCGCAGGAAAGTCCCGAATCTGTCGATGGCCTCCCGCAGCAGCGGATCGTCCTGCGCCAACTCGGCGCCTGCCCGCGCGTCGGCCGCAGCGGAATGGACGCTCTGCGCGATGGACAGGAAGCCGTCCAGAGCACGGTTCGCGGAGCTGGTGGTCGCGTACGGCGCCAGTTCGTCGGCGAGTTCGACCAGCAGCTGCACCGGCCTGCGCACCGGGTAGTCCGGGCTGAGGTGGTCGAAGTCGACCCTGGCCAGCGACAGCGACTTCACGCCGAGTCGTTTCGCGAATTGGCCGGAGCAGAGATAGCGCACCAGCATGGTCTTGCCGACACCGCCGACCCCGATCAGGTGCAGCGCCCACGGCTCCGAGTCCACGTCCACCAGTTCGGCGATCGCCTCGTACTGCGCGCTGCGGAGCACGAACCGGTCCAGGAACCTGGCGTCCTGCCTGCGGCGGTAGCCGAGGTGGACCAGTCGGCGGGCCCTGGCGATCCCGCGGGTCAGATACTGGCCCGCCAGCGGCGCGAGGGTTTCCGCGGAGTCGAGCAGCTCCATCGCCCTGGTGAGGTTGTCCTCGGCGACCAGGTCGCGGACCGTGTCGATCAGCTGTTGCGCGTCCGGCTGGGCGTCGTTGTCCAGCACGAAGTTCGCCCAGTCGGTCACCGACCTGGCGACCTGCTCGGTGCTCAGCTTGAGCAGCCTGCCCGCGATCACGGTGGCCGTGGTCCGCACCGACAGATGGCCACGGCGCTGGATACAGGAGGCCAGCAGTTCGCTCCGGAGGTGTGCCGGGGACCAGAACACCGTGGTGTTGCCGCGGCTGCGGCGCTTCTCCGCCATTCCGGCGTAGACCGCGCGGTCGATGAGCTCCGGCAGCGGCCCCGGCGCGGGGAAGCCGACCGCCTTCGCCGAGCGATCGGTCCACGATGGCGGCAGGGCAAGCCAGAGCGCGGCTTCCTCACCGACGCTGTCGATCCAGTCCGGACGGAGGCCGGGACGGGCTGCGCGCGCAGTGGCGATCACCTCGGCGAGGTTGTCGGAGTTCACCGCATCCCCCCGTAAGCCTGCATGATCGCGAGATCATCGGTGGCGGTCAGCCATTGCTCCGCCACCGCGGCCTCTTCCAGCGCGCGGAGGGCGGAGGGGTCGTACAGCGATGGCGAGATGCGCATGATGGCCCGCGCGACCCGGCCCCACGGGTTGCCCGCGATCCTGGTGGGCGCCAGGACCCGCTGGGGGCCGTTGAGTTCGGGTTCGGGGTGCAGTAGCCAGTACTGGTAGGCCAGCAGGTCTTCCTCGGTGCCGTTGCGGTCGGCCAGGTCACGGAAGTGCTCGATGGGCAGGAAGGAGCACCAGCCGTTGCCGTGCATCCGCTCCTTCGCGGTGCGCAGTAGCATTCCGTTCGCTTCGGCGGCCTTCCCGAACAGCACCACCGGGATTTTGGGGCTGCGCTTGCCGATGCCCAGCGGCCCCAGCAGCGAGGTGAACAGCTCGGGCAGCCCCTCGTCGTAGAGGTGCACATCGTCGAGCAGCAGCAGCGGCATCGGAGTCGGCGCGAACGTCTCCGGGTGGACGGTCTTCGCGTCCGCCGCGAGGCCCAGCAGCCGAGATCGCAGTTCCCACGGTGAATCGATGTCCTCGGTCGGACCCGCGGGCAGGCCGAGTACCTCCCGGACGTCCTCGATCCGGTAGTTGACCTCCGAGGCCAACGCACGCAGCGTTTTCGGCGCACCGCCGCCGAGCGGGTCGTCGCTTGGCTTGAACGAGCCGCTGTAACACGGCACGTGCCCGGCGCGCAGGGCCGCGGCGCCGAGTTCCCGCAGCAGCCTGCTGCCGCCGAGGTGGGTGTCGGCCTGCTCGGCGTAGGCCACCACCACCGACAGCGTGTCCTCCGGGTCAAGCAGCCGCTCCAACCGGTGGAAGAACTCCAGCCGCCCGCAGAACACCGGAGGACGGTAGAGGTCCAGCAGCTTGACGTTGTTGCGGATGCCCGCCGCGGCGGCGCCGTTCACCAGAGTCACCGCCGGGTCGACCCGGACCCCCGTGAACAATGCGGGCAGCGCCCAGTCGATGGTGTCGCAGGACTGACCTCCCGCGAGAAACGCCGCGCGCCTGCCCACGGCCACCGCGCTGGTCAGCGGCCGACCGCCGCCGATGGCGTCCGCGACCGCCCTGGTGAACACCCGGCAGGCGGTATCGCTGACGTCTCCCGCCATCGCGACGACGATCGGGACTCCGCCGGCGACCAGTTGCGTGGCCAGCGGAGCGGCTGCCTGGCTGTGTCCATGGCCGCCCGCGTAACCGGTCTCGCAGGCGCTGAGCACCACCATCCCGGGTAGCGAATCGCTTGGGCCCAGGGCGTCGAGAAGCCGCTCGGCGGTGATCTCCTCGGTGGCTTGCGCACCAGCCTCGGAACGCATTTCCACCACGCCTTGGCGTTGGTGGTCATCCCACCGGCCGTGCGCGATGACCGTGACGATGTCGGGCCGGAACTCCCGGCAGGCGACGCCGAGTTGCTCGATGCTGGCGAACGGCAGCACCTTGGGCCGGATCGAGCCGCCGTCGCGCTCCAAGCCGCGAAGAACACCCATGAACTCCATGCCCGCGCGGATTCGCGGATCTGTCGGCTCGGCGCCGACCGCGAACAGCACCTTCGGCACGCCCTGGATGGTGGCCGGCTGCAATGCGTTGCCGTACACCACGCGGGTGAACACGACCGGCAGGTCCCGGCGCAACGCGAGGAACTCCTCACCGTCGTGCAGCAGCTCCCAGACGATGCGGTGCAGGTCGAGGTCCCCCGTCGAATGGTGCAGCCGCAGTTCCACCAGCGGCGCTTCCGCGCTCGTGGCCGCGTCCAGCATCTTCTCCCAGATGTCCTTGCCCAGGAAGGCATCGAACAGCGCCCGACCGTACGCCGAAGCGTCCTCCAGCGTCGCGCTGCGCGCGGTGATTCTCGCCGCGAGGCGGTACAGGTCGTCGGCGGTGATCGCCTCACTCGAGGGCCAGCGCCTGCCGGCCTGGTCGGTGACCATCTCGACCGGCCCCCGGTCCCAGCGCTGTTCCGTACCGGAGCTCACGCTCACCCGCCAATGCCGCGTCGGCGCCTCCCGAGGGCTCAACCACATCGTGAAGATCATCCGAGCTCCGCGGAAAACAACGCCTCGACCACGGTGTGCGCGGCCGACTCGACCGTCACGGGCGTGGGTCGGGTCGCGCGGACACCGTCGACGCGGCAGTGCGGGAGCACCGCCAGCAGCCGCTCCGCCAGCCGGTCGCCGTCGGCCCGGCCCGCCGCCACATCCAGGTGGGCCGCCACACCGCCCGCGACGCAGAGCCGCGCGGCATCCGGCGCGGGCACCGGTTTCGGCTCCGGGGCGCCGAGCAGGTCGTTGCGCCAGCGGTAGGCCGACTGCTGCCACCGCAGGGTCTGCGCCCCGATCGCGGACAGCAGCGAGTCGCCCAGCCTGCACGACAGCAGCGTCGCCGCGATGACGGGCGCCCTGTCCACCAGGCCGCGCCCCCGGTCCGGCGCGGTCGGCCGATCTGCCACCGCGATCCCCAACTGCGCCAACACCTCAGAGAGCACCGCGACCCGCACCGCAGGCGGCGGATAGGTCGGCGCCCGGGACTCCCACCGCCCGTCGCCCTCGGTGTGCTCCAGTTCGTCCACCGCCCACAGCGCTGCCGCGCCGACGGTCACCGCGGAGAAGGCATCGGCGAACAGCTCCTGGTTCCACGCCGCCCAGGACATGCACTCCCGCCGGTCGGCGCCCGCCCGCATCGCGTTGTTGTGCAACAGCGAGCGAAGCTGCTCCACCAGCCCGGAATCAAGGTCGTACTGGAGGTGGTGGCCGGTCTCGTGAGCCAGCAGCACCAGCCACCAGGGCCGCAGCACCACCCCGGCGGGCAGGCCGATCACCGGAATGGGCAGGGCCGCCACCGCCTTGGCGAGCACCTCGTCACCGGGCGCCCGCAGGTCCATCGGCGGGTCCACCCTGGCCGTCGCGGTCGCGGTGAAGCGACTGTCCACGTAGGGCAGCGGAGCGGGTGTCGGGGTGCCCGCGGCGGCGGCCCGCCACATCGGCGCCCAGCAACTCCACACCACCTCGTCCGCCGCGGCCAACACCGGCCGCAGCGCGGCGTCCCGGCGCTGGTCGAACCGGTCGGCGTACCAGCGCCACAGCCTGCGCAGCAGCGCGATGCGGCGGTCGGCGAGCCTGCACTCGTCGTAGACCCGACCGCTGGAGGTCTCCGCGGGCAGGGCGGTGAGCACACCGCGGACCTCGTGCAAGGCGGGCATGATCACCTCCCGGAGGGTGGCCAACGAGGTGTGGTGCTGCCCGAGTGCTCCGGTGGCCGCCGCCGTGGAAAGCCACTCGGTGACGTCGCGGCCCAACCGGTCGGCATCCGCCAGCGACTCGGTGATCCGCAGCTGTCCCCTCGTCCCCACGCGGCAGACCATATTGCCCTTTCGTCACGAATAGGCACGCAGGGTCATCTCACTGGCACGTTTCGTACTGCCCGTTCGGGTGAACGACCGCCGACGCACCTGATCAAGGCGTGACGATTGTCCGATTGGCGCGCGGCGACTCGACACTGCGCTGTCACCGGTTTGGGGAGGCCTGATGACACCGTGAGGATGGCGCTGTTCGCCTTCCCCGTCCTGGACTTCATCCGAAGGGCCAAGTAGCGGCCGTTTTGTCGGTGCCTTCCGTTTCAATGGCGAACGAGGGGGTATCGACGTGGAAGAACTGCTGCTGCGGAAGCTCCGGGAGCACCTCACCGGCTATCTGGACTCCGTCGAGGCACTGGTGCGAGCCGCCACGGAAGGGAGAGCCGCTTGGGGCACGGTCGGCGCGGAGACACTGCGGCTGGCCGCCGCGTGGCGGGCCGTGCTGCGGCTGCGCCACCCTGGCAGCCGTCGATGCTGCGCCGCGGGCGGCCATCCGCCCTCGCTGTGCGGGGTGTGGCGGACGGCCGTGGCCTACTTCGTCGCGAGCGACCCCGGCGCGGCGCGGTGACCCTACAGCCGCACGCCGCGGGCGGACAGCCAGGCCAGCGGGTTGAGCTTGTTGCCGCCGTCGGTCCAGATCTCGAAGTGCAGGTGCGGTCCGGTGGACTGGCCGCGGTTGCCCATGGTGGCGATCTGCTGGCCCGCCTTCACCTTCTGGCCCTCGCGGACCAGGCTGCGGTCGATGTGCCCGTAGACGCTGATGCTGCCGTCCTCGTGCTGGACCCGCACCCACAGGCCGAAGCCGCTGGCCGGTCCGGACTCGATGACGGTGCCGTCGGTGACCGAGTAGATCGGGGTGCCGATCCGGTTGGCGATGTCGATGCCGTAGTGCAGCACTCCCCAGCGGAAGCCGAAGCCGGAGGTGAAGGTGCCCGCCGCGGGGCGGACGAACTTGGGCCGCTTGGCCTCTTCCTCGCGCTCCGTCCGGTCCTTGGCCAGCTTGGCTGCCATCGCCAGCTTCTTGGCCTCGGCGGCCGGGTCGCTGCTGCGGGTCAGCGGCAGCACCTCGGGTGCGGCATCGGTGCCGCCGACCCCCATCGCGGCCAACGCGTCGGTGTCGGAGGCGAGTCGGTTGACGTCGGTCGACTCGGTGAACGGTTCCATCGTCTGGCCTGCGGCCACGAAGGCGCCCGCCGCCACGGCGGCGACGACGACCCGACCGCGCAAGGCGGGCGGTGGCGGCGGAAGCCGATGCGCGCCGCCGGTCCGCTCGCGCATCGCGGCGGTGACGTAACCGGTGTCGCTCTCCCGGCTTGGGGAACGGTGCGGAGCCAAGGACTGCCCTTTCGTTACCACGGGGGACCGCTAGAGGCGGATCCCGCGAGCCGACAGCCAGGCCAGCGGGTTGATCTTCTGCCCACCTTCGGTCCAGATCTCGAAGTGCAGGTGCGGCCCGGTGGAGAAACCGCGGTTGCCCATCGTGGCGATCTGGTCGCCCGCCTTCACCTTCTGGCCCTCGCGGACCAGGATGCGATCGACGTGGCCGTAGACGCTGATGCTGCCGTCCTTGTGCTGCATCCGAACCCAGAGCCCGAAGCCGGAGGCCGGTCCGGCCTCGATGATCGTGCCGTCGGTGACCGCGCGGATCGGCGTGCCGATCCGGTTCGCGATGTCGATGCCGTAGTGGTTCGCGCCCCAGCGGATACCGAATCCGGAGGTGAAGGTGCCATCGGCGGGCCGGACGAACAGCGGTCGCCGGGCCTCTGCCTCACGGGCAGCGCGTTCCTTGGCCAACCGCTCCGCCATCGCGATCTTCTCCGCCTCCAGGGCGGGGTCCGCGTTCTTGGCCAGCGGAAGAACTGCGGGGGCGGGGCCTGAGCCGCCGACGCCCATGGCGGCGACAGCTTCACCGCTCGCGGCGAGCCGGGTGACATCGCCGGGGTTCTCGGTGTCCAACGACTGCATGGTTTGACCAGCAGCCACAAATGCGCCGGCAGCTACAGCCGCGACCATGACCCGGCCACGCAACGCCGAGGGCGGCGGCGGGAGCCGGTGGGCGCCACTGGGGCGGTCACCGGCGCGCTGCAGCGCCTCCGTTACGAGACTGGGACTAGGTTCTCGGCCGCCGGGGGAGCGGTGTCGAGACAAAGCCTGCCCTTCCGTCTTCGGGGCGGCCTGATCGGAAACCGAGCGGGGGATCTCGGCTGGGTTGATCGGGGGTCAACCCACTCGTCCTTTGTGACCAGACCGTGACAACGGACCGCTGGACGATAACCAAGAGAGAGCGTCCGAAGCAAACCCCAGTGAGTGGGGTCGCCTGAAAGGGTGTCAAGTTGTTGCTAATGAGCGGCATTTTTCACGCTCTGTGTTATCCGGGACACACCTGCACGCCTGGAGCGGTGTGTCCGGGGTCACGCAACACCCATTTGGGTCCTATCCACATGAGTGATCCGCAAGCAAACGGGTAGCCGGGTGAGCCCCCGCGACCGCATCGTTACGCGGTCGTGCTCACCCGGCACGAAGCGGGCCGGTCCCCGACAGACGGCCGTTTCCTCAGGTCAAGCGGCTGGGCAGTAGCCGCTGCGACCTCATCCGCACTCCCCGACCATTCAGACGCGCCTTCCCCGTGGAGGTTGCTCGCGCCCTCGGATTTCTCCCGGTCGGGGGTGCTCTTCCCCTCACATACCCCGTAACGACGCGGTCCAACCCTGCATTCCGCCCGGCACCCCGCGCGAGGTCGGAAGTTTTTGGCAACCCGGTGCACAACCGAGCTGTGCTGATCCACTCCGGTTGATAGCGTCCCTGCAGTGAACGTGCCGCCCGGTCCCGCAGCAGAGCGCTCGCCCCGGCCGCACGGCAAGGCCGAGAGGCCGGGGCGGGAACGCCGAGACGGGTCCGACCTGGCAACGCCGGAGGCCTCGCCAGGCAGGCCCGCGCTCGGCCTCGGCACGCCGATCGCCTTGGCGGCCGTCGGCGCGGTGTTGTTCGGACTCGCACCCGTGGTCGGCGTGGTGTCACCCGATGTGCGACCGGCGTTCCTGTCCTGGCCGCTGCTGCTCCTGCTCGCCGCGGTGCCCCCGGTGGCCGCGCTGCTGTTGGTGAGGACCGGGCGCCCCCGGGGCGCGGCGGCGGTGCTGCTGGCACCCGCGATGCTCGCGGTCGGCCGCGCCATCGCCGATGTGCAGCTGATCGCGGGCGCGGGCCTGGTCGCCCGCCCGGAGCTGCTCGCCCCCGACACGCTGGTCGACCCGAGCCCCGCCGCGGGCGCCTACCTGCTGTTCGCCTCGCACCTGGCCACCCTGCTGGCCGGGCTGCCCGCCGCCCGCTACCTGGCGGGCTCCGCCGCGCCCCGCAAGACCGACCCGTCCAGCGTCGCCGCCTACGGGCCAGGCAGGCCGTCACCGATGCACTCCCAACTGCTCGGCCTGGTGCTGCTGCTGTCGGTGATCGCCGCGCTGGGCATCGCCGCGACGCCGCTGCGCTCCGACAACCCTTACCTGCTGCCCAGACTGCTGGTGGACGCGCCGCCCTGGGTGCTGGTCGGGGGGTTGCTCGTGGTGGTGGCGCTGCCGATCGCGGCCACCATCTCCATCGGCCTCGGCGACCACGTCGCCGTCGGCGGTGCGTTGTTCGGCCTCGCCGCCGCGATCACCGCGGTGGCGGTGTCCCCGTTGGCCGCCGCCCTGGTCGACGACCAACTGCATGTCAAAGTCGGACCGTGGCTTGCCCTCGGCGCCGCCGCCTGCCTGGTCGTGGTGGCGCTCGGCGCGGGCAGGCTCGACCGGGTCGAGGACCCGACGGACGAGCCCCGTCTGCCGGAGCAGTGGAAGCTGCAGTCCGCCGCGGGCATCGCCTGCCTGGTGGCCGGCGCCGCCGCGCTGGCCGCGTTGATCACGCCGGTGCTGTCGGTGCCGCCGGGAGTGCGGCCCTCGGCTGGCCTGTCGGCCCCCGACCACCTGCTGCTGCCCGCCGGGTTGCTGCTGGCCGTGCTCGGCGCCGCCATGCTGGTGCGCAGGCTGTCCGCGGCCGTGCGCCCGATGGTGGCGGTGGGCTGGGTGACCGCGCTGCTGGCCGCTGCCTCCGCGCTGGACACCGCCTTCAACCCCCTGCAACTGGGCATCCTCCAGCCCGCCGACGTCCTCGCCGCCGACTTCGGCCTCGGCACCTACCTGGCGGGCCTGGCCGCGGTGGCGGCGGTGACGGGCGGGGTGCTGGCCGCGCTCGCGGGCGGCGTCGAACGCGACGACGTGGACCTGACCGACCTCGACACCGACCGGCGGCTGGCCGGTCCCGCCCTGCTCGCCTCGCTGCTCGCGATCGGCGTATTCGCGCTGCCCGTGCTCCACACCGGCGACCGCAACGCCGTCGGCTACGCCTCCACCGGGCTGATCGACGGCTTCCGCATCGCGTCCTGGGGACTGTTCTTCGCCATGATCGCGGTGCTGCTGGCGAGCCTGCTGGCGCCGCTGAGCCGCCCCCGGCGGGCCGCCGCGCTGCTCGCTGGCGCCGCCTGCGTGGTGGGCGTGCGGCTGGCCGAGCTGCCACTGGCCGCGCTGGACGGCTTCGCCGTCAGCGCCGCGACCGGCGCCTGGATCGGCCTCGCCTGCATTCTGGTGCTGGCGGTGGGGATCGTCCTCGCCTTGACCGGTTCGCGGGAGCGGCTCGGCTAGTGTTCCGGACTACCGACAAACAGCCGGAGTTCAAAGGGGAACGCGCATGAGCGGGCGGATCCGCGTTGTTGTGGCCAAACCTGGCCTGGACGGCCACGACCGTGGCGCCAAGGTCGTTGCCAGGGCTCTGCGCGACGCGGGCATGGAGGTCATCTACACCGGCCTGCACCAGTCGCCGGAGCAGGTCGTGGAGACCGTGCTGCAGGAGGACGCCGACGCCGTCGGGCTGTCGGTGCTCTCCGGCGCCCATATGACGCTGTTCACCAAGGTGGTCGAGCTGCTCAGGGAGAAGGACGCCGAGGACGTCGTGGTCTTCGGCGGCGGGATCATCCCGGACGACGACATCCCGAAGCTCGCCGAACTGGGCGTCAACAAGGTTTTCACCCCGGGCGCCACCACCACCGAGATCGTGGACTGGGTCCGCGCCAACGTCGGTGGTGCCGAGGACTGAGCTTTGTGGTGCAGCCCGCAGTGAGAGGGAGCTCACCACGGGCGACGTGCCCCGTGTCCACGCAGGTCGATATGGTCTGGGCTCGTCTGACCGACGTCGTATACGTAGGGCGGAGCTCGACCCTTCTCACGGGACCACCGGGCCGCCCATTCAGATGGAGACTCGCAGTGGACCTGTACGAGTACCAGGCGAAGGATCTTTTCGCCGCCCACGATGTCCCGGTGCTGCCGGGCGATGTGGCAACCACCCCCGCCGAGGCTCGGGAGATCGCCGAGCGACTCGGCCAGACCGTGGTCGTGAAGGCTCAGGTCAAGACCGGTGGGCGGGGCAAGGCGGGCGGCGTGAAGCTCGCCGACTCCCCGGAGGAGACCGAGACCAAGGCCGAGGCCATTCTCGGGCTGGACATCAAGGGGCACATCACCCGCAGGGTGCTGGTGACCCCCGCCTCGGACATCGCCGAGGAGTACTACGTCTCCTTCCTGCTCGACCGCGCCAACCGGACCTTCCTGGCGATGGCCTCGGCCGAGGGCGGCATGGACATCGAGCAGCTGGCCGTCGAGCGGCCGGAGGCGCTGGCCAAGCTCCCGATCGACGCGATCAAGGGCGTCGACGCGGCCAAGGCCAGGGAGATCGCCGAGGCGGGCAACTTCCCCGCCGAGGTCATCGACGACGTGGTCGACGTCATCGTGAAGCTGTGGGCGACCTTCGTGGCAGAGGACGCCACCCTGGTCGAGGTCAACCCGCTGGTGCGCGACCCGCAGGACAAGATCGTCGCGCTGGACGGCAAGGTCACGCTGGACGAGAACGCCTCCTTCCGCCACCCCGAGCACGCGCAGTTCGTGGACAAGGACGCCGAGGACCCGCTCGAGGCCAAGGCCAAGGAGAAGGACCTCAACTACGTCAAGCTCGATGGCCAGGTCGGCATCATCGGCAACGGCGCGGGTCTGGTCATGTCCACGCTGGACGTGGTGGCCTACGCGGGTGAGAAGCACGGCGGCGTCAAGCCCGCCAACTTCCTCGACATCGGCGGCGGCGCCTCCGCCGAGGTGATGGCCAACGGTCTGGACATCATCCTGCACGACCCCGACGTGAAGTCGGTGTTCGTCAACGTCTTCGGTGGCATCACCGCCTGTGACGCGGTGGCTAACGGCATCGTCAAGGCGCTGGAGATCCTCGGCGACGAGGCGGCCAAGCCGCTGGTCGTGCGGCTGGACGGCAACAACGTCGACGAGGGCAGGCGGATTCTCGCCGCGGCCAACCACCCGCTGGTTACCGTGGTGGACACCATGGACAACGCGGCCGACAAGGCCGCTGAGCTTGCAAGCGCAGGGGCGTGAGGCATGGCCATCTTCCTGAACAACAACAGCAAGGTCATCGTCCAGGGCATGACCGGCTCCGAGGGCACCAAGCACACCAAGCGGATGCTGGCCTCGGGCACCAACATCGTCGGCGGCGTGAACCCCCGCAAGGCCGGTGAGAAGGTCGACTTCGACGGCACCGTGCTGCCGGTGTTCGCCAGCGTCTCGGAGGCCATCGAGAGCACCGGCGCCAACGTCACCGTGATCTTCGTGCCGCCGAAGTTCGCCAAGGACGCCGTCATCGAGGCCATCGACTCGGGCATCGAGCTTGCCGTGGTGATCACCGAGGGCATCCCGGTGCACGACAGCGCCTACTTCTGGGCGCACGCCGTGGCCACCGGCAACAAGACCCGGATCATCGGCCCCAACTGTCCCGGCGTGATCAGCCCCGGCGCGTCCAACGCGGGCATCATCCCGGCCGATATCACCGGCGCGGGCAAGATCGGCCTGGTGTCCAAGTCGGGCACGCTGACCTACCAGATGATGTACGAGCTGCGGGACTTCGGCTTCTCCACCGCGGTCGGCATCGGCGGCGACCCGATCATCGGCACCACCCACATCGACTGCCTCCAGGCGTTCCAGGACGACCCGGAGACCGCGGCGATCGTGATGATCGGCGAGATCGGCGGCGACGCCGAAGAGCGGGCCGCGGCCTACATCCAGGAGAACATCACCAAGCCGGTGGTGGGCTACGTCGCGGGCTTCACCGCGCCGGAGGGCAAGACCATGGGCCACGCGGGCGCCATCGTGTCCGGTTCCTCGGGCACCGCGGCCGCCAAGAAGGAGGCCCTGGAGGCCGCGGGCGTGAAGGTCGGCAAGACGCCGTCGGAGACCGCTGCCCTGATGCGAGAGATCATGCAGAACTTGGGCTGACGCTTCAGCTGTGGAAAACCCGTGAGCGGCGTTGGTTGCCGCTCACGGGTTTCTCGTTATCGGCTGAAGCCGCCCACCGGCAGCGGGTACGGCCGGGTCGGCGTCTTCGCGCCGGTGGGCCACACGCCGGGGCAGTGCGTGTGCGGTTTCGGCAGCTTCACCTCGAACAGGTACTTCTCGATCTCCTGCTGCGCGCAGGGGCTCAGCCAGTAGGTGCCGTGGCCGACGCCCTCATACCGCAGCAGTTCGGAGTTGGGCACCTGGGAGTGCGCGGTCTCGCTCCACTCCGACACTGTCGCCGGGTCGTAGCGGCTGCTGCTGAACAGGATCGGTGGCGCGTCGGTGATCTTCAGCGGTCCGTGCGGGTTGTTCGGCTTCTCCGGCCAGCCCTGGCAGGCGGTCACCGCGGACCAGCCCAGCGGGTTCACCTTGGTGTGCGGCGCGAGTTCCGCCGCCGCCTTGCGGTGCGCGGCCAGTTCGTCATAGGTGGGTATCGGCAGGTTCCAGTCCAGGCAGAGCACCGACTGGAAGGCATTGGGCAGCGTCCTGGCCGGGAATCGCAGCTGGAGTTCGAGCAGGCCTGCCAGCGCCAGCGGGGTGTCGCCGACCGCGAGGCCCGCGTAGTACTTGGCCAGCGATGGCCAACTCTGCGCGTCGTAGGAGGCGCTGTGCAGTGAGCTCACCAGCGACTCGGGGGTGATCTTCTGCGTCGGGCGCTGCGGGTTGGTGACCTTGCCCTCGGCGGCCTTGGCCATCAGGTGGTCGAAGCTCTTGCGGGTGTCCTTGCCGTACAGCGCGCAGGTCTCGGTGAGATCGCACCAGGAGACGAACTTCTCGAAGATCTCCTCCAGGCCCACCGTCTCGGTGTCCAGGAACGCCTTGGCGCCCGTGAGGCTGTGGTCCATGTTGCCGTCCAGCACCACCGCCCGCAGGTTGCGGCCGTAGCGCTCGGCGTACTGCTGGCCCATCAGCGTTCCGTAGGAGACCCCGAAGTAGCTGATCTTCTCCTCGCCGAGGCCGCGGCGGATCGCGTCGATGTCGTGCGCCACGCTGATCGTGTCGACGTGCTTGATCAGCTCACCGGCGTGCGTGCGGCAGTTTTCGCCGACGTCGTTGTTGTAGGCGCGCAGCGCGTCGTACTCCGCGGCGTTCTGGGGATTGCGCGGGTGGGGTTTGGTCAGCACGTCCTCGTCGCAGCGCACCGCCTTGCTGGCTCCGACTCCGCGCGGGTCGAAACCCACGATGTCGAAGCGCTCCAGCAGGGCTGGCGAGTACACGCCGTCGGCGGACTTCGCCACCGACACCCCGGAGCCGCCGGGTCCGCCGGGGTTGATCACCAGCGAGCCGATCCGCTTGGCGGGGTCGGTCGCCTTGAACCGGGCCAGCGCGAGGTCGACTGTGGTGCCGTCGGGGGCGTTCCAGTCCACCGGCACGGCGATGGTGGCGCAGTCGGCCTTGGGCTGGTCGGCGCAGGGCTTCCAGTCGATGGTCGCGGTCGGGGGCTGGGCCTGCGCGATACCGTTCCCGGCGAAGGCCACCGTGGCGGCCATCGCGGTGAACACGGCAAGCAGGGGGTGCCGTCTCATCCTCTGGGTTCCTCTGGATTTCGGGGGAAAGCGCTGTGCAGGACCTTCGACGGTAGCCGGCGCCGGGACGGCTGCGAACCGCCGAACGCACTAGGCCATAGGTCGGGGTTGGCGCGCCCTCGGCGAGCGTCGGCGAAGGTGGGACGCTAGTGTCCGCGTCACCCGTATCGGTGGTATCCGCCGCCGTCAGATCCGTCGCCTCCCGAGGAGACCAGCAGCGATGTCAGCCCCGTTCGGTGCGCCGGGCAACCCCCATCAGCCGCCCTCAGGGCCGATCCGGCCAGGTTCGGCCAGAACCGAACTCGACTTCGGCAAGATCCTCACCCTGGTCGCCGTCGGCCTCGCTCTGGTCGTGTACCTCATCTCGTTCTTCGACGACGCGGCCACCGTGTTCTCCGACCACGTCCTGACCAGTCCGATGCTGCTGCTGACGGGTCTGCTGCTGGGCCTGGGCCTGATCCCCAGGGGCCCCGACCTCGGCCACGCCGCGATCGTGACCTCGGCGTTGGGCACGCTGGGCCTGCTGCACTTCGTGATCACCGACTCCAACGTCGGCGGCGTCGTGGTGGTCATCTTCGTCGCCGGTCTGCTGCAGACCGGCGCGCTGGTCGCGGGCCTGCTGATGCGGCTGGGCGTGCTCAAGCCGCCGCAGCGCAAGCCCGCCCCCTACCGCGGCGCCCCCGGGCCGTGGCCGCCCGCGGGCGGGCAGTTCCCGCCGCAGGGCCAGTACCAGGACCCCGGCGCGGCGCCGACCATGCGTTACCCGCAGCCGGGGACGCAGGCCCAGGACTTCCCGCCGCCGCAGAACCCCGGCCAGCAGCCCCCGCCCGGTCAGCAGGGCCAGTACGGCCAGCCGGGCACACCGCCTTCGGGCTACTAGCACCTTCGGGGAGTCGTTCCCCACCGGCGGCGTGGCTGGTCCATTTGGCCTAACGCGGGTGCGAAGGTGGCCGGATGACGGCCTTGGCACCTCCGACCATGGGCGCTGCGCCGCCGGACCTCGCGCTGCGGCGGCTGCCGCTGCTGCTGCCCGCGGCGGCGGGCCTGCCGGTGCTTGTCGCCTACGGCGCGCTGACCGGCATCGTGGCGTTGTTCACCCACCTCGCGGGCGCCAGACCCGCCCCGGAAACGCTGCTGCGCGCGGCCGCCGCCTGCTGGCTTGGCCTGCACCAGGTCCCGCTGGTCATCCGGGACGCGCCGCTGGGTTTCCTGCCGCTGCTGCCGACGCTGCTGGTCTGCCTGCTGACCGCCCGCTGGGCCCTGTCCACCGCCCGCAGGCTCGGGCTGCGCACGGCGGAGCACGCCAGGCTGATCGCCGCGTCCTTCGCGCTCGTGCACGGTGTCTTCGGTGCCGTGGCCGCGTTCCTGTTGAGCAACGACACCGTGTCGGCAGCCCCGCTGGCCGCGTTCCTGGGCTGCGCCCTGCTGGCCGGGGCCGCCGCCTTGGGCGGGGTGTTCCACCGCTGCGGTCTGCTGGCGGCCATCGACGACCGGGTGGACGCGGTCGTGCGGCACGGTATCGCCGCCGGGCTGCTCGCGGTGTTCGCGCTGCTGGCGGTGGGCGCGGCGGTGACGAGCGCGGGGCTGCTGCTGTCGCTGTCCAGGGCCGAGGAGCTGTTCGCGCTGGAGGGCGGTGACCCCGGCGGCCTCATCGGGTTGACGCTGCTGTCGGTGGCGTACCTGCCCAACGCCGTGGTCGCCGGGCTGGCCTTCGCCGCGGGCCCCGGCCTGTCGCTGGGCGGGCTGGTGCTCAACCCGCTGGGCATGACCGGCGCCCCGGTGCCCGCGGTGCCGCTGCTGGCCGCGCTGCCCGAGACGAACGCCGTCTGGTGGCCGGTGGTGTTGCTGCTGCCCGCTGCGGTCGGCGCGCTGGTGGGCTGGGTCTGTCGGCACGCCCACGCCGAGCCGCAGCTTCGGCTTCGCGCGGTGGCGACCGCGGCGGGTTTCGTCGGCGTGGTGGCGTTCCTGCTGGCCGCGTTGGGCGGCGGCCGCTTCGGCGGCGGGCGCTTCGATCCGGTGACATTGCCCACGGGGGTGCTCACGCTGGCGCTGTTCTGCTGGGTCGCCATCCCCGGCGGGCTGGTCGCCTGGTTCACGGGCACCCGCGTTCCGGTGGTGCTGCCGTCCATCCTGGACGACGACGAGGTGGCGGAGTTCCCTGCTGAGGCCGAGGAAACGGCCGATGCGGAGGACGAAACCGATGAGGTGCCCGCCCAGCGGGACGGGGAAACAGCGGACGAACAGGTGGCAACCGATCGGGACTGACCTGCCCGCCGAGATCGTTCACCCACCGCTTACGCTGGGCTGACCGCAGCACATGGTGATCCCGGGAGATCCGACGATGATGTTCGACCCGCCGGCGGGCCGCCGGTGCTGAGCGAGCGGGGCGTACCTCTGGTCCTGTCCAACCCGGCCCGGCTGGTCGTTCTGGTTTCCGGTTCCGGCACCCTGCTGCAAGCCCTGCTCGACGAGACCGCGGACCCCGCGTATCCGGCGACCGTCGTCGCCGTCGGCGCAGACCGGGACGGCATCGAGGGCTTGGCCCGCGCCCAGCGGGCGGGGGTGCCGACCTTCGTGCAGCGCCGCAAGGACCACCCGGACCGGGCGGGCTGGGATGCCGCGCTGACCAAGGCCTGCGCCGAGCACGAGCCCGACCTGGTGGTGTCCGCGGGCTTCATGAAGATCCTCGGTCCGCTGTTCCTGGAGCGCTTCGGCGGCCGGGTGCTCAACACCCACCCCGCGCTGCTGCCGTCCTTCCCCGGTGCCCACGCGGTGCCGGAGGCGCTGGCCTACGGGGTGAAGGTCACCGGCTGCACGGTGCACCTGGTGGACTCCGGTGTGGACACCGGCCCGATCCTGGTGCAGGAGGCCGTGCCGGTGCTGCCCGATGACACCGCCGACAGCCTGCACGAACGCATCAAGACCTCAGAGCGGCGGCTGCTGGTCGCCGTCATCGCCGAGCTGGTCCGCACGGGCTGCACGGTGACCGGACGAAAGGTGAGCATTCCGTGACGCAGTCGATTTCCACCCCGGTCGGCGAGGAGGCTGTCGGTGGCCGGAAGCCGGTGCGACGCGCGTTGATCGGCGTCTCGGACAAGGCGGGTCTCATCGAGCTGGCCAGGGGCCTGCGGGAGGCGGGGGTGGAGATCGTCTCCACCGGCGGCACCGCCGCGGCCATCGCCGAGGCGGGCATCCCGGTCACGCCGGTGGAGCAGGTCACGGGCTTCCCGGAGTGCCTCGACGGCAGGGTCAAGACCCTGCACCCCGGGGTGCACGCTGGGCTGCTCGCCGACGTCCGCCGGGCAGGCCACGCCGAGCAGCTGCGCGACCTCGCGGTGGAGCCCTTCGACCTGCTGGTGGTCAACCTCTACCCGTTCGCCCAGACCGTGGCCTCCGGCGCCGCGCCCGAGGACTGCGTGGAGCAGATCGACATCGGCGGGCCGGCGATGGTGCGCGCCGCCGCCAAGAACCACGCCAACGTCGCGGTGGTCGTGGACCCCGCCCGCTATGACTGGGCGCTGGCCCAGGTGCGCGACGGCGGTTTCACCCTCGCCGACCGGCAGGCGCTCGCGGTGGCCGCGTTCCGGCACACCGCCTCCTACGACATCGCGGTGGCCTCCTGGATGGGCAGCGCGCTGGCAGGCGATGACGAGGGCTCGGGCTTTCCCGGCTGGGTCGGTGCGAGCTGGCAGCGCAAAAGCGTGCTGCGCTACGGCGAGAACCCGCACCAGCGCGCCGCCCTCTACACCGCGGGCGACACCGCGCCCGGTTTGGCCGTGGCCCAGCAGTTGCACGGCAAGGAGATGTCGTACAACAACTACGTGGACGCCGACGCCGCTTGGCGCGCCGCCCACGACCACGAGCTGCCCTGTGTGGCGATCATCAAGCACGCCAACCCCTGCGGCATCGCGGTGTCCGCGGTGGAGGGGCCGGACGCGATCGCGGACGCCCACGCCAGGGCGCACGCCTGTGACCCGGTGAGCGCGTTCGGCGGCGTGATCGCGGTCAACCGCGAGGTCACGGTGCCGATGGCCGAGCAGGTCGCGGAGATCTTCACCGAGGTCGTCGTGGCCCCCTCGTTCGCCGACGGCGCGGTGGACGTGTTGTCCCGCAAGAAGAACATCCGCATCCTGCGGGCCCAGCCGCCCCGCCGCGGTGGCTTGGAGCTGCGCGCGGTGTCCGGCGGCCTGCTTGTGCAGACTGCGGACGCCATCGACGCGGCGGGCGACGACCCGGTCAACTGGACGCTGGCCTGTGGTGAGCCCGCCGACGAGCAGACCCTGTCCGACCTGGCGTTCGCCTGGCGGGCCTGCCGAGCGGTGAAGTCCAACGCCATCCTGCTCGCCGCGGGCGGTGCCACGGTCGGCGTCGGCATGGGCCAGGTCAACCGGGTTGACGCGTCCCGCCTCGCCGTGACCAGGGCGGGTGAGCGGGCCAAGGGCGCGGTGGCGGCCTCGGATGCGTTCTTCCCGTTCCCAGACGGTCTGGAGGTGCTGCTGGAGGCGGGTGTCCGCGCCGTCGTGCAGCCCGGCGGCTCGGTCGGCGACGCCAAGGTGATCGCCGCGGCCGAGGCCGCGGGTGCCACCCTGTACCTCACCGGGACTCGCCACTTCGCACACTAGGTGAAAACGGTTCTCAGGTAGGCTGGCGTCATGAGTCTTGGGGAGCTGTTCACCGCAGGGCGCGCGGGATTCGAGCGGTGGTCGCCGCTGCTCTGGGAGCCGTTGGGCACGGCAACCGTGGAGTTGGCCGCGCCGCGACCGGGCGACCGGGTGCTGGACGCCTGCTGCGGTGCGGGCGGCTCGGCCCTGCCCGCCGCGGTGGCGGTGGGCCCGACGGGTCACGTGGACGCCGTGGACCTCTCCCTCGGGCTGCTGGAGCAGGGCCGGGCGAACGCCGCCGCGCGCGGCCTGACCCGGATCCGCTTCTCCCAGGCCGACGTGACCGCGTGGGCAGACGGCCCGTATGACGTGGTGCAGTGCTGTTACGGCGTGTTCTTCCTGCCCGATATGGACCGCGACACCGCCCGGCTGGCCGGGCTGCTCCGCCCTGGCGGGCGGCTGGCGGTGACGACCTGGTCGGAGCATGCGATCCAGCCGATCCCGGAGATCATGGTGGAGGCGGTGAAGCCGGAACTGCCCGAACCGCCGAAGCCGTTGAGCGCCACCACTCCCGCCCAGCGCGTCAACACCGCCGAGAAGGTGCGCTCCTGGCTGGAGTCCCTCGGCCTGGCCGAGGTGTCCGCACACGAGATCACCAGGCGGGTGCCGGTCGACGCGGACCTGGCGTGGGACCTGATGAGCGGCTCCGCGGGCCGCAGGCTCCTGGACGGTCTGGACGAGCCCGCGCTGCGGCGGTCACGTGCCCGGTTCGAGACGCTGAGCCTCGAACGCGGCGTCACGGTGCTGAACGCGGACTCGATCGTGGGCATCGGCGTACGCCGCTGACGCCTCGGCGATCCGGTCCTCCCGAGGACCCGGATGCCGTGTGCCGCAGGGCGACGGTGACACCGCGTTGGGCGACGGTCCGGCCGGCGAAGCCGCCGTCGTGAAGGTCCACCAACCCTCCTCCCATTCACGCGATAGAGGCACCCCCACCTCTTGACCTCCCCACCCCAATCCGGTTTACTAATCCCATCGAACACAAGTTCGAACAGCGAGGTAACTGGCGTCGGGGCTCAGTTAATTCGCAAGCACTGCCGGCTCCCCACGGCGGTGTCGTGCTCAAGGGTGCGTGCACGATGCGTGGTGGAGGTCAGCCGGTGTCCGGTGTGGTGGTCGCAGCGCTTGCATCGCTGGACGGGGTGGTCAGAGCCAACGGGGTGGCTCCGGCTCCCAGCGATGTAGGCCTGGGAAAGCTGCTGCCGGTACGAGCGGAGTTGGCGACCGTGTTGCCGTGGGGCGGGCTGCGCCGCGGCAACACGGTGGCCGTGCACGGATCGCGCGGGTCCGTCGCACTTCTGCTCGCATTGATGGCAGAGGCCACCGCCTCGGGTTCGTGGGCGGGCGTGGTCGGGATGCCAGGGCTGGGTGTGCTCGCCGCGGCGGAAGCGGGAGCAGCGGCACACCGCCTAGCCCTGGTACCACGGCCGGGAAGCGAACTCATGGCGGTGGCCTCCGCACTGTTGGACGGCATGGATCTGGTCGCGATCGCAGGTATCGACGCTCTCAACGACGCGCAGAAGCGGCGCCTGTCCGCCAGGGCCCGCAACCGAAACTCCGTACTGCTCCCCCTGGGCCGCTGGCCGGGCGCCGACATCGAACTGACCTGCACCGAAGCCGTATGGCGTGGCCTGGGCCCAGGCCACGGCCACCTCCAGGAACGCGAACTGTCCGTGCGCTCCACCGGCCGCGGCCCCGCAGCCCGCCCCCGCCACACCCGCCTCCTACTCCCCGCCCCCGACGGCAAAACCGCCCCGGTGAAAACCGCTGTGGCGGCAGTCCAACGCACCCCCGCGACAGCCGCACGCACCCCCACGACAGCTGATCGCGCCGCTGCGACAGCCACACGCACCCCCGCGACAGCCGAACGCGCCCCTGCGACAGCTGAACGCACCCTTGCGACAGCCGCACGCACGCCTGCGACAGCCGCACGCCCAAGCGTCACAGCATGAACAACCCAGCTACAAGGGGAGGGTGGGGGGAGGGGAGGGGGGAAGCCCCCCACCCCACTACCCGAGCCGGGCGCGGGGTGGTTCGGATGCTGGTGGTGTGGTGTCCGGACTGGCCGGTCGTGGCGGCCTGTACGGCGGCCGATCTGCGGTTGACCTCGCGTGCGGCGGTGTTCCACGCCAATCGGGTGGTGGCCAGTTCGGCGGCGGCTCGGGCGGAGGGGATACGGCGGGGGATGCGTCGGCGGGATGCGCAGTCGCGGTGCCCGGAACTGGTGGTGCTGGACAGCGATCCGGTGCGGGATGCCCGCTGCTTCGAGCCGGTGGTGATGGCCGTGGAGCAACTCGCCCCCGGTGTCGAGGTGGTGCGGCCGGGGCTGGTGGCCGTGCCCGCGAGGGGGCCCGCGCGGTACTTCGGCGGGGAGCGGGCCGCGGCGGAGCGGCTGACCGACCAGGTTTCCGGGGCGGGGGCGGAATGCGCCATCGGCATCGCCGACGGGCTTTTCGCCGCGACGTTGGCCGCGCATCGCGGGACGGTCGTCGCGCCGGGCGGGAGCGCGGAGTTCCTGGCGCCGCTGAGCATCCTGGAACTCGATCAGCCCGCGGAGCGACGGGAGAGCAGAGCCGAACTGGTCGGGCTGCTGCGCAGGCTGGGTCTGCGCACCCTGGGCGCCTTCGCCGCGCTGACCGAGCGGGATGTCTCCTCCCGCTTCGGCGCGGACGCGGTGCTGGCCCACCGGCTGAGCCGCGGCCTGGAGGAGCGGCCGCCCGCGCGGCGCCGCCCGCCGCCCGAGCTGACGGTGAGCCAGGTGCTGGACCCGCCGGTGGACCGCGTCGACGCGGCGGCCTTCGCGGGGCGGGCGATGGCCGACAAGCTGCACTCGGGGCTGGCCCGGCACGGGCTGGCCTGCACCCGGCTGGCCATTTCCGCGCAGACGGAGAACGGGGAGGAACTCGTCAGGGTCTGGCGCTGCGCGGAGCCGCTGACCCCGGCGGGCACCGCCGACCGGGTCCGCTGGCAGTTGGAGGGCTGGCTCAACGGCTCCAGCGTCGCCCGGGCCACCCGAGCGGCCGAGGTGTGTCACGCCTGTCGGCAACACCGGCACTGCCGGTGCGGGCCGCGGGCACCGAGACACCGGCCCGGCACGCCGACGGCGGGCATCACGATGCTCAGCCTGGCGCCGGAAGAGGTGGTCGGCGCGGCCGCGCTGCAACTGGACCTGCTGCGCAGCGGCGGGGACTTCGGGGCAGCCGACGAGCGGGCGGGCCGGGCCATGGTGCGGGTACAGGGGCTGCTCGGGCCGGACGCGGTGCTGACCCCGGTGCTGGGCGGTGGACGCGCGCCGCAGGACCGGGTGCGGCTGGTGCGGTGGGGCGATGAGCTCACCCCACAACGCGATCCCGATGCGCCGTGGCCGGGCAGGCTGCCAGCGCCGTCACCGACGACGCTGCACTCGCCGCCGCGGGACACCACCGTCACCGACGCCGAAGGCAGGTCGGTGACCCTCACGCCCCGGGACGCGGTCAGCGCCCCGCCGCATCAGGTGGCAGGCCTGCCGGTGCTGGCCTGGGCCGGGCCATGGCCGGTGCACGAGCGGTGGTGGAACGACGACCAGCCCGCACACACCCGGTTCCAGGTCGTCCTGGATACCGGTGACGCACAGGGACAACTGGCGTTGCTCCTGTGCTTCGACGGCATCCGCTGGTGGATCGAGGGCGAGTACTGATGCGCATGGGAATCGACCCGGTGGTGCGCTCAGGAGGTCCGGTCGGGTTGCGGAGCCCAGCTGTGGGTCAGGGAGCCTGCGGGTCGTGATGCGCCAAGGAAACCCGACTGCTGAGCGGCGGGCAGAGGGGGAGTGCGTGCTGCGCCGCAGGGCGCCGGTCGGCTGCGGCCGGGGGTGGGGCTGATGGGGTGGAACAACCCGCCGCTGCGTTGGTCGGACTTCGAGGGCAGGCTTTCCGGGCGGCCGCGGGACGTGCGGTTTCCCGGTGATGGCGGGGACAGCCCGGCGTGGACCCGGCGGCGGGACCGCTACCGGCCGATCCGCAGCGAGCGGCACGGGCCGGTGCCGGACAACGGACGCAGCCTGGTCGCCTACGCCGAACTGCACGCGCACTCCAACTTCAGCTTCCTCGACGGGGCGGCGCACCCCGAGGAACTGGTGGAGCACGCCGCCCGGCTGGGGCTCAACGCGATCGCGTTGACCGACCACGACGGCATGTACGGGGTGGTGCGGTTCGCCGAAGCCGCCGCGGAACTCGGGGTGCAGACGATCTTCGGGTCGGAGCTCAGCCTCGGATTGACCGCGCCGCAGACCGGGGTTCCCGATCCGGAAGGCACCCACCTACTGGTGCTGGCGCGCAATCCCGACGGCTACCGCAAGCTCTGCCAGACGATCACCGTGGCGCAGCTCAGGGGCAACGAGAAAGGCAAGCCCGAGTACGAGTTGGAGGAGGTCGGGGCGACCGCGGGGGACGACTGGCTGGTGCTCACCGGCTGCCGCAAGGGGGCGGTGCGGTCCGCGCTGGCCTCGGCCGGACCGGATGCGGCCGCGGTCGAACTGGACCGGCTGGTCGGGTTGTTCGGCGCCGAACATGTCGTCGTCGAGCTCACCGACCACGGGCTGCCCGAGGACACCCGGCGCAACGACCTCCTCGCCGCGCTGGCCGAGGCGGCCGGGCTGTCGACGGTGGCCACCACCGCGGCGCACTACGCCCACCCGGACCAGTTCCGGCTGGCGGGAGCGTTGGCCGCGGTGCGGGCCCGGCGCGGGCTCGACGAACTGGACGGCTGGCTGCCGCCCGGCCCGACCGCCTACCTGCGGTCCGGGGTGGAGATGGCGGCCCGGTTCGCCCGGTATCCCGGCGCGGTGGCCAGGGCCGCGAAGCTCGGCACCCAGTGCGCGTTCAACCTGAAGCTGATGGCGCCCAAGCTGCCCCCGTTCAAGGTTGAGCCCGGCTTCACCGAGGACACCTGGCTGCGGGAGCTGACCTACCGGGGCGCGGCCCGCCGCTACGGCCTGCCCGATGCCAACCCCGCCGCCTACCGGCAGATCGAGCATGAGCTGGAGATCATCGAGAAGCTCGGATTCCCCGGCTACTTCCTGATCATCCACGACATCGTGGCCTTCTGCGAAAAGGAGGACATCCTCTGCCAGGGCCGGGGTTCGGCGGCCAACTCGGCGGTCTGTTACGCGCTGGGCATCACCAAGATCGACGCCGTCAAGTACGAACTGCTCTTCGAGCGCTTCCTGGCCCCGGAGCGGGACGGGCCGCCGGACATCGACCTGGACATCGAGTCCGACCGCCGCGAGGAGGTCATCCAGTACGTCTACCGCGAGTACGAGCGCACCCACGCCGCGCAGGTCGCCAATGTGATCACCTACCGGGCCCGCTCCGCGGTCCGGGACATGGCCAGAGCGCTGGGGTACTCGCCGGGGCAGCAGGACGCGTGGAGCAAGCAGATCGAGCGGTGGGGGCCGGTCGAGTCCACTGTGGAGCAGGACGACAACGACATCCCGCCCGAGGTGGTGCGGCTGGCGCTGGAGTTGGAGGGCTTTCCCCGGCACCTCGGCATCCACTCCGGCGGCATGGTCATCTGCGACCGCCCGGTCAGCGAGGTGTGCCCGGTGGAATGGGCCAGGATGGAGAACCGTTCGGTCCTGCAGTGGGACAAGGACGACTGCGCCTCCATCAACCTGGTCAAGTTCGACCTGCTCGGGCTCGGCATGCTCTCCGCACTGCACTACGCCATCGACCTGGCCGCCGAACACCACGGCGTCGACGTCGACCTGGCCAGGCTGGACCTGGCCGACCCGCAGATCTACGACATGCTGCAGGAGGCCGACACGGTGGGGGTTTTCCAGGTGGAGAGCCGCGCCCAGATGGCCACCCTGCCCCGGTTGCGGCCGCGCGAGTTCTACGACCTCGTGGTGGAGGTGGCGCTGATCCGGCCCGGCCCCATCCAGGGCGGCTCGGTGCACCCCTACATCCGCAGGCGGAACAAACAGGAAGAGGTCACCTACGACCATCCCAAACTGGAACGCGCGCTGAAGAAAACCCTTGGCGTGCCGCTGTTCCAGGAACAGCTGATGCAAATGGCCGTCGAGGTGGCGGGTTTCTCCGCGGCCGAGGCCGACGAACTGCGCAGGGCGATGGGCGCCAAGCGTTCCACCGAACGCATGGAGCGGCTCAAGGGCAGGCTCTTCGAGGGCATGGCTGCCAACGGCATCAACGGCGAACTCGCCGAGCAGATCTTCACCAAGCTGTTGGCCTTCTCCAACTTCGGCTTTCCGGAAAGCCACGCGTTGAGCTTCGCGCTGCTGGTCTACGCCAGTTCGTGGTTCAAGCGGTACTACCCCGCGGCGTTCTGCGCCGCCCTGCTCCGGGCCCAACCCATGGGCTTCTACTCGCCCCAGTCGCTGGTCGCCGACGCCCGCAGGCACGGTGTCACGGTCCGCGGCCCCGACCTCAACGCCAGCCTCGCGCACGCCACGCTGGAACCGGTGGACGCCGGCGCCGCGCCGCGGCCGGACATGCTGGGACCGGATGAGGCCGCGGTGCGGTTGGGGCTCGGCTCGGTGCGGCAGATCGGCGAGACGATGGCCGAGAAGATCGTCGAGGAGCGGCGGCGCAACGGGCCGTTCGCCGACATGGTGGACCTCGGGCGCCGGGTCACCCTCACCACGGCGCAGGTGGAGTCGCTGGCCACCGCGGGCGCGTTCGGCTGCTTCACCGGCCGGGACGGGCGGGCACTGGCCCGCAGGGAAGCGCTGTGGGCGGCAGGTGCGGTGGCGGGCGAGCGACCCGACCGGCTGCCCGGCACCGCGGTGGGCACCAGCGCCCCGATGCTGCCCGGCATGGACGAGGTGGAACTGGCGGTCGCCGATGTGTGGGCCACCGGGGTGTCCCCGGACAGCTTCCCCACCCAGTTCATTCGCGGCCGCTTGGACGCACTCGGCGCGCTGCCCGCGGCGAAGCTGTCCGAGGTGGAGCAGGGCACGCGGGTGCTGGTGGGTGGCGCGATCACCCACCGGCAGCGGCCCGCCACCGCCGGGGGTGTCACGTTCCTCAACCTGGAGGACGAGACCGGCATGATCAACGTGGTGTGCAGTCCGGGCCTGTGGGCCCGCTACCGCCGCGTCGCCCGCTCCAGCCAGGCCATGCTGATCCGGGGCATCGTCGAGAACGCCGAAGGCGTGGTCAGCCTGGTCGCGGACCGCCTCCAACCCCTCGACATGCGAATCCCGTCCACCTCAAGGGACTTCCGCTGATCCGCGCTCAGGCTCCGTAGGGGCGCTTGGCGCGGGCTTCCCGGAGCGCGTCGGCCCACCAGACAAGCTGGTCGAACAGGACCTTGGCGGCACCGTTGGTGCCCTCGGCGTCCACGGCCTTGCCCTCGCCGTCGAACTGGTTCCAGGCGTTGTGGAAGCTCACCGTGTCCCGGACCGTCACCGTGTGCAGTTCGGCGAAGACCTGCCGAAGCTGCTCGACGGCGCGCAGGCCGCCGGAGATGCCGCCGTAGGAGACGAACGCGACCGGCTTGGCACGCCACTCGGCGTTCGCGGAGTCGATCGCGAACTTCAGCGAGGCGGGGAAGCTGTGGTTGTACTCGGGAGTGATCACGACGAAGGCCTCGGCGTGGCCGATGCGCTCGACGAACTGCTGGGTGGCCTCGTTCGGCTGCTTGGCGTGCACGGCGGGCAGCGCCGCCTCGGCGAGGTCGATGGAGTCGAGCACGAGGTCCTCGCGCTCGGCCACCTTGGCCACCACCCAGTCCCTCACGGTCTCGGCGAAGCGGCCCTCACGGGTGCTGCCGACGATGACTGCCACACGGATTGGATCGGACATGTCTCCCCCTGGTCGGGTATCGGTTCTGCTGCACACAACCAGCAGCCCTGCCCGTTGATTTCCGGTTTCACCGGATATGACATAGGCGACGCCATCTCGATCGAGTGATCGCAGGTTGGCAGAAGGGCACCGGACCCGAAACGATCCCCGCGTGCACGTCTACCGGTTTCGACGGCTCGCGGTGATCCTGCTCGCACTGCTGCTCGGTTCGGTGGTGGTCCTCGACGGGGCAGGCGCGCGGCCTGCCGACGACCTCGCGGTGACGGTCGCGGGCGCACTGGCCGACCAGCGCAGGTCGAGCGACGCGGGCCACCCCTTGATCGAGACGATCAGGCACACCGGGAATCTGACCTTCGGCACCGCGACGCTGCCCGTGCCGGACACCGTCCACGAGGCGCCCCGGCTGGTGCTGTTCCTGGCCCGGCACACCGAAAACGGCTGGCAGGTCGGGCTGGAGGGCACACCGCTGTTCACCGAGTGGGCGGCGTCGGTGCTCCCGCCGCAGGAGCGGTCGGCGCTCGCCGAGCCGCCAGGAGCGAGGCTGGAGACGGGCCTGTCCCTGCCGTGGCGCTGGGGTGACCGCTGGTACATGGGCGGCGGGCCGCACGGCAATGCCGATGGCAGCAGGCCGTTCCACTCGTTGGACTTCCACGGCAGCGACAACCGGGTGCTGGCCCCGGCCGCGGGCACCGTTTACCGAAGCTGCCTCAAGGAAGGCAGCGGCGTGATCCGGATCGTGCACGACAACGGCTTGTCCACCACCTACTACCACCTCGTCGCGCTCGCCGACCTCGCCGACGGGGCCCGCATCGAGGCGGGCACCTATCTGGGCCGCACCTCCACCGCGACCCCCTGCGGCGGCGCCGCCAAGGGCGAACACGTGCACTTCACCCTCATGCGCGGCGCCGAATATGTTGGAGTACAGGGGGCTCGGATCGGCGGGTGGACCTTCCACGAAGGCGACCGGGAGTACGAGGGGTACGCCCAGTGGCGCGACCACCGGGTCGGCAGGCGCGGAAAGCTCACCAACCACGGACCCTGACCGGGTACGACTGGAGAGCCGATCAGGCGAATGGAGAACTTCGGCGGTACCCAGACCGGCCGGGGAGTCGACAAGGTGGAGTCATTGCCGTGGCGGGCGGGTGGTGATGGATGGCGGCGGCACGGGTTTTCCTGGTGGACGACCACGAGATCGTGCGGCGCGGCGTGAAGGAGTTCGTCGCGGAGCACGATGATCTGGCGATCGCGGGGGAGGCGGCCTCGGTCGCCGAGGCACTGATGACCATTCCGGGTTCACATTCGGACATCGCCGTGATCGATGTGCGCCTGCCCGATGGGAACGGCGTGGAGCTGTGCCGTGAGCTGCGGTCCCGGCACTCGGAGCTGCGTTGTCTGATGCTGTCCTCGTTCGCCGACGACGAGGCGCTGCTCAACGCGGTGATGGCGGGCGCGGCGGGTTATGTGCTCAAGCATGTGCTCGGCGCCGAGCTGATCACCGCGATCCGGCGGGTGGTGGCGGGCGAGACGCTGATCGACCACCACACGACCTCCGCGCTGATGGACAACCTGCGGGTCAGGGAGGCGGCCGAGCCGCTGCGCAGGCTCACCCCGCAGCAACGCGCGGTGCTGGAGCTCATCGGGGAGGGCCTGACCAACCGGCAGATCGCCGAAAAACTGTTCCTCACCGAGAAGACGGTGAAGAACTACGTCTCCCAGGTGTTGGCGAAACTGGGCATGCAGCGCCGCACCCAGGCCGCCGCGTTCTCGGTCCGCTGGCAGCTGGGCAGGCATCCGGGCCCATAGCTTCTACGCCCAATCCGCCGCTGCGGCAACAGAATCTGAATATTCGGCAATCAGGGTCCAAGGACTCTGTGTCCTCCGCGGTGCGTGCGGTCTCATGGTTGGTGTACAGCCCTGAGGACCACAGGATCGGCACAGCCCGGTGCCGCGGCTCAGTTCCGATGCTGCTACCCGAGCACAAGCGCCCGGCGCACCGCCGGTCCCTTCCATGGGGACGGGTCCGCTCCGCATGTACCCCGAACCGCAGCGCGGAGCGGACCCCACCCGAACGTTGCGACGTCCAACCTCCGAGGGCGGCGAGCACTAGGCCAGGTAGCCGTCCACCAGGCGCAGCAGGTGGTCGATGTCCACCGGCTTGGTCACGTAGTCGGTCGCGCCGCTGGCCAGGGTTCGGTCGCGGTCGCCCTTCATGGCCTTGGCGGTCACCGCGATGATCGGGATGTTCACATAGCCGGGTATTTCCCGCACGGTCAGCATGGTGGCGTTGCCGTCCAACTCCGGCAGCATGATGTCCATCAGCACCAGCGCGATATCGGACTCCTCCTCCAGCATCCTGATCGCGGCCAGCCCGGTTTCGGCGACCAGCACGGTCAGCCCCCGGTCCTCCAGCACGCTGGACAACGCGATGACGTTGCGCACATCGTCGTCCACCACCAGCACCTTCTGCCCGTCGAACCGGATGTCGTTGGGCTCGGGCAGCGGCGCGGGCGCGTTCTCCGCGGCGGTGAGCCCCTGCGGCTGTTCCACCACGGTCGGATAAACCCAACCCGCGCCGAGTTCCCGCGGCGGGCCGCCGACCGGTGTGCGGTGCGGCACCAGCAACGTGAAGGTGCTGCCCACGCCCGGTTCGCTGTGCACGTGTAGTTCGCCGCCGAGCAGCTGGGTGAGGTCACGGCTGATCGACAGCCCCAGCCCGGTGCCGCCGTAGCGACGGCTGGTTGTGCCGTCGGCCTGCTGGAACGCCTCGAAGATGACGTTGAGCTTGTCGGCCCTGATTCCGATCCCGGTGTCCCGCACGTCGAACGCCAGCACCCCGGACACCTCCTGCAGCCACGGCGAGACGGCTTCGGCGGGCGGCACATCGCGGATACGCAACCTGATCCCCCCATTGTCGGTGAACTTCACCGCGTTGGAGAGCAGGTTGCGCAGCACCTGTTCCAGCCGGTGCTTGTCGGTGTGGATGGTGTCCGGCACGCCCGGCAGCCGCTCGATGGTGAAGTCCAGATCCTTCTCGGTGGCCAGCGGCCTGCAGAAGGCCTCGACATGCCGCACGATCTCGTCCAGCGTCAGCGGCACCACGAACAGATCCAGCCTGCCCGCCTCCACCTTGCTCAGGTCCAGGATGTCGTTGATCAGTTGCAACAGGTCGATGCCCGCGGAGTGGATGGTCTGGCAGAACTCCACCTGCTTGGCCGTCAGGTTGCCCTCCACGTTGTCGGCGAGCAGCCTGGCCAGGATCAGCATGCTGTTCAACGGCGTACGCAGCTCGTGGGACATGTTGGCCACGAACTCCGACTTGTAGGTGGAGGCCACCGCCAGCTGCTGGGCGCGGTCCTCCAGCTCCTGGCGGGCCCGCTCGATCTCGGAGTTCTTGTACTCGATGTCCCGCTTCTGCCTGGCCAGCAGCTCCGCCTTCTCGGCGAGGTCGGTGTTGGAGCGCTGCAACTCGTCCTGCTGGGCCTGCAACTGCTCGGAGCGCGCCCGCAGCTCACCGGCGAGCCGCTGCGACTCCGACAGCAGCGCGTCGGTGCGGGCATTGGCCAGGATGATGTTGACGTTGACGCCGATGCTGCCCTTGAGCTGGTCCAACAGATCCCGGTGCAGCTTGGTGAAGGAATTGACGGTGGCCAGTTCGATGACGCCCAACGCGTTGCCCTCGTAGACCAACGGCAACACGATCACCTCCACCGGCGGCGCGGAGCCGAGGCTGGAGGAGATCGTGATGTAGCCGGGTGGTGCGTCGGTGACCAGGATCGTGCGCTTGTCCAGCGCGGCTTGGCCGATCAGCGACCGGCCGAGCGGAATCGTGGTCAGGGTTGAGGCCGGGTCCAGCCCGTAGCTGGCCACAAGCTCCAGCACGCGGTCGCCGTCGGTACGGCGCAGCACGAAGAACGAGCCGTGCTGGGCGGACACCAGCGGCGCGAGCTCGCTCATGATCAGCGAGGCGACGACCGTGAGGTCGCGGTGGCCCTGCATCAGGCTCGCCACCCTGGCCAGGTTCGTCTTCAGCCAGTCCTGCTCCTGGTTGGTGCGGGTGGTGGCCTTGAGGTTGCCGATCATCTGGTTGATGTTGTCCTTGAGCTCGGCCACCTCCCCGGAGGCGTCCACGGTGATCTGCCGGGTGAGATCGCCCGCGGTCACCGCGGTGGCCACCGCGGCGATCGCGCGCACCTGCGTGGTCAGGTTGCCCGCCAACTGGTTCACGCTCTCGGTGAGCCGCTGCCAAGTGCCGGACACGCCCGCGACCTCGGCCTGACCGCCCAGCATCCCCTCGTTGCCCACCTCGCGGGCCACCCTGGTCACCTCGGAGGCGAACGAGGACAGCCGGTCGACCATGGTGTTGATGGTGGTCTTGAGCTCCAGGATCTCGCCGCGGGCGTCCACGTCGATCTTTTTGGACAGGTCGCCCTGGGCGACGGCGGTGGTGACCTGGGCGATGTTGCGGACCTGTGCGGTGAGGTTGTTGGCCATGAAGTTGACCGAGTCGGTGAGGTCCCGCCAGGTGCCCGCCACATTGGGCACCTGGGCCTGACCGCCGAGGTTGCCTTCGGTGCCGACCTCGCGGGCCACCCTGGTGACCTCGCCCGCGAAGGCCGACAGCGTGTCCACCATCCCGTTGAGGGTCGCGGCCAGCGCCATCACCTCGCCCTTGGCCTCCACGGTGATCTTCTTGCTCAGGTCGCCGCCCGCCACCGCGGTGGCCACCGCCGCGATACCGCGCACCTGGTTGGTCAGGTTGTCGGCCATGACGTTGACGTTGTCGGTCAGGTTCTTCCAGGTGCCCGCCACGCCGCGGACCCTGGCCTGGCCGCCCAGCTTGCCGTCGGTGCCGACTTCGCGGGCGACGCGGGTGACCTCGTCGGCGAAGGCGGAGAGCTGGTCGACCATGGTGTTGATGGTGTTCTTGAGTTCCTGGATCTCGCCGCGGGCGTCCACGTTGATCTTCTGCGACAGGTCGCCGCGGGCGACGGCGGTGGTGACCTGGGCGATGTTGCGGACCTGTGCGGTGAGGTTGTTGGCCATGAAGTTGACGGAGTCGGTGAGGTCGCGCCAGGTGCCCGCGACGCCGGGTACCTGGGCTTGGCCGCCGAGGCGGCCGTCGGTGCCGACCTCGCGGGCGACGCGGGTGACCTCGTCGGCGAAGGACGACAGCTGGTCGACCATGGTGTTGACGGTGTCTTTCAGTTCCTGGATCTCGCCCCGGGCGTCCACGTCGATCTTCTTGGACAGGTCGCCCTGCGCCACCGCTGTCGTGACCTGCGCGATGTTGCGGACCTGGCTGGTCAGGTTGTTGGCCATGAAGTTGACGGAGTCGGTGAGGTCGCGCCAGGTGCCCGCGACGCCGGGTACCTGGGCTTGGCCGCCGAGGCGGCCGTCGGTGCCGACCTCGCGGGCGACGCGGGTGACCTCGTCGGCGAAGGACGACAGCTGGTCGACCATGGTGTTGACGGTGTTCTTCAGTTCCAGGATCTCGCCGCGGGCGTCCACGTCGATCTTCTGCGACAGATCGCCCTGGGCCACCGCCGTGGCCACCTGGGCGATGTTGCGGACCTGGCCGGTCAGGTTGTTGGCCATCGAGTTGACCGAGTCGGTGAGATCCCGCCAGGTGCCGGTCACCCCGGGCACCTCCGCCTGACCGCCGAGGCGGCCCTCGGTGCCGACCTCCCGCGCCACCCTCGTCACCTCGGCGGCGAACAGCGACAGCTGCTCCAGCAGGCCGTTGACGGTGCGACCGAGCCGCGCGAACTCACCCCGCAGTGGCTGGCCGTCCACCTCCGCCGAGATGCGCTGCGACAGGTCACCAGCGGCGACCGCCTCCGCGACCCGGCTCAGGTTCGTGATCGGGTGCATGAGCTCGTCGATCAGCCCGTTCACCGCCTCGACGGCAAGCGACCAGCCCACCGGCCAGTCCTCGCCGGACAGGCGCTGGTCCAGCCTGCCGTCCTTGCCGACGGCCTGGCGCAGACGGGTCAATTCCCCGACCAGCCGCTGATTGCGCTCCGCGATGGCGTTGAAAACAGCGGCGATCTGCGCGGGCAAACCCGTTCCGTTAACCGCTAATCGTCGCCGGAAATTGCCGTCGCGTACATCTCGCATTCCGCTGAGGAGCCGGGCGAGAAAGACGTCGTCGGACATGGGGACCATGTCGGGCTCTTTACTGCCGGAGGATTGTCGAACCGTGCTGCCAGGACGACCTTACTGGGCAGAAGATGATCACCGGGATACGAAGAACGGGGCAGCTTGCCTCGGGTGCGGTGGCTCTCCGTGCCCGCCCCACCCGCGTTGTGGCGGGCGTTGCTCTGTTCGGCGGCATGCCCGGGGTGAGAGATGGCGATGTCAGGCAGGCCGAAACTTCCCGGCGCCTATTCCCGGCAGCCGCTAATTGCCGTGCGGGATCGGGGCGAGCAGCAACGCGCCAAGCAGGTAAGCGCTGGCCTCCGCGATTTTCCCGAACGTGACCGAATTGTGCCGCTCACCGCGCTCGGACCAGAACACCGACCAGCCGCCATCGCCGCGGATCAGGCACCAGCACCGCTCGTCCACCTCGTTGATACGGAACGAACCGCCCGGCACGCCAAGCTCGGAAAGCCTGCGGCGCAGCACATCCAGCGCCGCCGTCTCGATCTCGCGCTGCGTCTCGTCGGCGGGCGGCGCCGCCAACGGGGCGCCCACCAGGCTCGGCGCTCCCGGCGCGGAGCCGTTGGTCTCCCGGCCGACCGGCTGCATCTCCCGCTGCGTGGGCTGAGCCAGCTTGGCGGGCGGCACCAGCGTCGCCGCCGCGGCGCGGCGGGTCGGCTCGTCCACCGGGGGAAGCTGGAAGCCCTGCAACCGGGCGTGCTCGACCAGGCCGGGTTCGGGTGCGACGTTGTGCGTCACGAGGTAGTACAGGACCGCGGCGGACCAGATCCAGGTGCCGTCGGTGTGGAAGCTCATCGGCACGGCAGGCGTGCGCTCGGGCGAGAGCTTGTCGGTGTCCATTCCCCTGGAGGAGAACACCACCGGCGCGCGGCTGAGGTACTCCAGCAGCTTCGGGATCTCGTCCTGGCTCACCGGCGGCCGCTCGGCGATCGGCTGCCCGCCGGAGTCCACGCCGTCGAAGACCCGCGCCAGCCGGAACCGGCCGGGGCCCGCCGCGGGCATCCGCGGCTGGGACATGGCGGCGGGCATGGGCGCGCGGGCCCGCTCGCTCATCCACGCCGGGACCTTCTCATCGGGCCGGGGGAAGAACCTCAGCTCGTCGACGAAGGCGATCGGCGGCGGCGGGTTCTGCCAGCGCGGCTCCTCCTCGTAGTCGAAGCCGATGGCGTAGCTGGCGGGCTGCTTGATCAGGTACCTGCTGCGCAGCCAGGTGCCCCGGTCCTCCTCGAACATGCCCGCCCGCAGGCGCCCGAAGAGCTGGGCGCACTCCCTGGGGGCGGTCCAGTTCATCGTGCTGCCGTCGGCGGCGAGCACCTCGGCGCTCATCTCGATGTGCCGACCTGCGGCGCGGTACTCGACGAGTATCCGCTGCCACTCGACCGGCACCACGCGGAGCAGGGTGACGCCGATCTGCTGTATCAGTTTTTCCTGATCAGCTGGCGCCAGCGGGCTCGGACGTGACATGCCTACATCCTCCCCGCCCGGTAAACGATCGATGCCATCGGGGTCGAAAGTATTCGACGCCGGTTGCGGTTGAGTATCCAACGAGTGATTCGCCGGTGGGCGATAGTGACTCAGTGATGCAAATTTCCTTGCTTATCCTCCGTCAGGGGTAATATCTTGAGCCATTCGGCCGGGGTGTCGGCGAACTGGTTGTAAGCGAAACTTCCTTGTTTTGTCAGGGGTGCCGGCCACACTGGGCGGGTGCTGCGTCCCTACCGCCTGCTCTCCGGCGTGCCCCACGGCCTCGCTCTGCTGATCTGGTCCCTCTTCGGACGCCTGCACATGCCGGGCACCGCGCTCGCGGTGACCTTCCTCGTCGCGGGCTGGACGGGCAGCTACGCCAAGGCCGGTCTGGTGGTCGCCGCGCTCACCGTCGGCCAAGGCATCGCCGGGCCGCTGCGCGGCAGGGCCGCGGACCGCACCTCGCCGGTCCGACTGCTGATCATCACCGGCCTGCTCTACGCCGCGGGCCTGGCCACGCTGGCCCTGCTGCCCGCGGGCGCCTTCCCCGCCGCGCCGGTCGTCGCGCTGCTCACCGGCCTGTGCATGCCGCCGGTCACCCAGGTCGCCCGGTCGAGGCTCAGCCGTATCCCGGACCCCGACGCCAGGAACGCGGCGTTCTCCATCGAGGCCACCCTCCAGGAACTGCTGTTCGTCGTCGGACCGGTGCTCGCCGCCATGGCCGCCGCGTTCTCCGGCGGCCGGGCCGCGACACTGGTCTGCGCGGTAATCGCGGCAGGCGGCGTGCTGGGCTTCGCCCGCGCGGTGGCCGCGAGCAACCGCACCGACTGGGTCGGCGTGCCGCACGGCGCGACCGCACCGCAGGGCTCGCCACTGCTCGCCGACCGCCGGTTCCTGGCGATCCTGGCGATGTACGTGCTTGTCGTCGGCTCACTGCACGCGGTGGACCTGAGCCTCATCGCCTGGGCCCGCGACCGCGGCAGCCCGCTGCTCGGCGGCGCCCTCGCCGCGCTGTGGGCGATCACCTCGATGATCGGCGGCCTGGTGGTCGGCGGTCGCAGCGGCCCGCCGCGCCTGTCCCTGCGGCTGGCGCTGGCCGCGGCGGGCTACGCCGCGCTGGCCCTGACCTTCCCGCCGCTGAGCGCCTCACCCCTGTGGCTGGTGTGCGTGGTGCTGGCCCTGGGCGGCACGGCCCTGGCGCCGATGATGGCGGCGGGCTCATCGCGGATGGCCGACCTGGTCTCCCCGGACCGCCGCGCGGAGGCCTACGGCTGGATGGCCACCGCCACCACCGGCGGCGCCGCACTGGCCGCGCCGGTCTCCGGGCGCCTGCTGGACACCGTGGGCCCGGCCGCCTCGGTGGGAATGGCGGCCCTGCTGACGCTGTTGGCGATAGCGGCGGCCCTGATGGCCCGCCCGCGTTCGACGGCCGAACCCGAAGGCGAGACCATCGACACCACCGCCGCCGTCTGAGGAGACCTGCTTGCGCGCCAAGCTGTCGCCACCACCTCGCGATCCCGCGACCCCCGTCAAGCCGCGTCGCGCCGCGATCGGCGCCGGTCTCGGCGTCGCGTTGCTCAGCGGCATGGGGATGGCGACGCAGGCCAGGGTCAACGGTGAACTCGGCGGCAGGCTGGGCGACGGAATCGCGGCCGCGACCATCTCCTTCGGCACCGGACTGGTCGTGGTCGCACTGCTGGTGGCCGCGCTGCCCGGCAGCAGGCGGGGCATGGCGGGCATCCGCGCCGCGCTCCGCGGCGGGTCACTGCGCTGGTGGCAGTGCATCGGCGGGTCCTGCGGGGCGTTCCTGGTGGCCGCCCAGGGCCTCACCGTGCCCGCGCTCGGCGTCGCCGTGTTCACCGTCGCGCTGGTGGGCGGACAGGCCGCGGCGAGCCTCGCGGTGGACCGGGCAGGCGTCGGGCCGGCAGGCCCGCAGCGGATCAGCCCGACCAGGGTCGCGGGCGCCGCCCTCGCGGTGGTCGCCGTCTTCGTCGCGGTCGTCGAGGAGTTGGGCGACCCGGCGGCACTGGGACTCGTCGTGCTGCCCGCCATCGCGGGCGTCGGACTGGCCTGGCAGTCGGCGGTCAACGGCCTGGTCGGCCGGGCGGCCCGCGCCGCGCTCCCGCCCGCGTTGGTGAACTTCGCGGTGGGCACCGCGGTGCTGCTCGTCGTCCTCGCCGTCGTCCTCGCCGTGCGTGGCCTGCCGGAGCGGCTGCCCGACGAGCCGCTGCTCTACATCGGCGGCCTGCTCGGCATCGGGTTCGTTGCGGCAAGCTCGGTCGTCGTGCGGATCACCGGAGTGCTGATGCTGGGGTTGGGCAACGTCGCCGGGATGCTGCTCGGCGCGCTGCTGCTGGATCTGTCGGTGCCCGCCGCGGGCGAGCGTTTGACGGTGTACGGCCTGCTGGGGACGGCCCTGACGCTGGTGGCGGTGGTCATCGCCGCCCTGCCCGCCCTCCGCCGGGCCTCTTGATCGTTGTAGCCGCGTGGAGTCGAGGTCGGCCGGGGCGCCCGGGTGCGACGCTGCCAGAATGTCCGCGTGACAGCGACCATCCTCGACGGCAAGGCCACGCGCAAACAGATCCTCGACGACCTGCGGCAGCGGGTCGCCGCTCTGCGGGAGCGGGGCATCGTGCCCGGGTTGGCCACGGTGCTCGTCGGGGATGACCCCGGCTCACACTCCTACGTGCGCGGCAAGCACGCGGCCTGCGCGAAGGTGGGCATCCACTCCATCCGCCGCGATCTGGCGGCCGATGTGTCGCAGGCCGAGGTGGAAGCGGTCATCGACGAACTGAACGCCGACCCCGCCTGCACCGGCTACATCGTGCAGCTACCGGTGCCGGACCACTTGGACGCGGGCGCGCTGCTGGAGCGCATCGACCCGTCCAAGGACGCCGACGGCCTCCACCCGGTGAACCTCGGCAGGCTGGTGCTCAGCGAGCCCGGCCCGCTGCCCTGCACGCCGCGCGGCATCGTGGAACTGCTGAGCCGCTACGACATCCCGCTGAGCGGCGCCTCGGTGACCGTCGTCGGACGCGGGGTCACCGTGGGCAGGCCGCTGGGTCTGCTGCTCACCCGGCGCAGCGAGAACGCCACGGTCACGCTGTGCCACACCGGAACCAAGGACCTGGCAGCCGAGGTGCGGCGGGCCGACATCGTGGTCGCGGCGGCGGGCAAGGCGGGTCTGATCACCGCGAACATGGTCCGACCCGGAGCGGTCGTACTCGATGTCGGTGTGACCAGGACCGAGCTCGGCCTGGTCGGGGACGTCGCGCCCGAGGTGGCCGAGGTGGCGGGCTGCCTGGCGCCCATGCCCGGCGGCATCGGCCCGATGACGGTCGCGATGCTGCTGACCAACACCGTGGAGGCGGCCGAGCAGGCCGCGCGGGACTGACGAGGAAAAGGCAGGCCAGATGAGCAGGCAGCCGCACAACGGCTCCCCGGCGTCGACGTTCCTGCCGCTGGGAATCGTGCTCGTCGTCGTGGCGGTCGCGTTGCTGCGCATCTGGCAGGCGCACTGGCGCGAGGGCGCCGCGCTGGTGGGCGGCGCCCTGCTGCTCGCCGCTGGCCTGCGGGCGGTGCTGTCACCGGAACAGGCCGGGCTACTCGCCGTGCGCGGCCGCAGTGTGGACGTGCTCAGCTACGGCGGGCTGGGCGCGTTGATTGTCGTTGTCGCCGTGACGATCGAGGGCGGGCCCTTCGACACGGCGTGAGCACGTGCCTGATGGATTGCTGGAGGAAAATCGTGCGAGTGCAGCCGCGGTGGCTGACGAGTGGTGTTGTGTTGGTCATCGGCGTGCTGTTGTTGATACCCGACCTGCTGTGGCTGGACGGGTTCACGCCTTTCGCGCAGGCCATGGCATTTCGCCCGGCGCTGGTCGGGCTGGGTGTGCTGGTCGGCGTCCTGCTGCTGTTCCGCCGGTCGCTTCGGCTGCCCGCGTTGCTGCTGATCGTGCTCTCGCTGCTCGCCGTGCCGCTGGTGGTGCCGCGCACCGCCGCGGTCGCGCAGCAGGCCACCGGCGAGGAGCTCAGCGTGCTCATGGTCAACACCCAGAGCGCGGCCACCGACCCGAAGCAGGTCGCCGAGCTCATCCGCAGGTACCAGCCCGATGTGGTCTCGCTGCCGGAGGCGGGCCGGGAGTACCGGGAGAACATCGAGGTCGAGGGCGATCTGTTCGACCACTACGAGGGTTACTCGGCGCAGTCGGACTACTCGGCGCTGAGCGCCGTCTCGGTCATGGTCAGCACGCGGCTCGGCGAGGTGACCGCGACGCCGGACCACACCGCCAAGTACCCGAGTTGGATTCTCCAGGGCGGCAAGCTGGGCTCGGTGCGCTTCGTCGCCTACCACGCGACCTCGCCCCGCCACCTCAGCCTCCAGCAGTGGCGCCACGATGTCTCGGTGCTGCGCACATGGTGTGCGAGCCAGGACTCCTACATCATCGCCGGGTCGTTCAACGCCACCCTGGACCACCGCCCGTTCCGGCAGGCCGTCGCGGGCTGCGACGACACCGCCGATGTGCTCGGCCAGGGCCTGACCTCCACCTGGCCCGCCGCGCTGCCCCGCTGGCTTGGCAGCCAGATCGAACACGTGCTGTACCGCGGCGACGTGGTCCCCGCTCGGCTTGAGTTCATCGACGTGCCCACCAGCGACCACCGCGGCATCCTCGCCACCTACCACCTCACCGGCGCCACCCCCACCACCCTGGCGAAATAGCGCTTCAGCCGGGCCGCCTGCCGCGCAACAACGGCCGGACTGCCGCGCTGCGCGGGGTCACGACCGGACGGCTCACCGAGCCCGCCGCCCTGGTGCTTTTCCTGGTGTCCGGAAAGGCACGCAACATCCCCGGCGCCGATTACCTCATCGACGGCGGACAAACCAGGACCGCGTGACCGCTAGTCCTCGCTGACCCGGGGCTCGACGATGCAGTCCGGCCCCGGGAACACCAGCGTCTGGTGGCCGTCGGTGAACCGCACGACGTAGGGAGGCGCGCCGTCCTGGCCGCGTACCTCCACGATCTCGCCCTGCCGATCCTTGAGCCCGACGGCCCGGGAATGGATGTGAATGACGTCGCCAACGGCTGCCTGCATGGCCCACCACCTCCGAATTCGAAAGCCTAGGGCCATCGGGCCTGCTCCGCAGACCACCAAATCGGTACCTCAGCCCCCGGTGTTGCCGCAGGCCTCGTTGATGCTGTTGAGCAACTTCGCCTTCTTGTCCAGCCAGTCTGTCGCCGAGGACGGGTCGAGGTCGCTGGGCTGCACCTTGCTCAGCGAGTCCGCCGACTCCTCCAACGACTTCTGCAGGTTGGCGTCCTGCGTCTCCTTGGCCAGGTTCCGCAGCTCCTCCGCCTTCTTGTGCGCCTCGTCGGCGGCGGCCTGCGGGTTGTTCAAGTCGGGGTTGAAGCCCACGGCCTCCAGGGCCTTCAGGCAGGTCGATGCCTTGTCCGCGCCCTGGGCCACCTGGTTGACGGTGTCGCAGCCCGCCAGCACCGCGAGCGTCAGCGGGGCGGCGAGCAGGAGGGCGAGCGGGCGACGGATGGTGCGCATGAAACCCCATTCCACGATTCGGCTCCGGCGGCCGACAGCGCGAGACTATCGCTAACCGGACGAACGCAGTGCGGCGTCACGGAGTTCCCGTCTGCCGTACAACCGGCGGATCACCTCGTCGATCGGCGTTTCCAGCACCGAGAGGTCGTGCACCTCCGCCCGCCGCACGACTTCGGCGATCAGCGCCGCCGCGGTGGTCCGGTCGCGGTCGAACACCAGGTGCTGCCTGCGCCCCTCGGACTCCGCGCGCACCGACACCACGCCGGGCAGCCCCTCCAGCGGCGGGCAGGGACGCAGCAGGTCGACAATCAGCGTCCGCTCGGTCGCGACCTCCGACCGCAGCGTCTCCAGCGGCCCGTCCGCCAGCACCGTGCCGTGGTCGATGATCATCAGCCTGCGGCAGAGCTGCTGGATGTCATCCAGGTCGTGGGTGGTGAGCAGCAGGGTGGTGCCGCGTTCGGAGTTCAGCTCGGCGAGGAACGCCCGCAACCGGGACTTCGACTCCAGATCCAGCCCGATCGTCGGCTCGTCCAGCACCAGCAGTTCGGGGCCGTGCAGCAGCGAGGCGGTCACCTCGCCGCGCATCCGCTGGCCGAGGGAGAGCTGCCGTACCGGCGTCGCCAGGAACTCCGAAAGGCCGAGCAGCTCCACGCATTCGCTCAGCCTTCTCGCGTGGTCCGCGGCGGGCACCCGGTAGACGGTGCGCAGCAGGTCGAAACTGTCCGCCAGCGGCAGGTCCCACCACAGCTGGCTGCGTTGGCCGAACACCACCCCGATCCGCGCCGCGACCTGCTTGCGCTGCCGTGAGGGGTCCAAATTGGACACTCGGACCGAGCCCGCGGTGGGCACCAGGATGCCGGTGAGCATCTTGATGGTGGTGGACTTGCCCGCTCCGTTGGGGCCGACGTAACCAACGGTCTCGCCTGGTTCCACGCGAAACGACACGTCGTCGACGGCCACCACCTCGATGCGCCGCCTGCGGAAACGGCCGGTCTTCCTGCTGACGGTGAAGGTCTTGCGCAGGCCCTGCACGTCGATCAGCGCGCTCATGATCCCGTCCCTCGGTAGTGCCGCACCGCGAACTTCCACAACGCACCGGAGGCCACCGCCGCCGCCAGGGCGACCAGTGGGGAGAGATATCCCGTCCAGAGTGGAAGGCCCAGCGGGTCGGGCCGGTCCAGCAGTGTCAGGGCGGGGTAGTAGGCGACGAAGGCGCCGGGCACGGCGAAGGCCATCAGCCTGCGCAGCCAGCGGGAGAAGACGTTGACCGGGTAGCTGGTGAGCGTGGCCCCGCCGTAGGTGAAGGAGTTGGTCAGCTCCCTGCCGTCGATCACCCAGAAGCACAGGCAGGTCGCGGCCACCCAGATCGAGCTGAACAGCACCGTGCCCGCGACCGGGGTGACCGCGAGCAGCACCACCTTGGCAGGCGACCAGTGGATGTCCATAGTGGACAGCGCGTAGCCCAGGACGGCGAAGCCGGTCGCCGAGCGGGCCAGCCTGCGGAGCTGGATGTCGGTGATGGCCAGCTGCGGCAGGGTGCCGAGCGGGTGCAGCAGCAGGACATCGAACTGCCCGTTGCGGATCAGCTCCGGCAGCTTCTCGATCTGGCCGACGCACAGGTCGGCCAGGCCGAAGGCCGCGCCCGCCAGCGCGTACATCAACAGCACCTCGCCGACCGAGAAGCCGCCCAGCGTGGTGACCCGGCCGAAGATGACCACGATGGTGATCAGCTCCAGCGCCTGGCCGCCCGCCTGGGTCAGGCAGTTCAGGGCGAACGACGTCGGGTAGGCGAGCTGGCTGCGAATCCTGGCCGCGGCCAACCGGTAGTACACCGTCACCACGCCGTCAGCCACCCTGCACCACCAGCCTGTGCTCTGCCCTGCGCAGCACGAGCCGCCCGATGAGCAGCAGCGCGACGGCCCACACGAGTTGGTGGCCGATCAGCTGCGCGGTCGCGCCGCGCTCGGTGAAGATGTCGATCGGCGTCTGCATCAACGCGGGAAACGGCGTCAGGTACAGCATTGTCTGCGCCCAGTCCGGGTAGAACGGCAGCGGCACCACCAGGCCCATCAACGCGCTGGACACCACGGCGTAGACGCCGATCGGGCCGCGCCAGTCCAGCAGCCAGAACGCCGTCGCGTTGAGCATGAGCTGGAGGCTGAAGCCCAGCAGCACGGCCAACAGCAGACTGACCGCGAACAGCGGGTAGGTGACGACCTCGGCGGGCCACCGGAACGGGAACAGCAGCGCGCCGACCGCGACCGGCGGCAGGAAGCGGACCAGGAAGGTGTAGCAGGCCCGGCCGAGGTGGGTCGCCAACTCGGCGAGTTGGAGATCCCACGGCCGGGCGAAGTCGATGGCGATGTCACCGGTGCGTATCCGCTCGGCGAGTGCAACGTCGGGCCAGGCGGGCAGGACGGCGAGCAGACCCTGGCCGAACCAGACGAAGACCGCGATCGACGCGGCGTCGTAGCCCGCCACCTCCCGGCCCGCGGCGAGCACGGCGAGCAGCACGCTGACCCTGATCAGGCCGAAGACGATGTTGGTGACCAGCCCGGCGACCATGGCCTGCCGGTAGGCGGCGTGGCGGCGGAAACCCGCCCCGACAAGCCGCAGGTAGCACGTGGCCGCGGTCGGTTGTCCGGTCGGCACGCGCACGATCACTCACGTTAACCGGCGACGCAACTGTATTTCCAGACATCCGAAATGGGACTGGATATCCGGCTAGACGCCGTTAACCTAGCGGAATGCCATCAATCGATCACTTTCCGTGCAGGCCCGAACTCGTGGACCGGGTGCTCGGCCACTGCGGTGAGCTGGTGCTTCGAAGATCCGGGGAGCACTTCGAGATCGTCGAGAACGGGATGTTCCTGATGGACACCCGCAACGGCGAATCCGAACGGCTGCTGGTGCGCGCCGCCGTCGACCGGCTCCCGCATCGCGGACACGTGGTGATTGGCGGGCTCGGCGTCGGCTTTTCGCTGCGGGAGGCGCTGGCCCATCCGCGGGTGCGGCAGGTGACGGTGGTGGAGCGGGAGCCCGCCGTGATCGAGTGGAACCGCGGGCACCTGGCGGCCGCCAACGGCGGCGCCATGGCCGACCCTCGGGTGCGCATCGTCGGCGCCGACCTGCTCGACTGGCTGGCCGCCGCCCCGCCCGGCTGCGCCGACGCGCTCTGCCTCGACATCGACAACGGTCCGGAGTGGACGGTCACTCCCGGCAACGCGGGCCTCTACGCGGAGCCGATGCTGGCCAGGATCGCCGAGGTCCTCGCCCCCGGCGGTGCGCTCGCGGTGTGGAGCGCCGCCGAGAGCCCCGCGCTCCGCGGCAGGCTGGCCGCCCTGCGGGCGCGGGTGGAGACCCTGCGCATCCCGGTGCAGCGCGGCGAGCCGGACGTGGTCTTCGTGGCCCGGTGGGGCTGATTTAGCGTTCGGGCATGCGCAACATCGCCGTGGTCGGGCTGGGTGACATCGCCCGCAAGGCCTACCTGCCGACGCTGGGTGCCCGCCCCGGTCTCGACCTGCACCTGATGACCCGCAGCCCGCACCGCCTCGCCGAGGTCGCCGACACCTACCGGGTGCCCGCCGACCACCGGTTCACCGACTTGGACGCGCTGCTGGACCGCCCGCTGGACGCCGCGTTCGTGCACGTCCCCACCGACGCGCATACCGAGGTGGTGACCCGCTTCCTCGACGCGGGTGTCCCGGTCTATGTGGACAAGCCGCTCACCGACACCCTGGCGGGCAGCCGGGAACTGGTGGAGCGCGCCGAGCGCGCGGGCGTCGGGCTGATGGTCGGTTTCAACCGGCGGCACGTGCCCGCGTACGCGGCAGCCCTGGACCGGCCGCGCGAGTTGATCCTGATGCAGAAGAACGAAAGCGGCTCGACCGGCGGCGTGCGTGAGATCGTCTACGACGACTTCATCCACGTTGTCGACACCCTGCGCTTCCTGGCGCCCGGCGAGGTCGATCGGGTCGACGTGTCCGGCCGCGTCGAAAACGGCCGCCTGCACCACGTGGTGCTCACCCTGCGCGGCAACGGGTTCACCGCCGTCGGCAGCATGCACCGCCGCAGCGGCTCCAAGGAGGAGCGGCTGGAGGTCGCGGGCGGTGACCGCAAGCTGGAGGTCCACAACCTCACCGAGGTCACCGACCACAGCGGGCACCGCGCCCGATTGCCTGCCGACGGCTGGCAGCCGGTGGCGCGTCAGCGGGGCATCGAGCAGATCTGCACCGCGTTCCTCGCGGGCGACCTGCCCGACCTCCACGACGCGCTGCGCACCCATGAACTGTGCGAGCAGGTGGTGCGGGCGCTCTAGTGCTCAGCCATCCGGCGGCACAGCCATTCGAGGGCGATCGGGTAGCGGTACTCGATCGCCATGTGGCCCGCGTCGAAGAACTCCAGGTGCACGCGGTCCTCCGGCACCCCGGCCGCGAGCACCACCTCGTGGAAGGCCACCGCGCCGGTGTCCAGGTAGAACTCGTCCTTGCTGCCCGCGTCGATCCAGATCGCCACTTGGCCGCGCAGCGCCTCGGCGAACTTCGGCAGGCGGGCCATCACCACCGGGTCCCAGTCCAGCCAGCGCTGCCACACCTCCGGTACCACCCTGCCCAACTCGTCGAAGGGCTGGTGGACCGTGCCGTCCTCGTCGGTCGAGTAGGCGGCGGCCATGCCGTAGAACATGATCAGGTCCATGTCGTCCGGCTTGGACATCGGGATCCGGCTGCGGAAGTCGGCGATGAACTTGTCGAAGGAGCCCTCGTAGTTGTCCCGCAGCACCCTGGCGACCCGCCGGAACTCCGGCTGGAAGCACACGTCGAACAACGCGTCACCGGCATGCGTGGCCAGCGCGCCGAAGAGGTCTGGGCGCAGCATCGGCGTGATCATCGCGCCGTAGCCGCCACTGGACTTGCCCGCGATCGCCCGGTGCTCTGGCCGCGCGCTGGTGCGGTAGCGCGCGTCCACCCACGGCACGATCTCGTCGCACAGGTAGGAGTGGTACTTGCCGGTGCCGGGGGAGTCGACGAACTGGCTCCCGCCGTACGCGGTCCACGCGTCCACGTAGACGATGATCGCCCTCGGTGCGTCGGTGTTGGTGAACACCTGGTCGGCGAGTTCGGGGAACGGCACCCGGAACGGCGTGCGGTTGCGCCACATGCTGATCGTGCCGGTGTAGCCCTGGATCACGTAGACCACCGGAAAGCGGCGGTCCGGTTCGGCGTCATAGCCGGGCGGCAGATACACCCACAGCGGCCGCTGATGCGGATCGCCGAGCGGGTTGTCCCGCAGCCGCGCACTGTCGAAGGTGTGCTCGTCGATACGGCCTGCCAATTCGATTCCCCAGGGCAACATGTCCCATTGCATACCCGCCGACCCGCACCGTGTCCACGCGAATCACCAACCGGGCAGTAGTTCAATCCCCGATAGCTCCAGCAGACCGGTGCGTTCCAGCGTCACCCCCGACATCCACAGTGCCAGCATGGTGATGCCGGGCAGCACGATCATGAGCTCCACCGCGCCGCCGGTGCGCATCCGCAGCAGTTTCGGCGGTGCCACCGGGTACCAGGTGCGGCCCGCGATCGGCATCGGCCACAGCATCGGGCAGCCCTGCTCGGTGATGGCATCGCCCAGGTAGTGCGCGGCGGCTCCGATCATCACGGCGATGCCGCAGGCCGCGGCGTTCTCCGGGGCGGAGACGACCCACTTCCAGCAGGCCAGCGTGAGCACCCCGGAGGCGATGGTGATGGCCAGCGCGTCCCGGTTGGCGTTCCAGTTGTTCATCAGGCCGCGCACGGCGAGCCCGGAGAAGACGAACATCAGCGCGGGCAGCGCCGCCCGGTCGCCCGCCTGCACGATCGCGGTGGTGGACAGCCCGAGCAGCATCGCGAACAGCAGCGTGTGGGTCAGCCCGCGGTGCCCGCCCTCCCGGTTCGGGTCCTTGCCCAGCCTGGTCAGCCGGTAGGTGAACCCGCTGATGCCGTTCAGCGCCGCCGAGAAGCCCTGACTGAACGGGCCGAACGTGCGGGCCACCGTGGACTGCGGGTGGTCGATATCGGGCAGCAGCGCCGCGCCCGAGGCCAGGGTCGCGCCGACCACCCAGGTCTGCGGGCTGAGCTGCCCGATCGGGTGGGACGCGGCCAGCGCGGTCACGGTGGCCCAGGCGGCGAGGCCGCTCATCGCATGCGTCGGTCCGGTCGCCACCGTCAGCCCCCCAAGATCAGGCGATCACCGACGGCGCAGCCTAGGGCAACCGCAGGCGTCCGCCCTGCCTGACACGAGGGGGCGGACGAAGATGTGACGGCCCGGATGCGAGGCTGAGGCGACCCAGCGTGGCGACCGGTGCCGCTGTGTGGTGTGACGGGATGGACATCTCACGGTTACCTGGTCTACCAGTACGCTTGTACCGTTTGCAGAAGGTTGTGAGAGGAGCGCCCGGCCACATGGGCAAGATCAAGGTTCAGGGCACCGTCGTCGAACTCGACGGCGACGAGATGACCCGCATCATCTGGCACTTCATCAAGGACAAGCTGATCCACCCCTACCTCGATGTGAACCTGGAGTACTACGACCTGGGCATCGAGCACCGCGACGCGACCGACGACCAGGTCACCGTGGATGCCGCCAACGCCATCAACAAGCACGGCGTCGGCGTCAAATGCGCCACCATCACCCCGGACGAGGCGCGCGTCGAGGAGTTCGGGCTGAAGAAGATGTGGCGGAGCCCGAACGGGACGATTCGTAACATCCTCGGCGGCGTGATCTTCCGCGAGCCGATCATCATCTCCAACATCCCGCGGCTGGTGCCGGGCTGGACCAAGCCGATCATCGTCGGCCGTCACGCCCACGGCGACCAGTACAAGGCCACCGACTTCAAGGTGCCCGGACCGGGCACGCTGACCGTCACCTTCCAGCCCGCCGACGGCGGCGAGCCGATGGAGTTCGAGGTCGCCCAGTACCCCGAGGGCGGCGGCGTCGCGCTGTCGATGTTCAACTACCGCAAGTCCATCGAGGACTTCGCCCGCGCCTCACTCAGCTACGGCCTGGCGCGCGAGTTCCCGGTGTACATGTCGACCAAGAACACGATCCTCAAGGCCTACGACGGCATGTTCAAGGACGTGTTCCAGGAGATCTTCGACGCCGAGTTCAAGGCCGACTTCGACGCCAAGGGCCTGACGTATGAGCACCGCCTGATCGACGACATGGTCGCCGCCGCGCTGAAGTGGGAGGGCGGCTACGTCTGGGCGTGCAAGAACTACGACGGTGACGTGCAGTCCGACACCGTGGCGCAGGGCTTCGGCTCGCTGGGCCTGATGACCTCGGTGCTGATGACCCCGGACGGCCGGACCGTCGAGGCCGAGGCCGCGCACGGCACGGTGACCCGGCACTACCGCCAGCACCAGGCGGGCAAGCCGACCTCCACCAACCCGATCGCCTCGATCTACGCCTGGACCCGGGGCCTGGCCCACCGCGGCAAGCTGGACAACACCCCCGAGGTGACCGGCTTCGCGCACACCCTGGAGCGGGTGGTCATCGAGACCGTGGAGAGCGGCAAGATGACCAAGGACCTCGCCCTGCTGGTCGGCAAGGACCAGCCGTTCCAGACCACCGAGGAGTTCCTCGCCACCCTGGACGAGAACCTGAAGAAGGCCATGGCCTGAGTACTCACGCAACGATCGGGTGGCCGTCACTGTTGGTGGCGGCCACCCTTCGCGTTTCCAGTCGACCTGTTCGAGTGAGTTTGCAGGTCAGGCCGGGTACAGCGACCCCGATCCACTTCCGTGGGCTGTCCGGGCTCGCTATATCTGGTTGCCGTAACCATTTCGTTATGGATACGGAGCGTGAGTCATGCTGGGCCTGCCACTGCTGCTGCCGAAGTTGGCGGGGCTGATCGCTCGCCCCGTCGTGCTGCTCGTCCTCGGCGGGCTGGCGGTGTTCTACTTCGGCGTGATCGAGCCGGGCCGCGCCGCCAACGAGGTGCGCACCGTCTTCGGCGGCTCCTGCACCTTCACCGTGGACGCCGATGTGCTCAACATCCGTTCCGGCCCGTCGTCGGCGGAGCCGGTGATCGGCAGAATGGGCGAGGGCCAGACCGTCAGCGCCACCGGCACCGTCCAGGGCGATTTCCGGATGCTGTCCGAGGGCTACTGGGCGGCACAGGAATTCCTCCGCCCCGCCGAGGGCAGCTCCTGCTGAGGATCGTCGGACCCCGCCGCTACGCTCGCGGCGTGTTCACCGTGTCGACCGTCAATGCCAATGGCCTGCGCGCCGCCGCCAAAAAGGGCTTCACCGAGTGGCTGGCCACCGGCTCCGCCGATGTGGTCGCGGTGCAGGAGACCCGCGCCGAACTCGACCAGCTGCCCGCCGCCGTCGCACAGCCCGACGGCTGGCACGCGGTGCACGCGCACTGCGAGATCAAGGGCCGCTGCGGCGTCGCCCTCTACAGCAGGCGCCCACCGGAAGCCGTCCGCATCGGCTTCGGCGAGCGCGAGTTCGACAACAGCGGCCGCTACCTGGAGTTCGACCTGCCCGGCCTGACCGTCGGCAGCCTCTACCTCCCCAGCGGTGACGTCGGCACACCCCGCCAGGAGGAGAAGGAGCGCTTCATGGCCGCGTTCCTGCCCTACCTGATCGAACGCCGCGACAAGGCCGCCGTCGAGGGCCGCGAGGTGCTGGTGTGCGGTGACTGGAACATCGCCCACCAGCAGACCGACCTGAAGAACTGGCGCGGCAACCAGAAGGAGTCGGGCTTCCTCCCCGAGGAACGCGCCTGGCTCAGCCGCGTGTACGACGAGGCGGGCTACGTCGACGTCGTCCGCCGCCTGGTCCCCGAGGGCCCCGGCCCGTACACCTGGTGGTCCTACCGGGGCAAGGCCTACGACAACGACTCCGGCTGGCGCATCGACCTCCACGTCGCCACCCCCGGCCTGGCCGCCCAAGCCGTCAGCACCGTGGTCGAACGCGCCGCCACCTACCAGCAACGCTGGTCCGACCACGCCCCGGTCACCGTCACCTACGACCGCCCCGCCTAGCGCGGTTACCCGGCTGTCGAAGATCAGACGGGGGAGGGCGGGTCAGCGCTCGCAGCCGCGAGGCCGTCGAAGAGATCAAGGAGACGTCGCATGCGGCGCGCCCGACGCGCGTACTTGGAAGACGCCAAGAATGCCGCGGAACGGATCATCGCGTTCACCGCGGGCAAGTCGCTCGCCGACTATGAGTCGGATCGCCTGCTCCGATCGGCCGTGGAGCGGTTGTTCACCATCTTTGCGGAGGCGCTGAACCAGCTCTCCCAAATTGATGCCGCGCTCGCCACGCATGTGCCGGAATTGCCGAGGGCCATCGGAAACAAGTTGATCGAGGTCTACCCAGGCGTGGATCACTGTTCTGTGTGGGAGACCGTGCAGCACAGCCTTCCCACGACCCACGCCGCACTGACGCGACTTCTCGCAAGGCTCGAGCGCTGAACCACGATCAGTTTACGCAGGGCACGCCTTCGGCTCTGATCGGGGCCTGGGTCGTCGTAGGTGCAGAGGACGACGTGGGAGTCGGGGTGAGGCGGCGGTCGCGGCCCTGGGGCTTGGTGTCGCCGGGGGCGGCCAACTGGTCGGTGGTGGGTGTCGGGGTGCGCCGGGGGGTGTCCAGCTGCCCGGAGACGAAGTCGCGGACCTGCGTGGGGTCGACCTCCACCACCCAGCCGTTGCCCTCGCCCGCCCAGAGGCCGGTGCGGCCGAAGGGGATGGTGCGGAACTCGATCTTGCCGGTGGACAGGCCCTGTAGGTGCTCGGCGAAGCCCATCAGGTCCCAGTACTGGTCGACCACGACGTAGCGGCGCACCGCGGCGATCAGGTCGCCGACCCGGCCGGGGTTGGACAGCAGGCCGGTGGACAGCACCTTCGAGGCCATGCCCGCCATGAACGCCTGCTGGCGGGCGATGCGGTCGAGGTCGCCGCCGGGCAGGCCGTGCCGCTGGCGGACGAAGGCCAGCGCGTCGCGGCCGGAGACCGACTGGAGGCCTGCCGGGAAGTTGGCGCCGGAGAAGCGGTCTTTGACCGGCTCGCGCAGGCAGACCTGCACGCCGCCGACGGCCTTGGTCATCTCGTAGAAGCCGCCGAGGTTGACCTCGGCGTAGTGGTCGATCGTCACGCCGGTGAGATCCTGGACGGTGCGCAGCAGCGTGGTCCGACCCGCCTGGCGGGCCTTCGCCTGGATCACGCGCTCGTCCTTCTCGCCCTTCGCTCGCAGTCGACCCGCTTCCTGCTGCTGGCCGCGGGCCAGCGCGGAGTTGACCTTGTGCTTGCCCTGGTTGTCGGCGATCTTGACGTAGGAGTCGCGGGGGATCGAGATACCGACGGTCTTCTTCGCCGGGTCGTTGGGGATGTGCAGCAGGATCAGCGTGTCGGTGTTGAGCTCGCCGTCGTTCACGCCCGCCGAGAGCTCCGCCAGCACCTCGCGGGGCAGCGGCTTGCCCTGCGCGTCGGTGCGGGAGTCCATGCCGACCAGCAGGATGTCCGTCGCGCCGTCGGCGGGGAGGTTCGTGCTCGGCCGGGCCGCGGTGGAAGAGCCGATGATGTCGATCCTGGTCAGCTGGCCGTCCAGCTCCCGGTAGGTGGCCCACGCGAAGCCGGTGGCCGACACGACCACCAGGGAGACCGCCGCCAGCAGCGACTGCGCGGTGCGCAGCGCCGCATGGCGGAGTCCGCCTTCTGCGGCCGGTTCGTCAGACCCCTGCACGTCGGATCCCCCCGCGGACGTTGGCAGAAGTTTCCACAGTGGATCTTCTGCCGTTCATGGTTACGTCTCCAACAGGTTAATAACGTCAGGTTGGCTGAACGTTTCGCTTTGCGTTGACGATGTAACAGGGATTACGCAATTCGGCTGTGAGCAAACTCTCATTCGGCCTATTCGGTATAGCTCACACGGATAAGAAATCGGGGCCCGCGAAGATCGCGGACCCCGATTTGCGCGTTCTGCGTTACTTCGTCACGGCGTCCAAGGCGTCGATCAGGCCCGCTCCGTAGAAGCCGCGGCCCGACGGTCCGCCCTCGCAGACCGCATCCTGCTTACCGTCCCCGTCCGTGTCATAGCTGTCCGGGCAGGACAGCGGATCGGCCTGCCTGCGCAGCGCGCTGATCACCCGGTTCGCTCCCCATTCGGGGTGCGTGCTGCGGATGAGGGCGACCACGCCCGCCGCGGCGGGGGAGGCCATCGAGGTGCCCTGCATGTAACCCCACTGACCACCCGGAATCGTGGACAGGATTCGCCCGTTGGTGGCGGGCGGCGCGGGAGTCACCCTGGCGTCGCCGCCCGGGGCGGCCACATCGGCCTGGCCGATGCCGTAGTTCGAGAAGTACGACTTGACCTTGGTCGCGCCCACCGACGAGACGCCGACGACGCCCTCGACCTCGCCCGGCAGCTTCACGCAGCTGTTGTCGGTCTCGCGCCGGATCGGCGTGCTGTTGTTGGGGCTGCCCTCGTCCACGATCGGCTTGGACAGGTCCCAGTTGCTGTTGCCCAGCGCCGCGACGTTCACCACGTCCTTGCCCGCCGCGTAGTGGATCGCCCGGCGCACGCCCTCGGCCGCCGCCCGCTGGTCGGCGTCCGCGGCGCACCACAGGTACCAGGGGTCGACGAAATAGCTGTTGTTCGTGACGTCGAAGCCGTGCTCGGCCGCCCAGACGAACCCGCAGATCGCGTACTCGGGGTAGATGAAGCCCTCGTCGTCGATCAGCTTGACCGCGGCCAGTCGCACGTTGGGCGCGATGCCCACCACGCCAACGCCGTTGCGCGCGGCGGCGATGCTGCCCGCGACATGCGTGCCGTGCGCGCTCGTGGTCGGCGACCACGCCGCCTGGCTGGTGTCGGGAACTCCCTGGTTCTGGCAGCCGACTGATAGCTCGGGGGCCAGGTTCTCCTTCAGATCGGGGTGGTCGGGTTGCACACCGGAGTCGAGCACTCCGACGACCACGTCCCGGCTTCCCCCGGACACCTCATGCGCCTTGTCGGCCTTGACCTGCGGAAGCGCCCACTGCTGCGGCACCAGCGGGTCCTCGCCCGCGAAGGCGGACGGGCCTGCGGCTACCGTGCCCTCAACCTGTTCCTGCTGCGGCTTCGGCGCGATCTCGACCAGATTGCGCGAGGCGCCCGCACCCAGCACCCCCGGTTTGCGGCGCAGCTTGGCGGCGAATGCGGAGTCGGTGGAAGTGGCTACCACGACTCCGATCTGCGGCCAGCTTTTGACGATCTTGCCATTCGTTTGTGTGATCGACTTCTCGGCCCACTTCAGTCCATCGCCCCGCGCGCCGAGCACAATGAAGTGCGCCTCGTTGCCCTCGGCGACCGATGTCGCGGGCGCCGCAGCGATGCCGCAGCAGGCCACCGCTACTGCGAGCAGCGCAGCCCTGAAATTCAGTTGCATCCAGTTCTCCCCGTGGAAATCGCGACGGTGCAGGTGGGCCGCCGCCGTAATACATGAGTGTCGGACGAGCCACCGGCACTCGCACCTCGAAGGCAATCCATGCGAGGGCAGGAATTTTTCCTTCTTGCCTGTTTATCTCCAAGGTGATTGAAAGACTTTCACGAGAGTTGGGTGGCCAACAAGATGCAGGCGACTGCCAACCCATCGCCATACGATGATTCGATGCCAACACAGGTAAGCCCTGCCGCGTTGCGAAGGGCGCTGCGCCGCGCGCGTGACGGCGTGACGCTGAACGCGACAGAGGCCGAGTTGTTGCTTCACGCTCGTGGCGATGACCTCGCCGAGCTGTCCGCCGCCGCACGAGTGGTGCGCGATGCGCACCTCACGGAGGAAGGCAGGCCGGGCATCGTCACCTACAGCCGGAACGTGTTCATCCCGCTGACCAAGCTCTGCCGGGATCGATGCCACTACTGCACCTTTGCCACGGTGCCGCACCGGCTGCCCGCCGCGTACCTGGAACGCGACGAGATCCTCCAGATGGCCCGCGACGGCGCCGCCGCGGGCTGCAAGGAGGCCCTGTTCACCCTCGGCGACCGCCCCGAGGACCGCTGGGCCGCCGCCCGCGACTGGCTGTCCGCCCGCGGCTACGACTCCACCGTGGCCTACCTCCGCTCGGTCGCCATCGCCGTGCTCGAGGAGACCGGTCTGCTGCCGCACCTCAACCCGGGCGTGCTCAGCTGGTCCGAGCTGCAGCGGCTGCGTCCGGTCGGCGCCAGCATGGGCATGATGCTGGAGACCACCTCCACCAGGCTCTGGGCCGAACGCGGCCAACCGCACTTCGGCAGCCCGGACAAGAACCCTGCCGTCCGGCTGCGGGTGCTCACCGACGCGGGCCGGGTGGGCGTCCCGTTCACCACCGGCGTCCTGATCGGCATCGGCGAGACGCTGGCCGAGCGGGCCGAGTCCCTGCTCGCGCTGCGCGGCCTGGCCCGCCAGTACGGCCACATTCAGGAAGTCATCGTGCAGAACTTCCGGGCCAAGCCGAACACCGCCATGCAGGCGTCCCCGGACGCCGAACTGCTCGACCTGGTGGCCACGGTCGCCGTCGCGCGACTGCTGCTGCCACCGGCGGTCAGCGTGCAAGCCCCACCCAACCTCGCGGGCGACACCCCCGGTGCCGACGACGCCGAGGCCCAGGCGATGCTGCTGGACGCCGGACTGGACGACTGGGGCGGGGTCTCCCCGCTCACGCCGGACCACGTCAATCCCGAGCGGCCGTGGCCGCAGATCGACCAGTTGGCGGCGCAGACCGCGCTCGGCGGCTTCCGGCTCCGTGAGCGGCTCACCGTCTACCCGCGCTACGTGCGCCGACCGGAGCAGTGGCTGGACCCCCGGCTGAGCGGCCACGTGCTCGCGCTGGCCGATGAGGCGGGGCTCGCCGACCAAGGGGCCGCGATCGTCGGACGGCCCTGGCAGGAGCCGGACGGCACCGAGTTCGGCTGGGGCCGGGTCGACCTGAACACCGCGGTGGACACCGAGGGTCGCGCCGGCGAGCGCCGGGGCGACTTCGCCACCGTCTACGGCGACTGGGAGTCCCTGCGTGGCCAGCTTCCCGCCGCCGCCCCCGAGCGGCTGGACAGCGATGTGATGGCCGGGCTGCGGCTGGCCGCGGACGACCCGGCGGCGCTGCTGGCCACCGAGAACGCGGGCGCGGCACTGGCCCTGTTCACCGCGGAGGGCTCCGCGCTGGACGAGGTGGTCAAACTCGCCGACCAGCTTCGCGCCGACGTCGTCGGCGACGATGTCACCTACGTGGTGAACAGGAACATCAACTTCACCAACATCTGCTACGTGGGCTGCCGGTTCTGCGCGTTCGCCCAGCGTGAGCGGGATGCCGACGCCTACCGGCTGAGCACCGACCAGGTCGCGCACCGGGCGGTCGAGGCTGCCGAGCTTGGCGCGACCGAGGTGTGCCTGCAGGGCGGCATCGACCCCAAGATGCCGGTCACCGGATACGCCGACATCGTGCGCGCGATCAAGGCCGCGGTGCCCGACCTGCATGTGCACGCGTTCAGCCCGATGGAGATCGTCACCGCGGCCAGCAAGGCGGGAGTGAGCATCGAGGAGTGGCTCACCGAGCTTCGGGACGCGGGCCTCGGCACCATCCCGGGCACCGCCGCGGAAATCCTGGACGACGATGTGCGGTGGGTGCTCACCAAGGGCAAGCTGCCCACGGCCACCTGGATCGAGGTGGTCACCACCGCGCACCGGCTGGGCATCAAGTCCAGCTCCACGATGATGTACGGCCACGTCGACCACCCCGGCCACTGGCTTGCCCACCTCCGCACGCTGGCCAGGGTGCAGGGGGAGACCGGCGGCTTCACCGAGTTCGTGCCGCTGCCCTTCGTGCACCGCAACGCGCCGATCTACCTGGCGGGGCTGGCTCGGCCAGGACCGTCCGACCGGGACAACCGGGCGGTGATCGCGATGGCGCGGCTGCTGCTGCACGGCGCCATCGACAACATCCAGTGCTCCTGGGTGAAGCTCGGGGACGCCGCGACCGCCCGCGCGCTCCAGGGCGGGGCCAACGACCTGGGTGGCACCCTGATGGAGGAAACCATCAGCCGAATGGCCGGGTCCGAACACGGCTCCGCGCGGGTGCCCGCCGAGCTGGAGGCCATCGCACTGTCCATCGGCCGCCCGGCGCGCCGCCGGACGACGACCTACCGCAAGGTTGCCTCGAGTGCTCGGATTTAACCAACATTTCCGCTTGTCGCCCAAGGGAAACGAGTTGACGACAGTCCGTCCACAATAGACCCAGCGGGGTGGGGGCGCGGTACCCCCACCCCGTTTTCGGGCCGTCCCGCGGATCGGTAATCTCTGCCGCCGTGACCGGGTTGTTGCCTGGCGTGAACAACCCTGGCGGGCACTTTGTGTAGTCTTCCGAGACGTTGCACAAGTGCCTTGCCCCCGAACGAGGTACTTGCTCGGCGAGGAGGAGCTGTGATCCGTAATCGATGCGCCGGTGCGCAGCGACGCGCTGGCGTCGCCGCCCTGGTCGCGATGCCGGCAAGCCTGCTCACCGCCTCCCCCGCCATCGCGGCCCCCGAACTCGCCGCCGACCTGGGTCTTGGCTCCGGCATGGTGCTGGGCGGGCCGGTCGGCCTGACCGCCATCGTGCTCGGCGTCAGCGGCATGGTCGCGGGTCTCGTCCGGCGCCGCCGCAGCGTGGTGGAGGAGCGCAAGCGCGCTGAGATACTGCGTTGAGCCGGTCTCCCTTCGGCTGAGACAATCCCGCCGTGCAACCGAACGCAGAGGCAACCCAGGACCGCCGCCCGCGCGTGCTGTCCGGGATCCAGCCCACCAACGACTCCTTCCACCTGGGCAACTACCTCGGTGCGCTCCAGCACTGGGTGGCGCTGCAAGAGGAGTACGAGGCGTTCTACTGCGTGGTCGACCTGCACGCGATCACCGTCGAGCACGACCCCAAGGTCCTGCGGCAGCGCACCAGGGTCTCGGCCGCCCAGATGCTCGCGGCGGGCATCGACCCGGACCGCTCCACGCTGTTCGTGCAGAGCCACGTTCCGGAGCACTCGCAGCTGAACTGGGTGCTGGAATGCCTCACCGGCTTCGGCGAGGCGAGCCGGATGACCCAGTTCAAGGACAAGTCGGCCAAGCAGGGCGCCGACCGGGCCACCGTGGGTCTGTTCACCTACCCGATCCTGCAGGCAGCCGACATCCTGCTCTACCAGGCCAACGCGGTGCCCGTCGGTGAGGACCAGCGCCAGCACATCGAGTTGACCAGGGACCTCGCCCAGCGGTTCAACAAGCGATTCGGCCGGGCCTTCACGGTGCCCGCCCCGCATATCGTCAAGGACACCGCCAAGATCTTCGACCTTCAGGAACCCGGCTCGAAGATGAGTAAGTCCTCCTCCAGCCCGAACGGCATCGTGGACCTGCTGGAGGACTCCAAGGTCTCGGCGAAGAAGATCCGCTCCGCGGTGACCGATACCGAGCGGGAGATCCGCTTCGACCCCGAGCACAAGGCGGGCATCAGCAACCTGCTGACCATCTACTCCGCCCTGACCCGGCGCGCCATCCCCGAGCTTGAGCAGGACTACGCGGGCAAGGGCTACGGCGATTTGAAGAAGGATCTCGCCGAGGTGGTCGCCGAGTTCGTCACCCCGTTGCAGACCAGAGTGCGCTCCTACCTGGACGATCCGGCCGAACTGGACAAGGTGCTCGGCCGCGGTGCGGAACGCGCCCGCGAGGTCGCGGGCCGAACCCTGGCAGGCGTCTACGACAAGGTCGGCTTCCTGCCCGCACACAGCTGATCTCGGCGGGAACCGATAGGTTCTGCGCGTGACAGGGAACAACGGGGCAGCCCCATCGCGGCTCCAGCGGCTGCGGGACAAGAACCCCTGGCTGGATCACCTGATCCGGGCAGCAGGCCGGTACCAGGACCGCTACGGCGACCACTACGCCGCGGCGATCACGTTCTTCAGCGTGCTCTCGCTGGTGCCGATGGTGATGATCGCGTTCTCCATCGCGGGCTTCGTGCTCTACCGCAGGCCCGACCTGATGGTGGAGCTCAAGGAGGAGCTTGCGCTGCTGGCTCCCGGCGGCTTCGGCGAGGACCTCAAGGAATTCGTGGATAAGGCCATCGAGGCCCGCCGCGGCGTCGGCTTCATCGGCTTCGCGGTCGCCCTGTACTCCGGGCTGGGCTGGATGAGCAACCTGCGGGACGCCTTGACCGCCCAGTGGGGCCAGGCCCGCGAGGACCTGCCCTTCCTGCGGACCACGCTGATGGACCTGCTGGCCCTGTTCGGCCTCGGCTTGGCGCTGGTGTTCTCCTTCGGCCTCACCGCGGTGGGTGCGGGCTTCGCGAAGCTGCTGCTGGACTGGACGGGCCTGGAGGACACTCCGCTGGCGCGGGTGACGATCGTGGTGGCCTCGGTGCTGCTGTCGCTGCTGGCCAACTGGCTGGTGTTCCTGTGGGTGCTGTCCCGGCTGCCCCGCAAGCCCGTCACGGTCCGCAGCGCGGCCCGCGGCGCCCTGTTCGGCGCGGTCGGCTTCGAAATCCTCAAGCAGGTCGGCGGCTACTACCTGCGCAGCGTCACAGACTCACCCTCCGGGGCGGTGTTCGGCCCCGTGCTGGGCGGGCTGGTGTTCGTCTACCTGATGTCGAGGTTCCTGCTCTTCGTCACCGCATGGACCGCCACCTCGCGCGACAACCTGGTGCCCGAGCCCATCGCGCCCCCGCCGCCCGCCGTCATCCGCCCGGTGGTGGAGGTCCGCCACGCCCCCGACGCCCGCACCGCCGCGGGCCTGATCGGCGCGGGCGCCGCGGCCGCACTGGCCCTCCGCAGCCTTCTCCGTCGCCGCGCCTGATTTTGGCCGTCAACGACCAGGGCTCCCCGACGCGTCGGGGAGCCCTGGTCGCTGAAACGGGTTACTTGGCGGCGGCCCTGCGGCGGGCGGAGGCGAGGCGCTTCTTGACGCTCAGGGCGCCGACGGCGAGCACCAGCACGCCACCGGCGATGGTCACCGGGACGCCGTAGGTGCCGAAGGTGGTGTGGTTGTCGCCGACGATGGCCTGGTTGGAGGAGTTCGGGTCACGCACGATGGCCTGACCCTCGCCGTCACGGCCGTTGTCGACAAGCTGCCCCACGTTCGGCGTCTTGGGCGGCAGCGCGAAGCCGTAGTCCAGCAGCGCGCCTGCCTGCTGCCAGAGCTTGGCGGGCTTGGGCTCGCTGCGCAGCAGCACCACGATCAGCCGCTGGCCGTCGCGCTGGGCGGCGCCGATGAAGGTGTGCCGGGCGTCGTCGGTGAAGCCGGTCTTGCCGCCGATGGCGCCCTGGTAGTTGCTCAGCAGCTTGTTGTCGTTGTCCAGGTCGAAGCCGGGCCTGCCGCCGTAGCCGGGGAAGGCGATCTTCTGCAAACCGACGGCCCGCTCGAAGTCCTGGTCCTTCATCGCGGCCCGGAAAATCAACGCCATGTCGTAGGCGGAGGTCGTCTGGCCCGCGGCGTCCAGCCCGGACGGCGTGGCCGCCCTGGTGTCCAGCGCGCCGAGTTCCTTCGCGGCCTCGTTCATCTTGCGCACGGTCTCGGCGACGCCGCCAAGCTGACGGGCCAGCGCGTGCGCCGCGTCGTTGCCGGAGTTCATCACCATGGCCTGCACAAGCTGGCGGACGGTGTATTGGCCGTTGGGCCCGACACCGACCTTGGAGCCCTCCTGGTTGGCGTCCTCCTGGGTGCCCGCGACGGTCTTGTCGGGGTCCAGTTCGCGCAGCGCGACCAGCGCGGTCAGCACCTTGATGGTGGATGCGGGCCGCTGGCGCCCGTGGGCGTCCTTGGCGGCCAGCACGGCGCCGCTGTCGAGGTCGGCAACGACCCAGGAGGCGGCGTTGACGGTGCCGGGCACGGGCGGTGCGTTCGGCGGCAGCACAAGGTCACAGCCGCCCAGCTTGTCACCGCCTACCGGCTTGTCCGGCACGGCAGGCGGAGCGGGTGAGGGCTGACCCGGCTTGGGCTGCTCCGAGGTGTCCACCGGCGGTGGCGGCGCGGTCCGAAAGGGGCAGCTTGCGGGCGCAGGGGGCTGCGCGGTCTGCACAGGGTTCTCCTGTGCAGCGGGCAGCCGAATATCGGCTGCCGCCACCACCCCGGGAAGACCGAGGACGGCGGCCAGGACGGTGGCGAGCGCGGCGGTCAGCGCCGCGGCAGGGCGCGGTCTGTTGGGGAGCATCGTGGCCAGGCTAGCCACCCCCGATCGGGCGTACTCAAGCGGTCCGGCAGATACTGCCGCAGTGGTGCTCTCACGTCGATCTTCGCTGTTTCTGCTCGGTTTCGCAGTGTGGAGTTGGGTGATTTGGCCGATGTTCCTGTCCAACATCACCAAAGACCCGCGCTCCTTCGCCCCCGACGGGGCGCCGACCGGCTTTTTCACTGTCCACCTTGTACTCACGCTGCTGTCCCTGATCTTCGGCACGGTGATAGGTACGATCGGCTGGCGAGGTTTCGCGGCGTCCCGCCGCACATCACGTTCCGACTGACACGCCACCACCCACCACCGCACCAAGAAGAGGACGCCCATGGAGTTCGTCCGGTTGCTGCTGGTCTTCCTGCACTTGCTGGGAATGGCCATGCTGGTCGCAATGTTCCTTGTGCAGCGTCGCACCGCGCCGGAGGGCCCGCTCAACAAGGGCTGGCTGCACGCCACCGGCCTGCAGCTTCTCACCGGCGTCGCCCTCTACGTCCTGGCCCCGCTGACGGACCAGGACTACGACCACATGAAGCTGGGCATCAAGATGCTGGTGCTGGTGGCCATCGGCCTGCTCGCCTTCGGCTACGTCAGCAAGCCCAAGATCCCCACCTGGCTCGCCCCCACCCTGGTCGGCCTGACGGTGGTGAACGTCGGCATAGCCGTCTTCTGGACGGGCGCCTGACCTTATTCAGCCGTCAGTATGAGACCTTCGTCATAGCGTCGACGCGACCGCGGCGTACGGGTCTTGCATCGCGGCAGGTTCAGCCGAAGAGGGCCTCGACCAAGGCGGCGATCTGGCTGAGGTTGGCGGAGACCGCCAGCGGGGTGAGGAGTTTGCGCAGGCCCGCGTGGCGCACCTTGGCGGTGGGGCCGTCGTCCTGGCGGACCGCCTCGGTGAGTTCGTCCAGCTCGTAGCGGGCCTGGTCCGCGTCGGTGGGCAGCTTCTCGCGCAGTACCCGCAACTCGTCGATCAGCGTGGCCGCGGTCGCCTCCCGGCCCGCGCCGCCCGTGCTGACGTTGATGACGTGGTTCTCGCCCGAGATCTGTGAGCCCACGATGGAGCCGTGGACCCCGCCGGTGATGCGGTTGGTGAAGCGGCCTTCCGACATGTCGGTCCTCAATTCTTGGCGCCGCCGCCGAGGTTGATGTTGTGTCCGCTGCCGCTGATGCTGCTGCCGATCACGCTGCTGTGCACCGGGCCCTCGATGAAGTTGAACGTCTTGTTGATCTCGGTGGCCTTCTCGCTGAACTCGGCGGCCGAGTAGCCCTTGCCGGTCAGGAAGTCGCCGATGGTGTGGAAGGCGGATTGCTGTAGCAGCTTCAGGTACCGCTTGATGTCCACGAGCTGGAAGTAGTTGTCCACTTCCTCGGCCGCGGCCAGCTCGCGCAGGCTCACCGCGGAGCCGTACTTGGCGGGCACGAGCATGCCCGGCTCATCGCGGATCGGCGTCATGCCGTCGGCCAGTTGACGCCCTCGGCGCGTCACCGACAGGGGCATGTACACCCACTCGCCGAGGCCGCGGAGGATCGTGCGCCACGGCGCCGAGGACATCCCGTCCACCTGCCGGTACTCCGATTTGATCGGCAGCAGCACGTGGGGCTGCCATTCGATGTAGAGGTGCTCCTGGTCCGCGCCGAGGTGGACGTGCACGGTGATGGTCAGCGCCCGGTCCCAGGTCTCCATCTGGTAGCAGCGGTAATAGCGCATCCACTCGAGCGGCTGCTCCGCGATGCGCGCCATCTCCTCGGCGGAGACCCGCTGCACCGGCGGCGCGTCGAGAGTCGGCAGGATCTGGTTGGTCTGCGGATCGTCCAGGTGGTCCAGCAGCGGGTGGATGCCCACGAAGACCCAGTCGCTGGTCGCCAGATCCCGCAGCCTGCTGCTCGGCGACAGGCCCGGCGAGTCACCGAGCTTGGTCAACCCGGCACCGATCCGGTTGTGCAGTTCCGAGAGGGTGAAGGGCTCCGGTTCGACCAGGCTGTCCTCCCGGCCCAGCCGAATGGTGATCGACCACGGCTTGGACGGTCCGCCCGCGCCGACGAACGGGTGGAACCCCCGGTGCACGATCACGTTGGTGCCGTTGTCGTCGAACCGCGCCACCCGATCGAGTTGGTCGCGGAACGCGCCCGTGTTCAGGGTCCGGAAGAACCGGGTGAAGGGCGACGGGTCGTTCGCCGGATCGCGCTGGAAGGCGGCGCGGTGCCGGAAGCAGCGGGTCAGCAGGGTGTGCACGGCGAGTCGGTCGGCGAGCATCACGGCGAGCATCACCAGGCCCAGCCCCAGGTCCCGAAGGGTGAGTTCGGCTTCGGCCTCGAGTACGTCGGAAACGCCGAAGAAGGCGAAGGAGTCGATCCCGTAGTCGAAGACGACGGGGATCGTCAACGCCAGCAAACACGCCACCAGGATGGCCAGCAGGCTCAGAGCTTTGGTGCGGAAGAAGCGGAAGACACCCTGGAGGAAGGCGTGCGCCACCGAACCGCGGCTCCACGAGATCTCGCCGCGCGCCAGCGACCGGACGAACCTGGCCATCGAGATGACCGCCGCGACCCACAGGATCGTCGTCGTCCACGAGACGACCAGTCCCGGGTTGCTCACCACCAGGGCGGTGAGCAGCGCCAGCAGCAGGGCATCGCGGACCCGCCTGCGGGAGCGGGCTGCCACCGCCTCCCGCAGCACGGCGGCCGCGTCGTAGCCGGGCGATGGCGCCACGGCTCGGTAGGGCTCCACCAGTAGCTCTCGGATGGCCATGTCGGCGAAGTCCTGGTCGGAATGCGCCGCCGCCGAGAGGTAGCGGGACGGCTCGTCCCGCTGCCGCGGCGTGTCCGCCACCCGGGTGGTCCACGCCGCAGGAACAGGCGGCGCCCACACCCCGATCTCACCCGTGCTGCTCAACTCTCCCCCTTGTTCACGGCCGTGCGTGTTCGCGCATGACGGTGAATACGCGCTGAATTTCGTTCTCGCTGGTCACAGGCCCGCTCGCGTAAATGAAGTAGACCGTGCCCTGATTCTCCCAGTACAGCGCGGTCAACTTGCGTCTGCCGTTCTTCTCGAACTCGATTTCCCAGGTCGCTGCCGGGTATCCGTGAAATACTGTGGATTCGAGCCGAATGGGCACGGCATCCTCCAGCGCCACATCGCGCTGGATCTGTTGCACGTACTGGTGGACATCGGAGACGAACTCCGGGCGGATGCCGTAGTAGAGCAGAAGGTCGTTGTCCCGGTCGGTCACCTTGAACATGCCGAGGTGGTCGCCCGGCTCGATGGTCCAATCCACCGGCACCACGGTCTGGAAGCCCTCGCGGCTCACCACGGACTGGAACCCCGGCGGCACCGCCGACGGCGGGCTTTCCGCGGTGGACGAGGAGCGGGAGAAGGTCGTGGTGGGCGCGGGAATATAAGACTGGGTCTGCGCACCAAGGTCGTCCCGTGGCGCGGCGTCCACCGGCTCTTCGGCGCCGACATACATGATCAGCACCGCGACCGCCGCGGCCACGGCGAGATATCCGCCCGCGAGCCCCATTCCCAGCTGCCAGGAGTCCCACCGCGCCAGGAAATTGTTTTCCCGGGTGGTATCGGAGCGCGGCCGCGAAGAGTCCACAGATTCCTCCCGATGACGCATTGCGCATACGTTAATGTGTCCGCGTCGCGGCAGGCCAGGGGGGCGACATTTGATTTCAGCGTCAAATAGTTCTGGGGTGCGAATGGTGAAGAACTTGCACAACTGCTGGTCGCCGGAACGTCAGTGGCGGAACCTGTGGCGGAAGTGGGAGCTGGACGAGTCCGCCGGAATTCGCGGCCTGGCCTTCAAGGCGGTCGAGGCGGACGAGCCGAAGGCCGAGGCCGGACCGCAAGGCGACGCGGACCGATTCGCCGCGCTGTCCGCGCTGGCTTCCGCGCGCTGGGACGAGGCCGAGCGGCTCGCGATACGGGGGTCGGACCCGCTGCTCGCGGTGGTGATGGGCGATACCTTCGCGGTGCGCGGGGACTGGAACCGCGCCGCGGCGTGCTACGACTCCGCCGTGGCGGCCCTGCCCGAGCACCCGATCCCACGACTGGGCCTGTCCGTCGCACTGTCGGCGCTGGGCGACACCGGCAGCGCGCGCCGGTTCGCCGCCGAGGTGGGCTCCCACCACCCCGGGCACCCCGCCATCGACTACTACCTGGCGCTGGCGCTGCACCTGAGCACGGTGGCCGTGCGGGCGCGGTCGCGCAACGGCGAGCCGGTCATCACCAGCCCCGCCCAATTGGCGGAGTGCGAACGCGGCGCGGCCTTGATGTTGGAGCTGAACGTCGACGACGCCGAGCTGACCGCCGCCGCGGCGGAGCTGCTCGCGGAGACCCGCGAGGCCCGCAACCCCGTCTGGCGGGTCTACCGCAGAGATCTCCGTCTGGTGGCCCTCTTCACCCTCATGACCGCCCTGATCCCGCTCGGCGCGCTCAACGACAACCTCGGTGTCGTGATCACCTGCGCGTTGGTCGGCGCGGGCCTCGTACTCGGCTACGTGGTCAGCCGCCGACACCGCCGGTGGGAGCTGACCGCCCAGGCCAAGGCCCCGCTGCTCGTCTCCAGCGGCATCTGAGGCAAACACAAGGGCGGCCGGTCCGAAGACCGACCGCCCTTGTACGGGGTTCTCCGGGTCAGGTGCGCTTGAACAGCAGGGCGCGCTTGACCTCTTGGATGGCCTTGGTGACCTGGATGCCGCGGGGGCAGGCATCCGTGCAGTTGAAGGTGGTGCGGCAGCGCCAGACGCCGTCGACGTCGTTGAGGATGTCCAGCCGCTCCTCGGCGCCCTCGTCGCGGGAGTCGAAGATGAAGCGGTGGGCGTTGACGATCGCCGCCGGGCCGAAGTACGTGCCCTCGGTCCAGTACACCGGGCACGAGGTGGTGCAGCAGGCGCACAGGATGCACTTGGTGGTGTCGTCGAAGCGCTCCCGGTCCGCCGCCGACTGCACGCGCTCGCGGGTGGGCTCGTTGCCGTAGGTGATGAGGTACGGCTTGACGGCACGGAACGCCTCGAAGAAGGGCTCCATGTCGACCAGCAGGTCCTTGTTCACCGGCAGGCCCTTGATCGGCTCCACCGTGATGGTGGTGGCCTTGCCCCGCCCGGACAGCAGGTCCTTGATCAGCACCTTGCAGGCCAGCCGGTTCACGCCGTTGATGCGCATGGCGTCCGAACCGCAGATGCCGTGGGCGCAGGAACGGCGGAAGGTCAGCGTGCCGTCCAGGTACCACTTGATGTGGTGCAGCAGGTTCAGCACGCGGTCCGTCGGCAGCGCGGGGACGTCGAAGGAGTCCCAGCGGGGCTCCTCGTCGACCTCCGGGTTGAAGCGGCGGATCTTGACGGTGACGGTCACCGAGCCCTCGGGGGCGGGGGGCACGGAGCCGCGCGAGCCCGAGACGGTCTCGTCCAGAGTTGCGGTCATCAGTACTTACGCTCCATCGGCTTGTAGCGGGTGAACGCCACCGGCTTGTAGTCGAGTCGGATGTCGGCGGTCAGGCCGGTGCCCTGCTTGTAGGCCATGGTGTGCCGCATGAAGTTGACGTCGTCGCGCGCCTGGTAGTCCTCGCGGGCGTGCGCGCCGCGGGACTCCTTGCGGTTGATCGCGCCGACCACCAGCACCTCGGCCAACTCCAGCAGGAAGCCAAGCTCGACGGCCTCCAGCAGGTCGGTGTTGAACCGCTTGCCCTTGTCCTGCACGGACACGTTGGCATACCGCGCCTTGAGCGCCTGCACGTCGTGCAGCGCCTGCTTCAGCGTCTCCTCGGTGCGGTACACCGAGGCGTTGGCGTCCATGGTCTGCTGAAGCTCGGTGCGCAGGTCCACCACCCGCTCGCCGCCGGTGGAGTTGCGCAGCTTCTCCACCAGGTCGATCACCAGCGTCTCGGGGTTCTCCGGAAGCTCGGTGTGCTCGACGGACAGCGCGTACTCGGCACCGGCGATGCCCGCGCGGCGGCCGAAGACGTTGATGTCCAGCAGCGAGTTGGTGCCCAGCCGGTTCGCGCCGTGCACCGAGACGCAGGCGACCTCGCCCGCGGCGTACAGGCCCGGCACCACCGTGTCGTTGTCCCGCAGCACCCGGCCGCGGATGTCGGTCGGCACGCCGCCCATCGCGTAGTGCGCGGTCGGGTACACCGGCACCGGCTCCTTCACCGGGTCGACGCCCAGGTAGGTGCGGGCGAACTCGGTGATGTCGGGCAGCTTGGACTCCAGCACCTCGGCGCCGAGGTGGGTGCAGTCGAGCAGCACGTAGTCCTTGTTCGGGCCCGCGCCGCGGCCCTCGCGGACCTCCAGCGCCATCGACCTGGCCACGATGTCGCGGGGCGCCAGGTCCTTGATGGTGGGCGCGTAGCGCTCCATGAACCGCTCGCCGGAGGCGTTGCGCAGGATCGCGCCCTCGCCGCGGGCGCCCTCGGTGAGCAGGATGCCCAGGCCCGCCAGGCCGGTCGGGTGGAACTGGTAGAACTCCATGTCCTCCAGCGGCAGGCCCTTGCGGAACACGATGCCCATGCCGTCGCCGGTCAGGGTGTGCGCGTTGGAGGTGGTCTTGAAGACCTTGCCGAAGCCGCCGGAGGCGAAGATCACGGCCTTGGCCTGGAAGACGTGGATCTCGCCGGTGGCCAGTTCGTAGGCCACCGCGCCGGTGCAGACCGGGCCGGTGGGCGTCTCGGTCAGGCAGATGTCCAGCACGTAGAACTCGTTGAAGAACTCGATGCCGTGCTTGACGCAGTTCTGGTACAGCGTCTGCAGGATCATGTGGCCGGTGCGGTCGGCCGCGTAACAGGAGCGGCGGACCGCGGCCTCGCCGTGGTTGCGGGTGTGCCCGCCGAACCGACGCTGGTCGATCTTGCCCTCGGGCGTGCGGTTGAACGGCAGGCCCATCTTCTCCAGGTCGAGCACCGCGTCGATGGCCTCCTTGGCCATCACCTCGGCGGCGTCCTGGTCGACCAGGTAGTCACCGCCCTTGACGGTGTCGAAGGTGTGCCACTCCCAGTTGTCCTCCTCGACGTTGGCCAGCGCGGCACACATGCCGCCCTGCGCCGCGCCGGTGTGGGAGCGGGTCGGGTAGAGCTTGGTGAGAACCGCGGTGCGGGCGCGCTGACCGGACTCGATGGCCGCGCGCATCCCGGCGCCGCCAGCGCCGATGATCACCACGTCGTATTTGTGGAACTGCATTGGACAAGCCCCTTAGCGCGCTACGAGCCGATGTTCGGGTTGAAGGTGAAAATGACGAAGGTGCCCAGCGTGATGATCAACACCATCGACACGTAGAGCAGCATCTTCAACCAGAACCGGGTGGCGTCCTTGCGGGCGTAGTCGTTGATGATCGTGCGCAGCCCGTTGCCGCCGTGCAGCTGGGCCAGCCACAACATGGACAGGTCCCAGAACTGCCAGAACGGCGAGGACCAGCGGCCCGCGACGAACGCGAAGTTCACCTTGTGCACGCCGTTGTCGAGGAACAGCATGATCAGGAGGTGGCCCAGCACCAGGAACACCAGCAGCAGGCCCGACAGGCGCATGAACAGCCAGCTGTAGAGCTCGAAGTTGCTACGGCGGGCGGCCGGGCGGCGCGGCGAGCGCGGCGGGGCGATCACGGTGGGTTCGGCGACAGCCATGTCAGTGACCCCCGAGCAACTGTGCGACGGCCTTGCTGATCAGGTAGTAGGAGCCGGGAATCATCACCAGCAACCAAATCGTGATGATTACCCACAGCATCGGGCGCTGGAAACGCGGGCCCTTTTCCCAGAAATCAACGAGCATCACGCGGATGCCGTTGAGCGCGTGGAAGAGGACCGCGGCGACCAGCCCGAGCTCGAAGAGCACGAAGAACGGGTGCTTGTAGGTCTCGATGACTTGGTCGTAGGCGTTCGGCGATACCCGCACCAATGCGGTGTCGAGTACGTGCACGAACAAGAAGAAGAAGGTGAGCACGCCGGTGATGCGGTGTGCGACCCACGACCACATGCCCAGGTCACCACGGTAGAGGCCGCGCGATGCGCGGGGCGGGGATACCGTGGAGGTGGTGGTGCTGGCCATGCTTGAACGGCCTCCAACCTCGCTGGTGGACGATTCACATCTATCTCAGATTCTTGGGATGCTAGACCCGGGCGAATCCATTGACCCACTCGTGGACGCCCTCTGTGACTGACCAGACAACCGCGAGGTTCTTTTCACCGACACCTGTCCCGGCAAGTGAGGATCGCCGCGAACACGCTGCGTGGCATCCGGGGGATCAAGGGACTAATTTGAGGTGTCTGGGCTCACTTTTCGAGGGCAGCCGGCTAATGTGCCCTCCGACACCTTTACCGGCAGGTAGCGCAAGGGAGATGCGTCGGATGCGTGGGAGTGTGATCGCGACAGTGCTGCTGACCGCGGCGCTGTCGTTGGTCGGCTGTGCCAAGGATGGAACCGGCGGGAACCAGGGCCAGAACGGCGGCGGTGAGACCGACTGCAAGCGCAATGCCGCGCCCGCGGCGCCCCCAAGCTCGTCGACCAGCGCCACCACGGGCAACCGTGCCGACGCGAGCGGCCTCAAGGTGGGTCTCGCCTTCGACATCGGCGGCCGGGGTGACGGCTCCTTCAACGACTCCGCGGTCGCGGGTGTCACCAAGGCCAAGGCCGAGCTTGGGCTGACCCAGGTCAAGGAGGTCTCCGCCGCGGCGGGCGAGAACTCCTCCGCGCAGGCCGCCCGGCTGCGCCAGCTTGCCCAGGAGGGCTACAACCCGATCCTGGCGATCGGTTTCGTCTACGCCCAGCCCATCGGCGAGGTGGCCAAGGAGTTCCCCAACACCCGCTTCGCGCTGGTCGACGGCTTCGTCCAGGGTGCGACGAACGTGACGCCGCTGCTGTTCGCCGAGGAGCAGGGCTCCTTCCTGGCGGGCGTTGTCGCGGCCAGCAAGACCAAGAAGTGCCACATCGGCTTCGTGGGCGGCGTGGACATCCCGCTGATCCAGAAGTTCTACGCGGGCTTCGAGCAGGGCGCCAAGGCCGTCGCGCCGGGCATCAAGGTGGACAAGAAGTACCTCACCCCCGCGGGTGACACCAGCGGCTTCAACGACCCGCAGAAGGGCACCGAGGCGGCCAAGGGCCAGCTTGACGCGGGCGCCGACGTGATCTTCCAGGCCGCCGGTGCCTCCGGCAAGGGCGTGTTCTCCGCCGTCAAGCAGAGCGGTGCGATGGCCATCGGCGTCGACGCCGACCAGTACAACCAGCCCGTGGTCGCCGAGTACAAGGACGTGATCATCTCGTCCATGCTCAAAAAGGTCGGCGTCGCCGTCTACGACTACATCGCCGCCGCGGCCCGCGGCGACCTCGGCACGCTGCCCAAGGCCTTCGACCTCAAGGTGGACGGCGTCGGCTACGCCACGTCCGGCGGCAAGATCGACGACCTGGTGCCCGCGCTGGAGGGGTACAAGCACGAGATCGTGACGGGCAAGATCAAGGTAACCGAGCAAGTTGGCTGATGACGCGCACGCCGGTGAGCCCACGGACATCGTGGTGCTCACCGGCATCACCAAGCACTTCCCTGGGGTGGTCGCGAACAGCGACGTGTCGTTGCGGGTGCGCAAAGGCGAGGTCCACGCGCTGTGCGGCGAGAACGGCGCGGGCAAGTCCACTCTGATGAAGATCCTGTACGGCATGCAGCGCCCCGACGCGGGCAGCATCGCCGTGGACGGCGCCGACGTGCGCTTCCGGTCGCCTGCCGATGCCATCAAGGCCGGTATCGGCATGGTGCACCAGCACTTCATGCTCGCCGACAACCTCACCGTGCTGGAGAACGTGGTGCTCGGCACCGCGGGCATCGGCGAGCAGGCCCGGCGGCGCATCGCGGAGCTGTCCGAGCGGACCGGGCTGCGGGTCCGGCCCGACGTGCTCGTCGAGCAGCTTGGCGTTGCCGACCGGCAGCGGGTGGAGATCCTCAAGGTGCTCTACCGGGGCGCCAAGGTGATCATCCTGGACGAGCCGACCGCGGTGCTGGTGCCGCAGGAGGTGGACGAGCTGTTCGACACCCTGCGCGGCATGCGCGAGCAGGGCTTCACCTTCCTGTTCATCTCGCACAAACTCGGCGAGGTCAGGGCCATCGCCGACCAGGTCACCGTGCTCCGCAAGGGCACCACGGTGGGCACCGTCGACCCGGCCGAGGTCAGCGCACGCGACCTGGCGGAGATGATGGTCGGCAGCGAACTGCCCTCGCCGCAGGTCCGCGAGTCCACCGTCACCGACCGCGAGGTGCTGCGCGTCGATGGCCTCGAGGTGCTGTCCGAGCACGCGGGCGATCAGGCCGACCGGCCCGTGCTGGCCGATATCGACCTGGTGGTGCGGGCGGGCGAGATCGTGGGCATCGCGGGCGTCGAGGGCAACGGGCAGACCGAACTGGTCGAGACGTTGATGGGCCTGCGCAAGGTGCACCGCGGCCGCATCACGCTGGACGGCGCCGATGTCACCACCGCCGACACACTGACCAGGCGTGAGGCGGGCATGGGCTACGTGCCCGAGGACCGGCACCGGCACGGGCTGCTGCTCGAGCTTCCGCTGTGGGCCAACCGCATCCTCGGCCACCAGGGCCGACCGCCGGTCTCCCGCGGCGTCTGGCTGGACATCCCTGGCGCTCGCCGCGACACCGAGCGGATCGTCGCCGAGTTCGACGTGCGCACGCCGAGCATCGACGTGGTGGCGGCGGCGCTGTCCGGCGGGAACCAGCAGAAGCTGGTGATCGGCCGCGAGCTTTCCGGTGATCCGAAGCTGTTGATCGCCTCCCATCCCACCCGCGGCGTCGACGTCGGCGCCCAGGGCGCGATCTGGCGGCAGATCGTCCAGGCCCGCGCCGCGGGACTGGCGGTGCTGCTGATCTCGGCGGACCTGGACGAGTTGATCGGCCTGTCCGACACGATCAAGGTGATGCTCGGCGGCAGGCTGGTCGCCGACGCCGACCCCGCGACGGTCACACCCGACGGCCTCGGCTGCGCCATGACCGGTGCCGCGACCTCTCCGGAGGGCGTCACCATGGCAGGGGGAACCGATGCGTAAGTTGCTTCCGCCGCTGCTGGCGATCGTGTTCTCCGCGTTGCTGTGCGGGATCACCCTGATGGTCTCCGGCGGCGATCCGGCCCAGGCCCTGCTGCGGATGATCACGCAGGTGGGCGAGGGCAGCACCGCGGTGGACATCCTCAACGCCGCGGCGATTTACTACCTGGCCGCGCTGGCGGTGGCCATCGGCTTCCAGATGAACCTGCTCAACATCGGCGTGGAAGGCCAGTACCGGCTGGCCGCGGTCAGCGCCGCGGTGGTCGCGGGCTCGGTGAGCCTGCCGTTCGGCCTGCACGCGGTGCTCGCGCTGGTCGTCGCGGCGCTGGTCGGCGCCGCCTGGGCGGGTATCGCCGCGGTGCTCAAGGTGTACCGCAACGTGCACGAGGTGATCTCCACGATCATGCTCAACGCGGTGGCCCTCGGCCTGGCCGCCTACCTGCTGCGCGCCGACGTGTTCGGCAAGCAGAGCGGCAACAACATCGGCACCTCGCCGATCCCCGAGTCCGGCTGGATCCCTGGTATCTCGTTCGGCTCCGCGGGCACCCTGTTCGGCTCGGTGCTGCTGGTCATCGCGATCGGCGTCGGGTACTCGGTGCTGATCAACCGCACCCGCTACGGCTTCGAGTTGCGGGCCTCCGGGGCGTCCCCGACCGCGGCGAGTGCGGGTGGCGTGAATGCCAAGAAGATGGTGATCAGCGCGATGCTGCTGTCCGGCGCGGTGGCCGGGCTGGTCGGCATGCCGGAGATCCTCGGCCGCGACCACAGCTTCTCGCTGACCTTCCCGCAGGGCTACGGCTTCACCGGCATCGCCATCGCCCTGCTCGGCCGCAACCACCCGTTGGGCATCGCCTTCGGCGCCCTGCTGTGGGCCTTCCTGGACCGCAGCAGCATCGCCCTGGAAGGCATCGGCGTGCCCCGCGAGATCGTGATCATCATGCAGGGCTCCATCGTGCTGTCGGTGGTCGTCGCCTACGAGGTCGTCCGCCGCTTCGACCTCACCGCCCAACGCCGCAAGGTCGGCCGGGAGGTGGCCGCCGCATGAGCACGTTCTGCTGGTCGCTCAAGCCGGTTTCCGTTGCGGAGGTGCCATGTCGGTGATGACTCCCGGGCCCGCCGCGACGCCCGCGCCCGCGGGGACCACCCGGCCCGTGCCCGCGGTGCGGCGCAGGTTGCCGGGGTGGGCAAGCGGGCTGATCTGGGTGGCGGTCGCGATCGTGGTCGTGTCGGCCACCTCGTTCCTCACCGACCTGCCGGTGCTGACCTCCTCGGGCACCGTGCAGTCCACGGTGCGGCTCGCGCTGCCAATTCTGCTGGCCGCGCTGGGCGGGCTGTGGGCCGAGCGGGCGGGCGTGATCAACATCGGGCTCGAGGGCATGCTGATCCTCGGCACCTGGGGCGCGGCGTGGGCCGGCTACCAGTGGGGGCCGTGGGCGGGGTTGCTGTCGGCCGCGGTGTTCGGCGCGCTGGGCGGCCTGCTGCACGCGGTGGCCACGGTGACCTTCGGCGTCAACCACATCGTCTCCGGCGTCGCGATCAACCTGCTCGGCGCGGGCGTGACGAAGTACCTGGCCACGGTGGTGTTCGAGCCGGTGTCGCAGAACCCGCGGGAATCGCCCGCGGTGTCGAAGTTCGACACCTACTCGGCTCAGCCGCTGGGTGAGTGGCTGAACTCGCTCGAGGATATGCAGCGGGTCGGCCTGTCCGATGTGGCGGGCATCCTCGGCGGCCTGCTGATCGGCGTGTCGCCGCTGACCATGCTGGCGCTGCTGCTGGTCCCGGTGAGCTACCTGGTGCTGTGGCGGACCGGCTTCGGACTGCGGCTGCGCTCCTGCGGGGAGAACCCCTACGCGGCGGAGTCGCTGGGCGTTCCGGTGTACCGCTACAAGTACCTCGCGGTGACGCTGTCCGGCGCGCTGGCCGGGCTCGGCGGGGCCGCGCTGGTGCTCAACCCCGGCCAGCCCGGCTACCTGGAGGGCCAGACCGGCGGCCGCGGCTACATCGGGCTCGCCGCGATGATCTTCGGCAACTGGCGGCCCGGCGGCTTGCTAGGCGGTGCCACGTTGTTCGGCTACGCCGACGCGCTCCAGCTTCGGCAGGGCGGCGCGACCGTGCACGCCCTGCTCTACGGTGCGTTCCTGCTGCTGCTCGCGGTGGTCGTGCTGCAACTGGTGCGCCGCAAGCGCAAGGCGGCGTTCATCGCGCTGGCCGCGGCCGCGTCGATGTACGCGGTCTACTGGTTCACCGACGAGGTGCCCCAGCAGCTCACCGCCTCGGTTCCGCATGTGGTGACGCTGGTGGTGCTGGCCGCGGCGGCACAGCGATTGCGACCGCCCGCGGCGGACGGCATCAACTTCCGGCGAAGTAGTTGAATTGGGGTGGCCGCGACAATGGGGTGGTTTCCTCCCGAAATTGTCACGGTCACCCCGCAAACCGGTCTTTGTCGTGGCGCCGCGGCGGTAAACGGGCTTAAGGTCTGAAGGGTGTTCGATCCCGCAGCCGTAATCGACTGGGAGAAATTGCGGGCAGCCGCGGCACAGGCCGCGACCCTTGCCTACTGCCCGTATTCCCGCCTGGAAGTCGGCGCCGCCGCATTATGCGACGACGGCCGGATCATCCTCGGCTGCAATGTGGAGAACGCCTCGTTCGGGCTCGGGATGTGCGCGGAATGCACCATGGTCGGCCAGCTTCGGCTGACCGGCGGTGGCAGGCTCGTCGCCGTCGCCTGCCGCGGCAGCGACGATCGGCTGCTCATGCCGTGTGGGCGCTGCCGCCAGGTGCTGTACGAGTTCGGCGGGCCGGACTGCCTGCTGGACACCCCGCGCGGGGTGCTGCCGATGAGCGAGGTCCTCCCCGACGCCTTCGGGCCGGACGACCTGCCCGCCTGAACCTCCCGCCTGATTGGGGAACGGATGCCCACGTTCGCCGCCGTCGACGTCATCGCCGCCAAGCGTGACGGCAACCCGCTGACTCCCGAGCAGATCGACTGGGTCCTCGGCGCCTACACCAGGGGCGAGGTCGCCGACGAGCAGATGTCCGCGCTGGCGATGGCCGTCCTGCTCAACGGCATGGACCGCGAGGAACTCGCCGCCTGGACACAGGCGATGATCGACTCCGGCGAGCGGCTGGACCTGTCCGGTGTGGACCGCCCCACCGTGGACAAGCACTCCACCGGCGGAGTCGGCGACAAGATCACGTTACCGCTCGCGCCGCTGGTCGCCGCCTGCGGCGCGGCCGTGCCGCAGCTTTCCGGCCGCGGCCTCGGCCACACCGGCGGCACCCTGGACAAGCTCGAGTCCATCCCCGGCTGGCGCGGCCGGCTCAGCCTGGCGGAGATCAGGGCCCAACTCGACGATGTCGGCGCGGTGATCTGCGCGCCGACCGACGGTCTCGCCCCCGCCGACCGCAAGCTGTACGCGTTGCGCGACGTCACGGGCACCGTGGAGTCGATCCCGCTGATCGCCAGTTCGATCATGAGCAAGAAGCTGGCCGAGGGTGCGGGCGCGCTGGTGCTGGACGTGAAGTTCGGCAGCGGCGCGTTCATGAAGACCGCGGACCGGGCCCGCGACCTGGCCTCGGCCATGGTGGCCATCGGCGCCGCGCACGGCCTGCCGACCACCGCGCTGCTCACCGACATGTCCACGCCGCTGGGCCGCACGGTGGGCAACGCCCTGGAGGTGGCGGAGTCGGTGGAGGTGCTGCGCGGCGGTGGCCCGGAGGACGTGGTGGCGCTGACGGTCGCGCTGGCCAGGGAGATGCTCGCCGCCGCCGGAGTGTCCGGAGTGGACCCCGCCGAGATGCTGGCCTCGGGTGGGGCCTACGAGACCTGGCGGCGGATGATCTCCGCGCAGGGCGGTGATCCCGAGGCCCCGCTGCCGCGGGCCCGGCACGTCGAGAAGGCGATCTTCGCGCCAGCCGACGGCTGGCTGTCCGCGATGGACGCCCACGCGATCGGCATCGCGGCCTGGCGGCTGGGTGCGGGCCGGGCCCGCAAGGAGGACGCCGTCCAGCCCGGCGCGGGTGTGGTGTGCCTGGTTAAACCCGGCGACCAGGTGGTCAAGGGCGAGCCGATCCTGGAACTGCACACCGACACCCCGCAGGCCATTCCGGGGGCGCTGGACGCGGTGCACGGTCGGATCACCATCACCCCGGACAAGCCCCAACTCGACCACCCGCTCGTCCTGGAGACGCTGCGCACCCAGGATTGATTCCCGCGGACTGTTCCTTTTCGGACCACGATCATTTCGTGATCAAGCAACGATTCGCGCCGCGACGATTGGTGTGAAAGGCCTTCGCCATTCCGGTGATCCCACCGTGATGCCCCGAACCCACGGCCGGCACCACGGCCGAATCGGGTTCACGGAAGGAGCAGGACCCGACTCATCAATTGCACCACGCGCCCTGTGGACAACCTGTGGATAACCGAACGCGGCTCCGCGCTGAACTTCGGTAGCGTTGATTTGGGGGGTCCCCCAACGGCTTGGGACATGACTGAGGGGCACCCGGAAAGTCCCCGGGTGCCCCTCAGCGGTTCAGCGTGGGATCAGGCGCCTTCGATGGCCATGTCCTCGTCCAGCTTCTCGATCTTGTTGCCGTTGACCGTCTTGCGGGTGCGGCGCTGGGCGCGCTGCGGCAGGGTGGTCGGCGGCGGCGGGGCCTGGTGTCCACCGCCACCGAGGATGAGCTCGGCGAAGGTGGCCATGGCCTCGTCCAGCTGGGTGGCGTGCCGGTCCTCGGACTCCTGGTTGGCCTTGCGCACCAACGAGACCAGGCGGTCGGCGTCGGGGCGGTTGGACAGCGAGTTGTCCAGCGCCTTCAGGCCGCTCTGCATCGCGCCCGCGAGGTCGCCGATGCGGGAGCTGAAGCCGTCCTCGACGGTGTCGATCCTGCTGGTGACATCGTTGAGGTTGCCCGCGAGCTGCTCGAGGCGGGCAGCCAGGCTGTCCAGCTTGTCGGTCGGGTCGACGGCGGGACGGCCCGCGAGGTCGTCCAGCTTGCCGTTGGTGCCGTCGCGAACCTCGCCGACCAGCGAGAGCAGCGCGTCGTTGCTCTCGGCCTGCGAGCGCTGCAGCGCCTCGCGGGTGCCGTCGAGGTGCTCGTGCACGCCCTCGTCGACCTCGTCCAGGCGGCCGCGCAGCGCGGTCTCCAGCGCCTCAAGGCGCTCGCGCACCGGTCCGTGCACGGAGGAGGGCAGCGCGTCCATGCGGCCGTCCTGCTTGTCGAGGTGCAGATCGAGGTCGTCAAGGCGCTTGTGGATGTGCGCCAGCTTGTCCTCAAGACCGTCCATGCGGCCCGCGACGCCCTCGAACCGGCCGGACACGCCGTCGAGACGGCCGTCGAGCTGGGCGAAGGGCTTGGCGAGCTTGTCGACCAGGCTGTCGACGGCGCGGTGCAGTTCGGTGATCGCACCGTCCTGCGCCTCGAGCTTGGCCAGGGCCTCGTCGACCCGCTCGGCGAGCACGCCGGTCTCGGTGCGGTCGGGGAGTTCGGAAAGGCGCTTGCGCACTGACCCCAGCGACTCAAGCGGGGACAGCCGTGCGTGGATCTCATCCAACGCATCGAAAACCTGCTGCTGCTCGGACTCGCGGATTTCCGCGGCCCGCAGCAGCATGCTGCGCATGCGGTCGAACGACATCGTGGCAGAGGGGTTCTCGTTCACGGCGGTGACCTTCGTCGAGGGGGAATAGGGAAGACGTCGGGGAGCGTAGCCACCCCCGACCGGACAGCCGGCACGAGCCCCCGGCGCAGAAGCGCCATCGAGGGTGTGCTTAAGCCCTTTTCCGACGTTTCGGTCCGGGGCCGTGGGCGACGCTGAAACTTCCCTTGGAGTTGTACGAGGAAGGTATGCCCTAATTGGGTGAGCAAGCAAGGCAAAGTTGCCACTTTCCGTGACAGAAGTGACGTGACAGTTGGCCCGATTAGGCCACAAGTATGAAGTTTCGCGTCGCTGAGCGCTCGTTATTGATCATAACTAAACATGATCTTCGTTGCGAGCGTTTCGCCGCTCGAGTCGCCCGGACGGATGTACCGTGACTTCATGTCGACTCCGTCTCCGATGCCGCAGACTGCCCCGTTGTCGCTGGAAGACATACGACTCGCGCCGAAGGTGCTCTTGCACGACCACCTCGACGGAGGCCTCCGACCGTCCACTGTGCTCGATCTGGCCGGACAAATCGGTTACGCCGAACTGCCGTACCAGGACCAGGCCGAACTGGGCAACTGGTTCCGCCAAGCAGCGGATTCCGGTTCGCTGGAGTTGTACCTGAAGACCTTCGCGCACACCGTCGCGGTGATGCAGACCAGGCAGGCCCTGGTCAGGGTCGCGGCCGAATGCGCGGAGGACCTCGCCGCCGACGGCGTCGTCTACGCGGAGGTGCGTTTCGCGCCCGAACAGCACACCGAGGGCGGCCTGTCGGTCGACCAGGTGGTGCAGGCCGTGCTGGACGGCTTCCGGCTCGGCACCGAACGCGCGGCGGCCCAGGGGCGCGACATCCGGGTGGGCGCCCTGCTGTGTGCCATGCGGCAGCACGCCAGGGCGACCGAGATCGCCGACCTCGTGGTGCGCTACCGCGACACCGGGGTGGTCGGCTTCGACATCGCGGGCCCGGAGGCGGGCTTCCCGCCCACCCGCAACCTTGACGCCTTCGAGTTCCTGCGTCAGCAGAACGCCCACTTCACCATCCACGCGGGTGAGGCGTTCGGCCTGCCGTCGATCTGGGAGGCCATCCAGCACTGCGGCGCCGAACGGCTGGGCCACGGTGTGCGGATCGCCGACGACATCAAGGTCGCCGACGACGGCAGCGTCCACCTTGGACGGTTGGCGAGCTATGTGCGGGACCGGCGGATCCCGCTGGAGATGTGTCCGTCATCGAACCTGCAGACCGGCGCGGCGAACTCCCTCTCCGACCACCCCATCGGGCTGCTCACCCGGCTGCGCTTCCGCATCACGGTGAACACCGACAACCGCCTGATGAGCGGCTGTTCGGTGTCCAGCGAGTTCGCGGCGCTCTCCGAGGTCTTCGGCTACGACTGGTCCGACCTGCGCTGGTTCACCGTGAACGCGATGAAGTCGGCGTTCATCGGCTTCGACGAACGCCTCGCCCTCATCAACGACGTGATCAAGCCGGGCTACGAGAAACTGATCAACGGCGGGTAGCCGAACAGCGTTGCACCGTCAGCAGCCCGCGACGCACCGCGCGGGCTGCTCCTCGAGTGGGCAGCAGGCTCAGTGCTTGTTGAGGCGGTCTTCGAAGGCGTGGACCAGTTCCTGCCAGCTCGCGACCTCGGACTGGAACGGCGGGCTGGGCGCCAGCCGTGTCGGGTCGGGGCGGAGCACGAAGGACACCAGCCAGCCCAGGCTTTCCGAGGGTTCCAGCGCTTCGCTGACGGAGTTGTCCTCCGCCCAGTCCGCGGCGTCGGTCAGCAACTCGACCGCGAGGTCCAGCTGGTTGGGGTCGACCGAGCCGGGGCCGTCGGCGAGGTCCTCGCCAAGGCCCGCCAGCACGTAGGTGTTCTCCGGGTCGACGTCGATGTCCAACTCGCCGCCGGTGGCCTTGGTGACCACGTCGGGCCAGGTCGACACGGTGAGGAGGTCGTGCTCGATCTCGGAGTCCACCACGAAGCGGGCCAGCGCACGCGGGGAGCCGAAGACCTCGATCTTGCCGTCCGAGCCGAGGAACAGCGGGCGGTCGCCCAGGTAGCAGCGCAGCGTGTAGTACTCGCCGTCGCTGGTGATGACCTTGATCGGGTCGATGCCGACCTCGGCCCAGAAGCCGGTGGGCTCGGCGTCGGAGTCCTCGGCGTCCAACTCGGCTGCCTCGGCTTCGGCGTCGGAACCGGTCTCGGCGTCCTCGATCACCTCGTCCTCGACGCCCGCGGGGAAGGCCTCGGCGACCTCCTGCTCGGCGGTGGCCAGCGCGGTCGCGTCGACCTTCGGGGTGGCGACCATCGAGTCGATCTCGTCCAGCAGCTCATCCCATTTGTCCACGATCACCTGGGACAGCTCGTCCCAGCGGCGCTGGCCGTCGCGGCCGGTGAACGGGAAGGTGCCCTGGTCGAGCACCGCGAAGCCGTCGGCGGAGTCCAGGATCTCGTGGACCTTGTCCAACCCGCACACATCGGCCAGCGAGCGCACCATGGCGATCACGTCGGCGAGCTCGCCGATGGTCCAGGTGTCGGGGTCCTCCGCGGCAAGCTCGGGCACGCCGACGAGGTCGTAGTGGTGATCGTCGTCGGGGATCAGCTCCGGCGCGGGCAGCCCGGGGACCACATGCCAGGCCGGGTGGTCGGCCAGGTCGTGCTCCGGCGTGGTGCGCACGAAGGCGGCGAGATGTGCCGTGTCGGGGAAGCCGAAGAGGTTCTCCTCATCACCGAGGAACGCCTCCCACTCTTCACCCTCCTCCCGCCAGCGCGGCGCCCACAGGGTGACGAGATCCCCCTTGGGCAGGCCAAGCTCGATCGGGACGATGTCCTGCGCCATGCTCACCTCCGGCACATGCGGATGAACCCGGGCGGCAGCCTACGTGGTCATCTTCGCCGCGTCTTTAGTGGGCTGCCTCCGGGCCCTCGCGCAGGAAGGCACGTCTTTCCCGCCAAGTTGATCAGCGGTCGGAGCGCAGCGAGGACGGGTCGAAACCGAACAGGTCGTCATCGTCGTCCTCGATGGGTGGCGGTGCCGCCGCCGGGCGGGGCGCGGTGACGGTCGCGCTGTCCCAGCCCGCGGCCCTGGCGGGCGCGATGCCCGCGGAGGACTCGCTGACCGCCATCGCCTCATCGCCGATGACCAGCGCGAGCACGTTGTAGCCGCGCTGCTTGGCGAACTCCGCCGCCTGCCGGGCGGTATCCACTATGGACTTGCCGAGGGCGCGGGGGTCCTGGTTCAGCGCGGCCGGGTGCAGCCACAGGCCGGTCAGCGCGCCGGTGGGGCCGACCTGCGCGGCCACGGTGCCGTCCTGGCTGCGGGCCTCCCCGGTCACCTCGGCCAGCCGCCGCGGCAGGTCCTTGCTCGCCTGGTAGGCGGCCTCGGCGTCGGTGATCAGCTGCTCGACGGTCCGGCCGGTGTCCACGCTCTCGGTCACCGGTGACGCTCCAACACCGAGCCGTACTCCTCATCGCCATCGTCCTCGCGGTCGGCCGCCGTGACGCCGAGGTCGGCAGCGGCCCGCAAAGCGTCGGAGTCCAGCACCCCGCGCAGCACATCGTGCATGCGGGCGGCGGCGTTCTTCGTGGCCGCCGCAGCGACCCGGACCACCTCGGCGGCCAGCGCCTCCGGTCCGAGCCGCATCGCCGCTGGGTTGATCTGCACGTCACGCAGCACGCCCGCGGCGTCGACCTCCACGGTCAGCGCGCCGTCGGAGGACCGGGCGCGGCCGACGACGGGCCCGCCGCGGTCCAGCCGCTCCTGGACGCGTTGCCGCGTCCGCTCGATCCTGGCCGCGGTCCTGGCGATCTCGTCGCCGATGTGGTCGGTCACACCCATCACCCTGTCGGACGGTAGAAGCCCATGAACGGCATGCCGGAGTTGCTGGTGCGCAGCGGGCCGATCTGCACCGGGTCGCCGGCCTCGATGAGCTGGCCGTTGCCGATGAACATCGCGACGTGGCCCTTCCAGACGATCAGGTCGCCCGGCAGAAGCTGGTCGGCGGAGGGCACCTCGGCGCCGATGGCCTGGGCCGCCGAGTGCCGCGGCAGGTCGAGGCCCGCGTCGGCGTAGGCCCACTTGGTCAGTCCCGAGCAGTCGGTGCCCTGCGGCGGGTTCGACGCTGCCCACACATACGGCGTGCCCAACGCGGTCATCGCCTTGCGCACCGCCGCGGCCGCGATCTCGTTGGGCGCCTGCACCGTGCCGCCGCCTGGGAGGTTGATGTCCACCCCGGAACCGGGCTGGGGCGGGATCGCCACCGGCAGGTGCGGTTTGTGCGCGCCGCCCCCGCCGCCCCCGCCTCCACTGTCGGAGCCTCCACCGCTGCCACCACCGGAACCGCCGCCTGCACCGCCTCCGCTACCGCTGCCCGAGCCGTTGCCGTCGGCGCTCTGGCTGCCGACCACCGCGGGCCCGGCCGGGGCGCCGATGGGCGTCCCGAGGTTCTCCAGGGCGCCCGCGTCCACCACCTGGAGCCCGGCGAGCTTGCCCGCGGCTGCGGTGAGCTGGTCCTTGACCGTGCCGAGGTGTCGGGCGGTCTCGGTGGCCTGCTTGCGCGCCTCGGTCTGGGCCTCGCCGAGCACCTGCGTCCACTGGTCGGTGCCCGCGGCCGCCTCCAGTTTGGGCCGGGCCCAGCCGAGGAAGTTGTTGATCACGCCGTCGATGGTTCGGCGGCCGCCCTCGACGGCGTTCACCGCCTCGGATGCGGCGGACTGGGCGGTGGTGCAGTTGCCGGACAACGCGGTCAGGGCGTTGCCGAGCACGCCGGTCCGCTCCTGGAAGCTGCCCGCGCGGTCGCCGTACCAGTTGTCCAGCGCGCTCTTGGCCGCCGTGTCGTGTTGGCCCTTGAGGTCGGCGAGCTTGCCCGCCGCGGTGCTCAGCGCGGCGGCGGCGCGGCTCGCGCTGCCGAGGTCGCCGTCCAGCCTGGACCGGTGCTCCCGCATCGGGGCGACCATGCCCTCGAGTTCAGCTGCTGCGTTGGCCATCGATCGGTGATCCCCCTGGGCGTCAGTGCGCCTGCGCCGCGCGGTTGAGGTTCCGCGCGTGATCCTGTTCCGCCTGTTCGTAGGCGGTGGCGGCGTTGTTCACCGCGGTGCCGAGGCCCTGCAACCCGGCGGCGGCCGCCTTGATCGCGTTGAGCTGTGCGGTGACGGCCTGGCCGAAGGCGGCGGGCAGGTTGGTCTCGGCGGCCACCTTGCCGAACGCGTCCGCGGCGACCGTGCTCGCGTCCTTCAGCGATGCGGTGCCGACCGAGGCGATCTCACCGCCAAGACCCTGGGCACGATTGGCATAACCGTGCAGAGCCTCGAACTGGACATGAATGCGGTCCTTCGGCTGGGTCATGACGCCGCCTTCCTCCCCGTCCCCCCGTTACGACGCTGCTGGTCCGCCGCCGGTTCCACCAGACTGCCGCATCGGAAGGCCGGGCGGAGGCATAACCACGTCATTTCGACACTATTGCCTTCCTCGGACACCTTGGACCGGTGATCATCAACCATTGAGCGGTACCAAACAGCATTCGCTTTCCTGATACTGGACAAATGGGGGTTATTTGTGATTGGGGGCGTGTGATCGACGGTCTTCGTCGGATCGCGCCCGTTACACACTCCGCTCTGGCTCCGGGAGATGTGAGCGTCCTGGGTGAAGTCGAGCGGGTTCTGGGGGCCGAACTACCGGCCGACCTCCGCGAATTCTGGGCAGTATGCGGAGGAACTCTCGACGGGAGGCGGGCGGAGATCTTTCCGCCCTACTACTCGCCGTACTCGCCCACCGAGGCTCTGGCCTGCCGCAAGCGGCTGACCGGGCCCGGCAGCGATTACGTCGGCGGCGACACGGGCACCAGGCTGGGCTGGCCCAGCGCGCTGATGCCCGTCGCGCACACCGGATGCGGGATCTACCTGGTGCTGGACCTGAGGCAGGGTCCGCGCCGAGGTCGAGTGTTGGAACTGGACTACCGGCTCGGCTCGGTGTCCGCATCCGGCTGGCCGACGCTGGGCTCACTCATCGGCAGCGTCGCCGACGCACTTCAGTACGGAACCGGCGTGGACGGTTACAACGCCATGCCTACAGCGGGCAGCCTTGACTGGGCGCTGGGCGAGTTCTCCCTCCAGGGAGCGTCCACGCTCTGGCACGGCGCCGCGTAATTCACGACGGTGGCTTCAGCGGCCTCGCCCGATGCCCGTCTGCGGCGAGACCGCTGAAGCCCACCATTGTGAAAACTCCCCACACAATTCTTCGCACCCGAGTTGGTCATTTTCCAGGCCCGGGACACTGAGTCCGGAGATGGCGGTGGTGATTTCCGGACTTAGCCGACTAAGTCGGGTTCAGGTGCCGACGGGGTGCCAGACGGTTTTGGTTTCGATGAAGGCGCGGAGGCGGCGGAGGTCGGGTTCGCGGGTCCAGTCGGGTTCGGCTGCCGCGGCGCGCAGGACGCGTTTGACGGTGCCCGCGGCCGCCTGTTCCAGGTCCGCCCGCTGTGACTGCGGGGCGCCGACCAGATCGAGGGCGTTGACCTCGGCGTGGGTGGCCAGCCAGGGCGCCAACTCGGCGGTGCGGCCGGTCAGGATGTTCACCACGCCGCCCGGCACATCCGAGGTGGCCAGCAGTTCCCCGAAGGTGATCGCGGGCAGCGGGCGGTGCTGACTTGCCAGCACAACGCACGTGTTGCCGGTGGCGATGGCGGGCGCGACCACGCTGACCAGGCCGAGCAGACTGGAGGACGCGGGCGCGATCAGGCCCGCCACCCCGGTCGGCTCCGGGACGCTGAAGTTGAAGTAGGGGCCCGCCACCGGATTGGCGCCGCCCAGCACGGTGGCCACCTTGTCGGTCCAGCCCGCGTACCAGACCAGCCGGTCGATGGCGGCGTCCACGGTGGACTGCGCTCTCTTGAGCGGCACGCCCTCGCAGGCAATGACCTCGGCGGCAAGCTGCTCGCGGCGGCCCTCGGCCATCTCGGCGATGCGGTAGATCACCTGGCCGCGGTTGTAGGCGGTGGCGCCCGACCAGCCGGGGAAGGCCTTGGCCGCCGCGGCCACCGCCTCCCGGACGTCCTTGCGGGAGGCCTGCGCGGCATTGGCCAGGAAGGCGCCCCTGGCATCGCTGACCGGGTACGAGCGGCCCGACTCCGAACGCGGGAACGCGCCGCCGATATAGAGCTTGTAGGTCTTGGCCACCCCGACCCGCGAGCCGTTCTCCTGCTGGACGTTAAAAATCAAGGTAGGCCTCCAGACCAGCGCGGCCGCCCTCGCGGCCGAAGCCCGACTCCTTGTAGCCGCCGAAGGGCGCGGCCGGGTCGAAGCGGTTGAACGTGTTCGCCCACACCACACCCGCCCGCAGCTTCTGCGCGGCCCACAGGATGCGGGAGCCCTTCTCGGTCCACACACCAGCCGACAGGCCGTACGGCGTGTTGTTGGCCTTGCTGATCGCCTCGTCCGGTGTGCGGAAGGTGAGCACCGACAGCACCGGTCCGAAGATCTCCTCACGGGCGATCCGCATCGACTGCTGCACGTCGGAGAACACCGTCGGCGCGAAGAAGAAGCCCTTGTCCGGCAGGGGGCACGGGCTGGTCCAGCGCTGGGCGCCCTCACTGTCGCCGGACTCGGCGAGTTCGGTGATCCTGGCCAGCTGCTCGGCGGAGTTGATCGCGCCGACATCGGTGTTCTTGTCCAGCGGGTCGCCGACCCGCAGCGTGGTGATGCGCTGCCGCAGCTTCTCGATCACCTCGTCGGCCACCGACTCCTGCACCAACAGCCGGGAGCCCGCGCAGCAGACATGGCCCTGGTTGAAGAAGATGCCGTTGACGATGCCCTCGATCGTCTGGTCCAGCGGGGCGTCGTCGAAGACGATGTTGGCGGCCTTGCCGCCCAGCTCCAGCGTGAGCCGCTTCGGCGTGCCCGCAACGGCCTGCTGGATCTGCTTGCCCACCTCGGTGGAACCGGTGAAGGCGATCTTGTCGATCTCGTCGGAGTTCACCAGCTCGGCGCCGACGTCGCCCGCCCCCGGCAGCACGTTGACCACGCCCGGCGGCAGGCCCGCCTGCTGCACGATCTCGGCCAGCACCAGCGCGGTCAGCGGAGTGGTCTCCGCGGGCTTGAGGACCACGGTGTTGCCGCAGGCCAGCGCGGGCGCGAGCTTCCAGGCCGCCATCAGCAGCGGGAAGTTCCACGGGATGATCTGCCCGGCGACGCCGATCGGCTTCGGGTGGGGCCCGTAGCCCGCGTGGCCCAGCTTGTCCGCCCAGCCCGCGTGGTGGAAGAAGTGCGCCGCGGCCAGGGGGATGTCCACGTCGCGGGACTCCCTGATCGGCTTGCCGTTGTCCAGGCTCTCCAGCACGGCGAGCTCGCGGCCCCGCTCCTGGATCATCCTGGCGATCCGGAACAGGTACTTGGCCCGTTCCGCGCCCGGCATCCGGCCCCACACCCGGTCATAGGCCCGGCGGGCCGCCCGCACCGCCCTGTCCACATCGGACGGTGAGGCGGTGGAGACCTCGGCGAGCACCTCGCCGGTGGCCGGGTTGATCGTCTTGAGCGGATCGCCCTCGCCGTCGGTGAACTGCCCGTCCACGAACAGCTGGTAGCTCGGCCGCAGCCCGGCCGTCTCCGCCGACTCCGGTGCCGGGGCGTACTCGAACACGTTCTCGGTCATCTCGCCCCCTAATCGATCGCCACGTAGTCGCGGCCGCTGTAGTGCCCGTCCAGTTGGGTCCGCCGCTGCATCAGCAGGTCGTTGAGCAGGCTTGAGGCCCCGAACCGGAAGCCTTGCGGGTCCAGCCAGTCCCGGCCCGCCACCTCGTTCACCGCGACCAGGTAGCGGATCGCTTCCTTGGTGTTGCGGATGCCGCCCGCCGCCTTCACCCCGCGGCGCTCACCGGTTCTGGCCCGCCAATCCCGCACCGCCTGCAACATCACGTGGGTGACGGGCAGGGTGGCCGCGGGGGAGACCTTGCCGGTGGAGGTCTTGATGAAGTCGCCGCCCGCCAGCAGCGCCAGCCAGCTTGCCCGCCGCACGTTGTCGTAGGTGGCGAGCTCGCCGGTTTCCAGGATGACCTTCAGATGCGCCTGTCCGCAGGCCTGCTTGACCTGTGTGATCTCCTCGAACACCTGCCCGTAGCGGCCCGCGAGGAACGCGCCGCGGTCGATCACCATGTCGATCTCGGTGGCGCCCGCTTCCACCGCGAGCCTGGTGTCGGCGAGCTTGATCGCCAGCGAGGAACGCCCCGACGGGAAGGCCGTGGCGACCGCGGCGACTCCGACGCCGCTGCCCGCCAGTTCGGCCGCGGCGACGGCGGCCAGGTCGGGGTAGACGCAGACCGCGGCCACCGCGGGCACATCGGGTTGGCCGGGATCGGGGCGGCGGGCCTTGGCGGCCAGCGTGCGCACCCTGCCCGGCGTGTCCGCGCCCTCCAACGTCGTCAGGTCGACCATGGCGATCGCGGTGTCGATGGCCCAGAGCTTGGCGGCCTTCTTGATGCTGCGGGTGGCAAGGGTCGCCGCCCGCTGTTCGAGACCGACGTGGTCGACGCCGGGCAGCCCGTGCAGGAAACGGCGCAGCGCCGCGTCGTCACGGGTTGCCTCAGCCAACTCCGGCGTCAGCTGTGCGGGCGAAATGGCCATGCCCCCACTCTAGGAGCCCGCACCGGCCGTGACGTCCGCAACACCGTTACCGAAGGTCGAAACCACCTGCTTTCCCCAGCGCCTCAGGTCTAGGGCTCGGTGAGGTCCGAGGTCGGCGGGGAGAAGACCGAGAAGTTGGCGGTGAACGGCACGGCGTCGCCGATCCAGTCCCAGGACTGGATCTGGCCGCGGCTGCGGCGGCCGATCAGCGCCCGCCACAACTCGTAGCCCTGCGTGGTCACCGTGGCCACCGGCTCGCCATGGCCGACCGTCCACTGGCCCGCCTCGGTGACCATCACCAGCGTGCCCGGCGGCTTGAGCTCCATGAACGACTTCGCACCACCCGCCAGCGCGGCCAGCATGGGCTGCCAGCAGTCCTCGGGCACCCTCGGCAGGCCGAACGTGCCGCGCAGGTCGGCCTCGTGCTGGGTCACGTCGTGCACCACCGGGTATGGCTTCGTCAGGATGGCCTCCACCTCGGGCGAGCGCCGCGCCCACTCGGCGAGGTTCTCCTCGACCGGCCGGTCCTGCCGTTCTCCGACGTGACGCGCTGTCCACTCCGGACCCGGCGCGCCGTCAAGTCGCTTGTCCGCCACGTCGGAACACACACCAGCCAAGTGCGCGACCACCTGTCGGACTGTCCACTCTGGACACGCGGCCACCGGCCGGTCGAGCTGCTCCGGTCCGAGGCCGCGCACCAGTTCCGTGATGCGGACTCGTGATTCGCGGTAGATCCGGTCGTACATCCGCCCTCCAGGCTTAGGGTCACCTATCACGGCCGTATAACACTCAATCCCCCTGTTACTCCAGACCGTATTGTGAAAATCGCCTGAACAGCTACCCCTGTGACCGATATAGCGGCTGCACCGGTCACCGCGCATGGCTTAGCGTTGCGGGTATGGACGTGCTCGTAGTCGACCACCCGCTGGCCAGGGCCAGGCTAAGCACTATGCGGGATGCCAGAACCGATAGTGCGACGTTCCGCGCTGCCCTTTCCGAGCTCACGATGATGCTCATCTACGAGGCCACGCGTGGCTGGGCGGTGGCCACCGAGCGCATCCACACGCCGGTCGCCCGCACCCTGCGCTACGACCTCGCCTCGCCGCCGCTGCTGGTGCCGGTGCTGCGTGCGGGTCTCGGCATGGCCAACCAGGCACATGCGCTGATCCCCGAGGCGCAGATGGGGTTCGTCGGGCTGGCCCGCGACGAGCGCACGCTCCAGCCGACGCCGTACATGGAATCCCTGCCGGACGACCTGTCCGAGACGCCGGTCCTGGTGCTTGATCCGATGCTCGCCACCGGCGGGTCCATGGAATACACAATTCGCCTGTTGGCCGCCCGGCATGCCACGGATGTCACCGCGATTTGCGCGGTGGCGGCGCCGGAGGGAATCAAGCGCCTTGAGGAGTCCGGTCTTCCGGTGCGATTGGTCACCGGCAGTGTCGACGACTACCTCAACGAGTCGGGTTTCATCGTTCCCGGCCTCGGCGATGCGGGCGACCGCCAGTACGGGCCGCTTTGATCCCCGCCTGCGGAAGCGTGTGCCGATAATGTGAATTTTATCGGCGTGTCTTTTGTTCGATGGAAATCGATGTCAATTTCCTGATACCGGGCCGGACCGGTGATCCTCGGTCGCGGCACCCTCGCCTGCGTCGAAAGCACAGCGTCACCACTTCGATACGGACCGCATCCAGAGTGATCCCGATCACGTTGGGTGATGGTGAATGCGACACCGCGGCTGCATTTATCGCATCGGCCGGATTATGGCTGGACATCGGGCCCATCGCGTTGGTCCGACCGGCCGCTCTTTTACCGACTTACGTAGGGTCGCGCAGCAGTTGTGTAGGTATCGGGCCCCGAAGCTATCCGGTGAGCGGATAGTGCAGAAGAGTGTTGCAGTGGTCTAGACCTTGACTGTGAATAAGCGGCGAGCAATGTTTCCTCCCACAGGTTCGGCCGCTTTTACGGAGGCCGTGGTGGCTGCGAACAGCTTCTCGCCGGCCGCTCGTTCCGGAGCCCTTTCGGAACAGGCGCCCCGTCATGCCATGGCGCAACCCTGCAGCGCCATGGCGTCGGCGGTGTCACCACGGGACCGCGGTGGTCACGCGTCAGCGCAACGGAAACGCACCTCGGGCGGCGCCCGCGGTCGGCCGGATCTGGAAGGCAGGCACCCCGACTACACCCTCCCTGCACAGGGTTGAGGTCGAAGGAGCAGCAATGCCGAGGTTTCGATGGCAGCTACCCACACTGCTGACAGCGGCGATCCTGCCGCTGGCCATGCTCACCGCGCTACCCGCACAGGCTGAGAACGACCAGGCGACCGCAGCCGGCCCCGCGGCTGCGGCCGATTACAAGAAGATCGGCTACTTCCCCCAGTGGGGCGTCTACGGCCGCAACTTCTTCCCCAAGAACCTGGACACCACGGGCGCGGCGGCCAAGCTGACGCACCTGCTGTACGCGTTCCAGAACATCCACCCCACCGACCACACCTGCTTCGCCACCACCAAGGGCGTGAGCTCCAACCCGCAGGACCCGAACCAGGGTGACGGCGCGGGCGACGCGTGGGCGGACTACCAGAAGGTCTACGACTCGGCCACCTCCGTGGACGGCCAGGCCGACGACCCCGCGGGCAAGCTGCGCGGCAACTACAACCAGTTCCTGAAGCTGAAGAAGAAGCACCCGAACCTGAAGATCCTCGTATCGCTCGGCGGCTGGACGTTCTCCAAGTACTTCTCCGACGCCGCGGCCACCGACGCCAAGCGTAAGAAGTTCGTCTCGTCCTGCATCGACCTCTACATCAAGGGCAACGTGCCGTCCCGCGACGACTGGGGCACCGGCAAGCCCGCGGGCGGCCCCGGCACCGCCAAGGGTGTCTTCGACGGCATCGACATCGACTGGGAGTGGCCGAACGCCGAAGGGCACCCCGGCAACCACTTCAAGCCCGAGGACAAGCGGAACCTGACGCTGTTGCTGCAGGAGTTCCGCACCCAGCTTGACGCGCAGGGCTCGGCCGACGGCAAGAAGTACGAGCTGCACGCCTTCACCCCGGCCGACCCGGCCAAGGCCGAGGCGGGCTGGGAGATGGCCGAGGTCAACAAGTACCTGGACTACTTCAACTTCCAGGGCTACGACTTCCACGGCGCGGGCAGCGACAACAGCTGGGAGCCCAACCAGACCGGGCACGCCAGCAACCTCAAGGTCGACACCGACGACCCGTACACCACCAAGTTCAGCGTGGAGAACGCCCTCAAGATCTATCTCGACGCGGGCATCCCGAAGAACAAGCTGATCCTGGGTCTGCCGTTCTACGGCCGCGGCTGGAAGGAAGTCCAGGACGGCGGCAAGCAAGGCGAATGGCAGAAGGCCAACGGCGCCGCGCCGGGCGACTTCCCCGAGGAGGCGGGCGTCCGCGCCTACAAGAACCTCAAGACGCAGTTCCCGACGGTCATCCACGACGAGCAGTCCATCTCCGCCTTCGCCTTCTCCGGCGGGCAGTGGTGGAGCTTCGACGACGCGTGGGTGATCGGCAAGAAGACCGAGTTCATCAAGGCCCAAGGCATTGGCGGCGCGATGATCTGGGAGATGTCGAGTGACGACGGAACCCTGATGACCGCCGTGGACAACGGTCTGAAGTAACCCCTGCTTGCGGTCGCGACCGTCGTGCGCCACTTCGGTCGCGGCCGCATCCCAACCGGGACTTCGCGAAGGGAATCTCGTGCGTAAACCGATCATGGGCCTGCTGCTGGCCGCGCTCGTCGCGACCGGCCTCTCCGCCCTCCCCGCCAACGCCGAAGCGGGCGTGACCGCGGCGGTGGGCAAGGCACACGACTGGGGCACCGGCTACACCGGCAACGCCACCATCACCAACGGCAGCGGCCAGGCGCTGAGCGGCTGGATCCTGGAGTTCGACCTGTCCGCGGGCACCGTGACCTCCGCCTGGGACGCGGTCATGGCCCGCACCGGCGACCACTACACCTTCACCAACAAGTCCTACAACGCCAGGATCGCACCCGGCGCCAAGGCATCCTTCGGCTTCAACGCCACCGGCTCCGGCGCGGTCGTCAACTGCAAGGTCAACGGCAAGCCCTGCGACGGCAACGGCCCGCGGCCCGGCACCAAGCGGGCGGTCGGCTACTTCACCGCGTGGACGGTGCACGAGCAGGACCCGTACCTGATCAAGAACATCGACACCTCGGGCACCGCGGCCAAGCTCACCCACATCAACTACGCCTTCGCCAACGTCAACGAGCAGGGCCGCTGCTTCGAGGCGAACCAGGCGGGCCAGGCCGACGCCTACGCCGACTATCAGCGCCTCTTCTCCGCGGCCGAGTCCGTCGACGGGGTCGCCGACACCTACGAGCAGCCGCTGGCGGGCCACTTCAACCAGATCCGCAAGCTGAAGAAGAAGCACCCGCACCTGAAGGTGCTGCTGTCGCTCGGCGGCTGGACCTGGTCCAAGTACTTCTCCAACGCGGCGCTGACCCCGGAGTCCCGCAAGGCCTTCGCGGAGTCCTGCATCGACCTGTTCATCAAGGGCAACCTGCCCAAGCTCGGCGAGGAGCCGCAGGGCGGGCCGGGCTCCGGTGCCGGTGTCTTCGACGGCATCGACATCGACTGGGAGTGGCCCGCGTCGGCGGGCGCCGAGGGCAACATCATCCGGCCCGAGGACAAGCAGAACTTCACCCTGCTGCTGGCCGAGCTGCGCCGTCAGCTTGACGAGTACGGCCACGCGGGCGGCAAGCACTACGAGATCACCGCGTTCCTGCCCGCCGCGCCGAGCAAGATCGACGTGGGCATCGAGGTGGAGAAGGTGTTCGGCCAACTCGACTTCGGCACCATCCAGGGCTACGACCTGCACGGCTCCTGGGATCCCACGACCAACCACCAGTCGGCGCTCTACGCACCCGAGGGTGACCCCTCGCCGTACAAGTTCAGCGTGGACGACACCATCCAGGCCTACCTCAAGCGCGGCGCGCCCGCGGATGAGTTGGTGGTCGGCGTCCCGTTCTACGGCCAGGGCTGGACCGGCGTGGTCAACCAGAACAACGGCCTGTTCCAGAAGGCCACCGGTTGCGCACCCGGCCAGGGCGGCGGGGGCTGCGGCTACGGCAACTACGACAAGCTCAAGGCGCTCACCGGGTTCACCGTCCACCGTGACGAGAAAGCCGGTTTCGCCTGGCTGTTCAACGGGACCACCTTCTGGACCTTCGACGATCCCGGCGTGATGAAGCAGAAGACGGCCTACGTCACGAGCAAGGGGCTCGGCGGGGTCATGATCTGGTCGCTGGACGGTGACACCGAAAACGGTGAGCTGATCAGCGCCCTCACCAGCGGGCTGTCCGGTTAGGACAGTTCGAGCGAGGCCCGGGGAGGTAACAAGAGGCGGCCGCCTCCCCGGGTCCTTGCCCATACTTGGTGTCCGAAGTTCGGGAATCAGGGCCACATACCCGGACTCTGGACACCAAGTGGCTATATCGATAGGGGTATGCCCTGGTGACGCGGCCTCTGAGTCCGTGCTCCGGACACCAAGTCCGGTCCGGGCCCTGCCTAGCGGGGTCGCCAGCCGTCGGCCATGGCGTGGAGTGCCCGTTCGTAGATCCGGCCCTGCTCCTCGGGGTCGCCGCCGGTGGCCAGTTCGATGGACACCAGGCCGTGGGCCAAGCCCCAACAGGCCATGGCGATGAGCTCCGGAGTCTCGGCGACAAGCTCCCCGCCCTCGACGGCCCGGCGCACCGCGTCCACCAGCGGCCCCATGGTGCTCGCCGCCAGCTCCGCTTCCTCGGCACTGGGCGTGAATCCCGGGATCGGCTTGGCGAACATCACCGCGTACAGGTGCGGGTTGGCCAGCGCGCTGCGCCGGTAGGCCTGGCCGAGCCGGAACAGGTCCTCCAACGGCCGGTCGGTCGGGCTGACCTCGGCGAGGTGCTCGGCGAAGCGGCGGAACGCCTCCCGGTACAGCGCGCTGACCAGACCGGGTTTGCCGCCGAACAGGGAGTACACCGCGGTGGTGGAGGTGCCGACGTCGGCGGCCAGCTTGCGCAGGCTCAGCGCGTCCGGCCCCTCCCTGGACAGCAGCTCGCCCGCCCGGTCCAGCAGCCGGACCCGCAGCGCCTCGTCATGGGTCTTCGGTCTCGCCACCCCCGCAGGTTATCGCAACACTGTTTTGTTTCCTCGGCGGGCGAGCGGGCGGACACGGTCGTGTCGGAAGGCTGACAGATGTCCTGTGACCTGCGACTCTGGCCGGGATGGTATCACTTTGGTACCATCCATCTCATGGCAATGACCCTCCGACTCACGGACGAAGAGAACCGGCACCTCGACGAGCTGGCGGCGGTCGAGGGCAAATCGAAGCAGGAGATCGTCCGCTCCGCGCTCACCGAGCGCTGGGTGCGGCATCACCGGGAACAACAGCTCAACAGCGCGTTGAACCGCGCCACGCCGCGTTACAGCGTTCTGCTGGACAAGTTCGGCTCGGCATGATGACGGCGTGACCTATCACCTCGACGCGAGCGACATGATCACGATCGCCACCGGAGTCTCCGGTGGCGATCTGGTGATCAGGGACGGCGGTCTGCTCGACTGCGCCGCCTACCGCCCACGGGCCGTTGTCCTCGGCGTGCCCGCCTATCCGACGCTGTGGCTGCAGGCCGCGGCGGTCCTCGAGCTGATCGTGGTGACCAAGCCGCTGGTGCAGCACAACTGGCGGCTGGGCTGGATGGCCATGGTCGTGTTCTGCGATCTGAACGACTACTGGGTGGACGCCGACGACCTTGACGCGCTAGACCTGCTCCGACGGATCAGTCGGGGCGAGTCCGGCCTCAATGACGTCGCGGAGGAAATCCAGAGCTGGGCGGTGCCCAAAGGGGGCGAGTAGTGCAGCTGGTGACCTTGTCCGAGATCAGAGACGCCGCCGAGCGCATACGCAAGGTCGCCATCCGCACTCCGGTCGTGATCCCGGAGCTCGGCGTGCCCGGCTACCCGCTGGTGCTCAAACCCGAGAACCTGCAACTGGGCGGCGCGTTCAAGATCCGCGGCGCCTACAACGCGATCAGCATGCTGCCCGAGGAGGTCCGCCGCCGCGGTGTGGTGGCCTACTCCAGCGGCAACCACGCCAAGGCCGTGGCCATCGCGGCGAAGTTCTTCAAGGCGCCCGCCAGCATCGTGATGCCCGAGGACGCGCCCGCGTTCAAGGTCGAGTCCATCCGCGTGCTGGGCGTGGAGCCGGTGCTGGTGCCCATGGCGCTGCGGGAGACCGCGGCGCAGAAGCTGGCCGCCGAGCTGGGCGCCACCCTCATCCCGCCGTTCGACTCCCCGGACGTCATCGCCGGTCAGGGCACCATCGGCCTGGAGATCGCCGAGGACCTGCCCGCCGCGGCCGCGGTGCTGGTGCCGATCAGCGGCGGCGGGCTGATCTCGGGCATCGCCGCGGCGATGAAGGCCCTGCGCCCGCGCACCAAGATCATCGGTGTGGAGCCGCGGTTCGCCGCCGACGCCAGGGCCAGTTTCCAGGCGGGCAAGCTCATCCGCTGGCCCGCCGAAATGCGCGCCCGCACGATGGCGGACGCGTTGCGCGCGGCGCCGTCGGACCTCACCTTCGCCCACATCCAGGCCTACGTTGACGACATCGTCACGGTGGAGGAGACAGCCATCTACCGCGCCATGCGCGCCATCGCCTTGCACGCCAGGCTGATCGCCGAGCCCGCGGGTGCCTGCGCGGTGGCCGCGGCCCTGGAGTGCACCGACGCCCTGCCCCGCAACGGCCTCACGGTCGCCGTCCTCTCCGGCGGCAACATCGGCCCGGACGCCATCGCCGCCTGCATGACCGTTTAGAGGCCCCGTCAATAGGGGCCAATCTGGCCCCGCGCAGTGGGCATGCCCTATTGACGGAGCCTCTTAGGCGGAGGGAATCGCCAGCCACGCGCGAGTTCCGCCGCCGTGGCGTGGGGTCACGCCCGCGGTGCCGCCGTGTTCGCTGACCACCTTGTGCACGATGGACAGCCCCAGCCCGGAGCCGGGCATGGAGCGGGCCTCGGCGGAGCGGTAGAAGCGCTCGAACACGCGCTTGGCGTCGGCGTGCGCGATGCCGGGGCCTCGGTCCTCGACCCGCACCAGCGCGCGGTCCGCGGCCCGCAACACCGCGACCCGCACCGGCTGTCCCGGCGGACTCCACTTCGCGGCGTTGTCCAGCAGGTTGAGCACCGCCCGCTCCAGCGCCGCCCGCTGGCCGAGCACCGGAGCGGGCTCGGCGGTCAGCTCGAAGCCGACACCGGGACTGCGGGTGCGGGCCCGGCCGACCGCCGCCCCCGCCACCTCCGCCAGGTCCAGCGGCTGGCGGGCCTCGGCGCCGCCCGGCTCGCGGGCCAGGTCCACGATCTCCTCGATGAGCTGGTCCAGCTCGTCGGTCTGGGCCTGCACGTCCTGCAACAGCGTGTCCCGGTCCTCGGCGGACAGCTCCCGCCCCGGTGTGCGCTCGCTGTGCAGCAGCAGTTCGATGTTGGTGCGCAGGCTGGTCAGCGGCGTCCGCAGCTCGTGGCTGGCATCGTCGACAAGCTGCTGCTGGGCACTGCGGGCCGCGGCCAGCGCGGCCAGCATCTCGTTCATGCTGCGGGCCACCCGCACCACCTCGTCGGGCTGCCGCGGCTCGATCGGCACCGCCGCGCTCAGGTCCTGGGTGCTCGCCACGTGTTCGGCCGCCTTGGCCACCCGCTCCACCGGCCGCAGCCCGGCGCGAGTCGTCCTGGCGGCGAACAACGCCGCGCCGCCGACGCCGACCACGTTGAGCGTGCCGAGGATCAGCGCCAGGTTCTCCAGCACATGGCGGGCGTCCAGCAGCGGCTCACCGAACTGGAAGACGCCGCCGCGGCGGGACGGCACGGTCAGCACCCGGTACGGCACGCCGTCGAGTTCGACGTCGTAGCGAGCTTCCGGCCTGCGTCCGGCGAGCACGTCGCGGTCCTCGCCGGTGACCGGCATGGGGGTGCGCTGGAACGGCGGTTTGGCGATCGTGCCGTGCGGCCAGACCGCCTGGGTGCGCAGCTTGTCCTCGCGCGGGTCGGGGTGTGCGGGCAGGCCGAAGGTGGACGGGTCGGCCTCCCGCAGGGGCCCTGCCGCCAGCCGGTCGAGGTCGTGGTCGATCTGGTTGATCAGCTGCGCTCGCAGCAGCAGCCAGGCCGCGACCGACACCCCGACCACCACCACCGCCACCGTCGCGGTGGCCAGCAGGGTCAGCCGTCTGCGCAGGGTCGGGCGCCTCACCCGCGCCGGTCCTCATCGCGCAGCACGTAGCCGACGCCGCGCACGGTGTGCAGCACCCGGGGCGCGCCGCCCGCCTCCAGCTTGCGGCGCAGGTAGCCGATGTAGACGTCCAAGCTGTTGGACTTGGCGCCGAAGTCATACCCCCAGACCTCGGTGAACAGCGTCGCGCGGTCCAGCACCCGGCCGGGATGGCGCAGGAACAGCTCCAGCAGGTTGAACTCGGTGCGCGTGAGGTCGATCGGGGTGCCCGAGCGGCACACCTGCCTTCGCTGCTGGTCCAGCACGAGGTTGCCGAAGGACAGCCGCTCGGGGGGCGTCGTGGTGCAGCGCCGCAGCATGGCCCGCAGCCTCGCCAGCAGTTCGGCCAGCGCGAACGGTTTGACCAGGTAGTCGTCGGCGCCCGCGTCGAGGCCCGCGACCCGGTCGCTGACCCCGCGGCGCGCGGTCAGCAGCAGCACGGGTGTGGTGTCGCCGTTGCTGCGCAGCTGTTTGGTGGTCTGCAGGCCGTCCAGCACCGGCATCATCACGTCGAGCACCACGGCGTCGTGTCGGCTCTCCGCCAGCCGGAGCAATGCCGTCGCGCCATTGTTGGCCACGCTGGTGTCGTAACCCTCGAATCGCAGACAGCGGCTGATGGATTCACGGACCGCCGGTTCGTCGTCGACTATGAGTATCCGCAATTTCCACCTGCTTAATCGCATCGTGATTGCCTGTCGACGAGTCTATGCGCTGCGCCGGCAACAGTGAACACGGACACGATGGCGCTGTGAACAGCGGAAATTTTGTCAGTGCGCTTCGGCAAGGTGATTTGCGGAGTACTTATGCATTTCTTAGGAATCTCAACGGAATGGAGCGCTGTGGTCGGATCTGTCTGAATTGGCGTCAAATTCTCGTCAATATGATCAACGGGCACCGGGGCGTTGGGCGCATGATTGCGAAGGCTCCCGAACGGGTCCGCGCAGCGGCCTTAGCCCGAACGCCCTCGGGGTCCGAAGAGGAATAACCCCTAGTACCCGAGACCGATGCGGCCTCGCAGGCGCGTGGCAAGGATGGATCTCGCCCGGTCACGGGCAGGAGCTCTGGGGAGGAGAATCCGTGAGATCAACCATTCGACGGGTGAGTGCCGCGGTGTTGGCCGCCGCGCTGCTCACCGGCGCCGTCGGCACCGCCGCGATCGCCGCGCCGCAGGCGGCACCCGCCGAGGTCGCCGAGCAGGACCGCGCCGCACTCCGGCAGGCCATGGCAGAACTGGTCGGCGCGGGCGCGGCGGGTGTGCAGGTCCGCCTGCACGACCAGCAGGGCGATTGGAAGGGCAGTTCGGGCACCAAGGAACTGGACACCGACGAGAAGGTGCCCACCAACGGCCACTTCCGCGCGGGCAGCATCACCAAGACGTTCGTCTCCACCGTGATCCTCCAGCTGGTCGCCGAAGGCAAGGTCGAGCTGGACGAGCCCGTGGACGCCTACCTGCCGCGGTTCGGGCTGGACAAGCGGATCACCGTGCGGATGTTGCTCCAGCACACCAGCGGCCTGTTCAACCACACCGGCGAGGTCGCGCCCGACGGCAGCCTGGAGCCGGGCATCCCGCTGGAGGGCAAGGAGTTCGTCGCCCTCCGCTACCACACCTACCAGCCGGACGAGCTGGTCAAGCTGGCGCTGTCCAAACCCGCCCGCTTCGAACCCGGCACGAGCTGGTCCTACTCCAACACCAACTACGTGCTCGCGGGCCTGCTGATCGAGAAGGTCACCGGCACGCCGTACGCCAAGCAGGTCGAGCGCCGCATCATCAGGCCGCTCGGCCTGGACGAGACCACGCTGCCCGGCACCCGCGTGGGCATCCCCAACCCGTACGCCCACGGGTACTTCGTCTACCAGGACGAGGGAAAGCGCAAGATCACCGATATCGCCAGGGTCAACCCGACCTGGGCGGGCGCCGCGGGCGAGATCATCTCCACCACCAAGGACCTCGACCGGTTCAACTCCGCGCTGCTGTCCGGCAGGCTGCTCAAGCCTGCGCAGCTGGCCGAGATGCGGAAGCTGCACCCCGAAGCCGGTTACGGCCTCGGTTTGCAGTCGCTGGACTTCGGCTGCGGTGAGCCCTTGCTCGGCCACACCGGTGGTGTGCACGGCTACGTCTCGTTCATGTTCAGCACCCCCGACCGCGCCAAGCGTTTCGAGGCTTCGGTGACGACGGGCGACGTCGACACCTCTGACCCGGCAGAGGCTCAGAAGCTGTACACGGCCGTGATGAACGTCGCGCAGATCGCGGCCTGCGGCAAGGCCGACCCGGCCGCGCGCACCACGGACCGACTGCCGAACCCGCTACTCGACCGCTTCTGATTCGCACGCTCGGCGGGGTGTGTGCACACACCCCGCCGAGTACTGTCCGCACCATGGCCTACCGGCGGTGGACAGCGGCGGTCCTCATCGGCGCCGCGCTCGCGACTGCGCTCATGGCACCCGCTCAGGCGGCGGAACAGGTCGCCGACCGGGACGCGGTCCGACAGGCCATGAAGAAGCTGATCACCGAGGGCGCGGCGGGCGTCCAGATCCGGATCAACGACGCCGCGGGCGAATGGCTCGGCCAGGACGGCACGGCCGTGCTGGACACCCAGCGGCCGGTGCCTCCCGACGGCAGGTACCGGGTCGGCAGCATCACCAAGACCTTCACCGCCACCGTCGTACTCCAGCTTGTCGACGAGGGCAGGGTCGTCCTGGACTCACCCGTCGAGCGGTACCTGCCGCAGTTCGGGCTGGACAAGCGGATCACCGTGCGGATGCTGCTCCAGCACACCTCCGGGCTGTACAACTACACCGGCTACACGGGCGGCGGTGAGCTGATCCCGCTGGAGGGCCAGGCCTACATCGACCACCGCTTCGACACCTACCAGCCGGAAGACCTCGTGCGGATGGCCGCCGCCAGGCCGCTGCGCTTCACGCCGGGCGCCAAGCACGAGTACTCCAACACCAACTTCCTGGTCGCGGGCCTGCTGGTGCGCACGGTGACCGGGCGGCCGTGGGCGGAGGAGGTCCGCACCCGCATCCTGGAGCCGCTCGGCCTGCGGGAGACCACGCTGCCGGGCGCCTCGATCACGATCCCCGGCCCGCACGCGCACGGCTACTTCAGCTACACCCACGAGGGCCAGTACCGGATCGTGGACGTCGCCGAGCAGAACCCGTCCTGGGCGCAGGCCGCGGGCGAGATCATCTCCACCACCGCCGACACCGACCGCCTCGTCACCGCGCTGTTCGGCGGCAGGCTGCTCAGCCCGGCCGCGCTCGCCGAGATGCGGACGTTCCTGCCCACCGGTGCCCCCGACGCCTACTACGGCCTCGGCCTGCGCGGGCTGGACCTGCCCGCGGAATGCGGCGGCAGGCTCGCGGGCCACACCGGCGCGGTGGCCGGGTACTCCTCGCTGCTGCTCAGCACCCTCGAGGGCAGCAGGCGGGTGCAGATTTCCATCACCCACGGCCGCGCCTACACCGCGGACGCCCTGCGCACCGCTCTGCTCAAGGCCGCGATCTGCCCGACGGCCCCGCCGGGCGTGCTGGAAAGCCTCGAGTTCGAGTAGTTCCTTGACCTGGAGTGCACTCCAGGTCCTACCGTCGACTCCGTGAGCTACTCGATTGCAGAAGCGGCGGAGCGCAGCGGACTCCCCATCGACACGCTCCGCTACTACGAGCGCATCGGCCTGGTCGACCCCCCGGTGCGGGACGCGGGCGGCCGTCGCCGCTACTCCGACGACGATTTGGCCTGGCTGCACTTCCTGACCTGCCTGCGCAAGACCGGCATGCCGATCAAGTCGATGCAGGACTACGCCGACTCCCGTCGCGGTGGCCCGGCCACCGCGACCCACCGCAAGCAGATCCTGATCGACCAGCGCACCGATGTGCTGTCCAGGATCGCCGAACTCCAGGAGTGCCTGGACGTGTTGAACTACAAGATCACCAATTACGAGCAGATCGAACGCGACACCTACGCCGAGGCCGAGCTGGAGACGGCGGTATGACCACGGCACTGGGGGTGGTGCCGCAGGGCCTTGGCTGCATGGGCATGAGCCAGGCCTACGGCTCCAACCGGGACGAGGCGGAGTCGGTGGCGACCATCCACCGGGCGCTGGAGCTGGGCGTGACGCTGCTCGACACGGCCGACCAGTACGGCGGCGGCCACAACGAGGAACTGGTCGGCAGGGCGATCCGGGACCGCCGCGACGGGGTCGTGCTGGCCACCAAGTTCGGGTTCGCCGCCGCCCCGCTCGGCGGCGGCGAGATCGAGATCCGCGGCGATCCCGACTACGTGCGGCAGGCCTGCGACGCCTCGCTGCGCAGGCTCGGCGTGGACCACATCGACCTGTACTACCTGCACCGGCTGGACCGCCGGGTGCCCGTCGAGGACACCGTGGGCGCCATGGCCGACCTGGTGGCCGCGGGCAAGGTGCGCAGGCTCGGGCTGTCCGAGGTGGGTCCGGCCACGCTGCGCCGCGCGGCGGCGGTGCACCCCATCGCCGCGTTGCAGAGCGAGTGGTCGCTGTGGACCAGGGACATCGAGGCCGAGATCGTCCCCACCTGCCGCGAGCTGGGCATCGCGTTGGTGCCGTTCTCGCCGCTGGGCCGCGGTTTCCTCACCGGTCGCCTGACCAGCGCGGATGCTTTGGACGCCGACGATATGCGCCGCGGCCTGCCCCGGTTCGAGGCGGACAACCTCCGGCGCAACCTCCGCATCGTCGATGAGCTGCGCCGCATCGCCGCCGGGCTCGACGCGACCGCGGGGCAGCTGGCGCTGGCCTGGCTGACCGCGCAGGGCCCCGATGTGGTGCCGATCCCCGGCACCCGACGCCGCCGCTACCTGGAGGAGAACGTGGCGGCCACCCGCCTGACGCTCTCGCGGGACACCCTCGCCGAGATCGAGAACGTGCTCTCCGCGAATCCCGTTGCCGGTTCGAGGTATACGGATTCGATGCTCGCCCTTTCCGACAAGTAATTCACGAAGCAGGGAGAAGGAATTGTCCAACGGGACGACTCTGCCCACACGCAAGCTCGCTGACCTGGAAGTTTCCGCTCAGGGCCTGGGTTGTATGGGAATGAGCGAGTTTTACGGCAGCACCGATGAAAGCGAGTCGATCGCCACGATCCACCGTGCCGCTGAACTCGGCGTCACCTTTCTCGACACCGCCGACATCTACGGCCCGCACACCAATGAACAGCTCGTCGGCAGGGCGGTCAAGGGGCGCCGCGACGATTACGTGGTGGCCACCAAGTTCGGTGTCATCCGGGACGGCGCCGCCGCGCCGGACGGCACCGCGGTAGGCGGCATCCGCGGCGACGCCGAGTACATCCGCAAGGCCTGCGACGGGTCGCTGAGCAGGCTGGGCATCGACCACATCGACCTGTACTACCAGCACCGGGTCGACTTCACGGTGCCCATCGAGGAGACCGTCAGCGCGATGGCCGAACTGGTCGCAGCGGGCAAGGTCCGCCACCTCGGGCTGTCCGAGGCGCCCGCGGCCATCATCCGCCGGGCCCACGCCGTGCACCCGATCACCGCGCTGCAAACCGAGTGGTCGCTGTGGTCGCGGGACATCGAGGAGGAGATCCTGCCGACCTGCCGCGAGCTGGGCATCGGCATCGTGCCCTACTCCCCGCTGGGCCGCGGCTTCCTCGCCGGGCGCTTTACCAGCCGCGCGGACCTCGAAGCAGACGACTGGCGCGGCGATCAGGAGCGGTTCAACGAGCACAACTTCGACCGCAACCTCGCCATCGTGGCGGCGTTGAACGCCCTGGCTGCCGAGCGCGGCGTCACCCCGGGTCAGTTGGCACTGGCCTGGGTCCAGCACCAGGGCCAGGACGTGGTGCCGATCCCCGGCACCAAGCGCCGCACCTACCTGGAGCAGAACGCCGCCGCGGCCACCCTCGAGCTGTCGGCGGAGGAACTGGCCACCATCGCCGCCACCGTCCCCACCGAGGGTGCGGCGGGCGGCCGCTATCCGGCCGCGGTCATGGCCGCCTGGGCAGGCCAGTCCTGACCATCGCAGTTGCCGGCCGTAACTGCGCATTCACGAGAGCAGTTCCCCGACCGCGGCTCGCAGGTGTTTGATCCGCCCGCGAGCCGCGGTCTTGGCGCCCGCCAAGTCGTCGACGGGCTGCACTGCCTCCAGGTAGCACTTGAGCTTGGGCTCGGTGCCCGACGGGCGGATCAGCACCCGGATTCCCTCGCCGGTCAGGCGCAGGGTGTTGTCGCGCGGCAGCAGGTCCTCGACGGTCACGGCGGTGCCGCCGAGTGCCGACGGCGGGTCGGCGCGCAGTGCGGCCATCGCCTGCCGGGCCTGCTCGGCGGTGTCGAAGCGGCGGGACACCTGGTCGGTGAGGTGCACGCCGTGGCGGACCATCAGCTCGTCCAAGGCGTCCAGCAGGCCGCGGCCCTCAGCCTTCAGGGTCGCGGCGAGGTCGCAGGCCACCATCGCCGCGGACAGTCCGTCCTTGTCGCGCACGGTGTCCGGGTCGACGCAGTGCCCGATGGCCTCCTCGTAGGCGTAGACCAGCCCGTCGCCCGCGCGGGCCAGCCACTTGAACCCGGTCAGCGTCTCCGCATAGCGGGCACCGTGGGCGGCGGCCACCGCAGACAGCATCGCCGAGGAGACGATCGTGGTGGCCACCAACGGGTCTTGATACTCCATAGTGGACAGCAGGTGGTCGCCGAGCAGCACACCGGTCTCATCGCCTCGCAGCAACCGCCAGCCCGTGCCGTCCGGCACCCCGACGGCACACCGGTCGGCATCCGGGTCCAGCGCGATCGCGAGATCGGCGCCGATGCTCGCCGCGAGCGCCAGCAACTCGTCGGCGGCGCCCGGCTCCTCGGGGTTGGGGAAGCTCACGGTCGGGAAGTCGGGGTCGGGTTCGAACTGGCTGTCCACGACAGCCACCGTGTACCCGGCTTCACGCAGCAGGTCCACCGCGAGCGCGCCGCCGACCCCGTGCAGCGGCGTCAACGCGATCCTCAGGTCCCGCATGGGATTCCTGGCCAGCCGCAACACCCGCTCCCGGTACCGCCGCACGACCTGCTCGTCGGCCGTCTCGTACCGCGCCGACCGCGGCACGTCCGCAGCAGAGGGAACCTTGGTGATCGCCTGTTCGATCGCGGTGTCAGCGGGCGGCACGATCTGGGTGCCGTCACCGAGGTAGAGCTTGTAGCCGTTGTCCGACGGCGGGTTGTGGGAGGCGGTGATCTGCACTCCCGCCACCGCGTTGCGGTCCCGCACCGCGAAGGCCAGCACCGGTGTCGGCAGCGGCCGGGGCAGCATCAGCACCCGGAAACCGGCCCCGGCGAGCACCTCGGCGGCCGCGGCGGCGAACCGCTCCGACCCGTGTCGGGCGTCCCGGCCCACCACCACCGTCCCGCCGCCAAGGCCCTGTGCGACAAGCCAATCCGCGAGACCCGCGGTCGTGCGGACCACCACCGCGGTGTTCATGCCGTTCGGACCCGCCCGCAGCGGACCCCGCAGGCCCGCGGTGCCGAAGCGCAGCGGCCCCGCCATCCGCAGGCCCAACTCCGCCGCCGCGTCGACCTCGCCCGCCAGCGCCGAGGCCAGCACGCCTTGCAGTTCGGCTGCCGTGTCCCGGTCGGGGTCGTCGGCGATCCAGCGCAGCGCGGCGTCGCGGAGCGTCGGGTCGAGCATGCTCAGGACTTCTCGATCAGCCCACGCAGCAACTCGCCGAGCGCGGCGGCGCTGGCGGCGCCCGCGGCGAGCACCTCCTCGTGGTTGAGCGGCTCACCGGTCATGCCCGCGGCCAGGTTGGTGACCATGGACAGCCCGAACACCTCGGCCCCCGCCGCGCGGGCCGCGATGGCCTCCAGCACGGTGGACATGCCCACCAGGTCCGCGCCCATCGTGCGCAGCATGCGGATCTCCGCGGGCGTCTCGAAGTGCGGCCCCGGCAGGCCCGCGTAGACGCCTTCCTCCAACGTCGGGTCGAGTTGCCGGGCCAGACCGCGCAGCCGCGGGGAGTACAGGTCGGTGAGGTCCACGAACCGCGCGCCCACCAGCGGCGACTTGGCGGTCAGGTTGAGGTGGTCGCTGATCAGCACCGGCTGCCCGATCTGCATGCCCTCGCGCAGGCCGCCCGCGGCGTTGGTCAGCAGCACGGTGTGGCAGCCCGCGGCCGTCGCGGTGCGGACCCCGTGCGCCACCTGCGCCACGCCGTGGCCCTCATATCCGTGGGTGCGGCCCAGCATCACCAGCACCGCCTTGCCGCCGATGCGCAGCGACCGGACGGTCCCGCCGTGGCCCGCGGCGGTGGGCGGAGCGAAGCCGCGCAGTTCGGCCATCGGCACCTCGGCCAGCGGCTCGCCCAGCGCGTCCGCGGCGGGCAGCCAGCCGGAGCCGAGCACCACGGCCAACTCGTGGTGGGCGGCGCCGGTCCGTTCGGCCAGCGATGCGGCGGCCGCGCTCGCGGTGGCGGCGGGATCGGCGGGCACCCGGCCCGCCGGATCGAGCAACGCCGGGGCGGGGGTGTCGTTCACGGTCACGACGGAAAGCCTAGGCGCTCGGGTGCGGTATCCGCACCGGATCAGTCGGAGAGGATCAGGCTGTCGGCCATCGGGTTGAACAGCTGGGTGCGGCCCGCCTTCTCCTGATCGCTCGGCACCGTCACCCGCATCACCCACAGGTCCTGGTTGTGCGGGATCAACCAGGCATAGGTGGTGCGCGGCGCCTGAGCCTCGGCGCTGTGCACCTCGCCCGCCGACTTGGGCACCTGCGTGACCACGGTGCGGTAGGTGATCTCCTGCGGCTCCTCCGGACCCTGGCGGGGCAGGTTCGGCAGCGCCACCGGCTTCTCGGCGAAGAACCCGCCCGTCTGGGCGGCCAGCTGGGGGAGCACCTTGAGGTAGGCCGCCAGCCGGTACTGCGGGTAGAAGTCGGCGAACCGCTCGACGGTGAGCAGCCTGCTGCCCTCGGGGGAGACGTACTGCATCAGCGTGCTCGCGCCCACGGGCGACTCCGGCCGCTGCTCGCGGAAGGTCTCCCAGTTGGCGGGCACGTTCACCGTGTACCGGCCGCCCGGTGCGTCCGGCGCGATCGTGGCCACGTCGCTGCGCGACTCCATCGGCGCGGGCGCGTCGGGCCCCGAGCCGGGCGCGGAGGCGTCCACCGTGGGCAGCAACGGCATACCGACGATCATCCTGGTCATCGCGAACCCGGCGAAGGACGCGGCGATGAAGGCCAGCACCGCCAACACGATGAGGATGGTGTTGACCAGCGGCGACCGCCGTTTGCGCACCGGAGGAGGCGGCAGCGGCGGCGGCATCGGGGGCGCGCTCGGCCGGGACTGTGCCCGGGGTCCCGTCGTGAACGGCAGCGGCCCAGGGTCGGCGGCCAGCGGCGTGGAGTCCGCCGCGGCGGGCGGCTTCGGCTCCCGGCCGTGGGTGAGCAGCGCGTCCCCGGCCGTGACCGGCTTGCGGATCATGCCGCGCAGGGTGGGGCTGTTGTCGGCGACCGGCGCGAAGATCTTGCTGCTCGCGTCCGGAACCAGCGGTCGCAGCCGCCGCCGCGCCTCGTCCAGCGGCATCCGCCGGGCCGGGTCCTTGACCATCAGCCCGGCGATGATCGGCCCCAGCGGACCGGCCCCGCCGGGAGTCGGCACGGGACCGCGCACCACCTGGCTCACGGTCTCCAGCGGATCGCCGTCGGCGTCATAGGGCGGCCTGCCCTCCACCGCGGCGAACAGCGTGGCGCCAAGGCCCCAGGCATCCGCCGCGGGCGTGACCCCGCGCCCGGAGGCGACCTCCGGCGCGATGAACGCGGGCGATCCGACCATCAGCCCGGTGCCGGTCAGCGTGAGCTCGGAGACGTTGCGGGCGATGCCGAAGTCGGTGAGCTTGATCCGCCCGTCCGGTGCGACCAACACGTTCCCCGGCTTGACGTCCCGGTGCGTGATGCCCGCCCGGTGCGCCGCCTGCAGCGCCGAGGCCACCGCGTGCCCGATGGTCGCGGCCTGCGCCACGGTCAGCGTGCCCTGCTCGCGCAGCACGTTGGCCAGGCTGCGGGCGGGCATGAGTTCCATGACCACGAACGGGTCGCCGCCCTGGCGGGCCACGTCGAACAGGGTGATCACGTTGGGGTGGGAGAGAACCGCGATGGACCGCGCCTCGCGCATCGTGCGCTCGCGGATGATGTCGGCCTCCTGCCTGGGCAGGCCGGGCGGCAGCAGCACCTCCTTGACCGCGACCGAACGCCCCAGCATCTCGTCGTAGCCCGCCCACACGGTGCCCATGGAGCCGCGGCCCAGCACGCGGTCCAGCCGGTACCGCCCGGCGATGACCCGCGGCGGTCCGGATGGCTCGCTGTTCTGTTCCGCCGCCGTATGCGGCCCGACCGGCTTGGCGAACTTCCTGGTCAGCGGCTCCGACTCGGCAGGCACCGGCTTGTCGAACTTCGTAGTCCGCGGCCCGTCGTCCGATTCCGGGGAGGCGGCCTCCGGTGTCTGCTTGTCACCGGGCTTGCCGAGTTCCGCGGTCTCCGGCTCCTCGGTGTTTTCCGGGGGCACCGGCTTGGCGAACTTCTTGGTCCGCGGCTCACCGTCGGGGTTCGCCTGCTGCGGCTTGTCGAACCTGGCAGTTCGCGGCTCGTCGGGCTCCGCGTGCTCGGCCGGGACCGGCCTGTCGAATGTGGTGGTGTGCGGCTCATCCGGCTCCGCCTGCTCTCGCCGGCTGGGCTGGTCTGGTGTGTCTGCCTGCGAGTCGTCGTCGGGTTCCGCCGCCTGTTCCGTCTTCTCTGGTGCGGCGGGCTTGTCGACCACGGCGGCCCGTGGCTCGTCGGATTGCGCCTGCCCCTCGTCGGGTGTGCCGGTCCGCGGCTCGGCATCCGAGTCCGCCGCCTGTGCCGGTGGGGCGGCCTGGTCGGACTCGTCAGCTGCCGTCGGCGCGTCCGATTCCGCTGTGGCCGTGTCCGGTCCGACCTCCTCGGTCTGCTTCGCCTCGCCCCGCGGTTCCGGCTCGCCCTGTCGAGCGGTCTCCCGCTCCGCGATGGACGCCGCGTCCGACTCGGATGGCTCCGCCTGCTGCTCGGCCGCGTCGTCGGCAGGCTCGTCGGTGACGGCGTTGTCCGAGGTCCGCGCCGTCTGTCCCGGTTCGGCCGGGTGTTCCGCGGCAGGTTCCGACTCGACCGCGGGTTGCTCCGACGGATCGGCCGCGGTCATCGGCTGCTCATCCGGACGCTGCGAACGCGTAGAGGACACCGGCACATTGTCCACCCGCGGGGTTATGTGAACGAAGTCTCCTTCCTCTAGCTAGATCACCACGAGGGGGTGACCTCGTTGGGTGTAACGGGGCACACTTAACCAGGAGAGTCGCTACCGACTGTCGATGGTTGTCCTCCGGAGTGTGTCAATCGGAGGCGTTGGCGAGGAGAAAGCGGATGGTGCGCATGACGCGAGTCGCTGTGGTGGCCGTGATAGCCCTCTTCGGGTTATTGCCGCTGCTCGGGCTCGTGCCATCGGCCCACGCCCAGCCCGTCGCCCCCGCGGCTGTGGTCCAGTGCGACGGCTGCGCCGCCCCGGAGATCCTCGCGGCCGGTCCCAAGCTGCCGCTGGATCAGCCCGATCCCGACAGCGGCCGCAAGACCACCATCGCCGTGATCGCCGCCGTACTGCTCGGCTTGGTCTACCTCGGCAGGCGGCTCCGGAAGAAGGGCTGACCCTCGGCTGGGTTGCCCGCCCGCACCCGAGGTGAGTTCATCGGTCGGCCGACTACTGCCCGGGTGATACCTGATCAGCCGTTCGGCGACGCTCACGACCGGACATCCAGTTCACTGTCGATCTCCGTGCACTGGCAAGGAAGCTATGGGGCAGGATGTAATGACATATGGACGTCAGCGTTGGCAATCGACCAAACGAAGTGTGCCGCTCGGTGCTGGAGCGGCACGCTGAGTCACTGACGGCCCTGTCCAGAAGCATCCACGCCGAGCCGGAACTCGCCTTTATGGAGTATCGAAGCGCCGAAAAGGTGGCTTCGTTCGCAGAGCGTGAGGGTTTCTCGGTTGACCGGGGCGTTGCGGGCTTGGACACTGCGTTCACTGCGACCTACGGCAGTGGTGAGCTCACCATCGGCCTCTGCGCCGAGTACGACGCGTTGCCCGAAGTGGGACACGCCTGCGGCCACAACGTGATTGCGGCCGCCGCGGCCGGTGCTGCGCTCGCCTTGCGGGAGGTGGCCGATGCTGTGGGGGTGCGCGTCAAGCTGATCGGCACGCCCGCGGAGGAAAGCGGTGGCGGCAAGGTGCTCATGTTGGAACGCGGCATCTTCGACGACGTGGCGATGGCACTGATGGTGCATCCCGCGCCCACCGAGGTATGCGCACCGACATCCCTGGCTATCACTGATCTAGAGGTGCGTTACACGGGCAAGGCCTCGCATGCCGCCGCCGCCCCGGAACGAGGCGTCAATGCGGCAGACGCGCTGACAATTGCGCAGGTAGCGATAGGTCTGGCCCGACAGCACCTCGAACACAACCAAATGGTTCACGGTATCGTTACCCACGGCGGGGCCGCGCCCAACATCGTGCCCGCCGATACAAGGGGGGCTTTCTACCTCCGGGCCGCGAACCTCGAATCGCTGGAGAGCCTGGAGCGGAAGATCAGGGGATGCTTCGAAGCCGGTGCCATCGCGACCGGCTGTGCCCACGAGGTCGTCGAGGTGTCGCCGATATACACGGAGCTGAGCCCGGATCCCTGGCTGGCGGACACATATCGCCAGGTGGTGACCGGACTAGGGCGTAATCCGATCAGCACTCAAGAGGAACAGGGTTGGATTGCAGGCAGTACCGACATGGGCAATGTGACACGGGCCCTGCCGGCGATCCATCCGACCATTGCAATTGACTGCGGAGACGCGGTGAACCACCAACCGGAGTTCGCAGCGGCCTGCGCCACGGCGTCGGCCGACAGAGCGGTACTCGATGGTGCGCTGGCAATGGCGTTGACGGCGATTGCGGCTGCCGTCGACGACGCCCAGCGAGCCAGGTTGTTGGCGGCTGCCGCCCGTCGAACCGCCGTGTCAGCCGCGGCAGGAGGTGCGGCGTGACTGTGCTCGACTCACGCCACGATACGCAGGCCGATCCCGACGATCCCTTCCCCGGCGGCCGGTCCGACCGGCTTGGCAGGCTCATCGCCCCGCCCGAGGGGGTCGCGATCAGCCCGCTCGACCGGGCCCCGGTTGCCGGGACCGCCTTCACCATGTCCACTGTGGAGGATATGGGCGCTGGGCTCGGACCGTCGTGGCTGGACGCGTGGCTGGCAGGCCATCTGTCCGACGTGGTCTCCTGGCGACGGCACATCCACGCGAACCCGGAGCTTTCGCACCAGGAGTTCGCCACCACCGAGCTGATCGTCTCGACCCTCACCGAGGCGGGCCTACGCCCCAGGGTGCTGCCCGGCGGCACCGGCGTGCTCTGCGACATCGGCACCGGCCAGCGCTGCGTCGCGCTGCGCGGTGACCTCGACGCGCTGCCGCTGCCGGAGCGTTCCGGCCTCCCGTTCGCGTCCAAGGTGGACGGTGTGGCGCATGCCTGCGGCCACGACGCGCACACCACGGTGGTGCTCGGCGCGGGCCTCGCGCTGGCCACGGTGGCCGACACCCTGCCCGGCCGCGTCCGGCTGGTCTTCCAGCCCGCCGAGGAGGCCATGCCCGGCGGCGCGCTGGACGTGTTGGCCGCGGGCGGTCTCGACGGGGTGGAGCGGATCTTCGGCCTGCACTGCGACCCGCGGCTGCCCGTTGGCCGCGTCGGCACCAGGATCGGCGCGATCACCTCCGCCGCCGACATGATCGAGATCCGGCTGACCTCGCCCGGCGGGCACACCTCCCGCCCGCACCTGACCGCCGACCTGGTCAACGCCCTGGGCACCGTGATCACAGGTCTGCCGCTGCTGCTGTCCCGCCGCGTCGACCCGCGAACCGGCACCGTGCTGGTGTGGGGCGCGGTGCACGCGGGCGATGCCTCCAACGCCATCCCGCAGGACGGCGTGCTGCGCGGCACCCTGCGCACCGGCGACCGCGACACCTGGGCCGAGCTGGAACCGCTGATCAAGGATCTGGTCACCGCCCTGCTCGCCCCCACCGGCGTCGGTTTCGACCTGCACCACCAGCGCGGCGTGCCGCCGGTGGTCAACGAGCGTGACAGCACCTGGCTGCTGCGCAGCGGCGTCGTCGCCGCCCTCGGCGAGGACGCACTGGCGGGCACCGAGCAGTCCTCCGGCGGCGAGGACTTCGGCTGGTACCTCGAACACGTCCCCGGCGCCTTCGGCCGCTTGGGCGTGTGGCCTGGTCAAGGCCCCAAGCGCGACCTCCACCAGCCCACCTTCGAACTGGACGAGCGCGCCCTCCCGGTGGGCATCCGCGTCATGGTCCACGCCGCCCTGGCCTCACTGGCGAGCTGACGTCCTCCCCAGGGCACACCGCCCTGGGGAGCTCGTGGAATCCACGCGGGCCGCGGCCCGACGTGCCGAGCACGGTCGAGAATCCGGCCGCGACTCCCCATGCCGACGACGCCGCGGTCGCTGAAGGCGCTGTGCGGCGTGGCTCGTCTGCGGTTCCGCATTACCACAACTCGCCCCGCCATCATTTCCCACGACGCAGTTTTTGGGCGTGTTGTCCACAGGCGCCCCGCCGATCCACAGATTCACCAACGGCGCCCCCACACCCCGCCGACCCCCGGCATCGTGGACCACATGACAGCGATCTCCCATCCCGCCAAGACCCGGCGACAAGCCGCCACCGACATGGGCGAACACGCCCTGCGCGCAGCACTCCGCGCAGGCCACCTGGTCCAGCCATGGCGAGGCGTGGTGATACCGGCCGACGCCGCGTTGGACCCACGCACCCGCTTCGCCGCGGCCCTGCTCACCGTGAGCCCCGACGCGGCACTCTGCGGCACCAGCGCCCTCACCCTCTACGGCTGCGACGCGATCACCGACCTGGTGGTCGAGATCGCCCTGCGCAGCCCACCCTGGACCCGCAGCAGACCAGGCCTGCGCACCACCCGCCTGCCCTTCACCGACGACGACATCACCGACCTGGCAGGCCTGCCCGTCCTGGCCCTGGACCTCACCCTGTGCGAATTCATGTCCACCGCCTGCCGCAGAGACGCCTTCATCGCCGCCGACCAAGCCCTGAGCCTGCTCCCCGAATCCCGCCGCGACGAACTCCGCACCGCCATCAACACCCGCCTGTCGGCCCGCCACGACCCCCGCGACACCAGACAGGCCGCCACCCTGCTCGACCTGGCCACGGGCCAAGCCGAATCCCCACGCGAAAGCTGGCTCCGCCTGATCATCGCCGACGCAGGCCTACCCCTACCCACCCAGCAATTCCGCATCCACACCCACGACGACAAGGAGATCTACCGCCTGGACGCCGCCTGGGAACACGCCCGACTAGCCATCGAATACGACGGCTACGCCACCCACTGCGACCGCCTCGACCAAGACAAGGCCCGAGACGACGACCTATCCCGCCGAGGCTGGCAAGTCCTCCACTTCACCGCCACCGACTTCCGCCACCCAGCCCGCATGATCGCCGAAATCCGCACCGCCCTCACATCTCGAGGCATAGCCGCCTGACCAACCAACCCAACCGACCGCACCCAAGCCCGGCACACGCCCCGGCCTGATCAGCCCAGCGTGTGCCGGCAGCAACCCAGCCAGTCCCACCGACACCCAACCAACGCACGGTGTCTCATACGGCGGTGTCTCATACGACCGCCTCACTCAGCACGCCCAATTCCAACCACGCGCAATTCCAGCACCGGGAACCACGAAAAAGGGGGAGGGGGGAGGGGAGGGGCGGGGGGGGGAGCCCCCCAGGTTCGCCAGACCGAACTGCAAGGGGCGGGAGGTTTCTCGCTGTGTTCCCCCAGGGCGGCGTGTTGTCGACCTAGGGCGTCATGGTGTTGCCCTGGGGGCGCATGGTGTGGGGTTGGGGAGGTTAGGGGCCGATGCGGCGGCAGGGGCGGGTGCGGAGGTCGTTGACGTAGTCGGCGGGGGCGCCCGCGGCTTCGGCGGCGTCGGCGACCACGCCGACGTATCTGGCGCTGGGGAGGCCGCCCTCATAGGCGTCCAGGACGTAGAGCCAGGCCAGTACGGAGCCTTCGAGGGTTTGCACCCGGAGGCGGATCTTTTTGTACAGGCCCAGCTCGGCGCCTTCCCAGCGGTCGAGGCGGGCCTCGTCGAGTGGGCTGACGTCGTAGAGGACGACGAAGACCTGGCGGCCGGGTTCCTCGACGATGGTGGTGAGGGCGCCCTCCCAGCCGAGGTCCTCGCCGCCGAAGGTCAACCGCCAGTTGACGAGCCAGCCGGTTCCCGCCATCGGGGAACAGGGGGCTCGCTCCTTCATCTGCGCTGGATCCATGTTGGAGCCGTAGGCGGCGTAGAGCGGCACGACCGACAGCCTAGCGACCGACGGCTCACTCGATGGGGCGCACGCGCCATCTGCGGCCCAACCCACGGCGGGCAGCCACCCGATCCGGTCGCATCCGTCACCACGTACGGTAGGAGCGACAGGCGTCGGCGCACCACAGACTGCCGTTTCACCCACCACCGCCCGACGACCCGAAGCAGTGTCGGAGGAGGACACGCGTGACCCGCATTGTGATCATGGGCGGCGGACCAGCCGGATATGAGGCCGCTCTGGTGGCGGCCCAGCACGGGGCGGACGTCACCGTCATCGAGCGGGAGGGCCTCGGCGGCGCCTGCGTGCTGTACGACTGCGTGCCGTCCAAGACCTTCATCGCCTCCTCGGGTGCTCGCGCCGCCTTTCGCAGCGCCGGTGAGCTGGGCATCAAGGCCCAGGCCGACGGCGGGATGGACGTGCCGGTGGTGCACGGCAGGGTCAAGGGGCTGGCGCTGGCGCAGTCCGCCGACGTGCGTGCCCGGTTGCAGCGCGAGGGCGTGCGGCTGATCGCCGGGACGGCCGCATTCTGCACCGACGACCTCGGCGTGGCGCTGCACAACGTGGCGGTGGAGACCACCGACGGCAAGACCGAGGTGCTGCCCGCGGACGTGGTGCTGATCGCCACCGGCGCGACTCCGCGCATCCTTCCCGGCGCCCAGCCCGACGGCGAGCGCATCCTGACCTGGCGGCAGATCTACGACCTCCCTCGGCTGCCCGAGCACCTCGCGGTGATCGGCTCCGGTGTCACCGGTGCCGAGTTCGCCTCCGCCTACACCGAGATGGGCGTGAAGGTCACCGTCGTGTCCAGCCGCGACCGCATCCTGCCGCACGAGGACGCCGACGCGGCCGCCGTGCTGGAGGAGGTCTACGCCGACCGCGGCACCACGGTGGTCAAGCACGCCAGGGCGGAGAAGGTCGAGCGCACCGCCGACGGTGTGCTGATCGCGCTGGCCGACGGCAGGACCATCGAGGCCAGTCACGCGCTGCTCACGGTCGGGTCGGTGCCCAACACCCAGGACATCGGCCTGGAGAAGGTCGGCATCGAGCCCGGCCCCGGTGGGTTCATCCCGGTGGACCGCGTCTCGCGCACCAAGACGGCAGGCATCTACGCGGCGGGCGACTGCACCGGTGTCCTGATGCTGGCCTCGGTCGCGGCCATGCAGGGCCGGATCGCGATGTGGCACGCGCTCGGCGAGGGCGTCAACCCGATCAAGCTCAAGACCGTGGCCGCCAACGTGTTCACCCACCCGGAGATCGCCAACGTCGGCATCAGCCAGCAGGCCATCGACTCCGGCGAAGTACCCGCCCGCACCGTGATGCTGCCGCTGGCCACCAACGCCAGGTCCAAGATGGAGGGCCTGCGGCGCGGCTTCGTAAAGCTGTTCTGCCGCCCGGCAACCGGCGTGGTGATCGGCGGTGTGGTGGTCGCCCCCAGCGCCAGCGAGCTCATCCTGCCCATCGCGGTGGCCGTGCAGAACCAGCTGACCGTGGAGCACATCGCCTACACGTTCTCGGTCTACCCGTCGCTGTCCGGCTCGATCACCGAGGCCGCCCGCCAGCTCATGCGACACGACGACCTGGATTAGCCGGCTATTGCGAAGTAACGTATTCTTACTCCCAGTCCAAGTTGGACAGCGCTCGGTAAGCATGCATATTGCGCTTATTCCAGTTTGGTCTCGATAGCGCCAAGGCAATTGCATCCTTCGGCCTAGTTGCTTTTGGGCCGCCGATGCGCGACTATGGGATAGCGGCGGCTTTGAGCCGCTGGCCAGCGAAGATGGCATCAAATATCGCTGCGGACCGGCTGGGTGTTACACCCTTTCGTGGTGCGAATCATCACCCTCAACTGATTTCCGGTCATCGTGATTTTCAGGCAACCTATAGCCATACTTCGCGTCTTGTCGAAGAGATATAGCTTAGGAGCGCCGGTGTTCCGCCGGTGCCTGAACGAAGAAACTGGGGTTACCAGTGAAGAAGTCTTTGGGGATTTCCTTCGGTGCGGTGCTGGCAAGCGCCGCGCTGACCGCGATGACCGTGCTGCCCGCGCTGGCGGAGGAGACCACAGCTCCCACCACCACGCCGGAGGTCACCACCACCGCCCCGACCAGCAGCCCGGAGCCCACCACCACGGCCCCGACCACCCCGCCCTCGAGCACCAGCTCGGCTCCGACGAGCACCAGCAAGCCGAGCGAGCCGACCTCCTCGCCGACCTCCACCAGCAAGCCGGGCGAGCCCGCCCCTGGTGATGAGGAGGCCGCGGTCGAGGGTGCGGTCGTCACCATCGAAGGCGACGAGTACGCAGTTGTCGGCGCGTACTGCGTCGGCGGAGACCTTGGTGACGTGCAGGGCGACATCATCGCCGGTCAGGGTGAGCTGCCCTGGCTCCAGAGCGATGAGAACCCGAACGCCTACGGCACCGACGTCGAGCTGAAGCAGGGCCTCAAGCCGGGCACCTACCCGATCTCGGTCACCTGCAACGGCAAGACCGTGAACGGTTTCTTCTACCTCGAGGGCAAGTCGCCTGCCCCCGGCAAGGGCAACCTCAAGCCGGAGGACCTGAAGAAGCGTCAGGTCGCGATCAAGCCCAAGGGTGGCGTCGAGACCGGTGTCGGCGGCACCGCCCAGGCCTGAACGGGTCGGGTAGATGCGTAAGTTCGCAGGTTGGGGTGGCCGCCTCGCGGTGGCCACCCTGGCCCTTTCGCTGAGTGTGCTCGCAGGATGCGGCGGTGGCGACTCCGCGTCGCAGCCTGGGCCGACCAGCCAGAGCAGTGTCTCCCAGACCGCGGGCGTTCCGGTTGAAGTCCGAGTGCCGAAGATCGACGCCAAGTCCAGCCTGGTGGCTGTCGGGCTGAACAAGGACCGCACGATGGAGGTTCCGCCTGCCAGCGCGCCGATGCAGGCGGCCTGGTACAAGCTCGGCCCGGTGCCGGGCAAGGCGGGCCCGGCGGTCATCCTGGGGCACGTGGACGGCGACAAGAAGCCGGGCATCTTCTTCAAGCTGCACGAACTCGCCGAGGGCGACGAGATCTTCGTGAAGAACGGTGACGGTAAAGAGCTCAAGTTCGTCGCCTACCGCAAGCAGCAGGTGCCCAAGGAGCAGTTCCCGAGCGATGACGTCTACTCGGACGTGCCGAGCCCGGAGCTGCGGTTGATCACGTGTGGCGGCGTGTTCGACAAGGCTGCCCACAGCTACAAGGACAACGTGATCGTCTTCGCCAAGCTGGCCGCATAGGCAGAGTGAGATGTGCGTACGGGGCGGACCTGGTTGTCCGCCCCGTTTCGTGTGCTGAGCCGATGAGCACGAGTTGCGAATGCTCGCTGTTCCGCGCCCGACGTCCCACCGCTCGATCGACGACGGGCGCCGCTCTACCAGCGACACTGTGGGGCGTCATCCGACCATCGGAACCCCGCGCTGAGATCGACGTCTGCTTCGACTACAGGGCCGGTGGGCTCGCCGCCGTCCCGCTTGCCGCCGAGGCGAACCGGCTCGACTTGCTGCGGCACATGCCGGATCGGCGGATCAGTCCTCGACCCAGTCGAAGGTTCGCGTGACGGCCTTCTGCCACATGGCGTACTGCTTCTCCCGGACCTCGGCGTCCATCTCGGGCTCCCACACCTTGTCCTGGGCCCAGTTGTCCCGGATGTCCTGCTCACCCTTCCAGAATCCGACCGCCAGCCCGGCCGCGTAGGCCGCTCCCAGCGCGGTGGTCTCGTTGACCACCGGCCGGATCACCGGGACGCCGAGGATGTCGGCCTGGAACTGCATGAGCAGGTCGTTGACGACCATGCCGCCGTCGACCTTCAGCGAACGCAGCGGCACGCCGGAGTCGGCGTTCATCGCGTCGATGACCTCCCGGCTCTGGAACGCCGTCGCCTCCAGCACCGCGCGGGCCAGGTGGCCCTTGTTGATGAAGCGGGTCAGGCCGACGATCGCGCCGCGGGCGTCGGAGCGCCAGTGCGGGGCGAACAGGCCGGAGAAGGCGGGCACGAAGTAGCAGCCGCCGTTGTCCTCCACGCTGCGGGCGTCCCGCTCGATGTCGGCGGCCGAGGAGATCATGCCCAGGTTGTCCCGGATCCACTGCACCAGCGAGCCGGTCACCGCGATGGAGCCTTCCAACGCGTACACCGGGGCGTTGGAGCCGATCTGGTAGCAGACGGTGGTGAGCAGGCCGTTGTTGCTCATCACCTTCTCGGAACCCGTGTTGAGCAGCACGAAGTTGCCGGTGCCGTAGGTGTTCTTGGCCTCGCCCACCGCCAGGCATGCCTGGCCGAAGGTGGCGGCCTGCTGGTCGCCGAGGATGCCGCTGATCGGAACACCCGCCAGCGGACCGCGCTCGCGCACCTTGCCGTACTCCTCGGAGGAGGAGCGGATCTCGGGCAGCATCGCCATCGGCACCCCGATCTCGGCGCACAGCTCGGCGTCCCAGCTCAGCGTGTCGAGGTCCATCAGCAGCGTGCGGGAGGCGTTCGTGGGGTCGGTGAGGTGCAGGCCGCCGTCCGGGCCGCCGGTGCAGTTCCACAGCACCCAGCTGTCCATCGTGCCGAAGGCCAGCTCACCGTTCTCGGCGCGCTTGCGGGCGCCGTCGACGTTGTCCAGGATCCAGCGGATCTTGGGTCCGGCGAAGTAGGTCGCCAGCGGCAACCCGGTGCGGGCCCGGTAGCGCTCCTGACCGCCGCCCAGCGCGCCGAGTTCGCGGCAGATCCGGTCGGTGCGGGTGTCCTGCCAGACGATGGCGTTGTGGATCGGCTCACCGGTCTTGCGGTCCCACACCACGGTGGTCTCGCGTTGGTTGGTGATGCCCACCGCGGCGAGGTCGCCCGCGACGAGGTCGTGCTTGGCCAGCGCCCCCGCGCAGACCTGCCGGGTGTTGCGCCAGACCTCGGCAGGGTCGTGTTCAACCCAGCCCGCCTTGGGCATGATCTGACGGTGTTCCCGCTGGTCGACCGAGACGACCTGGCCGGAGTGATCGAAGATCATGCACCGGGTGGAGGTCGTGCCCTGATCGATCGCCGCCACGTAGCGGGACATCTGCGTTGCTCCTTAGTTCGGAAGGACGAGGGAGACCAGGCCTGCGAGTACGCCGCCCGCCAGCGGGCCGAGCACCGGCACCCACGAATATCCCCAATTCGCGGAGCCTTTGCCACGGATAGGCAATATCGCGTAGGCGATGCGGGGGCCGAGATCACGCGCCGGATTGATGGCATATCCCGTCGGCCCGCCGAGTGAGTTGCCAATTCCTACGACCACGAAGGCGACCGCCGCGTATCCCAGTGCGGCATTGCCGAACTGAGGCAGTCCGTCCTTGTCGGGGCCCGCCGCGGGTGAGAGCAGAATCCACAGCACCAGCACGAAGGTGCCGATCACCTCGGTGGTCAGGTTCCAGCCGCGGTGCGGGATGGTCGGGCTGGTTGCGAAGATGCCCAGGGTGTTCTCGGGCTGGTCGTGGGCGTCGAACTGAAGTTTGTAGGTGGCCCAGCACAGTGCGGCGCCCGCGATGCCGCCCAGCAGTTGGGCGATCAGGTAGGCGGGCACGGCGCCCCACCCGAGCTTGCCCGCGACCGCGAGTCCGATGGTCACGGCGGGATTGATATGCGCCCCAGTGGGTTCGGCGAGGCTCGCCGCAGTGAACACCGCGAAACCCCAACCGAAGTTGATCAACAACCAGCCGCCGGCATTGCCGAGGGTGTTTTTCAGAACCACATTTGCGACGACTCCGCAACCCAGGAGAGTCAGCGCGGCGGTTCCCAGGAATTCCCACAGAAAGATTTCGCCGAAACCCATTGCTCTTCCCCTCCCCAGTGGGGCGCGTTGCGGTTCGAGATGTGTTGGGACATTACTTGGCGCACAATTTCCTGTCTAGACGGTGATCCCGCTAGTAGCGTGGAGACACACCGACGTCGCGAAGGGGGAACGGGTGCCCGAGACCACCGAGACCGCGGTGAGTTCAGCCAGGCTGGGCCCTGCCGAACACGCTCAGGCCTGGACGCGGCTGGCAGCCGAGCAGTTCGACGTGGTGGTCATCGGCGGTGGGGTCACCGGGGCGGGCGCCGCGCTCGACGCCGCCACCAGGGGCCTGCGGGTCGCGTTGGTGGAGGCCCGCGACCTGGCCTCCGGCACGTCCAGCCGCTCCAGCAAGCTCTTCCACGGCGGCCTGCGCTACCTCGAGCAGTTGGAGTTCGGCCTGGTGCGCGAGGCGCTGCGCGAGCGCGAGCTGATGCTCACCCGGCTGGCGCCGCACCTGGTCAAGCCCGTGAGCTTCCTCTACCCGCTCACCCACCGCATGTGGGAGCGCCCGTACACCACCGCGGGCATGCTGATGTACGACACGATGGGCGGCGCGCGCTCGGTGCCGCGGCACCGCCAGCTCACCAGGGCGGGTGCCCTGCGGCTGGTGCCCGCGCTGCGCCGCTCCAGCCTGATCGGCGGCATCCAGTACTTCGACGCCCAGGCCGACGACGCCCGGCACACCATGACGGTGGCCCGCACCGCCGCCCACTACGGCGCCGTGGTCCGCACCTCCACCCAGGTCGTCGGCATGACCCGCGAGGCCGACCGCATCCGCGGGGTCCGGGTACGGGATGTGGAGACGGGTGAGGAGATCGAGGTCGAGGCCCACTCGGTGATCAACTGCACCGGCGTGTGGACCGACGAGCTCCAGCGCCTGTCCGGCAGCCGCGGCCGGTTCCGGGTGCGCGCGAGCAAGGGCGTGCACATCGTGGTGCCCAGGGACCGCATCGTCGCCGAGAGCGGCATCATCCTGCGCACCGAGAAGTCGGTGCTGTTCGTGATCCCGTGGCGCAGCCACTGGATCGTCGGCACCACCGACACGGACTGGAACCTGGACCTGGCGCACCCGGCCGCCACCAAGGCCGACATCGACTACATCCTGGAGCACGTCAACACCGTGCTCGCCACCCCGCTGACCCACGACGACATCGAGGGCGTCTACGCGGGCCTGCGCCCGCTGCTGGCGGGCGAGAGCGACGAGACGTCGAAGCTGTCCCGCGAACACGCGGTCGCCAGGGTCGCCCCGGGCCTGGTCGCCATCGCGGGCGGCAAGTACACGACGTACCGGGTGATGGCGGCGGACGCCATCGAGGCCGCCGCCCCCGACCTGCCCGGCCGCATCGCCCCGTCGATCACCGACCGGGTGCCGCTGCTCGGCGCGGACGGCTACCACGCCCTGGTCAACCAGGCCGACCAGCTGGCCACCCGCTACGGCCTGCACCCCTACCGCGTCCGTCAGCTGCTGGACCGCTACGGCTCGCTCATCCACGAGGTGCTGGCCAACGCCAAGGGCCGCCCCGATTTGCTGCGCCCGATCCCTGGCGCGGCGGACTACCTGATGGTGGACGCTTACCACGCGGTCAGTCACGAAGGCGCGCTGCACCTGGAGGACGTGCTGGCCCGCCGAACCCGCATCTCCATCGAGTACCCGCACCGCGGCCTCGAATCGGCCCAACCGGTGGCGGAGCTGATGGCCGAGGTGCTCGGCTGGTCGGAGGACCAGATCAGGGCCGAAGTACAGACCTATACCGCCCGCGTCGAAGCCGAACGGGCCTCCCAGCTCCAACCCAGCGACGCCGCCGCCGAGGCGGAACGCCTGCTCGCCCCCGAAGTCCGCCCCCACCTGTAACCGCGGCATCCGGCGGTTATGCCCCATTCGCCGGCATAGCCGCTCGCACCCGCCGGCATCAGCCACTCGCACCGCGAGGCGGCACGCCCGGCCACCGCTTTCCAGGCGGCTGAGCGTCGAACTCGCTCATCCCTGTGGGCCCCAGGAGATCCGTCTTCGTACTTCCGCTGCTGCTCGCTTGCTCCCGGAATACACCCCCGCCCGCCCGGGGGGCACGCCCCTGGGCCAGCCTATCGATTTCCGATTCCGGTTTGCGGCGCCAAAGTCGGAACTGTGGATGGCTCACGGCGATGTGGATAACTCGCCCGAACTTCGAGCCACACGCGGAGAAGCGGGTGTGAGGTGTGGTAGAGGGACACCGCGTGTGCGGCGGAGAGAGGAACACTAAGCCCGGGTCTCCGCTTCCGTGAGCAGGTCCTCGACGTGTTGGATGAGGCGGCGGTTGTCGGCCGGGGAGATGGTGCTCCACCAGGCGACGTTGGGGGAGCCGCGGCGTAATTGGAGGTAGCGGCCCGCGGGGGTGTCGAAGAAGCCGATCACGTGGTTGGGCCGGTGGCGGCGGCCCCAGCTGTCCTTGGTGGCGGCGCCGAACTGACCGCGGTGGTGGGCGTCCTTGCTCATGGCCACGATGGTGGCGGCGTCCTCGCCGCGGACTCCCCTGGCGCACAACGCGCTGTGGAACGACTGCGGGTTGTCGGCCGCGGCCGACGCCGCGGCGTCGAGGTCGTCACTGGGCAGCGTCACCGAATGGCCGGGGCCCGCAGGCAGCGGCGGCAGCATGCTCACCGCCGCGCGCGCCAAGCCGCCCGTGGAGATCTCCTGGAAACTGAGCTGATCATCCAGCTTCGTGACCAACACCGCGGACTCGCCGCTGGCCGCGGCCAGCAGGCGCACCCGGTGACCGAGCCAGAGGCGCGCGTCGACCTCGCGTTGCGGGGCCGCCAGCAGGTGCAGCATGTCCGCCAGCGCCGGGTCGATGCTGGACGGGCGGCCGAGGCCGCGTTGCTCCAGCGCCGACCAGACATCGCGTTCCAGCTGTCGTCGTTCGGTCCAGGTCCGGCCCGGCGACGGCACCTTGATCACCAGCGGCATCTGTTCCAGCCCGAGGTGCTGCCAGAGCACATCGAACTCCAGAGCCGTGACGGCGATGGGCGCCTTGACCTGAGCGTCCATCAGGTTGACCACGTCTGCGCCTCCGCGGCAACCACGTTCATCGCGGCGGGTCCTCACCGAAGACCGCGGGTGCCACGCGGCCGCCGCCGCCCCAGACGTCGTCCTCTTCCACCAGATAGCTGTTGGCGTGCTGGTCCTCGTCGTCGTCCCGCCGCGCGCTCCGCGCCGCGCCCGCCGGGCCCGGTGCGGCGGGCGGCGTGGCGGCGGACTCCGGGCCCGCGGTCGGGGCCGGTCCGCGCTGCGGGTCGTCCAGACCCGCGCTGTGGGTCGGCGGCAGGTTCGACTCGGCGTGTGCGGACACGGCGCCGGGAGTGTCCTGCTCGTCCGAGATCTTCCTGGTGTCACGGGGAGCACCCGGTTTCGCACCCGCCTGGGCGCCCGCCACCGGTGCGGCGCCCGCCGAACCGGTCGGCCTGCCGTCGGCACCCGTCGGGCCTGCCGGCGGGCCGGGGCGTGCCGAGGCGGCTGCCGAGGACGTACCCGCGCCGCCGCCGGAGCCGGGGGAGCCGGGCGAGTTCGGGCCGCCGGTCACCGGGCGCTGGCCGGTGCCCGCGGTGCCGGAGAGCCTGCCGGGTCCGCGGCGGAAACCGCCTCGGGTCAGGCCGGTCGACCGCGGCGCCTGCTGCGGGACCGCGCCCTGGATGGGGCCCTGCACCGCACTCGCGTCACCGCGGACCGATCCCGAGGTCGAGATCACCACGTCCGGCGGCGGGCTGAAGGTGCCGAGGGCGGAGGTGGCGTGGGTGGTGCTGGCCTCGTAGGTGCGCATCACCTCGAAGGCCCGCTGCTCCGCCGCGTTGCTCGCGGCCTCCTCGCGCTCGTAGTCGGTCTGGCCGCCGAACAGGTGCACCAGGCCCGACTCCAGGGCGGAGGGCTCCTCCGCGTTGACCGGCACCGGGGCGGGCATATCCGCTCTGGCCTTGCCGATGTTGTCGGCCTGGGCCTCGGCGCTGTGCTTCATCGCCTCGGCGCTGGCCTGGGCGTCAGCCGCCCACTGGCCCAACGGGGTCAGGCCGCCGCGGGCGGATTCCGCGGCGGCGCCCTCCCAGACCGAACCGGATTCGGTGATGGCGCGGCTCAAGTCGGAGTCGATCTCCGACAGCACGGTGACAAGCTCCGACCACCTCGTCGCCGAGGCAGCGGAGGCCACCGGACCCGGCCCGGCGTGGATCTGCCGGTACAGCTCCTCGTGGTTGTATCCCTGCCAGCGGTGGTCCCCACCCATGATGATCGGCCCCTTCAGCAGTTCGAACCCCACTTGGCCGTGTTGTCGCCCTCGATGTCCCGGTACTGCACCTCGGCACGTTCGAGGGCCTCGGCGGCCGCCTGCAACTGGTCTCGGTAACCCGACAGCGCGGCGAGGGCACCGTCGGTGCCGTCCACGCTGGCCTGGTTGAAGGTGGTGGCAGCTTCGTTGCTGACCGGGTCGCCCGCCCAGGGGCGAATGCGAAGGTCGTTGATCGCGTGTTCGATCTGCTTGCCCAATTGATCGAGCGAGCCGTGAATTGATCTACGCATGCGTGGAATGGCAGCGGGCTCTACGCGGAGGCGTTGTTGCGCGCCTTCGCCGGGCAATCCGCTCGACTGTGGAAATCCGTCTACGGACTGCTGCCCAGGGGTGGTCTCGAACGGCAAGTTGGGCCTCCCCGACTTTGTGGCACATCCGGAGTCACTTTAGCCATAACAGGTCACGCTGGGGAGTGGGAGGTCACCCGTCTGCAGTCAGCCTTTTTCAATGAGCCTGGTCATCGCGGCCTCAGCTAGTCTCTTTGCGCCTGAACACAACTGATCGAGTGGTTTTGCGGGCTGGTTGCCGTCGTCTCGGTACAGCACGTCGAGGAATTGGCCGTCCGCGGTGTCGACCTCCACGTTGCAGTAGGAGTCCGAGGTCTCCGACCGCACGACGAGGGCGGGGAACCCGGCGATCACCACCGGCTCGGCCTGCACCTGCGCCGTCTCGTCCGTCCAGACCTCCATGCCCTGCACGGTGACCAGCGCCAACCGGGCCGCCACCCGCGCTTCGCTGTTGCGCAGGCTGCAGGTCCTGGCGTCGCCGAAGCCTGCTTCGGTGCCCTTCAACGGCGGTCGGTCCATGCCCAGTTGGGCCCGGTCGGCCTTGGGCAGGATCGTGCAGGGCTCGATGCCTTTGAGGGAAATGACCTTCGGTCGGGGCGGCAGCTCAATCGTCGTCGTGGTGGCGGCCGGGGCCGAGGTTGTGGGACTGCCCGCGGTTTCCTGGTTGGGAAAGCTGCACGCGGATGACAATCCGAGCACGGCCGCGAGCGCGAGCACCCGAAAGGCCGGAAACGGACCACGACTCATGCGCACCACGGTAGTGGACCCGGTTTCGGATGAATGCGACAGTGCGGCGTGATCAAGTTCCGGCCTCTTTCACCCAGACCCAGAGATCTTGTTCAATACCGTCCGCAATCATTGCGGCGGGCTCTCTTCCGTCCAGTCGGAATCCGCATTTTTCGGCCACCCGTTTGGAGGCTTGATTCCTTTCCGCATGACGGTAGGTGATCTTTTTCAGGTCCAACCCGTCGAATCCGAACCCCAGCACGACGCGCAGCGCCTCCACCGCCAAGCCCTTGCCGCGGTGGGCGGGCAGCGTCCAGCAGGCCGCTTCGGCGGTGCCCGCGTCCAAGTCCAGGTGCTTGAGTCCGACCTCGCCGAGCAGCGCTCCGGTCAGCGGCTCGGCCACCGCCCAGGAGCAGCGCTGGTCGTCCTGCCACTGCCTGTTCCGGTGCTCGACGTAGCCGCGGGCCTCATCGAGATCGGGTACGGAATACCCGCGGGTCCAGCGCGTGGTCTCCGGATCGGTGAAGCCTTCGACGATCGCGGGGCGGTCGTCGATGCGGTCATCGGCGCGCAGCTGCCGCAGGTAGTACTCACCCGCGTTGATCTCGACCGGATCCATCCGAGATCAGTCTTTGAGCTCGCAGATCACGCTGCCCTGGGTGATGGGGGTGCCGGGAGCCGCCGACAGGCCGGTGACCGTGCCCGCCTTGTGCGCGATGACGGGGTTTTCCATCTTCATCGCCTCCAGCACGACGATGAGCTCGCCCGCGGCGACCTGCTGCCCGTCCTCCACCGCGACCTTGACGATGGTGCCCTGCATGGGCGCGGTCACCGCGTCCCCGGACACCGCCGCCGCGGCCTTGCCGCCCGCGCGCTTGCGCGGCTTGGCCTTCGCGCCGCCCGCGGCACCGGTGCCGCCGCCGAGCGCGAGGTCGCCGGGCAGGGTCACCTCCAACCGCCTGCCGCCGACCTCCACCACGACGCTCTGCCTGGCCTCGGGCTCTTCGGCCTCGGCGGCGCCGGTGAACGGCTCGACGGTGTTGTCCCACTCGGTCTCGATCCAGCGGGTGTGCACGGTGAAGCCGTCCTCGCCTGCGAACGCGGGGTCGCGCACGATGAGCCGGTGGAAGGGCAGCACGGTGGCCATGCCCTCCACGACCATCTCGTCCAGCGCGCGCCGCGCCCTGGCCAGCGCCTCCTGCCGGTTCTCGCCGGTGACGACCAGCTTGGCCAGCAGGGAGTCGAACTGTCCGCCGATCACGGTGCCGGACTCCACGCCCGCGTCCACCCGGACGCCGGGGCCTGCGGGTGCGGCGAATGTCGTCACGGTGCCGGGGGCGGGCAGGAAGTTGCGGCCCGCGTCCTCGCCGTTGATGCGGAACTCGATGGAGTGGCCGTGCGGCTGGGGGTCGGAGTCGAAGCGCAGCTTCTCGCCCGCCGCGATGCGGAACTGCTCGCGGACCAGGTCGATGCCGGTGGTCTCCTCGGAGACCGGGTGCTCGACCTGGAGCCGGGTGTTGACCTCGAGGAAGGAGATGGTGCCGTCCTGACCTACCAGGAACTCCACCGTGCCCGCGCCGTGGTAGCCGGCCTCCTGGCAGATTGCCCTGGCCGCACCGTGGATGGTCTTGCGCTGGGCGTCGTTGAGGAACGGCGCGGGCGCCTCCTCCACGAGCTTCTGGTGGCGGCGCTGCAGCGAACAATCCCTGGTGCCGACGACGATCACGTTGCCGTGCTGATCGGCCAGCACCTGCGCCTCGACGTGGCGCGGGCGGTCGAGGTAGCGCTCGACGAAACACTCGCCGCGGCCGAACGCGGTGACCGCCTCCCGCACCGCCGAGTCGAACAGCTCGGGGATCTCCTCCTTGGTGCGCGCCACCTTCAGCCCGCGGCCGCCGCCGCCGAACGCGGCCTTGATCGCCACCGGCAGGCCGTTCTCCTCGGCGAAGGCCAGCACCTCGTCGGGCCCCGACACCGGGTCCTTTGTGCCGGGCACCAGCGGGGCGCCCGCGCGGGTGGCGATGTGGCGGGCGGTGACCTTGTCGCCGAGGTCGCGGATGGCCTGCGGGCTGGGCCCGATCCAGGTCAGTCCCGCGTCGATCACGGCCTGGGCGAAGTCGGCGTTCTCGGAGAGGAAGCCGTAGCCGGGGTGGATGGAGTCGGCGCCGGAGCGGCGGGCCGCGTCGAGCACCTTGTCGAAGGAGAGGTAGCTCTCGCCGGGGGTGTTGCCGCCGAGCGCGAACGCCTCGTCGGCCAGCCGCACGAACGGGGCGTCACGGTCTGGGTCGGCGTAGATCGCGACGCTGGCGAGTCCGGCGTCCTTGCACGCCCGGATGACCCTAACGGCGATCTCGCCCCGGTTGGCGATCAGGACCTTCCTCAGCTCGCCTGAGCGCTCGCCCACGTCCCTACCTCCTGTTTTGCGACACAGTCCGGTTCCGTTTGTCACTTATGACGCGTCCCCGCGTTCTGCGAGAGTCTATGGCCGTTCATCGTTCTGACACGCGAGAGACCGGTCACGCCACACAGGCTGCCGCAGGGTTTTCACCACCAGAAGCCCCTTTGGATGGTCCTTGCGGGGACTTCCGGTGGCGAAAGTTCTTTCAGATTAAGGCGGGCTTGGCGCCGCGGGTATCGGGTCGCGCCTTGTCGGCACCGGATTGATCTGTGAGCAGGCCCTCGTTGCGGGCGACCAGGACCGGGACGGTGATCTGGCCCGCCACGTTGGTGGCGGTGCGGATCATGTCCAGGATCGGGTCGATGGCGAAGACCACCGCCACGCCCGCCGCGATGACCTCGGCGGGCAGGCCGACCGAGCTCAGCGTCAAGGTGAGCATGGTGAACCAGCCCGTTGTGCCCGCGGTGGCAAAGGCGCCGAACACCGCGACCGCGGCGATGATGGCGTACTGCCAGATCGACAGCTGCACGCCGAACAGGTTCGCGATGAAGATCGTGGCCACCGCGGGGTAGACCGCGGCGCAGCCGTCCATCTTGGTGGTGGTGCCCAGCGGGACCGCGAAGCCCGCGTAGCCGGGGTCGACGCCGAGGTTCACCGCGGCCTGCCTGCTCAGCGGCAGGGTGGCGCTGGATGAACGCGAAACGAAGGCGAACTGCAGCGCGTTCCAGGACTCGCGGAAGAACCGCAGCGGGCTGATCCCGCCGACGAACCGCAGCAGGATCGGGTACACCACGAACAACACGATCAGCGTGCCCGCGTACACCGCGACCACCAGCGAGGCCAGCGGCCGCAGGAAGTCGACGCCGTAGCTTGCGAAGGCGTTGCCGATCAGTCCCGCGACGCCGATGGGCGCCAACCGGATCAGCCAGCCGAGCACCTTCTGGATGATGTCGAAGACCGCCTGGTTGAACTGGGTGAACGGGCGGGCCTTCTCACCGAGCAGGTAGCTGGCGAAGCCGATCAGCAGCGCGAGGAACACAACCTGCAGGATCTCGCCTTCGGAGAACGCGGCGAAGAAGTTCTCCGGTACCAGGCTTTGCAGGAACGACAGCCAGTCGCCGTGTTCCCTGGTGGCGAGCTTCTTGGTGGCTGCCTCGGTGGGGCTGACCTGTACGCCGCGGCCCGGCGCGCCCAGGATGCCGATGGCCAGTCCGATCAGCACTGCGATGAGCGAGGTAGCGCCGAACCAGAGCAGGGTCTTGCCGCCGACCCTGGCCGCGGTTCGGGCGCCGCCGAGGTTGGCCAGGCTGTTGATGCCCACCACGATCGCGGTGAACACCAGTGGGATGACTGTGAGTTGCAGCAGGTTCGTGAAAACGGTGCCGACCGAACCGAGCGTGGCCGACAGCCCCTGCACGTCGGCGGCCCTGGCGAGCAGGCCGAGGCCGACACCGAGGGCGAGACCGAGCAGAACCTGCACGCCGAACGGGATACGTCTGAGGGCGGTGAGCATATGGGGGTCCCCCTGGAATTTCTTCAGATGCGAGCGCGGCGACGACGAAGGGCCGCGGGGCTCGGGAACGCAGACGTCAGCTGTGGATCAGACGTGCGGACAGATGGCACTGGCCTGCAGTCGCAGGTCGACGTGCAGGCGAGAGGTGAACAACCATCGCGAATTCATGTCGGGACGGTTCAACCCCGACCGCGAGATCAAACTTCCGGCTACCGCCAGAGCGTGACGACATTCACCCCGACGTCGCAGAGCAGCTGTCGGGTCAGCGGCAGGCTGATGCCGATCACGCTGGATGGATCGCCGTCGACGCCCGCAACGAACCAGCCGCCGAGGCCGTCCAGGGTGAAGCCGCCCGCGACCCCCAGCGGTTCGCCGGTGGCCAGGTAGGCCTCCAGCTCCGCGTCGCCGATATCGGTGAAGCGGACCGTCGTGCTCGCGTGGCCATCGGCCTGCTTGCGCAGCTCGCCATCGGCCAGCAGCAGCACGGCGTGGCCGGTGAGCAGGTCGCCGGCGCCGCCCGCCATGCGCTTCCACCGGGCGCGGGCCACCTCGACCGAACCGGGCTTGCCGACGACCTTGCCGTCGATGTGCAGCATCGAGTCGCAGCCCACGATGACCGCGTTCGGGTGCTCGGCGGCCACCCGATCCAGTACGGCTCGCGCCTTGGCCACCGCGAGCGCCGTGACCAGCTCCGCGGGTGTCGGATCGCTCAGGCTCGCGGCCACCGCGTCCTCGTCGACCCCGGAGACGAACACGGCGGCGTCGATCCCGGCCGCGGCGAGCACGGCCCGGCGGGCGGGGGAGGCGGAGGCGAGCACGAACTGCACGGGTGCAGCCTAGTTCGGCCGAGAGCTTCGGCTGCACTGGGACGGGCGCGTCGAGCAGCGGGCGGATCGCGGCGATCGATGCGGCGCCGGTGCCTACTTCTGCAGGTACTTGGTGATCGCGACCTCGGCGAGCCTGTCCAGGATCCGCAGCCGTTCCTCGTTCGAGGTCACGGGAGCGTTGATGCCGCGGGTGGCCGACTCGCTGACCTGCAGCCGCATCACCCCCGGCGCCTTGGCATCCCCGGTGACCGGGACGACCAGCTCCCGGCGCTGGCTGCCGGTGTCGCAGACAGTCACCTCGCGCCCGGCGATCTCCGGTGTGGACTCCACATCGCAGCGGTGCCACACATCGGCGGCGGCCGGGTAGAAGCGCAGCGTGAACTTCAGGCTGAAGTCCTTCACCGCGCCCTGGCAGTGCTCACCGCGGGTGGCGGTGACCGCCTGCCCACCGCCCGCCTCACTGATCAGGTCCCCAAGCAGCTTGCAGGCAAGGTCCGGCGCCTCGGTGGAGTTGTACGCGGCGAGCAGTTGCTTGGCGTCCGGCGGCAGCGGCACCTCCTGCGGCGCCCGGCAGTCCCTCGGGGTGGCCTGCGGGTCGAGCTGGCAGACCGCGGCCATCGGCTCGTCAGGGACGTTGGTCTTGAACCCGAGCGCGGCGGGTGCGGGCGGCGGCGCGGGCGGTCCCGCGGCCAGCGTCTTGATCAGCTTCTCGGCCTGCTGGGCGACCACGGCGCAGGCGTTGGGTTCGTTGTTGCGGCTCAGCTTGACGCGCTGGAACGGACGCTCCGGGCTGCCGCCTGCCACGGCCACGGCGCCCCACTCCAGGTCGCAGCCGCGGTCGCGGCTGATCTGCCGCACGGTGCCGAAGCTCAGCGGGACCGGCTCGCCGGTCGCGGGCTTCTCGGCCAGCGGGTCCAGCCCCGCGACCACGGACAGCTCGGTGTTGGCCCAGTCGGCGCCGTCGGACGGGTCGTGCGTGGTGCACCGGGCGGCGGCGATGGCGTCGCGGCCGTAGCCGAACTGCGGCTGGGTGCTGCTGCCGACCGCCTTGCCCAGCAGGTCGCAGACGTTCCACCGGTTCAACGCCGGCGGCGGTGCCTCGCTGAGGGCTTGGGCGGGGGTGGCCAGCTTGCCCGCCGCCGTCTCACCCGCTGCTCTGGCCACCCGGCAGCCCGTGCCGAGGTCTTCGCCGACCGCCCTGGTGTGGATCTGCACCGCCCGCGAGGCGGTCAGCGGGATGTGCACATCGCAGGTGCGCAGTTCCGGGGAGCGGGCCGTCGGCCCGTCCATCAGCTGGTAGGCGGTCAGCCCGGCCAGCGACACGGGTGCGGCGGCGGCCCGGTTGCGGTGTTCGAAGCTCGCGCTGAGCGAGAGCACCAGTCGGTCGGCGCTGCCGTCGGGCAGCTTCACCGGAAGCTCGCAGCTCTGCGGGCCCGCCGGGTAGGCCGGGCCGGTGGCGACGGCGGCGGCCTGCTTGCCGGTCAGCAGCTTGCACGCGTCCACCGACACCAGCGCCCAGCGCGCGGGCTCCTCCGGGATGTTCGCGATCGGTGCGTAGGTGTTGGCCACCGGCGGCAGTCCCGGCACGGTGGACGAGCCGCAGGACACGGACAGCACGCCCAAGGCCAGTAAGGCAATCAGGCTGAGGGTCCGGGTTGCTGTTCGCGGCACTGAAGCTCTCCCCGATCACGCGTCCGACGTCAGGCAGCCTAGCGCCGGCGGTGCGGGAGTTGGGGCCAGACCCGGAAAAGTCCGGTGCGGGCGTACACCCGCACCGGACATTCCACTGCAATCAGTGCGGAATCAGGTCGGTGAACCGCAGACTGCGGGCTTCCGGTCCCGACGGCACCCGCTCTGGGCGGGCCGACGGCGGCACCGGCGGGCCTGCCTGGACTCCGGAGCCGCCGCCGACGACCGGCAGCGCCACCCTGGTGCTGTCCAGGTGGATCTGCAGCTGTCCCGGCCTGGCCGGACCGGGGATGAACCGGCTGTCGGTGCCGCCGATGATCACGGCGAACTGATGGCCCGCCGGGATCACGTGGTCGGAGGTGGAGATCCGGAACGTGATCGTGTACTTCTGGCCTGCCTGCAACGGGCGGTCCACGTCCAGCGACTCGTAGTTGGCCAGATCCGCCCAGCCGCGGGCGAACACCTCGGCGTCGACGTTGCTGCTGGTCGCCTCGGTGTTCTTGTAGCAGGCGTCGTCCCCGGTGCGGTTCTCGCCGTGGCAGGACTCCGTGTTCAGCGTGCGGATGCCCTCGCCGCTGCCCAGGTAGTTGCGGATGGTGGCCGGGCCGTAGTGCACCAGCGCCACCGACACGTGAGCCGTCGTGGTGCTGGGCGTGACCGCGACGGTGATCGAGCCGGTGCCCGCGATCCGCAGGTCCTTCTCCAGCTTGCCGGTGGAGTACAGCAGCCGGTTCGCCGAGGCCTGGCCGGGGTTCTTGGCCCAGTCGAACTCCGACAGCCTGGTGTTGTCGGTGAACTTCGCGGTACCGGTGCCCGGTGCCTGCGTCGACAGCGAGCCAAGGCCCTCCACGCTTCCCGTGCGGGGGTGGAAGCTGGTCAGCGCGGTGTCCGCGGGCGGCCATTTGGCGTCGTCGGCCCACTTGTCAGGGGCGCGCTCGACGCTGGAGGCGGGCTCGCGGTCGATGCCGTTGTCCACGTTCAGCAGCCAGCGGTCGAACCAGCGGTGCAGGGTCTTGACCCACTCGGTGCGGCGGAAGTCGAACGGGTCGACGTGGCCCGCCTGGGTCAGCCACAGCTTCAGCGGCGTGCCCTGCGCCCGCAGCGCGTCCCACCACTGTCCGAAGTGGATGGTCTTGACGTTGAGGTCGCCCTGGCCGTGCACGACGAACACGCTGGCCTTGACCTTGCTCGCGTCCTTGACGTAGTCGCGCTGCTTCCACATCTGCGTCATGTTGCCGTTGGCGGGCGCACCCGAGGTGAGCTGGTTCTTCACGCCCTGGCAGCCCGCCCGGGGGCTTTCCTCGACCAGGTTGGCCAGGTAGGTCGGCGTGCCGCTGCCGACGCCGTCGCCGCGCTGGTAGTCGTACCAGGAGGAGATCGCGCCGATCGGCACGATGGTCTTCAACTCGGGCACCCCGGTGGCGGCGACGCCGTTGGCGATGGTGCCGTCCCAGGACTTGCCGATCATGCCGACCGAGGGCGCGGCCCAGGTCGCGGTGACCGCGTTGCCGCCGCTGACCTTGTCGTAGCCCTTGGCGCGGCCGCCGATCCAATCGATCACGGCCTTGGCGGAGGCGATCTCCGACGGGCCGCCCACATCTGAGCAGCCGGTGGATTTGTTGGTGCCCGATAGGTCGACCAGCACCACGGCGTAGCCGCGCGGCACGAAGTAGTTGTCGTAGAACAGCGGGAAGCCCTGCGGGCGTCCCTGTGCGTCGTAGGTCTTCTTCTCGCTTTCCAGGCCGCGCCCGCAGCAGGAGTAGTACGGGCTGGCGTCCATGATCGTCGGCACCTTCCCGCCCGTGGCGGGCCGGATGATGTCCGCGGCGACGCGGTCGTTGACGCGGTCGCCGTTGAGGTCGAGTCCGATGTCGACGAACGTCGTCTCCCTGATCGCGTCGGCGAAAGAGAAAGACGGTTGGCTGAGTCCGTCACGGATGTTGGTCGGTGCGGCCGCGGCGGCGGGGGCGGTGAACGCTCCCGCCGCGGTGATTGCCGCGGTGGCCAGTACGGATAGCAGGGTGAACGGCCGTTGTTTTGCCACAATGCCTCCAGCAGGGATCCCTTCTCGGGACGCTAAGCAGGAGGGCTTGCCCGTGGTCAGGTCCGAATGACGCAACTGACCGCCGGATTTTCGGCTTTATGGCGCGTTATTCCCTGAAATGCCGGGTTTCATCGCGGCAGACCGGACGCCCGCCAGGCGCCCGGTCCGGGGTGCAGCGGCGTGCGCAGCAGCGGCGCGCGGTCGGCCCACGCCGACCGCGGCTCGTCCTTCTGCTCCGGAGCACCGCGGCTCGCCAGGCCCGCGACCACCGCGGCGAGCGCCGCCATCTCGGCCTCGTCCGGCGTGCCACGCACCACGCGCAGGTAGGGACGCTCGGCGCTCATCGGATCTCCTTCGCGACCTGGGCCTTACAGCGGGATGTTGCCGTGCTTGCGGGGCGGCAGGGTCTCCCGCTTGTCACGCAGCATGCGCAGCGCGCGGGCCACGTAGCCGCGGGTGTAGGAGGGCGGGATCACCGAGTCCACGTAGCCGCGCTCGGCGGCGATGTAGGGGTTGCAGAGGGTGTCCTCGTACTCCTGCTGCAGCTTCGCGCGCAGCGCCTCGACGTCCTCGCCGTTGTTGACGGCGTTGGCCAGCGTCTTGCGGTGCACGATGTTCGCCGCGCCCTGGGCTCCCATCACCGCGATCTGCGCGGTCGGCCAGGCCAGGTTGATGTCCGCGCCGAGGTGCTTGGAGCCCATCACGTCGTAGGCGCCGCCGTAGGCCTTGCGGGTGATCACGGTGACCAGCGGGACGGTGGCCTCGGCGTAGGCGTAGATCAGCTTGGCGCCGCGCCGGATGATGCCGTTCCACTCCTGGTCGGTGCCCGGCAGGAAGCCCGGCACGTCCACGAAGGTCAGCACCGGGATGTTGAACGCGTCGCAGGTCCGCACGAACCGGGCGGCCTTCTCGCTGGCGTCGATGTCCAGACAGCCTGCGAACTGCGTCGGCTGGTTGGCCACCACGCCGACGCTGCGGCCCTCCACCCGGCCGAAGCCGATCAGGATGTTGGGCGCGAACAGCTCCATGACCTCGAGGAACTCGCCGTCGTCCAGCACGCGGGTGATCACCTCGTGCATGTCGTACGGCTGGTTCGCCGAGTCCGGGATCAGCGTGTCGAGCTCCCGGTCGGACTCCTCGATGGCGTCCGCGAGCGCCCCGTCGCCGGTGTCGGCGGCGTCGAAGACCGGCGCGTCGGAGAGGTTGTTGGACGGCAGGAAGCTGAGCAGCTCCTTGACGTAGGCGATCGCGTCGTCCTCGTCGGAACCCAGGTAGTGCGCGTTGCCGGACTTGGTGTTGTGCGTCCGGCCGCCGCCGAGGTCCTCGAAGCTGACCTCCTCACCGGTGACGGTCTTGATCACGTCCGGGCCGGTGATGAACATGTTGGAGGTCTTGTCGACCATGACCGTGAAGTCGGTGATCGCGGGCGAGTACACGTGCCCGCCCGCGCAGGGCCCCATGATCAGCGAGATCTGCGGGATCACGCCGGAGGCGAGGGTGTTGCGGCGGAAGATCTCGCCGTAGAGGCCGAGGGAGACCACGCCCTCCTGGATGCGCGCGCCACCGCCCTCGTTGATGCCGATAATGGGCCGCCCGGTCTTGATCGCCAGGTCCATCACCTTGACGATCTTCTCGCCGTAGACCTCGCCGAGGCTGCCGCCGAAGACCGTCACGTCCTGGCTGAACACGCAGACCGGCCGCCCGTCCACGGTGCCGTACCCGGTGACCACGCCGTCGCCGTAGGGGCGGGACTTCTCCAGCCCGAAGTTGGTGGAGCGGTGCCGTGCGTGCTCGTCCAGCTCGACGAACGAGCCGGGGTCGAGCAGCATGTCGATCCGCTCGCGAGCCGTCTTCTTGCCCTTGGCGTGCTGCTTCTCCACCGCGCGGGCAGAGCCTGCGTGCACTGCTTCGTCATTGCGCCGGTAGAGGTCGGCGAGCTTGCCCGCTGTGGTGTGGATATCGGGCTCTTCCGCAGGTGGCTGGCCGATCGGCTGGGTGGCACTGCTCATGACGAGGCAGCCTAGCCGGCCTCCGCCACCCTGCTTACCCACCAGTAGTCCACGTCACGCCCAATAGTGCGTTTCCACCCCAACCGTTCGAGTGGAGATGCCAAGTTCCGGCCCCTGGGTAGCGCCGCAGCGGTAGCGTGACCGAGCCAAGGCCCCGTAGGCCGAGGAAGTGAACCCGGTCCCCCTCCGGACGGTCGGCGGCCGGGTTTTGCGCTGTCTGGGGGTCTGCGGCAGAGGCTGCTCTTCTCCCATCCGATCGAGTGGCGACCGGAAACCAAACTGGAGTCCGCCGCAGCTCCCATGTAACCTTAGCTGTGCCGAGGCCACGTAGGCCGAGGAAGTGGACCCGACTCCCAGCGCGGACGCTCTGGCGGTCGGGTTTCGCGTCTTTAGGGCAAGATCTCCGTCGTCTCCTCGAGAAGTCCGGCAGCACGGCGTGACCAGTCCCCTCCTGCGCCCACGCACCATGCCACCGCATCGGGCATCCACAAGATAGGTTCCTCGTGGGGTCGCATGTGTTCATAGGTGATTGGTGAGTACGGGTCTTTAGGCGGCAGCAGCCGACGGATGAGCAGTTGATCGTGATGGTCTTGGCCTTCTCGGCTTTCCAGCACCAATCGCATCACGTCCCGCTTGATCAGTTCTGGCATCAGCGCACGAAGACATGCGTTGCGAGCGGTGTTGCCCGTGCCCGCACTGGTCAGAACCAAGGTACGTGCGGCCAGGGCATGCATGGTCGAGATGATCTGGTGGCGTCGCGAGATGCTTTCGTACCTGAAGTGGATGCGCCGTTGGCGGGGGAGACACAGCGATCTCAGCAGACTGCGAGTGGCCCTAAGGTCGCTGGGCTGCACCAGGGTGGCAGCAAGTAGGTAGGTGCCGTTGCGGCAGGATTCGTCGACGAAGGCGTGGACTGTCACCGAAGCTTCTTCGGCGTCTCCGCGCGGCGGTTTGAGGGGTTGACTCGAACTGGCGTGCGAGTTCGCCCGCCCGGGGTGGTTGCGGGTCGGTGAAAGGCTCTGGAACGTTCCCGTTAGCGTGGTTGTATGGGCAACGAACTGCGGGGACCACTGAGCGTGACGACGTTGCGTGACGAATTGCTCACGCCCGGCGGGCCGCTCGCCGCGCTGGATGTCATCCCCCGGACCGGCTCGACCAACGCCGATCTGGTCGCCGCCGCGCAGGCGGGCGAGGTCGCCGACTACACGGTCCTGGTCGCCGAGGAGCAGACCGACGGCCGCGGTCGCAACCAACGGCACTGGGTCTCGCCCGCGGGGGCCGGGCTGCTGTTCAGCATCTTCCTGCGCCCCACCGGCGTCCCGAACAACCGGCTGAGTTGGCTGCCGCTGCTCGCGGGCACCGCCGTCGCCCACGTTGTCGGAGACCTTGGTCAGGTCAGGGCGCTGATGAAGTGGCCCAACGACCTGCTCGTCGGCCCCACCGGCGCCAAGTGCGGCGGCATCCTCGCCGAACTCGTCGCGGGCGAGCAGCCTGGAGTCGTGCTGGGCATCGGTCTCAACGTCAGCCACACCCCCGACGAACTGCCCACCGGTCCGAACAAGCTCCCCGCGACCTCGCTGGCCGCCCAGAACGCGGCCTGCACCGACCGGCACACGCTGCTCGCGGCGTTGATCCGGGAACTGGTCGAGCGTGATCAGGCGTGGCGCAAGGCAGGCGGCGACCCCCAGCGCTGCGGGCTGCTCACCGCCTACCGCCGCTGCTGCGCCACGATCGGCGTGCGGATCACCGTCGAATTCCCCTCCGGCGAGATGCTGCGCGGCACCGCCACCGATGTCGATCTTGACGGCAGGCTGCTCGTGCGATGTGACGACGGCAAACTACGTGCGGTGTCGGCCGGGGATGTCGTCCATGTTCGGCCCGACGCGGCGGTAAGTTGACAGCGGACGCACAGCAGCGCAGCACGATGGCATACGGAGGAGCGCCGTGGCCTACCCGGACGACCTGCTCGCGCCGGAAGAGCGTGTCGTGATCCACAAGCACCCGCACTGGAAAATGCTGGTCTTCCCGGTGCTGGTGTTCCTGATGACGGCGGGCTTGGTGGCCTACCTCGCCTCGCTGGCGGCGAACCTCTCCTGGCATCTGATCGCCTGGGCCGCGCTGGCTGTGGTCGCGGCGGGGCTGATCTGCTGGCTCACGCTGGCGCCGCTGCTGCGCTGGCGCACCACCCACTTCGTGGTCACCACCCAGCGCGTCATGGTGCGCGAGGGCGTGCTGACCCGCACCGGCATCGACATCCCGCTGTCGCGGATCAACAGCGTCCAATTCCGGCACCGCCTGATCGACCGCATGCTCGGCTGCGGCACGCTGATCATCGAGTCGGCCGCCGACGACCCGCTCGAGTTCGACGACATCCCGCACGTGGAGCGGGTGCACTCGCTGCTCTACCGCGAAGTGAACACCGATCCCAAGGACAACTTCCGCCCCGCCCGCGAGGTGCACTGATGGCACGAACCCCCGGTCTCCCCATGCGTTCCCCGGCCGCGTCCTTGCCGGAGCGGGTCACGATCTGGGAGGTGGGCGCGCGGGACGGGCTGCAGAACGAGCAGGCGGTCGTCCCGTTGGAGACCAAGCTCGCGTTCCTCGACCGTCTCGCCGAGGCGGGCCTACAGGTGCTGGAGGCGACCAGTTTCGTGCACCCCAAGTGGGTGCCGCAGTTGGCCGACGCCGCCGACCTGATGGCCAAGCTGGACCGGCGGGCCGGGGTGAGCTACCCGGTGCTGGTGCCCAATGAGCGCGGCCTGGACCGCGCGTTGGAGGCGGGCGTCGAGCGGATCGCGATCTTCGCCAGCGCCACCGAGACGTTCGCCCGCAAGAACCTCAACCGCGGCCTGTCCGACCAGTTCGCCATGTTCGAGCCGGTGGTCTCCGGTGCGGTGGACGAGGGCGTTGCGGTGCGCGGCTACCTGTCCATGTGCTTCGGCGACCCCTGGGAGGGCCCGGTCGAACCCGATCGCGTGGTCTCCGTCGGCCGAACGCTGCTGGCGATGGGCTGCGACCAGCTTTCCCTTGGCGACACGATCGGCGTCGCCACGCCGGGGCACGTCGAGCGGCTGCTGCAAGCCTTCCTCGACGCCGGTGTCCCGGTGGGCTCCCTCGCGGTGCACTTCCACGACACCTACGGCCAGGCGCTGGCCAACACCTACGCCGCCCTCCGCCAGGGTGTCTCCACAGTGGACTCCTCCGCGGGCGGCCTCGGTGGCTGCCCGTACGCGGAGTCCGCCACCGGCAATCTCGCCACCGAGGACCTCGTCTGGATGCTCGACGGCCTCGGCATCGAACACGGCGTTGACCTTGAGAAGCTGGTCGCTACCAGCGTGTGGATGGCCGAGCGCCTCGGCAGGCCCAGCCCCTCCCGGGTGGTGCGCGCGCTGGCGGGCTGAGGTCAGGCCTGCGCGTCCCTGGTGCCGAACATGCCGACGAACGTGCAGCGCAGGACGCACTTCTCGCCGCGGTGAGCTGTGCCGGTGATCTCCACCAGCCCCAGGCCGGGCCGTGACGCCGAGCGGCGGGCCGAGCGCACCTCCAGCCTGCCGTCGAGCACGTCGCCGGGGTAGACCGGCGCCAGCCAGGCCAGTTCGGAGCAGCCGGGGGAGCCCTGCGAGGTCGAGTCGTGCAGCACCGCGTCCACGTAGGCGCGCATCCACAGGCTGCCGGTGAACCAGCCTGAGGCGCACAGCCCGCCGAGCACCGACTTCTCGGCGACCTCCTCATCGAGGTGGACGGGCTGCGGATCGAAGCGCTCGGAGAACGCCATCATCTCGTCCCGGTCGATGCTGATCTTGCCCAGTTCGATGACCAGCCCTGGCGTCAGGTCCTCGTAGGCCCACTTGGGTGACGAGCTCATGACCGAATCGTAGGCAGCCCGCCGTGTCGTGACTTGTTACCCGGTACACAACCGTCGCACCATCGAATGGGCGAACAACTTTGGTAGCCGGTGGAACCGGGTCTGCGGGGAGGACGTCACAGAGTCGAGGCCGGACTAGGCGGAGGTGGCGGGTGCCGACCGATCATCGAGCACAGGTGGAGCAACTCCTCGCCGACTACCGGCGCAGCCGGGAGCAGCTTGCCGAGGTGCACCGCCGACTCGCCACGCTCACCGAGACGGTCGGCAGCCCCGACGGCTCGGTGCGGGTGACCGTGGGGGCACAGGGCAGGCTCGCCAAGCTGGAGATCACCGAGGACGCCTACCGCCAATTTCGGCCGTCCCGGTTGGCGCAGCTGATCACCGAATTGACGGCCGCCGCGGCGGGCAGGGTGAGCCGACAGGCGCAGGAGGCGCTGGTCCCGCTGCTGCCGCCGGGAAGCGACCCGGAGGCACTGTTGGCGGGCACCGCCGACCTGCGGCCCGCGGAACTCGCGCCGCCCGCGGCGAAGCCCGCTCCCGACGATGACGACGACTACTACGGCGAGCAGAGCTGGCTGGAAGACACCCGACATCCGACCGGGAGGGGCCGATGAGTCAGCCGATCATGCGCAGTGACGGCGAGGCGCTGCGGCAGCGGGCGGCGGAGTTCACCGGCCACGCCGAACGTGCTGAACGCATCGCGGCCGAACTGCGGCAGACGCTGGAGGGCCTCGGCGAATGCTGGGGGCGGGACGCGATCGGCCAGAGTTTCGCCGCGGCCCATGTGGGCAAGTCCGTGGAGAGCGTCAAGGCCGTGAACGCGCTGGCCGAGCAGCTTCGCGATGTCGGCGCACGATTCCGCGCCACCGCGGACAACGTGGACCGGGCCGAAACGGCCTCCGCCGACGCGTTCCGCGCCGTGCACGACGGGAGGCGTTAGATGGGCATCCAGCTGCCACCCGAACTCGCCGGGGTCGCCGCGCAGGCGGGCGTGCGGTGGCCGGAGGCCGACGAGGACGCCATGCGTCAGGCCGCGGCCGCCTGGCGAGACGCGGCCGCCAAGATCGAGAGCCTTGCCCGAGACGCCGACGGCACCGCCACCCAGGCGCTGTCGGCCTTCGACGGCGCGAGCGCGCCCGCCGCCCGCGGCCAGTGGAACAGCTTCATCGCACCGGACACCGGCCACTTGTCCCAGGCCGCGAAGGGCTGCGGCGCCGCCGCCGAACGGCTGGAACACGCCGCCCAGCAGATCGGCGCCGCCAAGGCCCAACTCGTCCAGCAGCTGGTGGACTTCGCCCGCAACGCCGAGGCCATCCAGACCTCCGCGGGAGCGGGCAACACCCAGGCGGCGGGCGGCCTGCAGACCCTGCTCAACGGAACCGCCGCCAACGTCGCCGCGCTGACCGAACGCCTGGGCAAGGCCGTGGACCTCGCCTCCGGCCTGACCATGGACGCGGGCGCGCTGCCGATCGCCGCCAACCCCGGCGCGCAGGGCCACGGGCCGCTCGCCCTGGTCGGTGACCTGGCCCAGGGCACGGTGGGCACCGTGCACGGTGTCGCAGGCCAGGCCACCCACCTCGTCGCGGACACCGCGACGGGCGTGGTCGACACCGCCAATCACGGTGTGGACGCGGCGATCGGCGGCCGTGGTCAGGGCCACGGCGGGAACTCCGTGCTGGACCCCGCCATGACCACGGTCGACACCGCGGTGCGCAGCGCTGACGGCGCGCTGAACCAGGTCACGAACACCGTGGGCACCACTCTGGAGGGCGGGTCGGCGCCGATCGCCGATGTGGTGTCCGGGCACGATCCGGTGGGCCGCGATCTCGGTTCCACCGGTCCGATGCCCGCCCGGGACGTCGGGTTGCCGGGCGATCCCGGTTCGCACCGGGGCGCCGCGGTGCCTTCCGTGTCGGCGGTTCCGGACCGGCCGGACGCACCGGCCGCCGTGCACCAAGCGGGCATCACCCCGGAACCACCGCAGGCCATCCGCCCCGACCTGACGGCTTCACCGACAGGGGCAGCCGCACCCGTCGCCGGCGGACACAGCGCGGGCCAACCCGCCCCGCCCGTGGCCCAGGGACCTGCGGCAGGACCCGTGACCGCGAGCCCCGGCGCCGCGCAGCCGCGTGTGCCCCAGCAGGCGGCAGGTCCGGTGCCTGCCCCCGCGCCGACAGCGGCACAACCCCGGCCTGTGCAACCGGCGCTCGGCCCGCTCGTCGCCTCGGGAGCCACGCAACCGGCTGTGCCCCAACAGCCCGCCGGGCAGGCGGCTCGTCCTGGTCCGGGACCGGCGACCCAGCCCGCGCCAGCCCAGCCCGGTGCAACCGCAGGCCCGGCCACCCAGCCCGCGGCAGGCCACCCTGGCGCGATGACAGGCCCGGCCACCCAACCCGCCGCAGGCCACCCCGGCGCGGCGGCGGGTCCGGCCACCCAGCCCGCACCGGGCCAGCCGGGTGCGGGCGGCGGTGCTTCGGGACGCCCGGCCGCCGACGTGTCGACCGCCTACCACGATGCGTCCGGCTCCCAGGACTCCGGTGTCCTCGGCTCCACCGCCGCGCACCCCGCGCCTGCGGCCACCGAGTCGGCACGCGCGGGACTGGTCGCGGCGGCCATGGAGGACTTCGCCGCCCTCGACGACGGGCCGCCCGACGAGGTGCAGGCGTTTCTGCTGTACCTGTTCCCGATGGGCCACCTGCCGGTCGCCACGACCACACCCGCGCGGCAGTTGCCCGCGCCGGTCACCGAGCAGGAGTTCTCCGTCCAGCTGCGCCGCCCGGTCGACGACCACCCCGACGCCGGCCTGATCAGCACCGACGCGCCGCCCGCCGAAGCGGCCGCGGTGTGCGGGCCCGCGCTGTCGGATCAGGACGAGGCGGTGCTGGCGCTGCTCACCGGATACGACCCACTGGGTGAGGCCTCGGAGTTCGAGTGGCAGCGCAGGTTCCTGGTGCGGCCTGCCGACCCCGAACGGGGCAGGCGGGCGGAGTACGCGTGGCCGCCCGCGGAGCTGTACCCGGAGGGCGGGGTCGCACCGGCCACCGCCACCGTGCTGGAGCCGGGCATCCACCTCGACCGGTTCGGCGACCCCGACGGCAGGCTGCTCGCCGCGGCGGGCATCCCGTTCGCCGCGCGCAGCCTCCCGCCCGATCACCTGCGACGCGGCTACCGGCGCTTCGAGGTGCTGCGGGCGCTGCCCGCCTGGCGAAGCGTCGCCGCGCCCTGGTTCGCCCAGCCCGGCGGCGGTCTTCGGTTCCGCACCACGCACTCGGTGGCCGAGCTTCTCGCCCTGGGCTACCTCGCCGATGTCACGCCGGAACCTGTCCAGGACACGATCGAAGTGGAGCGGTCCTCATGAAGTCGGAGCAGCTGCTGTCCTGGGTGGAGCGTCTCGGCGTGCCTGCGCGGTTGGTGTCGGTCGGCGTCGAGGCCGAGGACACCTGGTGTCTGCTGCACGACGAGGGGCTGGAGACCGGCGAGCCGGGCTGGGAGGTGTTCTGGCGCGAGCAGGGCAACCGGTACGACTGGGCGAAGTTCTCCAGCGAGCAGGTCGCCTGCTTCTACCTCTACGGCCGCCTCGCCTGGAGCCAGGCCGCCCGCGTCGAGGCCACCCCGGTCCCCACTCCGCCTACCGAGCCGAACCCCGCACCCGCCTCGGAACGAGCCCCGGTGACGACTCCGATCCAGCTTCCCTGACCCGGTCTTGTGGATCGGGCCACCGGAGCTACGCACTTCGGGCAGCCGCCCGTACGCTCAACGGCGTGACAGACAGCACGCAGAACAGCAGCCCGGGTGTCACACCCAACGCGCACCTCGACCGACCGGTCGATCACCTAGGCGAGGTCCGCAAGCGCGTCCTGAGCGGCGGCGCGGAGAAGTACCACACGTCCAATGCGGCCAAGGGCAAGATGTTCGCCCGCGACCGGATCGCGCACCTGGTCGACGAGGGCAGCTTCGTCGAGGACGGCCTCTACGCCAACGCGTTGGCCGACGGGCTGCCCGCCGACGGTGTGGTCACCGGCACCGCGACCGTGGACGGGCGCCAGGTGTGCCTGATGGCCAACGACTCGACGGTCAAGGCGGGCTCCTGGGGCGCCCGTACCGTGGAGAAGATCATCAGGATCATCGAGCGCGCCTATGCGACCGGTGTGCCCATGGTCTACCTGGTGGACTCGGCGGGAGCGCGGATCACCGACCAGATCCAACTGTTCCCCGGCCGCCGCGGCGCGGGCAAGATCTTCTACAACCAGGTGAAGGCCTCCGGGTCGATCCCGCAGGTCTGTGCCCTGTTCGGCCCCTCGGCCGCGGGCGGGGCCTACATCCCCGCGTTCTGCGACGTCGTGATCATGGTCGAGGGCAATGCCTCGATGTACCTGGGCAGCGACCGCATGGTGGAGATGGTCACCGGGGAGAAGACCACGCTGGAGGAGATGGGTGGCGCCCGCGTGCACTGCACCGTCTCCGGCGTCGGCCACTTCCTGGCCAAGACCGAGGACGAGGCGCTGCGCACGGTCGGGCAGTACCTGTCCTACCTGCCGTCCAACTGGGAGGGCACCCCGCCCACCGCGGAGCCGCAGGAACCCGGCAAGGGCGACCTGCGCACGCTGGTGCCCGAGGGCGAGCGCCAGGCCTTCGACATGCGCCGCTACATCAAGGCGCTCGTGGACGACGGCTCGTTTTTCGAGATCCACGCCCTGTGGGCCCGCGAGCTCACGGTCGGCTTCGCCCGCCTGAACGGGCAGGTCGTCGGCATCGTCGGCAATAACTCGATGTTCAAGGGCGGGGTGCTGTTCGTGGACTCCGCGGACAAGGCCACCCGGTTCGTGCAGCTGTGCGACGCGTTCAACGTGCCGCTTCTGTTCCTGTCCGACGTGCCCGGCTTCATGGTCGGCACCGCGGTGGAGAAGCAGGGCATCATCCGCCACGGCGCCAAGATGATCACCGCGATCTCCGAGGCCACCGTGCCCAAGATCTGCGTCGTGGTCCGCAAGGCCTACGGCGCGGGCCTCTACGCCATGGCAGGCCCCGGCTTCGAACCGGACGCCACCATCGCGCTGCCCACCGCCAAGATCGCCGTCATGGGCGCCGAGGCCGCCGTCAACGCCGTCTACGCCAACAAGATCGCCGCGATCGAGGACCCCGACGAGCGGGCCGCCTACGTCCAGCAGCGCCGCGAGGAGTACGACGTCGACATCGACATCCTGCGCCTCGCGAGCGAACTGGTGGTGGACTCCATCTGCGAACCGGAGAACCTCCGCGCCGAACTCATCGCCCGCTACCGCGCGGCCCAGGGCCGCAACCGCGACTTCTCCCGCCGCCGCCACGGCATCACCCCGGTCTGAACCTCCGGTTCGGCGCCCTGAACCCGGTTCAGGGCGCCGAGGGGTCAGCGTTCGAGGAGCTTGAGCGCTGCTTCGTGGAGGTGGCCGTTGGAGGACAGCGCGGAGCCGGTGTCATAGCGGGGGGCGCCCGACAGATCGGTGAAGGTGCCGCCCGCCTCTTCGATGAGGATCTGCACCGGCGCGACGTCCCACGGGTTGACGATCGGCTCCACGGCGAGGTCCATGGAGCCTTCGGCGACCAGGCAGTGGTGCCAGAAGTCGCCGAAGGCGCGGCTTTCCCAGCAGGCGTCGGTCAGGGCGAGGTAGGACTCGCGGGAGTGGTACTTCACCCAGGAGCCGAGGTCGGTGGTGGAGACGTAGGCGTCGTCGAGGCTCCGCACCCCGGAGACGCCGATCGGGCGGCGGGCGCCGTCGGGGTCGCGGGTCCAGGCGCCCTCGCCCGCCGCCGCCCACCACCGGCGGCCCAGTGCGGGCGCGCTGACCACGCCCACCGAGGGCCTGCCGTCCACGGCCAGGGCGATCAGGGTGGCCCAGGCGGGGACGCCGCGGAGGAAGTTCTTGGTGCCGTCGATGGGGTCCAGCACCCACAGCCTGCCGGGGGCGCTGACGCTGCCGCCCCGCTCCTCGCCCGCGACCGCGTCCTCGGGGGCACGGCTGCCCAACACTTCTCGGATGGCATCCTCGACGGCGGTGTCCGCATCGGTCACCGGTGTGCGGTCGGGTTTGCGGGTTACCTTGAGGTCAAGGGCTCGGAAGCGGGCCAGCGTGATGGCGTCGGCCACATCGGCGAGGTCAAGGGCGAGTGAAAGATCCTGGGCAAAGCTGTCAGCGGAGTTGGTCACGGACGCGGATGCTGCCACAGAGCCCAATGACTGGGCACAAAGCACAGTTCGGGGCATTTGGTCCGACTTAGTCTGTTCCGTGTGAGTGTGGTCCTACTTGCCGAGGATGACGCCGCGATAGCCGAACCGCTATCGCGGGCACTGCAGCGCGAGGGCTACGTCATCCGAGTCGTCGGCGACGGCCCTGGCGCGTTTCACGCCGCCACCAACGGCGGCGTCGACCTGCTTGTCCTCGACCTTGGCCTGCCAGGGATGGACGGGCTCGACGTCTGCCGCAGGCTGCGTGCCTGCGGTCACGGCCTCCCGGTCCTGATGCTCACCGCCCGCGCCGACGAGGTCGACTTCGTCGTCGGCCTGGACGCCGGTGCCGATGACTACGTCGCAAAGCCGTTCCGGCTGGCCGAGCTCATGGCCCGCATCCGGGCCCTGCTGCGTCGCCGCTCCCCGGAGACCATCGAGGCCAAGGGCGTGCGGATGGACCTCACGGCCCGTCGGGTGCAGGTTGACGGCCACGAGGTGAGCCTGGCGAACAAGGAGTACGAACTGCTCCGCGTGCTGATGTCCCGCGTCGGGCAGGTCGTCACCCGCGAGGAGATCGTCAACGAGGTCTGGCACGGTCCCGACCGGCGCAACTCCAAGACCCTGGACATGCACGTCTCCTGGCTGCGCCGCAAGATCGGCGACAACAGCGCGCGCAACGGCGAACAGCGGATCGCCACCGTTCGGGGACTCGGATTCCGGTTCAACGCGGATTGACCCAATAATCGCCGAGTGCGTCGACGCATACTGCAATCCACGCTGCTAGCGGTCGCTGTGACGGGAATCGCCCTGGGAATCCCGCTCGGCCTGACCGCGATTCGGCTGGTGTCCAGCTTCCACGAGACCCAGCTGACCAACCTCGCGCAGTCCATCGCGACCACGCTGGACCGCCAGCGGGTGCGGGGTCAGCAGCTTGACCTGTCCGACGTACTGGTCGCCGTGCCGCCGCGGGGCCGTCTGACCGTGGTCTGCCCCGATCCGGCCTGTCTGGACGCCGGGATGGTCTCCTACGGCCCCGACCCCGGACCCGACCCGCTGGGCGCCGAGGTGCTGATGCTGCAGAACGGCAGCGTCCGGCTGGAGATCCCGCAGGACCCTGTCTACGCCGAGCAGCTCAAGTGGGCGGGCGTCGTGCTGCTGTTGATCTTCGTCTCGGTGGGTATCGGCATGGTGGTGGCCACCGTGACCGCCAGACGCCTGGCCGAACCGCTCGGCCACGTCGCCGACCGAGCCGCCCGGCTCGGCGGCGGCGACTTCCGCCCCGACCCGCGCCGCCACCATGTGCCCGAACTGGACCGCGTGTGCGAGGTGCTGGACTCATCGGCTTCCGCCCTCGCCCAGCTCATGCAGCGGGAGCGGGAACTGGTGGGTGACGTTTCTCACCAGCTGCGCAGCAGGCTCACCGCCTTGCAGCTTCGGCTGGAGCCGTTGGCCGACCACCCCGACCCCGCGACCGCCGAGGACGCGGGCGCCGCACTGGAACAGGCCGAACGGCTCTCCGGGGTACTGGACGACCTGCTGGCCGCCGCCACCGCGGCCCGCGCGGTGAGCGCCGAGCCGCTGGATGTCTCGGCCGAACTCCGCAGGCTGCTGCCGGAATGGCGGGAGCGTCTGCGGTTGGCGGGCCGTCCGCTGCGGTTCGAGGCGCATGAGGGCCTGCTGGCCAGGGTGACGCCCGCGCGGCTGCGGGAGGCCGTCGGCGCGTTGATGGGCAACGCCATCGAGCACGGCGCGGGCACGGTCACCGTCGGCCTGCGCCGCGGTGAAGGCGCCGCCGCCGACACGGTGGTGGTGGAGGTCAGCGACCGCGGCCCCGGCATTCCCGACGAGCTTGCGGGCTACATCTTCGAACGCGGCTTCTCCGCCAAGGGCTCGACCGGACTCGGCCTCGCGCTGGCCAGGGCACTGATCGAGGCCGACGGCGGTCGCCTCGAGCTGTCCTCCGGCCGCCCGGCCACCTTCGCGATCTTCCTGCGGGTGGCCCGCGCCGAGGACCTCGCGGGCGTCAGCTGGCGAGGCCGACCGACGCCGCGTTGATCAGGCCGCTTTGTCCTTGGGGACCGGGGCCAGGCGCACCTTGCCGGGCCTGGCGTTCTGCTCCGGGAAGACGAACTTCCGGAAGGCCCAGAAGCGGAACACCATGCCGAGCAGCACGCCGATGACCTGACCGCTGACGAAGTCGGCCACCTCCTGGGTGAACAGGCTTGTGCCGTCGATCACCCGCAGGTGCAGCACGTACCGCGACACCGCGAGCGGAAGCACGGTCAGCGCCATCGCGATACCGCTGACCACGAAGAACAACGCGGCCTCGTGCTGGCGCTCGCGTCCGCCTCGAGTGCGGAACGACCATTCCCTGTTCAGGACGTAGGAAACGATCGTCGCGACGAGCACTGCGATGATCCGCGCTGTGAGCGGTTTTGTCTCCAGCACCGTAAGCTTCAACGCGTAGTTGATCACGGTGTCGATCACCCAGGTGGTGCCGCCCACCAGGCCAAACTTGAGAAATTCTCGGTGCTTCAGAGCCCGCTCCCTGAGCGACCCCGGCATCATCGCGAGCACTGCGTCCACAACTGCCACGTGGCGAGTCTACGGATCGGCATCACTCACCCGGCGGAGTGCCCATGAAGGTGGCGTAACAGTGCTGCCTCGTATGACACTGGAAGTAACCGACCTACAGGTGGTGTCACATGCCAGACTTCCGGCTCAATGAAGAGCAGGAAGCCTTCCGCAAAACCGTGGAAGACTTCGCTCGGAGTGTCGTCGCGCCACAAGCGCAGCACTTCGACTCGACCGGTGAGTTCCCCTACGAGATCGTCGCCCAGATGGGGCAGATGGGCCTGTTCGGCCTGCCCTTCCCCGAATCCGCCGGCGGCATGGGCGGGGACTACTTCACGCTCTGCCTCGCCCTGGAAGAGCTGGCCAGGGCCGACTCCTCGGTGGCGATCACGCTGGAGGCGGGCGTCTCGCTCGGCGCCATGCCGATCTACCGCTACGGCACGCCGGAACAGCAGAAGACCTGGCTGCCCGACCTTCTCGCGGGCGAGAAGCTGGCCGCCTTCGGCCTCACCGAACCCGTCGGCGGCACTGATGCCGCGGCCATGCGCACCACGGCTCGCCTGGACGGCGACGAGTGGGTGATCAACGGCGGCAAGTGCTTCATCACCAACGCGGGCACCGACATCACCAGCGCCGTGACGGTGGCGGCCGTGACCGGCAAGCAGGGCGAGCGCAGCGAGATCTCGGCGATCATCGTGCCCATCGGCACCCCTGGGTTCACCGTCGGCGGCAAGTACGCCAAGGTCGGCTGGCGCGCCTCCGACACCCGTGAGTTGTTCTTCGACGACTGCCGGGTGCCAGCGGAGAACCTTCTCGGCGAACGCGGCCGCGGCTTCGCGCAGTTCCTCAACACCCTGGACGAGGGCCGCATCGCCATCGCCGCGCTGTCCGTCGGCCTGGCACAGGGCTGCGTCGACGAGGCCGTCCGATACTCCAAGGAGCGGTCCGCCTTCGGCCACAACATCGGCCACTATCAGGCGATCCAGTTCAAGATCGCCGATATGGAGACGCGCGCCCACCTGGCGCGGCTGGCCTACTACGACGCGGCGGCCCGGCTGGTGGCCGGACAGCCGTTCAAGAAGCAGGCGGCCATGGCCAAGCTGTACGCGTCCACCATCGCGGTGGACAACGCCCGCGACGCCACCCAGATCTTCGGCGGCTACGGCTTCATGGACGAGTACCCGGTGGCCCGGCACTGGCGAGACAGCAAGATCCTGGAGATCGGCGAGGGCACCAGCGAGGTCCAGCGCATGATCATCGCCCGCGACCTCGGCGTCGCCTGACCGCTAGAACAGCAGCCTGCTCCGAGGCCGCTCCGGCAGTTCCTGGCAGGGCCGTCCACCCGATGGGGGCGGCTCGAGGATCGGCAGCCCGGAGCGGCCCGTCGGCACACAGCTTGCCGACGGCCGCGTGGGCGGCGCGGGCGGCACCACCGGAACCGTCGGCGTCGACGACCGTGGCGGCGTGGTCACGGTCGGCGGCACCGGTGTCGGCGTCGGCACCGCACCCGTCGGCGAGGGGGCCGGGCCGGTCGTGGTGGGTTCGGGCGTCGTCGTGCCCGGGGCCTCGGGAGCGGGGACCGGCCAGTCCGGCGGCGTCGGCGGATACGGCGGCGGCACCGGGTGCGGCCGGAACTCGATGGGCACCTCGCGGCTCACCGAGGCCTTCCCCAGACCGGCGGTGACAGCGACGGTCCCGGGTTTACCCCACGGCGAGGTGAACCAGACGTAGCCGCGGAACCGCTCGCCTGGTGCGAGGTTCGCCGAGCAGGTGACGGTCTCGCCGACCCCCTTGCAGGCTGGTGGCAGGCCGATCGCGTTGAGCTCGCGTGGCGCGAGCACGGTCAGCGTGAGCGGGCCGGTGGTGTTCCCGGTGTTGGCGACCGTCAGATCCAGACGGGCGTTCCAGAACCACTCCTGCCACACCTGGGTGTGCAGGTCGATGTTGTCCAGCCGCACGACCTCCACCTTGACCGGCGGCAGGTCCAGCGTGATCTGGGTGCCCGAGTTGACCGTGCCGGTGATCTGCCCGCCCGCGGAGTCCTCGCCTGCGTGCAGCACGAACGGGAACGTCACGCTCTCGCCGGGTTCCAGCCCGCGGATGGTGGCGCAGCTGATCGTCCCGGTACCGCCGGTGCAGCTGATGCCGGGGTCACGCGGCTCGGCGGCGGCCTGCCGCGTCCTGGCGGCGGGGGAGGTCGACGGTCCGGTGGCGGTGACGCCGGGCGGCAGTTGCAGCGCGACGGTGACCGGGTTCGAGACGGTGCCTCCGGTGTTGCGCACGGTGATCGGTAGTTCGGCCGACTCGCCGGGCTGGAGGCTGATCGGCGCGCTCGGCCCGCCTGTCTGGAGCCGAGCGGGCTCCACCACGGGCGGCGGCGGTGTCGGCGCAGGGGACGGGCTGGGGGCGGGTGTCGGTGTCGGCTGGGTCGACGACGGCACAACGGGCGGCGGTGGGGGCTGGGTGGTCGGGGACGGCGGTGGCTGCGGCGAGGGCGCGGGGGCCGTGACGGCGGGCGGAGTGGGTTGCGGCGCGGCGGCGGGCAGCGGGTCCTCCCCGGAAAGCAGGCTCACCGCGACCGCGGCGGCCAGCGCACCGGCCGATGCGGCGGCGGTCAGCCACTGCCGAGGTGCCGAACCGGCCGCTCCCGCGGCCCCGCCCGCGCCTCCTGCCGCTCCCGCCGTTCCTGCCGCCAGGCCGACGGTCGTGGCACTGCCCGAGCACAGCGCCAGGTAGCCGGTCACGCCCGCGCCCAGCACGATCGGCGCGATGATGCCGCGCATGGCGCTGCTCACGTCGGCGAGTTCCGCGGCCAGCGCCCGGCACCGCTCGCACTCGTCCAGATGGTGCTCGACCTGGGTGGCCTCCCGGCGCGACAGCCCGGAACGGGTCCACGCCCCGAGCCGGTCCACGGTGGCCCGGCACCGCTCGCCGGCGCCTTCGGCCACGTACTCCTGCAAGTACTGCTGACGCAGGCCCTCCCTGGCGCGGTAGGCCAGCGCCGAGACGCCGTTGGCCGTCAGGCCGAGGATCGGGGCGATCTCGGCGGGGGACTGGCATTCCACCTCGGTGTGCCAGAGCACCGCCTGCCAGCGTTCCGGGAGGCGGGAGAAGGCCTTGGCGGCCAGCGACCGCTCCAGCCCGGCGATGGCGGTGTCCTTGAACGGCTGGCCGGGGTCGTAGTCGGAGATGTCCTCGGCCAGTTCGACCCTGCGGTCCTTGCGGGTCTTGTCGTAGGCCGTGTGCCGCAGGGCGGTCAGCAGGTAGGCGCGGAAGGAGGTGTCCGGGCCCTTTCCGGCCCGCAGGGTGTCGAGCACCTTCGCGAACGAGTCGGACACCAGGTCGTCGGCCTCGGCGGAGTTGCGGGCCAGTTGCCTGGCGAGGTTGTGGGCGGCGGCGACGTGTCGTTCATACAGCGTGCCGAAGGCCTGAGTGGACCCGCCGCGGACGGCTGCGATCAGCTCGGCATCGCTGGGGCCCTCAAGGTCGGTCGGCGCGCTGGTCATCTGTTTCCCCTCGTCGTGGCGAGGGTGGACACGGCCACGATCACACCTACACGCTCCTGTCAAGCCCTCTCGGCCACCGGCCGATGGCTCAGTGTGGCAAAAATCGAACCGTTTCGTCACCTCCTCCCACCGTCATGGATGACGGTTTCAACAGTCTCGTCAACACAAGGTCGGGTGGACACGAAGACAGGAGGTTCGGGTGGATCGGGCTCCCGAGCGGCTGCTGCCTGCGTGGCGGGAAAGCGGTTTCGCGTTGAAGGCGCGCTGGCGGCGGGCCGCGCTTGCCGCGGGCTGGTCGTTTCCCGGTGACTGGCTGCTGCCGGAGGTCGACGATGTCTGCCACAGCGCTGCCGACCACGATCTGCTGGAGCGGATGTTGCCCCGATTGGGTGGCGCCAGGGCCGAGTCGGGGGCGAGTCTCGCGGAGACGCTGACCGACCTGGCCGCCTTGCACGCGGTGCTGAACGGGGCTCGGGACGGGATCGTCGGCGCCGACCCCGACGCGGTACCGGCCCGCTGGCTGCGGCTGGCCGCGCTCGGCTGGGCCGACGTCGCCGCCAGGCACATGGCCGCCCGCGACGCCACCGACAGCACCACCGGCCTGGCCACCCTGCCCTACCTGCGGACCCGGCTGGAGGAGGTCTACCGCGACGCCGCGGCCCGAGGCTTGCGGGCGCGCGACGAGAACGTGCTGCTGCTGGTCGGCTTGGACGCCTCCGCCGCGATCGGCTGGTCCCGGCTGATCGCCATGGCACTGGTCGGCGACGCGCTGCGGGAGGTCTTCGCGGGCGGCCAGACAGTGGCGCTGCTGTCGCCGTCCACCGCCGCGGTGCTCGACCGGCTGGACGACCGGCTGCCCGCCAGGATGAACGCCGCCCGGCTGCTCTCGCGGCGGCGGCTGCTGATGGACCCGCAGCTCGCCGCGGTCGGCCCGGTCTGCCTCTGGGCCGAGGATCTGCCCGCCACGCACGTCGAAGCCTGCGCATTGCTGTCCGAATTCGGCTGAGCGGGCGGCGGCGATTAGGCTGATCTGCTCGTGGACACTCGGACAGGCACCCCGGTCGTGGGGATGGTGGGCGGCGGCCAGCTCGCCAGGATGACGCATCAGGCCGCGATCCCGCTCGGCCAGACACTCCGGGTGCTCGCCACCTCGCCCGATGAGCCGGCCGCGCTGGTCACACCCGGCGTCGCGCTGGGCCACCACACCGACGTTCAGGCGCTGCGGTCCTTCGCCAAGGGCTGCGATGTGATCACCTTCGACCACGAGCACGTCCCCAACGACCTGCTGCGCGAACTGGTGGCCGAGGGCGTCAAGGTGTTCCCGCCGCCCGAGGCCCTGATCTATGCCCAGGACAAGCTCGCGATGCGCACCAAGCTCGCCGAGCTCGACCTGCCCGTGCCGCCCTTCGCCGAGGTCACCGACGTGGCAGGCGTGCTGCGCTTCGGCGCGGAACACGGCTGGCCCTGTGTCCTGAAGGCGATTCGCGGCGGCTACGACGGACGCGGCGTGTGGATGCTCAACACCCCGCAGAGCGCCGAGCGCACCGTCGCCGAACTGCTCGAGACCGGCACTCCGCTGCTCGTCGAGCAGTGCGTCCCGCTACGCAGCGAAGTCTCGGCGCTGGTGGCTCGCTCCCCCTTCGGCCAGGGCGCGGCATGGCCGTTGGTGGAGACCGTGCAGTCCGAGGGGATCTGCGTCGAGGTCATCGCCCCGGCCCGCAACCTGGGCGGCGCCGACCCCGCCGAGGTCCACGCGATGGCACTGCGCATCGCCGACGAGCTCAAGGTGGTCGGCGTGATGGCCGTCGAGCTGTTCTGCACCGACGGCGGCGTGCTGATCAACGAGTTGGCGATGCGGCCGCACAACTCCGGCCACTGGACCATCGAGGGCGCGGTCACCTCGCAGTTCGAGCAGCACCTGCGGGCCGTGCTGGACTACCCGCTCGGCTCCACCGACGCGCTGGCCCCCTCGGTGGTGATGGCCAATGTGCTCGGCGCCCCCGATCTGCCCGCGATGAGCATCGACGAGCGGCTGCACCACCTCTTCGCCCGCTACCCCGGGGCCAGGGTGCACCTCTACGGCAAGCAGGAGCGGCCCGGCCGCAAGATCGGCCACGTCACGATGCTGGGCGAGCGCGTGCAGGACGTGCGAGAGTGCGCCCGATACGCCGCGCAGTGGCTCTCCCGGGCCGAGTGGCCCGACGGCTTCGACCCCCACCAAGACTGAGGTAGGCAACACAGATGGCGACGCAGGTGGCCCCGCTGGTCGGCGTGATCATGGGCAGCGATTCCGACTGGCCGGTCATGGAACAGGCCGCGCTCGCGCTGCGCGAGTTCGACATCCCGCACGAGGTCAGCGTCGTCTCCGCGCACCGCACGCCGCAGCGCATGCTCGACTACGCCCGCAACGCCGCCGACCGCGGCCTCCGCGTGATCATCGCGGGCGCGGGCGGCGCGGCGCACCTGCCCGGCATGGTCGCCTCGGCCACGGTGCTCCCCGTCATCGGCGTCCCGGTCCCGCTGAAGTACCTCGACGGCATGGACTCCCTGCTCTCGATCGTGCAGATGCCCGCGGGCGTCCCGGTCGCCACGGTGTCCATCGGCGGCGCCCGCAACGCGGGCCTGCTCGCCGCCCGCATCCTCGCCGCGGGCACCGACGACCACGCGGCCACCCTCCGCACCCGCATGGCGGGCTTCCAATCCGACCTGGAAGCCCTTGTCCTCGACAAGGACGCCGCGCTCCAATCGAAGCTCTAACGTCCGAAACACTGTTCTAACGGCGTTATACGAAGCTTTTGGACATCAATTCGGGTGATGAGATGCACATAACGTCCTTCTTGGGAGGGAAGGCGGCTGCGGCTGTCGGAGCTAACATCACCCGGGTACCCGGCGGCTACTCGGAGGTAACAAGTGAACCCGAGCTTCGGCATCTACCAGTTGGCAGAGGAGCACGACGCGTTGCGAGACGCGGTACGCGCCCTCGCCGAGAAGGAGATCGCGCCGTACGCCGCCGAGGTCGATGAGCATGAGCGCTTCCCGGTCGAGGCCAAGAACGCCCTGACCAAGGCCGGTTTCCACGCCCTGCACGTTCCGGACAACTACGACGGCGAGGGCGCGGACTCGATCGCGGCCTGCATCGTGATCGAAGAGGTCGCCCGAGTCTGCGCAAGCTCCTCGCTGATCCCCGCCGTGAACAAGCTGGGCACCATGCCCATCATCCTGTCCGCCTCCGAGGAGCTGAAGAAGCAGGTCCTGCCCTCCATCGCGAGCGGCGAGGCAATGGCCTCCTACGCGTTGTCGGAGCGCGAGGCCGGTTCGGACACCGCGTCCATGAAGACCCGCGCCCACCTCGACGGCGACCACTGGGTCCTCAACGGCACCAAGTGCTGGATCACCAACGCGGGCGAGTCCACCTGGTACACCGTGATGGCCGTGACCGACCCCAAGGCGGAGAAGAAGTCCCAGGGCATCTCCGCGTTCGTCGTCCACAAGGACGACCCCGGCTTCGAGGTCGGCCCCAAGGAGCGCAAGCTCGGCATCAAGGGCTCGCCCACCCGCGAGATCTACTTCCAGAACTGCACGATCCCGGCCGACCGCATCATCGGCGAGCCCGGCACCGGCCTGAAGACCGCGCTGGCCACCCTCGACCACACCCGCCCCACCATCGGCGCCCAGGCCGTCGGCATCGCCCAAGGCGCCCTCGAGGCAGCCACCGCCTACGTCAAGGACCGCAAGCAGTTCGGCAAGGCCATCGCCGACTTCCAGGGCGTCCAGTTCATGCTGGCCGACATGGCCATGAAGGTCGAAGCCGCCCGCCAACTCGTCTACATCGCCGCGGCCCGCGCCGAACGCGGCGAACCCGGCATCGGCTTCGTCACCGCCGCCTCCAAGTGCTTCGCCTCCGACGTCGCCATGGAGGTCACCACCGACGCCGTCCAACTCTTCGGCGGCGCGGGCTACACCCGCGACTTCCCCGTCGAGCGCATGATGCGCGACGCCAAGATCACCCAGATCTACGAGGGCACCAACCAGGTGCAGCGGGTCGTCATGTCCCGGGCGCTGCTGCGGGGCTGATCGTGTCAGTGGGCTGACAGCAGGCGGGTGTCGGCTGTCATGCCATTTCGCAATACTCGGGCAGCGGCTGGAATCGCGCTCGGACCGGGGGTAAGCGTGGTCGCCCGGTGTCGGGCATGTGGTGTGGTTTGCCTGGTCCTGTCAGCACGATTCGGCTCTCGTGACGGTGCCTTGACTTCACTTCGGGAATCCTTGCCGCGGCAAGCTTGTTGGTGTCTGGTGACTGACGCCAGGCCTGACCGGAGGGATGACCCGCGTGTTGACTGTTCCCCATCGTGTTCGCGATCTGATGCTGATCTTGGCCCGCACCGTTGTGGGCATCATGTTCATCGCTCACGGCTATCAAAAGATCTTTGTCACCGGCCTGGACCCCGTCGCCGGGTTCTTCGAGAAGATGGGTATTCCGCTGCCCACGCTGTCGGCGTGGTTCACCGCACTCGTCGAGTTGGTGGGCGGGATCGCCTTTGTGCTCGGAGTGGCCACGCCGGTGTTCGGTGTGCTGTTGGCGCTGGTGATGGCCGGGGCGCTGTACTTCGTGCACGCGGCCAACGGATTCTTCCTGGCAGGCAACGGTTACGAGTATGTGTTGGTGTTGATGTTCGTGTCGTTGGGGCTCGGGTTCGCCACCGCGCACCAGGGGCTGTTCAGCCTGGGGCGTGCCAGGGCTGGGACCGCTGCTTCCTGAGGTGGTTATAGGGCGGCGGCATCGGATGAGTCGATGCCGCCGTTTGCCCCTTGCCACGGCAAGGATTCGGGCATAACTCTTAGGCCCGCCGGGCGGTCCCTGCGCGGGTGCAGATCCGCGACGCCCGGCTTCTGCGGAGGTTTCTCATGCTCGACCGGATTCGCGACCTCGCGCTGCTCGCGGGTCGCCTGGCCATCGGGGCCGTGTTCATCGGCCACGGCTGGCAGAAGTTGACCAACATCGACAACTCGGCGGCGGGGTTTGCCAAGCTGGGCATTCCGATGCCGACCGTGTCGGCGTGGTTCGCCGCGCTGGTGGAGTTCGGCGGTGGGATCGCGTTCGTGCTCGGTCTCGCGCTGCCGCTGTTCGGCGTGCTGCTCGCCATCGTGATGGGTGGCGCTTTCATCTATGTGCATGGCGCCAATGGGTTCTTCCTGAGCACCAAGGGCTATGAGTACGTGCTGGTGTTGTTCGCGGCGAGCTTGGCGTTGGGGTTCAACGGCGGTGCGATCAGCGTGGACCGGCTGGTGTTGAGGCGGCGCGCAGCGGCCTGAGCCCGGGGATCTCGACGCCCAGGCTCGCGGTGGCGCGTTCGTCGGTGGCCAACTTGTCGGTTGCTCCGTCCTGCGGGCACTGCACCAGCGAACCACCGGCCGCGAACACGGCGAGCACGTCGAGCAGGTGACCGTTCAGCGACCAGTCCACTGTGGAGATCACGCGGTCCCCGGCGCGCAGGCCCAGCGCGGCGGCACGATCGCGAAGAGCGGCCGTCAGCTCATCCACAGTGGACTCCGCCGTGGTGCTCAACGCGGGGGTGTCACCGGGGACCGGCTCGTAGGCCACATAGTCGTCGGCGTGCGTGCGGATCTCGCCGACGTAGTCCAGCACGCCCGAGGGCAGGTCGCGGATCGGCATGCCCATCGCGTCCTGGCTCACCCACACCGCGGTGCCCTCTACCTGCTCGGTCGACCCTGCGGGCAGCAGCACGATCGAGTCCTTGGCTGAATCGGTGACGCAGGCGCCGCACCACCACGCGCCCAGCAGCGCGCCCAGCGTCTGCCAGTGCACCGGCAGCAGCACCCCGACGCGGTCGCCGGGCTCGACGTCCATCTCGTCGCGCAGCCAGTTCGCCGACTTGGACGCCCAGTTCATCAGCGTGGTCACCGAAAGCTCGATCCGCGCGGAACCGGCGTCGTACCAGGTCAGCATGGGGCGGGCGGGGCCCGCGGCACGCAGCGGTGCCAGCAGGGCGTCGGTCAGCGACACGGGTGTTCCTCCAGGTCAGTTGATGCAGCGCACGCCGCCTGCGGTGATCGGCTCGTCGGCCGCCCCGGCAACGGTAGGCAGGCCGTCCAGCGCCAGCGCACCGGGCCCGGTCAGGCGGTTGCCCTCGTCCTCGTAGTCGGCGCCGATCAGCACCAGCACGGTGCCCGGCTTCACCGCGGTGTCCTCGGTGACCGGGGCCCCGCCCAGCGCCCTGGCCACCTTCTGGCCGAGGTCACGTTCACCCGGGGCGCTGCGCACCGTGGTCTTGCCGCGAGCCGGTGTGGTGCCCGGCTCCGCGGTGGCGAAGCCCGCGGCCTCCAGGCGCTGCGAGACCCTGGTGGCCAGGCCCCTGCGGTCGGTGCCGTTGCGCACCTCCACGACCGTCTTGGCCCTCGGCCGCGGGGTCGAGGTCTCCGCCTTCGGTGTCACCGAGGTCGCGGGCGCGGCGGTCTGGCCGGACAGCAGCCCCCGCACGAAGGCCTGCACCTGCCCCTTGTCCACCGTGACGATGCTCTGGCCGCGTTCGTTGCGGCCGTCCACATTGGTCACCGGGATGGTCACGAACTGCATGTTGCCGCCCGCCAGCCCGCGCATCTGCTGCGCGAAGCCGAGCAGGTCCCAGCCCTCGTCCAGCACCACCGACTTGCGGCCCGCCGCCATCAGATCCGACATCTTGCCGGTGTCGGTGAGCGTGCCGGTGGACAGCATCTTGTTCACCACCGAGGCCATGAACACCTGCTGGCGGACGATCCGGTCCAGGTCGCCGCGGGGCAGGTTCTTGCGCTGCCGCACGAAGGCCAGCGCGTCCCCGCCGGAGATCGTCTGCACGCCCTTGCGGAAGTTCGCGCCGGAGTCGGAGTCGCTGGTGGCGTTGAGCAGGCACACGTCCACCCCGCCGAGGGCCTCGGTGAGCAGGTAGAACCCGAGCAGGTTGACCTCGGCGTAGTGGTCGATGCGCAGGTCGGTGAGGTCGTGCACCACCTGCACCAGCGCCCGGCGGCCCGCCTGGTCGGACTCCTTCTCGATGGCGACCTTGTCGGTGGCGCCCTCGCGTTCCAGCTTGGCCGCGTGCTTGGACTTGATCGCACCGTACGCCGAGTTGATCTTGTCATCGCGGAAGTCGGGGATGGCCACGTAGGTGTCGCGGGGGATGGAGATCGCGTAGGCCTTCGAGCCGTCCTTGGGCACCCGCAGCACGATGATCGTGTCGGTGTTCAGCCCGGTACTGGCCTCGGTGCGCAGTTCCTTGAGCACGTTCAGCGGCAGCGGGTTGCCCTCGGCGTCGGTGCGGCTGTCGTTGCCGACCAGCAGGATGTCCACCGCCCCGTCGTCCGCCGACGGCGCGTCGGGCACGTCGAGCAGCACGTCGGTGGTGTTCACCGCGGCGGTCTCCAGCGTCGCCCAGCCGAAGGCGGTGGCACTGAGGACGATCACCGACAGCACCGCGACCAGGGTCTTGCCCGCGGTGAGCGCGGCGCGGCCGAAGCGGGGACCCGGCGGTTGCGAGGTCTCTTCGGCGACGGGCTCCATGGGTGGCGGTGGAGGCGGAGGGGTGCGGTCGGTCGGCCCGACGTCCTCGACCTGCGGCGGAGGTGCGGGCGTCGGCCTGCGGGAGGGCCGCATGCGCTTGGTGGTTTCCTCGGCGTCCTTGCGGTTGTCCTGCACCAGCGCGCGCAGCTTCGCCTTGGCCTCGGGGGACAGGCGACCGGTCACCGCGGCGGCGGGATCGGCAGGGCGCGGCCGCGGTGCGTCGGCACGCCGCGGCTCCTCATCCACCTGTGACCTCCCCTGGCCCCACCAGACCTATCACGCAAGGTTAGTCAGCACTGGGCCGTTCGTGCGCCCTTCGGCGCACTTCACCGGCTAATCGACGCAGATCACTCCATCGGCCCTGATCTCGGGCTCCGGGGGTGCCGATGAGGAAGAGGACGGCGGCTGCTGGGGGGCTCCGTCCAGGGACAGCCCGCCAGGGGCGGCGAAGCCGGAGCCGCCGGGGCCGGTGTAGTCGCGGCCGAGGAACACCCGCACCCGTCCGGAGGGGGTGTTGGAGTCCTCCTCGGTCTTGATCCCGCCCAGCGCCTGGGCCACCTTCTTGGCGGCCTCCTCTTCGCCTTCGGCGTAGCGGACGACCGAGGTGGACTTGGTGTCGGCGTTGCTCTCGGTGCCCTTGGCGAAGCCGCTGCGGGCCAACTCCTCCATCACCTTGTTGGCCAGGCCGGGGATGCGGGAGGCGTTGAGCACGTCGACGGTGGTGTTCCGGTTCTCCGACTCACCGGACTCGACCGGCGCCTGGTCGCCGCGGATGAACCGCTGCACCTCGCGCTTGTCGATCTTCAGCACGTCCTCGCCGTCGATGTTCTTCTTGAAGCCCTCGAACGGGATGGTCTTGAACTCGATGTTGCCGCCCGCCATGCCGCGGGCCTGCTTGGCGAAGCCGAGGATGTCCCAGCCCTCGTCCAGGGTGATGGCCCGCTTGAGCGAGTCCATCAGCGCCTGCACCCGCTGCGGGCTGCTCAGCACACCGGTGGACAGCATCTGGTTGGCCAGCGCCGCCATGAACACCTGCTGCCTGCGCACCCGGTCGAAGTCGCCGTTGGGCAGTTCGTACCGCTGTCGGACGAAGGCCAGCGCGTCCCCGCCCTGCAGGCGCTGCTTGCCCGCCGGGAAGTTGGCGCCGGAGCGGAACTCCTTCACCTTGTTCTTCAGGCACACCTCGACGCCGCCGACGGCCTTGGTGATCTCGTAGAAGCCCAGCAGGTTGACCTCGGCGAAGTGGTCGATCTCCACCCCCGCCAGCGACTGCACGGTCTTGACCACCATCCGCCTGCCCTCGGCGGTGGCCTCCTTGTGGATGCGCTCCTTGCTCAGACCCGGCTGTTTGGCCAGTTGGCCCGCCTTGTCGTTCTTGGCGCGCATGAACGCCGAGTTGATCTTGTGTTTGCCGAAGCCGTCCGGCAGATCGACCTCGGAGTCACGCGGGAATGAGAAGGCGGTCGCCTTGCCGCCGTCGTCGTAGACGCGGACCAGGATCAGGGTGTCGGTGAGCTCGCTGTCCTCATAGCCCGCCCGCAGCTCCTGCAAGATCTTCTTGTCCAGCGGCTTGCCCTGGGCGTCGTGGCGGGAGTCCACGCCGACCAGCAGGATGTCCATCGCGCCGTCGTCGTGCTTCTCGCCGGGCGCCTCGTCCTTGCCGAAGATATCGACGGTGTTGAGCTCGGACTGCAGGTCCTCCAGCGTCGCCCACGCGTAGCCGGTGAGGCTCAGGATCAGCACCGAGATCAGGCCCAGCGTCAGTTTCACACCGGTCAGCGCGCCGTGGCGCTGCGGTGCCCGCTGCGGTCCGCGAGCCGACGGGCGCCTGCCGCGGGGGCCGTCGCCCCAGGCGCGGATGGGCTCGGTCGCATCGGCGGGGACACCGGGGCGGGGACGTCTGCCCGGATGCGGACGGCCGGGCGCAGCCCCAGTCCACGGCGGCCTCTTGTCCACGTGCGCGTACCTCCCCAAACGCCGGTCCGACCATCGTTGATGGCTCCCAGGTTAACGGCCGGTGCCGAGAAGGGTGGGAAGTGCCATCCAATGCAGGACGTGGTCGTTCCCCATGGGGTTGCTTCACTGCATGAATCGAGACCTCGGCGCGGCGTGAAAGACTGCGCAGGCGTAACAATCGGCCGAAGGAAGTGCGATGCGAATCCTGATCACCGGTGGTGCCGGCTTCATCGGCTCCCATTACGCGCGGCAGCTTGTGAGCGGGGCTTATCCGGCGTTCGCGGGCGCCGACGTGGTGGTGCTGGACAAGCTCACCTACGCGGGCAACGAGGCCAACCTGGCCCCGGCCGCCTACGGGCTGAAGCTGGTGGCAGGCGACATCTGCGACGCCGCGCTGGTGACCGAGCTCATGGCGGGCACCGACGTTGTGGTGCACTTCGCCGCCGAGTCCCATGTCGACCGCTCGATCAGCGGTGCGGCCGAGTTCGTGCTGACCAACGTGCTGGGCACCCAGACCCTGCTACAGGCCGCGCTGGAGGCGGGCGTGTCGCGGTTCGTGCACGTGTCCACCGATGAGGTGTACGGCACGATCCCGGAGGGCTCCTGGCACGAGGACCACATCCTGGAGCCCAACTCGCCCTACTCGGCCTCCAAGGCGGGCTCGGACCTGCTGGCCCGGTCCTACCACCGCACCCACGGCCTGCCGGTCTGCATCACCCGCTGCTCGAACAACTACGGCCCGTACCAGTTCCCCGAGAAGGTCATCCCGCTGTTCGTGACCAATCTCATGGACGGGCTGAAGGTGCCGCTCTACGGCGACGGCCTCAACGTGCGGGACTGGCTGCACGTCGACGACCACTGCCACGGCATCCAGCTTGTCGCCGAGGCGGGGCGACCGGGCGAGATCTACAACATCGGCGGCGGCACGGAACTGACCAACCGCGAGCTGACCGGCCTGCTGCTGGAGGCCATGGGCCAGGACTGGTCGATGGTCGAGGCGGTCACCGACCGCAAGGGCCACGACCGCCGCTACTCGGTGGACATCTCCAAGATCAGCACGGAGCTTGGCTACCGCCCTCGGGTCTCCTTCGCCGACGGCCTCGCCGAGACCGTGCGGTGGTACCGGGACAACCGCACCTGGTGGGAGCCGCTCAAGCGGCTCGCCGGGAGCGTCCGTTGACCGGTCTCGCGCTCCTGATCCCCGGCGGCCGGGGCCAGCTTGGCACCGACCTCGCCGCGGCCGCGGCGGACCGGGTCGGCGCGGGCTTCGTGCACGCGCCCAGCTCCGCCGAACTCGACCTGACCGTCGCCGACGAGGTCGCCGACGCCGTGGCATCGCTGGCCTCCACCGCCGCCAACGGCGACCTGCGGCCGGTGGTGGTCAACGCCGCGGCCTACACGGCGGTGGACGCGGCCGAAAGCGACGAGGAACGCGCGGCCGCGGTGAACGCCCGCGGCCCCGAACTGCTGGCGCGCGCCTGCGTCGAGCACGGCGTCCCGCTGGTCCACGTCTCCACCGACTACGTCTTCCCCGGCGATGCCGACACCCCGTACGAGCCGGACGACCCCACCGGTCCCCGGTCGGTCTACGGCCGCACCAAGCTTGCGGGCGAGCAGGCCGTGCTCGGCGCGGGCGATGCCTGCTGGATCGTGCGCACGGCCTGGATCTACGGCGCGACCGGCGGCAACTTCGTCAAGACCATCGCCCGGCTGGAGGGCGAGCGGGACACCCTGACCGTGGTGGACGACCAGCGCGGCTGCCCGACCTGGTCGGCCGACCTCGCCGCGGGCCTGCTCGAACTGGCCGGGCGGGTGGCCGCCTCCGCCGGGCCCCGGCAGCGGATCCTGCACTGCACCGGCAGCGGCGAGACCACCTGGCACGGGTTCGCGCGGGCGATCTTCGAGGAGCTGGGCGCCGACCCGGCCCGGGTGCGGCCGTGCACCACGGCGGACTTCCCGCGCCCCGCGCAGCGGCCCGCGTACTCGGTGCTCTCCCAGGCGTCCTGGCGGGACGCGGGCCTGGCCCCGCTGCGGCATTGGCGGGAGGCGCTGCACGCCTACGCCGAGCACGTGCTGGTACCGGGCCGGTCAGCCTAGGTCGGCGTGCCAGGACGGCTGCAGGTTGCGCAGTCCGGCGCTGATGAACGACATCGTCAGCACCGACACCGCGGCGATGGGCGGCGCGTCCTCGGTCATCGACTGCCGCACACCCTGGAGTGCGGCGCCCACCATCAGGGCGGCCAGCACATCGCAGCTTGGTCCTAACTCGCCGTGGCCGCGCTCGGCCATGAAGATCCGCACCCGCGAGGCGGTGAACCTGTTCATGGCCTGCACCAACTCGCGGCGCAGCGGGGCCGCCGCGCCCTCGGCGGTCTCGCCGCCGAATAACAGCCGGAAGCCGTCGGGGCGGGTGCGGGCGTAGGAGAACAGGGTGCCGACGGAGACCTCAAGCTGCTCGTAGACGGTCAGGCCCGCGGCGTCGACGTAGGCACGCTCCAAACGCTGGGTCAGCAGGCGCGACTCGCGGACCAGCACGGCCTCGTACAGCCGGTCCTTGCCGCCGAAGTGCTTGTACAGCGTGGGTTTGGTGGTGTCCGCCTGCTCGGCGATGGCCTCCATGGTGGCCCGGTGGAATCCCCCTCGGCCGAAGACCGTGCGTGCAGCGTCAAGCAGGTGTTCGTCCGTCGGACGAGCACCGGGGCTCCGCTTGCCCCTTCGGGTCATTCCTTGTGGTCCAAATCGGGCATTTCATCCTACGAAGTTTGCTTTACCGGCGAGTAAAGGTGTACTCATACCAGTGAGTAAATCGCGGGTTATGTCGTCACGCAATGACCATGATGTGAGGAACCGTGAGCATTCACCATGCCGAGCGGTTGTACGTCACCCCGATCTTGAGCGTGATCGACAACCGCACCCATCAGGTCACCGACGAGATGCGGTGTGCCCGCCAGCAGACCGGCGTCTACCTCGCGATCTGCGGGGCCGAGGTCGCCGCCGCGCCCATGATCGTCGAAGACGGGCCCAGCTGTGAGCACTGCGTCCGGCTGATGCGCAGCCAGGCCGCCCACCGGTCGCAGGCCGCCGTCCCCGCTCAGGGCGCGTTCCGCCGGATGCTGGACCGGATCTTCGCCTAGCCCTGCCCGCAGGCCCGCTGGTAGGCACCGACCGTTGCCTCGGCGCAGCGCGCCCAGGTGAACCCCGCCGCGTGGTCCTTGCGTTCGGCGACCGCCTGGTCATCGCGCGGCAGCTCAGCGGCCTTCTCCAGCGCGCCGGTCAAAGCCTCGGGATCGCCGACCGGAACGTGGATGGCGTGGCCACCCGCCACCTCGCGCAGCGCGGGCACGTCGGAGCAGACCACCGGGACACCGCAGGCCATGGCCTCCAGCACCGGCAGGCCGAAGCCCTCGTCGCGGGAGGGCAGCACCAGCGCGCTCGCGCCCGCCACCACACTGCGCAGGTCCGCATCGGACAGATAGCCGGTCCGGTGCACGCGGTCGTGGGCACCGGCCACCTGTGGCCCGGCGAGCACCAGCGGGGGCAGTTCCGGCGCCCGCTGATGGGCCTCCAGCAGCGTGGGCAAACCCTTGCGCGGGCCGTCCGAGCCGACGAAGAGCAGGTACTCCGCGGGCAGGTCGAGCCGGGAACGCAGGTCGGCGCTCGGCGGCCGGGCCGTGAACCAGCTGGGGTCGACGCCCAGCGGAGTCACCACCACCCGCTCCTCGGGCACGTTCAGCCGCTCCATCACCACCCGCGCCACCGCCTTGGTCGGCGTGCACACCACGGCCGCGCGCCGCACCGAGCGGGTCACCAACTCGGGCAGGTCGCGCTCCAGCGCGGCCAGTTCCGCAGGCGAGTCCAGGAAAGCCAGGTCGTGCACGGTGAGCACACCCGCGGCACGCAGCGTCGGCGGGAGCACGAAGTTCGTCGCGTGCAGCACGTCGGTGCTGCCCGCCAGCAATTCCACCGGCGGCGCGGGCGCCCGCATCCAGCAGGCCCGCAGCACCCGGGCGGGCACCGGAAGACCGCGGGCCCGCACGCCGTGCGGCACCACCGAGCGCAGCGTCCGCCAGCCGCGCACGGTGAACGCCACCGCGCTCACGTCCAGACCGGGCGTGCCTGCCAGTTCGCCCGCCAGGGCCGCGGTGTACCGGCCGATGCCGGTCCGGTTTCCGAGCAGGGGAGTGCCGTCGAGCATCACGCGCAGTGGGGAGTTCATCGGCGTTCCGTGCCTCCTGGGTGCCTCAGCTTGTCGCCTGCCAGCCGACGCAGCCTGCCCGCGGCCCGTTTGGCCACCTCGGCAGGTCCGCCCGCGTTCAAGTAATCCTTGATCAGATCGAGATCCCTGCGCAGCGCCTGGCCCTTGCCCAGCGCCGGGGTCCGCACCAGCGGCCCGTTCTCCGAAAGCCGGTCGGCGGCCGGGCGGGGGTTGCGGCAGAACTCCACCAGCGGAGCCAGGGTGGCCTCCCAGGCGAAGCGCTCCCGCACCGCACCGATGCGCATCCGGCAGCCCGCCGCGAAGTCCGCGTCGTAGAGCACCCGGCCAAGGGCCGCCGCCAGCGCGGCGGGGTCCTCCGCAGGGACCACGACGCCCAGCCGCTCACGCCGCACCAGGTCGGCGAAGGAGTCGCCGTCGGTGGTGACGATGGGCAGCCCGGCCCAGAGGTAGTCGAGTACCCGCGTCCGGAACGCGAAGGTGGTCTCCACATGCTCATGGTGAGTGGTCACGCCGCAGTCGGCATCCAGAAGCCAGTTCTGCCGCTCGTCATACGGCACCCAGCACTCGTTGAAGAACACGTGCTTTCCGGCCAGGTCCAGCCGCTTGGCCAGGCCTCTTGTCTGCGCGGCGATGCCCATCTCGGGAACATCCGGGTTCGGATGGCGCATGCCGAGGAACAGCAGCCGGGTGTCGTTGTGGTCGGCACGCAGGATGTCCATGGCGCGCACCAGGGTCAGCGGGTCGAACCAGTTGTAGACCCCGCCCGCCCAGAGGATCACCTTGTCGGACTCGCCGATGCCCTCGATGCGGCCGCGGATGCCCAACCCCGTGCGCTGCGGCGGTTTGCCCGCCATCCCGAACGGCACCTCGGCCAGCAGCGACCGTGTGGTCGGATCGGCGTCGTAGAGGTTGGGGGTGAGCCTGCCCAGCGCGGCGAGGTGGCCGAGCCAGAAATGCCGCTGGCGCTCCGATGCGCAGAGGAAGAAGTCGCCGCGCTCCAGCTGCTCGTTGAGCACCCTGGTCACCCCGTCGAGGTCCTTCACGCGGCGCTCGTCGTCGGCGTCCTTGCCCTGTTCCAGCAGTTCGAGGTGCATCGGGTCGTACATATCGCAGACCACGATCTTGGTGGAGCCCGGCTTCTTCAACGACTGCACCATCTCCAGCACGTGGCCCTGCAACACGATCACGTCGGCCCACTCGACCTGCTCCATCAGCTCGCGTGGGCGGCACCGCAGGATGTCGAAGGGCGCTTCGCCTGGAGCGCAATGCTTGTTGACGCTGATCAGGCGCACCTCGTGCTCCCCGGACAGCACGTCGGCCATGTGCCAGGCGCGGATCGCGGGCCCGGCCATCCGCTCGCCGAGCGCGTCGCCGGTGATCACCGCGATCCGCCGCGGCCTGCCGTACACCTCGTCCAGCCCGAACGCCTCCACCAGCGCGTCGTGCGCGGCGAGGTAGCGGGGCAGCGGGTAGGCGGGTTCCAGCGCCTTGCGCATCAGGCTCACCAGGCTGGCGTCGGACCGCACCCGGGCGGCCTGCTCGACTTCGCGGGACGCCTTCAGCGAGGGCAGCAACTCGACGAACTGGTCGATGGCCAACAGCCCGGCCAGCGTCTCCCGCGGTACCGGCACCGGCTCGGCGTCCTCGGCAGGGTCCGCGGGCCTGCGGGTGATCTCCAGCTGGGTGGGGTCGACCTCACCGCGGGCGGTGGCCCTGCGCACGGCCAGCGCCATCGCCGCGGGCAGCACCCGGCCCAGCGTGGCGTCCTCGACGTTCTTGTAGAGGCAGGCCAGCGCGTTGCGCTCGAGCAGGTAGTACTCGCGGGCGGAGTGCACGTCGGCCATGGACGCGTGGTGCCGGTGGTAGGCCAGCGACCGCGGCTCATACCGGACCCGCCAGCCCCGCAGGTTGAGCCGCCAGCCGAGGTCGACGTCCTCGTAGAACATGAAGAACCGCTCGTCGAAGCCGTCCAGCGCGGCGAACAGCTCGGCCCGCACGAACAACGCCGACCCGGTGCCGAACAGGACATCGCGGGGGATGTCGTGACTGCCGTCGTCGGGACGGCCCGCGTGCCGCTTGTAGCCCATCCCGAACCAGGTCAGCCCGCCGTCAACGAAGTCGATGTCGCGGCCGTCCCAGTCCAGCACCTTGCTCGCCACCGCGCCGACGGTCGGCTCGGCGCGCAGCACGCCGACCGCGGCGCGCACCCAGTCCCGGTGCGGCCGGGCGTCGTTGTTGAGGAACGCCAGCACCGCGCCGTCGGCCCGTGCCGCGCCCAGGTTGCAACCACCCGCGAAACCGGAGTTGGTCGGCGACTCCACGAGGACGGCCTGCGGGACCGCGGCCCGGATCTTCGCCGCGCTGCCGTCGCCGGAGGCGTTGTCCACGCAGATCAGCTGCAGCGACTCCGCCGGGTAGTCCAGCTCGTCCCGCAGTGCCCGCAGGCAGGTGATGGTGTCGTCGGCGCCGCGGTAATTGACCACGATCACCGAGACCTTGGGCAGCCCGGCCTGCTCGGCCACGGTCGAACCCCTTCCGGCGTACTTACACGAGGCTGCTCTAACTCTGCCCTATGTGCTGTGGAGCGCGCCGAGAGGGGAATGTGAATCTTGCGTTGCCCCAGCGCCCGAGCGGATCGGGCGGTCAGCGGGGCGTGCTGTCCGTTTCGGTCGCGGCTGCTCGGCGGCGGGCCCTGACGCCCACCGGGAAGGCGGCGGCGGCGATCAAAACGGTGACGGCGCCCGTGGCGGCCGTGAGGTAGCGGCGTTTGACGCTGCGGTCCTGTTCGAACATCGGGCGGACCAGGCCGCGGGGATCGAAGCGGACCGACTCGACCGAGCCGTTGCCCAGTGGGGCGCCGGTGGCGTGGACCTCCAGTGTGCGGCCGTCCTGGCAGGTCACCTGGTGGATGTGCTGCATCGCGCGGGTGCCCTGCTCGGAGCGGTGCCCGTCGACCGTGCAGGTGGTCTGGGTGCCGACGGCGCTGAGCGTCACATCGTTTCCGTTGACGATGCCGAGGATGCACAGGCCCAGCCCGCCCAGCGCGGCGGCGATCACCAGGAAGCCGTTGCGGCTGACCATGCCGACGCCCAGGAAGAACGTGAAGGCGGCGACCACGGCCAGCAGGATGGCGAAAAGCTGGGAGTGCGGGGGCAGCACCACGAGTCCCACCGAGCCGCCGATCAGCAGCAGGCCGAGGACCAGCACGAGAGCCGACAGCGCCAGGTGGGGCGTCCGTCGTCGTCTCGGGCGTGCCATGAGCCCAACGTATGTGCGTCTCGGGCGGTTGTCAGCCAGGCAATGAGCCTCGTCGCAATCCGCCGGAAAGGTGAACCGATCACATAGGTCAGTAGTCGGTGACGATGCGGTGCAGAGTGCGGTGCAGGTCGTCCAGCGCGGGGGCGCCGAGCACCTCCGCCAACCTGCGCTGCACGCCGTCGATCACGCCGAAAGCCGCCTCCAGCGCTTGGTGGCCGCGCTCGGTGAACTTGATCAGCTTTGCCCTGCGGTCGCTCGGGTCGGGCACTCGGTGGAGGTAGCCCAGCTGTTCGAGGTCGTCCACCAACTCGCCCATGGCCTGCGGGGACATCGCCGCCTTCGCCGCGAGCCCGGTCAGCCGGATGCCGTCGGGCTCCATCTGGATGAACACGGCCGCGTGCGCGGGCCGGGCGCGGGGGTCGTGCTCGCGCATGGCGCCGTTGATGACCCCCGCCAGCCGCAGGTACGCCTGGAAGAGCAGAGCCGCCGTGTTGTCCCCGGGGGCGTTAACGGACCGGTCACGGCGGTTGTCTCTCATCGGCCCTCCTCGTACTCTTCAGGAAGCATTATATTCAGGCACCCTGAATAGTTGGGGAGGGCGTCATGGATCGTGACGACGTGTGGCTGGCCATCGACGCGGAGCGCCGGAGCATGGCGGACTTCCTCGACGGGCTCTCCGATCAGGAGTGGGCGACGCCGTCGATGTGCCCTGGCTGGACGGTGCGTGACGTGGCCGCCCACCTCACCCTGGCCCCGCAGGTCACGCTGCTGCGCGCGCTGACCGCGTTGGTGAAGGCCCGTGGCAGCTTCAACCGGATGATCCTGGACACCGCCAAGGAGCAGGCCCGGCTACCGAGAGCGGAGATCACCGCCCAACTCCGCGGCTTCGCGGGCTCGCGCAGGCTGGCGCCGGGCACGACCCACCTGGAACCGCTGATCGACATCCTGGTGCACGGCCAGGACATCGCGCTGGCCATCGGTCGCACCCGGCGGATGCCCACTGCCGCCGCCGCGGTGGCGGCGCGGCGGGTGTGGAGCATGGGTTGGCCGTTCAACGCCCGGCGACGGCTCGCCGGATTGCGGCTGGTCGCCACCGACACCGACTGGACGGCAGGAGAGGGCGCCGAGGTCAGCGGCCCCATCGACGCCCTGCTCCTGCTGGTCACCGGTCGGGACGGTGCGGTGTCCAAGCTCGGCGGGCCGGGAGCGGCCAGGCTCGCGGCTAGCGGTTGAACCGGTACAGGTCGAAGGTGGTCATTATCTTGATCACCTTGTCCGCGTAATGCGGATCAGTGGCATACCGCTTGCTGATCACCCTGATGAACTTGTCCGGATCGTGCGCGTATTGCAATGCTCCCGCATATCCGGGCGTGTTCAGCAGCCTTCCGTAATCACGGAAGGAGTCGTGCGCGTCGCGATAGACCCTGAAGTACGCCTTGGTCTCGTGGCAGTCGGGGGTGCATTCATGTGTCACGTACTCGTGGCAGCCGACCGCGATCGGCCCGGGGTTGTTCGCGCCGAAGCACTTGAAGCCGAAGAAGTTCTTGTCGTTGGTGGTGAGCTTGCTGCGCCCCCAGTTGGATTCGAGCGCCGACTGGCTGATGCCCACCGACGCGGGCACCCGGAACTCGCCCATCACCGCCACCGCGTTGGGTGCGACGCCTGCGATATACCTGGTCTGGAAGTCGGCCAACCGGTCAAGATCCCGGTAGGCCTCGTCGACGACCAACTGTCTGCTCGGCGGTTCGGACTCTAAGCTGTCTGCGACCGCGGCCGGCTGGACGGCAATGGCGACGGCCAGCGCGAGGGCGAAAAAGATTCCGCCGACCGCGGTTCTTCGGATTTGTGTTTGCATTCTCTAGGCATTGCCGGTGTAAGCTGTTTTATGGCGGCTTCGATCGTGCCTGTTTGGCCGAACCAAATGATGCCCACCGTGAGATAAACGAGGTAAACCGAGTTTACTCCACACAATTGGGCAATATTGGCGATACGCAGCGTTATTGCTGCGGGGTGGCCCAGTCCCGCCAAATCCGGTTGCGGTTCACCGTCGAACGTCGATGAATGGCCCGGCGGGCCCGCAGCAGTACCGGCACGGTCACCAGCACGGTGCCCAGCACCCGAGCGCGCAGAGTGACCCGGAAGTTCGGCGCCTTCGGCACTGGGCGTCCGAGCAGGCGGCGCGGCCACAGCGCGAGCGTGATCGCGGCGAACCGGGCCACCTCACGCGCCGCGATTCCCGCGGGCGCGCAGCGCAGCAGCGTCCACAGCCGGTTGCGCTCGTTCCAGCGGTGGAACGGCGCCGAGCCCAGCCCGGTGCTCGCGCCGTGCGCGTGCACCGCGACCGCGGCGGGCACCGACACCACCGTCCACCCGGCCAGCCGCAGCCGCCAGGACACGTCGGCGTCCTCGTAGTAGCAGAAGAACTCGGCGGGCACCCCGCCAACGGCGTGCAGCGCCTCCGTGCGCAGCAGCGCCGCCCCGCCGCAGAACCCGAACACCGCCCCGCCGGTGAGGTCCCGGCCGTGGCCGTCGGGGGTGAGGCCGACGCCGATGGTCTGCACCGTCCCATCCGGTCTGCGCAGCACCGAACCCGCGGCCGCCGCTCTCGGGTCGGCGTCGAGCGCGTCCTCCAGCGCGGCCAGCCAGCCGGGGTTTACCACGGCGTCGTCGTTGAGCCAGCCGACGAACTCGGTGGTCACCTCCGGCAGCGCGGCGGCCAGCCCGCCCGCGTAGCCGCGGTTGCGGTCCAACCGCAGCACCTCGGACACCGCGGAGTGCGCGGCGAGCACCGCCGCGGTGCCGTCGTCGGAGGCGTTGTCCACCACGAGCAGCCGGTGCGGCCGGTGCTGTGCCGCGAGCGCGTCCAAGCAGGCGGCGAGGTGATCCCGCCCCCGCCAGGTCACCACGACCACCGTGCTGCGAACCGACACGCGGAGGAAACTACCCGGCAGAGGTGGTCGGTGTTCTCACGGCGGTCTCCCCGCCCCGGTACGTTCACCCTGTGCCTGAGCTAGTCGTGCTCGCCGAACAGCTTCTCGCGCCGGTGCCCGGCGGTACCGGTCGCTACACCAGGGAACTCGCCGCCGCCCTGGCCATCGCCGCGCCATCGGAGTGGGTGGTGAGCAGCGTCGTGGCCAAACACCCCGACCCCAGCGCCGCGATCATCGCGGGGGTGGAGGGTCCGAGGGTGCTGCCGCTGCCCCGGCAGGCGCTCACGCTGGCCTGGGAGCGCGGGGTGCCGCTGTGGCCGGGCGGCGACACCGTGCACGCCCCGACCCCGCTCGCCCCGCCGGCCAAACGCGGCCGCAGCCTGGTGGTCACCGTGCACGACACGGTGCCGTGGACGCATCCGCAGACACTGTCGGCCCGCGGCGTGCGCTGGCACCGCAGAGCCATCGAGAAGGCCGTGCACGGCGCCCAGGCGGTGGTGGTGCCCACGGCCGCGGTCGCCGCCGAACTGAGCAAGTTCGCGCCGGGCCCGGCGCGGGTGCACGTGATCGGCGAGGGCCCGTCGGAGGCGCTGCTCCAGCCATTGGAGGAGCAGCGCGCCAAGGCCATCGCCGATCGCCTCGGGCTGCCTGAGGAATACGTGTTGATCATCGGCACGATCGAGCCGCGCAAGGGCCACGCGGTGCTCATCGAAGCGATGAGCAGGCCGACCGCGCCCCGGCTGCCGCTGGTACTGGCGGGCGCGCCGGGCTGGGGCGGGGTCGACCCGCTGGCCATCGCCCGCAGCCACGGCTTCCCCGACGACCGTCTCGTCCTGCTCGGCAAGGTCAGCGAGCCCGAGTTGGCGGTGGTGCTCCAGCGGGCGGCGGTGCTGGCCGCGCCCAGCCTCGCCGAGGGCTTCGGCCTGCCGGTCCTGGAGGCCATGGCCGCCGGGGTGCCCGTCGTGCACTCCGACGCCCCCGCGCTGGTCGAGGTGGCCGCGGGCGCGGGCACCGTTGTCGGCCGCAGCGACCCGACCGCCCTGGCCGCCGCCCTGCGCGCCGTCGTGGAGAGCACCGAACGCCGCGCCGCCCTGATCGACGCGGGCCGCCGCCGCGCCGCCCGCTTCAGCTGGGACCAGGCCGCCCGCTCGGTCTGGAAGCTCCACCTCGAGCTCTACCACGCGGTCCGCGGCGGCCTCCGCTAAGCCGGTTTGGTGACCTGAACCCGTCCTGGAGGGGCGCTTTCGCCCGGTTTAGGTCACCAAACCCGTTGTCGGGCGGCAAGCGAATGTCCGACATATGTCTTTCGTGGCCGGGTGTTCATCAGTTTTTCGGTTCGGCACATCTGCGTCTGCGGGTGGTCGTAGTCTGCACGCGTGTCCACTGGCGATCCGAGGGTGTTGGTCGACGCCACCGCTGTGCCCGCCGACCGGGGCGGGGTCGGGCGGTATGTCGACTCCCTTGTCACGGCGCTGGATGACGATGGGGCCCGCATCACCGTGGTGTGCCAGCCGCGGGATGCCGACCTGTACTCCTCGCTCGCCCCCCGCTCCCGGATCGTGGCCGCCGCGGAGTCGGTCGCGACCAGGACCGCGCGGCTGTCCTGGGAGCAGACCACGCTGCCCAGCCTGGCCGCCAAACTGGGCGTGCACGTGCTGCACTCCCCGCACTACACGATGCCGCTGGCCAACCCCGTGGCCTCGGTGGTCACGCTGCACGATGCGACGTTCTTCACCGACTCCGTGCTGCACTCCTCGGTCAAGGCGCGGTTCTTCCGCACCTGGACCAAGCTCTCGCTGGGCCGCGCCTCGGTCTGCGTGGTGCCCAGCCGCGCCACCGCCGCGGAACTGACCAGGGTCGCGGCGGGGGACGCGCGGATGATGCATGTGGCGCACCACGGCGTCGACGTGGAGCGCTTCCACCCGCCGACCCCGGCCGAGGTGGCCGCCGTGCGCCGCACCTTGGACTTGGGGGACCGCCCCTACCTGGCGTTTCTCGGTGCGCTGGAGCCGCGCAAGAACGTGCCCGCGTTGATCCGCGGCTTCGCCAGGGCATGCCGGGGGCGCACCGACTCCCCGGCGCTGGTGCTGGCCGGGCAGCCCGGCTGGGACGGGCAGGTGGAACGCGCCTTGGACGCCGTGCCGCACTGGATCCGGGTGATCAGGGCGGGCTACCTGCCCTACGAACAACTCGCCGGGTTCCTCGGCGGCGCGGAGGTCGTGGCCTACCCGAGCCTCGGCGAGGGCTTCGGACTGCCGGTGCTGGAGGCCATGGCCTGCGGCGCCTGTGTGCTCACCACCCGGCGGCTCAGCCTGCCCGAGGTCGGCGGCGACGCGGTGGCCTACGGCGGCGTCGGCGCCGGTGACATCGCGGTGGCGCTGCGCGAGTTGCTGGATGACCCCGGTCGGCGCAGCGACCTGGCGGAGGCGGCGGTGCGCCGGGCCAAGGAGTTCACCTGGGCGGGCAGCGCGGCCAAGCACCGCGAGGCCTATGCGAGGGCAGCGCTGCTGCACCGCAAGCGCCGCTGACGCGGTGCGGTACGGCACAATGCGTGGCCGTGCAGCCCAAGACGTATGGCGACCAGCTTGGCGTGGTGACGGTGACCTACTCGCCGGGCGAGATGCTGACCCGCTTCCTGGACACCTTGGAGAAGGCCACCGCCAGGCCGTATGAGGTGATCCTCGCCGACAACGGCTCCACCGACGGGGCGCCGCAGCAGGCGGCCAAGCGGGACAACGTGCGACTGGTGCCCACCGGCGGCAACCTCGGCTACGGCACCGCGGCCAACCGCGGGGTCGCCGAGTTCGGCGACGAGGTGGGCTGGATCGTGGTCGCCAACCCCGATATCGAATGGTCCGAGGGCAGCCTGGACACCCTGATCGACGGTGCCGCCGACTGGCCGCGCGGGGGGTCGTTCGGGCCGCTGATCCGCGAGACCACCGGCGAGGTCTACCCGTCGGCCCGGCTGGTGCCCTCGCTGGGCCGCGGTATCGGGCACGCGGTCTTCGGCACCGTGTGGGCGGGCAACCCGTGGACCCGCGCCTACCGGCAGGAAGACGCCGAGTCCGGCACCCGCGCCGTGGGCTGGCTGTCCGGGTCGTGCCTGCTGCTGCGCCGCACCGCCTTCGACTCGGTGGACGGCTTCGACCCCGGCTACTTCATGTACTTCGAGGACGTCGACCTCGGCGAACGGCTGGGCAGGGCGGGCTGGCGCAACGTCTACCTGCCCGCGGCCGAGGTGGTGCACATCGGCGGGCACGCCACCAAGAACGCGAGCGCGCGGATGCTCAAGGCGCACCACGACAGCGCCTACCGCTACCTCGCCGACCGCCACCGCGGCCTGCGGTGGCTGCCGCTGCGGCTCGCGCTGAAGGCCGGACTGAAGCTCCGCTGCTGGTGGGGACTACGCCAAACGAGTTAACTTGCAGGTACTTTGCGACACCCGCGGACCTCAGCCGTACACAGGGCAAGAGCCGCGCGGTTGGCGCGAGCTCAGCTGTCCAGCGCCCGCTCGATCCGCGAGCCGGGCGCGGTATCCGCGTCCAGCGCGTTGGTGATCGGCGATGCGGGTCGCCGCGGCGCGGGGGACGTGTTGAGCGCCTGGTTGACATCCTTCTGCTGCCCCGGCCGTGCCATCGGCTGCGTGGGCTGCTGCCCCTGTGAGACCGCGGGCTGCGGGGCCTGCGCGGGCCTGCCCCAGCCGCTGGGCCGCGGGCCGCGCTGCGGGGGCTCCTGCCGCCTGATGTCGCTCAGCCGCATGCCATGCGGGTCGGTCGGCGGCTCCACCGGCTGGGCCGGACGCGCCGCCGCGGCGATCACCGCACGCGGAATCTCCTGCGTGGACGCGGCATCCATCGGCGACACCGCCACCTCGGGGGTGACCACGTGGGCGCCTCTGGCCCTGGCGCGGGCGAGAGCCTGATCCGCACGCTCGCGAGGGTCCATGACGCAGGCCTCTCTCTCGGTGGCGCTCGTCGGGACTGATGTGATCGTCGGTGTTCACGGTACCGGCGCCCGGAGTGAAAAACTCCTCTGCAACAGTATTCCCCGCGCCGGTGTTCGCGTCAGGTGAAGGAGGAGTAAAGGGTATGTCCGCACACTTGTCGGGCGTCGACGCGGTGGTTTTGGTGGGAGGCAAGGGAACCCGTCTCCGCCCACTGACGCTGTCCGCGCCGAAGCCGATGCTGCCGACCGCCGGTGTCCCCTTCCTGACGCACCTGTTCTCCCGCATCAAGGCCGCGGGCATCACGCATGTCGTGTTGGGCACCTCATACAAGGCCGAGGTCTTCCAGGACTACTTCGGCGACGGCTCCGCGCTCGGCCTCGAGCTTGAGTACGTGATCGAGGAGGTGCCGCTGGACACCGCGGGCGCCATCCGCAACGTCTCCGACAAGCTCCGCGCCGACGATGTGATGATCTTCAACGGGGACATCCTCTCCGGCGTCGACCTGCCCGGCGTGGTGCGGACCCACCGCGAGTCCGCGGCCGATGTGACGCTGCACCTGGTGAAGGTGCCCGACCCGCGCCGCTTCGGCTGCGTGCCCACCGACGCCGACGGGCGGGTGAGCGCGTTCCTGGAGAAGACCAACGATCCGCCGACCGACCAGATCAACGCGGGTTGCTACGTGTTCCGCCGCGAGATCCTGGAGGCCATCCCCACCGGCCGCCCGGTGTCGGTGGAGCGCGAGACGTTCCCCGGCCTGCTCGCCGAGGGCAAGCGGTTGCAGGGACACGTGGACTCCTCCTACTGGCTCGACCTGGGCACGCCCGCCGCGTTCGTACAGGGCAGCGCCGACCTGGTGCGCGGCATCGCGCCCTCCGACGCGCTGCCCGGTCCCGCAGGACAGGCGATCGTGCTTCCCGGCGCCGATGTCGCGGCCGACGCGGTGATCACCAGCGGCACCACGATCGGCGCGAAGTGCCGCGTCGGCGGCGGCTCCCGGCTGGAGGGCTCGGTGCTGTTCGACGAGTCGGTGGTGGAGGACGGCGCCATCGTGGAGCGCAGCGTGATCGGCGCGGGCGCCAGGATCGGGGCGGGCGCGGTCATCCGCGACGCGGTGATCGGCGACGGCGCCGTGGTCGGCGCCCGCTGCGAACTGGTGGACGGCCTTCGCCTGTGGCCCGGCGTCACCCTGCCCGACGGCGGGGTCCGCTTCTCCACCGACGGCTGACCGGGTTCGGGGCGGCTCGGCCCGCGGGTCGTGGGGTGCGCCGGTGACCGTTGCCGCTTCTCCACCGACGTCAGACCCGAGTTCCGGGCGGCTCGCCCGCGGGTCGTAGGGTGCGCCGGTGACCATTGCCGCCGCCGAGCTGACCAGGCGCTGGATGCCGTCCTATCCCTTGGACGTCACCGGTGTGCTCGGCCCGCTGCGGCGCGGCAGGGGCGATCCCACCTGGCAGGTCGACGGCGGCGCCTTGTGGCGCACCGGCACCACGCCGGACGGCGCCGCGACGCTGGCGCTGCGCCGGGAGGCCGATGGCACCGTGCTCGCCTCCGCCTGGGGTGACGGCGCGGCCTGGATGCTGGAGTCGGTGCCTGGGCTGCTCGGCGCGCAGGACGACGACGAGGGCTTCCAGCCGCACCACCCGATCGTCGCCGAGGCCCGCCGGACCATGCCGAACCTGCGGCTCTGCGCCACCGGCCGGGTGTGGGACACGCTGCTCCCGTCCATCCTCGAACAGAAGGTCACCGGCATCGAGGCGCGCCGGTCCTTCCGCGAACTGTGCGCCCGCTTCGGCACGCCCGCGCCCGGCCCCGCACCCGCCAGGATGCGGGTGCCGCCGACTCCGCGGGCCGTGCGGGCGATCCCCGACTGGGAATGGCACCGGGCGGGCGTCGACGGCGCCCGCCGACGGGCGCTGATCGCCGCCGCCCACGTCGCCCACCGGCTGGAGCGCGCCGCCGAACTGCGTGGGGTCCAAGGCTGCGACCTGTTGCGCAAGGTGCCCGGCATCGGCGTCTGGACCGCCGCCGAGGTGGCCCAACGCGTCTGGGGCGACCCGGACGCGGTCAGCGTCGGCGACTTCCACCTGCCGTCGGTGATCGGCCACGCGCTGCTCGGCAGGGCGCTGGACGACGCGGGCATGCTCGCCGAACTCGCGCCCTATGCTCCGCAGCGGCAGCGCGCCGTGCGCTACATCGAGGCCTCGGGCCACCGCCGCCCCCGGTTCGGGCCGCGTTACAGCCCCCGCGACTACCGCAGGCTGTGATCCGCGGTCAGCCGCGGCGCGCCAGCGCCAGGCCGACCAGCTTCGGAATGGTGTCCACATTGGACGGCAATGCGTCCACCGGCCACCACTGCAGGTCGATGGACTCGGGGCTGCGGATGGGCTTGGCGCCGAACGGCGCGCGGACCAGGTACCGCACGTCCAGGTGCCGGGTGGGCTTGCCGAGGGAGCAGGTGATGGGGTGCACGTCCACGTGCAGTAGCTCCGGTTCGATGCGCAGCCCCGGGATGCCGGACTCCTCGATCGCCTCCCGCAGCGCCGCGCCGACCAGCGTCTCGTCGCTGTCCTCGCAGTGGCCGCCAAGCTGGAGCCAGCGGCCCACCCTGGGGTGCATGGTCAGCAGCACGTGCTCGCCCGTCGCGTCCAGCACCACGGCGGACGCGGTGAGGTGCCCCGGCTCGCAGGACCGGTAGCAGGCGTCCTCCCTGGCGGCCAGGAACGCGAGCAGGGCCTGCCGCAGTCCCTCCTGGCCATCGTCGTCCGGTTTCCACGCGTCCAGCGTGCGTACGGCGTCGGCGTGCAGGGTCAACGCTCTACCAGCCCCTCATCCAGGTCGGCGCCCGGTCGCGGGCCCGATCGGCTCCCTGCCGGATGCCCGATGGCAATGGCGCCCAGTGGTTCCCATGAGCTTGGCAGGCCGAGAGTCTCGACAACCACTTGAGGGCAGAAGATGGTGGAGGAGACCCAGCAGGAGCCCAACCCCTCGGCGGCCAGGGCCACCAGCAGGCTGCCGACGCCCGAGCCGCCCGCCACCGTGAACATCGTCCGCTCGGCCTCCGCGCGGCGGGCGTCCGGGTACTCGTGCGCGCCGTCGCGCACCAGGAACGGCAGCACCACCTCCGGCGCCTTCACCAGCAGGTCGCCCCGCCGCAGCCTGCGTTCCACGCGCTCGCCTGCCCAGCCGTCGGCGATCAGGTCCGCCCGCCACTGCTCCCGCATCGCCGCCAGCAACTCGGCCCGCCGCTCCCGCAGCCACACGAACCGCAGCGGCCTGCTGTGGTGCGGGGCGGGCGCGGTCAGCGCCGCCGACACCGCGCGGCGCAGCGCCTCGCCGTCCACCGGCTCCGCGGTGAACTCGCGCACCGAGCGCCGCAGCAGCACGGCCTCCCGCCTGCCCTGTGCCAGCGCCTCGTCCGCGCCAAGCCGGAACACGTCGTCTTCCAGCGGCCTGATCAGGTCGGCGGCGCAGGAGCCGTCCCTTGGCAGGCCTGGCAGGCCGCGGACCACCGCCACCGGGATGCCGCCGGTCTTGCCCTTGACCAGGTCGGCGGCCGCCGCGACCTCGTCCGCCACCGCGGGCGAGGTGACCTTCAGCTCGTGGCCGTGGGAGTCCACCGCCCCCGCGTATCGGTGCAGCACGGGGATTCCCGAGGCGCCGATCGCCGCATCGGTCTGCCCCAGCCGCCACGCGCGACCCATGGTGTCGGTGACCAGCACCGCGACCTCGACACCCAGCAGCGACCGCAGTTCGGCCCGCAGCGCCGCCGCCGAGCCGTCCGGGTCGACCGGCAGCAGCGCGAGCTCGCCTTTGTCCACATTGGACGCGTCAATGCCTGCGGCGGCCTGCACGATGCCCAGCTTGTTCTGCGTGATCAGCGTGTCGCCGATGCGGGCGACCACCCGGTCGGCCTCCTGCCGGACCAACTGCCCGCGCTGCGCCTGCTGATCACCCGTGACCGCGACCAGCCTGCCCTCGACCTTGGACACGACCTTGCTGGTCACCACGACCACGTCCCCGTCGGCCAGCCAGGGCGCCCGCTCCGCGATCGCCGCGGCGAGGTCGTCACCCGGCCGGAACTCCGGCAGGCCGGTCACCGGCAGGATTTCGACCCGCTCGGCGGCGTGGTCAGTCGGTGCCGACACCGGCCAACTCCAGCGCGGCCCGTGCCATCGCGGCCGTGGCGTCCACATCGGACATCAGCAGCGGAACCTCCCGCACCTCGACTCCCGGCACCACCGTGGTGTCACCGGAGTGCACCAGCCAGCCGTCCAGGATGCCCGCGTCCTTCCGCGCCCCGTAGAAGGCGCCGACGGCGGCCGCCGTGGTGTCGACCCCGATCGCCGACAGACAGGCATCCGCCATCCCGCGCAGCGGCTTCCCGCCGACGATGGGGGACAGGCCGACCACCCGCGCCGCGGTGTCCCGCAGCGCGCCGCGCACGCCGGGCACGTTCAGGATCGTGTCCACGCTGACCACTGGGTTGGACGGGGCGACCAGCACCGCGTCGGCCTCGGCGATGACCGGCAGCACGCCGGGCGCGGGCACGGCCTCCTCGGCGCCGACCGAAATGAACGCATGGGCGGGCAGGCCCGCGCGATATCGCACCCACCACTCCTGGAAGTGGATGGCCCGGCGCTCGCCCGCCTCCGGGTCGTCCACCACCACGTGGGTCTCCACCCGGTTGTCGCTGACCGGCAGCAGCCGCAGACCCGGCTGCCAGCGGGCGCACAGGGCCTCGGTGACCGCGGAGAGCGGGTAGCCCGCGCGCAGCATCCGGCTGCGGATCAGGTGGGTGGCGATGTCCAGGTCGCCGAGGCCGAACCAGTCCGGGTCGGCCCCGTACTTGGCCAACTCCTCCTTGATCCGCCAGGTCTCGTGCTGCCGCCCCCAGCCCCGCTCGGTGTCGATGCCACCCGCGAGGGTGTACATGCAGGTGTCCAGATCCGGACAGATCCGCAGCCCGTGCATCCACACGTCGTCGCCGACGTTGACGATCGCGGTGATCTCGTGCGGTCCCTGTTCCGCCGGGGCGCCTACCGCGGGCAGGCCGAGGGCCTGCTTGAGACCCAACAGGAATCGGGCGCCGCCGACCCCGCCGACGAGCACTGCAACCTTCATGCGGTGAATCCTCCCCTAGCGCGCGGCTACTCCCAGAAGCGGAACCGCTCCTGGCCCTCGTAGACCAGGTACGGGTCCCCGCCCGCCGCCATGAACAGCGACAAGGCGGCGCTGCTGAGCGCGTAGAACAGCGGCGGCAGTGCGAACAACAACGCGAACAGCACCAGGAATGCCCAAGGGCGGGCCTTGTCCCCGAACTGCTGCCACTTCGGCGGCAGGTACGGCTCGATCGCGCCGTACCCGTCCATACCGGGTACGGGCAGGATGTTCAGGATGAACGCGAGGAACTGCAGCAGGGCCAGATAGCTCAGCGCCGCCGCGAGGTAGATGTTGGGCTCGCCGTAAAGCACGCCGAGGGCCAGCAGCGTGCCGAGCACCAGGTTGGTCAGCGGGCCTGCCAGCGACACCCAGGACTCGGTGCCCCGGCTGCGCAGCGCGTGCCGGTTGATCCAGACCGCGCCGCCGGGCAGCGGGATGCCGCCGATCAGGATCAGGATGATGGGCAGCAGCAGACTCAGCACCGGATCGGTGTAGCGGCGCGGGTCCAGGGTCAGATATCCCTTGGCGGCAACCGAATGGTCGCCGCCGCGGAACGCGGTGAGCGCGTGTCCGAACTCGTGCAGGCACAGTGATACCGCCCACCCGCCGAGCACGACCAGCACAATGCCCGCGACGCGAGCGGTGTCGGACTCGATCAAGGTGAGCAAACCTGCGGCGACGGTAATAACTAATAGGCCAAGGAAGAGCGGGCTGATGCGGGCGCTGTGTGCTCTCACGGCATCCAGTCTGCCCAGCTAGCCAAGGCTCTTCTCACCCGGGTGGGGGTGTCCACCATCGTGTGTACTCCGCTTGACCCGTCGCGACTACACGGGTGTAATCACAGCAGTGTCATTCGCCGCTGCAGGGGGCGGCGTTTCGCCACAGGGGAGGTGGCGGAGAGGGACACACGGCAACCAAAGGGGGCCACGCCATGGAGCGACTGGACACCCCCGTCCTCGGGTTGAACGTTTTTGACCTGTTCGACGAGGCCGATGAAGAGCAGGAGTGGCAGGAGCGCGCACTGTGCGCTCAAACGGATCCCGAGGCGTTCTTCCCCGAAAAGGGCGGATCGACGCGGGAGGCCAAGCGCATCTGCTCCGGCTGTGAAGTGCGCAGTGAGTGCCTGGAGTACGCGCTGGCCCACGACGAACGGTTCGGCATTTGGGGCGGGCTTTCGGAACGCGAGCGACGCAAACTGAAGAAGCGAGCCGTCTGAACTCATCAGGGCACCAGCAGGGCACGGCACGCACCGTGCCTGTCCTTGCCGTGCTCGTATGCCATGACGGCGGCCGCTGGCTGCGCGAGGCCTTGGCCGCGCTTTCCCGGTCCTCGCTGCGGCCAAGACATGTAATCGCGGTCGACACCGGATCGTCGGACGACACGCCGCAGATTCTCTCGGAAACTCTGCGTGAGTCCGGCGGTCTGGTGGATGAGGTGCTCTCGCTGCCGCGGGACACCGGGTTCGCCGAGGCCGTCCACGCCGGCGTCGACCACGCCGTGGGGCGGTGGGGTGATCCCGGCGGCTGGATCTGGGTGCTGCACGACGATGCGGTGGTCGCACCCGACTGCCTCTCGGCGCTGTTCAGCGCTGCCGACCTCGGCGAGTCCATCGCGCTGCTCGGACCGCTGAGCCTGGACTGGGCCGATCCCCGGCTGGTCGCCGAGGCAGGGCTGTCCATGGACGCCGCGGGCCACCGCCAGACGGGACTCGGCCCGGCCGAGCTTGTCACCGGGCGGGAACAGAACAGCGAGGTACTCGCCGTCGGCTCCGCGGGTGCGTTGATCCGCCGCGAGGTGTGGACCGCGCTGGGCGGCTATGACCGGGCGCTGCCGCTGCTGCGGGAGGACATCGACTTCGGCTGGCGGGTCAACCACGCCGGTCACGTGGTGCTCACCGTGCCCGCCGCCCGCATCCGCCACGCCAATGCCGCTTCGACGGGCGAGCGGAGCCCGGACGCGTTGGGCGGGGACACCCACGAGGGTGCGGCGCGCAGGCATGGGACGCGCACGTTCCTGGTCAACTGCTCGCTGGCGGCGTTCACCGTCGGGGTGCCGCGACTGGTGCTGCTGAGCCTGTTGCGGTCGCTGTGCTTCCTGCTGGTGCGCAGGGTTGTGCTGGCCAGGGCCGAGCTTTCGGTGGTCGGGTATCTGATGGGTGGACGCGCCGAGTTGTTGGAGGCGCGTCGGTTCCGGCGGGAGTCCGTGCCCGGCAGACCCGCGCTGGCGAGAGGCACCAGGGGGCTGCTGACCAGCCGCTGGACCCGGCTGCGCAACGCGGTCTCCGCACTGGCCACGGCTTCCCTGCGGCACCGCATCGCCGAGGCCGCGGCCCGTGAGGAACTCCCGGCAGACCTCGCGCGCTGGGCCGCCCCGGCCGCCACTCGCCCCGACCTAGCCGGATTGCCTGTAGGTGATGCGGGTCCGGGTGCCGGCCTCGCGGGTCGAGCCGAGGCCGGTGCGGAACCGGGCGTCGATCTTGTGGGCCGAGTCGATGCCGGAGCAGAACCGCCTGCCGACCTCGCGAGCCCTGCCGCCGGTGAGGCGCCGCCCGCAGGCGTTCCAAGCTGGACCACGTCTTCAGAGCCCGCCGTGCCGCGGCCGATGCGTCCGCTGCGCGGTCCGGAGGCGCTGCCCGCCGGCGCGCCCGGCGCCCGGCTCGGCGCCAGCCGCCCGCTCACCGCGGGCCTTCGCCGCCCGCAGCGCACCGTGGTGGTCCCGGCGCCCGAACCACGCAGGCCATCGCCCGTGCCCCGCGACGGGTCCCAGCCCCCGCAGCGGGATCTGCTGCTGGTCGAGGTCGACCGGTACCGCCTGCTGCGCGAGGTCCTGCTGGCCCCGCCGCTGCTGCTCACACTCGCCTTGGCGGTGCTGAGCCTGGTCATCCACATCGACCGGCTCGGCCTCGACCTGGCGGGCGGCAGGCTGCTGCCGGTGCCCGGCCTCGGCGCGGTCTGGCGCGAGTACCTGTCCGCCTGGCATCCGGTGGCGGGCGGCACCTCCGCCCAGGCCCCGGCCGCCCTCGGCGTGCTGGGGCTGCTCGGCATCCCCCTCGGCGGCCCGGCGGCGGCGACCTCCCTGCTGCTGCTCGCCGAGCTTCCCCTCGCGGGGCTGTCCGCCTACCTGGCGGCGGCCCGCCTACCGGCCCCGCGTCCGGTCCGGGCGCTGGTAGCCGGCGCCTACGCCCTGCTGCCCGCCGCCGTCAGCGCCGCGGGCCATGGGCAACTCGACGTGGTGGTGGTGCACCTGCTGCTGCCGCCGGTGCTCGCGGGTATCGCCGCCATCCTGTGGCCCGCAAGGGTGGATGGGGCGGCCCGCCCGCTGTTGCCCGCGGCGCTGGCCACCGCGCTGGCCCTTGCCGTGGTCGGCGCGTTCTCACCGCTGACCTACCTGGCGGCGGTGCTGTTGACCATCAGCGGCTTCCTGGCGCTGCCCGGCTCGCACGGCGTGGCGGCCCGCCGTGGGCTGGCGATCTTCGTGGTGGTGCTGCTGCCCGCCGTCCTGCTCATGCCGTGGCCGGTGGCGTTGCTGACCTCTCCCGCGCTGGTGCTGCACGGGGTCGGCGCGGCAGCCGTCGTGCCGACGACGCATTGGACCGGCGCGATCGTGCTGGCCGCCGCCGTGGCCGCGGTGGTGCTGCGCCCCAGCCGTCCGATGCTGATTCCCGCCGCGCTGGTCGTGGCCGGCATCGCGGCGGGCGCCGCGGTGACCCTGCTGCCGCAGGCCCCCGTCGCGGGCGGCGCCGCGGCCACGGCGGGGCTGGGTGTGCCGAACCTGTTGGCGGGGACCGGGATGCTGTGGATCGCGCAGGTGGCGCTGAGCCGCACCCGGTTGCGTCTGCGCCCGGTGCTCGCCGGGGTGCTGGTCGCGGCGCTGGCCGTGCCCGCGGTGTGGCTCGGATCGGCGGGACCGCTGCGCGAGGACGGCGGCCTGACCCTGGCCAACCCGCTGCTCGACGAGGTGGCCAGGACCGGCTCGGCGGTCTTCATCGTCGGCCGCCCCGACCACGCCGAGCCGCCGCGCCTGGTGATCGGGCGGATGCCGCGCTTCGGCGACGACGACCTGCCACCCGCGGCGGGCGCGGTGGCCCGGCTGCGGGACCTGTCCGACCAACTCGCCTCGGGCCGCGCGAGCACCACCGTGTTGGCCGACCTCGCGGCCGCGGGGGTGCGGTATGTGGTGCTGCCGGACGAGCGGTCGGCTGCGCAGTTGCGGACGGCGGGCGGCGACCTCGTGACCGGCGCTCCGTCCGCCTCGGATGGGCGCCCGGTGCTCCGGCTGCTGCTGCCCGCCTCGCCCGCGATGCTGCTGTCGCCCGAACTGGCCCGCCAGGCCCGCACCGGCGGCAGCCCGCCCGCCGAGTTGGAGCCGCAGGGCATCGCCACGGTGGACGCCAGGCTGCCCGCGATCGCGGTGCGCACCTCGGACGGCTCCGACGGCAGGCTGCTGGTGCTGGCCGCCGAGTTCGAACCCGGCTGGCGGGCCACCGTCAACGGCCAACCCGCGGGCCTCACCCAGGCCTGGGGCCATCTGGTCGCGGTGCCGCTGCCCGCCCGCAGCGCCGAGGTCGGAGTCGAGCAGCCCGGCACGCTGCGCTCGGTGCTGCTGCTCGGCCAAGCCGCGGTCCTGCTGTTCACGGTGATCACCGCGGTGCCGTCGCCGAGCCGCCGACGCAGCACCTACTGGTGAGACCGCGGCGCGTACCGTCCGGGGACATGGCCAACCGGGAAGTAGCAGGACACGTTCTCCGCCGCCCATCGCTGCCCGAGCACATGCTGGAGCCCAAGCAACTGGATCTCGGCGGCGCTTTCGAGATCGAGGACGCGCGCAGCGAGCAGGCCGACCAGTCGGGTGTCAGCGGCTCGGGGTCCATCATCCGCGCCGACCTCGACCGGCTGACCGCCTGCGAGCTTCGGCTGGACGAACTCACGCTGTCCGATGTCCGGATCAGCAACGCCGATCTGTCCAACGCCTCCCTGCAGGAGGTCACCGTCCGGCGGGTCGAGCTGCTGACCACCAGGGCCATCGGCATCCAGCTGTCGCTGCGCACGGTCAGCGACGCCTACCTCGCCGATGCCCGGTTCGACTACGGCGTGATCCACATCGGACAGGTCAAGGACGTGATGGTCTTCCACCAGTGCTCCTTCCGCGAGGCATTGGTCCGCGGGAACCTGTCCAACGTGGCCTTCGTGGACTGCGACCTGGCAGGGGTGGAGTTCGCCGCCCAGCGCGCGGACAATTGCGACCTCCGCGGATCACGGCTGGCGGGCACCCGCGGCTTGCGCACTCTCAAGGGCGCGGTGATCACCGCAGGGCAGGCGATCGAGGTGGCCGATCAGCTCGCCGTGGAGCTTGGATTGGTTCTTGACGGGTAGTCACCATCTTGCCCAGTTGCGTCACCATTAGAGTTGGCACATTGGGGTCAATGTCCGCCATTTCGACAACCCTGCGTGTTTTACTTGTACGTAAACCATCGGCCGCGCAACGTTTGGGGTACGCATGGCACGGAAGGGCCCTCCTGCAATGGGCGACTTCCCGCCACGAAACGGCCCGCGGCCGACCTCGGCAAGCCCTGATGCCGACCCGCCACCCGAGGGCATCGGCCTTGTTCAACCGTCAACCTCCTGCAGTTGAAGGGAACCCTGATGCGCCCACTCGTCAAAGCCCTCCCGGTCGCGCTCAATAGAGCGCTGAACGCAGTGCGCCCAGGATTCCGATCGATCTTCTCGGCCTTCGGCCTCACCGAGCCACAGTGGCGGGCCATGCGCGCGCTCTGGGATCACGTCGGTGAACCCGACATGACCCTGTCCGAACTGGCCGGTGCCAGCTTCGTCGACCCTTCGGTGCTGGTGGGCGTGCTCGACCGGCTGGAACGCGATGGGCTGGTCATGCGCACCCGCAGCCAGCAGGACCGGCGCCGGGTGCACATCTCACTTACCGACAAGGGCCTCGCCCTGCGCGACGATGTGGAGCCGCTGGTCGAGGAGGCCTACAACCGCCTGGAGACGCTGCTGGCACCCACCGAGTGGGAGCAGCTTTACGACCTCCTCGACAAGCTGAGGGTGCGTGCGGTCGAGGTCAAGGGCGGCTCGGAGGACAATTGGCTGGCTGACTGAAACAGGCGGGAGGACCGGGCCGATGAAGCGCCGATGGCCTGCGGCCGTCTACCGCGATGGTCAGGAGCCCGATCCCCGTTTCAGCTTCGCCGACGAGCGGACCTTCCTGGCCTGGATCCGCACGGCGCCGGCGCTGGTCGCCGCCGCCGTCGCGGTGGAACTCCTCGCCGCGCATCTGGACGGCTCGCTGCGCCCTGGTGATCGTGCTTTCCCCGGGTTAGCGGCCTAAACAGGGTGATAGCGACGTTATTCCAAGGTTGAGGTCGCTAACGCGAGGACAGGGGTCAGGATTCGCCGTCGATCACGCCGGGGTCAAGGCCGAGGTAGCTGGCGACCTGCTCGACCAGCACGTCGTGCACCAGGTCGGCGAGGTCGGCGCCGTCGCGGGCGCGGGCCTCCAGCGGCCTGCGGTAGAGCACGATGCGGGCCCGCGTCGGCATGCCGCGACGGTCCACGCCCGCGGGCACCAGCCGGGCCAGCGGCACGTTGCCGTCCTCGACCACATCGCTGCCCCAGGTCACGGCGGCCACATCGGTGTTGATCACCTCGGGCACGTCGTCCACCGCGACGTCCAATTGGGCAAGCTCGTTGTGCCACCGCTGCTCGATCGGCTCCAGCGCCTCGAGCACCATCGCGTCGAACCGCTCCGACCGGCTGCGGGCAGCGGGCAGCGTCGACGGAAACAGCTGCCCGCGCAGACCCCGCCCATGCCTGTCCCGACGCCTGCCGACCGCGGGTTTCCTTCGAGCCGTGACCACCCGATGAGAGTACGCCGTCGCACCGACGTCCCTCCCGCCCGACACCGACCGGCAACCTAGGGTGACCGCGTGGAGCAACGACTGAGCATGATCACCCTCGGCGTCGCGGACCTCGACCGCGCCCGAGCGTTCTACGCCAGGCTCGGCTGGGTGGACGCCTCCGGCGAGCCCGACATCGTGATGTTCCAGGCAGCGGGCGTGATCGTCGCGCTGTGGGGCCGCGCCGACCTCGCCGCCGACTCCTGCGCGGCGGACCGGGGTGGCTGGGGCGGCATCACGCTCGCACAGAACCTGCGCTCACCCGAGGAAGTCGACGCGGTGCTCGCGCAAGCCGAGGCCGCGGGCGCGACGATCATGCGGCAGGGCGGGGAGACGTTCTGGGGCGGCTACTCCGGCATCTTCCACGATCCGGACGGACACGCCTGGGAGATCGCCTACGGCTCCGGCTTCACGATCACCGACGACGGTGCCACCCTGCTGCGTGCGTGAGCAAACGCCCGCGAAATCCGCGCTGTCGCAGCGTGTCGGTGAAGTCAACCGGTGTGCCTGCCACTGCTCGGTGATCGAGGGCGCTATCGTCGCACCGTGCGGAGTGTGAGACGGTGCTCGCGAACCGGGTGCGTTAACCCGGCCGTGGCGACGCTTACCTACGCCTACGCGGATTCCACCGCAGTCGTCGGACCATTGGCGAGCTACTCCGAACCGCACAGCTACGACCTGTGCGAGGAGCACGCCATGCGATTGACCGCGCCGCGAGGCTGGGAGGTCGTGCGGCACGAGGGTGAGTTCGTTCCGCCCCAGCCCACCGTCGACGACCTCACCGCCTTGGCGGAGGCCGTCCGGGAGGCCGGTCGCGCCGAGCCGCCGCCTCCACCCGAGACGATCAAGAACACCGGTCGCCGCGGACATCTGCGTGTGCTGCCGGACCCCGACGAACAGTAGGCCGACCGCCGGTCCGCGCCCGCCGGTAGGCTGCGCGCGACAGCCCTTCGGGAAATGCTGATCATGTCGGGAGACGCGGTGCGGGACCTGTCCGCCATCATCAAGGCGTACGACGTTCGTGGCCTGGTAGGCAAGCAACTCAACGCCGAGATCGTGCGGGACATCGGCGGTGCGTTCGCCCGCCTCGTCGGCGGTCCGGCCGTCGTGATCGGCCACGATATGCGCGACTCCTCCCCGGAGCTCGCGCAGGCCTTCGCCGATGGCGTCACGGCCCAGGGCGTCGATGTGATCAACATCGGGCTGGCCTCCACGGACATGCTCTACTTCGCCTCCGGCCACCTCGAGCTGCCCGGCGCGATGTTCACCGCCAGCCACAACCCCGCCCAGTACAACGGCATCAAGCTGTGCCGCGCGGGCGCCGCCCCGGTCGGGCAGGACAGCGGGCTGGCCGAGATCCGGCAGATGGCCGAACAGGGCGTGCCCGCCTTCGACGGCAAGACCGGCAACGTCGGCGAGCAGAACGTGGTCGCCGAGTACGCCAGCTACCTGCACAGCCTGGTCGACCTGAGCGCCAACCGGCGGCTCAAGGTCGTGGTCGACGCGGGCAACGGCATGGGCGGCTACACCGTGCCCAAGGTCTTCGAGGGCCTGCCCTTCGACGTGGTGCCGATGTACTTCGAGCTCGACGGCAACTTCCCCAACCACGAGGCCAACCCGCTCGACCCGAAGAACCTGGTCGACCTGCAGGCCAGGGTCCGCGAGGTCGGCGCCGACGCTGGTGTGGCCTTCGACGGTGACGCCGACCGGTGCTTCCTGGTGGATGAGCGCGGCGAGCCGGTCAGCCCGAGCGCGATCACCGGGCTGGTGGCCGTGCGGGAACTGGCCAAGGAGCCGGGCGGCACGATCATCCACAACCTGATCACGTCCAAGGCGGTGCCGGAGATCGTCGCCGAGCACGGTGGCAAGCCGGTGCGGACCAGGGTCGGGCACTCCTTCATCAAGCAGAGCATGGCCGAGACCGGCGCCATCTTCGGCGGCGAGCACTCCGCGCACTACTACTTCCGCGACTTCTGGCGGGCCGACACCGGCATGCTGGCCGCACTGCACGTGCTGGCCGCCCTCGGCGAGACGAAGGCGCCGCTGTCCGAGCTGATGGCGGAGTACAACCGCTACCAGGCCTCCGGCGAGATCAACTCGACCGTCGAGGATCAGACTGGGAGGATGGCGGCGGTGAAGGCGGCGTTCTCGGGCCGCCCCGATGCCACCACCGACGAGATGGACGGCCTGACCGTCGACCTCGGCAGCGAGGGCTGGTTCAACCTGCGGCCGTCCAACACCGAACCGCTGCTGCGGCTCAACGTCGAGGCGCCGTCCGGGGAAGCCGTGGCCAAGCTGCGGGACGAGGTTCTCGCGATCGTGCGGGCCTGAGCAAGGAGAGACCATGGCTGTTCAGCTCGACAGCACCCTGCTGGAGATCCTTGCCTGCCCGTGCCCCAAGCACGCCGCACTGCAGGTCGGCACCCCCGACGACCCCCGGGCCGACTACCTGAGCTGCACCGCCTGCGGGCTCAGCTTCCCGGTCAGGGACGGGATTCCGGTACTGCTGCTTGACGAGGCGGTGCCATCGGCGGTTGTCTCGACGCACGCTCCCGACACTGAAACCGTTTCTCCTGCCGACAGCGGCGGGACCCCGACGAGCGGGTGATATGACGGTGCTGGATGACAGCCTGCTGGACGAGCCGTCGCGACTGACCGAGACCGACACGGCGGGTCTGCTGCGTTCCGCCGCCAGTGCGGGCGCGCAGTTCCGTGCCACCGGGGAGACCGCGGCCGAAGTCGGCCTGGCCGACCGCCTCGGCGGGCTGCGCCCCCGGGCGCTGGTGCTGCTGGCCAGGCCCGGTGTCGGCCCGGCCGTGATGCAGCTGCTGGCGAGCCTGCTCGGGCCTGCCGCCCCGGTGCCGGTGCTGGTCACCGACGTGGTGCCCAGCTGGGTCGGCGCACTGGACGTGGTCTTCGCCCACACCGACGACGGCCACGATGCCGCGCTGGCCGAGTCCGTGGACCGGGCCGTGCGCCGCGGCGCCCAGGTGGTGCTGACCGCGCCCGCGGACGGGCCGGTGGCCGCCGCCTCCGCGGGCCGCGGGCTGCTACTGGTGCCCCGGGTGCGCACCGCGCCCGGCTTCGACCACCACCGCGCGCTGGCGGCGGGCCTGGTCACCACACAGGCACTCGGCTTCTTCCGCACCGACACCGCCGCCATCGCCGACGAGTTGGACCGCGAGGCCGAGCGCAGCCACCCCATGCACGAGTCCTTCGTGAACCCGGCCAAGGCGCTCGCGCTGCGGCTGGCCGAGCGGACGCCGCTGCTGTGGGGCATGGACCCCGTCGCCACCGCCGTCGCCGCGCACGGCGCGATGATGCTCGCCGCCTTCGCAGGCGTGGTGGCCGATGTCGCGGGCTACCCGCAGGTCGTGCACCGGCCCGCCCTGCACCGGGCGGCGGTCACCGCGACCTCCGGCGCCGACATCTTCTCCGACCCCGAGGACAACGCGGGCCAGGCCAGGGTGCTGCTGATCGGTGTGCGCCGCGGCGTGGCCGAGTCGGCGGCCATCCACGCCGCGGGCCAGGCGCTGCCCGGCGCGGACGTGGTGGTGCCCGCCGAGGAGGTCGACGGGGACGTCGCCCTGCTCGCCGCGCTGCTGAACCTGCGCTTCGACCTCGCCGCCGTGTACCTGGGGCTGGCGACGGGCCTGCTGGGCGGACCCGGACTGCTCGCTCCCGCACCGGCCAACGGTTAACGGGCGTTGGCCACGGCGTCGGGCATCGGCGCTAGGGTGAGGATCAACGCGGCGCCAAAGGTTTGCATCGCACCGGCTTTCGGGGCAGGCGGCGGCCGGCGGATCGCGCCTAGTGCGGAAGAGGAATCGGGAGCTGATTGTGGAGCTGCTGCGAAATGCGGTGCGCCCGTATGCCTGGGGTTCGCGGCACATCATCGCTGAGCTGCTCGGTCGCCCGGTGCCCGCACCGCATCCCGAGGCCGAGCTGTGGCTCGGCGCCCATCCCGCGGACCCTTCGGTGCTGCTGCGTGCCGACGGCACCGAACCCTCGCTCGCCGAGGTGCTCAAGCAGGACCCGGCGGGGCAGCTTGGTTCCGCGGGCGTGCAGCGTTGGGGCGACACCCTGCCGTTCCTGCTCAAGGTGCTGGCCTCCGAGGAGCCGCTGAGCCTGCAGGCCCACCCCTCGCTGGAGCAGGCCGCCCAGGGCTATGCCAGGGAAGAGGCTGCCGGGGTTCCCATCGACGCGGGAAACCGCAACTACAAGGACCCCAACCACAAGCCCGAGCTGATCTGCGCGCTCACCGAGTTCCACGCCCTCGCGGGCTTCCGGGACGCGCACCGCACCGTGGAACTGCTGGAGTCGCTGGCGGTTCCGGAACTCGCCGCCTACGTCGAGTTGTTGGCCAAGCAGCCCGACCCGGAAGGCCTGCGGGCGTTGTTCACTACCTGGATCACGTTGCCGCAGCCCGCACTGGAGCAGTTGATCCCCCGGCTGCTGGAGGGCTGTGTCGAGCACTGCAGGCTGCGCGGGCCGTTCTCGCTGGAGTGCCGCACCACGCTGGAGCTCGCGGAGAACTACCCCGGTGACGCTGGTGTGCTGGCCGCGTTGCTGCTCAACCGCCTGGTGTTGGCGCCCGGCGAGGCGATCTACCTGCCCGCGGGCAACCTGCATGCCTACCTGCACGGCAGCGGAATCGAGATCATGGCCAACTCCGACAACGTGTTGCGAGGCGGTCTGACCCCGAAGTACGTGGACGTTCCGGAGTTACTGCGGGTGCTGGACTTCAGCTGCGGCGACATGCCGGTGCTGCGTGGTGAGCTGGTCGCCGAGTACCTCACCGAATACCGCACCCCCGCGCCCGACTTCACGCTGTCCCGCCTGGACTTTCCGCTCGACGGCGATGCCACGGCCGAGGTGCGGCTGCCCGCGGGCGGTCCGCAGATCCTGCTCTGCACCTCCGGGGCCGTGGAGTGCTCGGCGGCCGACGAGCAGCGGATCTCGCTGAAGCGCGGGAACTCCGTGTGGGTCGCGGCCGGTGATCCACCGGTCACGGTGCGTCCCAGCGGCGTCGACTCCCCGGCCCAGGTCTTCAGAGCCGCAACGGGACTCTAAGCACATTTGCCGGGTAGTGCGCGCGGAGTGCCGCGCCGTCTGGCATGGTTTTGCCGACTCGGTGCACTGAACGTTCGGAGGGGTCGTGGCAGCAGGAGGCGGAACCAAGGCGATTCTGGCGGCATTGTTCGCCAATGCGGGCATCGCCATCGCCAAGTTCGTCGGGTTCCTGATCACGGGATCGTCGTCGATGCTCGCCGAGTCGGTGCACTCGGTGGCCGACACCTCCAACCAGGGCCTGCTGCTCTGGGGGCAGCGGGCGGCGCGGCGGGAACCCTCGCAGCTGCACCAGTTCGGTTACGGCCGCTACCGCTACTTCTACTCGTTCGTGGTGGCGCTGCTGCTGTTCAGCCTCGGCTCCGTGTTCGCCCTGTACGAGGGCATCCACAAGCTGGAGTCGCATGAGCCGCTGACCTCACCGTTGGTCGCGGTGGTCATCCTGGTGGTGGCGATCGGGCTGGAGACCTACAGCTTCCACACCGCCATCAAGGAATCCAGGCTGGTCAAGGGCGACGCCACCTGGTGGCAGTTCATCCGCCAGTCCAAGACCCCTGAGCTGCCGGTGGTGTTGCTGGAGGACGCGGGCGCCCTGTTCGGCCTGGTGCTGGCGCTGTTCGGCGTCGGGCTCAGCGTGCTCACCGGCGACGCGGTGTGGGACGCGATCGGCACCATCAGCATCGGCGTGCTGCTGGGCGTCATCGCGATCATTCTGATCATCGAGATGAAAAGCCTGCTCATCGGCGAAGGCGCCGACCCGAAGGTGCAGGACACCATCGTCGCCGAGCTGGAGTGCGGCAAGGTCGACCGCGTGATCCACATCCGCACCCAGTACCTCGGCCCCGACGAACTGCTGATCGCGGCGAAGATCGCGATGGTGCCCGGTCTGGAGCTGGACCAGATCGCGCAGGCCATCGACGACGCCGAGCTGCGCGTCCGCAGTAAGGTCCCGGCGGCGAAATTGATCTATCTGGAGCCTGACCTTGACCGCGCCGCGGTGAAATAGTTCCCGAGATCGCTGCTCTTCTCGGGTGATCTGAGCACCGGAACGGACCCGCGTTTGTCATGCACGTCCGAAAACGGACAAGTAACGCATTGGTTCCGGTTAAATCACCTGATTGGACAGTCGATCACGAACCGTTATGTGGAACGGGCTTTCCTTACAGTCGTTCGCGACTACTGTGCCCGTGACGTCGACCACGTGGGGCGATCACGATAAAGGGGTCCACAACGCAACCCCTCGGGGCTCACGAGGCCGAGTTTTCACTGCAATACGCGGGAGGGGCTTTGCCAGGGAACGGACTTTGGCGCACCAAGACGGTGGAGCAGTCCATCGCCGACACGGACGAACCGGACACCAGGCTACGCAAGGATCTGAGTGCCTGGGATCTGATCGTCTTCGGCATCGCTGTCTGCATCGGCGCCGGTATCTTCACACTGACCGCGAACGTCGCCGGTAACACGGCGGGCCCCGCGGTCTCGCTGTCCTTCGTGATCGCCGCGGTGGCCTGCGGGTTCGCCGCGCTCTGCTATGCGGAGTTCGCCTCGACCGTGCCGGTCGCGGGCAGCGCCTACACCTACTCCTATGCCACTTTCGGCGAGTTCGTGGCCTGGATCATCGGCTGGGACCTGATCCTGGAGTTCGCGCTGGCCGCCTCGGTGGTGGCCAAGGGGTGGTCGGCCTACCTGGCCGAGGTCATCTCGCTGACCGGCTCCAAGATGACGGTGACATTCCAACTCGGCGGTATCACCGTCGACTGGGGCGCGATGCTGCTGATCGTGGCGCTGTCCACCCTGCTGATCATCGGCACCAAGGTGTCCTCGCTGGTCAGCCAGGTCATCACCGCGATCAAGGTCGGCGTGGTGCTGCTAGTGGTCGTGGTCGGCGCGGCCTACATCGTGCCGAGCAACTACACCCCGTTCATCCCGGAGGCCACCTCCGGCGGAACCACCGGCGGCAGCGGGCTCGACCAGTCGCTGCTGTCGCTGATGCTGGGCTCGACCAGTAGCACCTTCGGCCTCTTCGGTGTGCTGGCAGGCGCCTCGCTGGTGTTCTTCTCGTTCATCGGCTTCGACGTGGTGGCCACCACCGCTGAGGAGACCAAGAATCCCAGCAAGGACGCGCCGCGCGGCATCCTCGGCTCGCTGGCCATCGTGACCGTGCTCTACGTCGCGGTCGCGCTGGTGCTTACCGGCATGAGCAACTACACCCAGCTTCAGACCAAGCCCGACGGCACCACGCCCACGCTGGCCACCGCCTTCGCGCTGAACGGCGTGAACTGGGCCGCCACGGTCATCTCCATCGGTGCCTTGGCCGGTCTGACCACGGTCGTCATGGTGATGCTGCTCGGCCAGAACCGGGTCGGCTTCGCCATGGCCCGCGACGGCCTCGCCCCGCGCTGGCTGGCCAAGACCGGCAGTCGCGGCACGCCGGTCCGGCTCACCGTGATCGTCGGCATCCTGGTCACGCTGGCCGCGGGCGTGGTGCCCTTCGAGGACCTCGCCGAGATGGTCAACGGCGGAACGCTGCTGGCGTTCATCCTGGTCTCCGCGGGTGTGATCATCCTGCGCAAGCGTCGTCCGGACCTGCCGCGCGGGTTCAGGGTGCCGCTGGTGCCGCTGATCCCGATCCTGGCGATCCTGAGCTGCCTGTGGCTGATGGTGAACCTGGCGGCGTGGACCTGGATCCGGCTGCTGATCTGGCTGGCCATCGGCCTCGGGGTGTACTTCCTGTACGGCTGGCGGCACTCCGTGCTGGGCAAGGCGGAGCGCGGCGAGAAGCCCGACCCGGTCGACGTGCCGGTCGGCTGACGGTGTGATCGCAAGCTGGGGGCGTTCCGATGACGGGACGCCCCCAGTTTTTTGGCTGAAGTCGCTCATCACCGGGCAAACCGGCGCTGGGTAAGGTTCCAGCCGTGATTGACTCAGTTCTCGTCGCCAACCGTGGTGAGATCGCCCGCAGGGTGCTGCGAACCGCGCGGCGCCTCGGCATCCGCGGCGTCGCCGTCCACTCCGACGTCGACGCCGACCTGCCCTTCGTGACCGAGGCCGACCAGGCCGTGCTGCTCGGACCGGCGCCCGTCGCCGAGTCCTACCGCAACGCCGAGCGGGTGCTGGCCGCGGCCAAGGAGTCCGGCGCCGCCGCGATCCACCCCGGCTACGGCTTCCTGTCGGAAAACGCCGACTTCGCCCGCGCCGTCTCCGACGCCGGCCTGATCTGGGTCGGCCCGCCCGCCGAAGCGATCGCCGCGATGGGCGACAAGGTCGCCGCCCGCGCCGCCATGGCCGCCGCCGGTGTCCCGGTCGCCCCCGGCTCGCCCGATGCCGTGTCCACCGCGGACGAAGCGGTGGCGGAGGCGGAGCGGATCGGCTTCCCGGTCATGATCAAGGCCGCGGCCGGTGGCGGCGGCATGGGCATGGCGGTGGCCAACGATCTCGACGCGCTGCGCGCCGAGTACGACAAGGTCACCGGTTTCGCCGGACGGCTCTTCGGCGACTCGAGGGTGTTCATCGAGCGCTACTTCCCTCGGGTGCGGCACGTCGAGGTGCAGGTGCTCGGCCTGGCCGACGGCACGGTCATCGCCCTCGGCGAGCGGGACTGCTCGGTGCAGCGGCGCAACCAGAAGGTGGCGGAGGAGACCCCGTCGCCCGCCGTGGACGCCGTGCTGCGTGAGGCGATGTGCGCCGCCGCGATCAAGGCCGCCGAGACCGTGTCGTACCGCAACGCGGGCACCGTGGAGTTCCTGCTCGACCCCGCCACCAAGGAGTTCTTCTTCCTGGAGATGAACACCCGCCTCCAGGTCGAGCACCCCATCACCGAGGCGATCTTCGGTGTCGACCTTGTCGAGGCCCAGCTTCGGGTCGCGGCGGGCGAGGACCCCGGTTTCGACCCGGCGGCGTTGTCCGCGACCGGCCACGCCATCGAGTTGCGCGTCAACGCCGAGGACCCCAAGCGCTTCCTGCCCGGCCCCGGCGCGGTCAGCGAGTGGACCGAGCCGTCCGGCGAGGGTGTGCGGGTCGACTCGGGCTACGCCGCGGGCACCAAGGTCACGCCCGCCTACGACTCGCTGATGGCCAAGCTGGTGGTGCACGGCGCCGACCGAGCGCAGGCGCTGGAGCGCGCCCGCGCCGCCGTTGCCGGGTTCACCATCACCGGACCCAAGTGCAACCTGGCCTTCCACGCCGAACTGCTGGACAACGCCGAGTTCATCGGCGGGGACTACGACACCGGCATCGTCGGCCGCATGCGCGCCTAGCCCGCACGACGTGCGCTCGTAGCCGTCACCGGCGGCGCCGCCCTACGGTGGAGGGCGCTGCCGGTGAGGGAGGTTCGGTGCACTTCGGTGTCTCGACGATGATGGACGGGGCGGGCATCGCGCCCGGCGAACTGGCGGTGGCGCTGGAACAGCGCGGCTTCGAATCGCTGTTCGTCGGTGAGCACAGCCATGTGCCGGTGCACGCCAGACCCAACGGCTCCGACCGCTGGCACCGGTATGCCGACCTGCCCGATCCGCTGGTGCTGCTGTCCTTCGCCGCGGCGGCGACCAGCAGGCTGCGGCTGGGCACCTCGGTGCTGCAACTCGCGCAGCGGGACGCGATCACCACCGCCAAGGCCACCGCGACCCTGGACCGGCTGTCCGGGGGCAGGCTGCTGCTCGGCGTCGGCACCGGCTCGATCCCCGAGGCCCAGCGCAACCACGGCGTGCACCCCGGCGAGTCGGCCGCGGTGCTCGCCGAGCGGGTGCTGGCCATGAAGCGGATCTGGCAGGCCGAGGAGGCGGAGTTCCACGGTGAGCACGTGCGGTTCCGCCCGCTGCGCTCCGGCCCGCGTCCCGCCCAACAGCCGCATCCGCCGATCCTGCTCGGCGGCTCGGGGCGGCACGTCTACCAGCGGGTCGTGGAGTACGCCGACGGCTGGATGCCGCTGTACACAGGTGGTATCGGGCGGCTGATCGCCGGGGTGGCGCGGCTGCGCCGGGTGGCGCAGCGGTACCGGCGACCCGCGCCGCCGGTCACCGTGGTGGCGGTGGAACCGGCTCCGTCGATCGTGGAGCAGCTGGCGGATCTTGGCGTGCAGCGCATCGCGCTTGACCTGCCGCGCGCCGACCGAGCCGAGACCGAACGCCTGCTGGACGGCTACCAGCGGCTGGTCTGCCGTTGAGCGGAATTCGGCCGTTGGTCGCACGGTATTCACCGGTCGGCGGCGTGGAATTTCGGCACCTGGGCAGTTCCGAATGTCTTTCGGCGCCCGCCGTCAACCGTTCGTCGCACATGCAACTGCATCGGCGCGTGCGGTCACGCATGCTCGTTGCGGTGTCACACAGAGGAGCCCGGCGACCTCGGTCCGTGATCATCTTCTCACGGCGGCGTCGCCTCGGGGCATCCGCGATCACACGGAGGGTATGACGTGCGCGTTCATCTCGACATCGACGGAGTGCTGCTGGCCGAGGCCAGCCGACTGGCCGGAACCGCCAACAAGCAGGTCGCCATCGAGACCGCGCTGCGGGAGCTGATCCGGCAGCACAAGATGCGGCGCGTGATGGAGCAGCGCAGCAGACTCAACCTGATCGGAACGCCGATCTCACATGGGACTCGCATCTGAACCAGGCATGCCCAGCGCGGACCCGCCCGCCCGCTGCGGCTTCATGATCCGTACCTGCGAGGCCCGCTCGCCCTCGTACACCGAGAGCAGCGAGATCGGGCCCAGCGCGAAGTAACACGTCCACAGCGCCCAGATCTCCCGCCAGTGGTCCTCCTGCGGGCTCATCGTGCGCACCGGCAGGCCTGCCTCGGCGGCCTCCTCCGGTCCGATCACCGCCGCATGCGAGTGCGGCGCGTGGATCAGCGGTTTCGCGATCTGCCTACACAACCGGACGACCTCGGCGGACGCCCGTTCCGGGTTGCTGCCCACGGCCTTCTTGGCGAGGTCGCCGATCTCGGACAGCGCGGAACGGGCGAACTGGACGGTGGTCATGTCGATGCCCGCCAGCATCGCGACGTGCATGGGATAGGTGTCCGGGCGTTTGGCGACCTCGTCCAGTGCCCGGTCGACGGCCGCGATCAGGTCCTTCGCGCTGACATAGCCTCGCTCGGCGACGAGGACCTGCGGGTCGATGGGCCCCAGGTCGGAGGTGAAGCCCATGACGATCTCGTGTGCGCCCAAGGCCAGGATGGTCGCCGCGCTCTTGGCCGCCTCGGGAACGAGGACGACGAAGCGACGGCAGGACGCCTGGGCCATCCTGGCCAGCCGGACGGCGGCTTCCCCGTCGCCGCCCGGCGAGCACAGCAACAGATGCAGGTCCTGATGGGGCCGAACATCGTGCATGAGTTCAGCGAACAGTGAGATGCTTTCCGGTGTGATCTGATCGATCATGACCACCAGATTGCAGTCATGCCGCTGCCCGTACCGGCGGATCATGGCCTGTCGTGAGAAGCGGCGTTCATGCTGCGCGCGGTACAGCGGGGTATAGGTACCCAGGTAGCTCAGGCCTTGTGGCGAGCTGCCAATCTCGACATGGGTACCGGGCGCTCCGGCTTCGGCTGCATCGTCTGGCGGCCCAGCTCCCACGCCTCCACCGCCCTTGCCGCCCGAGCATCCCAATCCTTTACATCATCGGGCTCCGGGACCACGTTTGACGAGTCTCGGGTCATGGTGTGCCCTCCTTGCCTAGTGAAGAACACCAAGGTACTGGCGAGTTGGTGGTGCGGTGGCCACATCACTCTAATGCGCAATTGAACCGTACGTACGGTGTAGCGCGCCGAGGGCCGAATTTCCAGGGTTTGCGCCTACCAGTCCTGGCGCGATGATGCAATTGGCAGTCATCGCAGCACAGAGGTGCATTGCAACACCGTGATCCGGGCGGCTCGGCTAGGTTCAGCCGGTGCCTGCTGATCGAATCCTCTGTGTCGACGTCGGGTCGACTTGGACGAAGGCCGCCCTCCTCGTCATCCCATCGGGTGACTTGATCGGCACCGCATCGCATCCAACCACTCCGGCCGAGGTCCTTCGCGCTATAGCTGCGGTCACTAACGAACTTTCCGCTACCGGGGTACCCGTTCTGGCGTGCTCATCAGCGGGCGGCGGCCTTCGTCTCGCCGTGGTCGGCCAGGAGCGACTGATCAGCGCCGAGGCCGGCCACCGGGTGGCGCTCTCCGCGGGTGCCAAGGTGGTGAATATCAGCGCGGGCCTCTTGGACGGCGCGGGCATCCGTGCGTTGCGCGCCGCGAAGCCGGATGTGTTGCTGCTGGTCGGCGGCACCGACGGCGGTGACGAGCGGGTGCTGCTGCACAACGCGGGCCGACTGGCCCGCGCCCGGATGCGCTGCCCGATCGTCCTGGCGGGCAATGCGTCGGCACGCGATACCGCGATCGAGTTACTGACCGCCGCCAAACGCACGGTGACCGCCACCGAGAACGTGCTGCCCGATGTCGGCGAACTCGCCCCGGCGGGTGCCCGGCGCGCGATCCGGGAGATGTTCCTGCGGCACGTGATCGGCGGCAAGGGACTTTCGTCCGGTCCTCGTTTCCGGCAATTGGTCCGGACGGTGACTCCGGACGCGGTGCTCACCGGAGTGGCCCAGTTGGCCAGGCTGATTGCCGAGGAGGAGACCGCGGGCGCGGTGCTCGTGGTCGACGTCGGCGGCGCCACCACCGACGTCTACTCTGCGGTGTCCGGCGCCGACGACCAGGCGGGCAGGCACTCCGTCGAACTGCCGCCGGACCGCCGCACCGTTGAAGGCGACCTCGGCATGCGCTTCTCCGCGCCCGGCGTCATCGCCGAAGCCGAGGCCGAACGCCTGCTCACCGAGGGCGAACTGCCCGCCCTGCGCGCCGCCGCCGACCTCCGAGAGTCCACAGTGGACTGGCTGCCACCCGACGCGCGGTCGCGTGCCGAGGAGATGCGCATCGCCGCGCTGGCCACGGTCATCGCCCTGCGCAGGCACATCCGCCTGGTGGACGGCCGCCTCGGCCCTCAAGGCGCGGGTCTGCTCGTGCTCTCCGGCGGGGTCTTCCGCCACGCGGACCCGACCGAGATCGCCGCCGTCGCCGACTACGTCCAAGCGGACCCGGTACTGCGCCCGCTGCTCAAACACGCCTCGATCACCGTCGACACCCGCTACGTCCTGGCACCGGCGGGTCTACTCGCCGACGCGGGCCACCCCGCCCCCGCGTTGGGACTGCTCCGCGAACTGAGACCCGTCTGAAGCTCGTGAGTGGGGAGTTTCCTTCTCACGGGAACTGCACCCTCACGAGCCCTGCGCCGTGGGGTTGGGGTGGGCGCCGAGTTTGAAGGCGCCGTGGCCGTTGGATAGCTGCACTTCGGGCGAGGGACCGCGGACTGGGGTGAGGCCCGCCGCCATCGCGATGGCCCGATCCCATTCCGGGTCGGAGCAATAGTCCGCGTGGCCAAGCACGCCGGGGTTCCAGCGGTGGTTCTCCACCGGCGCGTGCTGCGGGTCCGGCAGCCAGTGGTCGCCGCCGAGGACCAGAGCGCCGGTCGGTCCGCGTTCCGCCGCGGGCAGGGCGCCGACGCCGCCCTCGGTGCCGAGCCCGGCGCGGAAGCCGACGCCGAGCAGTCGCCCGTCGCGGACCTGGCGCCACCAGGTGCTCACCGCGCCGCCCAGCGGATCGGTGCCCCGGCACAGCGACCGCCACCGCCCGCCCAGCGCGTCGGCGAGCGAGACCAGCGAGGAGTGCGGCACCGCGGCCGGGAACGCGCGGGCGTACGCCCACTGCAACTGCGAGCCCACCGTCACCAGCCCGAGCCGCTCCACTTCCGTCGGTGAAAGCTCGCCGACCAAGCGGGCTGCGGCCACCGCGGCGAGCAAACTGCCCTGGCTCTCGCCGACCAGCACGACGCGGGTGGACGGGTTGGCCAGGTGCTCGCGAACTCGCGCGACGAGTTCGGGGATCACCTTCAACGCGTAGCAGGGCGGCACCGCGGGGTGTGTCTCCCGTGGCCAGAACGAGGCGAGGTCGGCCAGCACACCCAGCCTGCGGGCCTGCTCCGGTTTCCGCGCCGCCAGGTAGACCGCGCGCAGCACCGCGGCCGCGGCGCCGGTCAGCGTCGCGATACCCAGCGCCCACAGCGCGCTGCTCCACCCCGGCAGCCGCACGCCCGCCACCCAGCAGACGACCGCGACCAGCGCACCGGTGCCCAGCGTTCCGGCGATCACCACCACCGCGTGGTGCACGTGTCCCCGTTGCAGGCCCGCCCGCCACCAGGCGTTCGCGGCGCGCTGTGCGTCGGCGTCGTTGTCGCCGTGCAGGAGCCGAAGCTCCGGCGGGACGAACCGGCCGCGGCGGCGGGCGACGAACCGCGTCAGCAGCAGGACGGCCACCAGCGGGATCAGCAGCGCCGCCCACAGCACGGTGCTCGCGCCCCACAGCAGGGCGACCCAGCGATAGGCCGCGGGCAGCACCAAGCTGTCGTCGACGGCCTGCCGCACGGTGACCGCCAGCCCGGCGCCGAAGCCGCCGCCCAGCATGCCTGCCAGCACCAGCAGCGGAGCCGCGAGCCAGCCGCCCGCCCAGGGACGCAGGGCCCGCGGCAGACCAGGCTGCCTGGCGAGCACTGCCGCCGGAATGAGCAGGAAGCCGATCAGCAGGCAGCACACCGCGAGCAGCCCGCCGACCGCCGCCAGCGTGGGGTCCGAACCCGGCAGCGGACCCGCGCCGGGCTCGGTCAGGGTGATCACGCTGGCCAGTCCGGCGGCGCCGAGGCTGAGCAGCAACAGCCGGGCAGACCTGCTCAACAGCAGCCGCCTGTGCGGCGAGCGGCCGGTCGGATCGTCCAGCAGCAGCACGGTCAGCACCACGCCGATCAGCAGCCCGACGCAGATCCACCACAGCGTGGCCGTCCCGGGGTCAGCGGGGAGGACCGGTCCGCCGAGGGCGAGCAGCGCGGTGGTCAGCAACGCGGCCGTGGTGTGCAGATCACGCAGACCCGGCGTGTCCGGGTCGGCGATCACGCCCGACCCCGGCAACTCGGCCAGCGGCGTGGTCGCGGTGTCCCTGGACGGCGCGCCGACCTTCCACTCGACGGTGGAGATGCGGTGCATGACCAGGATGGCCAACGCGACCGGCGCGAGACCGACGAGGTTGCGGGCAAGATCAGACGTACGCACCCAGCCCGGCGCCATGGACAGGCAGTCCGAACCGGGCGAAAGGCACTGGGTGGCCAGCAGATCCATGCTCACCACCCCTAGCTGGGTGACGAACAGCAGCGTGAGCAACAGGGCGACCAGCCGCAGCAGCGCACGCAGGACCGCTGAGAGCCCGGGGGAGACCGCCTTCGGCAGCATCCAGTGCGCGACGTTGGCCAGCGAGAACGGGAACAGCAGCGCCCAGATGGACTTGGCGAAGCCGCCCGAGGTCATGCGGCCCCACAGGTAGCCCTCCACGATCCGCGAGACCGGTCGCCCCGCCGCGTACAGCACCGGGCCGGTGGCCGGACGGCGTAGCCGGTCGGCGGGCCGCACGATGCGGCCGACGCCGTCGCCCGCCACGTCCACCGCGACCACGGAATCGGTCAGCTGCTCCCCGGAGGTGCCGAGGATGCCGTGCACGCGCAACTCGACGACCCGGGTGTCCGGTCCGGCCAGCAGCCCGGCCGGGCTCAGAGGCGTCGACACAGTGCTCCTTCGGCATCACTAGTCGTGAGGAATGATCTCCAATTGTGGACATTGCGTGATGCGTCCAGGTCATCAGGGTCCTGACCGGCCCGCCTCACCCATTGATATCAACGCTCGATTCGTCCGCCGGGGTTCATCCGAGCACCACGAGATTGCCCTCTGAGTCGTGGCTCATACCGATTTCTTGCGCTCCTCACGCGCCGATCGTGCAACGGTAGGGTTCAGTTGGGCGCCGGTGAGACACCGGCGTGGATCGTGCCGGGACATGGCCGGGGATAGGACAGGAGCTGCGTGATGACCGCGAGCATCGTCGAGGCGAGGCTGCAGAACCGCAACGGAATCGACTTCGCCGTCGCCGACTTGTCGCTGGCCGAGTTCGGTCGCAAGGAGATCCGGCTCGCCGAGCACGAGATGCCCGGTTTGATGGCGCTGCGCCGGGAGTACGCCGAGGTCTACCCGCTGCGCGGCGCGCGGGTGTCGGGTTCGCTGCACATGACGGTGCAGACCGCGGTGTTGATCGAGACGCTGGTGTCGCTCGGCGCGGAGGTCCGCTGGGCCTCCTGCAACATCTTTTCCACCCAGGACCACGCCGCCGCCGCGGTCGTCGTCGGCCCGCACGGCACCGAGGATGAGCCCAAGGGCGTCCCCTGTTTCGCCTGGAAGGGCGAGACGCTGCCGGAGTACTGGTGGTGCACCGAGCAGATGCTGACCTGGCCGGAGGGCCAGGGCCCCAACATGATCCTGGACGACGGTGGCGATGCCACCATGCTCGTGCACAAGGGCACCGAATACGAGAAGGCAGGCGTCGTGCCCGCCACCGACGAGGACAACTCCGAGGAGTGGAACGTCTTCCTGGAGCTGCTGCAGGCCTCGCTGGCTGCCGACACCGGCAAGTGGACCAAGATCGGTGAGGGCATCCACGGCGTCACCGAGGAGACCACCACCGGCGTGCTGCGCCTGTACCAGCTGGCCGCCGCCAAGGAGCTGCTGTTCCCGGCGATCAACGTCAACGACGCGGTCACCAAGAGCAAGTTCGACAACCGCTATGGCATCCGGCACTCGCTGATCGACGGCATCAACCGCGGCACCGACGTGCTGATGGGCGGCAAGGTCGCCGTGGTCTGCGGCTACGGTGATGTCGGCAAGGGTGCCGCGGAGTCGCTGCGCGGACAGGGCGCCAGGGTGGTCGTCACGGAAATCGACCCGATCTGCGCCCTGCAGGCCGCGATGGACGGCTACGAGGTCGCGACCCTGGAGAACGTGCTGGGCCGGGCCGACATCGTGATCACCACGACGGGCAACAAGGACGTCGTGATGGTCGACCACATGGCGCGGATGAAGCACCAGGCGATCGTGGGCAACATCGGCCACTTCGACAACGAGCTGGACATGGCGGGCCTGGCCCGCTACCCCGGCATCCGCCGGATCAACATCAAGCCGCAGGTCGACGAGTGGGTCTTCCCCGACGGGCACTCCATCATCGTGCTGTCCGAGGGCAGGCTGCTGAACCTGGGCAACGCCACCGGCCACCCCAGCTTCGTCATGTCGAACAGCTTCTCCAACCAGGTGATCGCCCAGATCGAGCTGTTCCAGAACTACAAGAAGTACGACAAGGAAGTCTTCCGCCTGCCCAAGAAGCTGGACGAGAAGGTCGCCCTGATCCACCTCCAGGCGCTGGGCGGCGAGCTCACCAAGCTGTCCAAGGACCAGGCCGAGTACATCGGCGTCGACGTGGAGGGCCCCTTCAAGCCCGACCACTACCGCTACTGATCCGCACCTGAACCACCCGAATCGCCGCACCCACACGGGTGCGGCGATTCGCCTCTTTTCGGGCGGACGTCACCCGATCCGCGTAAGAAGGCGGCTGTTCTGTCCACGCATGAGCCTGGCTCCACGTAGAGCTGTTACCAGCTACTCCGTTACGGTGAGGCGTGGGCAAACTGGTGGTCATCGAGGGCCTGGACGGCGCGGGGAAGCGGACGCTGGCCGACGCGCTCAGCAAGGAGTTGCACGACCAGGGGCGGACCGTGGGGCAGCTGGCCTTTCCGCGGTACGGCAGGGACATCCACGCGGACCTGCTCCGGGAGGCGCTGGACGGCGGGCACGGCGACCTCGGGGATTCGGTTTATGGGATGGCCGCCCTTTACGCACTGGACCGGAGGGGCGCGGGCGAGGAGTTGCTGGCCGCACTCGAGAGCCACGACGTTGTTCTGCTCGACCGCTACATCGCGTCCAACGCCGCCTATGGGGCGGCCCGCCTGCACCAGAACGCCGACGGGGATTTCGTCGCATGGCTCTACCAGCTCGAAATCCGGCGTTTCGCTTTGCCGGTGCCCGATCTCCAGCTCCTGCTGCGGGTGCCTGTTCAGCTGGCGGCGGAGCGGGCCGAGCACCGGGAGAATACGGAGGCCGACCGTATTCGTGACCGATTCGAAACAGACAGTGGTTTGCAGGACCGCTGTGCGGCTGTGTACGAGCAGCTTGCCGCAGGTCAGTGGCTGTCTCCGTGGCTGACGGTGAATGGCGAGAAGAAGGTCGCGGCGGGCGAAATCGTCGCTGCTCTGCCGCGGTAAACCAAATTGAAACCGTCTACATCGTAACGCATTAATCGCTCTGGGTTATTACTGGGGTGAACGGGGTGAGTCTCCTCCAGGGCATGTGTCGTGCGATCGCGAGCCGGACGACGCGGAGGTCGGGGTTCCCCGTGGGGTTGGGCAAATATGAACAACCGCCGCAAACAACAGCGAGGAGAGCGCGGTGGCCAGGCGGGAGATAGCGCGGCAACGACTCGATCTGTCGATTTCGGCCTTTGATCAGCGGGTGGCGCGCGCACAAGCGATGGGTAGTGGGACGATGTTGAGCATGAAGGCACGCGTGCTTGTGGTGGACGACGATCCGGCGCTCGCCGAGATGCTGACGATCGTGCTGCGTAACGAGGGGTTCGACACCGCGGTGGTGGCGGACGGAACCAGGGCGCTTCCCGCGGTGCGGGAACTGAAGCCGGACCTCATTCTGCTCGATCTGATGCTGCCGGGGATGAACGGCATCGATGTATGCAAGGCGATCCGGGGTGAGTCGGGCGTACCGATCGTGATGTTGACGGCCAAGAGTGACACCGTCGACATCGTGCTCGGGCTGGAGTCCGGGGCCGACGACTACGTCGTCAAGCCGTTCAAGCCGAAGGAACTGGTCGCCAGGGTCCGGGCGCGGCTGCGCCGTACCGACGCCGAACCGGCGGAGACGCTCACGATCGGTGATCTCACCATCGACGTCCCCGGCCACGAGGTGCTCCGGGAGGGCAAGAACATCCAGCTGACGCCGCTGGAGTTCGACCTGCTGGTGGCGCTGGCGCGCAAGCCGCGTCAGGTGTTCACCCGCGAGGTGCTGCTTGAGCAGGTGTGGGGCTACCGGCACGCCGCCGACACCAGACTGGTGAACGTGCACGTCCAGCGCCTGCGGTCGAAGGTCGAGCGCGACCCCGAGCACCCCGAGGTCGTTCTCACGGTGCGCGGTGTCGGCTACAAAGCGGGACCGCCGTGAACTGACCGAGACAGCCATGGGCGAGAATCGTCCGCATCTGACGCTGTAGTGTCCCGAGTCGGAAATTCGTCACCACTCTCGACGGCCCAGCTTCCCGCTGGACGCACCGGTGAAAGACCCAAGTACAACCTGGTACGGGGCCTTGCACCGGCACGCCCAGCGGAAACCCGGATCCGCCGATAGCGGCAACGAACATCCGATTCGGGACACTGGTGAGGGTTTGACGGTGGGATTTCTCGGTCGCTGTCGTGCACGCATCCGGCAGGGCCTGGTGCGATTGTCCACCCAGGCCAAGAACGGCTGGGTGGCCTTTGGCGTGCAGTGGAACCACTCGTTGCAGCTGCGGGTCGTGATCAGCACGCTGGCGCTGTCCTCCTCGGTGGTCTTCGTGCTCGGCGTCGTGCTGCAGACCCAGATCACCGAGCGGCTGATCCAGGCCAAGTACGACACCACCCAGCGGCAGGCCGAGGTCGCCGCCGACACGATCGAGCGTGAGCTGGAGGGCGTCGACCCGGCCCAGGACGGCTGGGAGGCGAAGTTCAAGCGTGCCCTCACCAGCCTGAACCGCATCCCGGACGACAGCGGCAAGGGCGGCGGCGCCTACTTCGCGGTGATCGTCAACGGCCGGGCGGGCGGCAATGGGAAGGTCGCCCCCTCCACCTCGCCGGACATCACCAGGCAGATCGACGCCGACCTGCGGGCCATCGTGGAGGGCGGCCGGGTCGCGTCGATGATCGACACGAAGGCCATCGGCTCCGGCGGCGCGCACACCCTGATGGCTTGGGGCAGCCCCGTCCGCACGGCCTCGCATCCCGTGCAGCTGTACCTGTTCTATCCGCTCGGGGACGAACAGCACACGCTCACGATCGTGCAGAGCACGCTGGTGGTCTGCGGAATCGTGCTGCTGCTCCTGTTGGCGGGCATCACCAACCTGGTCATCCGGCAGGTGGTCAGACCGGTGCGGCAGGCCGCCGAGGTGGCCGTGCGGTTCGCCGACGGCCAACTCGACGAGCGCATGTCGGTGGTGGGTGAGGACGATGTCGCCAGACTGGCCGAGTCCTTCAACGAGATGGCCGAGAGCATCCAGAAGCAGATCGTCCAGCTCGAGGAGTTCGGGCAGCTCCAGCGCAGGTTCACCTCCGACGTCAGCCACGAGCTGCGCACCCCGCTGACCACCGTGCGGATGGCCGCGGACGTGCTGCACGCATCCCGCGAGGAGTTCCCGCCCGGCTTGGCCCGCTCCTCCGAGCTGCTGGTGGACGAGTTGGACCGGTTCGAGGACCTGCTCGCCGACCTGCTGGAGATCTCCCGCCTGGACGCCGGAGTCGCCGACCTCGCCGCGGAGCCCATCGACGTCCGCGGGGTCGCCCAGCGCGCCGTCGACTCGGTGCGCGCCATCGCGCAGGAGGCGAACACCGAGGTCGAGGTGCTGATGCCCGACTACGAGGTGATCGTCGAGCTGGACTCCCGCCGCGTCGAGCGGGTGCTGCGCAACCTGCTGGCCAACGCTGTCGACCACAGCGAGGGCCTGCCGGTGACACTGCGGATGGCCGCGAACAGCGAAGCCGTGGCGGTGACCGTGCGGGACCGCGGCGTCGGCCTGCGCCCCGGCGAGGACGAGTTGGTCTTCAACCGCTTCTGGCGGGCCGACCCATCCCGCAACCGCCGCACCGGCGGCACCGGGCTCGGCCTGGCGATCAGCCTGGAGGACACCAGGCTGCACGGGGGCTGGCTGCAGGCGTGGGGCAAGCCGGGCCTTGGCGCCTGCTTCCGGTTGACGCTGCCGAGGCGGCAGGACATCGAACTGCGGGACAGCCCGCTGGCGCTGCCGCCGCCCGAGTCGATCCCGCTGCACCGGCCCGCCCACGAGCCCGCCGAGGCCGCTGTGGTCCCGAAGTGGACCAGCGAGGAGGAGTCGCCCAACGGCACGCAGCCGGTGGCTGCCGAGCAGCCTGCGGCCGACGAGCCGCGGGCGGATGCGGGCAGCCACGCGACGACTCTCGGAGACGTGGGCAGCAGGGCGACGACAGCCGGGGACGCGGACAGGGGGCAGGCGTGAAATCCATCTCGCGAGTCGTGATCACCTCCATCGTGCTGGCCTGCGTGCTGATCTCGGTCGGCTGCGCGGCCATCCCCCAGAAGTCCGCGCCGAAGCCACTGGGCACCCGGCCGAACACCACGAGCACCTCGGCCCTGGCCTCCCCTCCCCAGGACATCGACCCGCTGGACCTGTCCAGGCGGTTCATCCAGGCCAGCGCCGATCCCACCGACGACCACCGCGCGGCGCGGATGTACATGACCAGCGCCGCGGACAGCCGCTGGGACGACAAGCCCTCGTTGACCGTGGTGGGTGACTTCAACACCGTCTATCCCAGCGGAACCGGCAACATCGAGCACCTGACCTCGGTCTCCGTGCAGGTCAGGGCCAACAAGCTGGGCCGGATCAACACCGAGGACCAGTCCTTCGTGCCGGAGGCCGGTGAGCATGCCTTCACCCTGCAACTGGTGAAGGAGCGGGAGACCCGCCAGTGGCGGATCGACGAACTGCCGCCGGGGGTGGTGGTCAGCCGGGACCAGTTCCTGGAGACCTACCAGGCGGTTCGGCTGTACTTCGCCAAACCCGCGAGGGACGGCCTGACCCCCGACGTCCGCTACCTGCCCAAGCACGGGCAGAACCTGGCCGAGCAGGTGATCGAGCTGCTGCTGGCCGGCCCCTCCGAGGCGTTGGAGGGTGCGGCCTTCTCGGCGCTGCCCAAGACCACCCAGCTGGGCAACAACCCCAGCCAGGACTCCGACGGCGCATTGGTCGTCGACCTGGCGAACATGAACGCCGTGCCCTCCGGCGACCAGACGCTGATCGTGGCGCAGGTGGTGTTGTCCCTGCAGCCGGTGAGCACCGGCGCGATCCGGTTGACCCGGGACCGCGACAAGTGGCTGGACGGCAGGGCCACCGAGTTCGAGGACCTGGTGAAGGCGAACACCCCCACCTCCGACTCCGGCCTGATCGCCACCGGCAACCGGCTGCTGCTGATGAAGGACTCGAGCGCGGTGCCCGGTCCACCGGGCACCGGCGAACTGCGAGTGGTCAGCGCGGGGGCGGCCACCGAGGGCACCGGTCTCGCCGTGGTCGCCGAGAACGGCGGCAACCTCGCACTCCACGTTGGCAACGACTCTCGGTCGCTGCGGCCGGTCGACCTCGGCGGCAGGCGCCCGCTCACGCTGACCAGGCCGACCTGGATGCAGGGCGCGGGCGAGGTGTGGACGGTCGCCGACGGCAGCCGGGTGATCCGCGCGCTGCGCGTTGGCAACGGTGAGAGCTGGACGGCACGCCCGGTCGTGGCCACCGAACTGGCCAGGTTCGGCCGGATCACCAACCTCAGGCTGTCCAGGGACGGCGTCCGGGTGGCCGCGGTGGCGGGCGGTTCGCTGGTGGTGGGCGCCCTCGCCGAACGTGGGGGCGAGATGACCATCATCAACACCACGGTGCTGCTGCCGTCCAGCCTGGGCAAGAACGCCGCGGACCTCGACTGGCAGGGCCCCGACTCGCTGGTCGTCGCCGCAACCGGAGGCCCGCAGCTGGTGCTCAAGACCTCCGTCGACGGCTTCCAGCAGGAGGACTACCCGAACACCAACCTCACCCCGGGATTGCGTGCCATCGCGGCCGCTCCCGGTGGCCTGCCCACCGTGGTCGCCGACGGCAACGGGTTGTGGACGGCGGAGAACTCCGGGGTGTCCATCTGGCAGCAGCACCGCCAGAGCCCCAGCGCGGGCACCCCGGTCATCCCGATCTACCCCGGTTGACACCACCCCGCGGAACAAGCCCTGTTCGCCGGTTTTGTCAGGGGACGCCGGCACGCTGGCGGGGTGCTCTCACCTGCCGAGCCGGTCGGCTCACTGCTGGACCTCGTCCTGCCCGTGGACTGCGCAGGCTGCGGTTCGGGTGGCGGCGCGCTGTGCCAGGACTGCCTGCTGCTGTTCGGGGCGTTGTTCCCGGTACGAAGGCCGGTGTTCGCCACCGACATGCCGGGCTACGCGCTGGCCGGATACTCCGGGGTGCCGAGAGACGTGGTGCTGGCCTACAAGGAGCGGCACCGCTACGAACTCGCACCCGCCCTCGGCACGGCACTGGCCACCGCGCTGCTGACGTTGGGCCTGGCGGGCGATGGCAGGCCGCTGTGGCTGGTGCCCGCGCCCTCCCGACGCTGGACCGCGGCCGCCAGGGGCGGTCGGCACATGCTCAGGCTGGCCCGGCACTGCGCCGCCGCGCTTCGCGCCGAAGGCGCCCCGTGTCGAGCGGTGCCGCTGCTCCGGCTGGACTCGGCGGCTCGGGACTCCGTCGGCCTGACGCCCGCGGAGCGCAGCGCCAACCTGGCGGGGCGGGTGCGGGTGGTGCGGAGGTGGCTGCCGCCCGCCGATCACCCGGTCGTGCTGCTCGACGACGTCATCACCACAGGCGCCACGGCGGCCTCCTGCCAGGCCGCGCTGACCGCGGCCTGCGCCGCGCCGCGACTGATGCTGAGCCTGACTGCGACCGCGTGAGCGGACGGCGAGCGCATTCCCGGCAGTCGATCTACCTGCGGATTCTCAGCAAAAGATCAGGTAACGCGGAACCTATAGCTCCAGACGGGTCGTTTTATGGATATGGGTGGTTGGAGGACGCAGTCATCCTCACCGTCCTTGACGGTGAGGGCTAACAGCCTGCCGACTTCGGAACGTATGGCCCTAGTCCATAGGGGTGACGTTTCACAAGCGTCAACTACCCGCTCGGATGGCAATAACGGGTCTGGTGGGCCAGTTGAGACCCGAATTATTACGGACTGTATGCATGTGACATCGCCCACCTCGGGGGCTGTTCTGCACGTGAACGCCAGGCTAACGTGCAGCGCTAACCGCAGCTTCCGGCACGCAGGGAGGAGGGATCAGCCCATGACCCTGGCGCCGGGATGAGGACTCGCAGTCACCGCACTCGTTCCGGTGCGCACCAAGGAAATCCTGCCGACATCGGCTTCATGCTGTGTCAGTTCTAGGAGGTCGTGTATGGAAATCGTCGTCAAGGGTCGCAACGTCGAGGTCCCCGATCATTACCGGGTGCATGTGAGCCAGAAGATGGCCCGCCTCGAACGCTACGACCGCAAAGGCATCCGCTTCGACGTGGAGCTCTACCACGAGCCCAACCGGCGACAGGCAAAGAAGTGCCAGCACGTCGAGATCACTGCCATCGGACGCGGTCCGGTGATCCGAGCGGAGGCTTGTGCCGCGGACTTCTACGCGGCGCTCGACGGAGCGGTTTCAAAGCTGGAGGCCAGGCTGCGCAAGTCGGCCGACCGGCGTCGGGTGCACTATGGGCGGCATAACCCCATCTCCGTGGCCGAGGCGACGGCGCCTGCGGGACTCACCGCGGCATCACACGGAGTGACCAGGGGCAACGGACGGGCACGGGGACGGCGTGCCAAGACCACCGCTGCCATGGAGCCTGCCGCGGTCGCAGTGCTCACCGAGGAACGCACCGAGTACGACTTCGACGTCCCGCAGCAGCGGGCCTACGACGACGTCGAGTTCTATGAACCAGGACGTATCGCGCGGGAGAAGGAGCATCCCGCGAAGCCCATGACGGTCGACCAGGCGCTGTCCGAGATGGAGCGCGTTGGACACGACTTCTATCTGTTCTCCTGTGCCGACAGCGGACGGCCCAGCGTGGTGTACCGGAGGAAGGGATTCGACTACGGCGTCATCCGGCTCGCAGAAGCCTGACGCCACCCCACAACGGCACCAAGACCAGGGTTCGCCAGCCGAATAGGACTCGCGCACTGCCAGACCTGATCCTCGAACCGGTCTTGGTCGGACAAACTGTCACAGTCGGCTCCGCCGGGCTTCCACCGGCGGAGCCGACTTTTGCCTGTTAATACTGTGGTCCCGGTTGCTGGTAGTTTCGGACGCGGCAGCCAGCCAAAGATGGCCGGGCATTTGGGGTATTTGCCGCCGACAGGGTTCCCGGCCCGTGCTGTTGCCTACGATGGCAGCAAGGTGTCCGTCACGGACGCATCACATTTCGACTAGCGAGGTCGACCCAGCGATGGTCCTGTCCCGACTGCTCCGCGCCGGCGAGGGCAAAACGCTCAAGCGCCTGCGCGCGATCGCGAACCACATCAACTCGATCGAGGACGAGTTCCTGAACTTGTCCGACGCGCAGCTGCGGGCCAAGACCGATGAGTTCAAGGCACGATACGCCGACGGCGAGTCCCTGGACGACCTGCTCATCGAGGCCTTCGCCACGGCGCGTGAGGCGGCCAAGCGGGTGCTCGGCCAGCGGCACTACGACGTGCAGCTCATGGGTGGTGCGGCGCTGCACTTCGGCTCCGTCGCCGAGATGCGCACCGGTGAGGGCAAGACCCTGACCTGTGTGCTCCCCGCCTACCTCAACGCGTTGTCCGGTCTCGGCGTCCACGTCGTCACCGTCAACGACTATCTGGCCAAGCGTGACGCCGAGTGGATGGGCCGGGTGCACCGCTTCCTCGGCCTCGAGGTCGGCGTGATCCTCTCCGAGCTCACCCCGCAGCAGCGCCGCGCCGCCTACGGTTCCGACATCACCTACGGCACCAACAACGAGTTCGGCTTCGACTACCTGCGCGACAACATGGCCTGGAGCCTGGACGACTGCGTCCAGCGCGAGTTCTACAACTTCGCCATCGTCGACGAGGTCGACTCCATCCTCATCGATGAGGCCCGCACGCCGCTGATCATCTCCGGCCCCGCGGACCAGTCCTCGCGGTGGTACCAGGAGTTCGCCCGGCTGTCCCCGATGCTGAAGCGGGACAAGCACTACGAGGTCGACGAGCGCAAGCGGACCGTCGGCGTCAGCGAAGAGGGCGTCGCCGTCATCGAGGACCAGCTTGGCATCGAGAACCTCTACGACGCGGCCAACACCCCGCTGGTGGGGTACCTGAACAACGCTCTCAAGGCCAAGGAGCTGTTCAAGAAGGACAAGGACTACATCGTCCGCGACGGCGAGGTCCTGATCGTCGACGAGTTCACCGGCCGTGTGCTGTCGGGCCGCCGCTACAACGAGGGCATGCACCAGGCCATCGAGGCCAAGGAAGGTGTGGAGATCAAGGCCGAGAACCAGACGCTGGCCACGATCACCCTCCAGAACTACTTCCGCCAGTACGACAAGATCGCCGGTATGACCGGTACCGCCGAGACCGAGGCGGCCGAGCTCTACCAGATCTACAAGCTTGGCGTGACGCCGATCCCGCCGAACCGCCCGCCGCAGCGGCTCGACCACCCCGACCTCGTGTACAAGACCGAGGTCGCGAAGTTCCAGGCCGTCGCCGACGACATCGCCGAGCGGCACGCCAAGGGCCAGCCGGTGCTGATCGGCACCACCTCGGTGGAGAAGTCGGAGTACCTGGCGAAGCTGCTGCTCAAGATGGGCGTGCCGCACGAGGTGCTCAACGCCAAGCACCACGACCGGGAAGCCGCCATCGTGGCCCGCGCGGGCCGCAAGGGCGCGGTCACGGTGTCCACCAACATGGCGGGCCGCGGTACCGACATCATGCTGGGCGGCAACCCCGAGTTCGAGGCAGACCTCGAACTGCGCTCCCGCGGCCTCGACCCGGTGGAGACACCGGACGAGTACGAGGCCGAGTACCCGCGCCTGGTCGAGAAGATGCGCATCCAGACCAAGGCCGAGGCCGAGGAGGTCAAGGCGGCGGGCGGCCTGTACGTGCTGGGCACCGAGCGGCACGAGTCGCGCCGTATCGACAACCAGCTTCGCGGCCGCTCCGGCCGTCAGGGCGACCCCGGCGCCTCCCGGTTCTACCTCTCGCTCGGCGACGAGCTCATGCGCCGGTTCAACGCGGCCATGGTCGAGATCGTGATGACCCGGCTGCGGGTGCCCGACGACGTGCCGATCGAGCACAAGATGGTCACCCGCGCCATCCGCAGCGCGCAGACCCAGGTCGAGGGCCAGAACTTCGAGATCCGCAAGAACGTTCTGAAGTACGACGAGGTCATGAACAAGCAGCGCACCGTCATCTACGACGAGCGGCGCCAGGTGCTGGAGGGTGCGGACCTCTCCGGCGAGATCAAGAACATGATTCAGGACGTGGTCACCGCCTACGTGACCGGCGCGACCTCGGACAAGTACGCCGAGGAGTGGGACCTGGCCAAGCTGTGGGCGGCGTTGAAGACGCTGTACCCGGTGCAGGTCCGCTGGCAGGACCTGGTCGAGGACGACGAGGCCATGGAGGAGTTGACCCGCGAGGAACTGCTCGACGCGGTGCTCGAGGACGCCATGCGCGCCTACCACCAGCGTGAGCGGGAGATCGACGGCAAGGTCGGCAAGGGTGCCATGCGCGAACTGGAGCGCAAGGTGATCCTGTCGGTGCTGGACCGCAAGTGGCGTGAGCACCTCTACGAGATGGACTACCTCAAGGAGGGCATCGGCCTGCGGGCCATGGCGCAGCGCGACCCGCTGATCGAGTACCAGCGCGAGGGCTACGACATGTTCGCGGTCATGCTCGACGCGCTCAAGGAGGAGTCGGTCGGGCTGCTGTTCAACGTCAAGGTCGAGGTCGCCGAGCCGGAGGAGCCGGAGACCATCGTCATGCCGCGCATCGACTTCCCGCTCGGCATGCACCGCCCGGACGACTTCCCGGTGGACGACCGGCCGACCACGTTCCTGCCCAGGATCACCGACGACATGCCGCCGCCCGGCGGCGCGGGCGAGCGGCCGCCCGCGGCGTTGCGCGGCCGGACCTACGGGCCGCCGCTGAGCCAGCAGAACCTGACCTACAGCGGTCCCGCCGAGGGCGGTGGCACCCAGACCAGGGGCGCCGCCCAGCGCCGCGCGGGCGCGACCGGCGGCGCGGGTTCGGTCGGCGAGAACACCGTCGTCGGCAGTAACGACGTCTCCCGCAACGCGCCGTGCCCCTGCGGCTCCGGCAAGAAGTTCAAGCGCTGCCACGGCGCCCCCACCGGCAACTGATCCGCGTTGACGAAGGCTCCCGGACCGGTTCCGGGAGCCATCGTCGCGCCACGCCGATCCAGGTCACGCCCACGCCTTGCCGACGACGGCGAACTCGACGCAGCGCCAGGTGTGGCCGCAGGCCTCCAGCCGGGCCGTCAGCGCCTGCGTGCGGGCGCCGCCGGTGATGGTGGCGGCGACCTCGATGACGCCGTCGGCGGGCATACAGACCCGCACGGTGCGCAACTGCCGCGGCGGCAGGTCCTGCGGCCGGTTGCGCACCAGGTGCTCGAGCCGGCGGCAGACGCCACGGCTGAACGCCGCCTCCAGCTGTCGGGTCGGGCGGCGCCCGTTCAGCACCTCCACCAGGCAGGCGGTCATGCGCTGGGCAAGCTGCTGCGCACTGCCGCAGCTGATCGTTTCCCTCGGGCCGGTGAACTCGAAGCACACCGGTTCGGACGGCACCGCCCGCAACGGCGGCCGGGCGGGCTCCGCCTCGGAGTCCAACGGTGGCTCGAGGCGAGGCAACGCGAACATCGACATGCCTGAACAGAGCGGCGGGCAGGCGAATCCGGACCTCTGACGCCCTGCTTTCACCCGATCCGGCACCGCCTAGCCTGGGGGCCGTGGGACTTCAGGGGCTGGTGATGGACTACGGCGGGGTGCTGACCGATCCGGGCGACCGGTCAGAGCCAGGAGAGCCGCCGCTGGTGACGGCGCTGCGCAGGGCCGGTGAGCTGGGTCTGCGCACCGCGGTGCTGTCCAACGCCGAACGGGTGCTGGGCGACCGGCGGGCCTGGGAGGGCCTTGCCCAGGTGGTGCTGATCTCCGGTGAGCTTGGCGTCGGCAAGCCGGACGCGCGGGCCTATGAGGCCGTGGCGGAACGGCTGGGGCTGGCGCCTGCCGACTGCGTGTTCGTGGACGATCTCCCCGGCAATGTGCGCGGGGCGGTGGCCACCGGCATGGTTGGCGTGCTGCACCGGTCGGTCGAGGAGACACTCGCCGAGCTGAAGATCCTCTTCGAGTTGGACCTCGGTTAGCCGAGTTTCGCCACGGCGGCACGGCCCGCGGCGGCCCACCGGGCGTCGTCGGGTTTGACGTCGTCGAGGTGGATCTGGATGAGGTACTGGGTGGTCGCCACGTACATCTCCGAGCCGGGCACCCCCACTTCGTCGATCACCGCGGCGTCGCCGACGCCCACGTTGAAGATCGCGTGGTTGCCGCGGCCCAGCAGCCGCTGCACGACCTCGCTGGGCGGCGGTCCCATGGTGCCGAGCACGTCGATGCGGCCCATCGGGTTCTGCTGGCCCTGCTGGAAGTAGAAGCAGCTTCGGCCCTTGTTCTCATCGGCGCTGCCCAGCACGGTGTTCTCCGCGTTCGACGTCGGCTGCGCGAGCAGCGCACCGAACTCGGCGGCGGTGAGCAGGCATTCGTCCTCGACCACGTTGGGCACCAGCGGACCGGTGCTCGCATGGGGGTTGGGCGAACCGGAACTCGGGCCGGGCAGCGGCAGCGAGGACGGCGGCGTCGAGGGCCGCTGGGTGCCGGTCACCTTCTCGTCACCCGCCACCGGGGAGCCCGCCTCCCACTTTGTGCAGCCCGCCAGCAGCAGGGCACAGAGCACGGCGGCAAGCGGTACCGACAGTCGACGTGCGCCCATGCCGGTGACAGTACCTGTGCTGGTCCGGCCGTTGCGGAAGCGGGCGCCGGGCCTTGTCGGGCCGAGATGAAACCGCGTCCATGAGCACACCCGTTCGGCGCCAGAAACGAACCCGCGCAACATCTACGCTTACCGGCTGTCAACGGGCGTTTCGGATGCGGGTGCGACAGCAGACGCAACGGATCCGCGGTTCTGCGCCTGATCACGACCGCGGGAGGTCGATCACTTGTCGGGCTTTGTCAGGTCGTGGCGATGATGGTGCCCAGCACCGACACCGGTGCGGATGTCGATCCGCTGACCAGTTCCGTCGACAGGGGACTGGCACTGCCCGGTGAGGACTTCGTGCTCACCGTGACCTTCACCAATCCGGACCCCAGCGAGGTCTTCTTCACCTACTTCAGCGTGAACCCCACCTATCAGACGATCACCTACCCTGGCCTGAAGTACGAGTTCCTCGGCTGCGCGGGCGAGGCGGGCTGCGACGCCGAGGGCATGCACTTCACCTCGCCGGTGGCGCCGGGTGCCAGCCGCACCGCGCGGCTGCGTTACCGCGTCTCCCCGGATTCCGCCTGCGGCGGTACGGCCGGTATCGGCTTCTACTTCTACCTGTACCGGGAGTCCGCCCAGGGCGGTACCGGCGGCGTCATCGACGGGCCGCCGCTGGTCGGGATCAGGTGCCCGTCAACGCCGTGACGGTCTGCTTGACCACGGCCTGGCTGGACCGCGGGCCGCCGAAGAACCAGGTGCCCGGCGGCAGCGCTTTGGCGTGACCCGCCTTCACGAAGGGCAGCGCCTGGAACGCGGGCTGGCCGACGGCGCCCGCGAAGTCGGAGTCGGTGGGCGGCGCGGTGTAGAGCAGCCAGGTGTCCGCGCCGATCGAGAACAGGTTCTCCAGCGTGTACTCCTGGTAGCCGAACCCGCGGCTGTCGGTGACGGCCGGGGTGCTGACACCCAGCTTCGCGCCAAGCTGCCCCACCAGCGACTTGTCGCTGAAGATCCGGAACGTGATGTTGGTGGATTGGCTGTAGCCCTGGCTGAACGCCAGCTTCAGTCCGCTCTTGCCCGCGGCGGCCAGCTGCTTGCGGCCCTCCTCGATGGTCGCGTCCAACTCGCCGAGCACCTTCTCGCCCTCGGCCTTCTTGCCGACCGCGGCGGCAAGCTGGGTGAAGTCCGTGCGCATCGAGGTCAGGTGGTCGGGGTCGCGGTACTCGTTGAACACCAGCACGGTCGGCGCGATCTGCTTGAGCTTGTCCAGGATCGCGTCGGCGCGGTTCTTCGGCACCACGATCAGGTCCGGCCGCAGCCCGGCGATCTTCTCCAGGTTGGGCTGCGGGCGGGTGCCGACGTCGGGGACGTCCGCCGACAGCGCGGGCCCCTCCTTGACGAAGGTCTGGTAGCCCTTCACATCGGCCACGCCGACCGGCGTGACGCCCAGCGCCAGCAGGTTCTCGACGTAGCTCCACTCCAGGGCTACGACCCTGGTCGCGGGCTTGCTCAGCGTCTGCTCCCCGCGGGAGTCGGTCACCGCGATCGGCCCGGAGGACTCCGGCTCCCGCGGTGCCTCGCCGCACCCGGCCACCAAGCCCAGCACCAGCGGAACCACCGCCAGCATCCGCACACCGACACGCATCGCAAGCCCCCTATGTGTTAGGCGAACCTAACTACCCTAACCCGATCCGTGCCGCGCCGAGTCCACAATCGTGCGGCGCTGTGATCAAGCGTGCAGCCTGCGGCGGGTGAGTTCGAAGCACAGCACGGCGGCGGCGCTGGCCACGTTCAGCGATTCCACGCCCTCGGCCATCGGGATGGACAGCCAGTGCCGCACATGGTCGGCCACCGCGGCGGAGACGCCCGCCGTCTCACCGCCCAGCACGAACGCGGTCCGCTCCGGCAGCCGGGCGGTGAACACCGTGTCGCGGCCGTCCGCGGCCAGTCCGAACAGCGTGTATCCGTGCTGCCGCAGGGCGGCCGCGGCCTCCGCGGCGGTCGCGCAGCGCAGCAGCGGAGCCCGGAACGCCACCCCGGCCGAGGCCTTCACCACCAGCGGGTCGATGGAGGCGACACCCCGCCGCGGCACCACGATCCCGCCGATACCGGCCGCGGTGGCCGTGCGCAGGATCATCCCGACATTGGCGGGGGTGGTGATGCCGTCCAGCAGCAGCACCGAGGCGGGCGGCCTGCCCGCCAGCGCGGTCGCCAGCGGCCGCATCCGCGGCGCCAGCACGTCGGCCAGCACGCCCTGGTCCTGCTTTCCGTTGCCCGCCAGCACCTTCACCCGGTGCGCGCTGGCGCGCTGCACCTCGACCCCGCGGTCGCGGGCCGCCGACAGGATGTCCGCCGCAGCGGGTCCACGCACGCCCTCGGCCAGGATCACCTTGTCCACCCGCAGCGCGGTGTCGGCGAGCGCCTCCAGCACCGGTTTGCGGCCGTACACGGTGATGAACCGGTCCTTGGGCGATATCTCGTCGGTTCCGGGCTGCCTGCGCTGCATTTGGCCAGCATGCCAGGGCTGTGGTGTGTCAGGATCGGGGCCATGCCCGACCGCCTCTCCGCGCTGGACGCCTCTTTCCTGTACCTGGAGGACCGCACCACGCCGATGCACGTCGGCGGTGTTGCCCTGTACCGCAGGCCACGCAGCGGTTTCGACTACGACCGGCTGGTGGAGCTGATCGAGCAGCGGCTGACGCTGGTGCCGCGGTACCGGCAGCGGGTGCTCAATGTGATCGGGCGGCTGGCGCGTCCGGTGTGGACGGACGATCCGGACTTCGACATCACCTACCACGTACGCCGCTCGGCACTGCCCAAACCGGGCAGCGAGGCCCAACTGCACGACCTGGTGGCCCGGCTGTTCTCCCGGCCGCTGGACCCCAGCCGCCCGCTGTGGGAGGTGTACCTGGTCGAAGGCCTGGCCCGCAACCGCTTCGCGATCATCACCAAGACCCACCAGGCGATGGTGGACGGCATCGGCGCGATCGACATCGGCCAGGTCATGCTGGACATCTCCGCCACCCCGCGCGCCACCCCCGAGGAGCTGTGGATGCCGCGCCCGCAGCCCAGCCAGAGCAGGCTGGTGCTGGACGCGGTTGCCGAGGTGGTGCGCAGCCCCGGCGAGGCCGTGGAGAACACCAAACTGGCCGTGCAGGACGCCGCCGCCACCGCCCGCAACGTGCTGGACGCGCTCGGCGGACTGGCTTCGATCATGCGCACCGCCGCCAGCAAGGCGCCCGGCAGCCCGCTCAACGTCAAGATCACGCCGCAGCGGCGGTTCGCGGTGGCCAGGACCAAGCTCGACGACTACCGCGCGGTCCGCAAGGTGCACGACGCCTCCCGTGTCACGGTGAACGATGTGGTGCTGGCGGTGATCGCCGGTGCGCTGCGAAGCTGGCTGCTGTCCAGAGGCGAGGCGGTGACCTCCTCCACCACGATCCGCGCGTTGGTGCCGGTATCGGTGCGGGAGACCGACGCGGAGAGCTTCGGCCAGTTCGGCGGCCAGGTTTCGGCCTACCTGGTGGACCTGCCGGTGGGCGAGCCGAACCCGGTGGTGCGGCTGCACCACGTCAGCCACGCGATGCGGGCGCACAAGGAATCCGGCCGCTCGGTCGGCGCCGACACCCTGGTCCGGATGTCCGGGTTCGCCCCGCCGACACTGCACGCGCTGGGCGCCAGGGCGGCAAGCTCGTTCGCCAAGCGGATCTTCAACCTGGTGGTGACCAACGTGCCCGGCCCGCAGGTGCCGCTGTACGCGGCGGGCGCGCGGATGGAGGAGATGTTCCCGATCGTTCCACTGGCCAAGAACCAGGCGTTGTCGATCGGCGTAACCTCGTATCACGGTGGGCTCTTCTACGGGCTGAACGCGGACCGCGACGCGATGCCCGACGCCGAGGTGCTGGCGTCGATGGTGGTCGAATCGCTGGAGGAGATGATGGGAACGGTGCAGGCGTGAGGGTCTACCTGCCGGCCACTGTGGACATGCTGCGGGAGTTGGCCGAAAAGGGTGAGCTGGCGGCGGTCAACAACACCGCGTTCGCGCTGACGCCGATGCTGCGCGAGGCCTACGCGGCGGGCGGCACCGAGGAGTTGGAGTACGCCGCGATGCTGGAGGCCAGCCGCGCCTCGCTGCGCCTGCTGGCGCTGGAACTCGCGGTCGGCTCCGACGCCCAGCCGCGCCGCGCGGTGGTGGCCGCCGACGTGGAGGGCGTCCGGCTGCGCCCCGACCTGGACGATGCCGCGGTCCGCCTGCCGGGCCCGGTGCGGTTCAAGGACGTGGCCGCGGTGCACCTGGACACCCCCGAGGCCGAAGAGGCGGTGCGGGCCGCCGCGGAGGTCATCGACGCCGCCGACCTCGGCGACCACGACGCCGAGTTCGTCCTCGGCGAGGCGGAGGACCACGAGCTTGCCTGGTTCGCGCCACAGGAACTGCCGTTCCTGCTGGAGCTCATGTAGATGCGCGTCCACCACCTCAACTGCGGCACGATGCACCCGCCGAGCAGCCGCTTCATCAACGGCGCGGGCCGCGTGTTCGGTCCGGCGCGCATGGTGTGCCACTGCCTGCTGATCGAGGCCGCGGACGGGCTGGTCCTGGTGGACACCGGGCTGGGCCGCGGCGACCTGGCCGACCCCCGCCGTCATCTCGGCGCCGCTTTCCTCAAGGTGGTGCGCCCGGTGCTGTCAGCGGCGGAGACCGCGGTCGAACAGGTGCGGGCGCTGGGCCACGACCCGGCGGACGTCCGCCACATCGTGCTCACCCACCTCGACCTCGACCACGCGGGCGGCCTCGCCGACTTCCCGGCAGCCCAGGTGCATGTGCACGCGCCTGAACTGGCCGCAGCCCAACGCCGCGGGACGCTCTCCGAGCGCGAGCGCTACCGCCCCCACCAGTGGGCGCACGGCCCGAAGTGGGTCGAGCACGCCGCCGACGGCGAGCGCTGGCACGGCCTGCGGGCGATCCGCGAGATTCCGGGCCTGCCGGGTCTGCTGCTGGTGCCGCTGGCCGGGCATACCCGGGGGCACGTCGGCGTCGCGGTGGACACCGGCCGCAAGGACGGCCCACGCTGGCTGCTGCACGCGGGAGACGCCTACTTCTTCCAAGGCCAACTCGCCGCGAAGCCGCACTGCCCACCTGGCCTGCGCGCGTTTCAGGAACTGGTGCAGACCCGGCGCGCGGAACGACTGGACAACCTGGCCCGGCTGCGCGAACTCGCCCTCGCCGGTGAGGTCCGCATCATCTGCGCCCACGACCCGGTCGAGTTCGACCGCGCGGTGACCGCCTAGTCCTCGTCGTCGGGGTCCTCGTCGATGATCTTGCGCGGCGGGTCGGCGGCCATGATGTCCAAGGCGTCCGGCTCGAGCCCGAAGGCGGCCCGCATCCGGCGCCTGCCGGTGGCCGCGTTGGAGGCGTCGTTGTACCGGTCGCCGCGGAGGAAGTCCTCCACCTCGTCCGGGATGCGCTCCAGGCCGATGTTGTACCAGAGCAGCGCCTCCTCGAACCGGCCCCGCTCCTCCAGCAACTCGCCGAGGTGGACGCAGAGCACCGGATGCGGCTCGGCGAGCTTGAGCCGCTCCAACTCGATGAACGCCACCTCCTCCGGCCCCTGGTCCAGATAGATCTCGACCTTCCCCGACGTCACGCCGATCTCATCGAACTCGTCGGTCGGCTCGATCTTGTCCAGCCACTCCAGCGCGCGGTCGAAACTGCCCGCCCGCCGCCAGGCGTCGGCGGTCAGGAACATCAGCTCCGCCCGCGCCTGCTCGTCAAGGCAACGTTGCAGGCTGTACTCGTAGTTGCGGGCAAGGATCGCGGCCTCTCGTACCTCGTCGAAGTCCAGATCGTCCTGCTCTGCGCCCATGTGCAGCACGATATCCACCCGGCCGCCGACCGTCTTTGCCCGGCTCGGGGTTTTCTTAGCGTTGCCCTAACCGAGCGACAGCGCGCCCATAGCCCGCCTGCCGTCAGTCTTTTCAGCGTCAGCGACCGATGAGCAGGAGATGACCATGAACAAGCGCAATATTCTCGCCGCCGCGATCGTCGCGGGCGTCGGGCTGCCGGCGGCGTTCGGTGCGATCGCCGTCGCCGACGACGGTTCGAGCTTCCGGCCGACCGCCCCGACCACCTCCGCCTCGGCCCCCGCGAACCCCGGTGGGCAGCAGCCCGCGATCAGCGCCGACCGGGCGCGGGAGATCGCGTTGCAGCAGGCGCCCGGCGCCACCGTCGAGGAGGTCGACCTCGACCGGGACGACAACCGCCTCGAGTGGGATGTCGAACTGCGCAAGGGCAACACCGAGTGGGACGTCGACATCGACGCCGCCGACGGCAAGGTCCTCTCGATCGACCAGGACAACGACGACGATGACGACGATGACCGCTATGACGACTGACCATTTCCGTCAGGTGTAGGAAAAGGCTCCGGAACAGGCTTGTTCCGGGGCCTTTCCCGTGGTGCTGGTCACCCGTCAGAGGTAGGGGGCACCCGCACAGGCGTGACAGGATGACTGTGAAACCTGGCCACAAGTCGGGTGGAATCCGCAGGTAAAGCAGTCGTTTACGCAGGAGGCGAACCGAAGCATGGACGCCGTCACGTCCGTACCCAGTCCAGTCAACGAGCCGGTCCGCTCCTACGCGCCGGGCAGCCCCGAGGCTGAGTCGCTGCAACGCCGCATCGCCGAGCTGGAGACGGAGCGGCACGAGTTCACCATGACCATCGGCGGTCAGCAGCGGATGGGCGCCGGTGAGCGGATCGACGTGGTGCAGCCGCATGACCACCAGCATGTGCTCGGGGTGACCGGGCAGGCCACCGCGCAGGACACCGCCGACGCCATCCAGGCCGCCAAACAGGCCGCCCCCGGCTGGCGCGACCTGCCGTTCGACGAGCGCGCGGCCGTGCTGCTGCGGGCCGCCGACCTGCTGGCCGGGCCATGGCGGGACACCATCAACGCCGCCACCATGCTGGGCCAGTCCAAGACCGTTCAGCAGGCCGAAATCGACTCCGCCTGCGAGTTCATCGACTTCCTCCGCTTCAACGTGGACTACGCCCGGCAGATCTACGCCGAGCAGCCCAACTCCTCGCCCGGCATGTGGAACCGCTTCGACCACCGCCCGCTGGAGGGCTTCGTCCTGGCGATCACGCCGTTCAACTTCACCGCGATCGCGGGCAACCTGCCGCTGGCGCCCGCGCTGATGGGCAACACCGTGCTGTGGAAGCCCTCGCCCACCCAGCAGTTGGCCGCGCACCACACCATGCGTCTGCTGGAGGCCGCGGGCCTGCCGCCCGGCGTGTTGAACATGGTCACCGGCCACGGCAAGCCGGTCGGCGAGGTCGCGCTGGCCGACCCGGAGTTCGCGGGCCTGCACTTCACCGGCTCCACCGCGACCTTCCGCTCGCTGTACCAGCAGATCGCGGCCAACCTGGAGACCTACCGCGGCTACCCGCGCATCGTGGGCGAGACCGGCGGCAAGGACTTCGTCGTCGCGCACCCGTCGGCCGACCCGGCGGCGCTGGTCACCGGACTGGTCCGGGGCGCGTTCGAGTACCAGGGCCAGAAGTGTTCCGCGGCCTCCCGCGCCTACATCGCGCGCTCGCTGTGGGAGGGCGGCGTCCGCGACCAGCTTGCGGACCTGACCCGCTCCATCACCTACGGCGATGTCACCGACTTCAGCAACTTCGGCGGCGCGGTGATCGACGACCGTGCCTTCGCCAAGCACTCCAAGGCACTGGAGCAGGCCAAGTCCTCGCCCACCCTGGAGGTCCTGGCGGGCGGCACCTGTGACGACTCGGTCGGCTACTTCGTGCAGCCCACCGTGGTGGTCGGCACCGATCCCGGCAACGAGATGTTCTCCACCGAGTACTTCGGCCCGATCCTGGCCGTGCACGTCTACGACGACGCCGACTACTCGAAGATCCTCACCACCGTGGACACCGCCACCCAGTACGCGTTGACCGGCGCGGTGTTCGCCACCGACCGCAACGCCATCGAGGAGGCGCACGCCGCACTGCGCTTCTCGGCGGGCAACTTCTACGTCAACGACAAGCCCACCGGCGCCGTGGTCGGCCAGCAGCCCTTCGGCGGCGCGCGGGCCTCCGGCACCAACGACAAGGCGGGCTCGAAGTTCAACCTGCTGCGCTGGACCAGCCCGCGTTCCATCAAGGAGACCTTCGTGCCTCCGACCGACTACACCTACCCGCACCAGGGCTGATCGACGTTCGGGGAGGCCCACACCGCTCTCGGCGGAGTGGGCCTCCCCGCTTTATGTCTGTATTAGGTGAACCGATCTCGACACTCTCGTTACTCTGTTCGGCAGGCGTTGACCAGGCAGGGGAGAGGGGGTCGCGGTGCAGGACGACCGCACGCGCCCCATACCCCGTGTCCCCGCGGCGGAGAAGATCGAGAAAAAGGCCGAGTCCGAGCCGAAGAAGAGCCGGATCGTCTTCATCGACATGGCCCGCGCCATCGGCGCGCTGATGGTCTTCTACAGCCACGTCTCGCATCTGTGGATGGACAAGCGAGGCGCGGAGTCGGTGGTCGTCGACGTGATCGACGACTTCGCGCAGAAGCCGCTGTACATGTCCTTCCAGGGCATCGGCCAGGTCGCGGTGCCGATCTTCTTCATCATCAGCGGTTTCGTGGTGACACCGCTGGCCATGCGGCAGGGCTCCTGGAAGTTCGGCCTCAACCGCATGCTGCGGGTCTACCCACCGATGATCTTCGTGGTGCTGCTCACCGCCGCGGCCCTGCTGCTCGGCCTCGATCCGCTGTTCACCGGCCAGGACCGCGAGGTCACCGGGCTGACCGTGCTGACCAACGCCACCCTGGTGAACTACCTGCTGGTGCCGCAGGTGGTGCTGGTGGGGGTGGCGTGGACGCTGGTCATCGAGGTCACCTTCTACCTGATGATCATGCTGATGGTGCCGCTGCTGAAGCGGTACCTGTGGCTGGTCATCGCACTCGAACTCGCGTTGGTGCTGGTGGCGCTGATCACCGCGCGGATGTTCGGCCCGAACTACTTCTTGTTCGTGGTGCTGATGTCGTACCTGCCGATCACGTTGATCGGCCAGATCATCTGGGCGGGCTACCACAAGAAGATCCCGCTGTGGCTGGCGTCGCTGTACGGCGTGATCGCCTGGTGCCTCTACGTCTGGGCCGACATCCGCGATATGGGCCGCATCGACGACTCCTACAACATGGCGCTGGCCTTCGCGATCCTGCTGTTCCTGCTGGGTCTGTTCGGCGAGTCCCGGCTCAAGGAGCGGGCGGGCTGGACCGTGTTGTCCGAACGCAGCTACTCGATCTACCTCATGCACGGCCTGGTCGCGTTCCCGACGCTGGACCTGCTGTACCCCGCTGTGCCGTTCGAGATCGCCGTGATCGGCGCGGTGGCGACCACCTTCGCCATGGTGGAGGTCAGCTACCGGCTGGTCGAACGACCCAGCCACCGACTGGCGCGGCACCTCTCGCGCAAGCGCAGGCCCGACGACCGGGCCGTCCCCGCGCCGCCGGTGGACAAGCCGCAGTGGCCATCGCCCGCGGCCACCGGCGAGATCGAACGCATCCGGGTGCCGATCGCCGAACTCGCGGCCACGGTCAAGGCGCCGCCCGCCCCGGGGCCCGCCCGCAACGGGCAGCGGCCCCCGCAGGCGGAACCGGCGATGCCCGCGGGCAGGCCGCTCGGCGAGCGGCGCAACGGCGAACCGCGGCCCGCGGAGCTCACCACCCGTATCGGCCCGCCGCTGCGCCCGCGCGAAGGCACCTACGCCGAGTACCCCTACAGCTCAGCGGTGGCGGCGGAGGCTCCGGCCGAGGTCACCATGGAGATCCGCCGCCGGTTATGGAAAGAGCCCGACGCCTGAGCGGCTACTTGGTCGGCGGAGCGGCGATCTCGCCCGGCTGCGGGAACGCGATCTCCACCGGCTCGCCCCAGGCGGAGTAGGTGGTGGAGAGGCTGGGCTCCTCATCCGGCGCCGAGCCCATCGCCACCTTGCGCGGGAGGTTCTTCGCGTCCAACCAGACCGAGAGGTACGACGTGGACTCGTTGTTGTCGATCATCAGCTGCAACAGCTGCTTCAGCTTCTGGTCGCCGACGGAGTTCAACGACTTCCGGTGTTCGATCCGCAGCGTGTAGGTGTAGCCCTGCTGCCCGTCAACGGTCTCGGTGCCTTTGCGTGAGATCGACTCGGCGGATTTGATCAGCTCAAGCTGCTGGGCCGCGTCGGCCCCGATGCGCATCAGCGTGTCCAGGCCGGTGACCCCGATGCTCACCCACTTCTCGGCCTCCGAGGACTTGACGTACATGGCGTTGGGGCCGATCAGGAAGCTCGCCGTCTTGCCTTGCTCCTGGGCCGACCAGGAGATCTCCGACCCCTGGTCGGTCAGGCGGTACACACCGGTCATCGGGGCTTGCTCGCCCATGTCGAGCTGAAGCTTGGCGGTCTTCGCCTGTCTTACCGCGGCGTCCACGGCCCGGCCGACGTCGGTGGCGCTGATGTAAGGCTGGGTCTTGGTGGGCGTGGTGGTGGTCGTGCTCGGCGCGGGAGTGGCGGCGCCGCCACCGCAGCCCGCCACGGCGGCGGCGGTGAGCAGAGCAAGGGTTACGGCCGTAATGCGGCGCAAGGCAATTCCCCCCAGGGTTGGAAAACACGAACGCGGACAAATCCGCGCGTGACTCTAGACAATGCGCAGCGGCTTGTCTCGTCGTTTCGCCCTGTTGGCTCAGCTCTACTTCGGCGAGCACATTTGTGTGTATTCGCCTTTGTCGGAGATTGTTCCGCCAGGCCTGCCGCGAGCGCAGGCCTGGCGACCGTGCTCAGGCGTTGAGGCCCCAGTCGGCGTAGCTGACCACGGTCGACTGCTTCGGCTGTTCGGCAGGGGCGTCCGGGGTCGAGTTGATCTCGACCTTGCGCGGCAGATTGTTCTTGTCCACCCACAGCGAGGTGAAGAACTCCTTCTTGCCGCTGTCGATCAGCTTCTGCAGAACCGCCTTGGTGCCCGCGTCCTGTACCGCGTTGATCGATTTCTTGAGCACGAATTGCAGCGTGTAGACGTAGATTTGCTCGCCGCCCTGCGATTCGGTGTGCTGCTCCTTGATGGACTCGGCGGTGCGGAACAGCTCAAGCTGCTTGCCGATGTCCGCCGCCAGCCTGGCTTCCGGCGCCCCGCCGAGTTCGACCTCGGTGCCGCCTGCGACCAGGCGGATCCGGCCGGACTGCTTGCCCTGACCTGCCTGCTCGACATCGACCTTGGCGGTCTTCTCCTGCTTGACCGCGACCTCGACCGCGTTGGTCACGTCGGTGGCGCTGCGGTAGGGCTGATTCGTGGTGGGTGCGGAGGACGTGGAACCGACGCCACCGCAGGCGGCGAGAGCCACCGACAATGACGCGGCAAGCGTGACGGCCAGAATTCGGCGCACGACGAAAACCCCCAGGGTCGGGCGAATGAAAGACCTATTCGGAAACGACTGTAATCGGAAGCGGAACCGCTGTCTTCCGATTTTCTACCTGCACAAACAGGGGAACCGCCGTGATCTGCCCGTTATTCCCCGGAATCGTCGGCGCCCGCGCGGGAGAGCAGCAGCCTGCGCAGTGAGGTCAGCCTCCCCGGCGACGCTTCGCCACGGACGACGACGTCGTCGAGCACGCAGTCCGGATCGGCGGGCGGCCCGAGATGGCCGCAGTTCGAGGGGCACTCCTCGGCCGCGGCGTCGAAGTCGTCGAAGCCCGCCAGCAGATCACCCGGGGTGATGTGGGCCAGCCCGAAGGACCGCACGCCCGGCGTGTCCACCACCCAGCCGCCGTCGGGCAGCGGCAGCGCCACGGCCGAACTGGACGTGTGCTTGCCCTTGCCGACCGCGCTGACCGCGCCAACGGCCCGTTCCGCGTCCGGCACCAGCCGGTTGACCAGTGTTGACTTGCCGACACCCGAGTGGCCGATGAACGCCGACACGGTGTCGCGCAGCAACTCGCGCAGTTCCTCGGGCTCCTCGTCGAAGCGGGTCACCACGGTCGACAGCGAGAGATCGGCATAGGCGGCCACCAGTTCGTCGGGTTTGGCCAGGTCCGATTTGGTCAGGCACAGCACCGGTCGCAGCCCGCCCGCGATGGCCGCGACCACGCAGCGGTCGATGAACCCGGTGCGCGGCGGCGGATCGGCCAGCGCGGTGACGATCACCAGCAACTCGGCGTTCGCGACCACGATCCGCTCGTAGGGGTCGGTGTCGTCGGCGGTCCTGCGCAGCACGCTGCCGCGCTCGGCGACGCGCACGATCCTGGCCAGCGTGTCGGTCTTGCCGGAGACGTCGCCGACCAGGTCGACCATGTCGCCCACCACGATCGGGGTGCGGCCAAGCTCGCGGGCGCGCATCGCGACCACCCTGCGCTCGGGGTCGGAGTCCAGCGCGCAGGTCCACCGGCCGCGGTCCACCGCCGTGATCATGGCCGGGCTCGCGTCGGCGTGCTCGGGGCGCAGTTTGCTGCGGGGCCGGGTACCCCGACGCCCCGGCCTGACCCGGATGTCGGACTCGTCGAGGTTGCGCCAGCCCTGTCCGCTCACCCCGGAATCACGTCCTGCCACATGCCGGGGAAGTCCGGCAGCGTCTTGCTGGTGCAGCCGATGTCGTCCACCTCGATGCCCGGTACCACCAGGCCCAACACCGCGCCCGCGGTGGCCATCCGGTGGTCCGCGTAGGCCCGCCAACTCCCGCCGTGCAACGGCCGCGGCACGATCCGCAGCCCGTCCTCGGTCTCGGTGACGTCCCCGCCCAAGCCGTTGATCTCCGCGGCCAGCGCGGCCAGCCGGTCGGTCTCATGCCCGCGCAGATGCGCGATCCCGCGCAGCACGGACGGGCCGTCGGCCAGCGCGCACAGCGCCGCCACGGTCGGCGTCAACTCGCCGACCTTGTGCAGGTCGACGTCCACACCGGACAGTCCAGAGCCGCCCGTGACGGTGAGGCCGCGCTCGTCCAGCCGGACCGCGCAGCCCATCGTGGTGAGGATGCCGCGCATGGCATCTCCCGCCTGCGTGGTGCTCGACGGCCAGTCCGGCACGGTGACCTCGCCTCCGGTCGCCGCGGCCGCGGCCAGGAACACGGTGGCGTTGGACAGGTCCGGCTCGATCAGCCAGTCCCTGGCCCACAGCGGCCCGGGCTCGACGCGCCAGGCGTTCGGCTCGGAGGCGTCCACGGCCACGCCGTGGTGACGCAGCATCTCGATGGTCATCTCGATGTGCGGCAGCGAGGGCACCGGCTTGCCGACGTGCAGGATGGTGACGCCCTTGTCGTAGCGCGCACCGGAAAGCAGCAATCCTGAGACGAACTGCGAGGAGGCGGAGGCGTCGATGGTGACCGTCCCGCCGGGCAGGCCGCCGGTGCCGTGCAGAGTGAATGGCAACGCGGTGCCCGTCACCTCGGCGCCGAGGCCGCGCAGCGCGTCCAGCACGGTGGCCATCGGGCGCTGCCGGGCATAGGGGTCGCCGTCGAAGTCGACCTTGCCCATGGCCAGCGCCGCAGCGGGCGGCAGGAACCGCATGATCGTGCCCGCCAGCCCGCAGTTCACCGCGGCGGGCCCGCGCAGCGGCCGCGGAGTCACCCGCCAGTCGGTGCCGACATCGGTGATCTCGGTGCCCAGCGCACGCAGCGCCTCCGCCATCAGCAGGGTGTCGCGGCTGCGCAGCGGCACCCGCAGCGTCGAAGGGGCATCGGCCAGCGCGGCGAGCACCAGCGCCCGGTTGGTGATCGACTTCGATCCTGGTACCTGCACCGTCGCGCGCACGGGGCTGCCTGCGGTCGGTGCCGACCACGCTCCTGTCATGCCCCGATCATCCCGCAATAGGCCGCGAGTGAGCCATCTGGTGCTCACTGTCGGGGGTCCGTGCCACCATGGGTGGGTGTGCGGGCGATATTCGGCGACGAAGGACCCGGCGAAGCTCGCGGCGGAGTTCGACGCCGTGGACGCGACCGGGGACCATTCAGCACGGGTCGACCACAATGTGGCACCGACGAAACCGGTGCTCACCGTGGTGCAGCGGCACCCACGGGACGCCGAGGGCGTGCCCGACCCGGAGCGCACCGAGCGCAGCATCCGGGTCATGAAGTGGGGCCTGGTGCCCCGATGGGCGAAGGACCCCTCGGTGGGTTCCCGCATGATCAACGCCCGGGCCGAGACCGCGCGGGAGAAGCCCTCCTTCCGAAGCTCGATCCAGCACCACCGCTGCCTGATGCCCGCCGACGGCTGGTACGAGTGGCGGCGGGAGGGCAAGGAGAAGCAGCCCTTCTACATGACCCCGCTGGACGGCTCGAGCATCGCCATGGCGGCCATCTGGTCCACCTGGCGCGACCCCAAGGCCGCCGAGGACGACCCGCCGCTGGTGACCTGCGCGGTGCTCACCACCGAGGCGCTCGGCCCGCTGACCGAGATCCACGATCGGATGCCGCTGCTGCTGTCCGCGGCCCAGTGGGAACGCTGGCTGGACCCGGACGGCAAGGACGTCACCGATCTGCTCACCTCGGGCGTTGACGAGGCGCTGATCAGCGGCCTTGAGTTGCGCCCGGTGTCCAGCGCGGTGAACAACGTCCGCAACAACGGTCCACAGCTGATCGAGCGAATCGACCCCGATGCCGCCCCCGAAGGGCAACAGGCCCTCAACCTCGGGGCACTTTCGGCCGACGCTGAGAACGTATGACTCGTATCGAGGTGCCGACGCCACACGGCCTCGCAGGGGCCGAACTGCATGCCGCCGCGGACACCCGGGCGGCGCTGCTGCTTGGCCACGGCGCGGGTGGCGGCATCGCCGCCCCCGACCTGGTCGCCGCGACCAGGGCCGCCACCGCCGCTGGCGTGAGCGTGGCACTGGTCGAGCAGCCCTATCTGGTCGCGGGCCGCCGTGCCCCGGCTCCCGCGAAGCAGTTGGACACGGCGTGGCTGGCCGTCGCGGAGGAACTGGGCCGCACCTGGTTCGACGAACTGCCCATGGTCTTCGGCGGCCGGTCCTCCGGTGCCAGGGTGGCCTGCCGCACCGCCGAGGCCGGCCAGGCCTGCGCCGTCCTGTGCCTGGCGTTCCCGGTCCACCCGCCTGGCAAGCCCGATAAGAGCCGCCTGCCCGAACTCGACGGCGTCGACGTCCCCGTGCTGGTCGTCCAGGGTGAACGCGACCCCTTCGGCCTGCCCGAGCCTGCCCACCACCGCGAGGTCGTCCTGCTCCCCGGCGACCACAGCCTCAAAGCCGATATCGACACCCTCTACCGCGCCGTCGAGGAGTGGCTCGACCGCATCCTCCGTCCCCTCACCTGATTTCAGGGTGCGGCGATGGGGGCGACCGTGGCGTTGGTGGTGGTGATCAGGTCGACGGGCGAGAGCTCGATCTCCAGGCCTCGCCTGCCCGCGCTGCAATAGACCGTGGGGTGCTCGTGGATCGAGGAGTCGATCACGACGGGAAGGCGTTTGCGCTGGCCGATGGGGGAGATGCCGCCCGCGACGTAGCCGGTGGCGCGCTCGGCGTCGGCGATCTGCGCCATCTTGGCCCGCTTGCCGCCGACGGCCGCGGCCAGCGCCTTGAGGTCGAGTTGGCCCGCGACGGGGACCACACCAACCGTGAGCCTGCCGTCGACCTCGGCCACGAGCGTCTTGAACACCCGCGCCGGTTCGACGGACAGCGCCTCCGCCGCCTCCAAGCCGTAGGAGGAGTGATGCGGATCATGTTCGTAGGCGTGCACCGTGTGCTGGACCTTCTGCCTGCTCAACAGCGTTGTCGCCGGAGTGCCTTTCGCCGCCATGGCGCAGCAGCTTAGGACTGCCGGGAATGCCCGCGGGGGAGGGCGTGTTGTGCGGGACATGCCGAGCGAATTCGCGTGCCAGTTGCTGGAGCGGCCGGAGGACCGGACCGCCGTCGACCCCGCGCCGCAGCAGGGGCTGCGGACCGCGTCGAGTCGCGCCGGACGCGCCTCGCTCACCAGGTCGAATAATCAATTGAGCCGTGCCGTACCCAGCCGCGTATCCTCGGCCTCGACTCGTGCGGTGACCAGCCGAGTCGACCTGGGGGACACCCTCGCCCGCGGGCGGGGAGAAGGGAGCCGGGTGACTGGCAACCAGCACGGCGCGCACACCGAGAACGGCGATGACCGGACGGTGCGGTTCGAGCGGGAAGCGCTTCCCCTGCTCGACCAGCTGTACTCGGCCGCGCTCAGGATGACCCGCAACCCGGCCGATGCCGAGGACCTGGTCCAGGAGACCTACCTCAAGGCCTACGCCGCGTTCGCCTCGTTCACCCAGGGCACGAACATCAAGGCCTGGCTGTATCGCATCCTGACCAACACATACATCAACGGCTACCGCCGCAAGCAGCGGCAGCCGATCCAGCAGCCGACCGAGGAGATCACCGACTGGCAGCTGGCGCAGGCGGAGAACCACACCTCGGTAGGCTTGCGCTCGGCCGAGGTGGAGGCACTGGAGAAGCTGCCGGACAACGACGTCAAGCAGGCGTTGCAGCAGCTTCCCGAGGAGTTCCGGATGGCCGTCTACCTGGCCGATGTGGAAGGCTTCGCCTACAAGGAGATCGCCGAGATCATGGGGACACCCATCGGCACCGTGATGTCCCGGCTGCACCGCGGCCGCAAGCAACTGCGTGACCTGCTCACCGATGTCGCCCGCGACCGTGGTTTCCTGCGTTCCTCGACAGCGGAGGTGACCGGGTAGTGAGTTGCGGCGACCACCACGAGACGGACTGCTCGGAGGTGCTCGAAGAGGTGTGGCTCTTCCTGGACCACGAGTGCGACATGACGCGGCGCGAGACCTTGCAGCGGCATCTCGACGAGTGCAGCCCCTGCCTGTCCCAGTACGGCATCGAGGAGCACCTCAAGACGCTGCTGGCCCGCAAGTGCGGCGGGGACCACGCGCCGGACGACCTGAAGCAGCGGCTCCGCGCGACGATTCGGCAGACGGTGCTGGAGCAGCGCCAACTGGGCGAGCAGCCCAGCTGAACGAGCGAAAACGGCCCTGACGTTCTCGACGTCAGGGCCGTTTCACGTTTCTCGCCGGGACTCAGGCGTTGGGGCGCTTACCGTGGTTGGCGCCGCCCTTTTTCCTGTCCCGCCTCTTGCGTGCCCGCTTCGACACAAGCTTCTCCTCAACCGTTGACGAACCGGCCGGGTGCGAAACCGTCCCGGGCCGTCCTCCAGTCTGACATGCACGGACCGGACAGCTTTCAAGAGCCTGTTTTGGCAGGTTTGGCGAACCGGTGCCCGCCGGGGTTGTGATTGGATTGGTGTCACGACCGGGGCGCTCGGAAGCGGACAGAACCGATGACGCCACACGCCGGAGTCGTGTCGCGTCAAGGAGGACGTTGCGATGGCCGAGGAGATCCGTGCCGAGATGGTGGCGAACGTGTGGAAGGTGGTCGCCACCGACGGTGCAGCCGTTTCCGACGGCGATGAGCTGGTGATCCTCGAATCCATGAAGATGGAGATCCCGGTATACAGCGAGGCCGACGGCACCGTCACCCTCAAGGTCAAAGAAGGTGACGTAGTCCAAGAAGGCGACCTAATCGCTGTTATTTCTTAGTTTCCCGGCTTTGGTGGGGGTCGGGTGGCGGAACCTCAGAGGGCCGCTGGCTCCGGGATCCCCTCCTCATGACCACGCGGTCACCACGGTCGGGGCTGTCCTCGCCAGCGGCCCTCTGAGAACCCGCGGGTGGTTGCGTCTGTTGGGACAACAGCAACAGCGGCTTCGCCGCTAGAAGAGCGGCTGTGGGTTTGGCGCTTGTGAACACGCCTTGAGTGGTGGTCGGCGTCGGGTGGACGGTGCGTGGATGATGGATCCGTGTCCACACTGACCGAGTTGCTGGCCGAACACACCTCGCTGCCGGTGGCGGCGGTGGATCACCTTCAGCTGCTGGTTGCCGAATGGCAGCTGCTGTCCGACCTGGCTTTCGCGGACTTCACCATGTGGGTGCCCCAGGACGATGCCGAGGGCTCGGCTGGGCACTTCCTGTGCGTGGCGCAGGCCCGGCCGCAGACGGCGCCGACCGCGCACTCCTCGGATCTCGTCGGCTCCCAGCTGCGGGCCGATGAGCACCCGCAGCTGTGGCGGGCGCTGGAGGAGCGGCGGATCTGCCGCGAGGAGGATCCCCGCTGGCAGCTTGGGGTGCCGGTGCGGCGGGAGACCATCCCGGTGCGGCTCGGCTCGGATCTGGTGGCCGTGCTGAGCAAGGACACCAACCTCGCGGTGCCCAGGGTGCCAAGTCCGCTGGAGATCTCCTACCTCGGCAGTGCCGCCGACCTGTGCCAGATGATCTGCGACGGCACCTTCCCCGTTCCGGAGCCCACCCCCGGCATCCACACCAGCCCGCGCGTCGGCGACGGCCTGTTGCGGCTGGATGCCACCGGCGCGGTGGTCTTCGCCAGCCCCAACGCCCTGTCGGCCTACCACCGCATGGGCCACTCCTCGGATCTGGTCGGCGTCCAGCTTGGGCCGCTGACCCGCTCGCTGATCTCCGACCCCTTCGATGCCAGCGAGCTTTCCCAGCGGTTCAAGACGGCACTGGACGGCCAGCCCAGCATGCGCATCGAGGTGGAGGCCCGCGGCGCCGCGGTGTTGTTCCGCGCGCTGCCGCTGCGTCCCCGCGGCAAGCCCGCAGGCGCGCTGGTGCTGGTGCGCGATGTGACCGAGGTGCGGCGCCGGGACCGGGCGCTGATGTCCAAGGACGCCACCATCCGCGAGATCCACCACCGCGTGAAGAACAACCTGCAAACCGTGGCCGCGCTGCTGCGGTTGCAGGGCCGCCGCACCAACAGCGTCGAGGCCAGGCACGTGCTGGACGAGTCGGTCCGCAGGGTCACCTCCATCGCGTTGGTGCACGAGACGCTGGCGGGGGCGGTGGACGAGCGGGTCGACCTGGATGAGGTGGTGGACCGCGTGCTGCCCATGATGGGCGATGTGGCGGCCCCGGAGACCCAGGTGAAGGTGCGCCGCGAGGGCAGGCTCGGGGTCGTCGTCGCCGAGATGGCCACCCCGCTGGTCATGGTGTTCACCGAGCTGGTGCAGAACGCCCTGGAGCACGGCTACGCCCCCGGCCAGTCCGGCGAGGTGGTGTTGCGCTCGCAGCGCTCACCGAAGTGGCTGGACGTGGTGATCGCCGACGACGGGATCGGACTGCCGTCGGGCTTCTCCCTGGAGCGCACCGACCGGCTGGGCCTGCAAATCGTGCGGACCCTGGTCGACTCGGAGCTTCGCGGCTCGCTGAGCCTGCGCCGCCGCGAGGACGGCGAGGGCACCGAGGCCGTCCTGCGCGTGCCCCTGCTCCGCCGCTGACCAACTCTCGTGAGTGCTTTGTTGGGTCTCGCGAAACAAAGCACTCACGAGCAGTTGTGTGTCCTTGCGGGGAATGTGGCGGGCTGCCTTTGATGAATGTGGCAGCCGCCGGAAATGCTGATCTTCGAACGGCGAACGGGGCTTCGGCGTAACTGATCGATAACGGCCGTTCGGCTACCCTCCGGTGTCACTCGGCTGGACACACCCGTTCGGCGGTATGCAAATCCCCGCCTGATCAGCAAGGGATAGCGGGCAGGGCTGGAAAAGTTGAAGGGGCCCGGCCACCGTTTTCGGTGCCGGGCCCCTTCGGGTCTCGCGGAAAGCGCCGTGTCAGGCGCCGCTCCGGGCCCGCGTGCGCGCGTTGCGACGCTTGAGCGCACGACGCTCGTCCTCGCTCATGCCACCCCATACGCCAGCATCCTGACCGGTATCAAGAGCCCAGGTCAGACAGTCGGAGATGACGGGGCAGCGACGGCAGACGGTCTTCGCCTCGGCGATCTGCAGGAGCGCCGGACCGCTGTTCCCTACGGGGAAGAACAGCTCGGGGTCCTCGTCTCGGCAGGCCGCGCGGTGGCGCCAGTCCATTTCTCTGCTCCTCGCTAGGCACGTGGTTTCGGGGCACGCGCCAAGTAGTAGTTCGGGCTGCTGGGTGCTTGTGAATGCTTTCACGAACGACGACAAAGTCAAGGGTTCATCGCCAACCCGGTGAGAGAACTCACCCGAATGATCGATAGAAATTTTGTAACAGATTCGCTGCGTTACTGCACGCTGAACGACGGGCAGCAGAGCCGCTGCCGGACGGTCACGGTCGGGTCACACCGCTACGCGAAGTGCTCGGGGAACCGACCGGAACTCCACCTCGGAGCGTTCTCCCAGGTAGTCGCCGTCCACCTGGACGCGCATCGGCCGCTCACTGCGAACCCGGATCCACTCGACGTCGTCCCGGCGCAGAACATTCCGCCCGCTGGGGTTGGCCTTGCGCCTGGTCCGCAGGATCTGAGCGAGCTGGGCCACCACGGTCGCCAGCGCGACGCTGCGGAACGCGGTCACCCCGAGCCCGTTGTCGAAGCTGCTGCCCGGGTTCATGTGCAGCGGACGGGGACCGAGGTAGGTCCAGGGGTCGGTGTTGGACACGCACGCCAGATGCAGGCCGGGCACGGGCGGCTCGCCGGGCAGCTCGACGGTCAGCCGTGGATGCGAGTGCTCCAGCCGGAAGTACGACCACAGCGCCATCCGCAGATACAGCGCGGGCGTCGCCTGCTTGCCGCGGCGACGGTCCACCCTGGCAACCACATCGGCGTCCCAGCCGATACCGGCGTTGAAGGTGAACCAGCGCCCGTCGGCGGTGCCCAGTCCCACGGTGCGGCTGCGCCCGTTCTCGATTGCCTGCAACAGTCGGTGAGTGGCCTCGACGGGGTCCAGCGGCAGCCCCAGCGCCCTGGCGAAGACGTTGGCCGAACCGCCGGGCACCACGCCCAGCATCGGCGTCGAGGTGCGCCCTTCGCAGTTGAGCATGCCGTTGACGACCTCGTTGGCGGTGCCGTCCCCGCCGTGTGCCACCACCAGGTCGACCCCGTCCAGCGCGGCTTGCGCCGCGGCGTCCGCGGCGTGCCCGCGGTACTCGGTCTCGACGACGTCGAGCTTGACGTTGCTGGCGAGCGCGTGAGCCAAGACGTCCCGACCCGCGACGGTGGTCGACGTCGCCTGCGGATTCACCACCAGGAGGGCGCGCACGCCTGGCAGCGTAAGCCGGCTATGCCTTTTCGACGCCATCCCGGCCATCGCCATAGGCGCTCCGCGTGGTGCACCTCACCTCCGCAGCGGTCGCTAAGCTCCCCGCCGTGTCCACGGTTGCCCCGCGCCCGGTCCGTTTCGCAGGTCTGCTCGTCGCCCTCCAGGGGCTGGCGGGCCTGATCTTCGTCGGCGCCCTGCTCTACCGCGCGCTCACCGGCGCCCAGCGCCCCTCCGACGTGCTCGGCGAGGCCGCGTACTACACGCTGATCGGCGCGGGCGTGCTGGCGGTCGGCATCGGCCTGCTCCGCGGCAGGCGGTGGGCCCGCACCCCCGCCGTCGTGGTGCAGCTACTGCTGCTCGGGGTCGCCTGGTACGCCTTCGGCCCGTCCTCCCGCCCCGAGTACGGCTTTCCGCTGGCGCTGCTCAGCGTGGGCGTGGTCGTGCTGCTGTTCGTGCCGCGGAGCCGGGAGTGGGCCTGGGACCCGGACAGCGCCGAGCCGTCCTGACTCAGGGCGAGTCAGCGACCTGTAGACCGTCCACTCCCGTCCGCAGGCTTGGTCGAGCCGTCCTGGCTCAGGCCCCGAGTTCGGCCAGTTCCTCATCCGCCAGGCGGTAGACCGTCCACTCGTCCATCGGCTTGGCGCCCAGCGACTTGTAGAAATTGATCGACGGCGTGTTCCAGTTCAGCACCCACCACTCGAACCGCCCGTAGTCCTTCTCGACCGCCTCCTGCGCCAACGCCTTCAGCAGCGCCTGGCCGAGGCCCGTGCCGCGGTGCTGCGGGCTGACGTAGAGGTCCTCCAGCCAGATGCCGTGCCTCCCACGCCAGGTGGAGAAGTTCAGGAACCACAACGCGAATCCGGCGATCCGGCCGTCCAGCTCCGCGACATGGCCGAACAACTTGGGGTTCTCCCCGAATAACGCGGCGCGGAGCTGTTCGGAGGTCAGCTCGCACTCGTCCGCCGCCCGCTCGTACTCGGCAAGTTCGTGCACCAGCCGCACCACGTCGTCCACATCGGACTCGACAATGCGCCGGACCGCGTTGTCCCGCACCTGGCCTCCCAGCTCCTTGGTCAGAGCACAGGGTAAGACGGCAGGTTCGCGTGCCTGATGCTCGGTGCCTCCCGCTCGAAGCCGAGGGCGCTCAGGCTGCCCGCGTTCAGTTCGAAATGGACACCCGAGGTCGCGGGGAGCCCGATCCAACGGGCCATCAGCACCCGGCTGAAGTGCCCGTGTCCGACCAGCACCACATCGCCTTCGGCAAGCAGTGCGGTGGCCTCGGCGAGCAGCGTGTCGGCCCTGGCCGTGACCTGTTCGGCGGTCTCGCCGCCGGGGGTGGGGTGCGTCCACACCGTCCAGCCGGGCACCGTCTCGCGGATCTGCGGGGTGGTGATGCCCTCGTAGCTGCCGTAGTCCCACTCGGACAGCTCGGGGCGGATGGCGGTGATGTCCAGACCGGCCAGTTCGGCGGTGCGCCACGCCCGTTCGCGCGGGCTGGTCCACACCGCGGCGAACGGCTCGTCGCCCCGCACCCTGGCCAGCAGCGTCCGCACGGCCTTGGCCTGCTGTTCGCCGTCCGGGGTGAGCGGGATGTCGCTGTGGCTGGTGTGCCTGCCGGTGGCCGACCACGCGGTCTCGCCGTGCCGCAGCAGGTACACGGCGCGCTGGGAGCTCACGCGCTCAGCCTACGTGCTGCGAGGCGGGCGGGCCCGACATCCGTCGGACCCGCCCGCCATCGACTCACAGCCCTCAGGCGGCCTGCTTGGTCTCCCAGAAGATCTTGTCGATCTGGGCGATCAGGTCGAGCAGCTCCTGACCCGACTTCGGGTCGCTGGAGCCCTTCACACCGGCCGCGCCCGCGGCCTTGGTGGCCTTGTTGAACAGCTCGTGCAGCTCGGGGTACTTCTCGAAGTGCGGCGGCTTGAAGTAGTCGGTCCACAGCACCCACAGGTGGTGCTTCACGAGGTCCGCGCGCTGCTCCTTGATCTCGATGGCGCGCTGGCGGAACTCGGGGTCCTCATTGGTCTGGTACTTCTCTTGAATGGCCTTGACCGACTCGGCCTCGATCCTGGCCTGTGCGGGGTCGTACACACCGCACGGGAGGTCGCAGTGCGCGGTGGCCTCCAGGCGGGTGCCGAGGATGCGCGACAACAGTCGCATCGTTCCTCCCAGTAGTTCCCTGACAGTGAATGCTCCGACGCACGCGACCCTACTCGTCGGGCTCCGGCCTGCCAGTTGGAGGTGATCCACTGCGCAGCGGGAATATTTTGGGCACGTACGGCAATCACGCCCGGGGAGGTGTGCGGGTGGACTGGCCACTACGCAGGGTTCGGGTCCGTGGTCCATCCATGTCCCCCACCCTGTCTGACGGCGACCTCGTCCTGGCGGTCTTCGGCCGCGAACCCCGCGCGGGTGAGGTCGTGCTCGTCCGCTGGCCCGCTCGGGACGCCCAACTCTCCATCAAGCGCGCGATCGCCGCCGCGGAAGGCGGCTGGCTGGTCCGCGGCGACAACCCCTTCGCCCCCGCCGACGCCTACCAGCACACCCCGGCCAGGGTGGTCGCGGTCGTCCCCCTGCGCCTCTGGCCCCGCCCGGGCCGTGTCCGGTCCCGGACTTAGGCCTGGAGTTTGTCGTACCAGGCGAGGCAGTCGTCGTAGTGCGGGAGCAGGCCTGCCCGCTCGGCCTCGGCGAGGGTGGGGGCGATGCGGTCCTTGTCGGAGATGATCGGCTCGACGCCCGCGAGGTGCTCCGCCCAGGGCAGGCCCAGCGCCTCGTCCAGCGGGCTGATGCCGTGCTCGCCGGTGGGGTTGTAGCCCTCGCTGCACAGGTAGGCCATGGCCGTGTCGTCCTCGAGCGCCAGGAAGGCGTGGCCGAGGCCCTCGGCCAGGAACGCCGCCCGGTACTCCACCGCGTCCAGCCGGACGGCGTCCCAGTGGCCGAAGGTGGGCGATCCCACCCGGATGTCCACGATCACGTCCAGCAGTGCGCCGCGGGGGCAGTACACGTACTTGGCCTGCCCCGGCGGGACGTCGGCGAAGTGCACACCGCGGATGGTGCCGCGGCGGGACACGCTGTGGTTGGCCTGCCCCAGCCGAAGGGGGCGGCCCACCGCCTCACGGAAGGCCGTCTCCTGGAACGGCGCGACAAACAGGCCGCGGTCGTCGGGGAAAACACGCGGCAGAAATTCGAGGGCACCGGGGATGGAGAGTTCGCGGACCTGCACGGCGTCAGGGTAATTCCCGGCCCTATCGCGCCCACCATGCGGGCCGGTTGGCCGAATGGGATTTCGCGGCTGTCGTGACAGGGGCTTTGAGCAGGTGTTGAGCGTGGGTAGATAGGTTCACGATCGACTTCTGCGATTGTGATCCCTGCCGCAGACAGACTGCGATCGGGCTGACACACTGGGCGGACCGCAGCGTCCGCTCGGTGCGACGCCCGACAACGAGGTGAACGCACCAGCGGGCCGCAGACGCCCTGCCGCTGTCGGCTGACCAGCCGGACGCGGGCGCCTCGCCCGGGCCGGTGCCTGAGCACCGGCAAGTACTCCGAGACGAGGAGGGACGCCGTGACGATCGTGAACGACAGCGCGGACGTTCGAAGTAGCGAACTCACCGATGATGAGATCTTCAGCGGGCACGAGGGTGGCAAGCTCGGCATCCACGTAACCGCCCCGCTGAACGACCAGCGCGCGCTGTCGATCGCGTACACGCCGGGTGTAGCGCGGGTCAGCCGCGCCATCGCGGGCGATGCGGCTCTTGCTGAGCGGTACACCTGGACCAGCAGGCTGGTGGCCGTGGTCAGCGACGGCACCGCCGTCCTCGGCCTCGGCGACATCGGCCCCCGCGCCTCGCTGCCCGTGATGGAGGGCAAGGCCGCGCTGTTCAAGACCTTCGCCGAGTTGGACTCGATCCCGCTGGTGCTGGACACCACCGATGTCGACGAGATCGTCGAGACGCTGGTCCGGCTGCGGCCCTCGTTCGGCGCGGTGAACCTGGAGGACATCTCCGCCCCGCGTTGCTTCGAGCTCGAGGCCAAGGTGATCGAGGCGCTGGACTGCCCGGTCATGCACGACGACCAGCACGGCACGGCCATCGTGGTGCTCGCCGCGCTGCGCGGTGCCTGCGAGGTGCTGCGCAGGGACACCGCCGAGCTCAAGGTCGTGATCAGCGGGGCCGGTGCGGCAGGTGTGGCCTGCGCCAAGATCCTGCTGGCGGCGGGCATCGAGGACATCACCGTTCTCGACTCGCGCGGCATCATCCACGCGGGCCGGGACAACCTGAACCCGATCAAGCAGGAGTTGGCCGCCGCGACCAACCCGCGCGGCCTCACCGGCGGACCGGCCGACGCGCTCAAGGGCGCCGACGTGTTCATCGGCGTCTCCGCGGGCACCGTGCCCGAGGAACTGGTGGCCTCGATGGCCGAGGGCGGCATCGTGTTCGCGCTGTCCAACCCGGACCCGGAGATCCACCCGGAGACCGCCGCCCGGCACGCGGCGATCGTGGCCACCGGCCGCAGCGACTTCCCGAATCAGATCAACAACGTGCTTGCGTTCCCCGGGGTGTTCCGCGGGGCGCTGGACGCGGGAGCCCGTCGGATCACCGAGAACATGAAGCTGGCCGCCGCCGAGGCGATCCTCGACGTGGCCCGTGACCAGCTCGCCGTCGACCGCATCGTGCCCAGCCCGCTGGACCCGAGGGTCGCCCCCGCGGTCAGCGCCGCGGTGGCCGCCGCGGCCCGCAGGGACGGCGTCGCCTGATTTTCTCCTGAAGAGACCGCTCCGCCGATCACCGGGTGGAGCGGTCTCTTTACGTGTCCACCCCGTGAGTAAGGTGCCACCCCTTCAGGTTCCCGCCGTGTGGGTTAACCCGTTCGGTGGAATCTGCCAGACTAATGCCACTGGGTGAAACGAAACATTTGGCTGCTCAACGGCGTTGTCATGTGAGGAAAGTATTTCTCCGTTTCGCGGGCACTTGGGTCATAGACCACAAAGCCGGTACCGTCACTCAATCGGTCGAGCAGCGGGTCGGGACGGCGTCCAGGCTGTTTCTGCCGCTGAGCTAGGGCAGAAAGCTCACGTCTCCCTGCTGCCCGAGCCGAGTCAGGCGGGGAGGATGGAACCGTGACCGAGCACTCCGATCGAGCCGGGCGCACGCCCGAGGTGCTCGACGATGTGCTGAGCGTGCTGCGGGCACGCGAGAAGGCGGCCGCGGTCCACTCGGCAGGAAAAGGCGATCGGGTGCGGGTGGCACGCAGGAAGACCGACGATCCGCTCACGGGATCGAGAACCGAGGACCCACTGGCGGGGTCGAGCATCGACACCGAAGACCCGCTCGCGGGGTCGAGCATCGACACCGAAGACCCGCTCGCGGGGTCGAGCATCGACACCGAAGACCCGCTCGCGGGGTCGAGCATCGGCACCGAAGACCCGCCCGCGAGGCCAAGCATCACTTCCGAAGACCCCATCGCGGGGTCGAGCATGAACACCGAGAACCCGCTCGCGGTGGCCGAGGTGAGTCCGCCGCCGTCCGCCGTGTCCCTGCCCGACGCGCCCGCCGTGCGCTGCACGGCCGATGACCTGATCGTCGAGGTCAACGACGAACTTCTCGCGCTGACGGGCGTGGCAGCAGCCGCCGACCTCATCGACCGCCCGCTCTCGGACCTGGTGACCGAATCAGACGGTCACACCCGGTTGCTGCGGGTGGGCGCCGACCCCACGCCGGTGCGGCTGGCGGGCTGGCCGGTGCCCGGTGGCGATCAGCGCATCGTGTTGTTCATCGACGTCTCGGACCTGGTCGCGGCCTCGGAGGCACTCCTGCACGAGCGCAGGCGCCGCGAAGAGGTCGAGGAGGTCGCGCTGCTCGGGCCGTTCGAGTGGGACGGCACCAACGGGGCCACCTACTGGACGCCCATGCACTTCCGGATCCTCGGCTACGAGCCAGGCAGCGTCGAGCCCGGCGTCGACGCGGCGCTCAAGGTCTTCCACCCGGAGGACCGCGAGGGCGTGGCCAGGCTGTGGCGGGATTCGATCAAGGACCCGGACGCCAACACGATCGAATTGCGCACCAGGGTCGTGCACCCCGACGGTCAGGTGCACTGGATCACCGGCAAGGCCAACGTGATCCGCGACGAGACCGGCTGGGTCACCAGGATCACCGGCTACGCCCGCGACATCACCGAGCAGCACCGGGTGGAGACCGCGCTGGCCGAGGAGAAGGCCAGGCTGGCCGAGGCCCAGCGGCTGGCCAAGATCGGCAGCTGGAGCTACGACGCGGTGGAGCACCGCATTCACCGCAGTGAAGCCATGGAGAGCCTCTACGCGGAGTACGGGATCGCCCCCGGCGACGACCTGCTCGCGGGCGTGCACCCCGACGACCGAGCCGAGCTCAAGGAACTCCAGCGGAAGATCGCGAAGGCCAAGGACGGCGAGACGTTCGAGTTCGAGGCCCGCGGTGAGCGCAGCGGCCGGATCTTCGTCTGCCGGGCGCAGGCGTCCCGCGATGCCAAGGGCAGGCTGGTGCGGGTCCAGGGCACGGTGCAGGACGTGACCGAGCAGCGCACGCTGGAGAACCAGCTTCGCGAGGAGCGGCGCAGGCTGGAGGACGCGCAGCGGGTCGCCAAGCTGGGCACCTGGGAGTGGGATCCGCACACCGGCCGTTCGGTCTGGTCGGAGATGCTGTGCGATATCTACGGCATGTCCTCGGAGATGCCCACCACCTACGGCACCTACCTGGAGCTGGTGCATCCCGACGACCGGGTGTGGGTGGACGAGGTCTGGCAGCAGTTCGCCATCGACAAGGTGCCGGTGGACTGCGAGCACCGGGTGATCCGCCCGGACGGCACCCAGCGCGTCGTGCGCTGCCACGGCGAGGTCATCTGCAACGAGCAGGGCCGCAAGATCCTGGTCGGCAGCGCCCAGGACGTCACCGAGCAGCGCGCCGCCGAACGCCGCATGGAGCGGTCGTCGCAGCGCTTCTCCGACCTGGTCAACGTCACGCCGGTGGGCATCGGCATCTTCGACCACGCCGAGCGGCTGGTCGAGGCCAACGACGCGCTGTGCGAGCTGCTGGGCTTTGACGTGGAGCAGCTTCGCGGCATGACGTCGGAGGAGCTGACGCACCCGGACAACGCCACCGAGAGCATGCGCGCCGCGGGCCACATCATGGCCGCGGGCGACAAGAGCTATAAGATCCCGCAGCGCATCCTGCGCCGGGCGGACGGCGAGCCGATCTACTGCGAGCTGCACATCGCGATCTCGGTGCAGGACGACGGCAGGCGCTTCTGGCTGGTGGTGTTCCAGGACATCACCGAGCGGCGCCGGGCCGCGGAGGCGCTGCGGCACCAGGTCACCCACGACGACCTGACGGGCCTGCCCAACCGCGCCGCGGTCAAGGAGATGCTGCTCGAGCTGCTCAACGGCCCGGACGCGCACAAGGTCGCGGTGCTGTTCTGCGATATCGACAACTTCAAACGCGTCAACGACTCCCTCGGCCACGACGCGGGCGACGAGCTGCTGGTCGCGCTGGCGCGGCGGTTGGAGGGCGGTCTGCCCTCGGGCTGCACCGCGGCGCGGCTGTCCGGCGACGAGTACGTGATCATCTGCGCCGATATCGAGGCGGCGGGCGGCGTGGACGCGTTGGCCACCAAGGTCTCCACCCTGCTGCGCACCGCGGTGCCCGTGCACGGCCAGCTGGTGCGGGTGTCCGCCTCGATCGGCGCCGCCGTACCCAACGGCAGCCAGGCCGCGGGCGAGGACCTGCTGCGCTTCGCCGACGCCGCGATGTTCGAGGCCAAGCGCCGCGGCGCGGGCCGGGTGGCGCTGGCCAGCGCCGCTCTGATGGCCTCCGCCGACCGGCAGGTGCACCTGGAGGGCCAGCTCCGGGACGCGCTGGCCCGCGACGGCCTCACCCTGCACTTCCAGCCCGTGGTGGCCTCCGACGGCACGGTGACCACCGCCGAGGCGCTGGTCCGCTGGCCGCATCCGGACCGCGGCCTGCTCGCGCCGGATGTGTTCCTGCCGGTGGCCGAACAGGGCGACCTGCTGCGTGAACTGGACCGCTGGGTGCTGCGCACCGCGCTGCGTGAGGCCGCGATGTGGCCGGTCCCGAACGGCCGACCGGTGGCCGTCGCGGTCAACCTCGCAGGCCTGGTGCCTGGCGACCCGGACTTCGTGGACGCGGTGACCGCCGCGGTGGCCGAGAGTGGCATCGCCTGGGACCGCGTGGTGCTGGAACTGGTGGAGACCAGCCTGGTCGACCTGCCATCGCGGACCCGCCACGCCATGGGTCAGCTGGTGGACCGCGGCGTGCGGTTCGCGGTGGACGACTTCGGCACCGGCTACTCCTCGCTGGCCCGGCTGAAGGACCTGCCAGCCCAGATCGTCAAGGTGGACCGCCGTTTCGTCTCCGGTGTCGGCAACGACCCGTCCGACTTCGCGGTGGCCCGCGCCGTGGTCGACATGGCCAGGGCCATGGGCCGCAGCTGCGTCGCCGAGGGCGTGGAGACCGCCACCCAGTTCCACGTCCTGCGCGGTGTCGGCGTTGACGCCTATCAGGGCTGGCTGTTCTCCCGCGCACTGCCGCTGCGCGACTTCCGGGCGCTGCTCGAACGCGGCCCGCTGGGCGTACCGCGGGCGGGTTGAGCGGCACCCCATCGGAACAACAGCAAAAACGGGCAATTGTCGGGTCGGTTGGCTAGGGTCTTGGTCAACGACGACTGGCAGGGGGCGCCGTTGATCGAGTTCCGGTCGGTGACCAAGCGCTTCGACGACGGCACGGTGGCCGTCGACGACCTGAGCCTCACGGTGGAGGCGGGCACCATCACGGTGTTCGTCGGCCCCTCCGGCTGCGGCAAGACGACCTCGCTGCGAATGATCAACCGCATGATCGACCCCTCCGAGGGTTCGATCCTGCTGGACGGCCGGGATGTCACCGCGCAGCCACCCGCCGCGCTGCGCCGCGGGATCGGGTACGTAATCCAGCAGGCGGGGCTCTTCCCGCACCGGACCGTGCTCGAGAACGTGGCCACCGTGCCGCTGCTGCTGGGCTGGGGCAAGCGCAAGGCCCACACCAGGGCCGGTGAGCTGCTCGAACTGGTGGGGCTGCCGCCGGGGCTCGGCGACCGGTACCCGGCGCAGCTGTCCGGCGGGCAGCAGCAGCGCGTCGGCGTCGCCCGCGCGCTGGCCGCCGACCCGCCGGTACTGCTGATGGATGAGCCGTTCAGCGCCGTGGACCCCGTTGTGCGGGACAGCCTTCAGGACGAGTTGCTCCGGCTTCAGTCCGAACTGGACAAGACGATCGTGTTCGTCACGCACGACATCGACGAGGCCGTGCGCATCGGCGAGAAGGTCGCGGTGTTCCGTACCGGCGGCCGACTCGCCCAGTACGCGGCTCCCGCCGAACTGCTGGCCAGTCCCGCGGACGACTTCGTGGCGGGCTTCGTCGGCAAGGACCGCGGCTACCGCGCACTGTCCTTCGTGGAGGCCGACGGCCTGCCGATCGGACAGGTGTCGACGGTGCGGCTGGACACCGGGGACGTGGACGGCCCGGACGATGGCTGGGTGCTGGTGCTTGACGAGGAGCGGCGGCCCGGCGGCTGGCTGCCACCGGGGTCCATTGCGGACGGTGAAGTGACGGTGGAGAGGCTGGTCGCGGGCGGCTCGCTCTACCAGCGGGGCACCGCGCTGCGGGGCGCCATGGACGCCGCGTTGTCCTCGCCGTCCGAGCAGGGCGTGGTGGTCGACGAGGACGGGCGCTACGCGGGCGTGGTCACCGCCGAGGACGTGCTCCGCCGCATCGGCGCGGTCAAGGCCGCCACATGAACTGGGTCGCCGACCACCTCGACCAGGTGCTCCGGCTGACCGGGATCCACCTGGTCCTGGCGCTGGTCCCGGTTGTGCTGGGACTGCTGATCTCGGTGCCGCTCGGCTGGCTGGCCAGCCGACTGCGCACACTCGGCATGCTCATCGTCACCCTGGCGGGGGTGCTGTACACGATTCCCTCGCTCGCGTTGTTCGTCGTGGTGCCGCTGGTGATCGGCACCAAGATCATCGACCCGCTGAACGTGATCGTGCCGCTGACGATCTACACCGTCGCGCTGCTGGTCCGCTCGGTCAACGACGCCCTGCGCGCCGTTCCGGAACAGCTTCTCGCGGTGGCCACCGCCATGGGCTACCGCCCGCTGCGCCGGTTCGCCGCGGTGGAACTGCCGCTGGCGGTGCCGGTGCTCATCGCCGGACTGCGGGTTGCCGCGGTATCCAACACCAGCCTCGCCAGCGTCGGCGCGCTGATCGGCATCGAGGGGCTGGGCAGCCTGCTCACCGAGGGCTTCCAGCGCTCCAACTTCGCCGAGATCGTCACCGGCGTGGTGTTGATCGTGCTGCTCGCGCTGGCCGTCGACGGGCTGCTGCTGCTCATCGGCAGGCTGCTCACCCCGTGGAGCCGCGCGGGTCGCCAACCGTCGGGAGCCGCCGCATGAGCGTCGTCGACCAGGTGATCGCGTGGTTCGCCGACCCGGTGCACTGGACGGGGCCCGCGGGCGTGCCGGTGCGGCTGGTCGAGCACCTCACCTACACCGGCCTCGCCGTCGGGCTGGCGGCGCTGATCGCGATCCCGCTGGGCGCCTTCATCGGCCACACCGGCCGCGGCGGCTTCCTCGCGGTGGGCCTGGCCAACGGGCTGCGGGCGCTGCCCGAACTCGGCCTGCTGATCATCCTGGTGCTGCTGATGGGCATCGGGCTGCTGCCCGTGACGCTGGCGCTGGTGGTGTTGGCCATCCCGCCGCTGCTGGCGGGCACCTACGCCGGTATCCGCAACGTGGACCGCACCGTGGTGGACGCCGCCCGCGGCATGGGCATGCCGGAGCGCAAGATCCTCGGCAGGGTGGAGTTCCCGATCGCGCTGCCGCTGATCCTCGGCGGGCTGCGCTCGGCCACGCTCCAGGTCATCGCCACCGCCACCATCGCGGCCTACGTCTCGCTCGGCGGGCTCGGCCGGTTCGTCATCGACGGACTCGCGGTCCGGGACTACCCGCAGACCGCGGCGGGCGCGCTGCTGATCGCCGGGTTGGCCGTCCTGGTCGAGTTGGTGCTGGTCGGCATCCAGTGGCTGCTCGTCTCACCCGGCCTGCGCCCGGGCGCACGCCGCAGGCGCGTCCGCGCCACCGCTGCCGAGCCGGAAGCTCACACCACCTGAGGGAGAAGTGACATGAAGCGCATCCTGGCCGCGCTCACCGGGGCCATGCTCCTGCTGTCCGGCTGCGGCGGGTCCTCCGATCCGCTCTCCGACGGCGACAAGGCGCCCGCGCCGGGCGACACCATCGTGGTCGGCTCGGACAACTTCTCGGAGAGCCAGCTACTCGCCGAGATCTACGCCCAGGCGCTGGCCGCCAAGGGCGTCAAGGTCGACAAGAAGATGAACCTGGGCAGCCGCGAGGCCCGGTTCCCCGGCCTGCGGGACGGCTCGATCGACCTGGTGCCCGAGTACACCGGCGTGCTGCTGCGCTATCTCAACAAGGACGCCACCGAGAAGGGCGAAGAAGAGGTCTACGAGGCGCTGGAGAAGGCGCTGCCCGAGGGCCTCACCGTGCTGGACAAGTCGCCTGCCCAGGACAAGGACGCCGTGGTGGTGACCAAGGAGACGGTGCAGAAGTACAACCTGAAGTCCATCGCCGACCTCGCCGAGCACTGCGGTGAGCTGACCTTCGGCGGCGCGCCGGAGTTCCAGCAGCGCCCGGACGGCATCCCCGGCCTGAAGAACGTCTACGGCTGCACCTTCAAGGACTACAAGGCGTTGCAGCCCGGCGCGATCACGGTGACCGCGCTCAAGGACGGCACGGTGCAGGCCGCGGACATCTTCACCACCGACGCCGCGATCGGCGCCAACGGCTTCGTCGTGCTCGAGGACCCGAAGGACAACTTCGCGGCGCAGAACGTGGTGCCGCTGGCCAACGCCAAGAAGGTCACCGACCAGGTCCGGACGGTGCTCAACGGCATCTCCGCCAAGCTCACCACGGACATTCTGCTCGAACTGAACGCCAAGCTGAACGCACCGTCCAAGCCGGACACCGCGGCGGTGGCCAAGGACTGGTTGGCGTCCCAGGGGTTGCTGTGATTCGGTAAAGGCTCACCGTCGCGGAAAGGGCCGCAGTTGAGCCGTCGCATCGCCGTGCTGGCAGCCGTCGTGCTGGTGCTCATCGGCGCCTGCGCCCGGCCCGGCGGGAAGCAGGGCGCTGAGCCCGGCGGCCCGGTGATCGTCGGCTCCGCGGACACCGTCCAGGACCACCTGCTGGCCGAGATCTACGCCGGGGCGCTGCGCAGCACCGGCGTGCTCGTCCACCTGCGACCCCGGCTCGGCGACGACGGGGCGGTGCTGCGCGCCTTGCAGGAGGGCTCGGCCACGGTGGCGCCCGCGCACGGCTCGGCCCTACCCCAGCCGCTGCCCGGCGGAGTGTCCACCAGGGACGCCGCCCCCGCCGAGGACGGCGAGGTGCTGGTGGTGACCGAGGAGACCGCCAAGCGCCTCAAGCTGGATTCGCTGAACGACCTGGGCACCGCCTGCAAGACGCTGATCCTCGGCGCCTCCGAGGACTGGCGCAAACGCTGGGCATCCGGCCTGGAGAAGACCTACAAGTGCGCGTTCAGGGAAAGCCGCGATATCGGCGACCTCGGCTTCGCCCAGGCGCTGACCTCCGGCCAGGCCCAGGTCGCGGTGGGCAGCGGCATCGCCGCCTCGGTCACCCCGGGCTTGACCGTCCTCTCCGACCCCCGAGACCTGCTGCCCACCTCGAAGATCCTGCCCCTGGTGAAGAACGACCTCCTCAGCCAGGAGGCCACCACCGCCCTGGACCGCGCCTCCAAAGGCCTGACCACCAAGGCCCTCGGCGACCTCCTCCGCCGCATTGAGGTCGACAAGGAGAACATCGGCGCCGTCGCCCGCGATTACCTCAAACAGCAGGGCCTCCTCCCGGCCTGACCCGCCATAATTAGTGTCCAAATTCGCGGATAACGCCGTCATGATTCGGATTCAGGACACTAATTCCGGGAATCGGGCTGGTGGCCGCCGAGGCGGGTGGTGAGTTCGCGGGCGGTGCGGTGGATGTCGGTCGCCAGGTCGGGCCAGGTCTGGGCGCATTCGGCTTCCGCGCAGAGGTGGCGGAACGTGACGCTGATGGAGGCCACCGGTCGGCCGCCGTGGTCGAACACCGGCACGGCCACGGAGGCGAAGTCCGCAGTGACGTGGCCGTCCTCCACCGCCCAGCCTCGGCGGCGCTCGCTTGCGACCAGCCTGCGCAGCGCGGGCAGATCGGCGGGGCCGCGGTCGGTGCGGCGCACGAAGCTGTTGCGGTCCGGGAACAGCGCCCGGACCTGCGCCGCGGGCAGGTGCGCGAGCATCGCCCGGCCGGAGGCGGTGAGTTGCGCGGGCAGCCGCACCCCGACGTCGGTGACCAGCGTCTGCGGCGCCTTGGGCTGCTCCTTGACGACGTAGAGCAACTCGGCGCCGTGCAGCACACCCAGGTGCGCGGTGTGGCCGACCCGGTCCACCAGCCTGCGCAGCAGCGGCCTGGCCAGCCGTTCCAGCGGGTCCTGCCGGAGGTAGGCGGTGCCAAGCTCGAAGGCGGCCACCGCCAGCCCGTACCGCCGCTCCTCGGGCAGGTGCGTGACGAAACCGGCGGCGGTGAGCTCCGCGAGCAGGTGGTAGGTGGTGGACCGCGGCAGCGCCAACTCGCGGGCGAGTGTCGCCGCGGACACCGGCCCCGCCTTGCTCGCCAGCAGCCGCAGCAGCGCCAACCCGCGGCGCAGCGCGGGCACGTCCGAGCTGCTTCCCACGTCAACCTCCCAGCTCAACGTACGGGCGGGGAGGTCGGATCGGCTACGGCTCGCCGGGCTCGCCGCCCACCGGCTGGTCCCAGGCACACCCCGGCGTGGTGATCAGCTGCGCGACGGACGAGCTGGTGAGCTCCGTGGCGAGCACACCAGCGGGCAGCGGCAGCAGCCGGTGCGCCTTGCACAGTTGGGTCGGCAGGGCGGCGACCTCCTCACTCCGAATTGTCGTGTACGAGCGGTCGAACGTGACATGGATGATCGAGTCCAGCACGTTCGGCGAGATGATCGACGAGCTGAGCAGCCAGACGTCGGTCAGCGAGGACTGGTCGAAGGCGATGTGCAGCACGCCGGCGTCGCGGCCTTGTGGGGTGGTGAGCGTGAACCACCTGACCTCGCCGTTCGCGTCGATGCGGCCGAAGGTGCCGGTGCCATTGTCCTTGGTGCCCAGCAACGCCACCCACAGCCCGGTCGGCCCCGCTACGAGCCCCACCGGCGTGCGTCCCGCGCTCGCCGCGACGTCGATCTGCTCGGTCTTGCGGGCCTGGTGGTCGATGCGCATGATCTTGCTCGACTGGTCCTGGCTGACATAGAACTCGCCAGTCGCCGGGTGCCGGGCCACAAAGATCGGGTTCGCCTCGGCGGGGTAGAGGTGGAACCGGCTTGGTGTGGTGTGGTCGATGGCGAGCACCTGGTCGCTGCCCTTCAGACTCACCCACAGCAGGTCGCCGTACTCGCCGACGTAGTGCGGCCCCTTGCCACCGCCGGGCACGTCGATCGTGCGCAGCACCTTCGGCGGGGTGTTCAGCTCCGCCCCGGGATCGACCAACGCCAGCTTGTTGGCGCCCTCGAAGGTCACCCAGATCCGACCGGGGTAGCGCTGAGAGTTGGCCAGCCCGTGCAGCATCGAACCGGGCGGGCCGATCCGGAACGCCCGGCTGTCGGTGATACCTGCGTTCAGCCGCAGTTTGACCAGCGTGCTGGTGTCCATTTGCGACACCACGGCGATCGGTTTGCCGGGGAGTCGGATGATCTCGTGGGTCTGTTGTGCTTGCGCCAGTTCGAATTCGGTGACGTTGCGGGTGCATCGCACCGCTTGAGCTCGCGGGGCCGCCGCTGCCACCGAAGCACTGGACAACGCGGCGACCGCCGGTGCCGTGGCCGCGCCGAGCAACAGAGTGCGCCTGTCCATGATTCCTCCCCGTAGTCCCTGCCCAACATTGCGTGACGATCTTGGTCTGGCCAGGGGTCGGGAGCGGTGCCCCCTGATGGGGTGAACGCCAAGGTCGGCGGCGGCTTCCGGGGACCACCAGACTGGCGGTAAGCGATTGCCCGCTTGTCTGGTATGGCAGACAACATCGGGGCGATCGGGCTACTACGGGATGCGTCCGAGGGCTGGGATGTGGACATGGCTCAACCGGTTTCGCTGAATCTCCAGCCGCTCACCCGCGAGCAGGTGGTCGCGGTCGCCCGCGGCGGCTCGGCCGTCGAGATCGGCCCCGCGGCGTTGGGCGCGGTGGCGAAGGCACGGGCGCATATCGAGACGCTGGCGGTGGGTGAGAAGCCCACCTACGGAGTGTCCACCGGCTTCGGTGCGCTGGCGGTCCGCCACATCCCGGTGGAGCAGCGCAAGGAACTGCAACGCTCGATCATCCGCTCGCACGCCGCGGGCACCGGCCCCGAGGTCGAGCCGGAGGTGGTGCGCGCGCTGATGCTGCTGCGGCTGCGCACGCTGGCGGGCGGCAACACCGGGGTCCGCGCCGAGACGGTCCGCACGCTTGCCGCGATGCTCAACGCCGGTCTGCTGCCGGTGGTGCACGAGTACGGCTCGCTGGGCTGTTCCGGCGACCTCGCCCCGCTGTCCGCGGTGGCGCTGGCGCTGATGGGCGAGGGCATGGTCCGCGACTCCCTCGGCGAACTGCGGCCCGCCGCCTACGCCATGGCCAAGGCGGGCATCGAGCCGGTCGTGCTGGCCGAGAAGGAGGGGCTGGCGCTGATCAACGGCACCGACGGCATGCTGGGCATGCTGGTGCTCGCCGCCGCCGACCTGCGTGACCTGGTCGACCTCGCCGACCTCACCGCCGCCATGAGCGTGGAGGGGCTGCTCGGCACCGACCGGGCCTTCGCCGCGGACCTCCAGGCGCTGCGCCCGCACCCCGGCCAGGCGGAGTCGGCCGCCAGGATGACCGCGCTGCTGGCGGACTCGGAGATCGTGGCCAGCCACCGCGGTCCTCAGTGCAGCCGCGTCCAGGACGCCTACTCGCTGCGCTGCTCCCCGCAGGTGCACGGCGCGGTCCGGGACACCCTGGCGCATGCCGAGACGGTCGCCGACCGCGAACTGGCCTCGATGATCGACAACCCCGTGGTACTCGCCGACGGCCGGGTGGAGTCCAACGGCAACTTCCACGGCGCACCGGTCGGCTACGTGCTGGACTTCCTGGCCATCGCCGCCGCCGACCTGGCGGGCATCGCGGAGCGGCGGACCGACCGGATGCTCGACACCGCCCGCTCGCACGGGCTGCCCGCGTTCCTCGCGGCCGACCCCGGCGTTGACTCCGGCCACATGATCGCCCAGTACACGCAGGCGGCGCTGGTCTCCGAGCTGAAGCGGCTGGCGGTGCCCGCATCGGTGGACTCGATCCCAAGCTCGGCGATGCAGGAGGACCACGTCTCCATGGGCTGGTCCGCGGCGCGCAAGCTGCGCCGCTCGGTGGACGCGCTGCGCAGCGTGCTGGCCATCGAGTTGCTGACCGCCGCCCGCGCGCTCGACTTCCGCGCCCCGCTGCGCCCCGCCCCCGCCACCGGGGCCGCCGTCGCCGCGCTCCGCGAACACGTGGCCGGTCCGGGTCCGGACCGCCACTTGGCGCCGGAGATCGCCGCGGCCGAAGACATGATCCGATCCGGCGCCTTGCTGCGCGCCGTGCGACCACATCTGAACCTGGGAGGGAATCTGTGAGCAGTGCGCAGGCGCGGCCGGTACGGGCGGCGCGGGGAACGACGCTGACGGCGCGCAGCTGGGCCACCGAGGCCCCGCTGCGGATGCTGCACAACAACCTCGACCCTGAGGTGGCCGAGCGGCCGGACGACCTGGTGGTCTACGGCGGCACCGGCAAGGCGGTGCGGGACTGGGGCAGCTTCGACGCGATCACCCGCGAGCTCACCGACCTGCGCGAGGACGAGACGCTGCTGGTCCAATCCGGCAAACCGGTTGGCGTTCTGCGCACACATGAGTGGGCGCCGCGGGTGCTCATCGCCAACTCCAACCTGGTCGGCGACTGGGCGAACTGGCCGGAGTTCCGGCGTCTGGAACAGCTCGGGCTGACCATGTACGGCCAGATGACCGCGGGCTCCTGGATCTACATCGGCACCCAGGGCATCCTCCAGGGCACCTACGAGACCTTCGCAGCGGTCGCCGCGAAGCGCTTCGGCGGCACCCTGGCGGGCACCCTCACCCTCACCGCGGGCCTCGGCGGGATGGGCGGCGCGCAGCCGCTGGCGGTCACCATGAACGGCGGCGTCGCGCTCGTCGTGGAATGCGACCCGGCCCGCGCCCAGCGCAGGCTGGAGACCCGTTACCTGGACGAACTGGCCGAGGGCATCGACGACGCGATCGCCAGGGTGACCGCGGCGAAGCGGGAGCGCAAGGCGCTGTCGGTGGGGCTGATCGGCAACGCCGCCGAGGTGCTGCCCGAACTGCTGCGCCGCGGCGTCGAGGTCGACATCGTCACCGACCAGACCTCCGCCCACGACCCGCTGGCCTACCTCCCCAAGGGCATCGAACTGGACGACTGGCACGACTACGCGGCCAAGAAGCCCGACGAGTTCACCGACCGCTCCCGGGATTCGATGGCCGAGCACGTTGACGCCATGATCGGCTTCCTGGACGCCGGTGCCGAGGTGTTCGACTACGGGAACTCGCTGCGTGGCGAGGCCAAGCTGGGCGGCTGCGAACGGGCCTTCGACTTCCCCGGCTTCGTGCCCGCCTACATCCGGCCGCTGTTCTGCGAGGGCAAGGGCCCGTTCCGGTGGGCCGCCCTTTCGGGTGATCCTGCCGACATCGCGGCCACCGACCGGGCGATTCTCGAGCTGTTCCCGGAGAACGACTCGCTGGCCCGGTGGATCCGGATGGCGGGCGACCGGATCGCCTACCAAGGCCTGCCGTCCCGGATCTGCTGGCTCGGCTATGGCGAACGGCACCTGGCGGGTTTGCGCTTCAACGAGATGGTCGCCTCCGGTGAGCTGTCCGCGCCGGTCGTGATCGGCCGGGACCACCTGGACTGCGGCTCGGTGGCCTCGCCCTACCGCGAGACCGAGGCGATGGCCGACGGCTCTGACGCCATCGCGGACTGGCCGCTGCTGAACGCGCTGGTGAACACGGCCTCCGGCGCGACGTGGGTGTCCATTCACCACGGTGGCGGGGTCGGCATCGGACGGTCCATCCACGCCGGACAGGTCACCGTGGCCGACGGCACGGAACTGGCCGCGGCGAAGGTCGAGCGGGTGTTGACCAATGATCCGGCGATGGGTGTGCTTCGTCACGTCGATGCGGGGTACGAACGCGCATCGGAAATCGCCGCCGAGCGCAACGTTCGCATTCCGACCAGCGAAAACAACCGCGCGGAGAGGGCGAGATGACGTCCGTTTCGACGCTGATTACCGACATCGCGGATATTGGCGTTGACAAAAAACGTGGCGGTTACTCTCGGCATGCATTCGACGAGGCCGAACTGAGTTTGCGCACGTGGTTCACCGAACAGGCGCAACGGCGAGGCCTTTCAGTGGACACGGATCGCAACGGAAACATCTGGGCCTGGTGGGGTGAACCCGGTCCAAACGCCGTGGTTACGGGCAGTCATTTGGATTCCGTACCTGGTGGGGGCCCTTTTGACGGTCCCCTGGGAGTGATAAGCGCACTCACCGCTTTGGATGAGTTGCGAGCCAAGGGGTTCCGGACTCGCCGGCCGCTCGCATTAGTGGTATTCGTAGAAGAGGAGGGTGGCCGGTTCGGCGTGCCCTGCCTGGGATCCCGGTTGATGACGGGGTCCATGGCACCAGACGCAGTACGGCGGCTGCAGGGACCAGACGGGGTCAGCTTCGCGCAAGCGATGCGGGTTCTCCGTTTGGAGCCGGCGTACTTGGGCCGGGACGAGGAGGCGCTGCGAAGGATCGGCTGCTTCGTCGAGTTGCACGTGGAGCAGGGCCACGTTCTCGACATGGTAGGCAGTTCGGTTGGCTTCGCCTCCTCGATCCTGGCGCACGGGCGCTGGCGCTTCTCCTTCACCGGACAGGGCAACCACGCGGGTAGCACCGAGATGTCGGAGCGCCGCGATCCGATGCTGCCCGCCTCTCAGCTTGTGCTCGCCGCCCGCACCGCCGCGCGTCGCATCGACGGCGCCAGGGCCACCGTCGGCCGCATCCAGCCCACCCCTGGCGGCACGAACGTCATCGCCTCCAGCGTGGATGTCTGGCTGGACGCCAGGGCCGCCACCGACGCGGTGACCCGCTCGGTGGTCGCCGAGATCACCGCCGCCGCGCGGGAGGCGGCCGAGGCCGAGGGCTGCGGCCTCACCGTCGGCGAGGAGTCCTACGGCGACACCGTCCACTTCGACTCCGCGCTGCGCGACGAACTGGCCGCCATCCTGCCGGGCGCGCCCGCCATCCCCACCGGGGCGGGCCACGACGCGGGCATCCTCGCCGCGCACGTGCCGACCGCGATGCTGTTCGTGCGCAACCCCACCGGCATCAGCCACGCTCCCGAGGAGTACGCCGAGCCCGCCGACTGCGAGGCGGGCTCCAGCGCGCTGGCCCGCGTCCTTGAGCACCTGGCGGGCTGAGATGGCCTTCTGGTGCGAACAGGCCTGGCTGGACGGCGCCGTGCGACCAGGGGTGCTGGTGACAGTGGACGCGGCGGGCCGCATAGCCTCGACAACCGCAGGGGCCACCCCGCCCGCGGGCGCGCGCACCCTCCCCGGTGTGGTGCTGCCGGGCTTCGCCAACGCCCATTCGCATGCCTTCCACCGCGCGCTGCGCGGTCGTACCCACAGCGACGGCGGGACGTTCTGGACCTGGCGGCAGGCCATGTACCGGCTGGCCGAACGGCTCGACCCGTATGGCTACCACCGCCTGGCGCGGGCGGTCTACGCCGAGATGGCGGTCGCGGGCATCTCCTGCGTCGGCGAGTTCCACTACCTGCACCACGGCCCCGGCGGCGTGCCCTATGCCGACCCCAACGCGATGGGCGAGGCCCTCATCCAGGCCGCCGCGGACGCGGGCATCCGGATCACCCTGCTGGACACCCTGTACCTGCACGGTGGCCTGGACGGCACCGGCTACCGCCCGCTGGAGGGCCCGCAATCCCGCTTCGGTGACGGCACCGCGCAGGCGTGGGCGCGGCGGGTGGAGTCACTGCGCGGCAGGCCGCACGCGGTGATCGGGGCCGCGGTGCATTCGGTGCGTGCCGTCGACCCCGCTGCCATCGCCGTCCTGGCCGAGGCGAACGCGGGCAGGCCCACGCACGTGCACCTGTCCGAGCAGCCCGCGGAGAACGAGGCCTGCCAGGCCTTCCACGGACTCACCCCAACCGGCCTGCTGGCACAGGCGGGCGTGGTCGGAGCGGATCTGACGGCCGTGCACGCCACCCACCTGACCGCGGCGGACATCGGCATCCTCGGGTCGGCGGGCAGCGGGATCTGCATGTGCCCCACCACCGAGGCCGACCTCGCCGACGGGATCGGTCCGGCCAGGGAACTGGCCGACGGGGGCTGCCGGATCTCGCTGGGCAGCGATCAGCACGCGGTGGTGGACCCACTGGCCGAGGCGCGAGCACTGGAGCACGGCGAGCGCCTGCGCACCGGCCTTCGTGGCCGCTTCTCGCCCGCCGAGCTGATCACAGCGTCTACAGCGGACGGCCACGCCTGCCTGGGCTGGACGGCGGGCCGCATCGCCGTCGGCATGCCGTGCGACCTGGTATCCGTCCGCTTGGACACCGTCCGCACCGCCGGTGTGCTGCCCGAACAGGTGGCCCTCGCCGCAACGGCGTCCGATGTGGACACCGTCGTGGTGGACGGCAGGGTGGTCGCCGAGGGCGGCGAGCACTCCACCCTCGGCAACGTCGCCGCTCTGCTGGCCGAGGCTATTCAGGAGCTGACCACATGAGCGGCGAGGAACTGCTGACCAACAGTCTTCGGGAGCTGAACGCATGAGCCTGCTGATCACCGGTATCGGCGAGCTGACCACCAACGACGACGAACTGGGCAGGCTTTCCGACGCCGCCATCGTGCTCGACGGCGAGCGCGTGGCCTGGGTTGGCCCGGCAGGCCGGGCGCCCGCCGCGGACGAGCGGGTTGACGTGGAGGGCCGCGCGGTGCTGCCGGGCTGGGTGGACAGCCACACCCACCTGGTGTTCGGCGGCGACCGCACCGCCGAGTTCGAGGCCCGCATGGCAGGCGCGCCGTATGCCGCAGGCGGTATCGCTGTCACCGTCGAGGCCACCCGGGCCGCGGCCGACGACCAGCTTCGGGACAACCTGGGCCGCCACCTCGGCGAGGCGCTCGCCCAGGGCACCACCTGCGTTGAGACCAAAACCGGCTACGGCCTGACCACCGCCGACGAACGGCGGGCGGCGGTGCTGGCGGCCGAGCAAGCCGACGAGGTGACCTTCCTCGGCGCCCACCTCGTCCCGCCGGGTGCCGACGCGGACGACTACGTCCGTCTGGTCACCGGCGAGATGCTCGACGCCGTCGCCCCCTACGTGCGCTGGGCCGACGTGTTCTGCGAGCGCGGCGCCTTCGACGAGGACCAGTCCCGCGCCGTCCTCCAGGCCGCCGCCGCCAAGGGCCTCGGCCTTCGCGTGCACGGCAACCAGCTTGGCCCCGGCCCCGGCGTGCGGCTGGCCGTGGAACTCGGCGCCGCCAGCGTCGACCACTGCACCCACCTGGAACCCTCCGATGTGGACGCACTGGCGAACTCCGACACCGTCGCCACGCTGCTGCCCGCCTGTGACCTGTCCACCCGCCAGCCGCTGCCGCCCGCCCGCGAACTCCTCGACGCGGGTGCGACCGTCGCGCTGGCCTCCAATTGCAATCCCGGCTCCTCCTACACCACCTCCATGGCGTTCTGCGTGGCCACGGCCGTGCTGCAGATGCGGCTGAGCGTCGAGGAGGCCGTTCGCGCCGCGACCTGGGGTGGCGCCCGAGCCCTACGCCGCGACACCGGCGACGGCGCGGTCGGTGTGCTCCGGCCCGGTGCGCGGGCCGACGTCCACGTGCTGAACGCCCCGTCGGTCACCCACCTCGCCTACCGGCCCGGCGTCCCCCTCACCCGCGCCGTCTGGCACCTGGGTCAACGTGCGTGCTGAGCTGCCGCCCACGCCTGGGACACGACGTTCAAGGCTTCCTGCGCCGTCACCGTCAGCCGCGTCTGTGCGGCCAACTCGCTGCGCCACCGCTGCTCCGAGGGAGCATCGCGGCACAGCAGCTGGGCTGTCGGCGGTTTGCTCGAAAACCCGTGTCGGATGAACAACTCCACGGCTTTGTGGTCTATCGCGTTGGAGTTCGCCATCGACCACAGATCGAAGAGGTCTCTTGGCGCTCGCCGTCCAAGCCAGGCATCTGTTTTCCAGGCGGCGAATGCCGGCAAGGTGGGCACCAGGAGTTGCGCCCGATCGACATCCGAGTAGCGCTGGACGAGATCGGTGGGTTCCGCCGGCCAGTCCGCATAACCTTGGGAGCTCAGCAGCTGTATCCGTACGGTCGTTCCGCTCTCGTCGGTGATGATGGCGGTCTCGTTGTCGCGAACCTGTGTTAATGCCGGTGCCCAGCGGAGACGGGGATACTCCCTTCGCACCCCACGGATCAGCTGCGTCTCCAACAATGAGGCAACGTGACTGCGTTTGCCGATGGCCATCAGGTCGATATCCTCCGACAACCGCCCGTCGGGAAGGTAGCTGCGCGACAACGCCGTCCCGCCGAAGAACATGACCTGCTTCGATGCGTGCTTGCTCAGTGCTGCCAATAGATGAGAGATGAGATGGTCTCGTCGCACCTGCGCGACACCCACGCCGAACTGGGCAGCCACCTCGGATTCTTCGTCAGGACTGAGCATCACCGCTCCTGAAGAACACGGTGCAGAGTGGCTTGTTTGCGTTGTGCCGAAGCCAGCTCATGCAAGAGCGCGTCATCCGCCCTGGGAAGAAGGGCATGGATGGCATGCTGTGCTTCCTCGGGCACGCCGCCTAGATCAGGTCGGGCCGCCAAATCCAGGATCGTCTGTTCGATCGTGGTGACATAGCCCTGCCCGAGTTCATGGTCATGCCGTTCCACATCGAGGCGGCCGATATCGCGTCGGACAAAGTGGACGACCGCTTCGCGGTCCACCAGCCGAATAGTGCGCCTGTGTCGGCGAGCGGCTACGGCGGCAACCGCCAGAGCGCGGGGAATCGCTCCATGGACGCGCGCGGCGCTGATGCCCATCAACGCGACTGATCGCGCTCCTTCATCGGCTGCCGCGATCGCGAGCGCTGCCCATTCCAGTTCGGGTTGCCAGTGCCTGCCCACATGCTGCTCGGGGATGGCGGTGTAGTACCCGGTGGCGAGCCGCCGGAGAGCCCCCCCGGCGACGAGCCGGGCGAATTCGGGGCGAGGATGGGGGTAGATGTCTTCGGCATCTTGGGGACGGAACACCCGCATCGGTCTCTTGAGCAGCGTCGGGGGCACTCTGGGGGGAATGTGGGGCATGAGTGGCACCTCCGTAGGTTCTAAGCCTACACCTGTGCCAGTCATGCACTAGTTGACAGAGTGTCTACTATGACATTGTGTCTCATAAGGTGGTGACCGACGCCACAGAGTTGGCGATGTTCCGGGAGTTGCAGCAGCTTGCCTACGAGGGGGCGCAGGCGGTGGCCGCGACGCTGGAAGCCGGTGTGACGGAGAAGGAAGCGGCGCGGCGGCTGCGGGAGTGGCTGACCGCTCGTGGAGTCCAGGACTGGTTCCACACGCCGTTCGCCTGGTTCGGGGACCGGACCGCGTTCCGCGGGTTCCGCACCCCGCTGCAGTTCTTCCCGAGCGACCGCGCGCTGACCGAGGGGATGCCCTACATCCTGGACTGCGCGCCGGTCCGCGAGGGCTACGTCGCCGATATCGGCTACGCGGGCTGCCTCGGCGAGAACCGCATCTTCGACAAGCTCATGACCGATCTCCGGGAGTACCGCGAGCTCATCCTGGAGCGGGTGCGCGCGGGCCGCACGCTGATGGAGATCTACCACGACGTTGACGCGTTGATCACCCGGCACGGCTACCACAACCGGCACCGGGTCTACCCGGGCCGGGTGATCGCACACCAGGTCGGCAAGGTGACCTCCCGGCTGCCCAAGTTCATCGTGGGGGGCTTCGGCATCCGCTCGCTACAGACCCTGTTCGGCGACCTGCTGGTCGAGCGCATGCACCACCGCTCCCCGCTGTGGGCCAACGGGAAGATCTCCAACCACCCCGCCACCCCGGGGATGTGGGCGGTGGAGCCGCATATCGGTTTCGAGGACGTCGGCGTGAAGTTCGAGGAGATCCTGGTGGTCACCGAGGACACCGCGTTCTGGCTTGACGACGATCTGCCGCATGTGCGGCGCTGGCAGAAGGGCCCGGCATGACGGCACAGGACGCACGCGGCCGCAGGCTGCGGATGGACGACGGAGTGGAACTCGCGGTCGTGGAATGGGGTGACCCGACCGCGCCGACGATCGTCTGCGTGCACGGCTACCCCGACAACAAGAGCATGTGGGACGGCGTCGTGGCGCGGCTGCGCGGGCGTTTCCACGTGGTGACCTACGACGTGCGCGGCGCGGGCGAGTCCAGCAGGCCCCAGCAGCGTTCGGCCTACCTGCTGGACCGGCTGGCCGCCGACCTCAAGGCCGTGATGGACGCGGTCAGCCCGGAACGGCCGGTGCACCTGCTGGCCCACGACTGGGGTTCCATCCAGACCTGGCACGCGGTCACCGAACCGGCCTACCGCGACCGGATCGCCTCCTACACCTCGATCTCCGGGCCGTCACTGGACTACGCGGGCGCCTGGCTGCGGGACAAGCTGCGCGCAGGCTCACTGGGCAAGTTCCTGGCACAGGCCACCTCCAGCCTCTACATCGGCTTCTTCCACCTGCCCTGGCTGCCCGAGACGGGCTGGCGCACCGGCGCCCTGCAACGGGTGTTCCGGCTGCTCGCGGCAGGCGCCGAGAGCGGGGAACTGGTCGATCCGCATCCGGTGGACGCGGTGCCCGGCCTTGAGCTGTACCGGGCGAACATGCTGCCCAGACTGCTGCGCCCGCAACCGCGCGCCACCGACGTCCCCGTCCAGGTGCTCGCCCCGACCAGGGATCGCTTCGTCGGTGTCGCCATGCAGACCGAAATCGGAAAATGGGCCTCCGACCTGCGGGTCCGCCGGATCGCGGCGGGCCACTGGCTGCCGCGCAGCCGCCCCGACATCGTGGCCGACGCGGTCACCGAGCACATCGACCTGTTGGCAGGAGCTCCGGAATCGCGGCGAATGCGCCGCGCCAGGGTCACCGCGACGCCGCAACCCCCGTTCGCGCACCAACTCGCGGTGATCACCGGCGGCGGCAGCGGGATCGGTCGCGCCACGGCGCTGGAGTTCGCCAGGCAGGGCGCCGACGTGGTGGTCGCCGATATCGACGAGGCCGCCGCGGGTCGGACCGCGGAACTGGCCGAACTGCTGGGCGTCCACGCGAGCGCGCACGTTGTGAACGTGGCCGACGAGAAGGCCATGGCCGAGTTCGCCGACACCGTGTGCGAGCGGTTCGGGGTGCCGGACGTGGTGGTCAACAACGCGGGCATCGGCATGGCGGGCCCGCTGCTGTCGACGTCCACCGCGGACTGGGAGCGGGTCATCGACGTCAACCTGTGGGGCGTGATCCACGGCTCGCGGTTCTTCGCCGAGCGGATGGTCGCCCAGGCCGACGGCGGGCACATCGTCAACATCGCCTCCGCCGCCGCCTACCTGTACTCCAAGACGCTGCCCGCCTACGCCACCACCAAGTCGGCGGTGCTCACGCTGACCCAGTGCCTGCGGGCCGAACTGGCCGAGCACGGCATCGGCGTGACCGCCATCTGCCCCGGCATCGTCAACACCAACATCACCAGGACGACCACCTTCGTCGGACTGGATGACGCCGAGGCCGCGCGCAGGCAGACCGCCACCGCGAAGCTCTACGGGCGGCGCAACTACACCCCGGAACGCACCGCCAAAGCCATCCTCAAGGCCGTGCGCGGCAACAAGCCCGTCGCCCCGGTCACCCCGGAGGCGCACGCCGGGCTGCTGCTGTCCCGGCTCACCCCCGGCCTGCTGCGCACCGCGGCCCGCTACGACCTCACCCCGTCCTGAAAGGCCAACCGCCGTGAGCGACAACCGGATCGAGGAGCCGGACAACCTGGTGCTCGAGGCACGCGATGTGTCCTTCGACTGGTCGAACCTGCCGCTGCACTGGATTCCCGGCGACCCGCAGACCACGCACACCCTCAACATGCTGCATCTGCTGCTGCCAGAGGGAGAGCGCTGGTTCGTCAAGGTGTTCCACGAGGCGCTGCCGCTGATCAAGGACGACAAGCTGCGCGCCGATGTGCTGGGCTTCGCGGGCCAGGAGGCCATGCACGCCGAGTCCCACCAAGGCGCCCAGGACCACCTGCGCGTCCAGGGTCTCGACCCGACGCCCTACGTCGAGCAGGTGGAGTGGCTGTTCCAGCGGGTGCTCGGAGACCGCGACCTGCCTGCCGAACAACGGCAGGAGTGGCTGATCGAGCGGCTGGCCGTGGTGGCGGCCGTCGAGCACATCACCGCCGTGTTGGGCCAGTGGGTGCTGGACGCCAAGGCACTGGACGCGGCCGGGGCCGACCCGACCATGCTGGACCTGATGCGCTGGCATGGCGCCGAGGAGGTCGAGCACCGCGCCGTGGCATTCGACGTGTACCAGCACGTCGACGGGCGGTACTGGCGGCGGGTGCGGGCGATGTTCGTCGTGGCGCCGATGTTGCTGCTGTGGTGGTCCCGCGGCGTGCGGTTCCTGATGGCCGCCGACCCGATCCTCGGCGGCATCGTCACATCGCGGTGGCGGAACGTGTTCCGGGCGGGCCGGATGGGACGGCTGCCCAAGCTCGTCCCGCTGCTGCGGGTGCTGCTGAAGTACTTCAAGCCTTCCTACCACCCCAGCCAGGACGGCTCCACCGAGCAGGCCGTCGCCTACCTGGCGGGCTCTCCCGCGGCCAGGACGGCGCAGCGGTGACCCAGGACGTTCCCCGCTCGCTGTTCGGCGGCGCCCGCGAGGACCGGTTCCTGCGGGTGCTGCGGGCCGTGTCGGGCGGCTACGAGTTCCTGGCCAAGCGCAGCGGCCGCACCCGGCCGCCGGTGAGCGCCGTGGATCGCGACATCCCGGTGCGGCTGGTGGCCGTCACCCCGGAGGCGGAGGACGTGGTGAGTCTGCGGCTGGCCTCCCGCGACGGCCGCCCGCTGCCGCGCTGGCAGCCCGGCCACCACCTCGACCTGCTGCTGCCCTCCGGCAGGGTGCGCCAGTACTCGCTGTGCGGCGACCCTGCGGAGTCCGGCTACCGGATCGCGGTGCGGCGCATCCCCGGCGGTGACGGCTCCGCCGAGGTGCACGCGCTGAACCGAGGGACCGATCTCGTCATCCGCGGTCCGCGCAACGCGTTCCCCTTCGTGCGGGCGCCGCGCTACCTGTTCCTGGCGGGCGGCATCGGCATCACGCCGATCCTGCCCATGGTCAAGGCCGCCGTCAGGGCGGGTCTGGACTGGCAGTTGGTCTACGCCGGACGCTCCCGGACGACGATGCCCTTCCTCGGCGAACTCGCGGCGCTGGACGCGAGCCGGGTGTTCATCCGCCCGGACGACGAGTTCGGCGGACCGCCCGACGCGGCGAAGCTGACCTTGGACGCCCGTCCCGGCACCTCGGTGTACTGCTGCGGTCCGGCGCCCATGATCGCCGGGGTGCGGCGGGAAGTGGACAGCCGCAGCCCGTTCTACTCCGAACGCTTCAGCCCGCCGCCTATTGTGGACGGCGAGCCCTTCGAGGTCGTGCTCGCCCGCAGCGGCACAACCCTGCGGGTGCCCGCCGACCGCTCCGCGCTGGAGGTCATCCGGGCGGAGTTGCCGGACATCGGTTACTCCTGCAGGCAGGGATTCTGCGGAACCTGCCGGGTGCGGACGGTTGGCGATCACGCCAACCCGGAGGGCATGCTGATCTGCGTGACCAGGCCCGAGGGCCGGGTCGTGCTGGACCTGTGACCGGGCGAGGGGACATGACGGAGATCTCCGACCTCGCCGTCCCCGAGGCTGCACGCAAGCCGCGGCGGATGGCGCCGGGGAAGCGGCGGGAGGACCTCATCGCCAACGCCCTGGAGCTGTTCAGCACCCGCCAGCCCGAGCTGGTGACCGTCGACGACGTGGTGGCGGCCGCCGATGTGTCCAGGGCGCTGTTCTACCGGCACTTCGGCAGCATCCGTGAGCTGCACGTCGCCGCGCTGCGCACCGCCGTGGACGAGCTGATCCCGCGGCTGCGCAGGCCCGTCGAGGGCAGTCTGCTCGAGCAGCTTCGGTACGCGGTGGGCGTGTTCCTGGACTTCGCGGAGGAACACGCCAAGGGCTACATCGCGCTGCTGCGCAACGGTTCGGTGGTGGCGACCTCGGAGACCGACTCGCTCATCGACGAGGTGCGCGAGGTCGCCATGGAGGAGATCCTCCGGCGGGCCGGTGTCACCGAGCTGACCCCGTACATCCGGCTCACCCTGCGCTGCTGGATCGCGGTGGTCGAGGGCACCCTGCTGATCTGGTTGCAGGAGCGCAACCTGCCGCGGGAGGAGCTGGTCGGCTGGCTGATCGACCAACTGCTCGGCATGGGCGCGGCGACCACCACGCGGGATCCCGCGGCCGCCGCGCTGTACGAGAAGATCACCGCTGAACTGTGATCAAGCCGATTCCGGGACTGCCCCATTCGGCTGACGGCGGCACTGGATAATCCCTCCCAGACGTCACATCATCGGCAGAACAGGTGGGGGAAATGACACAGCCGGGGCCGCCGGATCAACCATGGCCGAACCAGGGTCAAGGCCAGCCTTATCCGGGGCAGCCCGGCTACCCGCAGCAGGGCTACCCGCAGGGACAGCCCGGCTTCCCGCCGCCGCCCGGAACCGGCCCGCAACCGGGGTATCCCGGTCAGCAGCCCGGCTTTCCCGGCGCGCAGCCGGGCTACGGGCAACCGCCCGGATACCCAGGACAGCCCGGCTACCCGGGCTACCCCGGCGGACAGCCGCCCAAGAAGGGCAACAAGGCGGTGCTGTTCACCCTGCTGGGCTGCGGTGGCCTCGTGCTGCTGCTCATCATCGCCGGGGTGGTCTACGCCTTCAACAGCGCGGGCGAGAAGAAGGACTCCTCCACCGCGGCGCCCGTCACCAGCACCTCCGCGCCCAAGAAGTCCGGTGACTTCAAGGAGGGCGGCTGCGTGGCGCCCGACCCGAAGCGGCCGCCGGACGGCTACGAGCCCAAGGACTGCTCGGACAGCGCCGCCACCGTGAAGATCCTCAAGATGACCGACGCCCAGATCATGACCGAGCCGGAATGCCCGGCGGGCACCGACATCATCATCACCGTGACCCGCACCTTCGGCGGGTCCAGCTCCTCGGCGGGCCTGCCCGACGCCACCGTCTGCGGGCGCAACATCTCCGGCGACCACCCCGGCGACCTCGGCATGGGCGGTGGCCAGCTACTGGCGGGCGACTGCGTCACCACCGCGGGCGGCAAGATCAACGAGGCACCCTGCGCCACACCGGGGACGGTGAAGGTCACCGGCCTCACCAAGGACAAGGCGTCCTGCCCGCCGGGCACCACCGAGCCGATCGAGCTGATGCTCAGCATCGGCCGCCGCTACACGGTGATCTGCACGGCGCCGCAATAAATACGTGCATTGAATCGGCCCGTCGAAATTGTGATTGATTCGGCGGGCCGATTTCTTTCATTTCGCACCCTCGCCGAACCCGCAGGCCCAATAATTCCCTGGCCAGCCAACACGATCCGGTAGGTGCAGAGATGACGCAGTCGGGACCACCCAACCAGCCATGGCCGAATCAGGGTGGGCCGCAGGGGGTTCCGCCGCACCCGCAGCAGCCCGGCTTTCCGCCGCCTCCCGGGTTTCCGCCTCCCGGCCAACAGCAGCAGGTTCCGCCCGGCTTCCCGCCTCCCGCAGGTCCGCCCGGCTACCCGCCGGGTTTCCCGCCGCCACCGGGCGGATTCGGGCCGCCGCCCAAGAAGTCCAAGGGCGCGTTGATCGGCATCCTGGCAGGGGTCGTCGGGTTGGCCCTGGTCATCGGCCTGCTCGCGATCACGGGTTCGGGCGGGGACAAGAAGAGCGACCCCACGGCAGGCGGCCCCACCACAGGGGCGAGTTCGGCCGCGAACGTGACCGTGCGGGACTTCGAGGTCGGCGGATGCGTCGCCGCCGACCCTTCGAGCGGTCCGGACAGCTACCAGGCCGTGGAATGCTCCGAGTCGCGGGCCATCGCGAAGGTCACCAGGATCTCGGCGCTGCCGCCCACGATGGACAGCGACGACACGGACTGCCCGCAGGACTCCGACCTGATCCTGTTCTACGAGGAGGTCCGGACCCGCTTCGGCACCACTACCTCGAGCAAGCCCACCGCGACGATGTGCGCCCGCAACCTGTCCGGCGAGCACCCCGGCGATCTGGGCAAGGGCGGCGGCATGACCCTGGTCGGCGACTGCTTTGTCGAGGGTCAGGGCGAGGTGGCCTGCGGCACGCCGGGCGCTGGCAAGATCGTCGCGTTGCCGATGACAGGGGAGGAGTGCGGGCCGGAGACGACCACGTTCACCCTCCAGAAGCCCGCACGCCGATTCGGGGCCATCTGCGTCGCACCGGCCTGATCGAACGCGAACCGGCGGTGCGAGCCTCCTTTCGGAGCACCGCCGGTCTGCCGGATAATCCCCCGGACGCGTGAACGCCGCGACGAGGTAGGTGGGATTTGACGCAGCCTGGACCGCCGGATCAACACTGGTCGACCCCGGGCGGCCCGCCGGAAGCCCCACCGCCGCCCGTGTTGTCCGGGTTGGCCTACGCCCCGCAGGCCCCGCCGCCGAAGCGGCCCAACCAGACGCTGATCGGCATGATCGCGGGCGTGCTCGGGCTGCTGGTGATCATCGGCCTGCTCGGCTGGGCCATCCTCGGCGGCGACCGGAACCCCTCCACCGAGACCCGGGACTGGGCGGCGGGGGAATGCGCCCAGCGCGACACCAAGCGCACCGAGCCGGGCCAGTGGTACGAGCCGGTGCCGTGCAGCGACACCGACGCGCTGGCCAAGGTGGTCAAGCTGACCGATCCGCCGCCGTCGGGACAGGACGTCGGCCACGACATCGACTGCCCCGAGAACACCGACGTCGTGGTGGTGGTGAGCAAGACCTTCGGCCGCGACAGCACAGCGGCGGGACTGCCGTCGTCGGCCGCCTGCATGGTCAACCTCGGCGCCGACCACCCAGGCGACCCCGGGATGGGCGGCGGCCTGCTGCGTGCCGGTGACTGCCTGGCGCTGACCGCCACCAGCTACCGCGAGGAGAAGTGCGCCACCCCCGGCACCCGCAAGGTGCTGGCGCTGGCCAAGACCAAGTCCGATTGCGCGGCAGGCACCGAGCCGGTGCAGCTTTCCGCGCCCAACAAGCGCTATGGGGCGCTCTGCCTGGCCCCGACCTGACCCACTCGCCTGCCTGATCGGGTTCCGAACAACCCACTCGCGAGGGGCTATTCGTCCTCGTCGGAGTCGTCGCGGGCGAGGTAGGTGGCGAAGCGCTCGATGGCGACCTCGAAGTCGGGGTTGTCGTCGACGAAGGCACGCATCTTGTCGGCCAGCCAGGCCAGCTTCACGTCCTCGTCGCCGCGTCGCTCCTCAAGCTCCTCGATGCCCCGATCGGTGAAGTACATCCAGCGGACTCCTAGCAGCTCAACCTCAGTGGCCGGAGCAGCCTAACCACCCGCCGCCCGCCCGAGACGACGAAGGTGGCCTTCCCGACAGGGGAGGCCACCTTCGGTTCGCCATCGGGCGTCGGCTAGCCGATCGCCTTGGAGATGATCTCCTTCTGCTCCACGTCGTGCACGGCCTTCAGACCGGAGGACGGCGCGGCCATCGGGCGGCGGGAGATGCGGCGCAGGCCGCTGAGCCGGTCGGGGAGAAGCTCGGGCAGCGCGAGGCCGAAGAACGGCCAGGCGCCCTGGTTGGCGGGCTCCTCCTGCACCCAGAACACCTCATCGGCGTTCGGGTACTTCTCCAGCGCGGCCTTCAGCTTCTTGGTCGGCACCGGGTACAGCTGCTCGACGCGCACGATCGCCACGTCCTTGCGGCCCGCTTCCTCGCGAGCCGCGTGCAGTTCGTAGGAGATCTTGCCGCTGCACAGCAGCACCCGCTTGACCGCGGCGGCGTCCTTCACCGTCGGGTCGTCCAGCACCGACCAGAACTTGCTGCCCGCGGTGAAGTCCGACACGGGGCTGGTCGCCGCCCGCAGCCGCAGCAGCTGCTTGGGGGTGAACACCACCAGCGGCCGGTTCACGCCGTCCAGCGCGTGACGGCGCAGCAGGTGGAAGTAGTTCGCCGGGGTGGATGGCACCGCGACGGTCATCGAGCCCTCGGCGCACAGTTGCAGGAACCGCTCGATGCGGCCCGAGGTGTGGTCGGGGCCCTGACCCTCGTGGCCGTGCGGCAGCAGCATCACCACGTCGCTGCGCTGGCCCCACTTGGCCTCGCCGGAGGAGATGAACTCGTCGATCACCGGCTGCGCGCCGTTGACGAAGTCACCGAACTGCGCCTCCCACAGCACCAGCGAACCGGGGCTGGCCACCGAGTAGCCGTACTCGAAGCCGAGCGCGGCGAACTCCGACAGTGCCGAGTCGTAGACCATGAAGCGGCCCTGCTCCTCGGACAGGTTCTGCAGCGGCGTGTACTCCTGGCCGGTCTTGCGGTCGATCAGCACCGCGTGCCGCTGCACGAACGTGCCGCGGCGGGAGTCCTGTCCGGCCAGCCGGACCAGCCTGCCCTCCTTGCACAGCGAGCCGAAGGCCAGCAGCTCGGCGAAGGCCCAGTCGATACCGCCGTCGCGGGCCATCTTGGCGCGGCGCTCCAGCACCGGCTTGACCCTGGGGTGCGGCTGGAAGCCCTCGGGCAGGTTGACGTGCGCGTCGGCGATCAGCTCCAGCGTCTCGTTGCTGATCGCGGTGTCCAGTTGCAGCGGGATCTGCTGCTCGGACTCCACCGAAGGGCTGGGCGCCGCGGTGTGCTTCTCCAGCTCGCGCACCTCGTTGAAGACGTGCTCCAGCTGGCTGGCGTAGTCGCGCAGCGCGTTCTCGGCCTCTTCGACGGACATGTCGCCGCGGCCGATCAGCGATTCGGTGTAGGTCTTGCGGACCGAGCGCTTGGTGTCGATGACCTCGTACATCGCGGGCTGGGTCATCGAGGGGTCGTCGCCCTCGTTGTGACCGCGCCTGCGGTAGCAGATCATGTCGATCACGACGTCCTTGCCGAACTTGCGGCGGTAGTCCATCGCCAGCTTGGCCACCCAGAAGCAGGCCTCGGGGTCGTCGCCGTTGACGTGGAAGACCGGCGCGCCGATCATCTTCGCCACGTCGGTGCAGTACTCGCTGGAGCGGCTGTGCTGCGGCGCGGTGGTGAAGCCCACCTGGTTGTTGATCACCACGTGCACGGTGCCGCCGGTGCGGTAGCCGCGCAGCAGCGCCAGGTTCAGCGTCTCGGCGACCACACCCTGGCCCGCGAAGGCCGCGTCGCCGTGCAGCAGCACCGGGACGACGGTGAAGCCCTCCTGGCCCTTGTTCAGGATGTCCTGCTTGGCCCGCACGATGCCTTCCAGCACCGGGTCGACGGCCTCCAGGTGGGAGGGGTTCGCGGTCAGCGAGACCCGCACCTCGCCGTCGCCGAACATGCGGAAGTACTTGCCCTCCGCGCCGAGGTGGTACTTCACGTCGCCGGAGCCGTGCGCCTGGCCGGGGTCCAGGTTGCCCTCGAACTCGCGGAAGATCTGCGAGATCGGCTTGCCGACCACGTTGGCCAGCACGTTCAGCCTGCCGCGGTGCGGCATGCCGATGACGACCTCGTCCAACTCCTGCTCGGCGGCCTTGTCCAGCACCGCGTCCAGCAGCGGGATGACGGTCTCGCCGCCCTCCAGCGAGAACCGCTTCTGCCCGACGTACTTGGTCTGCAGGAACGTCTCGAAGGCCTCGGCGGCGTTGAGCTTGGACAGGATGTACTTCTGCTCGCTCGGGTCGGGGTTGGTGTGCGGCACCTCGACCCGCTCCTGCAGCCACGCGCGCTCGTCGGGCTCCAGGATGTGCATGTACTCCACGCCGACGGTGCGGCAGTAGGAGTCCCGCAGCACGCCGAGCACATCGCGCAGCTTCATCCGCTCCTTGCCCGCGAAGCCGCCGACGGCGAACTCGCGGTCCAGGTCCCACAGCGTCAGGCCGTGGCTGAGGACGTCAAGGTCGGGGTGCTTGCGCTGGCGGTAGTTCAGCGGGTCGGTGTCGGCCATCAGGTGGCCGCGGGTGCGGAAGGCGTCGATGAGCTCCAGCACGCGGGCGGTCTTGTCGACGGCGCCCTCTGGGATGTCCTGTACCCAGCGGATCGGCTCGTACGGGATCCGCAGCGAGGTGAAGATGTCGTCGTAGAAGCCGTCCTCGCCCAGCAGCAACTGGTGGATGCGCTTGAGGAACTCGCCAGACTCGGCGCCCTGGATGATGCGGTGGTCGTAGGTCGAGGTGAGCGTGATGATCTTCGAGACGCCCATCTCGACCAGCGCCTTCTCGCTGGTGCCCTGGAACGGCGCCGGATACTCCATGGCGCCGACGCCGACGATGCAGCCCTGACCCGCCTGCAGCCGCGGCACCGAGTGGTTGGTGCCGATCGTGCCGGGGTTGGTCAGCGAGATCGTGGTGCCCGCGAAGTCGTCCGCGGTCAGCGCGTTGTTGCGCGCCTTGCGGATGACCTCCTCGTAGGCCTGCCAGAACTGGGAGAACGACATGTTCTCGCAGCCCTTGATCGAGGCCACCACCAGCGAGCGCTGGCCGTCCTTGCCCTTCATGTCGATGGCGAGGCCGAAGTTCACGTGCTCCGGGGTCGCGACCCCGGGCTTGCCGTTGACCTCGGCGAAGTGCCGGTTCATGTTGGGGTAGGCGTGCAGCGCCTTGATCACGGCGTAGCCGATGATGTGCGTGAAGCTGATCTTGCCACCGCGGGTTCGCTTCAACCTGTTGTTGATCACGATCCGGTTGTCGGCGAGCAGCTTGGCGGGCACGGCCCGCACGCTCGTCGCGGTCGGCACGGTCAGTGACTGCTGCATGTTCTTGGCGATCGCCGCGGCGGCACCCCGCAGTGGCTTGCTCTCCGCGTCGGCCTGCGCCGGCTTCACCGGGGCGACGCTGGGAGAGGAAGCCGGGCTCGGCTTGCCCGTGGGTGCCGTCAGCGTCGGCTTCGCCGGGCTGCGCACATCGGCGGCGGCCGTCTTGGGCGCCGCGCCGTTGACCTCGGTGGTGGTGGTGCTGGTGTTCGCGGCGGTGCTGGTTCCGCCACCGGTGCCTGCTGCCGCGGTGCCGCCGTTGGGGGTAGCGCGGGTGCTCGGCTTGTAGTCGGCGAAGAAGTCATGCCACGCCGAATCCACGGACGAGGGGTCGTTGAGGAACTGCTCGTACATTTCCTCGACTAGCCACTCATTAGGGCCGAACTGTGACGCAGGACTACTGCTGGACACGGCTCGTGCTCGCCTCGATCCATCTGCTAGGAGTTCTCATACCGCTTACTAAGGCTAGCCCTCCAGGCAGCGCACTCGTTACACAGTGGGTGGACCGCAAGGAGTAATGCGTCACAGCAACCGTCAGGGTTCGCCTGCGGAGGGCGCCGTGCCCGCGACATATGCCGGTTGGACCGTCTGGGTCAGCCCGCTTTCGGCTTCCATCGACCCCGCCCGCCACAGCTTCGCATAGAACCCGTCGGAGGCAACCAACTCTCGGTGGGTGCCTTGTTCGACGATGCGCCCGCCGTCCAGCACGATGATCCGGTCGGCCCTGGCCGCGGTGCCGAGCCGGTGCGCAACGACGATCGTGGTCCTGGCCCTGGCCAGCCGATCACTGGCCGCCAGCACGTCGGCCTCGGTGGCCGGGTCGAGCGCCGCGGTGGCCTCGTCGAGCAGCAGCAGATCAGGGGAGACCAACTCCGCGCGGGCCAGCGCGACCAGTTGTCGCTGACCCGCGGACAGGCCCTGCCCGCGTTCGCCGACGGGCTGCCGGAAGCCCTTCGGCAGCTTGGCGATCATGCTCAGCGCGCCGACCGACCGAGCGGCCCGCTCGATGTCGGCGGGGCTGGCGTCCTGGTCGCCGTAGGCGATGTTGTAGGCCACGTCCCCGGTGAACAGGTGCGCCTCCTGCGGGACGACGCCGAGCCTGCGCCGGTAGGCCGACAACGTGTAGTCGCGGATGTCCACCCCGTCCACCAGCACGGCGCCGCCGGTCGCGTCGTAGAACCGCGCGAGCAGTTTGACCAGCGTGGACTTGCCCGCGCCGGTCGCGCCGACCAGTGCGACGGTCTCGCCCGGCGCGATCCTCAGCGTCACGCCGGTCAGCGCGGGACGCCTCGTGCCCGCGTAGCTGAACTCCACCTCGCGCAGTTCGATCTCGCCCCGCAGCCGTGACGGAACATCCACCGGAGTGTCCGCTGGGCGAACGGAGGACGGAGTGCGCAGCAGCGAGCCGATGCGGTGCAGGCCCACCTTGGCCTGCTGGTAGCCGTCGAACACCGAGGACAGCTGCTGGATCGGCGAGAAGAACAGCCCGAGGTAGAGCAGGAACGCCAGCAGCACACCGGGGGTGAGTTCACCGGCGACCAGTCGGTGCGCGCCGACGGTCAGCACCGCGGCCGAGGCCAGCCCGGACAGCAGCAGCGTGAACGGGAAGTAGGTGGCGACGTAGCGCTGCGCCCGCAGCCGCGAGTTGCGGTAGGCGCTGCTGCGCTCGGAGAAGGCCCGCGCGGAATGCTCCTCGCGGCCAAGCGACTGCGACACCCGCAGACCGCTGACGTTCTCCTGGAGATCGGCGTTGACCGCGCTGACCCGCTCCCGCGCCTCCGCGTAGGCCTGGCTGGACAGCTTGGAGAACTTCCAGGTGGCCAGCACCAGGATCGGCAGCACCGCCATCGCCACCAGCGACAGCGTGAGGTCGGTGAGCAGCAGCGCCACCGCGATGCCCACCACGGTCAGCACACTGACCACCGCGGTGACCATGCCGGTTTGCAGGAACGTCGACAGCGCGTCCACGTCGGTGGTCATCCGGGTCATGATCCGACCGGCCATCTCGCGCTCGTAGTAGTCCAGGCCCAGCCGTTGCAGGTGCGCGTAGCTGCGCATCCGCAGCAGGTACAGCACGGTCTCTCCGGCGCGGGAGGTGATCACGGTGTGTGTGGTCAGTGCGAGGAAGCAGACCGCCACCACGACCGCGCCGATCACCACGGCCGTGCCGAGCGAACCCGTGTCGCCGGTCAGCACGCCCTGGTCGACGCCGTGCCGGATCAGGGTGGGCACCAGCAGCGAACCCACCGCCTCCACTGCCACCAGCACCGCGGCCCCGCCGAGCAGCCACCGCACCGGCCGCAGCAGCCTGGCCAGCCGGAAGTCCGGATCGGGCGCGGTCGGGTCCAGTGCACCCACATCGGGCTTCTCGGTGGCGGGCGGCAGCTTCCGCACACCCTCCAGCAGCTCCTCCGTCGGCGGCATATCGCCGATCATGGAGCCGACCGGGCCGCCACCGCGCCCCCGTCCGGTGGGCCCCTGGGGCCTGGTCCGCTGGTATGCGCCGCCCTCGGCCATGGGCGAGGCGTCCTCTTCGGCGGGCCACAGCTCGGGTGTGGTGCCGGTGCGCGCGGTCTGCAAGGCGCGCGGTGCGGACTCCTCCGAGGGTTCCTCGATGGCCTCGCCCGGACCGGCCAGCAGCGCCCGGAACAGCGAACAGCGCTCGCGCAGTTCGGCCTCGGTGCCGACGTCGACCACCCCGCCGCCGTCCAGCACCGCGATCCGGTCGGCGAGGCTCAGCGTGGAGCGGCGGTGCGCGATGAGGATCGTGGTGCGCTCCGCGGTGACCTGCCGCAGGGTGGCGTGGATGGCCGCCTCGGTCGCGGTGTCCACCGCCGAGGTCGCGTCGTCCATCACCAGCACCCGCGGGTTGGACAGCAGCGCCCTGGCCAGCGCCACCCGCTGCCGCTGCCCGCCCGACAGCGTCAGACCCCGCTCGCCGACCACCGTGTCGTAGCCATCGGGCAGCGCGGCGATGAACTCGTGCGCCTCCGCGGCCCGCGCGGCGGCCTCGATCTCGGCTTCGTTCGCGTCCGGCCGCCCGTAGGCGATGTTGGATCTGATGCTGTCGGAGAATAGGAACGCCTCCTCGAACACCACGCCGACGGCCTTGCGCAGGGCCGCGATCCGGAGTTCGCGGATATCGGTGCCGCCGATGCGGATGGCGCCGGAGTGCACGTCGTAGAAACGCGGCAGCAATAGCGAGACGGTGGACTTGCCCGAGCCCGCGGTGCCGACCAGTGCGAGCGTCTCGCCCGGCGCCACCGACAGGCTCACCCCGTCCAGCACCGGCTCGCTGCGGGTGTAGCCGAAGCTCACCGAGTCCAGCTCCACCGCCAGCGGCGAATCGGGCAGGTCGACGGCTCGCGGGGTCTCCTTGACCTCGGGCTGGGAGTCGATCAGCTCGTACACCCGCTCCACGCCCGCCCGCGCCAGCTGACCGGTGATCATCAGGCTGCCCAGGATGCGCGAAGGGCCGACCAGCCCGGCGATGTAGGTGGCGAAGGCGAGGAAGGTGCCGAGGGTGAGTTCGCCCCGCAGCGCCAGCAGGCCGCCAACGGCCAGCACGGCGACTTGCCCGGCGGCGGGCAGCGACGTCATGGTGGCGGTGGGCCGGGCGGCCAGCCTTGCGGTGCGCATGCGTTCGGCGAACAGTCGCCGCGCCGCCTGGCTCAGCCTCCCGACCTCGCGCTCCTCTTGGCCGAAGCCCTTCACCACGCGCACTCCGGTGACGGTCTCCTCGACCTGCTGGGCGATGTCGGCGGCCCGCTGCTGGGCCGACCAGGTGGCCGGGAAGAGCCGCCGTTTGCCGATCACGGAGACCGTCCAGACCGCGGGCAGCACCACCAGCGCCACCAGGGTGAGCAGCGGGGAGAGCCAGAGCATCGCCGCGACGGCGGCGAGGGCGAACACCGCGGTGCCGATCGCGAAGGGCACCATCGACAGCAGGCTCTGCACCAACTGGAGGTCGGTGATGGCGCGGGAGACGATCTGCCCGGTGCGCATCGTGTCCTGCTTGCCGCCGTCCAGCCGCTGCACCGAGCCGAAGACGGCATTGCGCAGGTCGTGCTGGACGTCCAGGGACAGCCGCCCGCCGAGATAGCGGCGCAGGAACGCCGTGCCGAAGGCCAGCAGCTCCAGCGCGATCAACGCCCCGACCAGCCAGGGCAGCCGCTCGGTGCTGCCCGCGACCGCGTCATCGACCGTTCTGGCCACCAGCAGCGGGCCGACGGCCTGGACTCCGACACCCAGCACGGAGGCGGCCACCGAGGTGACGGTGACGCCGGGATGTTTCCAACAAGCCCCCGCGAGGCGCCTTATCCAGCCGATATCGGGTCTGTCAGCAGGGATGGCGGTACTTCTGTCATCTGTTCTGCTGTCCGGCACCTCTCCAGACTAGGACGAGGTGCCGACACTCGTCGGATGTCTGGCTAATCACTGCTTTGGAGACCGAACACCAATACACGGATATTTCCGGTGTATACGATCATGAGTGAAATCCGATTCGCGTTTAACGCGTTACGGAGTGCCTTGCCATGTCCGTCTGCCCGATAAGGCAGACTATCGGCGGCGGTGTTTTCACATCGTTAGGTGTTGATGTAGTCACGTTGCTTTGCGGGGAGAACGGGGAGGACCGAAAATGCCCTATCTGCCACGGCATTCCACCGGCAATCGGCATCTTCCGTCCTCCGCGCTGGCCGACGACGAGCTCACCAGAGCCGGTCGGTTAGCCATGCTCACCGCCCGCCTCACCGCCTTCGGCGCCGGTGCGCTGGCGCTGTACTTCGTGGTGACCGGCGGGAACCTGGCGGGCGTCCACCCCGTCGACCAGGCCGCGGGCGCCATGGACCGCCCCACGACCGACACCCCCGGGTCGGCGCTGCCGCCGCCGAACACCGTGATCCCGGTGCCGTCGACCACCACGCCGAAGCCGGACGCGGGAGCCACGCCCTCCCACGTCCAGACCGCGGACCAGACCGGCAGGCGCAGGCCCACCGGTCCGGACCCCAAGCGCACCGGGCTGCCCGTCCCCGATGTCTCGGTGCCGAGCGTCGGCGATGCCTTCTCAACCACGGAGACCTGGCTGTTCAGCAGCACCTGGCAGTCCAGCGAGTCCACCGAGACCACCTCTCGGCAGCAGCAGACGGTCACCTCCCAGCAGACCGTGACCCAGCGCGAGGAATCGCACCTCACGATCTACTGCGAGCCGGGCTGCCCGTGCCGGATCGTGCGCGAGCAGCCCTGACCGCCTAACGCGTCAGCGCCTTCGTGGTCAGCTGGAAGACGCTCAAGTCGTAGGCCATGCCGATGTGTCCCGGCATCGCCGCGGGGTAGACGTCCTGGAGCATGATGTTCTGCACGTTGTCACCGCGCAGCCAGCTTGTTTCGTGCGGTACCACGAGGGTGTCGTACTTGCTCACGATCACCGTGTAGCGAACATCGCCGGGCGTCTCGTCCGGACCCGAGTTCAGCTCCTTGATGAATTCCGAGCCGGTGATCAGCTGCGGACACACCTTGCAGACCAGCGGCAGCACGGTCTTGTTGATCCCGGTCAACTCGCCGAGCTTGACCAGGTTCGCGAAGTCCGTGCCGTGGTTGGGCGGCGCCCAGGCCACGAAGTTGGCGACCTTCTCGGTGCCGCCGAGGTTCTTCAGGTAGTAGCGGGGCATGATCCCGCCCTCGGAATGGCCGACCAGGTCGACCTTCTCCGCGCCGGTCTTGGCGAGCACCTTGTCCACGAACCGGCGTAGCTGGTCGGCGGACTCCGGCAGCACGCGGTGCCCGCCGGACAGGCTGCTGAACGTCGTGCCGTACGTGATCGCGTAGACGCAGTAGCCCTGGGCGACAAGGTACGGCGAGAAGGAACTCCAGTGCCCGGCTGCCGGGGCGAAGAACCCGTGCAGCAGCACGACCGGCCGAGGGTGCTGCTTGCTCGGCTTGCAGTTCCAGTTGTTGGAGCCCGTGGGGGCCGGTGATTCGACTGCGGGTGGGACTTCGCTCTCGGCGGCGGGGGACGCCGTCGCCATCGGTGTCAGGGCCGCGGCCAGAGCGAGCGCGGCGAGCGCGGAGAGGGCGCGGACAGGACTGCGCACCTTGGGGCCTCCAAGTTACTCGTGAGTAAAGGATCGAGGTGTGAGGCACGCTACTCCCAACCTGGAAGATTTTCCAAGAAACTCGTCCAGTTTTTACGCGGGGGCCATCCGGAGTGCGCCTACAGTGATCGGCATGTCGCCGTCCGACCCGCAGTCGCCGAACCCGCAGCCGCCGTCCGGGCGCCGCTCCCGTCCGAGGCGGGATGCCCTGCTCAAGGCGGCTGTGGAGGTGGTCGGCGAGCGGGGTGTCGCGGGTACGACGCACCGCGCGGTAACCGAGCGGGCGGGCGTTCCGCTGGCCACCGTCAGCTACTACTTCTCCTCCATCGACGAGCTTGTCTCGGAGGCGTTGACCGCGTTCGTGGACCGCCGGGTACAGGAGATGGCCATAGCGGGACGCGGTGCCGAGGGCTCGGTATCACCGGCCGATGTCGGTTCCTGGTTCGCCGACCGGGTGCTCGAACTGCCGCTGGAGCACCGCCTGGCCTTTTACGAGGTGCTGATCAACGGTGCCCGTACCGCTGAGCTGGCGGAACCGGCCAAACACGCTCTGCACGCCTACCAGAAGGCCGCCGAGGCGGGTGTCTCCGCCGCGGGCGCTGCCGTGCAGCCCCATCAGGCCCGCGCCTTCGTCGCGCTGGGCCTCGGCTACGGCCTGCTCAAGCTGGTCGATCCGCAGGAGGACGACCACGACCAGCTCTTCGCCGCCATCCGCGACACCTTCATCGGCCAGCTTTTCGCCTCAGCCAACCCCGACGAGGTGACCTGGATGATGAACGCCAAGCCGCCGCCCGAGGACTGACGGGTGGGTGCGGCTCGTGGGGTGCCGCACCCGCCCCGGTCAGCGGCGGCGGAAGGAGAAGCGGCGGCGCTCCGCCGGGTAGTCCTCGTCGTCTTCGTTGTCGCGCCTGCCGCAGACGTCCCAGCGGACGGTGGTCAGGCCCGGCTCCAGGCTCAGCCTGCTCACCACCGCCTCCAGTTGGCGGTCGTCGCGGTTGTCGGTGACCAGGTCCGCGATCACCTCGACCTGGCCGTCGGCGGTGCGGCGGCTGGCCAGGCCGAGCAGCCGGAAGCCGGTGGCGGTCAGCGACTGCACGAGCAGCGCGCGGATGTGCGATTCGGTGTCGTCGCTGGTGATCGCGCGGAAGGTGTACTCGGTGCGGGACTCCTCGCCCGCGGTGGGCGCCCGGTCGATGAACCTGCCCAGGCTGCGCAGCCCGATGTTGGCCAGCAGGATCACCGCGGTGCCCGCCAGCGCGGGCCGGAACAGACCCGCGCCCGCCAGCGCGCCGACGGCGGCGGAGCACCACAGGGTGGCCGCCGTGTTCAGCCCGCGCACATTGAGGCCGTCGCGCAGGATCACGCCCGCGCCGAGGAAGCCGATGCCCGAGACGATCTGGGCGGCGACCCTGGTCGGGTCGGCCGATCCCGCGTCGGGCACGGCGCTGAAGCCGTGCGCGGACAGCAGCACGAACAGCGTGCTGCCGATCGCGACCAGTGCGTTGGTGCGCAGGCCCGCCATCCGGGCGCGGTACTGGCGCTCGAGGCCGATCACCGCGCCGAAGCTCGCGCCCGCGGCCAGGCGCAGCAGCATGTCCAGAGTGTTCATCGCGGATTCCCTTTCGGCTTGCGGCCGTCCGGGAACGCGAAGATCAGCGAAAGCCGGAGGGCCGGGTGATGGATGGTCGACTGTGGCTGTCGGAACTCACGCCGGTTCACCTCCTGCGGGTCGTGGTTCGCCTGGCGAGGGTAAGCGCTCGCCAGGCGTCGTGGCCAGGGTGTGTGAGGGCCCTCGCTTGGATCAGAGCACGTCGCGACGCTTGTTCGCCCACCAGCCCAGCGCGGTGAACAGGGCCGTGTAACCCAGGAACACCAGCGCGGAGACCCACCAGGTGGACACCGTGGACAGCCGGTTGAACACCGAGGTCACGCCGCCCGCCAGGAAGACGATCAGGTCGCGGTCCACCCCGCTGACCGCGTTGCCCCCGGTCACCTCGTCGATGAACAGCTGGGTGGCCAGATCGCTGAGGATGCCGCCGCCCGCGGCGTTGGGCAGGTAGGCCTGGAGATCTTGGATGCCGGAGAAGGACAGGATCGGGTTGAGGAACAGCGTCTCCACCAGCAGCACGTACACCACCAGCGTCAGCACCGCGCCGATCTGGTTGCTGATCAACGCGCCGAAGCCGACGCCGAGCAGCGTCCACAGCACCATCGAGGCGATGCCCGCCAGGCACATCGCCAGCCAGCTGCCCGCCCCGGGGAAGCCGTCGACACCGGAGCCGAGCAGCCCGCCGAGGTTGGCGAACACCACCGTGACCACGCCGTACAGCGCGCCCATTCCCGCATAGGCCACCAGCTTCGCGATCAGCACGGCGGTGCGGGACTCGGCGGTCAGATAGCTGGTGGTGATCGTCTTGTGGCGGAACTCGCCGGACACGGCGAGCGCGCCGAACACCGCGGCGAACACCGTCGCCAGGTTCATGCTGCGGGCGAAGCCGAGCAGTACCGAGGGCACCGCGCCGCCGTAGTTCTCCTGCAACTCCTCGAAGGCGCCGACGAAGGAGAAGAACCAGGTGGACAGCAGCACCAGCACCACCGGTGCGATCAGCAGGCCCCACCACAGGTTGGTGGAGAAGATCTTGCGGTACTCGGCCCTGAGCAGCCTGCCCATCAGGCCCGCTCCTCTCCGGACTCGGCGGGCCGCGCCCACTCCGAAGGCACGGGCCTGCCCAGCGGATAGCCCAGGTTGCGAGGCAGCAGCGGGTCCGGCGCCTTGGGGGAGGTGGTGAGCTGGAAGAACAACTGCTCCAGGTCGACCTGCTCGGTCTGCATGCCGAAGATCAGCACCCCGGCGTGGTGCGCGATCTCGGCGATGCGCAGGCTCTCCGCGTCGGTGATCGCCAGCCTGCCGTCCCGGGTGGACTCGATGGCGGTGATGCCTGCCGCCCGCAACGCCTCCACGAGCCGGTGCTGTTCGGCGGTCTCCACCAGCACTCTGGCCTGCCTGCCCGCGCGCAACTCGTCCAGTTCCCCGCAGTAGACGCAGTGTCCTTCGCTGACCACGACCAACTGGTCGACGGTCTGCTCGATCTCGGCGAGCAGGTGGCTGGACATCAGCACGGTGCGCCCGGTCTTGGCGAAGGCCCGCAGGAAGCCGCGCAGCCAGGAGATGCCCTCCGGGTCGAGGCCGTTGGCGGGTTCGTCCAGCACCAGCACCCGGGGGTCGCCCAGCAGGGCGGTGGCCAGCGCCAGCCGCTGCCGCATGCCCATCGAGAACCCGCCCGCCGCCCGGCGCGCCACCGCCGACAAGCCGACCAGTTCCAGCACCTGGTCGACCCGCGAGTCGGGCACGCCCATCGCGGCGGCGTAGCAGCGCAGGTGGTCGCGGGCGGTGCGGCTGCTGTGGAAGCTCTGCGCCTCCAGCACCGCGCCCACCACGGTCGCCGGGTTCGCCAGCCGGTCGTAGGGTTGTCCGCTGATCGTCGCGGTGCCCAGCGTGGGGCGCACCAGTCCCAGGATCATCCGCAGGGTGGTGGTCTTGCCCGCGCCGTTGGGTCCGAGGAAGCCGGTCACCGAGCCGGGCTCGACCGTGAAGTTCAGTCCGCGCACCGCCGTGACCGGCCCGAACTGCTTGCTCAGATCCCGGACAACGATGCGGCCGGTGCCGTCGTCGCTGCGGAGCACGCATCCTCCTGCCCATGGGGCAAAGCCTTGCCGTGCCGCCATCCTGCCGTATGGCCCTGACCGGAGGTGCGAGTAGCTCTCAGAGTTCGAAGATTCGCCGCTCGACCACGGCGGCGCGGTGGATGCGGGCGCTGTCGGTCTCCAGCCCGCCCATCGGCGGCACCGGGGGCCGTTCCTCATCCTGCGTACCCGCAGCCAGCGCCCGGTGTTCCGGCGAGGCGGACAGTTGGTCCGGTTCGGCATCGCGCCGGGTGCGGCGCAGCCGGGCCAGTGGGCTGGGCGGCTTGGTCTGGTTCTCGCCCAACAGGTGCCGGTGGGCGAGCAGCCAGATCTGGCACGGCCACCGCTTGTGTTTCCACAGCCCGGGGCAGGCCCGGCAGCGGCCGTCGCCATCGGGCTGGTGCACGGTCAACAACAGCCGCCAACCCTGGGCCAGCCGCTGCATCTCGGTGCGGGCCAACGGCAGCAATTCGCCAGGGTCCTCGGCTTCGCAGAGTTCGTCGAGTTCGGCCAGCCTGGCCATCACCGCCTGGCGGAGGATCGAGTTCCCGGCCTCGGGGCCCGTCCAGGCCCCTGCTCCGGTGCCGGGTCTCTTCCTGTTGCGGCGTGGCCACGCCATCGTGTTCCTCCTCGCGTACAGGTCAGGTCGGCCGGGGTCTGTCGGCCACCTCGCCGACCGCCTGCGCGAGTGTGGTGCGCAGTCGGTCCAGCTGTCCGGGCGACAGCACGGCTGCCTGCCCGGGTGGTGAGACGACGATCACCTGGTCGTCTTCCACCAAAACAGTGACTGAGCGATCCCGCCCGAAGGGGTCCGCGCAGTCCACCCACCACCGCGGCTCAGGCATCGCACCGGCCAAGATCATTTGGCGTGGTCGGAAGCCATTGCCGGGCTGGGATGTCGGCCGTTGGCATGGTTAGCGGTTCCACCGTGGCTTCATCGGCTCAGTGCGCGAAAACACACAGGGGAAGGTCTGAAATTCACTCGTTTGTCTGCCGCTCCGGCCACCCGTTAGGCCGATTCTGGCCAGATGTGACCCAGAAGTTGCCCCCCGGTGCCGACAACCCGGGGACCTATGGCTTAGTATTCATCTCGGCGGCTCGCTCCCGGTGACCCCCAGGCCGGTTGAGCGGGCCGCCCCTTTTCTTCCTCAACTTCTTGCCCGTCAGGGCGCTCCCCGCAGTTCTCCGCGTGCGGTGCCCGACAGCGCGGTCACCCCCTGCTCGCTCAGGCAGTCCATCGGGTTGACCGCGGGCGCGCCGGTCAGATGCGGCACCACCAGCGAGGAGCCCGCGAAGCGTCCGCTCGTCACCGAACCCGCCGCCTTGAACGTCAGCGGCCGTACCGAGGCCTGCACGCTGCCCCGGACGACGCTGGTGTCGGTGCTGCCGTCCGCCAGTTGCCACCGAACATCCACCACGCCGCTTCCGGTCGCACCGCGGCACGACCCGAACGCACCGGCACCCTCCTGTAGCGCGAACGTGCCGCCCGTGACCTTCGGCCCGCCGCCAGGCGTGTTGTCGGTGCAGGCGCCGAAGGTGCCGTTCTCGATCGTCACCGTGAACGCCCGGTCGGTGACGGTCACCCCGGGTGAGAACCGGGCGGTGACGCTGCCCTCGCAGGTCAGCAGGACGGCGGGGTCCCCGGCGGCGGGCTGGATCGAAACGGCTGCGGCGAGCGTCGCGACCAGCACCGCGAGTCGGCGAAATCCGGTGTTCACATCGGCTCCTTCACTGAGGGAAAAGGCATTCCTCATCGGGTATAACCGACATTCCGCGCGGTGTCTTTCGCTCGACCGGGCCCGTACGAGGTGATAACCCTGCGCTTAATCAAGGTTGACTAGCAGGGGTAGCGTTGCCGGGGAATGCATCCATTTCTCCTGGGGGTACAACACAAATGCGTGTCCTGTTCACCACCTCACCCGGCATCGGCCACCTCTTCCCGGTGATCTCGCTCGCCTGGGCGATGCGCGCCGCAGGCCACGAGGTGCTCGTCGCCGCGGGCGGCGATGCGGTCGGCGCCGCGGCGAAGGCCGGGCTGCCGGTCGTCGACGCCTCGCCCGACACCGACTACAGCCAGGTCTTCGGCAGGCACGGCGACAAGCTGGACCCCGAGGTGCTCAAGTCCGGTTCGGTCGACGCGCTGGACATCGTGCTGAACATGTTCGCTGACGTCTCCGAGCAGACGGTGGACCGCACTGTGGAGCTTGCCGAGCGGTGGCGGCCCGACCTTGTCGTCTACACCTCGCTGCATGGCACCGGACCGCTGGTGGCCGCCAAGCTGGGCGTGCCCGCGGTGGACCACGGCTTCGGCATCGGCCGCACCGGCGATGCCACGCCCGGCCTGCGCAAGTACATGGACGCCGCCTACCGCAGGCACGGCGTCACCGACCTGCCCGCGCGGCGGCAGTACCTGAGCGTCTCCCCGCCCAGCATCACCGAGCCGAAGCCCGGTGACTGGTCGATGCGCTACGTGCCCTACAACAGCGGTGCCGAGCTTCCGGACTGGCTGTTCGAGCCGGTCACCCGCCCCCGGGTCTGCCTCACCCTCGGCACCGTCGTGCCGATGTTCGCGGGCCTTGACCCGCTGGCCAGGCTGCTGTCGGAGGTGTCGACGCTGGACGCGGAGTTCGTATTGGCCATCGGAAAGGACGAGCGGGACAAGCTCGGCGACCTGCCGGACAACGTGCGGGCATCGGTCTGGCTGCCGCTGAGCGCCGTGCTGCCCACCTGTTCCGCTCTCGTGCAGCACGGCGGCGCGGGCAGCACCTACGCCGGCCTGGTCGCCGGCGTTCCGCAGTTGCTCACGCCGCAGGGCGCCGACCACTTCAACAACGCCGAGGCGGTGCTGCGCCGCGGCCTCGGCCACGTGAGCGCCGAGGTCACCGCGGAGGCCGTCGCCGCGCTGCTCGCCGACGGCAGCACCGTCAAGGCCGCCGCCGAGGTCCGCGACGAGATCGCGGCGATGCCCGCCCCCACCGAGATGGTCGCGAAGCTGGAGGCGTTCGCCGCCTGAAACCGCGAGTGGCAGCCGAGGTTCGGGCCTCGGCTGCCACTCACGGCGTGTCTGATCGCTCAGCCGATGACATCGGCCAAGTCGGTGAAGGGCAGGTTGTGCGCCTGCGCGACGGGGGCGTTGGTGAGCATGCCCTCGTGCACGTTCAGGCCGGGCGCCAGCGCGGCGTCCTCGCGCAGCGCCTGCTGCCAGCCCTTGCCCGCCAGCGCCACCGCGTAGGGCAGCGTGACGTTGGTCAGCGCGTAGGTGGAGGTGTGCGGCACCGCGCCGGGCATGTTGGCCACGCAGTAGAACACCGAGTTGTGCACCGGGTAGGTCGGGTCCGCGTGCGTGGTGGGGCGGGAGTCCTCGAAGCAACCGCCCTGGTCGATGGAGATGTCCACCAGCACCGAGCCGGGCTTCATCTCGGCGACGAGTGCGTTGCTGACCAGCTTGGGAGCCTTGGCGCCCGCCACCAGCACGGCGCCGATCACCAGGTCGGCCTGCCGGACGGCCTGCTCCAGCGAGTAGCGGTTGGAGGTCAGGGTGCGGATGCGGCCGTCGTAGAGGCGGTCGATCTCCCGCAGCCGGTTGACGTTGGTGTCCAGGATCTGCACGTCGGCGCCGAGACCGAGCGCGATCACCGCGGCGTTGAGGCCCGCGACGCCGCCGCCGATGACCACCACGCGGGCGGGCAGCACACCGGGCACGCCGCCCGGCAGCACGCCCCGGCCACCGGAGGGCCGCATCAGGCTGAACGCGCCGACCTGCGGGGCCAGCCTGCCCGCGACCTCGGACATGGGCGCCAGCAGCGGCAGCGAGCGGTCGGGCAACTGCACCGTCTCGTAGGCGATGGCGGTGGTGCCGGAGTCGAGCAGCGCCTTGGTCAGCGGCTCGTCGGCGGCCAAGTGCAGGTAGGTGAACAGCGTCTGGCCCTTGCGCAGCCGCGGGTACTCCTCGGCGATGGGCTCCTTGACCTTGAGCACCAGATCGCCCTCGGCCCACACGTCATCCGCGCCCGCCAGCACCTTCGCGCCCGCGGCGAGGTAGTCCTCGTCGGGGATGGAAGACCCGATTCCCGCACCAGCCTCCACGAACACGTCGTGACCCCGGCTGGCCAATTCGTGAACCCCGGCAGGGGTGAGTGCGACCCGGTACTCGTGGTTCTTGATCTCGCGAGGGACTGCGATCTTCACCGTGGTCTTCCTTCCTGTGCCGACCCCGTTGTCGGTGTCCGCCACAATCCGGCGGACGAGTGATTGCCTACAACTGTGTGGCAGCCAACCCCCACTGTCATCATCCCCCCGGCACAACCCAACCGCCCTATGCTTGTTCCCATAGCACCAACACCGGGCTGGGAGTTCAGCGCCAGCGGAGGCCGATGAGCTGGGCTAACAGCGCCAAGCGCGTGTCGGGGTCGTCCATGTTGGCCTCGGTGAGCTCGCCAAGGCGCCTCACGCGGTAGCGGAACGTGTTGGGGTGGATGCCCAGGGCCCTGCTGGCGGCCCTGGGGTCGCCGGGGTGGCGGAGCCACTCGTAGAGGGTGTCGACGTAGGCGGTGCCCTCGGCTTGGTCGTGGGCGGCGAGCAGGCCGATGGGGCCGAGTTCGGTGATGCCTGCGCGGGCGGTGGCCGCGGCGGCGCGGTGCAGTGCCAGCGCGGGCCAGACCGATTCGTAGCTGACCACGCGGTCGGTGATCAGCCCGGAGCGGAGCAGGCCGATGGTCTCGTCGGCCTGATCGCGGGAGCCCGCCAAGTCAGTGAGCGCGACGGCGGAGCCCGCGGCCACCAGCGGTCCTGGGAAGCCCTGTTCGGCCGAGGTCATGGCGAGGGCGTCGCGCAGCGCGGGCCAGCTTGCCGCGCCGCCGCGGTCGGGGACCACCGCGTAGAGCACCCCGTCGAGGTCGGCGACGGCGGGCCTGCGGCCGATGCCCTTGGTGAGCTGCTCCCACAGCGCCAGCCGGGCGCCCTCGGCGCCGACCGAGTCCTCGATGGCGGTGTCGATGGCCACCACCCGGTAGCTGCCCTGTTCCAGGCCAAGCTCGGCCGCGGCGGCGCGGGAGCCCTCCTGCCCGGTGAGCAGCACCGTGAGCAGTTCGGCCGAGCGGCGACGCTCGGCGTCGGCCCGTGCCCGCCAGCGCAGCAGGTGCAGCGCCACCACCGGGCCGGTGTCGGCGAAGGCGGCCGCGCGTTCCGGCGGGACCGGCCCCGCCACCACCGCCCACATCGAGCCGAGCAGTTCGCCGCCCATCCGGATCGGCACGATCAGCCGCGGCAGCGTGCCGTCGGCCTGGGCGGGCACGAAGATCGTCGACCCGCCGCGGGACAGCTCGCGGAACACCCCTCGGGAGCGGAAGCGCGCCAGCACGTCGCCTGGCACCCGGCGTCCCATGATCGTGGAGATGCGGGCGGGGTCGGTGCGGTCCTGCCGGGACGAGTAGGCGATCACCCTGGAATGCGCGTCCTCGATGGTCACCGGCGCGTCCACCACCGCCGCGATCGCGTCGGCCAGCCGGAACAGGTCGCTCATCCCCGCGGCGGGCACCGATTCGCCCGCGGGAACGGTGTTGGGCTCGTCGGCGGCCGCGGCGTCGAGCACCGCCCGCAGCAGCCACACCAACTGCGCCCACGCCGTGCCGGACTGCACCTCGACCAGCGCCACCCCCGCTCGCCGGGCGGACTCCAGGACCGGGGTCTCCGCGGCCTGCGGCGGTTTCAGCAGCACCGCGGCGGCCCCGCAGGCGCCGCAGTGCCGGACGAGTTCGGTGGCGGCCTCCACCGAGTCGACGGCGACGCCGAGGACGAGGTCACCGGCCGCGGCGGGGGTCCGCCGTCCCGGTTCCGCGATCACCACGTCCGTCACCTGGGTGGCCGGGCCCGATACCAGGACGGCACGCAGCAGCGCTGGACCCACCCTGTCCACCACCGCGTGCACGCTGACCACAGCCACCCTCCACCCTGTTTCGCCCCCGCCCTGCCGGAAAGCCCCGCCACTCCTTGTCGTCGCCGGGTCACTGCCCGAGTTCACAGTCCACGGTAAGCGGTATCGTCCGCAGGCCGTCGCACGTTGCGCCCGTGCGTGATAAAGTACGGCTGTGCTAAATAAACGGGGGAGCACGGTGGCTGCGCCGGTCACACCAACACCGGCTGCGCCTTCCGGGCGTATCGCATTGCTGGACGTTCTGCGCGGGGTCGCGATCCTGGGCACCTTGGGCACCAACATCTGGATCTTCGCCAACCCGGCGGGGATCATCGGCCTGCTCAACGGGGACTTCGACGGCGGCAGGGGCGACGGCCAGCTGACCAAGGTGCTGTTGTTCTTCGCCAACGGCAAATCGCTGTCGATGCTGACGATCCTGTTCGGCGTCGGCGTGGAGATCCAGCGCCGCTCGGCCCTACGTCGGGGGCGGGCCTGGCCGGGCTGGTACCTCTGGCGGGCCGCGCTGCTGCTGCTCGACGGCTTCCTGCACTACATGCTGGTCGTCGAGTTCGACGTGCTGATGGGGTACGCGGTCACCTCGATGGTGGTGGCCTACCTGGTGCTCACCAGCGAGAAGGCCCAGCGTCGCTGGATGATCTGGCTCGGCTCGGCGCATCTGGCGTTCGTCTCGCTGATCAGCCTGGCCGCGCTGGTGGCCCCTGGCGGCGAGACCGGGCTGTCCTTCAATGACGAGGGCCTCTACACCAGCGGAAGCTGGCTGGACCAGGTCCAGTCCCGCTGGGACAACATGCTGCTGTTCCGCGCCGAGTCGATCTTCATCATTCCGCTGGGCATCGCGATGTTCCTGTTGGGCGCCAAGCTGTTTCGCGCGGGCGTCTTTGGCACCGACGCCGAGGCCCGCCGCAAGCGCACCAAGCTGGCCTGGTGGGGACTGGGCATCGGGCTACCGCTGAACGTGCTCACCACGGCGGTGGGCGGCTCCCTCGCCCTGGCCGACCGCTATATCGCGCCGCCGATCGTGGCCATCGGGCTGATCGGGCTGATCGGCAACCTGGTCGGCCGCCGCAGCGAGGGCAGGCCGGGCTGGCTGGGCACCCAGCTTTCCTACGTCGGCCGGATGGCGTTGACCTGCTACATCCTGCAGAACATCGTCGGCAGCGTGCTGGGCTACGGCTGGGGCTTCGGGCTCAACACCAGGCTCGACCCCTACGGCGTGTGGGGCACGGTCGGCATGTACCTGTTCATCGCCGCCCTGATGGTCGTGGTTTCCCGGCTGTGGCTCTCGCGCTTCACGCAGGGCCCGGTGGAGGCCGTCTGGAAGTGGGCCTACGAGGCCCCGCAGGGCCTGTTCCGCAGGCCTGATCAACCTGCCGTTACTACGAAAAGCGACTAACTGACTGCTCCGAGTGGTGCACAGCGTGAGTTACCGTAATCGGTAGCGAGCCCCGGCGTATTTTCCGTCGGGGCACACCACCACAAGGACGTGGAGCACCAGTGGCCATCAGCGTCTTCGACCTGCTCGGGGTCGGAATCGGACCGTCCAGTTCACACACCGTCGGCCCGATGCGGGCGGCGGCCACCTTCGTGAACGGCCTCAAGGCGGACGGGGTGCTCACGCATACCGCCAAGGTGAAGGCGGAGCTGTTCGGTTCGCTCGGCGCCACCGGGCACGGCCACGGCAGCGACCGCGCGGTGCTGCTCGGCCTGGAGGGCGAGGACCCGGAGACCGTCGACACCCAGTCGGTGGACGCGCGGGTGGCGGCGATCAAGGCCGCCAAGCGGCTCTCGCTGATCGGCTCGCACCCCATCGCCTTCGACCCGGACACCCACCTCGTGTTGCACCGCCGCAAGTCGCTTCCGTTCCACCCCAACGGGATGACCTTCGCCGCCTTCGACGCGAGCGGCGCCGTGCTGAGGTCCAGGACCTACTACTCGGTCGGCGGCGGCTTCGTGGTGGACGAGACCGCTGCGGGCGCCGACCGGATCAAGCCCGACGACACCAAGCTGCGCTACCCGTTCCGCAGCGGCGACGAACTGCTCGCGTTGACCCGCGAGACCGGGCTGTCCATCAGCGACATCATGCTCGCCAACGAGCAGTCCTGGCGCAGCGAGCAGGAGATCCGGGACGGGCTGCTGCACGTCTGGCAGGTCATGCAGGACTGCGTCCGCCGCGGCTGCGAGCGGGAGGGCGTGCTGCCGGGGGGCCTGAAGGTGCAGCGCCGCGCCGCCGAACTGCACCGCTCACTGATGAGCGAGCACTACGCCACCGACCCGCTGCGGGTGATGGACTGGGTGAGCCTGTTCGCGCTGGCCGTCAACGAGGAGAACGCCGCGGGCGGGCGGGTCGTCACCGCCCCCACCAACGGCGCGGCGGGCATCGTGCCCGCCGTCCTGCACTACTACGCGCGTTTCGTGCCCGGCTCAGGCGACGATGGCGTGGTGCGGTTCCTGCTGGCCGCGGGCGCGGTCGGGGTGCTGTTCAAGGAGAACGCCTCGATCTCCGGCGCCGAGGTCGGCTGCCAGGGCGAGGTCGGCTCGGCCTGTTCGATGGCAGCCGCGGGATTGGCCGAGGTGCTCGGCGGCAACCCCGCACAGGTGGAGAACGCCGCCGAGATCGCCATGGAGCACAACCTCGGCCTGACCTGCGACCCCATCGGCGGCCTGGTGCAGATCCCGTGCATCGAGCGCAACGCGGTGGCCTCGATCAAGGCGATCACCGCCGCCAGGATGGCGATGCGGGGCGACGGCAGTCACTTCGTGTCGTTGGACAAGGTCATCAAGACCATGCGCGAGACCGGGCGCGATATGAAGATCAAGTACAAGGAGACGGCACGCGGCGGTCTCGCCGTCAACGTCATCGAGTGCTGACCGCCATGCGGTGACTGGGGGACTGGGGTGCGGATACTGATCACCGCGGCGGGATCGCGGGGCGATGTCGCGCCATACACCGGGCTGGGTGCGCGGCTGGCGGGCGCGGGTCATGAGGTGACCATCGCCGCACACCCGCCGTTCGCTGACCTGGTGCACGCGGCGGGCCTGGGGTTCCGGCCGGTGGCGGGCGACCCGAAGGTGCTGATCCCGCCGGTGCGCGGCGGCCGCACCCCCAAGGCGCTGTCCGCCAGGGCCGCGCGGGTGGGCGACTACCTGTGCACGGCGGCCCGCGGTCTGCTGGACGCCGCCGAGTCCGGCACGGACCTGGTGCTGCAGAACGGAACCGTGCCCTTCGGCCACCACATCGCGGAGGGCCTCGGCGTGCCCAGCATCGGCGTCAACCTCCAACCGCTGGACGGCACCGGCGAGTTCCCGCCGATCATGCTGAACTCGCCCGGTTCGCTCGGCCGCTGGGGCAACCGGGCCCTCTACCGGGTCGCGGCGCACGCCATGACCCCGCTGAACCGGGCTGTCGACGAGTTGCGCAGCGAACTCGGCCTGCCCGGCATCGACCCCGGCGCGTTGATCCGCAGGCAGGAGGAGCGGCGCTGGCCGGTCTACCACGGCTTCAGCCCGGCCGTCCTGCCAAGGCCCGCCGACTGGCGCCCCGGCCTTGAGGTGAGCGGCTACTGGTGGCCGCGCTCCGACGAGACCTGGCAGCCGCCCGCCGACCTGGTGGACTTCCTGGCCGCGGGCCCGCCGCCGGTGTTCGTCGGCTTCGGCAGCATGGTGCTCGACGACACCGCCGCGCTGGCCGAACTGGTCGTGACCGCGTTGCGGACCGCCGGGCTGCGGGGCGTCCTGCAAAGCGGCTGGACCGACCTGAACGCGACCGGTGAGGACATGCTGACCATCGGCGACGCGCCCCACGAGTGGCTGTTCCCGCGGATGGCCGCGGTGGTCCACCACTGCGGCGCGGGCACCACCGCCGCGTCCGTCCGTGCCGGTGTGCCGGTAGTGGGAGTCCCGCTGTTCGCCGACCAGCCTCTGTGGGCCCGACGCCTGCACGCCGTGGGCATGGCCGCGGTCCCGATCCCGTTCCGCAAGCTCACCGCAGCCCGCCTGGCGACCGCTATCGAGCACGTAACCAACGACGAGTCCGTCAAGCTGCGGGCGAAGACCCTCGCCGACCAAGTAGCCGCCGAAGACGGCGCCGCCGTAGTAGTGCGCGCAGTATCCGCGCTGACGCCCTGAACCGGGCAATCTCGGATTTAGTGTCCTAATACCGATCTGTGACGCTGTTTTCCCGGATTGAGGACACTAAATCGGGGGGTTGAGGTCCGCCTGCGCAGCGGCGCGAACGCTGGGGTCAGGGCGGTCGCAGTCGGGGAACCTGCGGAAACCGGCCGTGCGCAGGCGGGGTGGCCCTCACATGGTGCTACCGGGTGGGATCAGAACTTGTAGACGTTCGCCGTATCAGCGCGCATGGCGCAGGCGTTGGAGTAGGTGGCGCTGTGGTTGATGTTGCGGCCGTGCCACACGCCGCTGGCGGTGACGGTGACCGGGCGGAGTTCGAGGGTGCAGAAGGTGGTGCCCTTGTCCTCGGCCAGCTTGTTGAAGTCGCCGCCCGCCCTGGCGATGTCCGCGCAGGCATCATCGGTCTGCGGGTGCGTGCTGCCGAGGTCCTGACAGGTCAGCGTGGCGATGCGGGCCGTCTCGTCGATGGGCTGAATCGTCAGGGTCAACAGCGAGTTGACCGGCTCCAGAGGCTGGGGCGTCGGGATTGCCGCCGCCGCTGCCGTCGCCGGAACCACGGCCGCACCGATAAGCGCGGCGCCCGCGGTTAAGCGGGACGCGAGTGATCGAGTTCGCATGGGAGCTTCCTATATCCGTTCTATTACAGAAGGGCCACGCTCGGTTTATCGGCTCGAGACACTCCTGCGGGAGGGCGGCAAACAAAGACCACTCGTAAGTGGATCACCCATGTGGGTGTTGATCACGCTCCGCTGTTGACAATGTTGATCTTAACTGTCAAAGGCGGCGAACCCGGCGATCAAGGGGCAATCGCCGGGCCCGCCGCCCCACCGCCCGAGCGGTGGTTCTACAGCTTGGCGAGCACGAAGCGTTTCATCGCCTCCATGCCGTTGATGTTGGGGTGGATCGGGAACGCGGCGCGGGTGGGGATCACGCCTTCCATCCACTTGTCCGCCTGGGAGGCGCAGGCGTCATGGCCCAGGCTCGGACCGTAGGTGTCCACGTGGACCGCGCCCGCGTCCGCCGCCACCTTCTTGACCATGCCGTTGAGCGCCTGGTGCACCTTGTTCAGGTACACCACGTCACCCGCGGCGATCGGCACGATCGGGTAGCAGCCCTGGGTCGGCGGCAGGATGCGCAGGTAGTCCAGGAAGACGATCTTCGCCTTGGGTGAGCGCTTCTTGATGCCGTCCACCACCGCGCGCACCTTGGGCTCGGTCAGCGCGACGTTCTCCAGGTTCTTGTCCCTGCCGCTCGCGGTGAACTGCTTCTCGCACGGGTTGCCCATCGGGTTGGTGCTGCTGAGCAGCGCGCAGGTCACCGCGATCTGCGCGAAGCCGATGTCATTGCCGCCGATGGTCAGTGTGACCAGATCGGTGTCGGCCTTCAGCGCGTTGAACTGCGGCGGGTTGCGCTGGATCGGGATGCCCGGGATGGGCACGCTCTGCGGCTGCGTCATGTGCTCGGTCTGCGCGGCCCCGCAGCTCACGTCGGTGAACTTCGCGGGCTTGAGCGCCTGGTTGAGCAGGTGCGGGTAGTTGCGCAGCGACCGCGCACAGCCCAGCAGCGAGAAGTCCGGCGGCGGGATGAACGGGCCGGAGGTGAACGAGTCGCCCAGCGCGACGTAGTGCTTGAAGGCAGGCGCCGCGGCCGCGGGTGCGGCGGTGAAGCCGAGCCCGAGGACGGCGCACAGGGCGAGCAGGGTCGCGGGCAGCGGCGGGCGGCGACGCGCCCGTTGGGCGGTGAACGGCATGAACACCTCATCCGTCGAAAGCAGGCATTCGCGCAACGAGCGCTCTAGTGTTATACAGCTCACACGCGCGCCCCTGATAGCTCCGCACGCGTGTCGGCTTTGCGACTCACCCACTTGACACTTGCCGGTGATCTCAACACGATCGCGGCGTGAACGAGCCGGGGGAGTTCTTGTCACTGTCGGAGCAGTACGCCGAGGTGGCGCGGCAGTACGCGGGCACCCGCCCGGCCGCGGCGGTGGCCGCCATGAACGAGGCCTTCGCCGCGATCGCGGCCAGGGGAGAAGTGCCCGGCCTCACACTGGGCGAGCAGGCGCCGGACTTCGCACTGCCCGATGCGGCTGGTCACCTGGTCCGGCTCGCCGACCGGCTGACCGGTCCGGTGGTGCTGATCTTCTACCGGGGCTCCTGGTGCCCCTACTGCAACCTCCAACTGCGCGCTTACCAGGCGCTGCTGCCCGCCTTCACCGAGGCGGGCGCCCGGCTGATCGCGATCTCGCCCCAGCTACCCGACGACACCGCCGAGACCGCCGACCGGCACGGCCTCGGCTTCGACGTGCTCAGCGACGCCGAGCAGCGGGTGATCGCGGCCTACCGCGTCCGCTACCGGGTGCCCGCGGCGGTCGTGCCGCTGCTGTTCGACGCCACCCAGGCCGCCCTGGCCCGTCAGCAGCCCGACGGCGACTGGAGCCTGCCGGTGTCGGCCACCTTCGTGTTGTCCCAGGACGGCGTGGTCGTCGCACGTCACGTCGAGATGAACCACCGCACGCGGATGGAGCCCGCCGAGGCCCTGCGCATCGTGCGCGTGTTCAGCGACTGACCTCACGGTCGACGCGGCTGCGGATCACCTCGTTGACCGCCTGCTGGAAGCCGGTGACCAGTACCTGGATGGTGAGCGGGCGAAGCTGGGCGAGCAGGTCGCGGACGCGGTCCCGCTCGTCGGGCTGGTGGCCGTGCCGGTGGTAGGGGCGCAGCACGTGCTCCAGGAACAGCTCCTGCAGATCCGCGGCGATATCGCGGGTGTGCCGGGTGACGATGTCGCGGGCCTTGGCCATCATGTCCAGCGGCAGGTCCAGGTCCAGCAGCTGGAGATACATCGACAGCGTGGTCGGGGCGTGCAGCAGGATGCGGTCGCCGTCCTGTCGGCTGAACGCGCCCAGGGCGGCAAGCTGCTCCAGCTTCTCCGGGGTCAGCTTCCGACCGGCCCGCCGCTCCAGCTCCGCCAGGTCGATCTCCTCGCTGGAATCGCTGGTCCACGGCGTGAGCAGCGCCCCGCGCAGCAGCAGGTCCTCCGAGGTGGTGCCCGCCGGGATGTCGGCCATGTGCTTCTCGATGGCGGCCAGCGTGAAACCCAGCGCCTGAAGCTGGCGGATCAGCTCCAGCCTGGAGATGTGTTCGGCCCCGTAGAGGCCGACCCGGCCGCGCAGGCGCGGGGAGGGCAGCAGGCCCCGTCCGGTGTAGAAGCGCACCGTGCGCACCGTGACCCCGGCGCGAGCCGCCAGTTCGTCGACGGTGAGCTCCTCTTCCGCGGCGTCGAGCATGGGAGAACATTACTCCTTGACCGATGTAACACCAAAAGTGTCAAATAAATTCATGGAGCGCGACATCTACGGCCCGGACCACGAGGCGTACCGGGAACTGGCCAGGACCTTCATCGCGAAGGAGATCACCCCGCACCACAAGCAGTGGGAGCAGGACGGGATCGTCAGCCGCGAGGTCTGGCTCGCCGCGGGCCGGGCGGGGCTGCTGGGCACCGCCGTGGACGAGGCCTACGGCGGCGGCGGTCAGCCCGACTTCCGGTTCAACGCCGTGTTCGGCGAGGAGATCTCCGCCGCGGCCGCCTCCGGGCCCGGCTTCTCGGTGCACAGCGACATCGTCATCCCCTACATCGCGGGGCTGGCCACCGAGGAGCAGAAGCAGCGCTGGCTGCCGGGCATGTGCTCCGGCGAGACCATCGGCGCCATCGCCATGACCGAGCCCGGCGCTGGCAGCGACCTCCAGGGCATCACCACCACCGCGGTCCGTGACGGCGACGACTACATCCTCAACGGACAGAAGACCTTCATCAGCAACGGCATCCTCTCCGACCTGGTCATCGTGGTGGCCAAGACGAACCCCGCCGTGCCCGGCCACGAGGGCATCAGCCTGTTGGTGGTGGAGCGCGGCATGCCCGGCTTCGAGCGCGGCCGAAACCTGGACAAGGTCGGTCTCAAGGCGCAGGACACCGCGGAGTTGTACTTCAGCGATGTGCGGGTGCCCGCGGCGAACCTGCTCGGTGAGGAGGGCAAGGGCTTCATCTACCTGGTGCAGAACCTGCCCCAGGAGCGGCTGATCATCGCGGTGATCGCCGTGGCTGCCGCCGAGGCGGTGCTGAAGGCCACCACCGACTACTGCCGCGAGCGCACCGCGTTCAACCGGCCGATCGGCAAGTTCCAGCATGTCCGGTTCACCCTCGCCGAACTGGCAACCGAGGTGCAGGTGGCACGGGTCTTCGTGGACAAGTGCATCGAGCAGCACTCCGCGGGCAAGCTCACCGTCCCCGAGGCGGCCATGGCCAAGTGGTGGACCACCGAGCTTCAGTGGAAGGTCGTCGACCGCTGCGTGCAGTTGCACGGGGGCTACGGCTACATGAGCGAATACCCCGTCGCACAGGCCTTCATCGACTCCCGCGTGCAGACGATCTACGGCGGTACAACGGAGATCATGAAAGAGATCATCGGCCGTTCCATGGGATTTTGACAGGTCAACTTTTCGACCATCAACCCTGTTGGGCGAGGGTGTTCGGCCTCGCGGGCACAAGGAGGACGTTGCCACTTCCTGCCATCTATGACCACACTGAGTAGCGGAACGCCTATGTGGCGTTAACGCACGTGCTTCCCGCACGGATGGAGACTCAGCGGCGCATCAGGGGGTTGGGAATGGTCGACGTGGGTGCGCGTCCAGATGTTGAGAAAACAACGACCGAAAGTAGATCATGTCCGGAAACAAATTCTGATCTTGGATTATTCGGCCCGTCGTCGGTGACTTGGCAGCTGCATGCGGACCCCGGTATGTGGATTGCGGGAATATGCAGCCTGTACATGCAGGCATTGCACCCGCTCGCGGTGGCGGGAGTAGTGCAGAACTCTACATTCCGCGAGGACCCGATGGGCAGGCTTCTGCGAACGGCGAACTTTGTCGGGCTTGCCACCTATGGCTCGATCACCGAGGTCGAGTTCATGGCCCGACAGGTTCGCGCCGTGCACCGGGCGCTGCGCGGCCGCGACCCCGGCACCGGCAGGAGTTTCCGCATCGACGACCCGGAACTGCTGTTGTACGTGCACTGTGCGGAGGTCTATTCCTTCGCAACCGTGGTCCGCAGGGCCGGGTACCCGATCAACGAACGGCAGATGGACCTGTACTTCCATGAGCAGCGCAGATCCGCCGCGCTCGTCGGGCTCGACCCCGACGAGGTGCCCGGCTCGCTGCGGGAGATGGAGCAATATTTCGCCGATATCCGCCCCCGCCTCCGAAAGACTCCCGAGTCGGAGATCGTGTACAAATTCCTCCGACTCCCCCCGGTGCCATTCCTGCTGGCACGGTTCAGCTATCTCCCGATAGGACAGTTGGCCTACTCGGTGCTGCCGAATTGGGCAATCAAAATGCACGGACACTGTGCCATGCCCAGACCGGCGGCTGATCTCGCACTGCGCATGCTCCGGTCCGCGGGATTGCTCGTCCCGTTGCGTGCGATCGACGCATTGATTGGCGAGTCCTCGCACCCTATGCGTGCAATTGCCCGACTCGGCAGATGGGCCACCCCGTCGGTCAGAAGGCTGCCGCGCGTTTAGGGAATGGGTGAATGGGATGCCGCCGCCCCTGCACGACGGCATCCCATTCACCCGTGGCTTTCACGTGCATTCACGGCCACGACGGTTCCTCCGCGGGACACATCACAAGCTCCCGAACCTCGCAGCCGGGGGGTTGACGGAGAGCGAACACCGCCGCCTCCGCCACGTTCTCCGGCGGGTTCAGCGCGGACATGTCCGGCGGCCGGTACTGCTCGGTGCGGCCGTCGAAGAAGGAGGTCTGCATCCCGCCCGGCACCAGCATCGTCACCCCGACCTCGCCCGCGCACTCGGTGGCCAGTGCCCGGGAGAAGCCCACCACCCCGAACTTGGACGCGCAGTAGGCGGTCGCGTCGCCGACGGCCCGCAGACCGAGTGTGGACGCGATCGTCACCACCCGACCGCGGCTGCGCCGCAGGTACGGCAGCGCCGCCCGGATCACCGCCGCGGTCCCCAGCAGGTTGACCGCGATGACCCGCTCCCAGTCCTCCGCGGGCACGTCCTCCAGCCGTCCGCAGGAGTCGATGCCCGCGGCGCACACCACCGCGTCGAGTCCACCGAGCCGCTGTGCCGCGTCTCGCACGGCCCGCTCGGTGGCGCGGCCGTCGGTCAGATCGGCGGCGATCACCTCGGCGGCGGACTCCCGCAGGTTCGGAGCGGGCTCGGCGACATCCAGCAGCACCGGCCGCCCGCCGTGCGAGACGACCGCCCTCGCCACCGCCGCACCCAGACCCGAGGCGGCCCCGGTGACCAGCACGGTGCCCAGCGAGTCAGCCTGCCGGGCTGTGTGCGGGCTCGTACCAGGCTGCGCATACGTGGTCATACCCCGTTCCCTTTCCGTTGCTCTCGGCTTGATCGTCCGTCGGGTCGGCGGACACCGTGCCCACGCCGCCCGCGGCCAGGAACTCGGCGGCCTCCCGCACGGCGATGTCCACCGACTGCTCGATGTTCTTGCCCGCGCACAGCCCCAGCGCCACCGACGAGGCGAACCGGTCGCCCGCCCCGCACGGGTCGGTCAGCCGGATGACCGGTGCGGGCATCCGGGTGCTCACGCCGTCGGAGAACACCACCGCGCCGTCGGCGCCCAGCGTCACCGCGGCGGCCCTGGCCTCCCACGCAACGGTGACCCGCCGTGCGACCTCCGCCGCGGACTCCGCCCCGTCGATGGTCATGCCGGTGGCCTGCTCCGCCTCGGCGGCGTTCGGGGTGACCACCGTGGTGCCCGGCACCGGCCGCGGCCCGCGGGGATGCGGGTCCCACACCACCGGCACCCTGGTCGCCGCCTCGGTGAGCATCGCGCGCAGCCGGGGGTCGGCGACGACGCCGCGGCCGTAGTCGGACACCAGCACGGTGCCCGCGGCGCCGACCGCGGCCAAGGCCTGCGGCGGCAACTCGACAGGTCCGGCACCGCCGCCGCTGTCGATCCGCGCCAGCGATTGGCCGCGGCAGCGCAGCCGCGTCTTCACCGAGGTGGCCGGTCCTTCGCCGATGATCAGGCGCAGCCCGGGGATGGCGGTGAGCAGGGCCTGCAACTGCCTGCCCGCGGGGTCGTCGGAGATCGCGCTGACCAACACGACCGGTCCCCCGGCGCGTGCGGCGAGGCAGGCGGCCAGGCCTGCGCCGCCGGGGCGCAGCGTGGACCGCTCCAGATCCAGCACCGGCACCGGCGCGTCCGGGCACACTCGGCTGACCGTGCCGATCAGGTCCACGTCCAGCAGCACGTCGCCGACGACCACCAGCGGTGCGGTCATGACGCTTCCCGCTGCGGCGGCGCCACCCCGGCGCCCGACTCGGTGCCCAGCGCGCATTCGAAGGCACCGCACAGCATGTGCACCGCGACCAGGTGGGTTTCCTGCACGGTGGCGGTGGACCCCGGCACGCAGATCGCCTCGTCCACCACGCGGCTCAACGGGTTCGGCCGGTCCCCGGTCAGCGCCCACGAGGTGGCCCCGGCGCGGCGGGCGGCCTCCGCGGCCAGGATCAGGTTGCGGCTGCGCCCGCTGGTCGACAGCAGCACCACGATGTCCTGCGGCCGGGCATGGGCCATCACCTGGCGGGCGAACACCTCGTCGAAGCCGTAGTCGTTGCCGATGGCCGTCAGGCTGGAGGTGTCGGCGTGCAGCGCGATCGCGGCGAACGGCGGCCGGTCGTGCACATAGCGGCCGACCAGTTCGGCGGTCAGGTGCTGCGCCTCGGCCGCGCTGCCGCCGTTGCCCGCGGCCAGCATCCGGCCGCCGCTCAGCAGTCGTCGCGCCAACTCCTGCCCCCACCGGTTCAGCGTGAGGGCGTCCCGGCGCAGGCTGGCCAGCGCGACGGTCAGCGCGTCGACGTGGGCACGGCCCGCGTAGCCGACGGCGACCCCATCGGTGATGTGCTCGGACTGCTGTGTCATCACTGACCCCCCACCGCGAACTCGTGTTGGCGTGCGGGCATCGGGGCACCCGCGCGTTCGTAGACGCGGAGCGTGTCTTCGGCGACGCGCTCCCAGCTGTACCTGGCGAGTACCCGGTCTCGCCCCGCCGCACCGTAGGCCTGGCGCCGGGCCTGGTCGGAGCGCAGCAGTTGCAGCGCGCGGCCGAGGGCCTCCGGATCGCGCGGCGGGACCAGCAGCCCGGTCACGCCGTCCACGACGGTGTCGGTCAGTCCGCCCACGGCCGAGGCCACCACGGGCACCCCGCTGGCCATCGCCTCCAGCGGCACGATGCCGAACGGCTCGTACCATGGCGTGCAGACCAGGACGTCGGTGTCGCGCAGCAGGTTCGGCATCTGCCGCCGCTCCATCTGCCCGAGCAGCCGCACCCGGTCCGCGACGCCCTCGCGGTGCGCGTGGTCGAACAGCCGCATGGCCTCCTTGTCGGTGGTGAGCGCGTGCGGCGGCGGTCCGCCGACGATGATCAGCTCGGCCTCCTGCACCATGCGCAGCGCGCTGATCACCGTGTCGAAGCCCTTGCGGGGCACCAGCCTGCCGACCGAGGCCAGTCGGAACCGGGTGCTCGGCGTGATCCTGTCCTCGGCGGGGGTGAACTGGTCGGGACGGACCCCACAGGGCACCACGGAGATCCGCGACCGCGGCACGCCCATCCGCACGAGCTCGAAAACCTCGTCGGAGCAGGTCGCCACGATGCGGTCCGCGCTGCGGCCGATCATCCGCTCCAGCCTGATCCGCTCCGCCGGGCTGGTGTCGTCGTCCCGCTGGTGGCGGCGCTTGACCGTGCCGAGCGCGTGGAACGTCTGCACCATCGGCACCTTCCGCCCGCGCACGGCCAACGCCGCGGCCAGGCCGGACATCCAGAAGTGCGCGTGCACAACGTCGGGCTGCTCGCGGGAGAACTCACCGGCGAGGAACTCGGCGAAGCGACCCATGTAGGGCAGCAGTTCGTCCTTGGGCAGCCTGCCCGGTGGCCCCGCGGGCACGTGCACCACGGTTCGTCTTGGGCCGATCGCGACCCTGTCTTGCACTGTCCTGCTGTCCCTCCTGGTGTAGATCAGCACCTCGTGGCCCTGCGCGGCCAGCGCCGCGGACAGCTCGTCGACGTGCAGGTTCTGACCGCCCGCGTCCACAGTGCCCAATGAGGCGAGTGGGCTGGCGTGCTCGGAAACCATGGCGATCTTCATATGAGCCTCCCGTTGGGGTCGTCGGCACCCGCGCCCCTGCTCGCGGGCGCCAGTGCCGCTCCGGTCTCACCGGAGAGCACCTTGTCCAGCAACAGGTCCCAGTCGTTCAGGAATGGCGTGAGGCCGTAACGGGCCAGCGCAGCCTCGCGAGCGCGCTTCCCCATGGCGACGGCCAGTTCGGGTTGTGCGATGAGCTCGGCCGCGCCCGCGCGCAGTCGGGCGATGTCGGTCGAGAGCACGCCCGCGCCATCGGGCACCGCCTCGACCGCCTCGGTGCAGGCCAGCACCACCACCGGCATGCCGAGGTGCATGGCTTCGATGAGCGACAGGCCAAGCGAGGTCCACCGGCACGGGTGCAGGTACACCCGCCGCCGCGCCAGTTCCTCGTGCAGCCTGGCCTGCGGGACGTCGCCGACGGGGGTGATCCCCTCGCCCGACAGCCCGGCCAGCTTCATGCCGAACACGTCCACCGGCGCCACCTCGGCGAAGGCGGGCAGCAGATCGGTGCCGGTCACCCGCCCGCGGCGCACCGGCTCGTTGATCGCCACCGCCAAGCGGGGCAACTCGCCGCCGTAGCGGTAGCCGGGGTCGACGATGCCGTGCTCGACGACCACGCTCGGCGTGTCCCCGCAGTCCCACATGAGCTGGTTGAAGTGCGTGACGTGCACGATCACCGCGACGCCGTCGTCGTCGGCGACGGGATGCCGGGAGTTCGGCACGTTCCCCTGCTTGGGGGTGTTGTGCTCCAGGAAGATCGTCGGCAGCCTGCGCCCGGTCCACGACCTGGCCAGCGCGAGTTCCTCCGGCCGCTGCGCGATCACCAGGTCGATGTCGGTCTCGCCCAACTCCGCCTGCGACATCTCCACCGCGTTCGGCGGCCACACCCAGGTGTCCGCGCGACCCCGACCCCACTCGCCGCGGTCGGGCTGCGTCGGCAGCAGATAGGTGTGCTCGCCCTGCACGAACGCGGTCGTCCACGATCCGTGCAGGTGCCACAGCAGGATGCGCAAGCTCATGCCGCCACCCCCGCCATCTGCTCGACCGCCTGCGCGACGTCTTCGGCGGTGACCGACGTCAGGCAGGGGTGGCCCGCCACCGGGCACCGCCTGGCGCGGGTTCCGCGGCAGGCCGCCCCTTGGTCGCCGAGCAGCACGTGCCGCCCGTACGGCGCCCATCGGCGAGCGGGCACCACGGGGGCGAACAGCGACACCACCGGGGTGCCGACCGCGGCCGCCAAATGCGCGGGTCCGGTGTTGCCGACGATGGCCGCCTCGGCCCCGGCCAGCACCCCGGACAGTTCGCGCAGCGTGGTCGCGCCGCCGAGATCCAGCCCCCGGCCGCCCGCGACCTGCCTGGTCAGCTCCTTCTCCCCGGGCGACCCGGTGACCACGACGGTGTGCCCGCGGTCGGCCAGCACCTCCACCGCCTCGGCGCAGCGGTGCGGCGGCCACGCCCTGGCGGGCACCGAGGCACCCGGGTGCAGCACCACATAGCGGTCGGTCCCGACCAGCCCGATCACCGCAGGCGGCGGCAGGACCCGCAGCCGCCCGTCGTCGCCCGCGGGCAGCCGGTGGCCCGCGGCGGCGGCGACAACCAGCGCCCGCTCGGGCTCGGGCAGGTCGTCGTCGAAGTCGGTGCCGGGGCGCAGCCTCACGTCCAGCAGCGAACCCGGATAGTCGGTGGAGATCGCGGTGATCCGCGGGATGCCTGCCAGCCTGCACAGCAGCGCCAGCGGCAGCGACGACTGGTGGAAGGAGGTCAGCAGCACCGCGTCGTCGGCGCCGACCGCCCGCAGCCGCCGCACCAGCCCGTCGACCTCGTCCACGCGCACCGGTGCGGGCTCGGCGTCGATCCACGGGCAGTGCCAGGTGATCAGCTCGGTCACGCCAGGCAGCAGTTCGGCCGCCTGCCTGCCTCGCGGCCCGCACAACAGCACGACCCGGCCGCTCGCGGCGACCGCGCGCACGGCGGGCCCGGAGACCAGCACGTCTCCGTCGCTGTCCAGCCTCGCCACCAGCGTCGTGCTCATGGCGGGCCCAGCCCGAGGGTCAGTTCCACCGCCGCGAGCAGGTCCACCGCGACCACCGGGGCGCGGTCCACCTCGTCGGGCAGGGTGGTCGGGGTGGGCACGAGTACCGCGGTGGCCCCCGCGGCACTCGCGGCGTCGATGTCGGCGCCGATGTCGCCGATCACCACGACCCGGTCCAGCGGCACCCCGAGGCGCCGGGCGGCGGAGCGCACCATGCCGGGAGCGGGCTTGCGGCAGGCGCAGCCGTCCTCCGGTCCGTGCGGGCAGATCTCCCAGACGTCGAATGGCCCGAGCAGCTCCTCCACGCGGTGGTTGACCAGCCGCAACTGCCGGTCGTCGAAGTAGCCGCGGGCCAGCCCGGACTGGTTGCTGATCACGCCCACCGGGATGCGGCGGCGGCGCAGGGCGTGCAGCGCCCTGGCGGCGGTGCGCACCGGGCGCACCCGGGCCGGGTCGGCGTTGTAGGGCACGTCGTGGATCAATGTGCCGTCCCGATCGAACAGCACGGCCGCAGGCAAAGTCGTTCCAGCAGATCCGAAACCCGACTTGGCGGCCATTGGTGGACATGCGGCTCGCATGTCCCCGAGATAGCCGAGCGCCTTGTTGCTAAACGCAAGCGGAATAAGAACTACTCAATGTAGTTCATGGCTACGGACGGTGAAAGTCGTTGTCAGGTGTGGCGGTTTCACCCAGTGGGTAGCCCGTCGGCGAGAGACGGCGACGAGTTGCAGGTCCAGTCATGGCCTGGCTAAGGAGGAAGTTCTCGTGACCACGATTGAACAGTCGGTCGACGTGAGAGTTCCGGTCAGCACGGCCTACAACCAGTGGACCCAGTTCGAGTCCTTTCCGCACTTCATGGAGGGTGTGGAGCAGATCACCCAGCTGTCGGACACGCTGACCCACTGGCGCACCCGGATCGCCGGGGCCACAAGGGAATTCGACGCCGAGATCACCGAGCAGCACCCCGACGAGCGGGTCGCGTGGCGGACCGTCGACGGACCGCACCACGCGGGTGTGGTGACCTTCCACCGCATCGACGACGAGACCTCCAGGGTGAGCCTCCAAATGGAGTACCAGCCCGACACGCTCACCGAGAAGGCGGGCGCCGCCCTCGGCGTGGTGGAGCGCCGCATCGCGGGCGATCTCGAGCGGTTCAAGGAGTTCATCGAGGCCCGCGGCACCGAGACCGGCGGCTGGCGAGGCGACGTGCCCCGGCAGCCACAGGCGGGTGAAACCGACCAGCCGACGCGCGCGGGCACCTCGCCCCACGAGCGCGCCGCCGGTGCACCCCCGGGAGTCACCCCGAACGTCCCCCCGAACGTGCCGCCCAGCGGCACCACGCCCGTCCCGCCGGGACCGACGGCGGGGCAGCCGGGCCATCCCATCCAGGATCCGCGGCGGTGAAAACCCGGTTACCTGCCCGCCGGTAACCGCTGCGGCAGGTGGGTGTGTCGACTCGGGGTCTTCGTCAATCGTCGACACACCCACCGCACCTTCGGCACACACCGGCGGTAGCGTCAGCAGCGCTTTACCGTCAGCATCCGGCCCAGGCATGACCAGCGAGGTAGTTCAGGTGACTCAGTCCTCAGATTCGACACCGGACCGGCTTAACACCGTGGAGGTGCGGGTGGCGGCCAGCCCGCTGTACCTGTCCACGGTGCGGGCCGTGGCCGCGGACCTCGCCATGCGGCAGGACTTCGATCTCGACGCCATCTCCGACCTGAGAATGGCGGTGGACGAAGCCTGCGCGACGCTGGTGCGCATCGCGGCCCCCAACACCGTCCTGAGCTGCCGGTTTCACGTGCAGCCCAAGCTGATCAAGGTGATCGCCGAGGCCGAGATCTCCGGTGGGCAGGTGCCCAACCAGGACAGCTTCGGCTGGCGGGTGCTGCGCACCCTGACCGATGAACTCACCCTCAACCTGACCACGGCGAACTCCAGCGGTGAACGCGTGAACATCGAGCTTGTCAAGCGGAATGCCTCGGTGGTGGACGGGTGAACCAGCCCGAACAGCGAACGTCGTCGAACAGCGAATACGCGGAACTGGCCCCGCTCTTCGACAAGCTCGCCGAACTCGACCCCGGCGACCCGCACCGTTCCCAGGTGCGGGACAGACTGGTCACCGGCCACCTGCCGGTGGCCATCCATATCGCGCGCCGGTTCTCCAACCGCGGTGAGCCGCAGGAGGATCTGACCCAGGTCGCCACCCTCGGCCTGATCAACGCGATCGACCGGTTCGACCCCACCCGCGGCGTCGACTTCCTGTCCTTCGCGGTGCCCACGATCATGGGCGAGGTCCGCAGGCACTTCCGCGACACCAGCTGGTCGGTGCGGGTGCCGCGGCGGCTCAAGGAACTGCACCTGTCGATCAACGCCGCCTCGGCGGAGCTGTCCCAGCGGCTGGGCAGGGCGCCGACGCCCAAGGAGCTGGCCCGCCACCTTGACCTTCCGGTGGAGGAGATCTTCGAGGGGCTGGAGGCCACCAACGCCTACCGCAGCGACTCCCTGGACGACCTGCTGTTGGACGAGGACGGCATCGCGCTCGGCGATTCGCTCGGCTCGGAGGACGCCGAGATGGAGCAGGTCGAGCACCGGGAGGCGCTGGCCCCGCTGCTGAACCAACTCCCGGAACGGGAGAGAACGATCGTCATGTTGCGGTTCTTCGGCAACATGACGCAGACGCAGATCGGTGAGCGGATCGGCGTGTCTCAGATGCACGTGTCGAGGCTGCTGGCCCGGACCCTGGCCCATCTCCGAGAGGCCCTCCAGGATGAACCGCCAGGCTGATCGGGACGGTGCGCGCCGCATCGTGGTGCTGCGCGCACTGAAGTTGGGTGACCTGTTGGTGGCCGTGCCCGCCCTGCGCGCTCTGCGCAGGGCGTTTCCGCGCCACAACATCATGCTGGCCACCTCCGGTTGGCTCGCCCCGATCGTGGCTCGCATCGGTGCCGTGGACCAGCTGGTGCCCACCAAGGGTTTCGCCCCGCTCCCGCAGGCCGCGGCCCGTCCCGAGCTCGCGGTGAACCTGCACGGCAAGGGCCCCGGCAGCACGGGTGTGCTGGACGCGCTGGAACCGCACCGGCGCATCGGCCACCAAGGGTGGGGCTGGGAAGGCCCGGAGTGGCAAGAGGAGAAGCCGGAGCGGGAGCGGTGGTGCGAGCTGCTGCGCTGGCACGGCATTCCGGCCGACCCCGCCGATCTGCACCTGAGCGGCGCCGACGCCGAGGTGCCGAAGGCGGTGCTGGTCCATCCCGGTGCCGCCACCGGCAGCCGTCGCTGGCCGGTGGAGCGGTTCGCCGCGGTGGCAAGGGAACTCGCGCTGGCGGGCCGGAAGGTGTTGGTCACCGGCACCGCGGTCGAGGAGCCGCTGGCCGAGAAACTCATCGAGTTGGCGGGCCTGCCCTCCTCGGCGATGACCGCGGGTAGGACAAGCCTCCCGGAACTGGCCGACCTGGTGCACGCCGCGGACTTGGTGATCTCCGGCGACACCGGCATCGCGCATCTCGCCTACGCCTACGGCACGCCGACCGTGACCCTGTTCGGGCCGGTGTCGGCGAACCGGTGGGGGCCGCCGCCCGGGGGTCCGCACCTCACGCTCTCTCAGGACACTGCCCGCCGAGGCGATGCCTTCGCCGACGATCCCGATCCCGCGCTGCTCGGCATCAACGTGTCCGAGGTGCTCGCGGGGGCGCGGAACCTGCTGGCGTGATCACCGTCGTCGGCGGCACGTGTGCCCGGGGGTTCGGCATCTGCCGCCCCGACCACCTGCGCCGGTAGCGGTCCAGCCTGCGGCGCACGTCCGCCTTGTCCCGCAGCAGGTCGCCGACGGCCGCCGCCGCGCGTTGTGCCTCCAGCAGCAGGCTGCGGTCCTTCGCGGCGGCGCCGAACTCCCCGTCGGAGCCGTGATCCACAGCGTTGTCCACAGGTGCGCACAGGTTGTCCTGCCGGGCGTCTGCGTCGATTTCCTGCTCGGTCTGTTGTCCGGCAACGGCATTGCGAGCCAGGTAGCGGTCCATCCAGCCGGGCAGCAGCAGGTCGCCGATCCGCGTCAGCACCGTCATATGCCCCACGTACACATCGCGCGGCGCCCGTTCGGCGGCGAACGCGACGGCTCTGGCCGCGACCTCCGGCCGGTAGATCGGCGGCACCGGCTGCGGATGCCGCGGCAGTCGGGTGCGCACCCAGTCGAACTGCGGGGTGTTCACCGCGGGCAGGTGCACCATCGAGACCCGCAGGTCGCTGTCGGTGTGGACCAACTCGGCGCGGAGCGAGTCGGTGAAGCCCTTCATCGCGTGCTTGCCTGCGCAGTAGGAGGCCTGCAGCGGAATGCCGCGATACGCCAGCGCCGAACTGACCTGCACGATCGTGCCCGTGTTCCGCGGGCGCATGCTGCGCAGTGCGGCCAGCGTGCCGTATACCGCGCCGAGGTAGGTGACCTCCGTGACGCGTTTGAACTCCGCGGGCTCGATGTCCCAGGTGAACGCGAAGACCGCCTCCATCGCGTTGTTCACCCACACATCGATCTCACCGAGGTCGGCCCGGACGCGGTCGGCCGCCCGCTCCATGGCCAGCGGGTCGGCCACATCGGCCTCGATCGGAATCGCGGCTGCCGCTCCGAGGTTCAGCGCTTCCGCCGCCGCGGCCGCCAGACCCGCGGAGCCTCTGGCGATCAGCCCGATGGCGTCACCGCGCCTGGCGAACTCACGCACCGCGGCCCGCCCTACTCCGGCCGAGGCCCCGGTGATCACGACGACGCGGCTGGTCTTCTCCATACCCGCGGCGTACCCGCTCCCGGCCTGCCGGACACCTCAGCCCGAATCGCGCGAATCCGACCATCGGCGAAGAACGGCATAACCGAGGGTGAACAGAACGCACGCATTCAGCAGATGCCACAGGAAGTGGGTGCCGATGCTGAACTGGCCGCACACACCATCGTCGATTCCGCGCAGAAACAGTGAAACCGCGAAAATCGCGGCGGCGAGGAACAGCAGCCGCTGGTACCGGCGGGCCGTGTGATCGCGGGCGAAGCCAAGCGCCAGCGCCAGCAGCACCAGCGCGATCAGGTTCACCAGGTATCCGCCCTGCCCGCCGCTCCCGCCGACCAGCAGACCGCCGAGCACGCTGAACACCAGCAGCCCCGGGATGCCCAGCCAGGCCAGCCGCCACCGCAGGTTCCAGAACCAGCGCAGGTAGCAGGCGGTGTAGAAATGCGTGAACACGGCGATGAACGCCACGTCCAGCGCCGCGGTGACGCCGGTGGCGAAGGTGTGGAACGACAGGCTGGCCAGGCCGACCAGGAACAGGATCACGCTCAGCGCCCGCAGGCTGCCGGGCGCGCGCTCTCCTCGCCGGGCGGCGTGCCGGTCCAACAGCCGCCACAGCACGACGGCCGCGATCAGGAAGCCGACGTTGCTGACGGCGTTGAGCGGCTCCGCCAGCAGCCCTGGGCCGGTCCGCTCGCAGTAGATATCCACGTATTCCTGCGCTCCCACGGTGCAAGCAAACCACGGCAGGCCAGGACGCGTCCGTCTGACCAGGGCTTTGCCGGTCAATGTGTGTCGGAACGCATAAGAAAACAGGCGAAGATGACACCGGGTGAATACGTTGCGGCACAAAGGTTGTAGTCATTTCACCCGTATCGCCATAGCGAAAAGGCGTGCTGGAAGGGCAATCTGGCTGAGGCTGTTCCATAGTGCACGGTCATGTCGTTGGGGGAGGTAGGCCTTGACCGATCAGCGTCTATGCGCGGATAGCACGGAACCCGCCGCGAGCGGTGTCGGCAATCACGGCTGGTGGGTGGGCGCCCGCAACCCGTTGCTGCATTTCGTTGACACGTCGGGACATCCGGTCGCCAACCGCGGCCAGGTCTTCTTCACCGCGAGCTGTGGCGCGTTGGTGCTGGCCACCAGGCCGAGCGCGGGCGAACTGCCCGGCTTACGGCCCTGTGGTTCCTGCCTTTCCGTTGCCGGTTGACCTCACGAGTCGATCTTCGGTGAACTCCCACCAGAGCCGCCGAGAAAATTGCTTCAGGCAGCAAATACTTTGGGCAATGTATGAAGATCCTTCTAGCCAGATGTCAACCTGAACGGATTAGTAGGCTGGGCGCAGAGTGATCACGCAGGGCGGTTGGCGACCTGTCGAGAATCACTATTAAGGGTGTTTTGTTCCCCCGACAGGACTGTTATGCGCTTTTGAGGTCAACCGGCACTCCTACCCTTACCGATGCCCACGAAGTAGGGAGAGCGAGACGGCCGCGCCGTCGGCGCCCACACACGTGAGTACACGGTTCGACCCATCGTTCGAGCCAAGTGCCGGGTTCATCCCCCGGGACTCGGCACAAACCCACGGCCGGGCTTGGACGACCACGATCAGATCTGAGGAGATTCAATTGCGAACCCGGACCAAGCGCACGCTGCACGCAGCTGTGCTTGCCGCTGGCGTCGCTGCGCTAGGTACGTCGGCAGCCGCGGCCCAGTCCCCTCACGATACGGCGGACGCTCCCGCTCCGGAGGCTCCCAGCGACCTCGGTGCGGAGACGCCGATTGAGCTGTGTGACCTGACGAAGGGTTCGAGTGTCCCGTGCGCCGCGGGCGCCATCACGCTGGCCGCGCCCAACCCCGGCGGCGCGTCGGTGGCCGAAGCCCCGAACCGGATCATCGAGCCCCTGTCGGAGCCCGGCAAGGTCATCAATGGACCCGGCGCGCAGCAGATCGCGGCCAACGCGGCGAAGGAAGCGGCCGTTCTCGGGCACGTCAAGAACGCCCGACCCACCATCGGCAGCGACCTGTCCGATCCCGAGTCGAACGGCGAGCTGCTCAAGTTCGGCGCCAAGCCGCACAAGCCCGGTGACAACGGCGTCAGCGGTGCCGACACCGGCCTCGAGCTCACCGCGGTCGAGGGCTACAACGCCGAGCCCCTGCGCAGCCCGGTCGCCTCCGCGACCAAGCTGATCGAGAACGCGACCGGCACCCCCGCGTCGAAGTTCACCGAGGTCGTCGCCGCCCCCCTGCGTGAACTGCCGACCGTCCGCAAGGGCATCAACGAGCTGCTCGCCGAAGGCCACGGCGCGACCCACCAGCTCGCCTACGGCGTCTCCGGCTACACGGAGGAGAACCCGCCTGCCGCGCCGCAGTGGGAGGACATCCAGCGCGAGGTCGCAGCCCTGGTCCCCGCGCTGCCCACCAGCAAGCAGGTCAACGTCGGCGGCATGCCCGGAGTGGGCGAGATGGTGCCCTCCGAGGTCCAGCCGCGCGGCGAGGCCGTGCCCGGCGTCAGCTCCGGCCCGCTGGACGGCGTGCTCGGCAAGGTCGGCCTCGGCAGCGCCGCCGCGGGCGGTCTCGCCGGTGCCACCAACGGCCAGACCGTGAGCGACGGTACCGGCGGCGCGCGTTCGAAGAAGGACGTCGACCGCTACTCCGAGATGACGCGTGGTCCGATCGAATCGAAGATCAACCGCCAGCCGGGTGCGCAGGGCAAGCCCAGCCCGGAGAGCTCGGCCACCTTCCTGCCCGGCGAGAGCATGCTGCCGGTCGGCACCGGACTCCCCACCGGCGCCGAGCTGTCCAAGCAGGACGGTGTGAAGTTCGACGGCCACCTGCACCGGCTGGTCGGTTCGGATGTCTCCACCGGCGCCGCGATGAAGGCCGTGTCCCAGGACGGTGCCCCCGACCTCGGACCGGCGGGCACGCTGCTGCCCGCCGACCCGGCCCGTGGCGGTCCGGTTGACGGCCTGCCGATTCCGGGTGGCCTCCCCCTCCCCGTGCCCGGCCTCGGCGGCGGTGGCGCGGGCCCGGTCGGCAGGGGCGGCCCGGACATGCCCGCGGCGTTCGAGAACGCGGGCTACGAGCCGGAACTGGTGGGGGCCAACGCGCCCACCCAGCAGATCCCGGGCCTGGAGGCGGTGGGTGTGGGTGCCCTGAGCACCGACACGCTCCCGTTCGGGGGCGCGCAGCCGCGAACGGACGCGCCGCTGGTGCCCGCGATGGGGGGCCTGCCGCCGGTGCGCAGCGACGTGCTGCCCAACGGCACCATCGGCTCCGGTGTGGTGCCCAAGGTCGACCCGGCCCACGCGATGGACAAACTCAGCAGCGGCAAGGCGCTCGATGCCCTGACCGCCGAGCGGTTGGCGAGTGAGCTCAGCGGCGAGAAGGCGGTCGAAAAGCTCGGTCCCGGCAACGACATCGGCCCGCTGACCACGGTGAACTCGGTGCGCAAGCTGTCATCCGCCCAGGAGGGCGCGCCGCGCGCCAAGGCCCCCGAGATCCCGGCGACCGACCTCAACGTGGTGCCCGCGCACCAGACCCAGCACCTGCCGGGCGCGGACAAGCTGAGTTCGGTCTCCGCCCCGGACCCGAACGGCATTGCCCGCGGCGAGATCCCGGTGGAGACCGGCGCCGAGGTCGACCTGGCCGACGAGATTCCGGTGCCGGAGGTGGACCCGAAGTCGCTGAGCAAGGGCGATGTGCCGTTGTCGCTCGGTGCCGACGTCGACCTCGCCGACAACCTGGTCCCGGGTGGTCACAAGGCGCCGCAGGTGCCGCACGTGGTCGTCGACCCGGACCTGTCGGACCCCTCGCAGGTGTCCGAGGTGCTCTCGGTGACCGAGGCGCCGGACCTGGCCGAGGTTCCGCAGCCCGCAGGGCTGCCCGTGGACACCGAGGTCCCGGAAATGGCAGGCGCCCTGGGGCTTCCCGAGGCGCCGCAGCTTGACCAGGCTCCTGAACTGGGTGAGGCTCCTCAGCTGCCCGAGATGCCTGCGGTAGAGCTGCCGGAGCCGGACCTGCCTGCGTCGAACACCGACGAGGCCATGCAGTTGACCAACGTCTCGCCGAACTCGACCCCGTCGGCGAGTGACACCACCCATGTCGACGAGGTCAACAAGGACCTGCTGCAGAAGGTCGCCGACCTGGGCACGGTGGAACTGGACGACTCGGTCGCGGGACCGGCAGGTGACGTCGCCGTGGACGTCTCCCGTCAGGTCGGCATGGAGTCCGAGGTCAAGGGTGCGCAGGGTCAGGTCTCCTCGGTGGCGCACACCGTGATCGTCTCCCCGCTGGACCAGATCGGCCGGGCCGTCGGCCAGGAGGCCGTGGGTACGACGGTGACCAAGGGCTATGTCGCGCATCCGGTCGTGGGTGTGGTGCGCGTCCTGGCTCACGACAGTGTGCAGAAGGCGATCGTCCACACCGCGAACCAGGTGGCCAGGGGGCCGGTGCAGAAGCTGGCGGGCGCGAGCCCGACCGGTCAGCCCGGTGTGCCGCTGCTGCAGGACGGTTTGGCCATTCCGGTGGTCGGCGGCGAGAACTCGGTGACCGATTCGGTCAGCGGTGGCTCGCAGGCGGAGCCGCCGCTGGGTCTGCCCAGGGTCGACAAGGCGCTGCCCAACGACGACCGGGTGCCGGTGGTGACCACCGCCAAGATGATGACTTGGGGTGCGGGCATGGCTCTCGACGCCATGACCGCGGGCGTCCACCGGGTCAGCGACGAGGGAACCGGCGCTGTGAAGCAGACGCAGGATTCCGCCTAGCCGAAAATCGCATTACCCATCGGCGCACCGCGCGGCTGCCGATGTGATTCTGAATACGCTTTCAGCCCGAGGTCGGGAAGTAAGTAGACCTCGGGCTGAAAGCTATTCGCGCGACATTTCCGCGCCTACTTGTTTACGCACACAAAAGGGTGAGAACAATATGTGACGTTGGTGTCGCTACTCGTCCGTGCGAGTGGTCATTCTGGCTACTGCCAGCAAGAATCAGGGCAAAATCGAACCTGTTGTGATGATCGTTCGTCACCTTATGGTGTGCTCTTGCGGCTGTGGCCCCCGAATTGGCAAATTGCGTGCGCGGGATACGGAAGACTGCTGGCTGCCCAAGGAGTTTCACGCCCTGCGGGCAAGAGGGATTTCCCGAGATTAGATTCCAAGGAAGGTGCAACTGTGCGCAAGGCACGTATCGCCGGTGCGGTTCTGGCCGCTGCTGCCGGTGTTGTGGCTCTGGGCGGTTCCGCTCTCGCCGACTCTCACGGCAACGACGGCATCAACATCGCGAACGACAACAACCTGAACGTTGCCAACATTCAGCTGTGTGGTAACGACATTGCTGTCATCGGCGGCATCCTCAACCTCGACAGCCCCGAGGTCAACAACTGCGTCAACGCCCCGCTGCTCGACCACACCGGTGGCGACAACGGCGGTGGCGGCGACCACCACGGCCACAACGGCTGAGCTGCCACTCAAACACCCCGGGGCGCCGAGCCAATTGGTTCGGCGCCCCGGCGTTGTTTCAAGGACGTTCAGCTTGTTGCGACAGCGGGCTTTTCCAGTTCCGGCACAACGGCTTCCGCAGCGGCGGCCAGTTCCCTGGCTTCCCGCCGGTAGGCGGACACGATGGCGGTGACGGCGCCGATGACGATCGCCGCGTACACGATCACCCGCAGCGTGGTGCCAACGTCGGCGGCATTGAACAGTGTCCGCGCGTTGGTCAGCACCAGCAACGATCCGACCGCCGCGCCGAGGATGTTGGACCGCAGTTTGCGCACCAGCCAGGCCGCGACCGGCGCCGCGATGGCCCCGCCGATCAGCAGCGGCAGCACGACCTCCAGCGGAATTCCCGCCGACCCGATGCTGTTCAGGAATCCGGCGCTGGCCGCGATGGCGACCAGGAACTCGGTGGCCGCGACCGACCCGACCACCTGGTGCGGCTTGAGCCCGCCCCGCAGCATCAGCGTCGAGGTGGTCAGCGGACCCCAGCCTCCGCCGCCACTGGCGTCGATGAACCCGGCGACCAGCCCGAGCGGCGTGGCCTCCCTGCGGCGCAACCGAAACGCCCGCATCTTCAGCCCGCCCGGCCGCGTGAAGCGGATGACGAGGTATCCGCCGATCACCACCAGAATGGTGGCGGTGACAGGCGCCGCGGCCTCCGTCGAGAGCGACCCCAGCACACTCGCTCCGAGGAAGGCGCCCGCGGCGCCCGGCAGCGCCAGCCGCCGCACGACGGGCCAGTGGATGTTCCCGAACCGCCAGTGCGACAGCCCGGAGAAGAGGGTGGTCCCCACCTCGGACAGATGGACCGAGGCGGACGCGACCGCAGGCGTCAGCCCGCCCAACACCAGCAACGTGGTGCAGGTGACCCCATAGGCCATCCCAAGGGAGCCATCGACAAGCTGGGCGGCGAACCCGAATAAGAGCAGCAGAACAAGACCCGGCACGGTGGGCACTCCGTAAGTCGAAATCGGCGCGATTGGTGAGGCGGCACCACAGGCCGTGACGGAGCGCGAGGGCTCGGCCGCGGCTAGCGAACGAAGTCGACCGGACAGAACTCGTCAAACGCGTGGAAACGCCGGGTAGGCCAGAACTCATCGAGCATCGGCAACCAGCGAACCACGGACATACTCTCCATGAGGCCCCACCGGGGGGTGATCTGTCAACCGGATGTCCCCAAGCTGCAATACCCATCCACAAACTTCCCACGGGATGGACCCTTTACCGGGTGGCAAAGCCCGCCGCGATAGGTGGATGATCCCCCCAAACCCCCTGAACCGCCCTCGGCTGCCTCTAGGTTCATGGGTCATGGCGGATAGACCCACGGTGCGCGGACGCAGGCTAGGCGCGGCCCTGCGCGACGCGCTGAAGAACGCCAACGTCTCCAACTCGGCGGTGGCCCGCAAGATGAAGTGGTCGGAGACCAAGGTCAGCCACCTGCTGTCGGGCAAGCGCCCTGCCATATACGAGGACGTGGCCTCGGTCCTGGTGATGTGCGACATCACCGGCGATGAAAGGGCGGCCCTTCTCAAGCTCTGCAAGGAGGCCCGCCAGCCCGGCTGGTGGCAGCGCTACGACTCGTACTTTTCGGAAGACTTCCAGGCCTTCATCGACTACGAGGACAGCGCCGCTGTCATCTATGACTTCGAGCCGAACCTGGTGCCGGGTTTGCTGCAAACACACTCCTACGTGAAGGCGCTGATCGAGTCATGTCCGCTCATGGCGCTTTCGGAGCGTGCCCGTCGGATTGACGTCCGCGTGAAGAGGCAGGAGATCTTCGAGCGATCGCACCCGCCACAGTGCTACTTCTTCGTGCACGAGCAGGCACTTCGACTGCCGATCGGTGGCGCGACGGTGCGTTCGGAACAGCTACACCACCTGCTTCAACTGGCAGTTCGCCGCTACATCGAGCTTCGGGTCGTACCGACCGACATCGACGAATACCCGGCTCAGGGCGGTAGCTTCCAGCTGTTCGAGTACGTCGACTTGCCCTCGATCGCGTACACCGAGAACGGCATCTCGAGTCTCTTCATGGAGGACGACAACGAGATAGAGGCCTTCCACAAGATCATCTCTGCTCTGGACCAGGTAGCGCTTAGTGTGGAAGAGTCGAGAGACTTCGTCACCTGGCTCGCTTCAGAGGCTGGAGCAGGAGAGAGTCGCGATGATCGACGCCGAAAATGCTGCGGTTGCTTGGAGAAAGAGCACCCGTTGCCATGATCACACGGACTGCGTCGAGGTAGCCCGCACCAGTGAGTGCGTCTTGGTCCGCGACTCCAAGAACCCGGCAGGCCCGGTCCTGGCGTTCACGACGACAGGCTTCACTCATCTGCTGAAGCACGTGAAGGCAGAGCCGTAGGCGTGCCAAGCTGACGGTGTGTCGGTTGGGGAGGTCGCTGTCAGCGTCAGAGCGGCGCTCGAGCTACTGCCCATCGATGCCCTGAGCAATGCGGCCGAGGCCCTTGGCCAAGCGGTCGACGCCCTGACCGAATCGGCACGTGGAGCCGACGATCTCATGATCGTGGCCGCGCATTGGGCGAAGCTCCGTGAAGAAATCATCGAGCTTGGCGAGCGCCTCCGCGCTGGTCGTGAGCGTGTCGATACTTATCTGCACGAGAAGGTGGGCGCCCCCACGAGGGACCAGCGGCAAGCGGCCGTCGCTCCTGATAGCCCGAAGCAACCGACCACCGGCCGGTGGCGAGGAAAGTCGGCCGCAGAACATGCCCGAGACCGAGGGCACAGCATCGGCCTTGAGTCAGGCCGTCCGAGCGGCTCTCCGATCCGCATTGTGGCCTCCGTCGGAGAACTGGACTCGCTGTTCAACGCCCTGGTCGTGGGCGCCAAGGAACTGGACAACCCGCGCTACCACGGACGCTTATTCCTGTTGCCTGATGGGACTACGGTTGGCTATCGAATGAAGTCCAGAACGTCGCCGTATCCGACCGTCGACGTCAGGGCTCGACCGCGCTTCAAGCTGAAGATCCATGTCGATCCAGAGAGATGTGACTGAACATGTTGGATGAGCTGCGGATCCGCGTTATCGAGGCCGTCTCGGACGACTGGATCTACTTCGCGGAACTCGCAGACATGATCCACGAAGTGACCGGTGACCCCGAGAACCTCATTCAACGAGCCGTCGAGGCCGCTGACGATTTCGTTCGTCAGGGAGTCTTGATCCCCGGCTGGGTCGGCGACGACGGCTTCGAGCCGTGGGAATCCAGTCCGGAGGAGTCCGTCGCCAAGATCAGGGACGAGGTTGCCGCAATGCTGCGGAACAACGTCGAACCTTCGCTCGGCGACATCTGTTGGTTCGATGTCCCCGAGGAGCTCATCGCGGAGGTCACTGATCACGACAACGAGCTGAGCAACTTGCGGCGGGACTGAACCGCGGGGCGCGGCCTGTCGGGGGAAGGCCACGCCCCGCGGGGCTTCAGATGAATCTGAAGTGCGCGAACCTGGCCCACCCACCGTCCGGTGGGCTGCCGGGGTCACTTCGCAGAGCTGGTGCCCTGCGCATTTCGACGCTAGCGGTTTACACCCTTGTAAAGCCTGGTCCGCGGGCGTGGCCTTTCGGGGGAGGCCACGCCCGCGGGGATATCAGGAGTTCGCCGCCAAGCGCACGATCTTCTCGTCGGGCTCGCCGAAGGTGAAGAGCTCGCCGCGTTCAGCGGTTTCCACCAGCAGCTTCGGAGGAGCGAAGCGGTCGCCGTAGCGGTCCGCCAGCTCCTTGGCGCGGGCTACGAAGCCGGTGAGTCCGCCCGCATAGCCGTGCATGTACTGGATCACGCCGCCGGTCCAGGCCGGGAAGCCGATGCCGAAGATGGAGCCGATGTTGGCATCCGCCACCGACGTGAGCACGCCTTCTTCGACGCAGCGGATCGTTTCGAGGGACTCGATGAAGAGCATGCGCTCCTCGAGTTCGATCAGCTCCGCGTCACCCGGCACGTGCTCTACCTGCTTGGTGAAGTGCTCGCGCAGGCCCGGCCACAGACCGGTGCGCTTGCCGTCCTCATACTCGTAGAAGCCCGCGCCCGAAGACCTGCCCTTGCGGCCGAACTCGTCGATCATGCGGTCGATCACCGGCTCGGCCGGGTGGGCGGGCCACACGCCGCCCGCGGCCTCGATCGCGCGCTTGGTCTCCTCGCGGATCTTGCGGGGCAGCGTCAGGGTGAGCTCGTCCAGCAGCTGCAAGACCGGCGCCGGGTAGCCCGCCTGGAGGCTGGCCTGCTCGATGGTGGACGGGTCGATGCCCTCCGCCAGCATGGCCACGCCTTCGCTGATAAAGGTGCCGATCACGCGGCTGGTGAAGAAGCCGCGGCTGTCGTTGACCACGATCGGCGTCTTCTTGATCTTGAGCACCACGTCGAACGCCTTGGCCAGGGCCTCGTCGCTGGTCTGCTCGCCGCGGATGATCTCCACCAGCGGCATCTTGTCCACGGGGGAGAAGAAGTGCAGGCCGACGAAGTCACGCGGGCGGCCTACGCCCTCGGCGAGGAGGGTGATCGGCAGCGTGGACGTGTTGCTGCACAGGAGGGCGTCGGGGTTGACGACCGCCTCGGCCTCGTTGAAGACCTTCTTCTTCAGCGCGGGGTCCTCGAAGACCGCTTCGATGATCAGGTCCGCCCCGGCCAGGTCCGCGGGGTCGCCGGTGGGGGTGATCCGCGCCAGCACCTCGTCGCGCTTCTCCTGGCTGATGCGGCCCTTGGCCAGCTGCTTGTCCAGGATCTTGACCGAGTAGTTCTTGCCCTTCTCGGCCGCCTCCGCCGAGACGTCCTTCAGCACGACCTCAATGCCGTTGCGGGCGCACACGTAGGCAATGCCCGCGCCCATCATGCCCGCGCCGAGCACGGCGACCTTCTTGGCCGTGTACTTCTCCACACCGTCGGGACGGCTGCCGCCGCCGTTGATGTACTGGAGGTCGAAGAAGAACGCCTTGGTCATGTTCTTCGAGGTCTGACCGGTCGCGAGGTCGGTCAGGTAGCGGCTTTCGATGAGCAGCGCGGTGTCGAAGTCGACCTGGGTGCCCTCGACCGCGGCGCACAGGATGTGGTGCGGGGCCGGGTAGGGGGCGCCCTTGAGCTGCTTGCGCAGGTTCGACGGGAACGCGGGCAGCATCATCGCCAGCTTCGGGCTGGACGGGGTGCCGCCGGGGATCTTGTAGCCCTTGACGTCCCACGGCTGCACCGGCTCCGGATTGGCCTTGATCCACGCCTTGGCCTTGGCCAGCAGCTCGTCGGTCGAGGACGCGAGCTCTTCGATCAGGCCGAGTTCGACTACCTGCTCGACCTTCATCCGCGGACCCTGGGCCAGCACCTTCATCACCGCGTCGGCGATGCCCAGACGGCGAACGGTGCGGGTCACGCCGCCTGCGCCGGGCAGCAGGCCGAGGGTGACCTCGGGCAGGCCGAAGCGGGCGTCGGGGGCGGCTGCGGAGTCCAGCGCCACCCGGTGGTGACAGGACAGCGCGATCTCGAAGCCGCCGCCCAGCGCGGTGCCGTTCAGGGCCGCGACCACGGGCTTGCCGAGCTTCTCCAGGCGGCGAAGCTGCGCCTTGATCTCGGTGATGCCCGCGAGGAACTCGGCGGCCTGCTCGCGGCGGGCGGACAGCAGCGTGGTGAGGTTGCCGCCCGCGAAGAAGGTCTTCTTGGCGCTGGTGACCACTACACCCGTGACGGAGTCCTTCTCGGACTCCAGGCGGTCGATGGTCTCGCCCATCGCCCTGGTGTAGGTCTCGTTCATGGTGTTCGCGCTGCTGCCAGGGTCGTCCATGGTCAGGACGACGATGCCGTCGGCGTCGCGCTCCCAGCGGATCATGTTCTCGCTCATCCCTCTCACAGCCTCTCGACGACCGTCGCGATGCCCATGCCGCCGCCGACGCACAGCGCGATGAGGCCGTAGCGCTCACCGCGGCGCTCCAGCTCATCCAGCACGGTGCCGACGAGCATGGCGCCGGTCGCACCCAGCGGGTGGCCCATGGCGATCGCGCCGCCGTTGACGTTGACCTTCTCGTGCGGCAGGTTCAGCTCCCGCATGAAGCGCAGCACGACCGCGGCGAACGCCTCGTTGATCTCCACCAGGTCGATCTGGTCGATGGTCAGGCCCGCCTTGGCCAGCGCCTTCTCCGCGGCGGGCGCGGGGCCGGTGAGCATGATCGTCGGCTCGGAGCCGGTCACCGCGGTGCCCAGAATGCGGCCGCGCGGGGTCAGCCCGCCCTGGCGGCCGGCCTCCTCGCTGCCGATCAGCACCAGCGCGGCGCCGTCCACGATGCCGGAGGAGTTGCCCGCGGTGTGCACGTGCTCGATGCGCTCCACCCAGTGGTACTTCTGCAACGCAACCGCGTCGAAGCCGCCCGCGTCGCCGATGGCGGCGAACGAGGCGGGCAGCGCGCCGAGGCCATCCAGGGTGGAACCGGGGCGGATGTGCTCGTCACGGTCCAGCACGACCAGCCCGTTGCGGTCCTTCACCGGCACCACGGAGCGGGTGAAGCGGCCGTCGGCCCAGGCCTTCGCGGCGCGGGTCTGCGACTCCAGCGCGAAGGAGTCGACGTCCTCGCGGGAGTAACCCTCGATGGTGGCGATCAGGTCCGCGCCGATGCCCTGCGGCACGAACGAGGTGCCGAAGCTGGTCTCGGGGTCCATCGCCCACGCGCCGCCGTCGGAACCCATCGGCACGCGCGACATCGACTCGACGCCGCCCGCGATGATCAGGTCCTCCCAGCCGGAGCGGATCTTCTGCGCCGCGGTGTTCACGGCCTCCAAGCCGGAGGCGCAGAAGCGGTCCAACTGCACACCCGCCACCGTGTGGGGCAGGCCCGCGGCCAGCGCGGCCGTCTTGGGCAGCACCGAGCCCTGATCGCCGATGGGCGAGACGATGCCCATCACGACATCGTCGATCAGAGCGGGGTCCAGCTCATCGTTGCGCCTGCGCAGCTCGTCGATCAGGCCGGTGACCAGCGAGATCGGCTTGACGCTGTGCAGGGATCCGGTCGCTTTCCCGCGACCTCGGGGGGTACGTATCGCCTCGTATACAAAGGCCTCGGCAGCTGCGCCAGCCATGATCGTGTGCCACCTCCATCAAAGGACGTGACACAAATACTGTCACAGTTACCGATGGGTAGCTACCCCGCCCCTTTCGCGGACTTAGTGTCCTAAGTCAAAGATCTCACCCGATTTTTATCGGACTCCGGACACCAGTCCGGGTTTGGCGGTCAGCGTTCGCGGGCTTGGCGGGTTTGGCGGGCGTTGGCGCGCTCGATGGCGCGGACCAGTTCGTCCTTGGTCATCGTGGAGCGGCCGGGGATGTCGAGCTTGCCCGCGATCTCATACAGGTGCTTCTTGGTGGCGTTGGCGTCGACACCGCCCGCGGTGTTCGACTCGCCTTGGCGGTAGCTGCGCGCGGCCTGCTTGTCCGAGGGGCCTTTCTCTTTCTTGGCCTCCCAGTGGTCGCCGACCTTCTCGAACGAGTGCTTCAACGCCGAGAACGCGGTGCGGTGGGCGCGCTCGCCCTCGCCGTAGGTCTCGACGGCGGAATCGTGGGCCTTGATCCAGGTCCGCTGGGCCTTCGCCGAGGAGCGCTCAACGGTGGAAGGGAGTTCCTGCCTGCCGGGCATGGTCTGCCTCCTTGAGTAGTTCACGCACGTCCGCGGCCACCGGTTCCACCGGAACGTCGGCCACCACGGACACCTCGTGTACGCAGTCGTGTTGGGCGACCGGGTCGGTGAAGTGCACGCCGCAGTGCGGGCACTGCACCGTCCAGCCGATATGCACCCGGTTGGTGAGCCTGCCGATCGGCCCGCAGTTGATCACGTTGCCGCACCAGAACACGCTGACCGTCGGGGTGCCGACGGCCTCGGCGAGGTGACGCGGCCCGCTGTCGTTGCCCACCAGCACGTCGGCGGCGGCGAGCAAACCGACCAACCCGCGCAGGGACAGGTCACCCACCGGACGCACCGCGTCGGAATCGGCCAAAGACACCACCCGGGAGACCAAGTCGTCCTCGTCGCCGAGCACCAACACGGTGGCACCGGCCTCGGCGGCGTCCGCCGCGACCGCGGCGAAGTTCTCCGCGGGCCAACGGCGCCGGGCGTCCCGCGCGCCGGGGTGCAGCACCACCAGCGGGCCGGTCACCGCGTGCAGCACCGACGAGGCCGCGGTGTGATCGGCGGGGATCGTGGCCAGCCGGGGCGTCACCGCGGCGGGCGGGCAGCCGACCAAGCCGACGATCTCCAGCATCCGCAGCGTCTCGTGCTGGAAGTACTGGAACGGCAGCCAGCGGTCCAACTCCACCGCGTCCGGAGTGCGGGCGCCCACGGTGCACCACGCGCCAAGCGAGAGCACGAACGGATTGGCGTAGCGGCCACCGCCGTGCAACTGCACCGCCAGGTCCAGTCTCGCGGCGGACCGCCAGGACTCGAATGCCTCTGGCGAGGCCCCCGAGGACTCGCTGATGCCCTCCAGCGGCGGCAACTCCACCACAGAGTCGACCGGCATTGGCCGACCCGCGAGCAGGTCGCAGTGCGCGCTGCTGGTCAACAGGGTGATCTCCGCGGCGGGATAGGTCGCGCGCAGCGACTCCAGCGCGGGCAGGGCGAACAGCAGGTCGCCGATACCGCCTGCCCGCAACACAGCCATCCGGGACAGGTTGTCCAGCCTGCGCTGCCGTGTGATCACGTGATCGACCTCCTCAGCTTGCGGAGTTCCCTCGGCCGCCTGCCGAGAAACCGTGTGATGCGGCCGGTGCCGGGGTAATCGCCGGGTACGAAGACGCGACGGGGAGGCTTTTCGGTGAGCATCGGCGAGGCAGTGCGCAGCGAGTTGGCGGACGACCTGCGACTGCGGAAGGACAACCCGCTGGACGGCAGCGTGGTCGGCTGGACGCACATCGCCGACGCCGACGAGGCCGCGGCCGCCGTCGCCTTGGCCCGCTCCGCGGCGCACGCCTGGGCCAGGACGCCATCCGCCGAGCGTGCGGGCATGCTGCGCAGGGCAGCGGCAGACGTCCGCGCCGACCTGTCCCGGCTGGCCGCGCTGAACCACGAGGAGACCGGCAGGCCGCTTGGCGAATGCGAGGGCGGCATCGAGGCGGGCGCGGGCACCCTGGAGCAGTACGCCGAGCTTGGCCCGGTCCGCGGCGGGCGCACGCTGATGGGCAATTGGGGCGCCGCCGACTTCATGGTCCCCGAGCCGCGCGGGGTGGCGGCCGTGCTGACGCCGTGGAACGACCCCATCGCCGTCTCGGCGGGCCTGCTCGGCGCGGCGCTGATCACCGGCAACACCGTGGTCTACAAGCCGAGCGAACGCTCCCCGTTCTCCTGCGCCCGCTTCGCCGAACTGCTCGCCGCCCGACTGCCCGCCGGGGTGCTCGTGCACCTGCCCGGCGACGGCAAGACCGGCGCCGCGCTCACCGCGCAGCCGGGACTGGACGTGATCGCCCACGTCGGCAGTACCCGCACCGGCCGGTCCATCGCCCACGCCGCCGCACGCACCGGCGCGAAGGTGCTGCTGGAGAACGGCGGCAACGACCCCTTGGTGGTCGACGCCGACGTCAACCCGGACTGGGCCGCCGAGCAGGCCGCCATCGGCGCGTTCACCAACGCCGGGCAGATCTGTGTCTCCGTCGAGCGGATCTACGTGCACCAAGCCGTCGCCGAACAGTTCCTCACCGAACTCGTCCGGCAGGCCCGCTGCCGGGTCAGCCTCCCCGAGCGGGAGGACCAGATCGAGTTGGGGCCGCTGGTGGACCGCACGCTGCGACACCAGGTGCACGCCAAGGTCGAGCAGGCGGTCGCCGCGGGCGCGACGCTGCTCACCGGCGGCTGCGTCCCGCACGGTGCGGGCGCGTGCTACCCCGCCACCGTGTTGACCGACTGCACGCAGCGGATGGCCGTGATGGCGGAGGAGGTCTTCGGGCCGGTCGCCCCCGTGCGGGTGGTCGCCGACTTCGACCAGGGCCTCGCCGAGGCCGCGGAGGGCAGCTACGGGCTGGCCGCGACCGTGCTCACGGCCTCACTCGACCACGCCCAACGTGCCTGGCGGGAACTGCCCGTGGGCACGGTGAAGATCAACCACGTGTTCGGCGGGGCTCCCGGCGGAGCGGCCCACCCTCGGCGCGGCAGCGGCGCGGGTTACGGGTACGGCCCGGAGCTACTGGACGAGTTCACCCAGACCAAGGCCGTTCACCTCGGTCAACCGGGCTGATCAGGTGCCGGTGCCCACCGCCGCGGTCGCTTCCTCCAGGGTGGCGTGCGTGCTGAACACATCGGAGAGGCCGGTCGCGGTCAGCGGGCGGATCACCGAGCGGTTGCTGCACACCAGGTGGAAGGTCGCGTCCTTCTGCTGAGCCAGCCGCGCGCCCTCGACCAGCACCGAAAGGCCGCTCGAGCCGAGGAACCCGACCTTGCTCAGATCCAGCACCAGGCCTGCGCACTCGGCGCCATCCAACTCGTCGGCGAGATGCTGCCGGAGGACCGGCGCGGTCAGCATGTCGACCTCGCCCTCGACCTCGAGCACCACGATGTCACCGTCAAGCCGCCGAGCACGCACCTCGATCTCCTGCTCGGCCTGCGCCGCGGTGTCGTTCTGCTTCGCCGGCACTGCGATCCCGGGGTCAGGCATCGTCACAGGTCCTCCTGAGCATCCACTCCGGTGTCGTCGGAACGACACCCTGTGGTCGATCATGATATGGCGTCCAGGTCGCCGTTTGGAGCTCGCCGCCTGCGTGACCCACCGTACGGACCACACCGAGCGTCGACAACCGCAGCCCCGCGTCGCCGGGTTTGCCACGCCCCGCACAGGGCACCTCAGCAGTGGCGGCTCGCCTGCCGTCAACTGGAGGTGGATCGTGCGAACCCGGGAACTCTCCGCCGACGAACTGCACGCGCAACTGCCATCGGACCTGGCCGCGGCGGGTCTGCGGGTGCTGGTGATCGGCGATGCGATTCTGGACGGCTGGCTTTCCGGCCGCTGCCATCGGCTGGCCAGGGAGGCGCCCGCCCCTGTGATCGAAGTGACGCACAGCTGGGCCACACCCGGTGGGTCGGCGAACACCGCGGCGAACCTGGCCGCGCTGGGCGCCCAGACCTGCATGGTGTCGGTGGTCGGCGACGACCCCGACGGCGCCGAACTGCTGCGTGATCTCGCCCAAGCCGGCGTCGGCACCGAGGGCGTCGTGATGGAAACGGGCAAGCGCACCGTGGCCAAGCGCCGCCTCGTCGCCGACGACGTGCTGTTGGCCCGCTTCGACGAGGGCGACGGCTGCGGACTGCGGCCCTCCACCACTCGCAGGCTGGTGGACATGGTGCGGGAACAGGCCGAACGGGCGGACGCCGTGCTGGTCTGTGACTACGGCCTCGGCGTGTTGTCGGAGGAGCTGGTCGACGCGCTCACCGAACTCCGCGACCGGCTGCCGCTGCTGGTGGTGGACGCTCACGACCTGCGTCCGTGGCAGGGCATCCGGCCCGATGTGGTCACCCCCAACACCGCGGAGGCCGCGGCGTTGATCGGCTCCTCGCTCCCGGAGGACGGGAGCAGCCGGGTCGCCGCGCTGCGAGAGGCCCGGGAGACCCTGCTGGCGGCCACCGGCGCGGAGGCGGTGGTGGTCACCATGGACACCGAGGGCGCGTTGCTGCTGGGCCAGCAGCCCACCGGCGACCACCGGAGCTGGGCGCGGCCCGCCCCGGAAGCCCACGCCTCCGGCGCGGGCGACACCTTCGTCGCCGCGTTCACGCTGGGCGCGGCGTTCGGGCTGAGCCCTGCGGGCTGCCTCGAACTGGCCCAGGCCGCCGCGGACGTGGTGGTGCACCGCCCCGGCACCTCGGTGTGCACCACCTCCCAGCTGGCCGAACGGTTGTCCGCCTTCCGCGGCGCCGCCCTCGACCACGACCAGTTGGCCCGCATCGTGACCGAGCACCGCGCGGCGGGTCGCCGCATCGTGTTCACCAACGGCTGCTTCGACGTCCTGCACCGCGGCCACGTCGGCTACCTCAACCAGGCCAAGGCGCTGGGCGATGTGCTGGTGGTGGCGATCAACTCCGACGACAGCGTGCGCAAGCTCAAAGGCGAGGACCGGCCGGTCAACACCATGGGCGACCGCGCCGCCGTGCTCGCCGCGCTGAGCTGCGTCGACCATGTGACGGTCTTCGAGGAGCCGACCCCGGTGAAGCTCATCGAGCGGCTGCGGCCCGACTGCTACGCCAAGGGCGGCGACTACACCCCGGAGATGCTGCCGGAGACACCCGTGGTGGAGGCCGCGGGCGGCGAGGTGCGCATCCTGGACTACCTGCCGGACGTCTCCACGACGGCACTGATCGAACGTATCCGCGGCTCGGCGGGCACGGGGGAGCGGCGGTGACAGAGCAGCCCGAATTTCCCGAGTAGAGGTGCTGATCCCCACCTGCGACCGCCCGGTCGAACTGGCCACCACGCCGGCCGGGCTCGCCGCCCAGCGGTTCCCCCGCTTCCAGGTGCTGATCAGCGATCAGAGCGACACGGCGGCCGGGTTCGACACGGCCGCGGCCAAGGCCATGATCCGCACCCTGGAGGTGCGGGGCGTACCGGTGCGGCACCTGCAGCACCTGCCGCGCCGCGGCTTGGCCGAGCACCGCGCGTTCCTGCCGGCGCAGAGCGCGGCCCGCGGAACTCGCCCCGTTCGAGGAGTGGGACGGCCGAAGCTGCGGTCCGGCGAATGGCGGGCGTACAAGGTCGCCTGGGTCGGCGGCTGCGTGCTCTACGACCGACTGGCACTGATCGACTGCGGCGGCTTCGACTTCTGGTCCGAACTGCCGCCGGAGCACGCGGGCGAGGACGTGGCCGCGCAGTGGGAGGTGATGGCCCGTCACGGCGGCGCGGGCATCCTGCCCAGCGGCGCGGTGCACCTGGAGGCACCGACGACGGTGCCGGACCGCACGGTCGAGGTCACCGACGTTCTCGACAGGTGAAAGCGGGTACCCCCAGCGCATGGCTGAGATCGGTTACTTCCTGTCATGCGAGGAGTTCGGGCCGAAGGAACTGGTCCGGCAGGCCAAGGCCGCCAAGGAGGCGGGCTTCACCAGGCTGTGGATCTCCGACCATTTCCACCCGTGGAACGACCAGCAGGGCAACAGCCCGTTCGTGTGGTCGGTGATCGGCGCGTTGTCCGAGGCCGTCGACCTGCCCATCACCACCGCGGTGACCTGTCCGACCGTGCGCATCCACCCGGCGATCATCGCGCAGGCCGCGGCGACCGCGGCCGTCCAGTGCGACAACCGCTTCGTGCTGGGCGTCGGCAGCGGCGAGGCGCTCAACGAGCACATCCTCGGCGATGCCTGGCCCACCGCCGACGTGCGGCTGGAGATGCTGGAGGAGGCCATCGAGCTGATCAGGCTGCTGCACGAGGGACGGCAGACCAGCTTCGACGGCGAGTACTACACGGTGGACACCGCGCGGATCTACACGCTGCCGGACCGGCCGGTGCCGATCTACGTCTCCGCCTTCGGCCCGAAGGCGATGAAGCTGGCCGCGCGGGTCGCCGACGGCTACATCACCACCACGCCCGACGCCGACCTGCTCAAGTCCTACCGCGCGCAGGGCGGCCGCGGCCCGGCGCAGGCGGGTATGAAGGTCTGCTGGGCGCCCACCCGCGAACAGGGTGTGGACACACTGCACCGGCTGTGGCCGAACTCGGGGCTGCCCGGTGAACTGTCCCAGGTATTGCCGGTTCCGCGGCATTTCGAGCAGGCGTCCGAATTGGTCACCAAGGAGATGCTCGCCAAGTCCATGCCCTGCGGCCCGGACATGGAAGATCATCTCAAGGCACTGCGCGAATATCTGGACGCGGGCTACGACGAAGTGTATGTCGCCCAGATCGCACCAGATCAGGACCAGTTCTTCGAAGCCTGGTCCCGTGACATCCTCCCCAAGGTGACGGAACCCGCCGCCGTGGGATGAGCTGTGATCATTCAGCGCCCCCTGTGCCGGTTCCGGCAGAGCGGTGCGGGATGCTGTGTTTCGGGGGAGATTCGTCATCGGCCCATTCAGTGGGATGACTTATCGGCTTTCGGCCTAATTGCGCTGGTTTGCGTGCCTTGTCGCCGTGCAGAGTGCCCATACGACGGACCGGGTGATGGGCTATTGGCCTAGTGCTCATTTGTATCGCGATGCATATAACAAGCACCGGCGCGCTTGACGGCTTGTCGCCACGGTAATTAGCTTCGCTCCGCGATCAGCGCGAAAAGATCAACGGCGGTCTTTGGCACGGGGGAGGTGTTCGACATGGGCGCTCCCCGCCCGATCGGCCGCCCCGAACTCGTCTCCCAGGTGCGCACCGCGCTGGAAGCGGGCAGCGTCCTGCTGCACGGCCCGGCGGGAATCGGCCGCACCACCCTCCTCAAGGCCGTGGTGCACGGCCTCGACGAGCCCCGCGTCTTGTCCTCCGCACCCGCCGAGGCCGACGCCGCCGTGCCGTACCTGACGCTGGCCGACCTGCTCGCCGACCTCGACCGAGCGGCTCTGGAGGTGCTGCCCGCCCCGCAGCGGGAGGCACTGGAGCGGGCGGTCGCCAGGACCGCCGACGCCGCGCCGGACCCGCTGGCCGTCCGCCTCGGACTGCTCAGCCTGCTGCGGCTGCTGGCCGAACAGGGGCCGGTGCTGATCGTGCTCGACGATGCGCAGTGGGTGGACCGCGCCAGCCACGACGTGTTGGCGTTCGTCATGCGCCGCAGCGGAACCGAGCGCAGGCTGCGGGTGCTGGCCGCCGAACGCGTCGAGGAGGCCCAGCCGGTTCGGGCGGGAGGGCTGTGCGGACCGGACACCGAGTTGGTCAAGGTGCCGCCGATGCCCACCGCCGAGCTCACCGACCTGCTGCGGGAACTGGTGGGCTACGACGTGGTCTCCCGGCAGACCGCCACCAGCATCTACGAGCTTTCCGCCGGGAACCCGCTGTTCGCCATGGAGATCGCGCAGGCGCTGGCCCGCGACTGCCAGCCGGTGCCCGGCAGCCTGCTGCCCGTCCCGAAGAAACTGCGCGCCATGGTCAACGCCCGGCTGGCGGCCCTGTCGGAGCGGGCGCGGGAGACGCTGCTCTACGCCGCCGCCGCTGCGCGGCCGACCACCACGCTGTTGCACAAGGCGGGCCGGGAGAAGGTGGACGCCGACCTCGCCGAGGCCTCCTGGCTGGGTTTCGTGCGGTTGCTGCACGACGGCAGGCTGCACTTCACCCATCCCATTCTGCCCGCGACGCTGTACGCCGACGCCGATCCCGAGCAGCGCTTCGCGGTGCACGCCCGGTGGGCCGAACTGCTCACCGACCCGGTGGAGCGGGCCCGCCAGCAGGCGTGCGCCAACCCCGGCGAGGACGAGTCGCTGGCCAAAACCCTGCTCAAGGCGGCCGCCACCGCCGCGCAACGCGGGGCGCCGGGCGAGTCGGCCGAGTTGACGCTGCTGGCCGTGCAGCGGACCCCGGTGGACTCGCCTGCCGCGATCGTCAACCGCAGGCTGCGCGCGGCCGAGTACGCGTTGCTCGCGGGCCGCAGCGAGTTGGTGCACAGCCTCGCCGAGGCGGTGCTCGCCGATCCGGCGGCGAACCGGCAGCGGCGTATTCAGGCGTACAGCCTCCTGATCGACGCGGGCGGCCACTCGCTGCCCTCCGCGCGGGACATCGGCCGCACCGCGTTGGTGGAGGCCAAGGGCGTGCCCGCCCTGGAGGCGCCGGTGCGGCTGCGGCTGGCGATCCACGCCTCCTTCCGCGGCCGCTTCTCCCAGGCCGTGTCCGAGCTCAGCCAGGCCGCGTCGCTGGCCGAGCAGGCGGGCGACGACCGGACTCAGTGCTACGCGTTGCTGGCAAAGGCGCTGTACCAGGTGGGCATCGGTGATCTGGACGCCCGGCGCACCCTGGACCAGGCCCTGGCCATGGAGGTGGGTCGGGAACTGCCCATCGAGGTCTCGCCCGCCTGGGCCGTCAGCCGGTTCGCGTTCTTCGAGGACAACCTGGACCTCGCCGTCGACGAGGTGATGCGCCTGATCGACCTTGCCGAGCAGCGCGGCGAGATCGGCGGCATCGGTTACCTCGGGTGGGGCCTGGTGGAACCGCTCGTCTACGCGGGGCGCTGCCGGTTCGCGCTGGAGCGCGCCAACCACGGGCTGCTGATGGCGCAGGACACCGACGACAACCTCTCGCCCGCGCTCTACGCGGCGGGGCTCGCGGAGGTGACCGGCGGCAGTGTGGAGCAGGCGCTGCACCATGCGGCGCGGGGCCTGCGGGTCGGGCGGGAGGAGGGGAATCTGCCCTTCGTGGCCCGTCATCTGTGGGTGAGTGGGCTCGCGCACCTGGCCACCGGCAACCCGGAGGAGGCGGTGCGGCCGCTGCTCGGCGTGCGTGAGTTGGAGCACCAGATGGGCATGGTGGACCCCACCCTGATCCGCTACCACGCCGACCTCGCCGAGGCGCTGCTGGCCATCGGCGACTTGGATCGCGCGCAGACGGTGATCTGCCAGGCGCGGGAGGCGGCCACCGCGCTCGGCCGCCGGAGCGTGGTCGGCACCGTAGCCCGTGCCCAGGGTCTGCTCTACCTCGCTCTGGGGGATACCAGCGAAGCATTGGTCGCTCTGCGTGATTCCGTGGACGAACTCGGGAAATTGGGACAGCCGCTCCAACAAGCGCGAGGGATATTCGCTTTGGGCATTGCGGAACGGCGGTCCCGGCGACGCAGCGCGGCCCGCGAGGCGCTGGCACATGCGCACCGGATATTCACCGAGCACGGCGCCCAGCCGTGGGCGGCGCGGGTGCAGACCGAACTGGACAGAGGCGGCGATCAGGTCACCGCCGCCGATGGTGATCTTCCCGACCTCACTGCCCTGGAGCTGCGAATATGTCAACTGGTTAGCACCGGAGCCACGAACAGGGAAGTGTCCGGGAAGCTCAACGTTAGCGTGAAGACCATTGAAGGGGCGCTGACGCGGATTTATCGGAAGTTCGGCGTCCGTTCGCGAACCGAGTTGGCGTCGAAGCTGCGGCTGAGTGTTGCGTTCGGATGACGGAAGTTGTCGTTTGTTGCGAGCTTGTGACCAAGACGATGCAAGGGATTTCCCCGTTTCGCGGTCACCGACACCGACGTAACTTCATAGGCGTTGTAACTCGAACGAGTGATGCGACGGGGATGCCACCCCCAAGTCGATCACACGGAGTCACTGGAAGGGGGATGCTGTGAGGACCAGGTGCTACGGCGCACCCGACGCGGTCGACGCAGTCCCGGCATTTCCCCCACATTCCTCTCAGCAGCTGGTCGGGCTCCCCTCTGTCCGGTCCCGGATCCGCCCCTTGGGCATGTGATCCCGGAGGCATCCGGCCTGCTGCTGACTCGAAGAGCTCCTCTGCGCCTGGGGAGCTCGAACGGAGATCGCCTCGGCTCCCCCTGCAAGCCGAGGCGATCTCCCACTAAACGATCCTCACCTCACCCCCGGCCGCACCGTTAGGCTCGCTGAGCAGCGCCCAGCCGAGCCCGAGGAGCAGTCGTTTGACGCCCGCCCAGCGGAAAGTGCACGCCATCGAGCAGGAGTCCTACCGCATTCTGCGGTCCAGGGTGGACACCTCCGACCTCCCACCGCTGACCAGGGCGGTGGTCGAGCGGGTCGTGCACACCACGGCGGACACCAGTTGGGCAGGCGAGATCGTCGCCGACGAGGAGTCGCTGATGGTGGGCCGGGCCGCGATGCTGGCGGGCGCCCCGCTGATCACCGACGTCCGGATGCTCGCCGCGGGCGTCACCTCCCGCAAGGCCCTGCCCGCCCTGGACGCCGAGGGCGTCGCCGAGCTTGCCGCCGCGGAGGGCCTGACCCGATCCGCAGCGGGTATTCGGCTGCGCGCCGCGGCCCACCCCGACGGCGCGGTGTTCGCGGTCGGCAACGCCCCGACCGCCTTGGCCGAACTGGCTCGGCTGTGCGCGGCGGGCGAACTGCGCCCGGCGCTGATCGTGGGCCTGCCGGTGGGTTTCGTCGGCTCCGTCGAGTCGAAGCAGGCCATCAGGCGAACCGGTGCGCCGTCCCTGACCAACCGCACCGAACGCGGCGGAAGCTCGATCACCGCCGCCGCCGTCAACGCCCTGCTCTACGCCGGGGGCGCCGGATGAGCGTGCCGCCGATCGCCGTCATCGGCGTGGACAACCCCCGCGCCCTGCCCCCGGCCGCCCAGGAACTGCTGGCCGAGGCCACGCTCATCCTCGGCGCCGACCGGCTGCTGGCACAGCTGTCGCTGCCCGACGGCGCCCCGACCCGGCAGATGGGCGCGGTCGGGAACCTGGTCCCCGAGCTCAACGGCCACGACGGGCCGGTGGCCCTGCTGGCCAGCGGCGACCCCGGTTTCTTCGGCGTGGTGCGGGCCCTGCGCGAACAGGGCGTGGAACCGACTGTGCTGCCCGGCCTGTCCTGTGTGCAGCGCGCGTTCGCCAGGATCGGCCGCCCCTGGGACGACGTGCAGGTGGTCACCGCCCACGGCCGGACCTTGCGCAACGCACTCAACGTCTGCCGCGCCCACCCCGCGGTGGCCGTGCTGACCGCACCTGGCGCGGGACCGTCGGAGCTCGCGGTGGGCCTACAGGGCTGGCCGCGGTACCTGGTGGTCGCCGAGGACCTCGACGGTCCCGGCGAGCAGCTCACCACGCTGGGTTTGACGGATGTGGCGGGCCGGACGTGGCGCGAGCCCAACCTGGTGTTGTCGCTGCGTGAGCCCGACACCGACCGCCCCGCCCCGTGGCTGCTGGGCGGGCAGCCCGCCGAGGGTGGCTGGGCGCTGCCGGAAAGCAGCTTCGACCACCGTGACGGCATGATCACCAAGTTCGAGGTGCGAGCCCACATCCTGGCCAAACTGGCGCCGCGCCCCGGCACCTTGATCTGGGACGTCGGCGCGGGTTCCGGCTCGGTGGCGGTGGAATGCGCGCGGCTGGGCGCGGCGGCTCTCGCGGTGGAGTCGGACCCCGCGCAGTGCACGCGGATCGTCGGCAACGCCCTGCGTCACCATGTGGATGTGCGGCTCGTGGAAGACCGGGCCCCGGTCGCCCTACAGGGTCTTCCGGAGCCGGACGCGATCTTCGTAGGAGGCGGCGGCACCGAGGTCATCAAGGCCTGCGCGGAGATCCGCGCCAAGCGCGTGGTGGTGGCCATCGCGGCGCTGGACCGGCTCCCCGCGGCAAGGGACGTGTTGCGGGCGGCGGGTTACACGGTGGAGGCGACCCAGCTCATCGCGGCCCGGCTGACCCCGGAGGGCGGCTTCACCGGCACCAACCCCATCACGGTGCTCTCCGCCGCGAACCCATGACCGAGCCGCCGCTGTCCGACCCCGACCTCCCCAGGACGGCCAAGGTCAGGACCAAGGCGCTGCGGACCGGCTTCACCACCGGCGCCTGCTCGGCTGCGGCGGCGAAAGCGGCGACCCTGGCCTTGCGCACCGCGACTCCGGTGTCCACTGTGGACATCCCATTCCCCGGCGAGGCGCGGCACTCGTTCGCCGTGGAGCACTGCGAGGTCGGCGCGGGCGAGGCGACCGCGGTGGTGGTGAAGGACGCGGGGGACGACCCCGACGTGACCCACGGAGCCCACCTGACCGTCACGGTCTCCTGGCGGCAGGACACCGAGGTCGTCCTGCACGGCGGGGAAGGCGTCGGCACCGTGACCAAACCGGGCCTCGGCTTGGAGGTGGGTGCCCCCGCGATCAACCCGGTGCCCCGGCAGATGATCACCGCGGCGATCCGGGAGGCGGAGCCGCACCGCGGCGTGGACGCCACGATCCGGGTGCCGGGCGGGGAGAAGATGGCGTACAAGACGACCAACCGCAGGCTGGGCATCATGGGCGGCATCTCCATCCTCGGCACCACCGGCATCGTGCGGCCGTTCTCCACCGCCTCCTGGCGGGCCTCGGTGGAACAGGCGGTGTCGGTGATGGCGGCTCAGGGTGTGCGGACGGTCGTGTTGTGCACCGGCGGCCGGACCGTCCGCGGCGCGAGCGCCCTGTTCCCCGACCTGCCGGACGTCGCGTTCGTCGAGGTCGGCGACTTCATCAGCGCCGCGATCCGCCGCGCCGTCGAGCACGGCTTGGCGGAGGTGGTCTTCGTCGGCATGATCGGCAAGCTCAGCAAGCTCGCCGCCGGCGTGCTGATGGTCCACCACACCCGGTCCCAGGTGGACACCGCGATGCTCGCCGAGATCTCCGCCGCCCACGGCATCGACGGCGCCCGACTGGATGAGATCCGCTCGGCACCGGCCCGGCGGGCATACGAGATCTGGCAGGAGTGCGGGGTACTCACCGAATGCGCCTCCGAGGTCTGCCACCGCGCGGCTTCGGTCTTGCGCCGGTTCAGCATCGAGTGCGGCAAGGAATTGCGCGCCAGGGTGCTCATGGTCGACTTCGCCGGCACGGACGTCGTCGGCGATTCCGACTGATCAGTTCCGCGCAGGCAGTGCGGAATGGGCTCCACGCCGGACTGCGATCAGCAGTCCGACTCCCGCCCCGGCGGCCAGCGCCGCGGCGGAACCGACCAGCACCCGTTCCCAGAATGCGGGCAGCACGCTGACCACAGTGGACGACCACAGCACCGCCGACTCCACCGGCACCGTCAACACCAGCAGCCCGCACGCGCCCAACACGCCGAGCCACAGGCCGTCCCGCCGTCCGGCGAGCCCCAACCCGACCGCGCCGAACACCACCAGCCAGCAGACCACGGCGGGCAACTGCTCCTCCCGCAGCACCGACAGCCAGTCCGGTCGCGCCATCGCGCCCGCCACCGTGTGCACCGCGTGGGCCACACCGGCGACCCCCAACGCGGCAAGCGAAACCCATCGGGGTGCCACCGCCACCCCGATGGCGAGCACCAACAACGCGAGCACCCACGGCCACGGCGACGGACCAGGCACCCACCGCACCTCGCCGCGCAGGTGATGACGCTCCTGCCCGGCGAGCAGGTCCACCTGCCAGGAGCGGATCAGGTGCTCCGCGTCGGGTGCGGCGACCGCCTGAGCGGGTGGCGCGGTGTCGCCCCAGTGCGCGAAGTGGTCGTGGAAGCGCAGCTCATCACCGGTCCGCTCCCACACCGGGGCCGCCTTGGTGGTCAGGACCGTGTGCCCGGCGTGCGCGGACACGTCACCGTCCGGTGTGGACATTTCCGGCAGCGCCGTGTTGCGGAAACCGCCCTCGGGGGAGACCCGGTAGCGGGTGTTGCCGTCGTGGTCCAGCACCACCACGTCGGGGCCGGTGGAGCGCAACCACACGGTCTTGCCGTTCTCCAGAATTCCGCCCTCGACGCCCGCAGGCAGCCGGGCGTCGGTGATGGTGCTGCGCAGGTTGGAGATCCGGTCCGGCGGGGCGTGCCTGCCCTCATGGGCGACCGCGTTCCCGGCCAAACCGAGAAGCAGGCCGAAGACAAGCAGCACAACGCGAAGCACAGTGAATCCCCTCATCCCACAAGCGGGTTGAACCCGGCAGGCAGTTCCAGTCGGTGCGCGCTCATAAAGCCGGTGTCGGCGAGGATCTCGCGCGTCGCCCCGTCCGCCACGATCTGTCCGTTGTCGATCACCACACAGCGCGGGCACAGCTCCAGCGCGTACGGCAGGTCGTGGGTGACCAGCAGCGTCGTCATGCCCAGCCGCTTGACCAGGTCCGCGAACTGCCGCCGAGCCGCGGGGTCCAGGTTGGACGACGGCTCGTCCAGCACCAGGATCTCCGGGTGCATCGCCAACACGGTGGCCAGCGCCGCCCGCCTGCGCTCGCCGCCGGACAGGTGGTGCGGCGGGCGGTCCACCGCATCGCCCAACTCCACATAGGACAGTGCCTCGGCCACGCGGTCGGCGAGGTCCTGCCCGGTCAGGCCCAGGTTGGCCGGGCCGAAGGCGACATCCCGGCCGACGGTGGGCATGAACAGCTGGTCGTCGGGGTCCTGGAACACCACGCCGACCTTGCGGCGCACCTCCGCGAGGGTGCTTGGCTCGACCCGCGTGCCGCCGATCACCACCTCGCCTGCCGAGGGCCGCAGCACGCCGTTGAGCTGGAGGATCAAACTGGTTTTACCCGCGCCGTTGGGGCCGAGCAGCGCCACCCGCTCACCGCGGCGCACCTCCAAGTCCACACCGGACAGTGCCTCCCGGCCATCGGGATAGGCGAAGCTCACGCCGCGCACCGACACCGCGGGCACCGCGCCGTCCACCGGCGCCGAACCCAAGAACTTGCCGCGCCGCACCGGCGGCTCCACCGGAACGACCTCGATGGCGGGTGCCTTGCGCGGCAGGCGGATCGCGCGCCGTGCGCGGCGCCCGCCTGCGGCGGGCTCCGCACCGTGCGGGGTCAGCGAGATCGGCAGCCCAACCTTGTCCTCATACCCCGGCAGCTGCACCCGGTAGCAGCACAGGTCGCAGTTCATCCGCGCCTCGCCCTCGATGGCCTCCCGGTAGCGCTGCAACACCACCCGCAGCAGCCGCGGATCAGGCCCAAGATGCGGGCCCGCCCGCACCGACAGCTCGGGGTGATCGGCCGCCCACTCGGCGGCCTGCTGCTGGATGCGATCCACCAGCACCCCGCTGAACAGGAAGAACGGGCTCACCACCAGCGTCGAGGCACCCAAGCGCCGTAATCGCTCCAGCGCCTCCGGGACGCTGGGTTTGGCCACCGACACGAAGCCCGGCTCGATCAGGCCAAGCCCGCGTCGGTCGGCCAGCAGCCTGCCGACCTTCCACAGGTCGGCGCAGGCGTCCGGGTCGGAGGAGCCGCGGCCGATCAACGCCACCCCAACCGACGACTCGTCCGCCTCGCCCGCCGCAGCGCGGATGCGGTCCTGCGCGATCTCCAGCACCGACGGCTCGATGCCGAGGTCGCGGGCCAGCCGGAACCGGACCCCGGGATGCCGGACCCTGGCCCGCGCCATGGTCGCGGGGCCGTCGTTCTTCAGGTGGCCCGCGCCCAGCAGCACCAGCGGCACCACCACGATATCGGTCGCACCGTCCGCCACCAGCTTGTCGATCGCCAGGTCGACCGGCGGTTCGGCCAGCTCGACGAAACCGAAGCCGACCTGGATCTCGCGGGCGGCGTCGCGGAGCGTGGCGCCCAGCTCCCAGAACTCCTCCACCCCGTCGGCGTCTCGGCTGCCGTGTCCCAGCAGCAACAACGCGGGCCTGCTCACAGCGCGAACCCCGCAGCCGTGGTGACGCCCGCGATCACCGGCACGGTGAGCGCGCCCAGCCACGCGCCGCGACCCGCGGGGGCGCCGTCGACACCGGCGGGCAGCGAACCCGAGTAGCCGCGAGAGGTCATCGCCAGGTACACGCGTTCGCCGCGTTCGAAGGTCCGCACGAACAACGCGCCCACGCAGGACGCGACATCGCGAAGCTGCGCGAACCGGCCGGGATCGCCCGCGCGGCAGGCCCGCGCCACCCGCATCCGGCCCAACTCGGCGACCAGCACCTCGATGTAGCGCACCATGAACGAGGCCACCGCCGTGAACAGCCGCGGCACCCGCAGCCGCTCCAGGCCGGTGATCACCTCCGGCAGCGGCGTGGTCGCGGCCAGCAGGCCCGCCGCGAGCAGCCCGATGCTCGCCTTGCAGGTGATCGCCACCGCCGCGTCGATCCCGGCGCGGGACAACGCGATCCCGGCGAACTCCACCGTGGGCGGCTCGCCGATGAACGGCAGCAGCAGCACGAACAGCAGGAACGGCACCTCGACCACCAGGCGCCGCAGCAGCGTCAACACCGGCACCTGCGCGAGGACGGCCACCACGCCGAGCGTCGCCGCGTGCACCAGGTACGGCCACAGCAGCGGGCGCGGGGTCAGCGCCACCGCCAGCACGAACAGACCGGTCGCCGCGACCTTGCACTGCGGGGGCAGCCGGTGCACGACGGTGTCGACCTCGACGACAAGCTCGGTGCCGTGGGCGGCGCCACTCATACCGCCTCCCCGTCAGCCCGCGCCATCGCCCGCCCGCTCCGAAGCGGGCTCACCCGCGGTGGCCTCGCCCTTGGCGCGCGGCCGCGGCACCACCGGCGCGGGCAGCAGGTCGGCGACGAACACCAGGTCGGGGCGCAGACCGAGCAGGCCGCGCACGATCAACGCCGTGACGACGCCCTCGAACAGACCGACCAGCAGGTAGGTGCCGATGGTCGTCTTGGCCACCAGTTCCGGCGCGACCCCGGCCGCGCCGCCCAAGGCGTACTCGGCGGAGAAGAACACCGCGGCGATCACCACCGACACGAACGCCACCACGCCGGTCGCCGCCGCCAGCACCGTGCGGTTGCGGGGCAGCCAGCGGCGGCACGCGGCGAGCAGCGGATAGCCCAGCATCGCGGGCACCAGCGCCAGGTTCACCACGTTCACGCCCAGCGCGCTGATCCCGCCGTCACCCGCGAACAGCGTCTGCACGACCGTGACCACCGTGATCACGATGGCGCCCAACCACGGCCCGAGCAGCGCCACCGCGAGTGTCCCGCCGAGCAGGTGGCCGCTGGTGCCCACCGCCACCGGGAAGATCGGGGCCTCCAGCACCAGGAAGAACGCCGCGGCCAGGCCCGCCAGCGGGATATCGCGGTCGCGCAGCGTGCCGCGGGCCTGCCGGACGCACACCGCCAGGCCTGCCGCGGCGACCACCGCGCCGCCCGCTATCACCGGAGCGGATACGAATCCGTCAGGGATGTGCATGATCGTCTCCTCCCGCTCGGAAATCCAGACCCGCCGTGGCGCCGATGATGAACGTGACCGGCGGCCGCAGCCGCGGATCGGGCAGTTCGCCGAGCGTGCCGCGTTCCACCCGCTGCCCCTCCCGGCTCGCCGCGCTCACCGCGGTGACCGGCGTGTCCGCCGCGAGGCCGCCGGAGATCAGCTCGCCCGCGATGCGCCGCAGCGCCGACCGGCCGGTGAGCACCACGATGGTCCCGCCCAACCGTGCCGCGGCCGACCAGTCCACCCGCTGGCGGTACTCCGGGTCGTCGTTGCCCGCCACCACCAGCAGCGTGGTGTTGTGCTGCCGCACCATCGCCGGGATACCCGCGTACGCGGGTGCGGCCACCGCCGCGGACACCCCCGGCACCACCTCGAAGTCCACCCCGGCCGCCGCCAGCGCGAGCGCCTCCTCGCCGCCGCGGGACACCACGAACGGATCGCCCGCCTTGAGCCGCACCACGGTCCGCCCGCCGCGACCCAACCGGATCAGCAGGTCGTTCACCTCGTCCTGGGGCAGCGCGGGTCGGGAGCCCTGCCTGCCGACGCAGTGCCGCTCGGCGGTCGGCGGCGTCAGCGCCACGATGTCGCGCATCGACGGGCGGTCGTAGACCACGACATCGGCGCGGGCCAGCAGGTCCCCGCCGCGCCGGGTCAGCAACTCCGGGTCACCCGGCCCGGCGCCGACCAGATGCACCGTCATCGCCGTCCCTCGCGGGGCGTCACGAGCCAGTCGTCCAGCTGCTCGCTCAGCGAGGACGCCACGATCACCACCGTCCGCATGCCGACCTTTTCGGGCTCCACAGTGGACAGCGTGACGAGTTCGACGCGCTGGCCGTCCCTGGCGGCGTCGGTGACCACCGCGACCGGGGTGTCGCCGCCGCGGTACTCGATCAACACCTGCAACGCGTGCTCGAACTGCCAGGTCCGCTTGGATGACCGCGGGTTGTACAGCGCCAGCGCCACATCCGACACCGCGAGCGCGGTCAGCCTGCGCAGCACGGTCTCCCACGGCACCAGCAGGTCCGACAGCGTCAGACACGCGAAGTCCCGCGCGAACGGCGCCCCCACCAGCGCGCCCGCGGCCAATGCCGCGGTGACCCCGGGCAGCACCTCCAACTCGGGTCGCTGCTCGGCGGGCAGTTCCGCCACCGCGCGCACCGCGAGTCCCGCCATGCCGAACACGCCTGCGTCACCGGAGGACACCAGCGCCACCCGATGGCCCGCGCAGGCCGCCTCGACGGCCTGCGCCGCGCGCTCGGCCTCGCCGCCCATCCGGCCGACGATGACGGTCTGCTCCTGACGCAGCAGGTCGGCGCACTGGTCCAGATAGGACTGGTAGCCGATCACAACATCGGCATCGCGCACCGCATCGGTCGCCGCGGGCGTGCGGTGCCGCGCATCACCCGGCCCGAGGCTCACCACCGTCAGCTTCACGGCACCAGCCGCCTTTTCTCCACCGGAATCGGCCTTCCCTCGGTGCTTCCGGGCAGCGATCTGCGGCGACAGCCGTGCGAGTAGGCCGGGTCGTACAGCCTGCTCCGCGCCGCCCGCGGGTCCTCCGCCAGCGCCGGCCCGACCAGCACCAGCGCCGCGGTGCGGATGCCCGACGCCGCCAGGTCCTCCGCCAGCCTGTCCACGGTGGTGCTGATGACCTGCTCGTCCGCCCAGGTCGCCCTGGCCACCACGATCGCGGGGGTCTCCGGCGGATAGCCGCGGCCCTCGTCGAGCAGTTCGGCCCGCAACTGCTCCGGCCGCGCGGCCGACAGGTACACCGCCATCGTCGCGCCGTGCGCGGCGAAGGCTGCCACGGTCTCGCCCTCGGGCATCGACGTGCCTGCCCGCCCGCCGCCGAGCCTGGTCTGCACGATGCTCTGCGCGACCCCGGGTGCGGTCAACTCGCGGCCGACCAGCGCCGCTGCCGCCGACAGCGACCCGACGCCGGGCACGATCTCGAACTCGCGGCCGTTGGCCCGGCACCAGGCGATCTGCTCGCCGATCGCGCTGTAGACCGAGGGGTCACCGGAGTGCAGCCGCACGATGCGGGCGTCGGGATGCGCCGCGTACACGGCGAGCACGTCCTCCAGCGTCATGCCCGCGGAGTCGAAGCGCCGCGCCGAAGGGTTCGCGTGGCTCAGCAGGTCGGCGGGGATGAGCGAGGACGCCCAGATGAGGATGTCGGCGCGCGCCAAGCGTTCCGCGCCGCGCAGCGTCAACAGGTCGGCGGCGCCCGGTCCCGCCCCCACGAACGAGATCACACCCATCACTCCCGGCTCGCCGTCGTGCCAGGCGGCGGCCTGACCGGATCTGACCCTAACCGAGCGTCGGAGCCGGTCGCAGCCGCAAGCGGCCTCCGTCATAGAGCCGGGATCTGCGCCACAGCAGCGCGAATGCGCATTTCTCTACGGTCAAGACTGTGGAAACGCGTGTGGAAATCACAACGCGCACGCCCGCCCGCGCTGCGACTGGACCCCTCGACGGGGCTCTGACCAGGTCATTTGCTTTTCCGATGGGCTGTTATGGCCGAAAGAGATAGCCCAATTGTGATGTCGGTGTCCATATATTTCTCGGTGTCCGAAGCGGGAGGGTCCGGCTGAGCCGGTCGCTATCGGACCGGGCGGCGCGATCACCTCGACCTGCGGGGATCGGGCTTCCTACCCTGTATGAGAGGAGAAACCCCATGCGGCTGCGCAAGCTCGCAGTGGGTGCGCTGGCGCTCGCGACCCTGGTCGGAGCCTCGGCGGTGGCCACGGCCGCGTTCGCGGCGCCCAAGCCGGACGCGGTGACCCCCTACATCATCGGCGGCAAGCCCGCCTCGGAGAACTACTCCTTCTACACCAAGCTCTTCGCCAACGGCCGCTTCATGTGCGGCGCCTCGCTGATCGCCCCGCAGTGGCTGGCCACCGCCGACCACTGCATCGGCAGCATCACCGAGGTCCGCGTCGGCGGCACCACCCTGAACAGCGGCGAAACGATCAAGGTCGAGAAGCAGATCGGCTCGCCCGACGGCAAGGATTTCGCCCTGATCAAGCTGGCGACGGCGTCGAAGTCGGCACCGCTCCCGATCACCGGGAACGCGCTGGCGGCGGGTACCGCGGTGCGGATCATCGGCCACGGCCAGACCTGTCCGACCCGCGGCTGCGGCAGCGCACCCGAGCAGCTTCAGGAACTGGACACCACGCTGCTGAGCAGCGGCTGCACCAACCAGTTCGACGCGCGGAAGGAACTGTGCGTCGGCGATGCCAAGGGCGCAGGTGCCTGCTATGGCGACTCCGGTGGTCCGCTGGTGCTCAAGGTCAACGGCCGCTGGGAGCTTGGCGGCGCGACCAGCCGGGCGGGCCAGGGCCAGCCGACCTGTGCCGAGGCGCCGTCGATCTACATGAAGGTGCCCGCGTTCAAGGCCTGGATCGAGCAGAACACCGGTCCGCTGGGCCCCGGCCCGACCACGACGCCGCCGACCAGCACCACCAGTCCCGGCACCACCACGCCCGCCCCGACCACCACGACCCCGCCGCCGACCGGCTGCGCAGGCGTCGCGGCCTGGAGCGCGCAGCAGTGGTACTGGTCCGGTGTCAAGGTCGCGCACAAGGGCAGGCTGTGGCAGGCCGTGCGCGGCAGCTACGGCGACGAGCCGGGCGCCTCGTCCTGGTGGCCCGCATGGCGTGACGCCGGGGCCTGCTGAGGGGTAGCACCCGAAAAAACCGAATACGCAGGAGGCTGTCGGGTTTCTCGACGGCCTCCTGCGCATGTCCGAAAGCCGCCGGGCGATGGTGTATGTGATACCTCGCCGTTATAGGTGCGAATGCAGTGTTTGTAGCGGTCTCACCTGCGTTGATATTGATTAGGTAGGCCTTTTCAACGATAGATATTGCGCGGCGAAGGGCTGCTGAGTCATATTCTCTGCAACCCGAAACACGAGGGTCCGGGAGTCACGAACCGGACGTTTCGGGGAAATCCCTGCATTGAAAGGAGATCCCATGCGTCTGCGTAAGCTCGCGGTGGGTGTGTTGGCGGTTGCCGCTGCTCTGGCGACCTCGATGGCGACGACCGCGGCTGCCGCCCCTGCGCAGCCCGATGCCGAGCCCTACATCATCGGTGGCAAGCCGGCTTCGGAGAACTACTCCTTCTACACCAAGCTGCTCGCCAACGGCCGCTTCATGTGCGGTGCCTCGCTGATCGCCCCGCAGTGGCTGGCCACCGCGGATCACTGCATCGGCAGCATCACCAGCGTCCGGGTCGGCGGCACCACGCTGAACAGCGGTGAGACCATCCAGGTCGAGAAGCAGATCGGCTCGCCGGACGGCAAGGACTTCGCCCTGATCAAGCTGGCCAAGCCCGCCAAGGGCGCGCCCATCGCGATCACCTCCAACGCGCTCGGCCGCGGTCAGGCCGTGCGGATCATGGGTCACGGCCAGACCTGCCCGACCCGCGGTTGCGGTTCGGCTCCGCAGCAGCTTCAGGAGCTGGACACCACCCTGGTCACCGGCTGCACCGCGGGCTTCGACGCGGCCAAGGAGCTGTGCGTCGGCGACCCGAGGGGCAAGGGTGCCTGCTACGGCGACTCCGGCGGTCCGCTGGTGGTCAAGGTCAACGGCCGCTGGGAGCTTGGTGGCGCCACCAGCCGCGCGGGCCGCAACCAGCCGACCTGTGCCGAGGCTCCGTCCATTTACATGAAGGTTCCCGCCTTCAAGTCCTGGATTCAGCAGAACATCGGCGGCTGAACGGATCAGCGCTAAGGAAAAGGGCTGCCCACCTGCGGGCAGCCCTTTTCTGCTTTCGCCGGGCGATTTCAACATTCGTGGCTCGGTGCTTTCCCTGTTGGTGCGCGGAACGATTGATCCTCGCGACCACGGCACGTCGCCCCGCGTTGGCATGTGATGCGGAATCGCGGTGTCGGCCGCGACTGCCATTTGCTTCCAGGTGGTTAATGTCAGCAGCTCGCTCATGGCACCGGCCGGGCGGTTCCCGGCGGCGCGTGCTGAGCGCTTCGTGATCTGCGGTTGATCACGCCGAGCGTCCTCCGTCCACGGCGTGATTCTTTATTTCTGTGAGCCCACGCATGCGCCGTTTGCGACGCTTTGGACCGGTTCTTCCTGGTGAAGTGCCCTTTTTGGGGTGATTCCGCGGCATACGCCAGGCACGGCTATGGCCAGCTGGTATGGCCAAATCGGACTTGCCGGCTCTACGGTTCGACCTCAAGCGGACCACACATTTATCGAGATGTGATCCGCGGCTACAGAACGCCGGAGCGAATTCCTGCCCGCCCCGGTGCCCTTGCGTCTGTAGAGAGGAGAGGCCCGATGTGGCTTCGTAAAGTCGGGATGCTCGCGGCGGCCGTGTTCGCCGGGGCGCTGTTCGTCGCTCCGTCCGCTGTTGCCGATGACACCCCTGAGTACAACCCCTACATCGTCGGTGGCCGCGACGCCACCGAGGACTACCCGTTCTACGTCAAACTGCTCTCCAACGGCCGCTTCGTCTGCGGCGGCTCGCTGTACAAGGCCAACCGCGTCGTGACCGCGCAGCACTGCGTGAGCGGCGTGACCTCGGTCCGCGTCGGCGGCCGCACCCTGAACAGCGGTGAGTCCATCCAGGTCTCCAGCTCGGCGACCACCCGGCCCGACTTCGCCATCCTGAAGCTGGCGAGCAACTCGACGTCCACGCCGATCGCCATCACCAGCGACCCGCTCGCCCAGGGCACCGCGGTCCGCATCATCGGCCACGGCCAGACCTGCCCGACCCGTGGTTGTGGCTCCGCGCCGCAGACGCTGCAGGAACTGGACACCACCCTGGTCAGCGGCTGCACCGCCCAGTTCGACGCCCAGCGCGAACTGTGCGTCGGCGACCCGAGCGGCCGCGGCGCCTGCTACGGCGACTCCGGTGGCCCGCTCGTGGTCAAGGTCAACGGCGTTTGGGAACTCGGCGGCGCCACCAGCCGCGCGGGCCGTGGCCAGCCGACCTGCGCCACGGCACCGTCCATCTACGAGAAGGTGCCCGCCTTCAAGGCGTGGATCGACCAGCAGGGCTGACCTGCTAGCAAGCCACGTCGCTACCAATCGGCCGCCGGGAATCCCTGCCCCGGCGGCCGATTCTCTTTGTGCCGCAATGCTGAACACCTCTCACGTCCAGTGCGTAGACAGGGGAAATCCCTGTGTGCTCCAGAGAGGAGAAGCCCGTGCGGCTTCGCAGATTCGGCACCGCGGTGCTCGCCACCGCCACCCTCGGCGGACTCCTGTTCGGCGGCACCGCCGTCGCCGCCGACAAGCCGGACTTCACCCCGTTCATCGTCGGCGGCCAGCCGTCGTCCCAGGCGTTCCCGTTCTTCGCCTCGCTCCAACAGAGCGGTGGCAGGCACTTCTGCGGCGGCTCGCTGATCGCCCCCGACCTGGTGGTCACCGCGGCACACTGCGTCGAAGGCGCCCCGCAGGGCGGTTTCTCCGTCCGCGTCGGCTCCACCCGCACCACCTCCGGCGGAGAACTCGTCGGCACCCGCGGCCACCGCACCGGCAACGGCGACATCGCCGTGGTCCGCCTCGCGCAGGCCGTCAAGGCCACGCCCATCCTGATCGCGGACACCGCAGGCACCCCCGGCACCCAGACCCTGATCATCGGCCACGGCCAGACCTGCCCGACGCGCAGCTGCGCCGGTGCCTCGCCCACGCTGAACCAGATCCAAACCCGCGTCGCCGCAGGCGGCTGCGCCAACGGCTTCGACGCCCGCACCGAGATCTGCCTCGACGCGGGCCGCAACCGCGGCGCCTGCTTCGGCGACTCCGGCGGACCGTCCATCGTCAACGGCAAGCTCACCGGCGCCACCAGCCGGGCGGGCGGATCCGCCACCTGCGGCACCGCACCCGCGATCTACACCAGCGTCCCCGCCCACCGCCAGTGGATCAACCAGGTGACCGGTGGATCACTGGCCCGATTCGAGCGGACAGTAAGGTCTAACGGTTGAAACGTCGTCCTGATGGGGGTTGCGAAATGGACGCCACATCGCCGCGCATCGGGCGGCACGTCGCCTGGTCCGGGGAGGACCGCCCGAACCTCGGGCTGACCCCCGGCTACCCGGGCATCGTGTGGGACTCCTCCTCGCCACAGATCACCGTGCACTGGTACGGCATGGGCCAGCGCGCGCTCGCCAACCGCTCCGCACACGAGGTCTCCAAGCTCGTGGAGATCAGCGAATCCCGCTACCACGAGCTTTGCCGCGAAGTGGACGCGTTGGTCGAGGCCTGAGATCAAACTGCGGTTTGGCCTGCTCCAGGCCCGGGTACCACCTTCGCAGTGACCCCAGACGAGGGCAGGAGGTGCACCATGACCGAGCGCTGGGAGCCGAGCACACCATCGGCCGACGAAGCGCCGCCCCCGCCGGGAGAGACCGAGGACCCGGCCAACCTGCAAAGCGCCGAGGACCTGGACGAGGACCGCCTCGGGGTCGACCCCATGGAGGACGGGGTCGACCCGCCGGAGCGCTGGACCGCCGCCGACCAGTACGGAACAACCCCCTTCGAATCCCACGAAGGCGAACCGATGGCGGCCCGTCTGGCCGAGGAACGCCCCGACGTCGCCCAGAGCGCCCCGGGCAGGCCGCTGGCCGACACCCCCGACGACGAGCTGGACGGCAGCATCGACCGCCAACCCGCCGCCGACGACGAAACACAGGGCTGGCAGGAGATCCCCGGTCAGGAGGACGACCGCGAATACCTGCGCCACCGCCCCCACTGACCAGCGAAGGAGCCCGCTCGATGTCGGATCCGGACGCCTTGGTCCGCACCCTGGTCCGGGTGGTCTCGGCGCTACAGGCCGAGGACATCCCGTTCGCCCTCACCGGTGGCTCCGCCGTCTACGCACGCGGTGGCCCCGCCTCCACCCACGACGTTGACGTCCTCGTCCAGGAGTCCGACGTCGCCCGAGCCTTGGCCGCGTTGGTGAAGGTCGGCATGAGCGCCGTCCAGCCCCCCGAGGAGTGGCTGGCCAAGGCCTACGACGGTGACTGCCTGGTGGACCTGATCCACCACCCCACCAGCCGCGCGGTGACCCACGAACTGCTGGCCGACGCCGAGGTCATGCGGGTCGCGTCGGTGACCGCCCCCGTGATGTCCGCGACCTACGTGATGACCGACAAACTCCGGGTCCTCGACGCGCACCGCTGCGACTTGGCGGAGATCCTGCCCATCGCCCGGCTGCTCCGCGAGCAGGTCGACTGGGCGGCGGTCCGCGCCGCCACCGCCGACTCCCCATACGCCGAGGCATTCCTACTGCTGGCCGAACGCCTGGACGTCATCACGCCCCGATCCGTCGGCAGGCCCGCCCTGGCCCAAGGAGGATGAGATGTCCCACGCCCCCCAATACCAGGCAGCCAGGCTGAGCGAGGCCCTGGCTCAAGACGAACGCACCGCCGAACAGGGCGTGCGCGTCATGGTGCGCGGCGACCACGTCTACCTGACCGGCGACGTCCCCAGCCAGCAGCGCCGCGATCTGCTCTCTCAGGTCGTAGCCGAACTGGCTCCCGAACTCACCGTCCACAACGAGGTACACGTAGTGGGCTGCCGCGAACCCGAAGGCGAGGAGGAGCTCCGGTGATCCGAGTCGCAGCCGTCGGCGACGTCCACCTCGGACTCGACGCCCGCGGCCACCTGCGTCCCGCGTTGGAGAACTTGCACGCACACGCCGATCTGCTGCTGTTGGCTGGGGATCTGACCAAGCACGGCACGTTGGAGGAGGCGAAGGTTGTCGCGGACGAGTTCCGCGACCTTGGCGTTCCGGTGGTGGCGGTGCTGGGCAACCACGACCACCACGGCGAGGTACCTTCCGAGTTCGCGGCGCTGTTGGAGGACAACGGGATTCGTGTTCTCGAAGGTGCCTCTACGGTGTTGGCTGTTGATGGTTGCCGGGTTGGCATCGCGGGGGTCAAAGGGTTTGGCGGGGGCTTTGCGGGTAAGTGCGCCACTGCTTTTGGTGAGCGGGAGATGAAGGATTTCATCGGGCACACCATGCATATCGCGTCCACGCTGCGGTCTGCTTTGGACGAGATCGCCGAGGCGGACATGCGCATCGCTTTGACGCATTACTCGCCGGTGACCGACACCTTGCGCGGGGAGCCGCCGGAGATCTTTCCGTTTCTCGGGTCTTATCTGTTGGCGGAGGTCATCGACGCTGCTGATGTGCACTTGGCTGTGCATGGGCATGCGCATTACGGGCGGGAGCAGGGCATGACCCCGGGTGGTGTGCGGGTTCGCAACGTCGCGCAGCCTGTTATTCGGGCGGCTTATGCTGTTTATGCATTGCCTTCGCCTGTTGGGGAGGGGCGGGAGCGGTTGGGGGAGCGGGTTTCTGCTTCTTGAGAGTAATCTTGGTGGGTGATTGGTTTTGGGTTTTGGGGTTAAGGGGTTGGGGTGGTTGGGTTTGTGCGCGGCGGTTTGGCGGGATTGACAAATCCCGCCAAAACACCCGCCACAAACCAAAAAAACCGGCGCGACAAAAAGCCGCGCCGGTTCCCCAAAAAACAATCAAAACGTCTGACGACCCCAAGCCGCCTCAGCGAAAGCCAACTCGTACTGGCAACCCAAACGGAAGGCAGACACGAGGTGCTCCCGCTCCACAGCGGAAGCCTCCTCACCCACCTCGTCGACAACGTTGAGATAGCTATCGAGGATGTCCCGAAAGTCATCCCCAGGGTGGTAAGCCTTGATCCACGACCCATACCGAGTAGACGGATCATGGTTCTCGAAGGTGTGATCCGCGATCTGGATGTGGAACCACGCGCACGGCGTCAGCGACCCAAGGCCCGCCGCAAGAGACTGAGCAGCCGAGGCCTTGAAGAAGTCGGCGTACAGCTGGCTGGTCGGCGAAGCAGGCGGAACGGCACCGTCGGCGTCGAGCTTGAGCCCAAGCATCCCGCCCATAGCGTTGAAGCCCATCATCATCCCGGCACAGGCCTCGAAGGTGCCCGCCGCGAACTTGGAGAGCACCAACGCATGCGGCTCGCGGTAGGCGACCGCCGCACACCGAGCCGAAGCCCGGCCGTAGGCGGGCAGCAGGTGACCGCCGTCCTGCTGGACGAAGTAGCCCAGCTTCTCCGGGTCGAGCGACCCATCCCGCAGACCCGACCAGTACGGGTGGTCCTTGATCTTCTTGAGCCAAGGCTCCGCGATCTCGGCGAGTTCGTCACGCAGCATCAGAAATCCCTCTCTACGATTCAGAGTTCCAGGCGAACCCGGTAGTCCCGGAGCCAGTCATTGAGTTGCAGCAGCAGGTCGACGTCGTTGCGCACACCCCAGCCGTCCATCGAGATCGGCTTCCCGGTGCCCAACAGCTCGTCCGTGGCGGAGCGGTTCACGAGTTCGCGCACGGGCGACTGCCGGTCGGACATCACCTCGACCAGCTGGTCGCGCAGCGAGGCCCCGTAGGTCGGGTCCTGGGTGGTCGGGAACGGGCTCTTCTTGCGCTCGAGCACCGACTCCGGCAGCAGGTCGCCCGCGGCCTGGCGGAGCAGGCTCTTCTCCCGCCCGTCGTGCACCTTGAAGTCCCACGGCGCGTTGAACACGTACTCCACCAGCCGCGAGTCGCAGTACGGCACCCGCAGCTCGAGGCCGACCGCCATGCTCAGCCGGTCGTCGCGGGACAGCAGCAGCTGCATCCAGCGGGTCAGGTGCATGTGGGAGACGGCCCGCATGGTGGCGTCCTTCTCGGACTCGCCGTCCAGCGTCGGCACCGCCGCCGCAGCCTCCCGATAGCGAGCCGCCACATAGCCGGGCACGTCCAACTGCTTGAGCAGCACGCCGTCCAGCAGGCCCGTGCCGAGCCCGTTCGGGGCGGCATAGCGTTGCGCCACCGCCACCCACGGGAAGGTGCCCGCGTTGATCAGGCTGGGGTCGTGGATCCAGTTGTAGCCGCCGAACACCTCGTCGGCGACCTCCCCGCACAGCGCCACCGTCGAGCGCTCCCGCACCGCCCGCAGCAGCAGGTACAGCGACCGGTCCATCTCCCCAAGCGGTCGGGGCAGGTCCTGGCAGCGCAGCGCGGTCGCCCGCACCACCGGGTCCATCAGGTCGGCGGTGTCCAGCACCACGGCCTCATGGTCGGCGCCGACATGCGCGGCGACCTCGGCGGCGAACGGCGCGTCCGCGGCCTTGTGCCACTCATCGGCCTGGAACCGCTCGGAGTGCCCCTTGAAGTCCACCGCGAACGTCTTCGGCCGCACATCCCGGGCCGCCATCGCCACCAGCGTGCTGGAGTCCACCCCGCCCGAGAGCAGCGTGCACAGCGGGACATCGGACACCAGGTGCTCGCGGACCGACTGTTCCAGCAGCTCGCGGACGGTGTCGATGGTGGTCGGCAGGTCGTCGGTGTGCTCCCGTGCGGTCAGCCGCCAGTAGCAGCGCTGCGAGGCCACACCGTCCCGAAACCGCAGAACATGACCGGCCCGGACCTCCCGCATGCCCTTGTACACCGCGTGACCGGGCGTGGCGCAGTAGCCGAGCAGCTCGGCCAGGCCCTCCGCGTCCACCACGGCCTCCGCCAGCGGATGCGCCAGGATTCCCTTGGGCTCCGAGGCGAACAGCAGGCCATGCTCGACCTCCATGTAGAACAGTGGCTTGATGCCGAGGCGGTCACGGGCCAGCAGGAGCTCCTGGGTGCGCGGGTCCCACAGCGCGAAGGCGAACATGCCTTCCAGGTGGTCGACGCAGTGCTCGCCCCACTCCACATAGGACCGCAGCAGCACCTCGGTGTCGCTGGCGGTGCGGAACCGGTGGCCGAGCGCCACCAGCCGCTCGCGCACCTGACGGAAGTTGTAGATCTCGCCGTTGTAGACCAGCACGGCCAGCTCGTGGCCGTTCTCCTCGGCGATCATCGGCTGGGTGCCGCCATCCACATCGATGACGGCCAGCCTGCGGTGACCCAGCACCGCGTGCGGGGATGCCCACACGGTCTCCTCGTCCGGGCCCCGGTTGGCGATGCGGCTGATCATGGAGCGCACCACGCTCCGCTGATGGCTCAGATCACGCCGGAAGTCGACCCAGCCCGCGATTCCACACATGTGTCCCCCTCAGACCTTGCTCAGCAGCATTGCGCTCTGGAACCCGCCGAAGCCGCTGCCCACCGAGAGCACGGTGTCCAGTTCGTGCTCGCGGGCGGTGAGCGGCACGTAGTCCAGATCGCACTCCGGGTCGGCGGTGTGCAGGTTCGCCGTCGGCGGCACCACCTGCCGGTCCAGCGCGAGCGCGCAGGCCGCGACCTCGATGGACCCGATGGCGCCCAGCGAGTGGCCGACCATCGACTTGATGGAGCTGACCGGCACCTCATACGCCCGCTGACCGAGGCTGCGCTTGAACGCCGCCGTCTCGTGCCGGTCGTTCTGCTTGGTGCCGGAGCCGTGCGCGTTGATGTAGTCCACATCGGACGGGTTCAACTTGCCGCGCTCGAGCGCGACCCGGATCGCCTCGGCCATCTCGCGGCCGTCGGGCTTGAGCCCCGTCATATGGAAGCCGTTGGAGCGGCTGGCGAAGCCGGACACCTCGCCGTAGATCCGGGCGCCGCGCCGCTTCGCGGCCTCCTTCTCCTCCACCACGAACACCGCGGCGCCCTCACCGAGCACGAAACCGTCCCGCTCGGCGTCGAAGGGCCGGGACGCCGTCTCCGGCGAGTCGTTGCGCGACGAGGTCGCCTTGATCGCGTCGAAGCAGGCCGAGGTGATCGGCGACAACGGCGCGTCGGTCGCACCCGCCAGCACCACATCGGCGGTGCCCTCCTCGATGAGCTGCACCCCGTGGCCGACCGCGTCCAGCCCGGAGGTGCAGCCGGTGGAGATCAACGCCACCGGTCCCTCGGCACCGACCTCCCAGGCCACCTCAACGGCCAGCGTGCTGGGCACCATGTACCCGTAGAGGTGCGGCACGCCGTAGGTGTGGTCGACCAGCCAGTTCTTCCCGCCGTCGGAGAGCACCACGTACTCCTCCTCGAGGCCGGTCGTGCAGCCGACGGCGCTGCCGATGCTGACCGCCACCCGCTCCGGGGGGAACCCGTCGAAGGCCAACCCGCTGTCGGCGATGGCCTCCCGCGCGCACACCACCGCGAACTGTCCCGCGCGGTCCATGCGGCGGATCTCCTGCGGGGACAGCCCGCTCCCCGCCGCGTCGAAGTCGGCCTCGGCCGCGATGCGGGAGCGGAAGCCGGTCGGGTCGAAGAGGCTGATGGTGCGGGTGGCGGTGCGGCCCTGCGTCAGCAGGTCCCAGAAGGCCTCCCGGCCGACCCCGCCCGGGGCAACCACGCCGATGCCGGTGATCACCGCGGTCCGCGCGCTCACAGCTCGCGGCCCTTCTCCGGGGTCCAGACGTAGAACGGCTGGGCCATGGCGTCCTTGGGCTCCTTCCAGTTCGGGTCGTACGGCGAGATGTGCTTGCCGAGCTTGGTGTTGATGTCGTCGTAGAGCGGGTGGCTGCGTGCCTTGTACAGGTTGCTCGAAATGTCCTCATCGGCCTCGACGAGGTGGAAATACAATTCGTGGAATCGGAGAAGAGTGCGCCGCGAGACACCAATCATTCGCGGCAGATCAGTGGCGTCCGACTCGGCGAAGATATCCGCGACCGAATCGGCGTCACGAGCATTCATTCTCGCGACGATCAGAGTGCGGTGCACTGCTGGACCTCCTGGCATGTGGGTACCGGCAGGCGAACTCTGGCAACGGGGGCTCGAAGCGACCTCGAAGCTCTCTCCAGACGGCCGCGGACGGTCGTTATGTCCCGTTGTGACCAAGTTGGGCGCCGACCCGAGTCCAATGCGTGACCTGGAAGATATTTCGTGATCCGAAGGACGCAGCAGAACACCTCCGAACAGCGCCGTTGCTGTAAGGCTTTTCCCGCAGCCGAGTTGCGATCTTATTGCTCCGGATGGGTGTAGCAGGCTTTTCCGGAACGGTCTCGGCTGCGCAAATCGCAGATGAAGTCTCAGGTCACAGGGGGTGCACTGTGGTAACTTCTGCGCCAACCGCGAGAGAGCGGGGAGGGTTCTCTCGCGGAATGCCCGATCGGGGGCGCTTTCATAACAGAAAATGTCGATTCAGTGCGATGCCTGCCGCTCCGGATTGTGATCCGGGCTGGGGAAGCGGGGAACAGTGGTCGTGCACTTTCGGGTCCTCGGACCTTTAGAGGTGTCAACGCGAGGTGGCGATCTGACACCCACCGCGGCGAAGCCGCGCGCCGTTCTGGCGTTGCTACTGGCCCGGTACAACCGCGTCGTCCAGACCACCGAGCTGATCGACGAATTGTGGGGTGAGCGCCCGCCCGCGAGTGCGTCGGCGACCCTGCAGACCTACATCTACAAGCTGCGCAAGGTGCTCAACCAGCGTTCGCTTGGCATGCAGGGCGACTTCCTGCACACCAAGTCCGACGGCTACCTGGTCACCGTCGCCCCGGACACCCTCGACCTGCACCAGTTCGAGCGGCTGCACGGCGCGGGCCGCTCCGCCCTGCAGGAGGGCCAGCCGGAAGCGGCGATCATGGCGTTGAACAAGGCGCTCACCCTGTGGCGAGGACCGGCGATGTCCGGGGTCACCGCGGGTTCGATGCTCTCGGCGTACGTCACCCGGCTCGACGAGAACCGGCTGGACGCCATGGACCTCCGGCTGGAGGCGGGCCTGCGGCTGGGCAGACACCGCGAGCTGGTCAGTGAGCTCAAGGAACTGGTGCTGACCCATCCGCTGCACGAGGGCTTCCACGCCAAGCTGATGGTCTGCCTGCACCGGACCGGCCGCCGCAACGAGGCGCTCGCGGTCTTCCACAAGCTGCGCCGCGAACTCAGCACCGAACTCGGGCTGGAACCGGCGGCGCATCTGCAGCAGCTTCAACAGGAACTGCTCTCCGCCGAACCCGACTTCGACCGGGGCGGTTCTACTCCGTCCATCGCGATCGTGCCGCAGCGCGGCTACGCCCCGCCCGCCCAGCTTCCCGCCGACATCGTGGACTTCACGGGGCGGATGGAGGAGCTGCGGATCGCGGAGAACTGGCTGCGCGAACGCCGCGGCCACGCCGCCATCCCGGTCGTGTCGATCAGCGGCATGCCCGGTGTCGGCAAGACCGCGTTCGCGGTCCGCCTCGCGCACCGCGTGCGGTCCTGGTTTCCCGGCGGCCAGATCTTCGCCGACCTGCGCGGGGACGACCACAGCCCGGCCGACCCGAGCAGCACACTCGCGCGTTTCCTGCGCGCCACCGGCCTGCCCGCCGCCGAGGTGCCCGCCGAATCCGACGAGTGCGCCGCGTTGTTCCGCAGCCGCACCCGCGCCAACCCGGTGCTGGTGCTGCTGGACAACGTGGCCGCCGCCGACCAGGTCTCGCAGCTGCTGCCCAACTGCGACGGCTGCGCGGTGATCATCACCAGCCGCTCTCGGGCACTGAGCATTCCCGGCACCCTGCGCGTGCAGCTTGGTCCGCTGTCCCAGCAGGACAGCATCGAGCTGTTCGGCCGCATCGTCGGCCAGCGGGCGGTGTCCGGGCAGTACCGGGACGCCCAGCGCATCGTGGAACTGTGCGACCGGCTGCCGCTGACGATCCGCAGCGCGGCGGTGCGACTGGCCATTCGCGACAACTGGACGATCGGCAAACTCGTCGACCAGCTGTCCATCCCGCACACTCGGCTGGACGAACTGCGCTCCGGGGACCTGGACCTGCGGGCCAGGCTGACGGGCAGCTACCTCCGCCTCGACGGTGGGGAACGGGCCGCGCTGCGGACCATCTCGGCGCTGCCGCCGCAGTTCACCTCCACCGCGCTGGCGGCCGAGCTCGGCTGCGACCAGCGGGTGGCCGAGGCGCGGTTGGGCAGGCTGATCGAGCACAACCTGGTGGACATGCTGCCCGGCGAACTGGGTGCACCGGATCGTTACACGATCACCAGTCTCGTCGCGCTGTACGCCGCCGAGCGGCAGGCGCAAGAGTTGGAGCACGCTATCGACGCGCTGGCGGGGGTCAGAGCCGACGTCGGGCAAATGGGGTAATCCAGCCCGATTCCAGGTTTCTCCAAGGTCGAGGCTCGAGACTCACCCAAAAGCCAAACGACAAGGGGGCTAGACAATGGTCGCGAATGAAGCGGACACGATCGGGGTCGACGAGCAGGACATCGTGGACGGCCTATTGCCCGGCCGCCGCAAGCCGGTGGGCAACTGGGATGTCCGCGTTCGCTTCCTGGACGCCCCGATGACCGAGCGGGCGCTGTGCGCGTTCACCCAGGACGGTCTGGTCCTGCAGAGCGCGACCGGCGCCAGGGGGGTCACCGCGATCGGCAGTTGGCGCAGCACCAGGGACGGCTTCACGTTCAACGTCCGGCAGTACGGCTTCGACGACGAGGGCGAGTTCGCCTTCGAGATCCGCATCGAGCAGACCGGCAAGCTGACCTCGAAGGACCAGTTCACGACCGTGGGCACCGGAACCGTGGTCCTGCCCGATGGCACCGTCGAGCGTGTCGCCAGGACCGAGCTCACCGCCAAGCGCTACTGAGAAAGCAGTGGGGGGCGATCGGCTGATCGCCCCCCACCCGCGTCGGTTCAGGCCCGCGCGCCCACCGGCACCTTTGCCTCGGACCAGCCCTGCCGCCACCGCATCGCGTTCACCGCGGGTTCCTCCGCGTCGGCCAGGTCGGCGGCCACCATCCGGAACAGCGGGCGGAACCGGTAGCCAAGCGCGGCATCATCGTCGGCGCCGTTGACCTCGGCGAGGCCGAACTCCACCAACTCCTCCAGCAGCGTCTCGGCGACGTGCTCCGGCACCCCGAGCACCTCGGCGGCGATATCCGCCGTGATCGGGTGCTCGAAGTTCGCCGCCAGCACCCGGAAAGCGATCCGCGCACCCGAGGGCAGCAGCCGGTAACTTGCCAGCACGCTATCCGCGATACCCAGCTCGGACAGCAGTTCCGTGCGGTTTCCGCTGGTCAGCCTGCGCACCAGTCGTGAAACAGTCCAGTGTGGACGCAGCTGGAGCCGCTTGGCCGCGGTGCGCAGCGTGAGCGGCAAGCCGTCGCAGAGCTCGATGAGCTTCTCCACCGCGGCGGTGTCCCGGACCATCCGGTCCCCGCCCAGCGTCGCGCCGAGCATCCGCCGCGCCCGCAGCGCCGACCACGGCCCCAGCTCCACCGTCCGGCTGACGTGGCCGCCGGAGAGCAGCCTGCGGCTGGTCACCAGCGTCGCGCAGTGCACACCACCCGCCAGCAGCGGCGCCAACTGCTCGTCCTCGAAGGCGTCGTCCAGCACGACGAGCACCTTGCGCTTGGCCGTCCAGCTGCGGAACAACGCACTGCGCTCCTCGACCCCCGCGGGAAGCTGCTCCTCCGCGACACCGGTGGCCCGCAGGAAGTCCGCGAGCACGTCGGCGGGCTCCACCGGAATCCCCTCGGTGCTCATCAGGTCCGCGTAGAACTGCCCGTCGGGGTAGTTCGCCCGGATCTGGTGCGCCGCCTGCAGGCTCAGGGCGGTCTTGCCAGAACCAGGGGCTCCCGCGATGACCACCACCGCGGGCGTCCGGCCCGCCGCGGCGGCCAGCGTCTGCTTGACCTCCCCCAACTCCGCCGTCTCGGCGAGTTCGGCGGGTGGCTGCGGCGGAAGCTGGGCGGGCGGGTCGGCGGTCTTGGCGGCCCGCACGGTGAGCGCCCCGCCGTTGGCGCCGAGGCTCTTGTCCGAGCTGAGGATGGAGTGGTGCAGCCGCTGCAGCTCCGGCGACGGCTCGAGCCCCAACTCCGCGGCCAGCATGCCGCGGGCCTTGCGATAGGCCTGTAGCGCCTCGGACCGGCGGCCGCACAGGTACAGCGAGAGCATCAGCTTGGCCTGGAAGCCCTCGTGCGTCGGCTGCTTGGCGACCAGCCCGGTCAGCTCTCCGACCAGTTCGTGGTGCTTGCCCAACTGGATGTCGGCCTCCACGCGCTGCTCGAGCACGCTCTTGCGCAGCTCCTCGAGGCAGACGATCTCCGCTTGCAGGCTCGGGCCCGCGTCCACATCGCTGAGCGCGGAACCGTGCCAGAGCTCCAACGCGCCACGGAGTGTGCGGGCCGCCGCCTCCACCCGGCCGCCCGCCAACTCGGCCCGACCCCGGTCGGCGAGTTGCTCGAAGTGCACCGAGTCCAGCGAGTCGGGCGGCAGGCCGAGCACATAGCCGCCGGGACAGGTGTAGAGCGCCGCCGGGGCGTCCTCGGGAACCCGCCGCGAACCAGTCGCGGCCGTGGTGGGCATGCCGTTGCGTCCGGGCAGCGACAGCAGTTTGCGCAGCTGGTAGACGTAGGTTTGCAGGGTGGTGGTCGCGCTCAGCGGCGGCCGGTCCTCCCACAGCTCCTCGATGATCTGGTCACTGCGAAGCACGCCGTTGGCGTGCACCGCGAGCAGGGCGAGCACCCTGCGCAGCTTCGGGGCCGACGGCGTGACATTCCGGCCGTCACGGACCACCTGTAATGGGCCCAGCACGCTGACTCTCATGCGCATCCGCTCCCCGTGACCTGGAAGCTATCTGGCACTCCGTCGTCGGGACTCACATCAATCGCACGCACTCGTCATCAACCTTCCCCCAGTTGATCTGACTTACCGGCCGAGCATCGAACCATGGTTTCCCTTGTATTCGGCTCGTTCCGGTCAACGCGGGCAAGATTCTCCGAACCTGCTCGATAGTCGCTGGAACGCGAATAGTAAACCGCTAGAGCCGGGCTCCAGCGTCATTGGATATGTAACAGAAAGGAAACCTCGAGCGTGTCAAGCAACACATCATTAACAGCATAGACGCAGGTCAAGTCCACTTTGGCAGTGTAAACAGCATCCCAACACGCGATGAATTGAACGGTGTTCATCAATACGTACGTAGATTTACTCACCCTGTTCGGCATGAGTGTTCGTCGAAGAACAGATGAAGGCCAGCAGGTTGCTCAACAGTACTGACGAGTGTCGTTTATAGTGCAATGGGTGACGTGGCGCACAACCGGGACGGCTAGAGCTCCACTCATCCTCCAGGAGCTGTCGTGAATTGTTTTCACTCGTTCGACATGGTGAACGCTGAAAGTGATTGAAATTTGTGCGAGATCGGCAGGTGCCACCTGTGCGGGTGATCTTCCTCCGAGGGTGGGTGACTCGCGTTGCCGGTCCGGTGCGGTGGTGCTTTCGTGATCAACCGAAAACGGACGTCACCACGGAAGGACCGCATCCCCATGCGCAGGACTCTCCAGGCCATGATTGCCACCGCCGCCGTCGCCACGACCCTGTTCGCGGTCACCGGGATCGCGAGCGCCGCCCACGATGACATGATGGACGGCTGGCTCCGTCCGTTCGGGTTGGAATCGACCCAGATCTACATCTACGACGGTTACGGCAACCAGTGCGAGACCTCGGACTCCGAAGCTCTCGCCGAGCTCATCCTCGAGACGGGTGAGGCCGCCTGCGAGATCGTGGGCGAGGCCACCGTCGGCGAATCCTGAGCCCATCACGGGAGGCCGCTTGCCACCTGGTCGGTGGCGAGCGGCCTTTTCGTTCGAGCCGGTCAGTCCTCGTTGCCCGCCTCGTTCTTCAGGATTTTGCCGTTGTCCGCGTCCACGTCGATGTCCCTCGGGCCGCCCTGCGCGTCGACCGCGTCGATGTCCCAGTGCTTGCGCCCGGTGGCCTGATCGGTGTCCAGGTCGATGTCGGTGACCTGGCCGCCGGGCAGCACGCCGAGCGCGATCTGGCGGGCCTGGTCGCTGCTCACCGGCGGCTGCGCGGACGGCGGGGGATTGCTCACCACGGTGGTCACCGTGGCATCGGTGCTCCGCGGCGATTCCGTGGGGCTGCTACACGCGGCAAGGGACAGCACAGCGCCTAGCGCGGCGAGCATCATGTTGTTCATCCCCTCCGGATACCCGGCGCGCCAGCGTGGAAAGCACTTGCCGCACGGATGGGTTAACCGCCCTGACCAGGGCGAAGTCGCCACGAGTGGCTGATGTGCGAGCGCGCCGATGTCCGCCACAATGCCGTGGTGAGTTGGCGCATGGAATACCTCGACAGGCCGCCGCTGAAGTTTCCGTTCACCTATGGCCTCAGCGATCTCGCTGACGCGTATGCGGATCTTCCTGAAACCCCGCCCGGAATCGACGGTGAACCGCCCCTACGCACGATCAGCGGGATCTTGGAGCTGCTGCCACGTTCGCTGCACCCCATCTTCTGGGAGGCCGTGACCTCCACGGTGGAACGGGATCTCGAAATCGTGGTCAGCTTCTGGGGACTTTTCGCGCGCGGTCTCCATGTCCAGGAGACGCAGCGCATCAACCGGCTGATCGCCGAGGAGCGGTGGGACGAAATCGGTACCGGGTCCCCCGAGCCTCCCGAGACCCCGGCCGAGCGGGAGCGGCGGGAGGCTCGACCGAGGTGCGACCGTTGTAATCGGGAGTTCGATTCGGACGGCCGCGAGTACGTGTGGGTCCACGTCGATGAGGAGGACGAGGATGGCCTACCAAGTGATATGGGAGTCGCAGCCGAAGAAGGTCCTTCACGACGCGCCGGCTGACATCCGCGAGGAGATCCAGGGCAATGTCGACCGCCAAGCGGTCTTTGCGGAGAACCGCCCCTCGGGGAATCACTCCCGCCACCGCTTTAAGGGCGACGACTACCGCGGCAGCTACCTGCTTCGCCACGAGCAGCAGCGGCTGATCGTGGTCGAGCTCGAACTGACCTTTCTGTAGAGGCTGCTCGTTCCGGAGGCTTCTGTCCTGGGAGGCTGGGGTTGCGCCGTTCGCTGCCGACCGTTCGGCCGTCATAGCATCGCCGGACAGGGCATTTTCCATCGCGGTGACACAAAAGGTTCTCGGCTCTCGGCAAAAGGACAGTAGCCTCCGGCTGTGACTGATCTCTTGCTGCTCGGCGTGGGCAGGATGGGGCGACCGTACATCGATGCGGCCGTGCGCCTCGGCCTGTCCGTCCGGGTGGTGGAGATCGAGAGCCGCCTCTCGCTCCTGCCGGACGGTCTGGACGCCGTCTACTCCGTGCCCGGTATGGAGGACGAGTACTGGGCGGACGCGGCCAACCGCGCGGTCGCCGAGCGTCGCCCGGACGGCATCGTGGCCTTCACCGAGCAGCAGGTGCTGCCCGCCGCCCTGCTCCAGGAACGGCTGGGCCTGCCGACCGCCTCGCTGCACGCCTCCGTGCTGTCCAGGAACAAGGCGATGCAGCGCGCGACGTTCGCCGCCGCCGGGCTGCCGCAGCCGGAGTACCTGATCAGCACCGAACTGCGGTCCTCCCTGGACTGGGCCCGCAGCCGGTTCCCGGTCATCATCAAGCCCATTTCGGGCTTCGCCAGCATGGGTGTGGAACTGGTGGTCGACGCCGAGGAGTACGACCTGGCGGTCGCCCGCCGTCAGGACGTCGGGCCGGTGCTGGTGGAGACCGCCATCGAGGGCCCGGAGTACAGCTGGGAAGGGCTGATCCGGGACGGCGAGATCGTGTTCGGCAACGTCACCACCAAGGTCAACACCGGCCCGCCGAACTTCGTGGAGCTCTGCCACTTCCTGGTGACCGAGCTGCCCGCGGAGAGCCGTGCCGCGGTGGATCGCCTGTGCGCCGGGGTGATCGCGGCGCTGGGCATGCGCACCGGCATCGTGCACCTGGAGTTCCGGCTCACCCCGGCCGGTCCGGTGATCATGGAGATCGCGGTGCGGGCGGCGGGCGACTTCCTGCTGCGCGCGATGACGCTGACCTACGGCGTGGACTTCCACGAGCAGGTGGTGCGGCTGGCGGTGGGCATGGACACCCCCGAGCTGCCCGCGACCGTCAGAGAGCATGTGGCCAGCTACTTCGCCACCGCCGAACCCGGCGTGGTGGCCGAACTCCCGGATCTCGCCACGGTGCACGCACATCCCGCGGTGCGGGAGACCATGGTCATGGTGCAGAGTGGTTCCGTGGTGGGGCCGCTGCGTTCCAGTCTGGACCGGGTGGCCAGCGCGTTGATCGCGGCGCCCAGCCGGGCCGAACTGGACGATGCGGTGGAGTTCGTGCGGACGAACCTTGTGGTCCGCACGGAAGCGTCCCTAACGTAGGGGAATGAGGCTCGCCGCAGCTTTCGACGATGTGAAGACGGGCAGCCTGATCCAGTTCTACAAGAGCGTCGGCTGGGTCTTGGCCCGCACCGGCGATCTGGGCTGTCAACTCAACGACCGCGCGTACCGGCTCGACCCGTATCCACTCTACGAGCGGGTGCGTGCGGAGGGCCCGCTGTACCGCAGCCGCACCGGCTACTACGTGTCGTCCTCGCATGAGGTGTGCGGCAAGGTGCTGCGCGATCGGCGCTTCGGGGTGCGACTCACCGACGGCAGGGGTGTTCCGTTCATCCCGCGGCTGGCCGCGACCGATCCGTTCCTGATGTTGGACCCGCCGGACCACACCAGGCTGCGCAGGCTGGCCACCTCCTCCTTCACCGCGCGCAAGATCCGCGGCTACCGCATCCAGGTGGAGAAGACGACCCGCCAGCTGGTGGACGAACTGGCGCAGCGCGCGGAGTTCGACCTGATCCACGACTTCGCGGTGCCGCTGCCGGTGATGGTGATCAGCGACCTGCTCGGCATCTCCGAGGTCGACTTCGACCGATTCGCCTCCTGGGGGCGGGCGCTGGGCGCCGGGTTGGACGGGTACAGCTCGATGCGGCACAAGCACCACATCGAGGAGGCCATCGCAGGCCTGAACGAGCTGTTCACCGACCTGGTGGCCCGCCGCCGTGCGCAACCGGCCGACGACGTGGTCAGCACCCTGGTCGGGCCGCTGGACAGCGGGGAGCTGTCCATGCTGGACCTGCTGGCGACCTGCCAGCTGCTGCTGATCGCCGGTTTCGAGACCACCGTCAACCTGGTGGGCAACGCCGTCGCGGCGCTGCTGGACAGCGGGCAGTGGGCGCTGCTTCGGGACGACCCGGGGTTGGCGGCGAAGGCCACCGAGGAGACGCTGCGGTTCGACTCACCGGTGCAGGTGAGCCACCGCATCGCGCATGAGCCGGTCGAGGTGGCGGGGCGGACGCTGCGGCCCGACACCCCGCTGGTGTTGCTGCTGGGCGGGGCGAACCGCGACCCGGAGGTGTTCGCCGATCCACAGCGGTTCGACCTGAACCGGGAGCACGCCGCGGAGCACTTGGCGTTCTCCAGCGGAATCCACTACTGCCTCGGTGCCCCGCTGGCCCGGTTGGAGGGCGAGATCGCGTTGGCCGCCCTCGCCGAGCGGATGCCCGGCCTGCGGCGCGGCGGTCCCGCGGTGCGCAGGACGACGATGGCGATCCGCGGCTACCGCAGCCTGCCGGTGCGGACCTGAGACCTGCCCGGTGGTGGTGCCGGTGGGGGGCTCCGGCACCACCACGATGGAGCAGGTCAGCCCACGTTGGTGGGCAGGCCGCCCGGCAGACCACCGGGAACGCCGCCGGGAAGGCCGCCGCCGAGCAGGCCGCCCACGACGGGCAGACCCGCCAGCGGGCTGGCCGGAGCCTCAGAGGTGGTGGCGTCCGGGCCTGCCGGAGCCGGCTTGGGGGCCTCGTCGGCCATGGCGGGGGCCGCTCCGGCGAGGGTGAAGGCGGCGCCGAGTGCGGCGGCCGTGAAGATCTTGCGCTTGCTCACGAGTGGGAATCTCCAAACACTGTCAGATTGACAAGTCGGAGCCTGACCGTAGGGACTCGTGAAGCGGCGTTTCAAATTCTTCCGGGTTGTTCGCTCGATAGGGTAGATGTCGATGAACCTCAAGGACGCGGTACTCGACGGAGCCCGAGAACTGGACGAATCGGAGTCGAAAATCCGGCTCCTACCTGCTGTTCACGCGGCACTGGGCGACGTACCACATCGGGTGTTCGAAATCGATCGAACGGTCTCGGACACGGCTGCCTTCACTCACACGTACGGGTGGCCACCGGAGGGCTCGGCCAACGGGATCGTGGTCGAGGGGCGTCGCGGCGGCGAATCCACCTTCGTGCTGTGCCTGCTGCTCGCCACCACCCGCCTCGATGTCAACGGCACGGTGCGCAAGACGCTCGGCGCCCGCAAGGCGAGCTTCGCCGGTCAGGACGTCGCGGTGTCGCTGACCGGCATGGAGTACGGCGGGATCACCCCGTTCGGCGTGCCGGCGGACTGGCGCGTCCTCGTCGACGCCGAGGTGACCACGGCGGGTCCGGTGATCGTCGGCGGGGGTACCCGCGGCTTCAAGATCCTCGTCGACGGCGCCGACCTGTCGAAGCTCCCCGGTGTGGAGATCGTCCCCAACCTGGCTCAGCCCATCCGGTGACCGACGGCTACTGTCGCCCCGAAACTCGCTCTTGACGCGCTGACCAGCTCGAATGCCTCGCCTTTCGGCGTGTTATCCACACCCGCCGCGGTTATCCCCAGACCGATCTTTTCCGCTGTCCGCCATCGAATTCCGGCGATAGGCTGACCCAGGGGTCGCCCCCCGGGCGGGCGGGGGTGTGTTCTGGGTCGGTCTCGACAGTGCCTGAGTGCGGGTTTGGCGCTGGAGACGGATTTCGGGATCGGGATGTGTTGCGGGTTGCGCCTCTTCGGCCGAGTGGTCGGACGATTTTCAGTTGCGGGATCGTTTCGGGCCCCGGAGGGTGGGCGCGACCGGTATAACGCAAGGTGAGACCGGACGCCTGCAGGAGACCACCACGTGCCGAAAATCATCGGCGGCTCGCTGGAAGAGCACCGAAGACAGACCAGGGACCGGATTTTCTCTGCCCTGTCCACGCTGATGTACGAGCGCGGCTTCGACGCGATCACGCTGGCGGACATCTCCGCGGCCGCGGGGCTTGGCCGCACCGCGATGTACAACCACTTCCCGGACAAGGAATCGCTGCTCATCGCCTACGCCGCGCATGAGACCGAGGAGTACCTGGCCGATCTCCGCGTCGCGCTGACCGAAGTGGACAATCCCATCGAGGCGCTGTCCTGCTACGTGCGCCTGCAGCTTCGGGTGCTGGCCACCCACCACCTGCCGCCGGGTCCTGCGCTGCGCTCGCTGCTGTCCGAGCAGGCCTACCGGCGCATGCACGATCACGTCGCCGAACTGGAGGCGACGCTGCGGGCAATCCTCACCGAGGCCGCCGAGCAGCGGTACCTGCCGGAGGCCGATATCGAAGCGGTGCTGCCGCTGGTCAACGCCTGCATCTCCGGGCGCAGCCTGGGCGGGCTGACCGGGCCGGAACTGGCCGAGACCATCGAGCACACCGTGGCGTTCGTGCTGCGCGCGGTGGGGGTGCGGTGGTCCGCCGACGGCAGGCCACGCAGGCTGCCGCGACCAAGTAAGTGACAACTTGTCGTCAAAGCATTGACCGAGGAGGCCCCGCCCCGCAGACTTGACGCGTGGCACTCTCCGCGAGGCTCATGGACGCGACCTGGGGCGAACACCAGCGGGCCAGGAAGGTCAGCTACTTCGCCGAGCTGTTCGACGGGCAGCTCAACCTGCGCGGCTACGCCGCGATGATCGCCCAGCAGTACTTCGTCTACGAGGTGTTGGAGCAGGCCGCCGAACCGATGCGCGGTGACGCGGTCGCGGGCCGGTTCGTCTTCGACGAGCTGACCAGGCTGCCCGCGCTGGCCGCGGACCTGCACTACCTGCTCGGTCCCGACTGGCGGGCCGAACTGGTGCCCAACGATGCCACCCGGCGCTACGTGGCCCGGCTGCGCGAGGTCTGCTTCGACTCCGGCCCGGCCTTCGTCGCCCACCACTACACGCGCTACCTCGGCGACCTGTCCGGCGGCAAGATCATCCGCAGGATGGCCGAACGGGTGTACAGCCTGCCCGCCGAAGGGGTGCGCTCCTACGAGTTCGAGGCGATCCCCGACAAGAAGGCGTTCAAAGCCGACTACCACGCCCGGCTGGACGAGGCGGCGTGGTCGCCCGCGGAGCAGGACGCCCTGATCGCCGAGGCGCTGGCGGCCTACCGGCACAACATCGACGTGCTGGTCGAGCTGGGCACCGTGACCCATCGCTATCAGGCCGCCTAGTTCGATCCGCCCTACCATGTTGGCCATGAGCCAGCTGGGCTATCTCGCGCGATCCTTGTTCCTGTGGCCGCGACTGCCCGCGGCCTACCGCAATGTCGGCCTCGACGACCGAGAACTGCTGATCACGCTGCGCAAGTTCGGTCTGCGGCTTGACCAGCCGACGGTGGTGGACCACCTGCTGCACCTGCCGTCGGAGAAGGTGGCCAGGCTGACCGCGCTGGAGCTGTCGCAGACCGGCTGGGAGACCGAGGTGCTGCCCGCCGAGGAGGACGGGAGCCTGCCCTGGGCGGTCTCCGCGAGTATGCGGCGCGTGCTCGACCCGGCGACGGTGACCGACGACCGGCGCGCCTTCGAGCAACTCGCCGCCGACAAGGGCGGCGACTACGACGGCTGGGGAGCGGAGATCCGGTGAGCGGCGCCCGATCCCCGGGGTTGCGCTAGCTGGGCCGAGCGCCGACAGAGTCGCGGATCTCGCTGGCCGCACCGTCGCCGGACTGCCGGGCGCAGTGTCCACAGCAGAAGAACCGACCGTCCACTTCGACTCCGTGGCCGATGATGCGGGTCTTGCAGTGCTCACATACCGGGGCGAGCTTCTGGATGGCGCATTCGAAGCAGTCGAACGTGTGCTTGTCACCGCTGACCGTCTGCACGTCGAAGCTCATCCAGTACTCGTTGCCACAGACCTCACAGGCCGCCATCGATGCTCAACTCCTTATGAATCAACGTCGAGCCCGAGCCTTCCCCCGCGCGCACCCGCCCGCAACTTCGACGCCGGAACTTCACCAGGCCCGGGCGTTTGCCTTAGGGCCGGTTGGAGCACTCTGGAGGAGTGAGTGAGGACGAACGCAGGGTGCCCCGTCAGCTGCGCATCGCAGGTGAGGTCTGCTGGCGCCTGCTGCTGATCGGAGCGGTCCTCTACTTCGCCAGCCGCATCCTCGCTGTGATCTCCCCGGTGATCGTCCCGGTCGGCATCGCGATCCTGCTGGCGGCGCTGCTCGCCCCCGCGGTGTCCGTGCTGGACCGCCGCGGCATGCCCCGCGCGCTGGCGGCGGTGATCGTGCTGGTGTCCGGGTTGGCCGTGGTCGGCGGGCTGCTGACGTTCGTGGTCACCGCGTTCACCTCCGGGCTCCCCGACCTGCAGAGCAAGATCGGCGAGTCGATCCGCGAGATCCGGGACTGGCTGGCGCAGGGCCCGCTGCACATGACCTCGCAGCAGGTGAGCCAGGTCGCCGACCAGGCGGTGGACTGGCTCCAGGACGTGTCGATGACCTCGAACGCGATGACGTTGTTCTCCGGGGTGGGGGAGATCGTCACCGGGATGCTGCTGTCGCTGTTCGTGTTGTTCTTCTTCCTCTACGACGGCCGCCGCATCTGGACGTTCGCGCTGCGCCCCATCTCCCCGGACTACCGGACCCGCATCGACATCGCCGCCTCCAACGCCTTCCAGGCCCTGGTCGCCTACGTGCGCGCCACCGTGGCCGTCGCCCTGATCGACGGGATCGCGATCGGCATCGGCCTCGCGATCATGGGCATCCCGCTGGTGTTCCCGCTGGCGGCACTGGTGTTCCTCGGCGGCTTCGTGCCCTACATCGGGGCGTTCGTCTCCGGCCTGGCCGCCGTGCTGGTCGCCTTCGTATCCGGCGGTCCGATCACGGCGCTGATCGTGTTGGCGATCGTGGTCGGCGTGCAGGTCATGGAGGGAAACCTGCTGCAGCCGTTCCTGCTCGGCACCGCGGTGCGGCTGCACCCGCTGGCGGTGGTGCTTTCGGTCAGCCTCGGGGTGCTGCTGGCGGGCATCGTCGGGGCGCTGATCGCGGTCCCCGTGCTGACCACCGTGCGGGCCTTGCTGTTCACCTACTACAGCCGCGGCGCGCTGGACTCCGGCTGATCCTCCAGCGCGCGCCGCAACGACCGGGCGGCCAATGCCATCGCGACCGCGCAGCAGCCGGTGAAGGCACCGAGCACCAGGAAGTACAGCGGCAGCCCCAGCGCTTGGCCCGCCTGGCCGAGCATGCCACCGACGGCCGCACCGACCGCGGCGAAGAGCCAGAACACCCCGAGGTAGCGGTTGGTGAAGTCCTTGGGCGCCACGGCGGCGGCCAGCGCCAGCCCGACCGGCGCCAGCGCGAGTTCACCGCACACCTGGATGAAGTAGGCGACGAGCAGCCAGCCGGGCGAGACCGCCTCGCCCGCGACGGCGATCGAGGCGGCCACCGACAGCAGCAGGAAGCTCGCGCCCGCGCAGGCGAGCGCGCCCGCGAACTTGGCGGGCGCGGCGACCCGCTTGCCCAGCCGCACGAACAGCCAGGCGAACACCGGCGCCAGCGCGAGGATGTAGAGCGGATGCGCAGACTGGAACCAGCTGGCGGGCACCGTGAACCCGAGCACCGACCGGTCGGTGTACTCCTTGGCGAACAGGCTCAGCACCGAGCCGCTCTGCGCGTAGAGCATCCAGAACACCGATGAGCCAAGCAGCAGCCAGGTGAAGGCGCCGAGCCTGCGCCGGTCACCCTCGGTCAGCGCGGGTTCGCGGCGCAGTTTGCGCAGGTAGACCACGGGCACCGTGAGCGTCAGCAGTCCCAGCGGCGCCAGTAGGTGCACGGGTTGGAACGTGCCTGCGGCGATGTCGACGGCGTACACCGCGATCACGGCGGCGAAAACCAGCCCGGTCCGCCTGGCCAGCCCGCGCACCACTGCGGGGTCGACCGGGTTGACCGGCCGGTCGCCGATGGGCCCAAGCTGCTTCATACCCGCCGCGTACTGGATCAGGCCGACGGTCATGCCGATCGCCGCGAGACCGAAGCCGAGGTGCCAGTTGATCTTCTCGCCGAGATAGCCGACGGCGACCGGCGCGACCAGCGCGCTGATCTGGATGCTCATGTAGAACAGCGAGAAGGCGGCCTCCCGCTTCTCGTTCTGCCCCTCGTGGACGCTGCCCACCAGCGCGGCGAACGCGGGCTTGACCAGACCGGTGCCGATGATGATGAAGCCGAGGCCGACGAACAGCGAACCGGTCACCGGGATGCTCAGCGAGTAGTGGCCGCAGGCGATCAGACCGCCGCCCCAGAGCACCGCCCGGCGGGCGCCGAGGATGCGGTCCGCGACCCAGCCGCCCGGCAGCGCGGCCATGAACACCAGGCCCATGTACATGCCGAACAGGGCGGTGGCCGTGCCCGGGTCCATGCCGAGGCCGCCCTCGGCCGGGCCCGCGACCAGGTACAGGTAGAGGATCGCGGTCATCCCGTAGAAGCTGAAACGCTCCCACATGTCGACCACGAACAGCATGCCGAAGTACCGGGGCTGACCGAGAAACGTGCGTTCTTCGGCGATGTCCTGCGTGACCATGACGCACCTCCGCCCGCGAGCTTCATCGCGACGGCTAGAGCCGCCGTCCAGCGATCCTGGAGTCCCTAGGGGCACCCTGAGATCTCCCGGAAATCGCCCATACCGACTGGCCCGGTAGCTCGTATGCTGAAACACTCAGCATCTAAGAGAACTGATCACTAAACGGCTTACCTGGTTAATGAGATGCGCAGGGGGATCTGAGTGTCATGTCAACGTCAGTAGCGGAGCGTCCGACGGCTGTTCCGGCGGCAGGGCCGCCGAAGAAGAAGAAAAAGAAGTTCGAGCTCAGCCCGCGGGCGCGGAAGCTGACGCTGGCCATCCACGTGACCGCGTCGGTCTCCTGGGCCGGGGTGTCGCTGGCGATGGTCACCCTGGCGATCATGGCGTACTACACGACCGACCCCGGGATCGCCGAGGGCGGCTACATGGCGATGTATGTCTTCGACGAAACGATCATCACCATCACCAGTGTGTTTTCCGCCGTAACCGGCATTCTGCTCGCCACCGGCACGCCCTGGGGTCTGATCACCCACTGGTGGATCATCGTCAAGTGGGCGATGACGCTGCTCATCTTCATCAGCGCCTTCACCTTCACCCACCCCAACGTGCAGGACGCGTTGGAGCGGACCGCCAAGGCGGGCGGCGGCGACCCGGGCAGCCCCGGCTTCCAACTGGTCCTGGGCGCGCCGCTGATGTTCATCATGCTGGCCGCGGCCGCCGTCATCTCCGTCTACAAGCCGTGGGGCCGCACCAGCTGGGCGAAGAAGGCCAAGAGCAACGACCGCCCCGCGGTGGCGAGCGAGATCAACACGGTCGCCCGCGACGTGGTGAGCGTGCGGATCGCCGATCCCAAGGGCAAGCCGGTCCACCCCTGGGAGCCGGGTGCGCACATCGACCTGGTGCTGCCTTCGGGCAAGGTGCGGCAGTACTCGCTGCACGGCGACCCGGCCGACCGGTCCTGCTACCGGGTCGCGGTGCTCCGCGAACCCGAGGGCCGCGGCGGCTCGATCGAGATCCACAACCTGAAGCAGGGCCAGAAGCTGGCCATCCGCGGGCCGCGCAACAAGTTCCCGCTGCTGGAGGCCCCCGGATACCTGTTCATCGCGGGCGGCATCGGCATCACCCCGTTCGTGCCCATGATCCGCGAGCTTGCCGCCCGCGGCGCATGGTGGCGGCTGGTCTACATCGGACGGTCCAGGCAGACGATGGCCTTCATCGACGAGCTGATGTCCTACGGCGCGGCGAACATCGCCCTGTTCCCGCGCGATGAGCGCTCGCGTCCGGACCTGACGAGCTACCTGGGCAACACCCCGCCCGGCGTCGCGGTGTACTGCTGTGGCCCGGACGCGTTGATGGACGGCGTCGAGGAGCTCATGCCCGCCGCCTGCCCGCAGGGCAAGCTGCACCTGGAGCGCTTCAGCGCGAGCAGCAAGGAGTACGACCCCGCCGACAACACGGCGTTCGACGTGGAGTTCGCCCGGAGCGGCGATGTCGTGCGGGTGCCCGCCGACAAGAGCGCGTTGGAGGCGATGCGCAGCATCGTGCCGAACCTCTCGGCCTCCTGCGAGGACGGCGTCTGCGGAAGCTGCGAGGTCAGGCTCCTCGGCGGCGTTCCGGAGCACCGCGACGACGTGCTCGATCCTGACGAGCGCGAGCGCACCGACATCTGGTACCCGTGCGTCTCCCGCGCCACCAGCGACCGCGTCGTGGTGGACCTGTAGTTCGCAAAGAAGAATCCAGCGGGCTTGAGTACGTCTCCGCGTACTTGAGCTCGCTGGATTCTTTGGCGGCAGGGATGACATCGCCGGTCAGAAGCGGTTGCCCTCCAGGCGGGTCTTGGCGGTGAGCAGCAGCCTGCCGGAGAGGTCGTAGCCGGAACCCTGGCCGTATCCGGTCAGGGAGTTGCTGGAGACGGTGATGTTCTGCTGGATGCGGATGTCGCCGAAGATGACGTCCTGGTCGTTGAACAGCTGCGCCCGGAAGGTGAGCGCGGCGGTGTTCGCGCCGGTCGAGCGCCAGGTGCCGATGCCGGGGTGGCCGTCCACGTTGGAGCAGAGGAAAGTGCCGTCGCCCCGGAAGTTGAACAGCATGCCGGGCTCGACGACACCGTCCTCGCGGGTCGCCTTGGTGACCCAGTTGCCGACGACGGGGTGCGCGCCCTTGCCGATCCCGTCGGGGCTGGGGGCGGGGTCCTCGACGGCGGCGGCGGGGGAGGCCAGCGCGGCGCCCGCCACGGCCGCAGTGCCCACGGCGGCACCGACCTTGAACAGTCCGCGGCGGTTGACGTCGGGAGAAGACATTCGTTTCGGTCCTTTCAAAAAGTGTCACATTGTTTATTGAATTGAGTTGTTGTGTTCCCACATGAATCACCGCGCTTTTATGGTCACGAAACCATAAAAGCGCGGTGAAGTATTTGTTTGTCAGACGCGCGTGCCGGTGACCTTGCTGTTCACCGTGCGCAGGAGGTTGCCTTTGAGGTCGTAGGCCCGGCCGACGGCGCTGCCTTTGAGAGCAGTTGAGGTCACGGCGAGGTCTTGTTCGACGCGGATCTCGCCGATGATTTTCCCGCTGTCATCGACCAGGTCGGAGCGAAAGCTCGTGGCGACCGCGGAGCCGTCGATCGGCTCCCATTTTCCGGTGCCCGCCCTGCCTTCGACGGTCGTGCACCGCAGGCTGTAATCGGTGCCGAATTTGAACGGCATGTCCTTCTCGGTGACCCCGTCCTCGCGGTACGCCGTGACCCGCCAGTTCCCGACCACCGGATGCGCGACGATGCCCGCCCGCGCGCCGCTGCCGAGGACCAATGCCCCCAGCACACCGAGCGCACCACCTTTCAGCAGCCGCCTCCGCCCCAACTCGGAATTCATCTTGCTCGCCCCATTCTGATTCCTACAGCAGCGTCACTGCTATTCCGTTGAGTCCGAGTCCGAGTACCGCAAGGGAGGTGCGGAGCAGGTTCCACCTGCGCCACAGCGGCCTCGGGTCGTACCAGTCATCCGGAATGTCGCCGTCGTCCATGCCTTTCACGGCCTTGTTCAGCGGAACGTTGGCCAGGTGGGAGACGGCGGACACCCCCAGCATCAGCACAGCTGCGACGCCGAACAGCACCCGGCTGGTTCCATTCGGCGCGAAGAACGCCAGCACGACATCGGCCAGGAACGAACTCAACACGATGACGGGCATCGTGGGGTCCCAGTTGCGGCCGAGCAGCTTGTGCGCGCGCACGTACATCGGCCGCTCCATCGCGGCCATCGCGGGCACCACGCTCAACGCGACCGCGAACAGCACGCCCGCGGTCACCCCGCTGCCCAGCAGCACGATCACGCCCAACACATCGGACACCGCTCACCACCCCATGACGTCGAGACCGGCGCGGAAGAAGCTGCCGCTGGGACCGTCGTCGGGCAGCGTCGCGGCCCGCGCGATGTCCTCGGCGGCCTCGGCGGGCAGCCGCTGCGCGTCGGGCTGCATCCGGGTGCGCACCCGGCCGGGGTTGATCGCGTTCACCAGCACCCCGGTGTCCTGTGTGGACTTGGCGAGCAGCACGGTGAGCGCGTTGAGCGCGGTCTTGGACACCGCGTAGCCCGGCGCGCCGCCGAACAGCCCGTAGGCAAAGGAGGCGGTGCCGCTGGAGATGTTCACGATGCGGCCCCACCTGCGCTCGAGCATGCCCGGCAGGAACGCCTGCGCCACCCGCCAGGCGCCGAGGGTGTTCACCGCCAGCGTCCGCTCCACCAGGTCCATGGCCACGGTCGCCGCGTCGTGCCCAGCGTCCAGCAGCACCCCGGCGTTGTTGACCAGGATGTCCACCGCGCCGACCGAGTCGCGTGCGGCGTCCACCGAACTCGCGTCGGTGACCTCGAGTGCGACCCAGTCGGTCGGCGCCCCGGTCCGCTCGGCGAGATCCTTGGCGATGGCGGCCACCGCTTCGGTGTCCCTGGCCGCCAGCACGATCCGGTGCCCCATCTCGGCGAGCCGGGTCGCGATCGCGGTGCCCAGCTCACCGGTGGCGCCGGTGACCAGGGCGGTGCGTTGTCCGCTCATCCCGCATCCCGCACCTTGGCCAGCAGGTCGACCTGCTCCGGATCGGGGCTGCATGGCAGCAGGATCAGCTCGTCGCAGCCCGCGGCCGCGTAGCGCTCGATGGCGCCCGCGACCTTCGCCTCGGTGTTCAGCGCGCCCGCCGCGACCTTCCCGGCGAACTGCGGCCCGAGGAAGGCGTAGTAGTCCTGTAGGAACCGGCCGGTGTGCGCCTCGGCGTTGTCGCCCAAGGCGTAGTAGCCGACCGCGAGCTTGCGCGGCTCGGTGGTCACGCCCTGCGCCGACCAGGTCTCGCGGGCCTGCTCCAGCACGGTCTCGAATCCACGCGGCGACGAGCCGCCCGCGACCCAGCCCCAACCCCAGCGGCCCGCGCGACGCACCGCGTTCTCCGAGTGCCCCCCGAAGACCAGCCGCGGGCCGCTCAGCGGCACCGGACCGATCGGGTGGTCCAGCCCGTCGTGCTCGCCCGCCCAGATGGCGCGCATGCGCTCCACCATCGCGTCCAGCGCCCGGCCGCGGCGACTGTGCGCGGTGCCGTTGGCCTCGAAGTCGTCGGCGCGGAAGCCCGCGGCCATGCCGAGCACCAGCCGTCCGCCGGAAAGCCTGTCGATCGAGGCGGCCTGCTTGGCCAGCACCGGCACATCGGCTCGGTACGGCGCGATGAGGATCGTGGTGGCCAACCGGATCCGTGCCGTCACCGCGGCCGCCGCCGCCAGCGCGACCAGCGGCTCATAGTTGTCGTACACAAGCCGGTCCAGCACGCCAAGGGTGGAGAAGTCGAGCTCATCGGCCCGGCTGGCCCATTCCACGACCTGGTTCCCGGTCGCCCCCGGAATCATCGACGGAAGTCCAACACCTACGTCCATATCCGTTCAGGCCCCTCCCTGCGGCTCGCCTACTCGTCCGGCGCGAATGCAACACAGCGGGGCTAGAGCGCGGCTCGAAGACCCGTGGACCGCCGGGACTGGACGCCACTTCGAGCCGGTCACCACCGCGGGTGCCTAGCGTCGCCTGGCATGCGAGTGCTCATCACAAGCTGGGCGTGGCCCACGCACTACTACCCGATGGTTCCGCTCGCCTGGGCCCTGCGGTCGGCCGGGCACGAGGTGCGGGTGGCGAGTCAGCCGGGGCTGGCCGAGGTGGTCACCGACTCCGGAATGCACTTCGTCCCGGTCGGTCACGACCTGGACATGGAGGAGGCCTTCCGCAAGCTCATCATCAACCCGCCCGCGGGCCCCGGCGCCGCGGGCAAACCCGGTCCCGACGGCGTCCGCAAGATCCCGCGCGCCATCCGGATGTTCGCCGAGCTTGCCGACGTCATGGCCGAGGACACCATCGCGCTGGCCAGGGACTGGCGGCCGGACCTGGTGATCACCGAGCCCACCGCCTTCGTCGGCGCGTTGGCGGCCAAGGCCGTCGACGCCAGGCTGGTGCGGTTCCCGTGGGGCGCGGACATCCTGTCCAACGTCGCCGCGATGGAGGGTATGTCCGATGTGGACGTCGAGGTGCTGTCGCCCATCGCCGAGCGGTTCGGGCTGCGTGACGTCCGGCCGCGGGAGGGCCTGACGCTGGACGCCTGCCCGGCGGGCATGCAGGTCGCCAAGCCGGTCGCGAACCGCCAGGACATCCGCTACCTGCCGCACAACGCCTACCGCGTGCTGCCGCCCGCGTTGCCCGCGCCCGCCAAGCCGCGGGTGTGCATCAGCTGGGGCACCACCATCGGCCGCCTCGACCCCGCGCGCTCGTTGATGGGCGAGGTGATCCGCGGAATCGCCGACTCGGGCGTCGAGGTGCTGGCCGTGGTGGCCGGGCACCAGCGCCGCGACCTGCTGGCGGACCTGCCCGACGGGGTGTACGTGGCCGAGTCGGCTCCGCTGGAGCACCTGCTGCCGACCTGTTCGGCGGTGATCTCCCACGGTGGTGCGGGCACCATTCTCAACGGCCTGCTGCACGGACTGCCGCAACTCGCGGTGGCGCCGGTGCTGCCGGATCACCGCTTCAACTCCCGTCAGCTGGCCGCCTCGGGCGCGGGCCGGGTGCTCACCGCCGAGGAGATCGCCGACGGCACCGTGGTCTCGGCGCTGCACGACGTGCTGGCGACTCCCGGCTTCCGGTCCGCGGCGGAGAAGCTGCGCGGGCAGCTGGAGGACAAGCCCCTGCCCGCGGCGGTGGTTCCCGTCCTGGAGCGGTACGCGGGCTGAAAACGAAAACCCACAAATACCGTAAGGTCTTGACGGACCTTACGGTATTTCGTATTTACGTCCAATCCACATATGTTCCTTATCGTATTTGTGTCCCCATTCGATACAAATCAATGAATTTCGAGTTCCCTTGCGCCACGGTGGGAAGTAAGGATCAACCATTCCCGCAAGGAGAAATTCGATGGCTGATGTCAAACATTTCGTCGGCGCCGGGGTTTCGAGCCCGTCGGCGATTCACCGGCTGGGCACCGCGTTCTGCGAGGCCAAGATCGTGCTGACCGCGTTGGAGCTCAACGTGTTCACCACCCTCGCGGAGGCGCCCGCCACCGAGGACGAACTGCGGGAGCGGCTTGCGCTGCACCCCCGCGGGACCCGCGACTTCCTCACCGCGCTGACCACCATGGGTCTGCTGACCAGGGAGGCGAACCGTTACCGCAACAGCGAGTCGGCGGGCCGCTACCTCGACCGGAACAAGTCGAACTACGCAGGTGGCTTCCTGGACCGGGCGAACCGCCTGCTCTACCCGGCCTGGGGCAGGCTCACCGAGGCGCTGCGCACCGGTGAACCGCAGGTCGACGCCGCGCAGGGCGACGCTTTCGCGAAGATGATGCGCGACCCGCGTCAGCTCCGCCGGTTCCTGGCCATGATGGACTCGGTCAACGCTCCGCTCGGGCCGCAGATCGCCACCAGGTTCGACTTCCGCGACGTCCGCACCGTGGTGGACGTCGGCGGGGCGCGCGGGAACCTGCTAGCGCAGATCATCAAGGCGCACAGCCATCTCAAGGGCTGCGTCTTCGACCTGCCGCCGATCGAACCGGCCTTCGACGACCACATGGCCGACCTCGGCACCACCGACCGCATGTGCTACCACGGCGGGGATTTCTTCACCGATCCGCTGCCCGAGGGCGAGGTGCTGATCATGGGGCACGTGTTGCACAACTGGGCGCCGGAGCAGCGGCAGGAGCTGATCACCAAAGCGTTCCACGCGATCCGCCCCGGCGGCGCCCTGCTGATCTACGACCAGCTTCTCGAGGAGGAGCCGACCGACCTGTGGAGCACCGTGATCAGCATGGACATGCTGCTGGTCACCCCGGGCGGGTCCGAGTACACCGCGGCGGAATGCAAGGGCTGGCTAAGCACGGCGGGCTTCGGCGAGGTCGCCATGACGCCGATCGGTGACCATGACGTGTTAGTCGTCGCCAGGAAGGACCGTTGACCATCGCGGGAGCGGGCGATCGGCGGGTGAGGAATTCACAGCGTCAGCAGGGTGCCGTCGTCCAGCACCTCGGCCCCCGCTGATTCGATGGCCACGCGTTGCGCGGAGCCCGCGACCACGGCCGGATTGGTGTTGTTGAGGTGGGTGTAGACGCGACGCAGGTGCGGGTGCCGGGCGAAGGCCGCCAGGCTGCCGTCCGGCCCCGCGATGGGCACATGCCCCATCGAGGCCTGCGTCTTGTTCACCACCCCGGCCGTAGCGTCGCCGAACTCGGTCGAGCCGTGGAAGGTGCCGTCGACGATCGCGCAGGAGGCGTCCGCCAGCAGCGCGTCGAAGCCCGCGGGCCAGGTCGCCAGGCATGGGGCGTAGACGAGGACGCCGCCGGTGTCCGGGTCGGCGATGCGGTAGGCCACCACCCAGGTGCCTTCGGGCTGGTCGGCGGCATAGCGCGGGCGCTTGCCGCTGACCTCGAAGGCGGTCACCTCCAGACGACCGTCCACAGTGAACGGTGCGCCGGGTTCGACGGGCTGCCAGTCCCAGTCGCCGTAGCGGGCCAGCACGCCCGCGACCGGGAACGCCTCGTGCAGGGCGCCGATCACCCGCCGGGGCGCGTGCACCCGCAGGCCGTTGCTCTCCCGCAGCAGGAGCAGGCCCAGCGCGTGGTCGAGTTCCGCGTCGGTGAGCAGCGCGCCCTTCACCGGCGTCTGCCGCGGACCGGGGCCCGCGGCCAGCGCCTCGGTCCCGATGAGCTGCTGCCGGATGTCCGGCGAGGCGTTCACCAGGTACCAGTCGGTGCCGTCCGCGCTGATCGCCAAGCCGTCCTGGGTACGCATCGGGATCTCGCCTGCCCTGGCCAGCGCGCACGGCTCGCAGGCGCAGTTCCACTGCGGCAGGCCGCCGCCCGCCGCGGTGCCCAGCAGCAGGACCTTCATCGACTCCCCCGATCGCTGGTGATCCGGCGCATCACCAACTCCGCGCCTCCGCCCGCGCCCGCGAGCGCGCGGTCGATCCTGTCGCGGTGCGGGGACAGCGAGCACACCGGGTCGGTGGCGCCGGCGTCGCCGGTGATCAGGAACGCCTGGCAGCGGCAGCCGCCGAAGTCGGTGTCCCGCCGGGCGCAGCTGATGCACGGCTCCGGCATCCAGTCGGTGCCGCGGTAGGCGTTGAACGACGAGGAGCGGTACCAGATCTCCCGCAGCGGGGTGCGGGTCACGTTGTCGATCTTCAGGGTGTCGATGACGTTGGCCGCCGGGCAGGGCAGTACGTCACCGTTGGGCGAGATCGTGAGCTGGTGCGCGCCCCAGCCGTTCATGCACGGCTTGGGGTAGTCGCTGTAATAGTCGGCGAGCACGTACACGATCTGCATGCTCCCGCCCAGCCGCTCCTGGGCCGCCTTCACCACCGGTTCGGCCGCCGCGAGCTGCTCCTTGGTCGGCATCAGCGCGCTGCGGTTGCGCAGCGCCCAGCCGTAGTACTGGGTGTTGGCCAGCTCCAGCCGGTCCGCGCCAAGCTGCTCGGCGAGGTCGATGATGCCCGCGATGCGGTCCAGGTTCCCGCGGTGCAGCACCACGTTCATGCTCAGCGGCAGCCCCAGCCGCTTGACCACCTTGGCGGCCAGCAGTTTGGGATGGTGCGCGCGGGCACCGGCATAGCGGTCCGCGGTGTCCGGGTCACTGTCCTGAAAGGACAACTGCACGTGGGCGATGCCGCGTTCGGCGAGATCCTCGGCGACCGCGTCGGTCAGCCCCAGTCCGCTGGTGACCAGGTTGCAGTAGCAGTCCAGCGCCGCGGCGTGCGCGACAAGCTCCGGCAGATCCCGGCGAAGCAGCGGTTCGCCTCCCGAGAAGTGCACCTGGAGCACCCCGAGCTCGCGGGCCTGCGTCAGCACCGAACGCCAGGTCTCGGTGTCCAACTCGGCGTCCCGGCGGGCCAGCTCCAGCGGGTTCGAGCAGTAGGGGCAGTGCAGCGGGCAGCGGTGGGTGAGCTCGGCCAGCAGCCCGAACGGCGGGGCGACGTCGTTCACGGTTCCCTCTCTCGGTCCTCGATGCGAACCAGTCGGCGCTCGCGCAGCGCCGACAGCAGCTCGGCGGTCTGCGTCAGCAGTGCGCCGGGTTCGGCTTCCCGGTAGTCCTCGCGCAGGTCGGCGGCGATGGCGTCGACGGTGCGGCCGTCACCCAACCTGCGTAGCACCGCGGCCGCGGTGGGGTTGAGCAGCAGCACGCCCTCGGGGAACAGCAGCACATCGCTGCCCCGCACCGGGTCGTGCCGCAGCCGGGCGCCGGGCGCCAGTGCGGGCACCGCCGATGCGTCGATCGCCGTCATGGCTTGCCGTGCCCGCTTTCGTAGTCCAGGGCGTCCAGGATGCACCGCAGCACATCGCATTTGAAGGACAGCGCCGCGATCGCGGCATCCTGCTGCTCGCGGGTCCGGCAGTGCCGCAGCACCAGTTCCAGCGTGTTGCCGCCTTCCCTGCCGAGCACCTCCAGCCGTGCGGTGAAGTACTCGAATCCTTCCTCGGCGATCCACGGGTAGCTGGCCCGCATATCGGCGAGCCTGCGTCGCATCAGCCCGGGGGAGAACAGTTCGGTGAGCCCGGAGGCCACCGCCTCGGTCCACGGTCGGGTGCGGGCCAGGTTGACGTAGGCGTCCACCGCGAAGCGGACGCCCGGCAGCACATAGCGCTCGTCGGCGACCTCCTCGCGGGACAGCCCGACGGCCTCGGCCAGCCGCATCCACTTCTCGGCGCCGCCGCCCGTCGAGTCGGTGCCGTCGTGGTAGGTGATGCGGGACAGCCACATCCTGCGCACTTCCGGCAGCGGGCAGTTGGCCAGGATGGCGGCGTCCTTTTGCGGCAGGCAGCGCTGGTAGTACCAGCGGTTGGCCGCCCACAGCCGCAGCTCGTCCTTGCTGAGCTCGCCAAGGTGCAGCCTGCGGTGGAACGGGTGGTCATGCCAGTAGCGGTGGTCCAGCGCGCGCAGCGCCGACTCGAACTCGGTGGCCGTCCTCGGCTCGGTCATCTCCTGCTCCCATCTTCCGCCCGGCGGTGACACGCCCCCTCCGGTTTACAGGTCGGAGGCGTGTCACCGTTCACCGGAGCAACCGACTACTACGCGCGGGCAGCGTAAGCGGTGATCTCCATGGCGCACTCGATTTCAGTGAATTCAGGGCGGACCCACGCCTCTGGAGCGGCCTGCTCCGCGGCGGCGTCCCGGACAACGTCGCTGTTCACGGCCATATGCATGGTCTCCTTATCTGCCGGTGCGATCGCGGATGTCGAATTGCCAGGTCGATCGCACGCTATCGACGATAGCTGCCGATCAAATTCATGGGGCGGGCAAAGGCTTACAGAATAATTACCTCCACCGGCTTTCGATCATAATTCGAGGTCGCTCTAACAAGGTGCAACCTGGAATTATCCGTTCGGCCGGAAACCCAAAGATAATTCAACTGGGGAACCCGACTTCAAGGAGTATTCATGGCACTTCGTCGGAGCGTGACCGCGGTCCTCGCGGCAGTCGCCACGGCGATCGCGACCGCACTGGTGACCGCACCGGTCTCGGCGCAGTCCGAAGCGTCCGCGCCGGTCATGGTGACCGGAAAGCTGGACATCATCTGGGGTGTCGCGCACCTGCCCGATGGCAGTTCGCTGATCACCGAGCGGGACAGCGGCCGCATCCTGTCGCTGCGCAACGGCAAGACCACCGAGGTCCAGCGCATCGCGCTGCCCCCGAAGATCGACACCACCCCCAACCTGCCCGACGAGGGCGGTCTGCTCGGTATCGCCGTTTCCCCGCATTACCGCTGGGACCGGACGGTGTTCATCTACCACGCCACCAAGGAGGACAACCGCATCTCCAAGCTCCGCCTCGGCGGCGAGCCGCAGCCGCTCGTGACCGGCATCCCGCGCGGTCAGTTCCACAACGGCGGCAGGCTGGCCATCGGCCCCGACGGAAACCTGTGGGCCACCACCGGCGACGGCACGGTGGCGTCGTCGCCGCAGGACCAGAAGTCGCTGGGCGGCAAGATCCTGCGGATGACCCTGGACGGCAAGCCCGCCCGCGGCAACCCGTTCCCGGGCTCGCTGGTGTACAGCATGGGTCACCGCAACGTCCAGGGCATCGCCTGGGACCGCGAGGGCAGGGTGTACGCCTCCGAGATCGGCGATGACATCGACGAGATGAACCGCATCAAGCCCGGCGCCAACTACGGCTGGCCGATCTGCGAGGGCTTCTGCGCTCCAGAGAACCAGAACAAGGGCTTCACCGAGCCGCTGCGCACCTGGGACCACCTGGAGGCCTCGCCCAGCGGCATCGCGATCTACAAGGGCCACATCTACATGGCCGCCCTGCGCGGCGAGCGCCTGTGGAAGATCAAGCTGAACGGCGACGGCACCATCGGCGACCAGCAGGCCCTCTTCCAGGAGACCTACGGCCGCCTCCGCACCGTGCTGCCCGCTCCCGACGGCTGCAGCCTCTGGGTGAGCACGTCCAACAAGGACAACCAGTGGGGCCAGCCCGCCCCGGAGGATGACCGCATCCTCTCGATCACGGGCTGACATCACACACGGAAGGCGGGCGAGCGACCCCTCGCCCGCCTTTCCGCGCGTCTTCTGGTTGGTGCAGATTCCGGTGCACCAGATTCTGCACGAGCATTCGCATACGCCGGTCGGCCAATGGGGGATGTTTAACGGTGAGCGGTCGACCAGATGGTGAGTAGAGCCGATCACCCGCATTTACCTGTTTCCGGAACGTGCACTTCATCGATGTCGTCGACCACTCGACGCAGCGGCGGGCGGAGACGGACCGATGTGCTGTCGCAGCCAGGATGATGAATAGGCGAGGACAGTTCGGCGGAACCGAGGGAAATGCACACCATCCGGCGGCACGCCCATCGGGCGAATGCCTTTCTCCGCAGGCAGGCCGACTGCTGGCTCGGGTGGCCCGCTCACGAGAGCGGTCCGCCCGCCCTGCGGATCGCCGCGTTGCTGACGGTCGTCGGCACGATCGGGGTGGGCTCGCTGACGGTCGCGATGCTCACCGGGATCGGCTCGGCGGCCGTCTTGTTGGCGGGCGGTTGCGGCCTGCTCGCTTGGGGCGCACGCGAACGCGAGCCCGCGGGTCGATGATGGCGCCATCATCGACCCGCGGGCTCCTTCTGCGATCTCAGTTGTGCAGCTCCATGATCACCGCGGCGTCCTTGTCGCCGTGGCCTGCCGCGACCGCCGCGTTGAAGCGTTCTGCGGTGCGGGCGATGACGGGCATTTCGGCGCCTAGGGCGGCCGCGTCTTCCAGGGCCAGGCGCATGTCCTTGGCCATCAACACCGTGCGGAACGCGGCGGGCTCGTACTGGCCGGAGCGGATGAAGTTCGCGCGGAACCGCATCACCTCCGAGGCGAAGCCGGTGGTGGAGGTGATCGCCTCCAGCAGTGTTGTCCGGTCCAGGCCTGCCTTCTCGCCGTAGGAGAGGGCCTCGACGAAGGAGGCGACCTGGGCGCCGAGCAGCAGGTTCAGCACCAGTTTCAGGGTGGCGGCGTTGCCTACCGGGCCCAGGTACACCAGTTCGCGGCCTGCTGCGGTGAGCACGGGGCGGACGGCGTCCACATCGGACTCCGCGCCCGCGGCGAGTACCCGCAGCTGGCCCTGGCGGGCCTGCATGGGGTTGCCGATCAGGCAGGCCTCGATGCGGCGGTGGCCCGCCAGCGCCGCCAGCTTGGACAGCTTGCGGGAGAAGCGGGGCGACACCGTGGAGCAGTCGACCACGGTGGCGCCGGGCTTCAGCGCGGGCAGCGCGGCGCGGAGCACCTGCTCCACGGCGTTCTCGTCGGCCAGGCTGAGCAGCACCACATCGGCCTGCGCCACCGCCTCCGGGACGCTGGGCGCGAGTACGGCGCCCGCCGCGACCACCGGGGCGGCCCGCTCCGCGGTGCGGTTGTAGACCGTCACCTCGAAGCCGGACTCCACCAGGTGGTGCGCGACGCCGCCGCCCATGTTGCCCAGGCCCAGGATCGCGAGCCGGGCGGTGGCCACCGCCGTCACTTGGCCGCGCCCGCGTAGCCGGGCAGCGTGTCCAGCGACAGCTGCGAGATGCAGCGCATCACGCTGTTGCGGAAGTGGTTGCGGAAGCCTTCCTCGGTGGCGGTGTTGCGCTCTTCGGCCAGGTAGGGCTTGAGCCGCTCCTCCACCTCGTGCACGCCGGGCTGCTTGGCCATGTGGCGGCCGATGTCCTCCAGGTCGCCGCCGGAGTAGTGGATGAAGCGGACCATGGTGCCGCCGCTGATGAAGACACCGGTGCCCAGCAGCTTGCCGACCTCCTCGCCCGCCTCGTTGAGCAGCACCGGCGAGCTGGCGCGCTTGAACTCGCCGAAGATCTTGGCGATCTCCTCCTCGTAACCGGGCTTGACCTTGTAGGTGATCGCTGCGTACGGCATGTCAGAACAACTCCCTTAGCAACTGTGACTGGACTTCAGATGCCGCCGTCGACGGTCAGCGTCGCGCCGGTGATGTAGCGGGCGAGGTCGCCCGCGAGGAATGCCACGGCACCCGCCACATCGGCGGGGGTGGCCAGCCTGCCCAGCGCGGTGAGCTTCACCAGCTGCTGGTGGACCTGCGGCGGCAGGCCCGCGCCCGGCTCGTCCTCGACGATGCCGGGGGCGACCGTGTTGACCCGGATGCCGTGGCCGCCGAGCTCCTTGGCCAGTGAGCGGCTCAGCCCGAGCACGCCTGCCTTGGCCGCGGTGTGGTGCACCTTGAACTGGCGTCCGCGGGAGGCCACCGCGGCGCCGATGTTGACCACCGAGGCGCCCTCGGCCAGCAGCGGCAGCACGGTCTGGGTGACCACGTGCATCGCGGTGAGGTTGGTGCCGATCAGCCGGTTCCACTCCTCGATGGGCAGCTCATCGTACGGCCCGTGGCCGTCCACTCCGGCGTTGTTGACCAGCACGTCCAGGCCGCCGAAAACCTCGCCGACCTCCCGCGCCAGCCGGTCGACGTCCTCGGTCGCGGTGATGTCGGCCTGCACCACGAGGTGCTTGGCGCCGAGTGCGTCGAGGTCGGCGGCCAACTGCTTGGCCGCCTCCTTGTCACGCCGGTAGCAGGCGGCGACCTGGGCACCGGCACCGGCCAGCGCGAGGCAAACCGCCCGGCCGACCCCACGCGTGCCGCCGGTGACCAGCGCACGCTTTCCTTCGAGTCCGAGCGTCTTCACATCTCTCCCCATGTGTACGGCGGTTTTCGGCGTCTAGAGGCTCACAACGCCCGCTGGGGATCGGCTCGAACGCCACTGGAAGCCGGCCGACAAGCGCTTCCACCCCAACCTGCCAGCTGCTAAGTTTCTTAGTAACCAAGATTCTTGGCGAAAGTGAGGAATGGGATGAGCACGGCCATCGCCGAACCCGCGGTCCGCAGCCGGGTCACCGTGTTGGTGACGGTGCTGCTCGCCGGGTTCATGGACTTTCTCGACGCGGGGATCATCATCCTGGCGACCCCGGTGATCCAGGCTGACCTGCACGCCTCGGCGGCCGCTGTGGAATGGATGGTGGCCGGCTATGTGCTGGCCTTCGCGCTGGGGCTGGTCACCGGCGGCAGGCTCGGCGATATCTACGGCCGCAAGCGGCTGTTCCTGCTCGGCGTCGCCGGATTCGTGGCCGCCTCCCTGCTCTGCGGGCTCGCCGACAGCGCGGCCATGCTGATCGCGGCGCGGGTGTTGCAGGGCGCGATGGCCGCGTTGATGGTGCCGCAGGTGCTGTCTGTGATCCAGGTGAGCTTCCCGCCGGACCGCAGGGGCGCCCCGCTGGCCGCCTACGGCGCGATGGCGGGCGTGGCCAACGTCAGCGGCCCGCTGATCGCCGGTCTGCTCATCGACGGTGACGTGGCCGGACTGGGCTGGCGCTGGATCTTCCTGGTCAACATCCCGGTCGGCCTGCTCATCCTCGTCGTCGGCGCGCTGGTCATCCCCGAGTCGCGCTCCGAGCGGCCGCTGCGGCTGGACCTCGGCGGCGTCGGCCTCATCACCGCCGCCCTGCTGCTGCTGATGTTCCCGCTGATCGAGGGCCCGACGCTGCGCTGGCCGTGGTGGCTGCTGGTGCTGCTGCCGCTGTCGGTCCCGGTGTTCGCCCGGTTCGCGAACTACGAGCGCAAACGTTCCTCACCATTGGTCCCGATGGAGCTGTTCCGCAACAAGGCGTTCAGCGCGGGCTTGGCCCTGCATATCACGCTGTTCGCCGGGATCTCCTCGTTCTTCCTGATCTACACCATCGTGCTGCAAACCGGCCTCGGCTTCTCCACGCTGGACACCGGCCTCACCTCGCTGCCCTGGCCCATCGCGATCATGGTGACCTCCGGGATCGGCATCGCGCTCGCCCCGAAACTGGGCCGAAAGCTGCTTCTCATCGGCGTGGCCACCATGGCAGTGGGCATCGCGCTGCTCATGGTGGAGCTGTCCATCCACAGTGGAGCGATCACCAGCTGGCAGCTCGCCCCGGGCTTGGCCGTGACGGGGGCAGGGATGGGCCTGGTGGCGCCATCGCTGATGGACCTGGTGCTGGCAGGCGTCCCCACCGAGGACGCGGGCTCGGCCTCCGGCCTGCTGTCCACGGCGTTGCAGATCGGCACCGCGCTCGGTATCGCACTGATCAGCGTGGTGTTCTTCGTGCTGCTGCCTGAGAACGCCGATCCGGCCGCCTACACGTCGACGCTGGTCAAAACGTTGTTCTACGAACTCGGCGTGCTGCTGCTCAGCCTTCTGCTGATTTTCAAGCTGCCCGTGAGATTCAAACAACCGCAGACATGAGTTCCGCCAGATCGGCTGTCTGTTGTGATCAAACAATTCTGAGGGAGACAGTGATGCCCGAGCCGGATGAGAATGTGCCGGTATTGATCGTCGGAGGCAGCCTGGTCGGGCTGACCACCGCAATGTTCCTGGCGTGGCACGGCGTCAAGGCGACCGTGGTGGAACGCCGCAAGGAAATGGGCGAGCACCCCAGGGCGTGGGGCTACAACCCGCGCACCATGGAGATGCTCGGCGAGGTCGGCCTGCTGGAGCAGGTCGACGCCGCGGGCCCGGACACCGCCGCCTACCGCGACGTGCTCAAGACGGAGAGCCTCGCGGGCGCCGAGAAGGGCCGCTACGACCCCGAGCACCTCGCGGTGTCGCACGTGGCATTCGCCGACCTGAGCCCCGCCCCCTACAGCCTCTGCGCGCAGCACCGGCTGGAGCCGATCCTGCGGGCCCGCGCGGTGGAACTGGGCGCCGACATCCGCTTCGGCGTCGAGCTCACCGAGTACACCGACGACGGCGACGGGATCACCGCCGCCCTGCGCACCGTCGACGGGGAGACCTCCACCGTGCGGGCCCGCTACCTGGTCGCCGCCGACGGCGGCCGCAGCGTGATCCGCGAGAACCTGGGCATCCCCACCTACGGCGTGCGCGGCATGGCGCACATCATGAACGTGTTGTTCGAGGCCGACCTCTCCGAGCCGCTGCGTGGCCGCACGTTCTTCCTCTGCCACGTCGACGAGCCCGCGGGCGCGGTGCTCAACCCGGTGGACGAGATCTCCTACGGCCCCGGCGACCGCTGGCAGCTGCACATCCCGTTCGACCCGGCCAAGGGCCAGTCCGCCAAGGACTACACCGAGCAGCGCTGCATCCGCGCCATCCGCAAGGCCGTCGGCGTGCCGGACCTCCAGCCGCGGATCATCCAGGCACTGCCCTGGGAGGTCGCGGGCTACACCGCGGACCGCTTCCGCGAGGGCCGGGTGTTCCTGGCGGGCGACGCGGGCCACGTGATGCCGCCCGCGGGTGCTTTCGGTGCCAACACCGGCATGCACGACGCGCACAACCTGGCGTGGAAGCTCGCCGCGGTGATCAACGGCCACGCCGGGGAAGGCCTGCTGGACAGCTATGACACCGAGCGCAGGCCGGTCGCGGCGATGACCGTCGACCAGGCGCTGCTGCGCGCGGGCCACCAGTTCCTCGGCGACGAGGGGCTGGCGGAGAAGATCTTCGACGACCGGATCCTCATCTTCGGTTACCGCTACCGTTCGGCCGCCGTGCCCGGCGCCGAGCCCGCATCCGAGGACGCCCCGCCGTACGAGGGCACCCGGCCGGTCGGCACGCCCGGTACCCGCCTGCCGCACCTGGAGCTGGAGCGCAAGGGCGAGTCGCTGTCCAGCCTCGACCTGATCGGGCGGCACTTCCTGGTGCTGGCCGGGCCGCAGGGCGAGGGCTGGGCCAAGGCCGCGACGGACGCGGCGAAGTCCCTCGGTATCAGCCTGGAGGCCTACCACCTGGGCAGCCAGGACGAACTCGCGCTGGTCGACGTCAAGGGCCGCTTCGCCGAGGCCACCGGCGCCGGACCGGCCGGGGCGCTGCTGGTTCGGCCCGACGGGGTGGTGGCCTGGCGCGTCGACTCCGCGGCATCCGCCGAGGCGACCGAGCGCGTCACGGCCGTTCTCTCCGGTCTGCTGGCACGTACCAGCTGACCGCTGCGTAGGCGCGGTCACCCGGCTCCTTCCCCCAGCGCCGGGTGGCCGCGCCTGACACCTCCGCACGGGCAACGCGGCCCGCCGGAGCCGGGGAACAGGGGCGACATGACTTCCCAGGGGTACCAGGCGGCCGTTCGCATGCTGCCACTGCACGATCCGCTGTGCGCGTCGGCGAGCCAGGTGGGCATCGGGCTCTCCACGCTGGCCGCGACCGCCGAACTGCTCACCGTGCCGCAGACGTTCGTGCTGATCGGCACCGTCGGCATGCTCACCCGATTCGCGGGTGCCGACCGCTCCGCGGGCTGGCTGGCGGCGGTGGCCGCCCGGCTGCTGGGCACCGCCACGCTGAGCTGCTGGCTGGTGCGGCCCGGCGGAGACCGCCGGATCGGCCCTCCGCTGCTCAACCTCAACTGGCAGTCCTGTGTGGACGCCATCACCGAGCTCGCCGCGACCGCCGCGCGGACCGCGGACGCGGGCGACCGCATGGTGATTCGGCTGCAACGCTTCCTCCCGTTCGACACCTCCGCCGTGGTGACCGTGCGCAGGGACAGCGCCGAGGTCACCGTGCAGTCCTGTCTCGGGCTGCCGGAGGATCTCGGGCGCGGCCTTTTCTGGGACCGGTTCACGGTGGACTCCGCCGATTTCCGGATAGCGGAGCGGGATCTCGCGGACAAGCGCATCGAAACCATCCCCGCGGCGGGTGGAACCCGGTCCCACCGCATCGGCCCCGGCCGCCGCTTCGCGCCCAGCCTGGACTGCGACACCATCGTCGGGCTCGCCCAGCAGGCCACCTGCACCGCCCACCACCTGGGCCAAGACCTCCGCCTGGTGTTCGGCCGGAGTTCGGGCGCGAACCATCTCATCTGCGTGTATCCGCTTTCCCGAAAAAGCAATCCATGACACTTCGAGTGCTCTTCTAGGCCGAGTTGGCAGTGTTGCCAACAACAGCCAACTCCGGCTGCCTGCGGAGGTCGAAGTGCATCGAACTTTGATTGTGGCGCATATGAAGGCGCACGATGCCGACTCGGTTGCTGGGATTTTCGCCGAGTCGGACTCCACCGATCTGCCGCATATGATCGGTGTTTCGCGGCGCACGCTGCTGCGTTTCCATGACTTGTATTTCCATCTTGTCGAAGCGGAAGAGGACATCGGCGACCGGCTGTACAAGGCCCGGAGCCATCCTCTCTATTCCGACATCAACACAAAGCTCGGCGAATTCATCTCGCCGTATGACCCGAACTGGAAAGAACCAAAAGACGCCATGGCCACGCCGTTTTACGTGTGGACACCTGAGCAGGGGAGAGTGTTGTGACCGCAGTGGAGCAGGTTCCCGGTCCGGTGTCGGTGGACACCACCGAGCGGCAGCTCAAGTTCAACGTCGACAACATCTTCGCCAACACCCGACGCGGCGGTGACATCCGAGTCACCCTGAGCCCCCGCACCGCGGGCTCCTGCTCCGGTTTCGGCGGCGTGCTCAAGCTCGGCCCCGGCGAGTACGTCAGCGAGCACTACCACCCGTACTCCGAAGAGTTCATGCACGTCGTCGCGGGCGAGTTCGAGATGACGGTGGACGGCCAGCCGATCCGGCTGAGCCCCGGCGACTCGCTGCTGGTGCCCATCGGCGTCAAGCACCGCATGGTCAACGTCGGCGACGTCGAGGGCCACTGCGTGTTCCACCTCTCGCCGCTGGCGCCGGACCCGAAGCTGGGCCACGTCGACACCGAGGAACTGGTCGCCCCCGACGCGCCGCACCCCGAGGTGGGCGGACGATGACCACCTCCGTGATCACCGGGATGGGCGTGATCGCCCCGACCGGGATCGGCAAGGACGCGCACTGGGAGGCGGTGCTGGCAGGCAAGACCGGTATCGGCCGCGTCTCCCGGTTCGACCCGGCGCGGTACCCGGTGCGGCTGGCCGGGGAGATCCCGGAGTTCGTCGCCAAGGACGAGGTGCCGCGCAGGCTCATCCCGCAGACCGACCGCTGGACGCACTTCGCGCTCCAGGCTGCGCAGGTCGCACTCGACGACGCGGGCGTGGACCCCAAGGACCTGCCCGAATACGACATGGCCGTGGTGACCGCGAGCTCGTCCGGCGGCACCGAGTTCGGCCAGAAGGAAATCGAGCAGCTCTGGAGCAACGGCCCGTCCTATGTCGGCGCCTACCAGTCGATCGCCTGGTTCTACGCGGCCACCACCGGCCAGGTGTCCATCCGGCACGAGATGCGCGGGCCCTGCGGGGTGATCTCCTGCGAGCAGGCGGGCGGGCTGGACGCCCTCGGCCAGGCGCGGCGGCTGCTGCGCACCGGCTCCCGGCTGGTCGTCAGCGGCGGCACCGACTCGGCGTCCTGCCCCTACGGGCTGGTCGCGCAGCTGTCCACCCGTGCACTGTCCACTTCGGAGGACCCCGAGCGGGCGTTCATCCCCTTCGACGCGCAGGCGAGCGGCTACGTACCCGGTGAGGGCGGCGCGATCCTGGTCGTCGAGGAGGCCGACGCGGTCCGCGAAAGGGGCGGCCGGTCCTACGGATCGGTGCTGGGCTACGCAGCGGGCTTCAACCCGCCGCCCGGCTCCGAGCGGCCCCCTGCACTGCGCAGGGTCATCGAACTGGCCCTGACCGACGCGGGAATCGCGGCCTCCGATGTGGATGTCGTGTTCGCCGACGCCATGGGCGTGCCCGCCGAGGACCTCGCGGAGGCGCAGGCCATCACCTCGGTGTTCGGCGCGCGCGGGGTGCCGGTGACGGCACCCAAGTCGCTCACCGGGCGGCTCTACGGCGGCGGCGCCGCGCTGGACGTGGCCACCGCGCTGCTCGCCTTGGGCGACAACGTCATCCCGCACACCCCTGGTGTGCGCGAGCTGGCCGCCGGGGTGGACATCGACCTGGTCACCGACGCGCCGCGGGAGCGGCCGCTGCGCACCGCGCTGGTGCTGGCCCGCGGCTACGGCGGGTTCACCGCCGCGCTCGTGCTCGGCAAGGGCAACCAACACAACTGAGGGGAAGCAATGCAGGAGTTCACCTTCGAGGATCTGAAGCGGATTCTCAGCGCCTGTGCGGGCGTCGACGAGGCGGTCGACCTGGACGGGCCGGTGGAGCAGACCGAGTTCATCGACCTCGGCTACGACTCGCTGGCGCTGCTGGAGCTCGCCAGCCGGGTGCAGCGCGAGTACAAGGTGCCGATGCCGGACGACGCTCCGCAGCACATGACCACGCCTGCCGAGGCCATCGCGTTCATCAACGTCCAGCTACAGGCCGCCAAGGCCGGATCGGCGGCCTGACATGTCCGGACACACCGACAACTCGATCGTCATCAACGCGCCGATGGACCTGGTCTGGGACATGACCAATGACATCGAGTCCTGGACGACGCTGTTCAGCGAGTACTCCGTCGCCGAGATCGTCGAGCGGCGTGGCGAGAGCATCCGCTTCCGCCTCGCGCTGCACCCCGACGAGAACGGCAAGGTCTGGAGCTGGGTCTCCGAGCGCACGCCCGACCCGGCGTCCCGCACGGTCCGCTCGGCCCGCGTGGAGACCGGAGTCTTCAAGTACATGTTCCTGTTCTGGGAGTACACCCAGGAGGCCGACGGCGTCCGCATGCGCTGGGTGCAGGACTTCGAGATGAAGCCGCAGGCCCCGCTGGACGACGCGGGCATGACCCAGCGGCTCAACACCAACACCGCGGTGCAGATGCAGCTGATCAAGGACAAGGTCGAGGCCGCGGCCCTGGCCAAGGTCTGAGCGGAGCGGGTGGCAAACCGATGCTGGAGATGATCGTCGTCCCGGTGGTGCTGCTGGCCAACGGCCTGGCCGCCGGGGTGCTGATGGGGACGCAGCTGGGGGGCTGGCCGCTGCTGGTCGCACTGCCGGACGACCGGTACGTGCACGCCCACGCGTTCTTCGCCACCCGCTACGACCCGTTCATGCCCGCCTGCCTGGTGGGCACCGTGCTCGGTGACGCGGTGCTGGCCTTCGCCGCGGACAGCACCGCGGAGCAGGGGCTCTACGGCACCGCGGTGGTACTGGGGTTGATCACCGTGGCGATCTCGATCGTGAAGAACGTGCCGGTGAACAAGTGGGTGCAGACGCTGGACCCGGACAACCTGCCCGCCGATTTCCCCGATCAGGACCCACGCCCTTCGTGGGGCCTATGGAACCGAATTCGCACCGCGCTCACGGTGTCGGCGCTGCTGCTCAACTGCGCGGCGTTGGCGCTCGTGCTGAACGTCTAAGGAGAAACCAATGGAGCTGCAACTGAAGGGTGCCAAGGTCCTCGTGACCGGCGGCACCAGGGGCGTCGGTCGGGGCGTCGTGTTGTCGCTGGCGAAGGCCGGCGTCAACGTGATCACCTGCTACCGCAACGAGTCCGAGGCCGTCGCCTCGCTGGAGCGGGAGCTCAAGGAGATCGGCGGACAGCACCACCTGGTGCGCGCCGACATCGCCGACCCCGCGCAGATCACCACGCTGATCGGCGAGGTCAAGGACAAGTTCGGCAGCCTCGACGGCATCGTCAACAACGCGGGCGTCATCAGCCACATCCCCTACGCGGAGCTTCCGCTCGAGGAGTGGCAGCGGATCATCAACGTCAACCTCACCGCCACCCACCTGGTGATCCAGCAGGCGCTGCCGCTGCTGGGCGAGGGCGCCTCCATCGTCAACATCGGCTCCAAGGTGGCCGAGGTCGGCATCCCGCTGCGAGCGCACTACACCGCGACCAAGGCCGCGGTCGTCGGCCTGTCCAAGTCGCTGGCCAAGGAGCTTGGACCGCGCGGCATCCGCGTCAACGTGCTGGCCCCCGGGGTCATCGAGACCGAGGCCATGGACGCCATGCCCGCCGAGCAGCGCGACGCGATGCGCGCCCGCTACGGCCAGAAGACCGCGCTGGGCCGCCTCGGGCAGCCCGACGAGATCGGCGGCGCGGTGCTGTTCCTGATCAGCCCCCTCTCGGCGTACGTGACCGGTGCGCTGCTGCACGTCGACGGAGGTATCTCCTGATGAGCGTCTTCCGCGTGACCCTGCGCATGGAGATCAAGCCCGGTATGGAGTCCGAGTTCGAGAAGGCGTGGCTGGCGATCGGTGACTCGGTCACCTCGCACCCCGCCAACCTCGGCCAGTGGCTCTCCCGAGGGGTGGACGGCCCAGAGGGTGAGGGCGAGAGCATCTACTACATCGTCAGCGACTGGGTGGACGAGCCGCGGTTCCGCGAGTTCGAGCACTCCGACGGGCACCTGGAGCACCGCAAGAAGCTGCACCCGTACCGCTCCGGCGGGTCCATGACGACCATGACCGTGGTTGCCCACCTCGAAGGTGCGGCGCGGGCTGCCGTGTCATGAGCGTGGGTGAAGTCCGCGTGATCATCTATCACGCCACGGACAACGCCGAGGGCGTGCGGGCGGCATACGAGCTGATCAGCAAGCGGCTCGCGCAGGTGCCCGGACAGCTCGGCAACGAACTGCTGCGGCACATCCACGACCCGCTGGGGTGGGTGGTGGTCAGCCGGTGGGCCGACCTCGCGGCGTTCCAGCGCTGGGAGGAAGGGGCCGACCACCGCCAGGACACCGCGCCGCTGCGGCCCTACCGCGACGAGCGCATGCAGCGCCCGTTCGGGATCTACGAGGTCGACGCCGCCTACTGATGGCGGTTCGGGGTGAGTGCGGCGGAGGGCGCCGCACTCGCCCCACCAATACATCACTGTGGGGAGTCCTTGATGACGAGCACACTGGATCGCGCCACGAGCGCGGTGACCGAGCCCGACTGGCTGGCCTGTCCGTCCTGCCGCACCGTCGTCTACCAGCGGCGGTTCGAACGTGGCGGCCGGATCTGCCCGGACTGCGGGTGGCACGCCGCGCTGACCGCGCCGCAGCGCCTGCTCGCGCTGCTGGACGCCGACTCCGCCGTGCCGGTGGAGATCGCGCCGACCCTGCACGACCCGCTGGGCTTCGTCGACCAGCGGCCCTACCCGCAGCGCCTGGCCAAGGCACGCGCGGCGACAGGGCTGGCCGACGCGGTGCTGGTGGTGCGGGCCCGCATCAAGGACAACCCGGTCGTGGTGGCGGCCATGGACTTCCGCTTCCTCGGCGGCAGCCTCGGCGTCGCCGCCGGTGAGGCCATCACCACGGCGGCCGAGGCCGCGCTGGCCGACGGCCTCCCGCTGCTGATTGTGACCGCCTCCGGCGGGGCCCGCATGCAGGAGGGCGCCCTGTCGCTCATGCAGATGGCCAAGACGTCCAACGCCATGGCCGCGCTGGACGAGGCGGGGCTGCTGACCATCACCCTGGTCACCGACCCCACCTACGGCGGTGTGGCCGCGTCCTACGCCACGCTCTCGGACGTGATCATCGCCGAGCCCGGCGCGCGGATGGGCTTCGCCGGGCCGCGGGTGATCGAGCAGACCGTACGCGAGCGGCTGCCCGAGGGCTTCCAGACCGCGGAGTTCCTGCTGGAGCACGGCTTGATCGACGATGTGCGGGCCCGCGCCGAACTGCCGCACACCATCGGCGCGCTGCTCGCGGGCACCGCGCAGGGCAAGCCCGACTGGGGGATGACCGAGACGGACCCGGTGCTGACCGACTCGGCGGAGGTGCCCGCCAAGCCGGTCACCGACGTGATCCGGCTGGCCCGCCACCTGGACCGGCCGACCACCTCCGACCACCTGATGAACTGGCTGGACAGCTTCGTGGAACTACGCGGCGACCGGCTCGGCGCCGAGGACCCGGCGCTGATCGGCGGCATCGGCAACCTGGACGGCCTGCCGGTGATGGTGATCGGCCACCAGAAGGGCCACGACACGGCGTCGCTGATCAAGCGCCGGTTCGGCATGCCCACACCCGCCGGGTACCGCAAGGCGGAGCGCCTGATGCGGCTGGCCGCCAAGCTCCGGCTGCCCATCGTGACGCTGATCGACACCCCCGGCGCCTACCCCGGCCTGGAGGCCGAGCGCACCGGGCAGGCGATCGCCATCGCGGAGTGCATCCGCACCATGGGCACCTTGCCGGTGCCGGTGGTCAGCGTGATCACCGGTGAGGGCGGCAGCGGCGGCGCGCTCGCGCTGGGCGTGGCCAACCGGGTGCTGCTGTGCGCCAACGCGATGTACTCGGTGATCAGCCCCGAGGGCTGCGCGGCGATCCTCTGGAAGGAGCCGGCGGCGGCGGCACAGGCCGCGAGCGCGCTGCGCATCGACGCCAAGTCGCTGCTGGAACTGGGCATCGTCGACGGTGTGGTGCCCGAGCCTCCGGGCGGGGCGCACACCGACCCGTACCCCGCGAGCGTGACCGTGCGCAACGCGGTGATCTGCGCGCTGCGCGACCTGCGACGGCACAGCGCAGAAGACTTGATCAACGACCGCCGCCTGCGTTTCCGGCGGTTCGGTCTGCTGGACGGCACGAGTAATGGAGAGGGCTCATGAGCGCGGCCAAAGTCGGCCTGTTCGAGGTCGGGCACTTCAGCAACGGACACCACGAGGAGAGCGCGGAGGACAAGCTGACCGCGCTGTGCCGCGGCCTGGCCGAGGTCCTCCGCACGGCGCGGCAGGCACCCAGCAAGGTCAGCCTCCGCTGCGGCGAGGCGGGCCTGGACATCGAGTGGCCTACCGCGGAACACCAGGTCGTGTCGGTCACGACCGTCCCCACCGTGGAGTCCCCTGTGGACACCACGGCCCCTGGGCATCAGGTGATCGCCCCCCTGGTGGGGACGTTCTACCGCGCCCCGGAACCCGGCGCCCGTCCGTTCGTCGAGGTCGGCGACCTGGTCGCGGCGGGGCAGCAGATCGGCATCGTCGAGGCCATGAAGTTGATGAACCCGGTGGAGGCCGACGTCGCGGGCCGGGTGGTCGCGGTGCTGGTCGGCGACGCCGAGCCGGTGGAGTACGGCCAGCCGCTGATCGTCATCGAGACGCTCGGCGCGGAAGACGGTTCGTGATGAAGCCCCTGTTCGACAAGATCCTCATCGCCAACCGCGGGGAGATCGCGCTGCGCGTCATCCGCACCTGCCGGGAGATGGGCATCCGCACGGTCGTGGTCCACTCCACATCGGACCGCGACTCGGCGGCGGTCCGCGCCGCGGACGAGGCGGTCCAGATCGGCCCCGGCGCGTCCAAGCAGAGCTACCTCTACGCGCCCGCCGTCATCGAGGCCGCGCTGCGCACCGGCGCCCAAGCCGTCCACCCCGGTTACGGCTTCCTGTCGGAAGACCCCGACTTCGCCGAAATCTGCGCCCAGAACGGCCTGGTGTTCATCGGCCCCGCCCCGGAGGTGATGGTCAACCTCGGCGACAAGGTGTCGGCGCGCAAGATCATGCTGGAGGCAGGCCTGCCGGTGCTCCCCGGCACCCTCGACCCCGTGCAGGGCGTAGGCGAGGTGGTCGAGCAGGCCAACCGCATCGGCTTCCCGCTGATCATCAAGGCCGCGGCGGGCGGCGGCGGCCGCGGCATGTCGGTGGTGCACGACCCGCGCGACCTGGTGCCCAAATTCCGCACCACCCGCGCCACCGCCCAGGCCACCTTCGGCGACGGCCGCGTCTACCTGGAGCGCTTCGCCCAGAACGCGCGGCACGTGGAGATCCAGATCCTGGCGGACACCCACGGCAACGTGATCCACCTCGGCGAACGCGACTGCTCGATCCAACGCAGGCACCAGAAGCTGATCGAGGAGAGCCCCGCCTTCGGCCTACCCCGCTCCCTGCTGGACCGCATGGCCCAGGTGTCGGTGGACGGCGCACGGGCGGTCGGTTACCTGGGGGCGGGCACCTTCGAGTTCCTGGTGTACGGCGAGGAATTCGCGTTCATGGAGGTGAACTGCCGCATCCAGGTGGAGCACCCGGTGACGGAGATGATGACCGGCGTGGACCTCGTCCGCGAACAGATCCGGGTGGCCGCGGGTTTGCCGCTGTCGGTGCGCCAGCAGGACATCGTGCCCCGTGGTGCGGCCGTCGAGGTGCGCGTCAACGCGGAGGACCCGGACCGCAACTTCGCTCCCGCGCCTGGTGAGCTGGCGGAGTTCGTGCCGCCGGGCGGGCCGTTCGTGCGGGTGGACACCCACGCCTACCCCGGCTGGCGGGTGCCCACCGAGTACGACTCGCTGCTGGCGAAGGTGATCACCTGGGCGCCGACCCGCGACCAGGCTTTGGACCGGATGGACCGGGCGCTGGGGGAGATGCGGGTGTCGGGACGTGGGGTGCGCACGACGAACGACCTGGTGCGTGAGGTCATGGCGGATGAGAGGTTCCGGCGCTGTGAGCACACCACGTCGTGGCTGGACGGGTTCATGGTGGAACGTGCGGAGGCGCCTCGGAGCGCTTAGAGCGCCATCACCCTGGCCAGCCGCTCGCGCCACCACGTCGCTCGTGGTTCTGGCATCGCGAACTCCGCCAGCAGCGCCTCGTCCGGTGCGGGCGGAGTTCGCGGTACGTCCAGGAAGCCGTTGATCGGGTGGTACGGGGATCGCACCACGTCGCCTTCGAAGAGTGCGATTGTGCCCAGGCCGCAGGCGAAGTCCAGTTCGGGGAGGGCGCCTGCCAGGGCTAGTTGAGCGGCCAGGCCTACGCTGGTTTCGAGTGCGGAGGAGACTACGCAGGGGAGGCCGCACGCTTCGGCGACCTGGAGTGCTCGGCGTACGCCGCCTAGCGGGGTGCACTTGATCACGGCGATGTCGGCGGCGCCTGCTACGGCGACTTTCAGGGGGTCTTCGGCGCGGCGGATCGATTCGTCTGCGGCGATCCTGACGTTGACTCGTTTGCGGACTGCGGCCAGTTCTTCGATCGTGGGGCAAGGTTGTTCTACGTACTCGAGGCCGCCTGCGGCTCGGTCCAGTTGGCGGATGTGGTCTACTGCGGTGTCGACTGTCCAGCGGGCGTTGGCGTCTATTCGGATTTTGCCTTGGGGGCCTAGGGCGTCTCGGACTGCGGCTACTCGTTCCAGGTCTTCTGGTAGTGAGTGCTCGTGGTCGGCTATCTTGATCTTTGCTGTTTGACAGTTGGACGCTTTGGTTATTTGTTGTGCCTTTTCAGGGGATACGGCGGGGATTGTGCAGTTTATCTCGATCCGGGTTCGTATTGGTTGCGGCCAGCCTGTTTCTGATGCTTCTCTTGCTGTGTTCAGCCAGTGTTTGGATTCGGGGTCGTTATAGTTGTCGAAGGGGCAGAAGTCGCCCCAGCCTTTTGGGCCTTGTATTAGGATTCCTTCTCTTTGGGTTATGCCTCGGAATTTGGTTTTCATGGGGATCTGATAGAGGTGCATGGGTTCTTTCTTGGTGGGGGTGGTGGGTGAGTTATGTGTGTTTGAGGGCTTGGGTGGGGAGTTTATGTGTTGAGTGTGTGATGAAGGCTGGTGGCTTGGCTTATATGTTTTCTTTTGGGTTTGGTGGAATTCGTTGTTTGACATGGGGCCCCTACGGCACCGCGGAAGGGCTTTACCGGGCAGGCTTCGCATGCCCTTCCTCGCGGCGAGCTTAGCGGTGCCGCCACCCCATGTAAAACAACGAATTCCAGCCCGCCTGTTCTGCTGCGTCGGTTGGCGGTGTGCGTTATTTGTGGTCGGTTGGGTGTGCGTTACTGGTAGGGGCTGGGTGTGCCTTCGTGTGGCGGGCTGGGTCTGCGTTGTTTGTGGCTGGTTGGCGTTGGCTGGTGGGTGGGGTGGGCGTGCGCTGATTGTGGCAGCTTAACGCTTGTTGTTCCTGGCTGTTGGGGTGCGATTGTGTGTGCGGCGGATTGTGTTGCCGATCGGGCTTTTGGTAGCGTTGGGTAACTTTGCGTCCTATCCATCCACCCGTTTGATTGATTCTTTTAGAACTTCTGTTCGATACCATGGGATGTATGAGCACTGCACAGTCTCCCTCCTTCTCTCCCGCTGCGGTGGGCGAGGCGTTTGAGGCTGCGCTTGGTGCGGATATTTCTGCGGCTGATGCTGACGAGGCTTTGACCTTGTTGGTGCAGGCTCGGCGATTGCAGGCTTTTGCTCGGGCTGTCGAGTGGGAAGCCGCCATGCGGTTGTGGAAGATCCGCGAGCATGAGCCCGAGACCTCTTGGGGCTCGTTCTGCGACAGCGAGATTGCGGCTGCTGCCAAGTTGTCTCCCCGCGCTGCTGATCGCGTGTTGAGCGATGCGTTGACGATGTGCGGCGATCTGCCCGCAACGCACGCGGCGTTGAAAGAAGGCGTGATCGACACCGGCCACGCCTACGCCATCGCCAACGCGACCTCGGTGCTGTCGCCGGAGGTTCGGGCCAAGGTCGAGCAGGAAGCGCTCGTCAAGGCGCCGGGACGTACCGCGCAGCAACTCGCCAGCATCCTGCGCCGCACCGTGGCGCGGGTCGACCCTGCGGGCTGCGAGGAGCGTGCCGAGCGACGCCGTCGCGACACCTACGCATCCAAGAAACCCGGCGAAGACGGCTTCGCCAACTACATCATCGGAGGCGCAACGGAGAAGATATCGGCAGCCGACGACCGAGTAGACAAGATCGCCCGAGCCGTAAAACGCGACGGCGACACCCGAACCCTCGACCAACTCCGCTCTGCGGTAGCCCTAGGCCTGCTAACCGGAAACCTGGACGAACGCACCCAAGAACTAGCCGCATCCACCACAGCGGTACTCCACATCATCACACCCTTCACCACACTGATCGGAGCAGACAACGTCCCGGTAGAGCTGGCCGACGGCAGCATGCTCCCCGCCTCTGTGATGCGCCAGATCATCGAAACCCACCGCGACACCGTGGTCTACAAGCGCATATTGGTAGACGACGCCGGAATAGCCCTCCCCCTCCAACAAAAGACCTACCGCCCCGGCCGAGAACTAACCCGCTTCGTCAAAACCCGCAACCCCCGCTGCGTTTTCCCCGGCTGCCCCCGCAAAGCCCGCAGCAAGGGAATGGAGCTGGACCACACCCACGAATACAGCCAAGGCGGCGAAACCAGCCACGCCAACCTGGCCCCCATGTGCGCCCGCCACCACCACACCAAACACCGAGGCGGTTGGAAGGCAACCCAACCCGAACCCGGCACCCTGAAGTGGACAAGCCCCGCAGGCCGCACCTACACAATCCACCCCCAACCACTCCTAGACCACACCCCCACTCACAACCACCCACCCACAAGCCCTCACCCACCCACGGGCTCCTACCCACCCGCAGATGTCCATCCATCGGTAGACGCCAATCCTCCGACAGACGCCAATCCTCCGGCAGACCGTAAATCCCCCCTCATCCCGAACCGACCTCCAGAAAAGACCCGACACCTCACACCCAAAACAACCTCCCGCCCCCCGACGCCGAAAGCAGTCTCCCGCCCGCCAACTCCCAGCAACGCCGTCACCGCGCGACGCACACGACAACCAGCCCACCCCATAACCGGCGGCTGGCAACCCACTCGTACCCCAACGCACCCCAACCACATCACCCCAGGCGAGAGCGATGGCCCGCCTCCCTTCTAACCCGCCCGCGTCTAATCCACCGTCTCCCTTCCACCGCCGCGCGTCTAACCACGGCGGCCCAAGGTCCTCAATGTGCAACTCAAATCCCCGAAGTCGCAGAAGGACTGCCCACCCTTTCTGCGCCCGGCCGGCTGAGCCCGCGTCGCGGAAGGCGGAGAGCGGACGTGGCCACCCCGACACCACCTTGCCGTAGGTTGGGCCGAGAGGTACCCACTCGATAAGACGCCACCTCAAGAAACGGCCACTCCTGACAACGCACCACATCAAGACGATGGCCGACAAGTCGAGGCCACAAGGGAGCCCTCACAACGCAACATCTCAAGGCGATCTCTGAGAACCCAACTTCTCAAGGCGATCTCTGACAACGCTATGCCGCAGGCAGCTCCTCACAACGGACGCTTCGAGGCGACTCCTGACAGCGCGACGTTTCACAGGGAATCCCTGGCAACACGACGCCCCAGGCGCCCGCTGACGACGCAACTTCTCCAGGCGATCCCTCACAACGCAACATCTCAAGGCGATCTGACAACGCGACGCCTCAGGCAGCTCCTCACAACGGACCCTTCAAGGCGAGTCCCGACAGCGCGACGTCTCCAGGGAACCCTGGCAGCGCGACGCCTCAGGCGTCCGCTGACAATGCGACTTCTCCAGGCGATCCCTCACGACGCGACGCCTCAAGGCGACTCCTGACAACGCGACCTCTCAAGGAACTCCTGACAGCCCCGACGCCCCAAAGCGGCCGCTGACAACCCAACGCCCCTTCGAGGCCTCATCGGCAAATCAACACCGCGCAAGCCAATCCCCATGAACGCCATCTCACAGGCCGGAGGCCACACCACGAATCAGCGCCCAAAAGGAGCCCCCAATCACTCCCATACAAGTAATCGCCAGTGTGGAGCCACGACATTTCTTGCGAGGTTTTTTGATGATTTTCTGTGGGGGGAGCGGTGGTGCTAAGCTCGCCCGCGAGAGGGGCATGCGAAGCCTGCCCCGGAAAAGCCCCTCCGCACCACCGCTAGGGGCCCCACATAAAATCATCAAAAAACCTCGCAGGCACCCCCCAACCTGGCGACAAAACCCACCCACCCCCACCCAAAAAAGAAAACAAAAAACCCCCAAACCCCAAACACCAGAAGAACCAAAAGAAAACCAGACCGCCCCAAACCCCCAGCAGAAGCAGCAGCTAGGGTACCCCCCGTGCCCAACCCCCTGGGAGAGTTCGCCGCCGGAACCCGAACACTGGGCCGCGGCTTCGGAATCGTGTTCCGCACCCCAAAGCTGCTGCTGATTGGCGCCATCCCAGCAGTCATCACCACAGCCCTGCTCATCACCGCCATCGTGAGCCTAGGCATCTACGCAGGCGACATAGCCGCCTGGGCAACCCCCTTCGCCGACAACTGGTCCGAGGGACTGCGACAGGCCACCCGCGTCCTGGGCGGGGTACTGGTGTTCCTGGGCGGCTTGGCCGTCGGGCTCATCGCCTACACCGCCGTCACGCTGCTGATCGGCGGCCCGTTCTACGAGTACATCGCCGAGAAGGTGGAGGACTCCATCGGTGGCGGACCGGACACGTCGCCGTCCTGGACGAGGATGTTCCTCATCGGCCTCCGCGACTCGATTCTCCTCGTCAGCACCTCCATTGTACTGGCCATCCCGCTCTTCGCGGCGGGCTTCATCCCCGTCGTCGGCCAGACGGCCATCCCGGTGATCGCGGTGTGCGTGAACGCCTGGATTCTCGCCTTGGAGGTCGTCGGCGTCCCGTTTGTGCGCCGCGGCCTGAAGCTGCGGGACCGGCACCGCGTCCTGAAGGGCTGCCGGATGCGGACGCTGGGGTTCGCCGTGCCGGTCTACCTACTGTTCCTCATCCCGCTGGCCGCCATTGTCGTCATGCCTGCTGCCGTCGCGGGCGGCACGCTGCTGGCGAACGAGCGGCTGCGCGTGCAGCCGCCCGTCGCCTGAATCGGCATCAGCCGAGTACCGATTCGATTTTGTCCGCTGCCAGCTTCGGGCCGTCCATCGCGCGGACCTCCGCCGCGAACTTCGCCACCCTGGCCTTGAGCTCGGTGTCGGCATGGATGCTCAGCACCGCTTCGCGCAGGACTTCCGCCGTGACGTCTTCCGGCGCGATGTGCTTGCCGAAGCCCAGTTCCTCCAGCCGCCCCGCGGTCATGGCCTGTTCCACCATCTGCGGCACCGCGATCAGCGGGACACCGGCCCGCAGGCCTTCCATCGTGCTGCCCATCCCCGCATGCGTGATGAACACATCGGTGTGTTCGAGCACCGCCAGCTGCGGAACGTACTGCTGGACCTCGACGTTCGCGGGCAGCTCACCAAGCTCGGCAGCGTCCACCGAAGTGCCGATGGAGATCAGCACATTCCAGTCGAGGCCGGTGAACGCCTCGATGCACGCGCGGTAGAAGTCCGGCCGCACGTTGAAGGCGGTGCCCAGGGAGACGTACAGCGTGGGGTTGTCGGTCTTCGGCTGCCACGTCTCCGTGGGCTTCTCCTCCCGCAGACACGGGCCGACGAAGGTGTAGCGGTCGTCGTAGATCTCCTGCTTGAGGTGGAAGCTCCTCGGCACCATGATCACGTTGTGCTCGGAGGGGCTCACCGGCTCCGGTTCACGGTCCGGCAGGCCGTGCTCGGCCAGGAACCGGCTGAACGACGCCGCGTACTCGTCATACCCTTGGTCACCAGGGCCCCAGGGCTTCTCCTCGCCGTACTCGAAGTCTTCGTGCGCGGCGAAGCTCGGCCACAGCTGCACCGCGGGGATGCCCCACTTCTCGGCAAGCAGCCTGCCCGGCCAGCTGAAGAAGTCGAAGCAGATCAGGTCCGGGCGGTCGTCCGCGTAGGCCTTCTCCACCTGCGGGAACGTCTCCTGTAGGGCCTCCAGCAGCATCCTCGGCAGCATCGACCTGATGTCTTCCTGCGTGAGGTCGCTCGGCGGCTTCCGCGGCGCCTGCGTGGTGTAGATGACCGGCTCCGCGCCCGCCGCCGTCACCACCTCCGTGAACTCCTCGGAGATGGCGTAGGTGACGCGGTGGCCACGCCGGACCAGCTCCTTGACCGTGCCCAGCGTCGGGTTGACGTGCCCGTGACCCGGGATGTTGAACACGGCGATGTGTTTGCCCATGGCTCCCCCTGTAAGCGATTTCCGTTCTAGCCCGATCTTGCTCCCTCAAGCTTGCTTGAGGTCAAGGCGCCCTTGGTCACACCGCCCCGAAAGGCATCGCTTCACGACTTTGGCGGTTCCGGATGTCCACCGAACAGGTTTCCATTCGATAAGCGTCGTTGACCACGGTGATCAACTTCTGGAGCCTGGAAAGACGGGTGCGTCAACGTTGTCAGCACCTCTGGTTTTGCTGCCGGGGGACGGACGGCAATCCGCATCCAATGACGAAGGAGGCCCGTAGTGGACCTCGTCGCCGTACTGCTCACCGGACTTATGGCGGGCGGGATCTCCTGCGCCGCCGTGCAGGGAGGCCTGCTGGCGGGCGTGATCACCCGCCAGGTGCCCGACCCCGAACCCGGCTGCTGTGACAGCCCAGCTGCCACCGCGACCGCCGTGCGGGTCACCGACGACCTCAAACCCGTCGCGGGCTTCCTGCTGGGAAAGCTCGTCTCCCACACCGCACTGGGCGCCCTGCTCGGCGGCCTCGGCAGCGTCGTCTCGCTGTCCACCCAGGCCAGGGTAGGCCTGCAACTCGCGGCCGGTGCGTTGATCGTGGCACTGGGCTTGGCCCAACTCGGCGTCCGCGGGTTCCGCCGCATCACCATCGCGCCGCCTGCCTCCTGGCTCCGAGCGGCCCGAGACCGCAGCGGATCGTCCACAGTGGTCGCCCCGACCGTGCTCGGGGTGGCCACCGTGCTGCTGCCCTGCGGCGTGACGCTGTCGGTCGAAGCCCTCGCGCTGGCCTCCGGATCGGTATGGCAGGGCGCCTTGGCCATGGCGGTCTTCGTGCTCGGCACCGCACCGGTGTTCGGCCTGCTCGGCTACACCGCCCGCCGCGCCGCGCTGGTCCTGCGCGGCAGGCTCGCCGCCATCACCGGCGTCGTGCTCGTCCTGGTCGGCCTCTACACCGTGAACTCCGGCCTGGAGGTCGCGGGCTCCCCGCTCGCCGCCAGCAAGCTGACCCGCGGCGTCACCGGCACCACCGCCATGGCCTCCGTCGTGGACGGACGCCAGACGGTGGAGATCGTCGCCCGCTCCGGCTACCGCCCAGACCGCATCCAGGCCACCGCGGGCGTACCCACCACGCTGGTGATCCGCTCCGAGAAGGCCACCGGCTGCGAACGGGCCTTCGAGATCCCGTCCCGCAACATCGACGAGGTGCTCCCTGTGGCAGGCGAGACCCGCATCGACCTCGGCCTGCTCGAACCCGGCGAAATCGGGTTCACCTGCGCGATGGGCATGTACACCGGCACCATCACGGTCCGCTGAGGCGGGTTACCGTGACGCCATGAACCCACGGCTGCGGGCCACCGACCTCCGCCTCGCCTATGGCGACCGGGTCGTGGTCGAGGGGCTGGACCTGGACGTGCTGGACAACACCGTGACCGCCGTGATCGGCCCCAACGGCTGCGGCAAGTCCACCCTGCTGCGTGCCCTGGGCAGGCTGCTCGCGCCCGTCGCCGGGACGGTGTTGTTGGACGGCAAGGCCATCGACCGGCTGCCCACCCGCGAGGTCGCCCAGGTGCTCGGACTGCTGCCGCAGGCTCCGCAGGCACCGGAGGGACTGCTGGTCGCCGACCTGGTCGCCCGCGGCAGGCACCCGCACCAGCGCTGGTTCCGCCAGTTTTCGCCGGAGGACGAGGCGGCCGTGGCCCAGGCGCTGGCCATGACCGATATGACCGACCTGTCCGACCGGCCGGTGGAGGAGCTTTCCGGCGGGCAGCGCCAACGCGCCTGGATCTCCATGGCGCTGGCCCAGGGCACCGACCTGCTCCTGCTGGACGAGCCGACCACGTACCTCGACCTCGCTCACCAGGTCGACGTGCTGGAACTGGTCGGCAGGTTGAACCGCGACCTGGGTCGCACCGTGGTGATGGTGCTGCACGACCTGAACCTCGCCGCCCGCTACGCCGACCGCCTGGTCGCCATGCGCGAAGGCCGCATCGTCACCGAGGGCCCACCGGCCGAGGTGCTCACCGAGGAGTTGATCGCCGAGGTCTTCGGCCTGCGCGCCAAGGTGATCCCCGACCCCGTGGTTGGCACGCCGCTGGTCGTTCCGATCGGCGCCCTGACCGCGGCTTGAGGAAGCCGTGGCGCCCCCACCGTTACCCCTTCTGCCCGCACCGTGGCGAATCCGCTTCGCGATGCCCGCAGACGACGACCTCGACCTGATCCACCGATGGATGAACGCCCCGCACATCGCCGAGCAGTGGCATCAGGCCTGGGACCGGGACGCGTGGCACCGGGAACTGCACAGCCAACTCGCCGGTGTGCATTCCCACCCCTACCTGGTCGAGCGGGACGGCAGACCGGTCGCATACCTGGAGATCTACCGGGTAATCCACGACGTGTTGGCACCGTGCTACGACCACGATCAGAACGATCTCGGCGTCCACATCGCCGTCGGGGACCCGAGTTCCACCGGCCGTGGGTGGGGTAGCGAACTGCTGCGGGTACTCGCCCAAGGCCTGCTCGACGCGGACCCGCTGTGCAGGCGCGTGGTCGCCGAGCCCAGTTTGGCCAACCCGGCCTCGGTGCGGGCGTTCGCCAAAGCCGGATTCCGTCACGCTGCCGACATCGACCTGCCGGGAAAGCGCGCCGCGCTGATGGTCCGGCCCAGACGTGACGAAGACGTTCCCGAATGCGTGTAGACGATTAGACCCGCTCACATTAGGGTAGGCTAACTTTCTAACCGGTTGGAGGAGGTGTGGTGTCGCCGACGAACGTTCTGCCACCCAGGGCCCGCCAGTTGGAGGCGCCGATCCGGCACTTCCGGGCGCGGGTGAAGCAGGTCCAGCGCCTCACGCCGCACCTCGCGCGGGTCACCTTCGCGGGCGAAGGCCTGCTCGACTGGATCGGCGCCGGACCCGACCAGCGGATCAAACTGTTCTTCCCGCTCCAAGGCCAGGACGAGCCGATCTACCCGACCGGTGAGAAGTGGTGGCTCCAGTGGCGGGACATGCCTGCCGACGTCCGCGCCGTCTACCGCACCTACACCGTCCGCAGGCAGCGCCCCGAACTCGGCGAGCTTGACGTCGACTTCGTGCTGCACGGCGACAACGGCCCCGCCTCCGCCTGGGCCGCCCGCGCCAAACCCGGCGACCACGTCGGCATCTGGGGTCCGGCCTCCGCCTACGACCCGGTGGCCGCGGACTGGCAGCTGATCGCGGGCGACGAGACCGCGCTGCCCGCCATCGGCGCGATCGTGGAGTCGCTGGCGCCGGGCATCCACGCCAAGGTGTTCATCGAGGTGGGCGGCCCTGCCGATGAGCAGCGCCTGGACACCTTCGGCGAGGTCGAGCTCAACTGGGTGCACCGCCGCGGCACCGAGCCCGGCGAAAGCTGCGCGCTGCTGGACGCTATCCGCGAGGCCGAGTTCCCGCCCGGCCTGCCGTACTGCTGGGTGGCGGGCGAGTCGTCCATGGTGCAGGGCGTGCGCAGGCACCTCGTCGCCGACCGCGGCATCGATAAGAAGTCGATCTACTTCTCCGGCTACTGGCGGTTCGGCGAGAGCCAGGTGTGACCCTGGCCCTCGCCTTGATGCCTCAAGGATGCGAGGTCAGGTACCCGCCCATCGAGCGGAAGTACTCGGTGCCGTCGTACTCCGTGCCGTCCTCGGTGCGCACCCGCTCGATGAGCAGCCCGTGGTTGCGGCCGAACCGCGCGTCGGCGCCCGCCACGATCGCCACCCCGGTGCCCTCGCGGTAGAAGATGCGTCCCGGCGTGCCGCCGTACCGACCCGCCGATACGGACGCCTTGGTGATCTGAATGCGCTGTCCTTTGTGGAACGTAAAGGCGTTCGGATACGGATCGCACTGCGCCCGGACCAGCCGCGCCAGGTCCTCGGCCGGCCACGTCCAGTCGATCCGGCAGTCCTCATCGGACCGCTTGTGGAAGAAGCTGGCCTGCGACCGGTCCTGCGGCACCCAGTCCGTGCGGCCACTGGCGATCAGCGCCAGACCGTCCACAGTGATCGGTCCGAACAGCTCGAGCGTCTTGTGGAACAGATCCTTCGTGGTGTCGATGTCGGACACCGGAACCGCCCGCTGCAACACGATGTCGCCCGCGTCGAGCGTGTCATCCATCATGTGCGCGGTCACCCCGACCTCCTTCTCGCCGTTGATGAGCGCCCAGATCAGCGGCGAGAAGCCCGCGTACTTCGGCAGCAGCGAGTCGTGCACGTTCAGCGTGCCGTGCTTGGGCAGGTTGAAGATCTGCGGCGGGATCCAGGTCCGCCAGTTGGTCGCCACGATCACATCCGGCTCCGCGTCCTTCAGCCGGACCATCAGCTCCTCGTCGTCCGGCCGGTTGCGGATGAGCACCGGAACCCCGTGTGCCGCCGCCAGATCCGCGACCGAGTCGCTCCAGATCCGCTCGTACGCGTGGTCGCTCTTGGGGTGGGTGACCACCAGCACGACCTCGTGTTCCGAGTCCAGCAACGCCTGCAACGTGCGGTGACCCCAGGTCTGGTAGCCGAACATCACGACCCGCATCTGTTGTGCCCTCTCTTTCATGTTCTCTGCGACGGTGCTCACGCCAGAGATCAGGCTAGTGGAAGTTAGGTTAGTGTTACCTACATTAGATGCAATTTAGGTTAGGGTTGCCTACGTCGAGCAAGCGGCCGCGCCGCGATGATGGGGACGGTATGTCACAGGAACTCTTGGACGACGACGTTCCGGTCTATGACCTGGTGGGTATCGGTTTTGGGCCGTCGAATCTGGCATTGGCGATCGCGATTGCCGAGCAGAACCGCAAATCCGACGTGGAGAATGTCACAACGGCAGTTTTCCTGGAGCGCCAGAATCAGTTCGGCTGGCATCGGGGAATGCTCATCGATGACGCGACGATGCAGGTCTCCTTCCTGAAAGACCTTGTCACCCTGCGCAATCCGACGAGCGAGTTCAGCTTCCTGTCCTACCTGCACAGCAAGAACCGGTTGATCGACTTCATCAACCACAAGAACCTTTTCCCGCTCCGCATCGAATTCCACGATTACCTGGAGTGGGCCGCCGCGCAGGTTGACGACCTGGTCGCCTACGACCGGGAGGTCGTCGAGGTCCGCCCCGTCCACCGCGGCAATGCGATCGAGTTCTTCGACGTGGTGACCGCCGACAACACCTACCGGGCCCGCAACGTGGTCTTCGGCACCGGTCTGGTGCCCAACCTGCCCGCGGGCGTCGAACCGGGACGGCGCATCTGGCACAACAAAGACCTGCTGCACAGGGTGCCCGAGGTCACCGGCGAGCCCACCAGGTTCGTGGTGGTCGGCGCCGGGCAGAGCGCCGCCGAGGTGACCGCCTACCTGCACCGCGAGTACCCCTCCGCGCAGGTGTGCGCGGTGTTCGCGCGCTACGGCTACAGCCCCGCCGACGACTCTTCGTTCGCCAACCGGATCTTCGACCCGGCGGCCGTCGACGACTTCTTCCAGGCCCCGGCGGAGACCAAGCAGCGCCTGGTCGACTACCACGGCAACACCAACTACTCCGTGGTCGACCAGGACCTGATCGCCGACCTCTACCGCCGCGTCTACCAGGAGAAGGTCCTGGGCGTCGAGCGGCTGCGCATGCTCAACGTCTCCAGGATCGCCGAACTGGCCGAGCGCCCCGGCGGCATCGACGTCACTGTCGAGTCCCTTGTGGACGGTTCCACCGAGGTGCTGTCCGCGGACGTGGTGGTGTACGCGACCGGCTACCGATCCGGCGACCCGCTCGCGCTGCTCGGGGAGTTGGCAGGCCTCTGCCCGCGCGATGAGCGCGGCAGGCCGCTGATCGACCGGGACTACCGGGTGCGGACATCGCCGACGCTGCGCTGCGGGGTGTACCTGCAGGGTCCGACCGAGCACAGCCACGGCATCACGTCCTCGCTGCTGTCCAACACCGCGGTGCGGGTCGGCGAGATCCTGGAGTCCGTCACCGCCCGGCGCCGCACCTCGGTGCCCGCTCAGCCCCGCTACGTCACCACCGGCTGACGACATACTGACGGCGTGATCCTCGACTCCCGCCTGGAAGGGGGCCGGATCCGAACCATGGAGCCGGCCCGGCCCACCGCCTCCTCCATCGGCATCTGGCGCGGCCAGATCATCGGCCTCGACGACGAGATCGACCACCTGCCTGCCCGTGCCGTGCGCGACCTCGGCGGCGCGACCGTGCTGCCCGGCTTCATCGACCCGCACACCCACCTCGCCTGGGAAGGCCTTGCCGCGCAGGCGGTGGATCTCTCGCACTGCGAGAGCGTGCGCCAGGTCCTTGACACCCTCGCCGACGCGCCGGGGGAGCAGTGGGTGGAGGCGGCGGGCTACGACCACCGACGGCTGGAGCGTCCGCTCACCGCCGCCGATCTGGACACCATCGCCCGCGGGCGATGGGTGTACGTGCAGGACCTATCCGGCCACGCCTGCGTGGTGAACAGCCGAGTGCTGGCTGAGTTGGGCTACGACGGGGACGGCAATCTCGCGGAGGGCGCGCAGACCGCGGCCCGCGCACTGCGGCTGCCCTACTCGCTGGACGAACTGGACCGCGCGATCACCCACAGCACCACCCGCTGCCGCGCCCAGGGCATCACGATGTGCGCGGAGGCGGGCATCGGCGGCGGCCTGCTGGGGCAGACCCCCATCGAGGCCGCGGTGTACCAGCGAATGCACGACGAGGGCAGACTCGCCGTCCGCATGCAGCTGATGGCGGCCGCCGCCCTGCTGCGTCCCACCGCCGCTCATGCCGCCGACGGCGTGCCACGCGCCATCGACCTTGGCCTGCGCACCGGCCTCGGCAGCCCCGCTCTGTCCCTGGGCGCCATGAAGATCTACCTCGACGGCGGCATGATGGCCCGCACCGCGGCGCTGACCTCCCCGTACCGCAACGCCGAAGGCTCCGGCCAACTCCAAGCCGACCCGGCTGAGCTGACCGCCGCGATCGTGGACGGCCACCGCGCGGGCTGGCAGCTGGCCATCCACGCCATCGGCGACCTGGCACTGGACCTGGCGCTGGACGCCGTCGCCAAGGCCCAGCGCGACCGGCCCCGCCCGCCCGCCCGCCACCGCATCGAGCACTGTGGACTGTCCAGGCCCGACCAGCTGACCGCGATGGCGGAGCTGGACCTGATCCCGGTGGTGCAGCCCAGCTTCCTGTACTTCTACGGTGACGACTACGCCAACATCATGGGCCCGGACCGCGCCCCGTGGATGTACCGAGGCAAGTCCTTCCTGGACAACGGCATCACCTTGGTCGGCAGCTCGGACCGCCCGGTCGCCGACGGCGCCCCGCTGCGCGCCATCCAGTTCATGGTCGACCGCACCTCCCGCTCCGGCAGCGTCATCGGACCGGCCGAGGGCATCACCGTCGAACAGGCCGTCGCCGCCTACACCGTCAACGCCGCCTACGCCTGCCACGCCGAGCAGCACGTCGGCAGCATCAGCCCCGGCAAGCGCGCCGACCTGGTACTGCTCGCCGACGACCCGTTCACGGTCGACCCGGCGACCATCGCCGAGATCGAGGTGCTGTCCACCGTCCTCGACGGTGTCTAGTGGACGAGGACGCGTCGTTCGGCGCCGAGATGGAGCGGTACCGGCGTGAGCTGCGGGTGCACTGCTATCGGATGGTGGGCTCGTTCGAGGACGCCGAGGACCTGGTGCAGGAGACGTTCCTGCGGGCCTGGCGCAACCGCGATGCCTTCGAAGGCCGATCCACCGTCCGGGCGTGGCTGTACCGGATCGCGACCAACGCCTGCCTGGACTTCCTCGACCGCGACCGCCGCCGCTTGGTGTCTTACGATCCGTTCCCCGATCAGCTGCTGCCGGTGACCGAGATCGTGGCCAGGGAGACGATCGAGCTGGTGTTCCTGGTCGCGGTCCAACACCTGCCGCCGCGTCAGCGCGCGGTGCTGATCCTCCGGGATCTGCTGGGTTGGCCCGCAGCGGAGACCGCTTCGGCGCTGGACACCAGCGTGGCCGCCGTGAAAAGCGCTGTGCAGCGGGCCCGCGCACTGATGCGGGAGCACCTGCCTCCCGACCGGGACCGGTGGGCATCATCGAGGGAGCCCACCGACGAGGAGCGGGCGGTCCTTCAGCGCTACCTGCTCGCCTACGAACAGGCCGACCCGGCCGCGCTCGCCAGGCTGCTCAGCGAGGACGCACGGCTGACGATGCCGCCGGAGCCGATCTGGTACCTCGGTCGCGACGCGATCGTGAGCGCGGTCGCGCGGGACGCCTTCGGGCCGAGCACCGGGAGTTGGCGGGTGGTACCCGCCGCGGCCAACCGGCAGCCCGCGGCGGCCTTCTACCTTCGCAGGCCCGGCGAGACCGCCTTCCTGCCCTTCGCGCTGGACGTGGTGCGGATCGAGCACGGTCTGATCGCCGAGATCACCGGCTTCGGCGAGCAAGTGTTTCCGCCCTTCGGCTTGCCCACCAGGCTCTGATCCACGGACAGCGATTCCTTTCCGCCCACCGCGCCGTCTCAATGGCCTGTCGGGTACGCAGAAGCGGAAAGGAAGCCGACATGCTGTTGGAAGGCAAGATCGCCGTGGTGTACGGGGCGGGCGGAACAGTCGGCGGGGCGGTGGCCCTCGCCTTCGCCCGCGAAGGCGCCAAGGTGTTCCTCGCGGGCCGCACCCCCGCGACTCTCGCCACCGTCGCCGACGACATCGCCGGTGCGGGCGGCTGGGCCGAGTCGGCGCAGGTCGACGCCACCGACGAGCAGGCCGTCGACCGGCACGCCGACGCCGTGGCGAGCCGGGTCGGCGGAATCGACATCTGCTTCAACGCCGTCATGTACGGCGACGTCCAGGGAGCACCGCTGGCCGCCATGCCGTTCGAGCAATTCAGCCTGCCGATCATCAACGCGGTGAAGGCACAGTTCGCGACCTCCCGAGCGGCGGCGCGACACATGGCCAAGCAGGGCTCCGGGGTGATCATGACCGTCACCGGCTACGGACCACCGCACCCCGAACTGGGCGGCACCATGGTCACCTGGCACACCGTCGAGAGCATGTGCAGGCAATGGGCCTGTGAGCTTGGGCCGCAGGACATCCGCGTCGTCTGGCTGCGCACGGCGGGCTTCGAGAGCGAGACCATGCTGAACCGACTGCCGACGCTGGCCGAGGCGGGACACTTCGCGGCCTTCCTGGCATCCGACCACGCCAGGTCCATCACCGCGACCGCCGTCAACATCACCGCGGGCGCCGCGGCCGACTAGGACACCAGCGCGGCTGCCTTGCGGGCGGCGGGAACGACCAGGGGAGTGCCGGTCTCGGGGTCGGGGATCACTCGGCAGGCCAGGCCGAAGACGTGCTCCACCAGGGTCGCGGTGACGATCTCGCGGGGGTCGCCCTCAGCCACGATCTCGCCGCCGCGCAGGGCGATCAGGTGGGTGGCGTAGCGGCAGGCGTGGTTCAGGTCGTGCAGCACGGCGACCAGCGTGCGGCCCTGCTCGTGCAGATCGGCGCACAGGTCGAGCATCTCCACCTGGTGCGCGATGTCCAGGAAGGTGGTCGGCTCGTCCAGCAGCAGGATCGGCGTCTGCTGGGCCAGCGCCATCGCCAGCCACACCCGCTGACGCTGGCCGCCGGACAGCTCGTCGACCAGGCGCTCGGCCAGGTCCGTGACGTCGGTGTCGGACATCGCCCTGGCCACCACGCGCTCGTCCTCGCGGGACCACTGGCGCAGCAGGCGCTGGTGCGGATAGCGGCCGCGGGCCACCAGGTCGGCCACTGTGATGCCGTCGGGGGCGATGGAGGACTGCGGCAGCAGGCCCAGCCTTCTGGCGACCTCTTTGGCCTTATACGACCGGATCGCCTGACCGTCCAGGTAGACCGCGCCCTGCTTGGGCGTCAGCAGACGGGACAGGGCCCGCAGCAGCGTCGACTTGCCGCAGGCGTTGGGGCCCACGATCACGGTGAACGACCCGTCCGGGATCGTCACGCTGAGATTCTCGGCAACGACGCGCTCGTCGTAGCCGAGCCGCATCCCGTCGGCCCGCAGTCTGCTCGCATTCACCAGGTCAGGCTAGCCTAAGTTAAGGCCGGAGTGGGGCGGCGCTGATCATATGGTGAACGACCTGTAACAACCCACACTCCGGGGGAACGACGGTGACCTGGTTCGAGGCGATCGTGCTCGGCATCATCCAAGGGCTCACCGAGTTCCTGCCGATCTCCTCCAGCGCCCACCTGCGGGTGACCGCCGCCCTGGCGGGCTGGGACGATCCCGGCGCGGCGTTCACGGCGGTGACGCAGATCGGCACCGAGACCGCGGTGTTGATCTACTTCCGCCGCGATATCGGCCGCATCATCGCCAACTGGTTCCGCTCGCTGTACCGCCCTTCCTCGCGGAGCGACCCGCACGCCAGGATGGGCTGGCTGGTGATCATCGGCTCGCTGCCGATCGCGGTGCTTGGCCTGCTGTTCGAGGACAGCATCGACACCGCGTTCCGCGACCTGCGGGTCACCGCCACCACGCTGATCGTCTTCGGCGTCCTGCTCGCGCTGGCCGACCGCTTCGGCCGCCAGGAACGCGAACTCACCCAGCTCACCGTCAAACACGGGATCCTCTACGGCTTCGCCCAGGCCCTGGCACTGATCCCCGGCGTCTCCCGCTCCGGCGGCACCATCACCGCGGGTATGGCGATGGGCTACAACCGGAAAGCGGCCGCGGAGTACGCGTTCCTGCTCGCGGTGCCCGCCGTGCTGGCGTCGGGCTTCTACAAGCTCGGCGACGTCGGCTCCGCGGGCGCCCCGCCCCTGGCGCCGACCGTCGTCGCCACCGTGATCGCCTTCGCCGTCGGCTACGCGGTGATCGCCTGGCTGATGCGCTACATCAGCACCCGCAGCTACCTGCCGTTCGTGATCTACCGCATCGCCCTCGGCGTATTGCTGGTCGGTCTGATCGCCTTCGGCATCCTCGACCCTGCTGCCGGCCCGGTTTCGCACTAGAAAACAGCGACCCCGCAGCGGACCGTCGTAACGGCCTGAATCGAGCCGGACTGTCGCTCGACGCTGCGGGGCTGGTAGCTGTCTGGTATTCGCTCGAACCGCTGTCGGGCGGTCAAGCCTGTAGGCGGTCCTTAGCGGACAGCCACCTCACGAGTCCTGTACGAAATCAACGTAGGACCACCTCCTCTCTCGTGTACCGCGAACCCTAGGCAACGCCGGAGAGGCCTCGCAACGGGTTTTCAGCGGCCGAACATCCGGCTGACCCAGCCCTTGGAGTTCTCCGTCGCCCGCTCGTACAACTCCGGGTCGAAGTCGCGCAGCGCGGCCATCACCGTCTCCGGGCTGGGACCGACCAGGGCGTGCGGGCCGATGAACACCGTCGGCACCACCTCGTTGCCGTCGGCCACCGAGCGGACCCTGGCCGCGGCCTCCGGGTCCTCCCAGATGTTGACCTCGCGGATCGGCAGTTGGTACCGCTCCAGCCCGCGGTAGAGCCGGGTGCAAAAGGGGCAACCCGGGCGCCAGTAGATCTCCACGACCGTCTCGGTCTGCTCTGCTTCCACCTGTTCAGTGTGCCAACGTGTAGAGCAGGACGTTGGGCGTGCCCGCGCCGAGGCCCTTGAGCGCGTCCTTCGTCCCGTTGCGCACCATTTCCGCCGCGATCTGAGCAGGCGTCGCCTGGGGTTGGCGTGCGAGGTACAGCGCGGCGCCGCCCGTGACGTGCGCGGTCGCCATCGACGTTCCCGACAGCGGCTGGGCCGCCTTGTCGTCGGTGTGCCAGGCGGAGCGGATATCGCGTCCCGGGGCGAAGAGGTCGACGCAGCGGCCCTGGTTGGACGAACTCGCCCTGGTGTCGGTGTGGTCCATCGAGCCGACCGTGATCACCTCCGGAATCCGCGCGGGACTGAACTGGCAGGCGTCGCTGTTGGAGTTGCCCGCGGCGGCCGAGTACACGATGCCGGCCGCGACCGAGGCCTTGATCGCGTTCTCCAGCGCCTGCACTCCGTTCGTGCCGCCGCCCAGGCTCAGGTTCGCCACCGCGGGCTTCACGGCGTTCTGGGTGACCCAGTCCACGCCGGAGATGATGTTGGCGAAGGTGGCGGAACCCTGACAGTTCAGCACTCGGACGGCCACCAGGTTGACCTTCTTCGCCACGCCGTAGGTCTTGCCGCCGATGACTCCCGCGAGGTGGGTGCCGTGGCCGTTGCAGTCCGAGGCGTCGGCGTCGTTGTCCACCGTGTCGCGCCCGGACCGCGCGCGGCCCTCGAACTCGCTGTGCGAGGTGCGGATTCCGGTGTCCAGAACGTAGGCCGTCACGGTCGACGCGGTGGTGTCCCAGGTGTACTTGCCGTCCAACGGCAGCGCCCGCTGGTCGACCCGGTCGAGGTTCCACGGCGGGTCGGGCTGCTCGCCCCAGGCCGACACCATGCGATCCTGTTCCACGTACGCGACTGTGGGATCGGCGGCATAACGCCTGGCCGTGGCTTCGCTCATGGTGGCGGCGAAACCGTGCAGCGCCGCCGACCAGCGGTGCTCCACCCGAGTTCTCCCGTGGCGTCCGGCGTCCACAGTGGAGCCTGGCTTGAACACGACGAGATAGGAGTTCGGCACCGCACCCGGAGCGGACGCGCCGATGATGTGACCGTCGGCCGACGCGGTGGCGGGTAAGCCCAGCAAGGTGATGGCGGCCGCGCAGAGGGCAGCCTGAATTCTGGTGATCATGAACAAGCTCCTCGTTGCAGGGTGACGAGAACGCCTCTCATGGTCGCAAAATCCAGGCACCCTACCTAGCGTTGCCCGGATTGATACCGGACGATCACTGCCGCACCGTGGACCGGCGGGCACGTCCCGCGTCTGTCGTGGGGCCGTGCGTGCAGGGCACGGCCCCACGGCCTCAGTCCGGAACCGGGGTCTCCCCGGCCTGTCCTCTGGTCAAACGAAGCTCGACGGCCGCGGGAATCGGCACCGTGGCCCACACTGTCTTACCCCCGAGCCGGTGCGGGATGACACCCCAGGTCTGCACGACCAACCCGAGCAGGTCGAGCCCTCCACCGGGGTGGGGCTCGGGCAGTTCGTTGTCGGCATCCCACACCCCGATCGTGAGGTAGTGGCGCCAGTGGTCGAGCCGGACCTCGCAGGGCGCGTTGGTGTGCGAGAGCACGTTGCGGACGAGTTCGGTCACGACGAACAGCGACTGGTCGATCGCCCGGCCGATCTCCCAGCGGGCGCAGGTGTCCTCGACGAAGGTCTGCGCCACGGACAGCGTCGACGCCGCGGAGGGAAAGTGCTGGGCGGTGCGGCGGCGGTACCGGCGGCTGATGTTGTGCAGTGCGGTCTCGACCGAGGGGTAGGTGGGGACGGCCCGTTGGATCGCCATGCTCTCCAGGTCCCGTCGAAGCACCGGAGAGGGTCCCGCGAGCAGCAGCGGCACCTCTGGGGCCTGACTGGCGATGCGGTGCAGGGCCAAGAGAATGAACAGCTGTAGCCGTTCGACGACGCGAAGCTCGCGAAGGTCGATCACGATGGCCAGCGGGGCCTTCTCGACCTGGCCCTCTACAGCGGTGTGCAGTGCCTTTGCCAGGTGGCGGTCCAGATGTCCGCTGGGGCGGATCACGACCGCGCTTGCATAATCAACGAATGCGATCCCATTTGCCGTAAGCATTGGTCCCTCTGGGGGGTGGGCGGTGGCCGGCTTCGTGACTACCCGGGAATGCCCGATCCACTCTTCTCTCACGACAGGCATCAGAGTGAATTCCAGGACATATCGGCTTCTGTTTTGTCGATGTCCCGCAGGGCGTCGCTTACGTTCTGGAATATCCGAAAACGGCTGCGGAGGATACCGCCGAGCGCCTGGTCCACCTGGGGCGGCGTCCGCACGATGCGCACCGAACCGCCCTCTCGGGCAGCCCTGGTGGCCAGCACGAGCAGCAGCGCAACCCCGGCTCGGGCCAGAAAGGTCAGCGGGGTCAGATCAAGCACCAATGGCCTGCGGTAGTCGACCCAATGCTGCTGTAGAAAGCTCCGCAGGATCGGGGCGGTGGAGAGATCCAGTTCTCCCTCGGCGCTGACCAGCAGGGCCTCGCCCAGCCGATCCGCACAAAGTCGAAGAGGGGCGCCGTCCAGTCGCTCCAGATCCCCCAGCTCATTGACGTGCTCGCTATCCCACCAGTCTCGGGTTGGGGTCTGGCGTTCCATATTTCCGGTCCCCTTTAACGGTCCGAAGGCTGAATCCGTTGAAGAGCGCAGGAACCAGAGTATGAGATGAGTCGTGAAGCGAGTGTGGTTTGCCTGTTTGACACTCAATAGGACCAGAAGCCGTACGGGGCCACCAAAGGCGGCCCCGTACAGCATCCTCAGAACGAGTACTGCGTCTGGGCGTTGAGTTCCGGCACCCGGACCGCCTTGCCCGGCAGGGTGCTCGGGTCGAGGACGTCCAGGACGTCAAGGCCCTTCTGGATGTCGCTGGAGTAGATGCGGCCGTTGTAGTAGTAGGCAGACCAGGAGCCGCCGGTCATGAGCTTGGCGGGGTCGACGGGGCCGCGCTCGAAGAAGCCGATCTCCTTCGGGTTGGCCGAGTCGGTGAAGTCCCATACCGAGATCCCGCCCTGGTACCAAGCCTGCACCATGATGTCCCGCCCGCGCACCGGGATCAGCGACCCGTTGTGCGCGACGCAGTTCTCCTGCTCGGTCTGCAGCCGCGGGATCTTGTAGTAGCTGCGGAAGGTCAGCTTGCCACCGCGCAGGTCGTAGATCCCGTTCGCGCCGCGCTTGGCGCCGAGGGCGGCGTTGCAGGTCGGCGAGCTTCCGCCGCCAAGCTCGTCGGTGAAGACGACCTTCGTGCCGTCGTTGTTGAACGTGGCCGAGTGCCAGAACGCGAAGTTGACCGTATCGCGGACCCGCTCGGTCACCCTGGGCTTCTCGCGGTCCTTGATGTCGATCAGGATGCCGTCACCCATGCACGCGCCCGCCGCGAGGTCCTTCTCCGGGTAGGCGGTGATGTCGTGGCAGCCGCTGGTGGCCGAGGCGTAGTCCGGGAACTGGCCCGGCCTGCCGGGGAAGCCGCCGTCCGGGAACAGCACCGGGGTGGCCACGATCTTGGCCGCCGTCGGATCGGTCCGCGGCACCTTGATGATGGTGATCTTGTCGTGCGGCTCGCCGCAGCGGGCGGCACCCGAGCGCACGTCGTAGGAGGAAACGTAGAGGTACAGGTTGGCCGGGTTCTTGTTGTCCGGCACCACGGTGTGGGTGTGCGAACCGCAGTCGGTCTCCACGGCGGCGACATAACGCGGATTCGCCTTGTCCGTGATGTCGAAGATCTTCATGCCCTCCCAGGCGCCCTCATCGGTCACCTTTCGAGGCTCGCTGGTGCACGTATTGTTGCTGCGTGGATAGTCGGTGGACAGGAAGAGCAGGTTCCCGCTCACCGAAACATCGTTCTGACCGCCGGGGCAGAACACCTGGCTGACGATCGAGGGTTTCCGTGGATTGCGGATGTCGTAGATGACGAAACCGTCATAGTTTCCGGCAATCGCATAGTGCCCCTGGAAGGCGATGTCCGTGCCGAGCGAGCCCGGCTTGTCGAACGGCGCCTGTTTCGGCAGGTTGGCGAGGTGCCGCATGTTCTTGCTCATGGACACCTCATCGGCCGCGAGTACCGCCTGTTCGGCGGACACCGGGACCGCGGGCAGGCCGAGTACCGCGACCGCGGCGGCCGTGAGCAGTAAACGGGCACGTTTCAATGGACCATTGGCGGGAGACATCTCCCACCTCCCCTCACCCCGAAGGTTGCAGAGACCACCTCGTTGGGCAGCTGCCCGAAACGGACAAAAACATGGCTTTGCCGTTCGGTAAATTGACCGTACGGTCGTCCCAGTTGGTAATCAAGAGAAGGAAGCGGGCCAAATGCCATGGCGCGAGTTATGCGCATAGCGTTATGCCTCTGGGTGATGGCCTTGGCCGCTGCTTGCGGAGGTGGTGGGGGCGCCGAGCCCACCAGCACCGCCTCGGTGATCGTCCCCGGCGGCCCCGGTGAGCCCGCGAGCACCGTCCCCGGCGCCTCGGTCTCCCGCAGTGACGCTCCGGTGACGGAGGCCGATGTCCGCTATGTGCAGCGCATGATCATCCACCACCGCCAGGCGCTGGAGATGAGCGCGCTCGCGCGCGAGCGCACGCGCAGTGAAGGAGTGCTCGGCGTGGCCGGGCGCATCGAGGGCAGCCAGAACCCGGAGATCAAGCAGATGGTCGGCTGGCTGCAACAACACGGCAAGCCGCTGCCCGCTCGGGACCACGGCCACGAGGCGATGCCCGGCATGGCCACTCCCGACCAACTGACCAGGCTGCGCGAGGCCAGGGAGGCCGCCTTCGACCGCGCCTTCCTTGAGCTGATGATCGCCCACCATGAGGGCGCGGTCGCCATGGCCACCGAACAGTTGGGCGCAGGACAGGAGCTGTTCGCCCAGGCGATGGCGCAGGACGTCATTGCCGTTCAGCGGGCGGAAATAGGCCGAATGCGTGCCTTGATCTCCTGAAAAGGCAGTACATAACGATCAGAGTTACAGTGCGTGCGGGGGAATTGACAGCGCCCGGCCGGGTAGCCAAGGGGGGTGGCCGATGACACCTCCGGAACCGGCAGCCAGGCTCGCAGCCTCGGCGAGCGGATGACGCGGCGGGACCTCGTCGTCATCGGAGCCTCGGCTGGCGGCGTGGAAGCACTCCGCAGCGTCATCTCCCAGTTGCCCAGCGCATTCACCGCGGCCGTCTTGGTCGTGCTGCACATCCCACGCACCGCCCCGAGCGCACTGCCCGGCATCCTGAGCAGGGCGGGCGCACTGCCCGCCACGCACGTCTACGGACCGGAGGCCATCCGGCCAGGGCGAATCTACGTAGCCTCCCCGGACCACCACCTGCTGGTGACCGGCAACGGCCAACTCGGGGTGTCGCACGGGCCCATCGAGAACGGGCACCGCCCGGCGGTGGACCCGCTGTTCCGCTCCGCGGCACGGCACTACGGCGGGCGTGCGATCGGCGTCATCCTCTCCGGCACCCGGGACGACGGCGCGGCAGGACTGGCCACGCTGGTGGAGCGCGGCGGAACCGCGGTCGTGCAAGACCCGGAGGAGGCGATGTACCCCTCCATGCCGCGCAATGCGGTGGAGCACGTTCGGGTCGATCATGTGGCGCCTGCGGGCGACATCGGGGCACTTGTCACCAAACTGGTCGCCGAGTCGGCGACCAAACCCTCCGTGGCCATATCGGAGCTAACGCGCGCGGAGACCGAAATGGCCCGGATGGAGATCACCAGCACCGAGGACGATATCCCCTCACGGCCCGCGGGCTTGGGTTGCCCGGCGTGCAACGGCGCATTGTTCGAACTGGACGGCAGCCCCTCCCCGAGGTACCGCTGCCGAATCGGTCACGCCTGGTCGCCGGACTCGTTGCTGAGCGAGCAGCGGGATGCCTGGGAGAGCGCTTTGTGGATCGCGGTGCGCAGCCTTCAGGAGCGGGCCGCGTTGTCCCGGCGGATGGCGGCCAGCGCCGAGGAGAGGACGAACCTGCGGTGGGCGGATCACTACCAGCGGCAGGCGCGGGAGAACGACCACGCGGCCATGCAGGTCCGCACGCTCATCGACGGGCTGTACCGCGGCCAGGACATCAAGGGTGAGCAGCCGTGAGCACCGGTATGGACTGTGTTCTCACCGTTGACCACCCGGACATGTGGATCACCGTCTCCGGCGCACTCGGCCTGCACAACGAACACGTGCTGCGGCGGAACGTACTGAAGGCGGTGGCGGACCAGCCACGGGCGCTGGTGCTCGACCTGTCGGGGCTGCGGCTGACCGATCGGACCGCCGCAACCGTGTTCCGTGCGCTGTACCAGCGGGCACTGCCTGGCGTCGAGCTCATCCTCTGTGCGATCTCTCCGGAGTTGAGGCTGGCGCTGCACCGCCTGGCAATTCCCAACACCATCCGGTTGTGTCCGACAAGACAGGACGCGGAAATGCTTATTGCGCGAACCCCGCCGCCCAAGCGAGCGTGGCGCTGGCTGCCCTGCACCCGGCAGGCACCGACCCAGGCGCGGCGCTTCCTGGAGCACACCCTCCAGGAATGGGGTCATGAGGAACTGCTCGACGCGGCGCGAATCGTGGTCAGCGAACTGGCCGAGAACGCCGTCCGGCACGCCGAGACCGACTTCGTGGTGACATTGACCGAGCGGTCACGCTATGTGCACATCTCGGTCCGGGACTACAGCACCACGCTGCCCACCCCGAAGGCACCCGCGCCCGCCGATCTCGGTGGCCGCGGGATGGTGATCGTCTCGGCGTCCACCGCCTCCTGGGGCGCAATGCCGACACAGGACGGCAAGGTGGTCTGGGCTACGCTGCGTACAGCGCAATGAGGATTCAGTGGGGGGCGCTGACGGTACGGACCGCGGGCCTGGTTGGAGGCGGGACATGGACGCCCCAGATCCTCAGTTCGAGGCCCTTCTGGTCTATTTGAAGGAGACCCGCGGCTTCGACTTCACCGGCTACAAGCGCTCCAGCCTGATGCGCCGGATGAACCGGCGGATGGCGCAGGTGAACGTCGCCGACTACGTGGAGTACCTCGACTACCTCCAGGTTCACCAGGAGGAGTTCACCGCCCTCTTCAACACCATCCTGATCAACGTCACCGCCTTCTTCCGCGACCCCGAAGCCTGGGATTACCTGCGTGCCGACGTGCTGCCCGGCATGCTGGCCGAGAAGGAGCCGGACTCGCCGATCCGGATCTGGACCGCGGGCTGCGCCTCGGGTGAGGAGGCGTACACGATGGCCATGGTGCTGGCCGAGGAATTGGGGGCGGAGAACTTCCGCAAGCGCGTCAAGATCTACGCCACGGATGTGGACGAGGAAGGCCTCACCTACGCCCGGCACGCCACCTACGTGGAACGCGAGTTGCGCAACGTTCCCCAGGACATGATCGAGAAGTACCTGGAGCCGGTGGGCAACAGGTTCGTCTTCCGCAAGGACCTGCGGCGCTCGGTCATCTTCGGTCGCAATGACCTGGTGCAGGACGCCCCCATCTCCCGCATCGACATGCTGACCTGCCGCAACGCGCTGATGTACTTCAACGCCGAGACACAGGCGCGCATCCTGTCCCGGTTCCACTTCGCGCTCGCGCCCGGCGGTCTGCTGTTCCTCGGCAAGGCCGAGATGCTGCTGGGGCACAGCAGCCTGTTCCAGCCCATCGACCTCAAGCGCAGGGTATTCCGGCGGATGGCCCGGCTGGCCAGCTCGACCGGTCCGCTCTACCTGGACCTGCCGCAACCCCCGCCCCGAATAGAGCTCCACGGCCTCGACCTGCTGCGTGACGAGGCGTTCGTGGCCAGCCCGGTGGCACAGATCGGCGTCACCGCCGACGGCTTGGTGGCGCTGATCAACCGGCAGGCGGAGAAGCTGTTCGGCCTGTCGGCGCGGGATGTCGGCAGGCCCTTCCGCGACCTGGACGTCTCCTACCGCCCCGTGGAGCTGCGCCGCTACATCGAGCAGGTGCAGCGGGAGCGGCGGATGGCCGTGGTCTCCGATGTCGAGTTCGCCCAAGGCCCCGGCGACGTCCTGTCGCTGGAAATCCAGGTGAACCCGGTTTTCGACGGGGAAAGCCGCCTGCTCGGGGTGGCACTGGTGTTCCACGACATCACCGCGTCGAAGCGGCTCCAGGCCGAACTCGAACACGCCAACCGGCAGCTGGAGACGGCGTACGAGGAGCTCCAGTCGACCAATGAGGAACTGGAGACCACCAACGAGGAGTTGCAGTCGACCGTGGAGGAACTGGAGACCACCAACGAAGAGCTCCAGTCCACCAACGAGGAGCTGGAGACGATGAACGAGGAGCTCCAGTCGACCAACGACGAGCTCCAGACGATCAACGACGAGCTTCGGGACCGCACCACCGAGCTGGACGAGGCCAACGCCTTCCTCGCCGCCATCCTGACCAGCCTGCACGCGGGCGTCGCCGTGCTGAACCCGGAGATGCGGGTGCAGGTGTGGAATCGCCAGGCCGAGGACCTGTGGGGTCTGCGGCAGGAGGAGGCCATCGGGGAGCACTTCCTCAACCTCGATATCGGCCTGCCGACCGATCAGCTCCGCCCGCTGATCAAGGCGTGCCTGAGCGAGGGCAACGGCTCGGAGGAGATCCAGCTCCAGGCCATCAACCGCCGCGGCTGCAGCATCCTGGTACGGGTCGGCTGCTCGGTCCTGCACGACTCCAAGGACAACCCCACCGGCGCGATCCTCATCATGGAGCAGGAGGACTAGCGCCGCTTTTTGTGCCCGCGCGCTTATGGCGTACCCCACTGCCCGGATTCCTCGGTTATTTTACTCGGGAGTAGGTATACTCACGAGTAGGTAAGCGACGAACGTCCGTGCAACGGAGGCGGGGTAGAGGCTGTGGCGAAACATGGCAGCAACGGCGCGGGGCGCCGGGACCTCATGGGGTACGGGCTCGCCGTGCTCAACAAACTGGGTGGCGCCCAGGTCATCGACAGGCTGGGGCTGCGCAAGCCGACCGAGCGCGTGGTGTTCGAGGCCACCAAGGCGGGCTTCCGCACCCTCGGTGCGGCCGGCCGCACCTTCAAAAAGGTTCAGGGCGGCGGTGACCCGACCCGGCCCGCCAAGCCCGCCAACCGGGGCCTGTTCGACCTGACGCTGGACGACGAGCAGCAGATGATCCGCGACACCGTCGCGGAGTTCGCTGAGGAGCAGCTTCGGCCCGCCGCCGCGGGTGCCGACGCCGCCTGCGCCGCCCCCGACAAGCTGCTGGCCACCGCCAGCGAGCTGGGCGTGACGCTGATCGGCATCCCCGAGGAGCTCGGTGGTGCGGGCAGCGAGCGCTCCGCCGTCACCAACGTGCTGATCGCCGAGGCGCTCGCGCACGGCGATATGGGCCTCGCGCTGGCCTGTCTCGCGCCGTCCGCGGTGAGCACCTCGCTGGTGCTGTGGGGCGACGACTCCCAGCAGAAGACCTACCTGCCCTCCTTCACCGGTGAGGACGTGCCCGCCGCCGCGCTGGCCGTGCAGGAGCCGCAGCCCCTGTTCGACCCGTTCACGCTGCGCACCAAGGCCCGCCGCAACGGCGGCGGTTACACCCTCAACGGCGTGAAGTCGCTGGTGCCGCTGGCCGCCAAGGCCGAGCTGTTCGTGATCGCCGCCGAGCTCGAAGGTTCCGGCCCCGCGCTGTTCCTGGTGGAGTCCGACACCCAGGGCCTGGAGATCGAGGCCGAGCCCGCCATGGGCTTGCGCGCCGCGAGCATGGGCAAGGTGCTGCTGGAGAACGTCAACCTGCCCGCGAACGCCCTGCTGGCCAAGAATGACGCCTACACCGAGGCCATCCGGCTGTCCCGCCTTGGCTGGTGCGCGCTGTCGGTCGGCACCGCCAAGGCCGTGCTCGACTACGTGACCCCGTATGTCAACGAGCGCACCGCCTTCGGCGAGCCGATCAGCCACCGCCAGGGCGTGGCCTTCAAGGTCGCCGACATCGCCATCGAGCAGGAGGGCATGCGGCTGGTGACCTACCGCGCCGCGAGCCGCGCCGAGCAGGGCAAGTCCTACGCCCGCGAGGCGGGCCTTGCCCGCAAGCTGTGCGCCGAGCGCGGCATGCAGATCGGCAGCGACGGCGTGCAGCTGCTGGGCGGGCACGGCTTCGTCAAGGAACACCCGGTTGAGCGCTGGTACCGAGACCTGCGCGCGGTCGGCCTGATGGAAGGCGCCGTCCTCATCTGAGGGCGCTACGGACGAGGACGACGACGATGATCAACCTTGAGGTTCCCAACAAGTTCAAGGGTCTGCTCAACCAGACCAAGCAGGTGGCCGCGGAGTTCCTGCGCGCCAACTCCCGCAAGTACGACGTCGCCGAGCACACCTACCCCAAGGAACTCGACGCGCTCGCGGCCCTGATCGACGGCATGAACGCCGGTGGCGAGGGCGGCCACGGCGCGGCGGGCGTGCGTCGCGACAGCAAGGCCAAGGACGACAAGTCCGTCAAGAACGGCACCAACCTCTCCACGGTGCTCGGCATCATCGAGATGTGCTGGGGCGACGTCGGCCTGCTGCTGTCCATGCCCCGCCAGGGCCTTGGCAACTCGGCCATCGCCTCGGTGGCCACCGACGAGCAGCTCAAGCGCTTCGGCGGCAAGTGGGCCGCGATGGCCATCACCGAGCCCGGCTGCGGCTCGGACTCGGCGGCGATCCTCACCACCGCCCGCCAGGACGGCGACTACTACGTGCTCAACGGAGAGAAGATCTTCGTGACCTCCGGCGAGCGCGCCGACGCCGTGGTCGTGTGGGCCACCCTGGACAAGTCCAAGGGCCGCGCCGCGATCAAGTCCTTCGTCGTGGAGAAGGGCACGCCCGGCTTCAAGCTGGTCCGCCTGGAGCACAAGCTGGGCATCCGCGCCTCGGACACCGCGCACTTCGTCCTGGACAACGTGCGGGTGCACAAGGACAACCTGCTCGGCAGCCCCGAGATCGACACCGAAAAGGGCTTCGCCGGTGTCATGCAGACCTTCGACAACACCCGCCCCCTGGTGGCGGGCATGGCCGTCGGCTGCGCACGGGCCGCCCTGGACCGCACCCGCGAGGTGCTGGAGGAGGCGGGCATCAAGATCGACTATGACCGCCCGGCCAACCTCCAGACCGCCGCGGCCGCCGCGTTCCTCCAGATGGAAGCCGACTGGGAAGCCGGCTACCTGCTGACCCTGGAAGCGGCGTGGATGGCCGATAACTCCAAGCCCAACTCGCTGCAGGCCTCGATGGCCAAGGCGAAGGCGGGCCGCATCGGCACCGAGGTGACCCTGCGCTGCGTCGAGCTGTGCGGCTCCCTCGGCTACACCGAGGGCGAACTCCTGGAGAAGTGGAGCCGCGACTCGAAGATCCTCGACATCTTCGAGGGCACCCAGCAGATTCAGCAGCTCATCGTGGCCCGTCGCCTCCTCGGCAAGTCCTCCGCCGAACTGAAGTGACACCCTGACCGCCGGCCCCTCTGTCCTTTGTGGATAGAGGGCCGGTTTTCATTCGTCGTCGACGGTGAAGATCGTGACCAGGTCGGCGAGGAACGAGGTCCCCTGCCGAGTCTCCTGCCAGGCTTGCGACGGCTTTTTTCGGCTCTTGGCCGCCTCCGGTGCGCTCCAGTCGGAGAGTGCGACAGCGAGCGCGACCGCTCCCGCGATCGCCCCGCCGATCAACAGCGGTTTGCGCTTCACAACACCACGGTAGACGCCCAAAAGGAACTTTTCGGGCAGTGTCCGAACCGTGATCCGACTGCCACGCCACGAGACCGGGTGAACTTCCCGCTGCGCCAGACAGATTGCCGGTAGCGTCACCGCGTGATCAGGCCGACACGGAACGCAATCGCCGTCCTGCTGATGACCACCCTGGCAGTCCCTTCCGGCGCGGCCGAGCCCGCCGACGACTGGGGGTCGGTCGTGCAGTCGGCCTGCCCTGGGGCGCAGGCACACGCGTGGGCGCTGCGGATCAAGGACTTCGAGACCGAGTCGGACACCCCCATGTTCGCCAGCCACCACCCCGGCGTGGCGGGTGCGGCCGCGTCGGCGGACAGCGGCCCTGGCGACACGAAGCTCAAGCCCGGCAACATCCCCTTCGGCCACGGCTTCAGCCTGCGCACCACCGTGAACGACGGAGACGGCATCACAGCGACCTCGTCAGGCGCCGTGATGGACCACGGCCTGCCCTACATGCAGCGCCCCCACGACCCCAACAACCCACAGCCGCCGAACCCGATGTCGATGTCCCCGTTCGGCGTCTATCTCAAGGACTACCGCGTCACCGCCACCACCGTCCCCGGCAGCCCGGTCCGCTTCACCTTCTCCTCGGCTGGCGGCTACGTCTCGCTGATGGGCAATAAACACGCCGACATCCCCGCCCAACCCGCACCCGGCACCGTGATCGAGGGCCCCGGCTTCACGCTGATCCTCAATGAGCAGGTCCCCACCGACGCCACCGGCCAACCCGCCCAGTCAGGTGAGAGCGGCTACATCAACGCCGCCCGCCTGATCGTCAAACGCAAGAACGGCACCACCAGCAGCACCCTCGGCCACGCCGCCACCCTCAACTGCGCCACATAGAGCCGGGGGCGGCAGGAAAGCCCCGCCACCCCCGGTCCGCGAAGCGGTATTACCTGATGGAGCCGCCGCGGGTCACCGCGCCGTAGGCGTCGACGATGCCGTGGCCGTAGAAGCCGTTGAACTTGGTGTCACCTTCGCAGGTGGCGTCGAACTCGGCGGGACGGCCCTCGTTGGCGTAGCTGACCGTGCGCGGGGTGGGGCAGGGGCGCTTGGTCGCGGTGCCGTAGAGGATCTTCTCGACGCGGTCGGGGTTGAGGCCGAAGCCTGCCCGGCCGCCCTTGCCGTACTGGCTGACGATCAGCGCCGCGACACCCGCCGCGTGCGGGGATGCCATCGACGTGCCCTGCAGGTACTCATAGAACGCGCAGGTGTCGCCGTTGCAGTACTTGACGATGCCCGCCGTCTTGCCCGCCTCGGTGAGGTTGCCGTCGGCGTCGATGTGACCGGCTTCCAGCGCGATGTTGCGGGCGTAGGTGGACAGGATCATGTTCTCGTTGGTGCGGTGCTTCGTCTTGTCCTCGAAGTAGTCGCGGAAGTAACCGCCGGGGGCGGCCACCGAGATCTGCTCAAGGCCGTAGTTGGAGAAGTCCGACTTCTTGCTCGACGGGCCGAGCGCGGCAACCCCGATCACGTGCGGGCCCTCGGTCGGCAGGTCCCAGCAGGTGGCGTTGTCGATGGGGCGGGGGTGCGTCGACTCCGAGGGGAAGTTCGGGCTGGTCGTGTCGGTGCGCGGCTTGCCGAGGTCCTCGTGGTTGTTGCCCAGCGCGCCGACCAGGGTGACGCCCTTGCGGTGCGCGTAGTTCAGCGCCCGCTTCATCGCCTCGATGGTGGTGCGCTGCTCCTCCTGCTGCTCCGGGGTGTCGGCCGGGTTGGCCAAGCAGTTGTACAGCCACGGGTCGACGTAGAAGGACATGTTGATGACGTCGAGGCCCGCGTCGGCGCCGTAGGTGAGGGCGTCGAGCACCGGCTGCAGGAAGAAGTAGCCGGAGTCCTGGCCGCCGCGGATGTTCACCAGCGACACGTTCGGTGCGACACCGGAGACGCCGAAGCCGTTCGCGGCGGCGGCGATGGTGCCCGCCACGTGGGTGCCGTGGCCGCCGCCGTCGGTGTCGGCGGGGTCGACGCAGCCGCGGTACTCGCAGGGACCGTCCACGACGGCGCCCTTCTCGTCCTGCGGGATGTCGATGGTGAAGTTGCGGGAAAGCTCGCGGTTGAAGTTGGGCGCGAGGTCGGGGTGGCTGCCGTCGACGCCGGTGTCCAGCACGCCGACCAGCACCCGCTTGTCACCGGGCTGCTTCTGGCGGGCCATGTCGGACCGGACCATGTTCAGGCCCCACAGCTTGCCGTCCAGCGGGTCGAGGCCAGCGGGTGCGGCTGCCTCGCCCTGGGAGCGGCTCTGGCCGACGTTCTCCTTCTCGACCTTGTCCTGGAGCTTCGGTCCCTGCACCTTGCCGGACTTGGGCGCCTGGCCGATGGCGCGGAACTTGGTCGCGCCGAGCACGGCGTCCGACTTGCCGACGCTGTCGATGAAGTCGTCCGCCGGTCCCTGGACGACCAGCGCGTTCACGGCCGCGTTCTCGCGCAGCACCTGGCCGCCCGCGGCCTGCACCGCCTTGACCGCCGCGTCCTTGCTGGCGCCGTCCTCGACGAGAACGGTGTACTCGGCCTTCGCGGTGTCGTTGTCTTGCACCGCACCGGCTGGGGCTCCTGCCACCAGCAGTGCGAGCACCATCGGCGTAATCGCCAACGGTGCGAGGGTACGTGTGATCCCCACGGTCAATGGCTCCTGTTCGATCTCCCTCGGTGTGGCCCGGGACACGGGTCACCGGGGTGAACAAACCTCGCGAATACCGGGAAGTCAATACATCTCAATCGAGCTGAGACCTTTCCCGAGCTTCGAGGAATTGATGCTTGACTATGGTGGTGACTTCCGTATTCCCCGAGGCGAGCTTTCTGACTGAGCTGATTGAACTCGCCCGCTGCGCCGACCAGCGGCAGCCGGAGCCGGAAATCCTGTCGAATCGGCGGGACGCCGTGGTGGTGCGCGCCGGGGACGTTGTGGTCAAGGGACACGCACCGGACACCGACGAGGCCGCGGTCCGCGCCCGGCTGGCCATCGCCGCCCATCCCAGCGTGGCGGGCATCCTGCTGCCGCCGCTGCCCGCCCGGCTGGAGTACGTGCAGGGGCGGCTGGTCACCCGCTGGCCATCGGGCCGCCCGATCGGCTACGACGATCTGGAGCATGCCCCCTGGGAGCCCGCCGCCCGGCTGCTCGCCCGGCTGCACCGCACCCCGTCCCCGCTGCCGAGGACGCCGCCCGCGGGCGGGCCGCAGCGGGTCGCGCGTGCCCTGCGGCGGCTCACCGCCGTGTCCGGCATCGCCGCGGCCCGGCAGATCCTCGCCGCCGCCGACCGGCTGCCCGCTTGGGCGCTGGACAAGGCGCCGCCGCCTCCGCCCAAGTCTCCGGGGCTGGTGCACGGGGACTGGCACCTCGGCCAGCTTGTGCAGCGCGGCGGCAACTGGTTGCTCATCGACGTCGACGACCTCGGCGTCGGCAACCCGGCCTGGGACCTGGGCAGACCCGCGGGCTGGTACGCGGCGGGTCTGCTGGACCCGACCAGTTGGGACCGCTTCCTGTCCGCCTATCGCGGCGCGGGCGGACCCGCCATTCCGCCCTCGGGTGACCCATGGGCGGAACTCGACCTACCCGCCAAAGCGTTGGTAGTTCAGTCAGCAGCGCGCGGCGTCGTCGAGGCCGCGCGTGAGGACCGTCGGCTGGATGACGTGGAAGAGGCGCTTGTCGCGGCTTGCGGCAGGATCGCCAAAGCCACCGTTGCGGGTTGACGTATGGTGATCAGCGCATATTGCTACCTGTTTGCGGCAGATTGCGCGGATAGTCGGTGGCCATCAGGGCCCCATGGCGAGGAGTTGAGCACAGATGCAGTGTCCGAAGTGCCAAGGCGCGATGCAGACGTACAACCGCAGCGGAGTCCAGATCGAGCAGTGCAACGGCTGCCGAGGAATCTTCCTGGACTACGGCGAGCTTGAGTCGCTGTCCCGCCTCGAGGTGCAGCCCCCGCCGCCTCCCGCCGCCCCGCCCGCGGCCTACCCCGCCGCGCCGATGGCCTATCCGGCACCCGCCGCCTACCCGGCCCAGCCCGGTTGGGGCGCCCCGCAGCCGCACTACTACCACGGCCACGGCCACCACAAGCAGCGCGGCCTCGGCAAGCTCCTCTTCTCCTCCTGACGGGTTCAGGACGCCAAACCCCGAGCGCCGGCCGTTGTTCCACCGGCTGAGCGCCGGGTGAGGGGTGTGATGGAATGTCGGGCGACCGGGAGCTCCGGTCGTTCGACATCCCCAACAGGGTCGACCGGCAAGACCGACGGCGGGATCTTGTTCGCGGTCGGACCACCGGGATCGCCGATCAGGCTGACTGACTGATTACGAAAATCGACGCCGAACTGCAAAATCACCGCATTTCCCGGGCTGAGGGAAATAAGGAATGGATTCGACCTCAAGTCGGCGTGAAGCGGTTGGGTGGGCGCAACCCTTCTTCTAGGGACTTCCCGTGCGAGGTCGTGCGCTTCGGCTGAGGACCGGTCAGTCGGCGTTGCGGCTCACCAGGGTCAGCAGGCCGTTGGCGAGGTCGCCCAGCGCCTCGCAGGACTCGCCGGTCTCGCTGACGATGTTGGCCTCGGCCGCGGCGGACAGGGTCGAGCCAGGCTGCCCGCGAAGGTGGCGGTGGGCGTCGGCGAGGGACTCGATGACGCTTTCCTTGACGTCGTCGAGGTAGTCGGCGTCGCGGCGGTCGTGGCCGAGGGCCTCCACCACCTTGACCACGTCGAATTCCTGAAGCTCGCGGACCAGCGCCGGGATGTCGGCGTCCTCCTCCGCGGTGCCAAGCACCTGGCTGCGCTGCGGTTCCTCGTCGGCCACCATGGCGGTGGCGACCTGCATCGCGCCGCGGGCGACGCCGACGGAGATGCGCGCCCAGACGGCCAGCAACTCCATCTCGGCCTCGTCCAGCGCGTCGACCGCCTCGTCCAGATCGCGCGAGAACGCCCGCATGTCCCGCCAACGCGGGTCAAGCCGGTGCCGATCCTGCTTGGAGTTCAGCCGGTCCCACAACTGGGCGGTCGCCCGGTAGTGGTGTCCGACGTCCCCGTGCAGGTCGAGTAGTTGCTGTAGTGCGTCCGTCGCTGATCTGGCTTCTTGACCCACGCCCCCAAGATTACCGGCACTGTCGAGCGGTAATGATCAACCGGCGAGAACCCGCACCGCGGCAGGCCACTGCCTACCGGTGGTCGCCACTCGAGCCCGACAGCCTGCCCTTCATCACTTTGCCCAAATCGTTGCGGGGCAGCGCGTCCACGAACGCCACCCGGCGCGGCCGTTTGTGCGGCGCAAGCTGCGTGCTGACATAGTCGGCCAGCTCCGCCGCCTCGGGCGCGGTGCCCGCGGGAACGACCCACGCCACCACCCGTTCGCCGAGTTCGGGGTCGGGCTCTCCGGTCACCGCCACCTCCGCGACGCCGGGATGCTCCAGCAGCACGTTCTCGATCTCGCCCGCGCCGATCTTGTACCCGCCGCTCTTGATCAGGTCGGTCGCCTTGCGCCCCACGATCCGCAGGTAGCCGTCGGCGGCGCGGGTGGCGACATCGCCGGTGCGGAACCACCCGTCCCGCAGCACCGCGGCGGTGGCATCCGGCCGGTTCAGGTACTCCAGGAACAGGTTGGGGCCTCGCACCTCGATCTCGCCGACCGACTCGTCGTCGCTGGTGTCGAGCACGTCGCCGGACTCGTCGACCAGCCGGACCTCCACGCCGGGCAGCGGGGTGCCGACGTAGCCGGGCCGCCGTTCGCCGTCAGCGCGGATCGCGCAGTTCATCAGCGTCTCGGTGAGGCCGTAGCGCTCCACCACCCGCTGCCCGGTGACCGCGGTCAGCCGCTGGTGGTCCGACACCGGCAGCGCCGCCGATCCCGACACCAACAGCCGCGCGCTCGCCACCGCCTCGGCCAGCGCGGGGTCACGCTCCGCCTCGTTGGCGAGCCGGTGGTACATGGTCGGCACGCCGAACATCATGGTGGCCGCGCCCTCCAGCGCCGCGCCCGCCGCGTCGGGGGAGAAGCGCTCGAGGTGGTGCACGGTGCCGCCCAGCCGCAGCGGTCCCAGCACGCCGATGACCAGCCCATGCACGTGGAACAGCGGGAGCCCGTGCACCAGCACGTCCTCATCGGTCCAGGCCCAGGCCTCGGCCAGCGCGTCCAGGTTCGAGGTGATCGCACGCCGCGGCAGCACCACGCCCTTCGGCGCCCCCGTGGTGCCTGAGGTGTAGACGATCAGGGCGGGCGCCTCCGCCGCGGGCTCCGCGGGCAGCGGCCCGCCCGGTCCCGGCACGGCGTCCAGCCTGGGCAGTGCCGCCAATCCGGGCGGAAGCTCCACGCCCGGCTCCGCGAACACCGCCGCGGGGGAGCTGTCAGTCAGGATGTGCCGCAACTCCCGCTCGCCCGACTTCGGGTTGATCGGCACCGCGGGCACGCCCGCGGCGAGTGCCGCCAACACGCCGAGGCAGGTGCCGAGGCTCGGCGTCGCCCACACCGCCACCCGGTCGACCCCGCGCAGTGCCCCGGCCAGGCCGCCCACGGTGGTGGCGAGTTCGCGGTAGCTCAGCGCCCGTGCCCCGAACCGGATGGCTTCCTTCGCCCCGGCGTCGGCATCGTCGGCGGCGGTGACCAGCAGCGGAAACATCAGCACACTTCAACCCTAGGGGGATTGCGGCGGGAAATGGGGAGGAGCAGTCCGATTGCGCTAACGCAACAGCCCGGCTGCCGGATGCGATTCGATCAGGCTTACCAATTGCGGGCGGGTGGTCTCCCACAGCTTCTCCACGTCCGGGCTGCCGAAGAACCGCAGCAGCGCCAGCCCGCGGATGGTGGCCAGCACGGTGCCCACCACGGCCGGGAACTCCGGGCTCGCCGCCAGCCCCGGCGCCACCTCCGCCGCGGCGGCCCGGATCGAGGCGTTCAGGTCCTGGTCGAACCGCGCGATCATCTTCCGCAGCACCGGATCGGTGCGGCCCGCCACCCACAGCTCCACGCTCGCCAGGAACGCCCGGCCTGCGTGCACCTGCCACAGCTTGTCCAGCAGCGCCGCCGGGAGCTCAGCCAGGGTGATCGTCCGGCCCGCCCCGAACTCGACGCGGACCTCCGTGATGATCACGTCGATCGCGTAGCGCAACGCCTCGACGAACAACTCCTCGCGGGTGGCGAAGTAATGCGCCTGCGCGCCCCGGGTGACACCGGCGCTGGCCACGATCTGGCTGGTGGTGACCTGCGCGTAGCCGTGCTCGGCCAGGCAGTCCAGCGTCGCCTCCAGCAGCGCGGCGCGGGTGGCCGCCCTGCGCTCGGCCTGGGTCCGTCGGGTCACGCGTACTCCAGCAGCGCCTTGCGGCGCACCTTGCCGGTCTGCGTCCTGGGCAACTCGTCGAGGAACACCACCTCGCGCGGCACCTTGTAGCGCGCCAGGTTCGACCGCACGAACTCCTTGACCCGCTCCTCGGCCAGCTCCGCGGCGGGCTCGCGCACCACGAACGCCCGCAGCCGCTGGCCGAAGTCGGGGTCGGGCACGCCGATCACCGCGGCCTCGGTGACCTCGGGAAGGGTCATCAGCAGTTCCTCCACCTCCTGCGGGAACACGTTCTCCCCGCCGGAGACGATCATGTCATCGTCGCGCCCGTCCACGAACAACCTGCCGTCGGCGTCGAAGTGTCCGACGTCGCCGCTGGACATCAGGCCGGACATCACCTGCTTGCCGCCCCCGCCGGTGTACCCGACGAACTGGCTGGGGTTGCCCACGAAGATCCGCCCGGTCCGACCTGCGGGCAACTCGACACCCTCGTCGTCGAGGATCTTCACCACCGAGCCCAGCGGCGGCCTGCCCGCGCAGCCCGGCGCCGCCACCAGGTCCTCGGGGGTGGCGATGGTGGCGAAGGAGACCTCGGTGGAGCCGTACAGGTTGTACAGCACGTCCTCGCCGAGTGCGGCGAACGTGCTGCGGCACAGCTCAGCGGACAGTTGCGAGCCCGCGCAGGCCACGATGCGCAGCCGCGACAGGTCGGTGGCGGCGAGCGAGTCCAGCGCCAGCAGCCGCTGGAGCATCACCGGCACCACCACCAGCCCCGTGCACCGGTGCTCCGAAAGCTGCGCGAGCACGGCTTCGGGCTGGAACCTGCGGGTCAGCACGATCTGCGAGCCAAGCGCCAGGTTGAGCGTCGAGGTGAGCAGCCCCCAGGCGTGGAACAGCGGCGCGCCGACCAGCGTTACCTGGTCGGGCCGGAACGGGATCTTGCCCAGCAGCCCCGCGGGGATCGCGAGCGAGCCGCCCACCTTGCGCTGCGCGCCCTTCGGCGTGCCGGTGGTTCCGCTGGTCAGCACCACCAGCACGGCCTCCCCCGCCGGGGCGGGCGGCATCCGGCGGTCGCTCTCGTCGATCAGCGCCTCCAGCGTGTCGCTGCCGCGCGTGGACGTCCACGCCGTCAACCGGCCATGGGCGAGGTCCGCCTGCGCGGCGATGGGCGCGAACTCCTCGTCGTGGATCAGCAGCGAGATGCCCTCGCGGGCGCACACCTCACGAAGCTGCGGGCCCGCGAAGTCGGTGTTGAGCAGCACGGTCCTGGCGCCGAGCTTGGCGCAGCCGAACAACGCGTCGAAGAAGCCGCGGTGGTTGCGGCACAGGATGCCCACCACGTCGGAGTCGCCGAGGCCGAGGGTGCGCAGCCCGTTGGCGACGGCGTTGGAGCGCTCGTCCAGGTCGGCGAAGCTCATCGAGCCGGTCTCGTCGACCACCGCCGACTTGGCGCCGTGCCGCAGCGCGGACAGCCGGACCAGCCCGCCCAGCATCCCGTAGCGCGTCAGGCTCAGCCCGGCGCCCAGCAGCGTGCCGGGGGAGTCGAGGCGGACCAGGCCCGCCGCCGCGATCGTCCCGAGGGCACGCGCCTCCGTGCCCGCCTTGCGCAGCAACCCGTTCAACCAGCTCAACGGCTCCATGCCAGGCAGTCAAACATACCTGCGGCCGTGCAGATAAGTGTCGAACCCATAGCTTTTACGGGGTTCTACAGCTGTGCGTGTTCGTCCAGGAACTTGTCCAGGTGCAGCCAGGTGGTGTCCCGTGCCTGACGCCCGGTGAGCACGCCGAGGTGGCCGCCGGGGGCGGTCTCGAACCGCACCTCGGGGGCCTTGGTGAGCAGGTCCACCGCGTGCCGCACGGCCCGCACCGGCGCGATGACGTCGTGCCTGCCCGCCACGATCAGCGTCGGCGTCTTCACCTTCGCCACGCACACCTCGCGCTGGCCGATGGTGAAGCAGCCGCTGTAGAGCTGCTCGGTGCGCATGAACGCGTGGTAGAGCTGGCCGAACGTGCGGCCGGGGTAGGCGTGCATGTTGCGCATCAGGTGGTCGACGGCCTCCACCTGCTCCAGGAAGTCCCGATCGTCCAGTTTGGACAGCAGTACCAGCGGTTTGGTGACGTACTTGTCCACCCGCGACATCTGGAACGCCCAGGACACCACGGGCGCGGGGAAGCTGCCGATCGCCCGGTACAGACCGTCGACCACGGTGTGCGACACCGCCCCCAGCGGCCGAAGCGGCGCCAGGAACGGGATCGCCTTGCCGTCGAAGGGGCTGGCGATAGCAGTGGTGGACCTGATTGGCAGTCGGGGGTGCGCCGCAGCGGTGAACAGCGTGAACAGTCCGCCGAGGCACCAGCCGACGACCTGCACCTTGCGCCGGTCCGCGTGCTTGTGCACCGTGCGGATCGCCCGGGGGATCACGTTGTCCACCCAGAAATCCATGCCGAGGTCGCGTTCGGCGAAGGCGATCGGCCCGTAGTCGACGATGTAGACCTCGCGGCCCTGCCGCAGCAGGTGCTCCACCAGGCTGCACCCGCGGCGCAGGTCGAAGGCGAAGTCGGGCGCGCCCAGCGGCGGAACGAGCAGCACCGGCGCCTCGCCCGCCCGCGGCGGAACCTCGGGCAGCGGCAGGTACCGGTAGACGGTGCGCCTGCGTGCGGTGTCGATGGCCTCTCGCGGCATCCTGCGCAGATCGGCGAGGCCGCCGCGCACAATGCGGTCGCCCACATTGGTGGCCGCCCGCAGCAGGGTGTCGGCATCGGGAATCGGCAACAACCGCATCCTGGCTCCACCGGTCGGGGTTTGGATATAGCCCATGCTAGCTGGGTGTTTGCTCACTTACCTACACGCGTGCATGTAAGTTGACTCACGCCGGTTCTAAAAGATGGACCAGTCCGTGGTGGTGGTCAGCCGGTCCAAGGCGATCACCCCCGCCGCGGAGTTGCCCTGCGCGTCCAGGCCGGGGCTCCACACGCAGACCGTGCCGCGGCCAGGGCTGACCGCCAGGATGCCGCCGCCCACCCCGCTCTTGGCGGGCAGCCCGACCCGGTAGGCGAAATCCCCGGCCGCGTCGTAGGTGCCGCAGGTCAGCAGGGTGGCGTTGAGCCGCTTGGTGGCGCTCTGCGACAGCAGCCTGCTGCCGTCGGCCCGCACCCCGCCTTTGGCCAGGAACAGCCCGGCCACCGCGAGATCCCGGCAGCTCATCGCGATCGAGCACTGCCACACGTAGTGCGTGAGCACCTGCTCGACGGCGTGGTTGAGGTTGCCGTTGTCGGCGATCAGGTGCGCGATGGCGGCGTTGCGGTGGTTGTTGGCCAACTCCGACATGGCCACCGTGGTGTCGAAGTCCACAGTGGACGACTCCGATTCGGCGCGCAGCAGTTCGGCGACGGCGTCGTGCGCGCTGGGCACCAGGTCCAGCAGCCGGTCCACGATGACCAGCGCCCCGCCGTTGACGAACGGGTTGCGGGGGATGCCCGCGTCGTGGTCAAGCTGGGACAAGGCGTTGAACGGGTGGTTGGACGGCTCCCGCCGCACCCTGCTCCAGATCCGCTCCCCGTCCGCGGCCAGCACCAGCGCCAGCGAGAACAGCTTGGAGATGCTCTGGATGGAGAACGGCTGCAACCAGTCCCCGAAACCCCCGATCTCGCCGTCCACGGTCGCGTAGGCCAGCCCGAAGCTGTCCGACCGCACCGAGGCCAGCGCCGGGATGTGGGACGTCGGCACCCCCGCGCCGAGATGCGGCGCCACGGTGCGCCGCACATCCTCCAAAACCTCTCGCACCGCGTCTCCTCCCAGTTCTCCGGACTTTGTGTCCTAAGTCCGGCCCTGACCCCACCCTTTCCCGGACTTGGGACACTAAGTCCGAGAGCGGACGGGGGCATCGGGCGCCCCTGTACGCCCGATGCCCCCGTCTGCCGCTCCCCGTGCTAGGTCAGCAGGCTCCCTGGTCGTGCCAGGTCCAGCCGTTGCTGCCGGGTGGTGTGTTGTACGAGCCCCATTCGGCCCAGTACTTGCGGCCCTGGTAGGCCACCACATCGCCGCGCCAGTACCAGGTGGTGGCGCTCCACGCGGTGGCCGAGCAGCCCGGGGGCTGCGTTGTCGTCGTCGGCACCGTGGTGGTCGGCTTCGTGGTGCTGGTCGGCGGGGTGGTCGTGGTGCCGGAGCCGGTGACCAGCGTCAGGCCCCACTTGCGCAGCGCCTCGTTGACGGGCTGGAAGTTGGTGTTCGGGTTCTGCTGCCCGCACACGGCGCCGCCGCCGGAGTGGATGCCGACCGCGACCGTGCCGGTGACGTAGGCGCCGCCGGAGTCACCGGCGTTGGAGCAGGCGTCGGTGACGGCCTGCCCGCCCACCGTCACGTTCGGGTAGACGATCGACTGGTTGACCTTGGTGACCTTCCCGCAGCGCCACTGGGTCTTCCACCCGGTGCGGCAGATGGACATGCCGACCACCGGCTCGTCCGTGCCCGTCACCCGCACCTCGCCGTTGCCGTAGGTGTTGACCTGCGGGGACATGGTCCAGCCCGCCGCGGTCACGTCGACCTTGCCGAAGTCGCCCTCGATGCTGTTGACGCTGCCGTTGGACTTGCCGATCAGCGTCTTATCCACCCCGTAGGCGCTCTGGCCGGTGTCGTTGGTGCAGTGGCCCGCGGTCACGAAGTGCTTGCTTCCACCGCTTCCGGTGGCGGAGAAGCCGACCGAGCAGGGGCTTTCACTGCCCGGCGTCCACGCGTCGCCGCCGCGGACGTCGCCGCCCTGCTGCCGCTGGCCCGCGCTCTCGACCACGCGGAACGAGTAGCCGTATCCGGCGGCGCCGCTGAGGAACCGCTCGGTGGCCGCGGTCCGTGCCGAGGGGTCCACGGCCAATTCGAACTCGCCGGATTCGGGATCGGCACCCCACGAGACGATCCCCGGCACCCGCTGCTCGCCGACCAGCACCCCAAGCCTGCGGGACTGCTCATCCAACTGCGTCTTCGACCGGCCGACGACCTTCGCCGTGGCGCCCGCCGCCTCGGCCTGCCTGGCGGCCGTCGCCGAGGCCACCGCGGCGACGATCCTGCCGGTGCTCGGGTCGTAGCGCAGGCCCGCCAGGCTGTCGCCGAGCGAGTTCCGCAGCGTGCCCGCGACCTCGCGGGCCGCCGCCTCGTCGGCGAGCCGGGTCCGCACCTGCTCGGCGCTCAGACCCAGGTCGCGCTGCATGGCATGGAGCATGGCCACCGGCGGGGTGACGGTGTCGTCGTGCGGGGCGGCCGACGCGGGCGGGATGGCGGTCGCGGCGGACGAGGCAGCCGCCAGCGCGATCGCCCCCACCAGCCACGCCGCAGGGTGGCGTTGCTTTCGTTGAGTCACGAGCCCTCTCCTTCGACAGGGAGGCCACCCGACGGCAGGGACCGCCGCGGCCTCTCGGTGCTGGTGAGGTTCGCTCGAACGGCGACGTCACTGCATCAGGGGAAACCCTTGTCTGCCGACGCGGCCCGGTGGATCAGCTGGGCCCGCGAGGTCACGCCCGCCTTGCGGTACACCCGCGTCAGCATCGCCTCCACGGTTTTGATGCTGACGTTCAGCGCGGTGGCCGCCTCCTGGTTGCTGCGGCCCTGGCTGACCAGTTCCACCAGTGCGGTCTCGGCGTCGGTCAGGGCTGTAGGTCCCGCGGTAGAGCGGCTCACGTCCAGACGGTCCAGCGCGTTCTTGGCGAGCGCCGACCATGGCACCGCCGCGTGTTCTGCGAAGACCTCGGCGGCGGCGTGCAGGACCTCCCGCGCCGCGGCCCGTCTGCGGCGCCGCCGTTCCAGCTGGCCCAGCGCGAGCAGGGTCCTGCCCTGTTCGATGGGCAGGCCCGCCGCGGCGTACTCGGCGGCCAGTTCGCCCAGTGCCTCGACCGCGGACTCGTGTGGTCCGGCCGCGAGCGCCTCGGCTCGGCGCAGCGCCCGGCATACGGCGGTGCGGCCGAGCCGTCGCGCGGTGGGCAGCACGGTTTCGATGAGTTCGGTCGCCTCCTGCGGCGAACCGGCCGCGACCTGCGCCTCGGCCAGGTCGCCGTGCCAGCGCAGGATCGACGGGTCGGCCACCTGCTGCTCGCTCTCCAGCCGCCGCACTTCAGAGAGCGTCCGCACCGCGTCCATCGCGGCGCCGCCGATCAGCCGCACCAGCCCGAGCGCGTGGCCGTTGCGGGAGGAGAAGACCTTGTCGTGCTCCTCCTCGGACGCGGCCAGCCCGCTCGCGGCGAGTTCCGCCGCCCGATCCAAGCTGCCGCCCGCCGATTCGGCCAGCGCCGCCGAGTACCAGACCGGTCCGGGCGACAGACCGGCCTTGGTGTTGATCTCCACCGCCCGCGCCGCGTGGGCCAGCGCCGCCGCGCACCGGCCCGCCCGGGCCTCCACCTCGGCGAGGCTGCGCAGCACCTCGATCAGGTCCTCGGCCACACCCGCCCGCTCGGCGGCGGGCAGCAGCGCCAGCAGGTGGCCGCGGGCCTCCGCGGGCCGGTCGTCGAACACCGCGTGCCGCACCGCCAGGTACCGCGGCGAGTTGCGCAGTCCGATCGGGACGGTCACCGGCAGGGCCAACGCCCGAGCAAGGGTGTCCTCCGCTGCGGGCTCGCCGAGGATGCGCTCCATCCGCGCCTGCTGGGTCAACGCCATCGCGAGCAGGTTGTCCGCGCCCGCCTCGGCGGCCAGTTCCGCCGCCCGCGCGGCCGCCCGCAACGCCGCCCGCGGATCGCCGTCGGAGAGGTTGGCCTTCCACGACTGCCGCAACCGCACCGCCGCCAACAACGCGGAATCGCCTGCGGCATCGGCCTCTGCGGCGAAAAGCACCTCCTCCGCGTCGGCCAGCGCCTGACCGGCCGCATCCAGCAGCGCCAGCCTGGCGGGCACCCGCTGCCTCGGCTGCTCCGACCTGGCCAGCACCGGCTCGGCAGCCCGCCGCGCCAGTTCGCCGTGCCCGGCATGCCCGGCGTCCTCGGCCGCCAACACCAGCCGCTCCAGCGCCGCCGTCTGCTCCCGCACGGGTGTGCGGGCCGCGGCGAGCAACCCCAACTCGGCCGCCAACACCCGATTCCCGCGGCCGCGGCAGGTCGCGGCGGCCCCGCCCAACTCCGCCGCCAGCGCGGAGTCCGGCAGCGGATGGGCCAGCGCCCGATGATGCACCGCGGCCACCTCGTCTTCCACCGCATCGACCAGCGCCGTGTGCGCCGCGGTCCGCGCCTCCCCGCCCGCGTCGGCGATCAGCACCGACGCCACAGCGCCCGCCGTGAACTCGATCACCGTTCCACTGTGGACGATCGCCGCCTCGGCGGCTGCCGCCAGGTGCTCGGGCGCTTCAGGCAGCCCGGCGCGGTACAGCATGTCCAGGGTGGGACGGTCGGCCAGCGTCACCAGCAGCAGCGTCCGCAACACCGGGGCGGGCAGCACGGACAGCCAGTCACGCACCAGCCGCTGGGCAGCGGGCGGCATCGGCAGCGGCTCCACCGGCGCCGGGCGATGCGGCAGCGCCGCAACGGCCCGCCCGATCTCCTGCGCCAGCGCCGGATTGCCGCCGCTGAGCGCGTGAATCCGACCGGTGAACCGGTGCGGCAACCCGAAGCGGTGCAGCAGCACACCCAACTCGTCGGCGGTCAGCGCCGGCACCGTGAGGTCGGTGCCGGGCAGTACCGAGGTCGCGCCGCTGCGCTGCACCACCAGCGCGGCGGTCGGTTCGTCCCGCAGGTGGTGCAGCGCGGAGGTCAGCAGGTCGGCGCTGGCCCCGTCCAGCCACTGCGCGTCGTCCACCACCAGCAGCGTCCCACGAAGCTCGCCGATCAACCGCTGCCGGATGTGGAGCCGATCGGCGCGGCGGTCCAAGATGCCGCCCAGCAGTTCCGTCAGCCCGCTGAACGGCAGGTCTACATCACCCGGCGCGGGCGCGACGCGCCTGACGGTCCGGGTCTCGCCCGCCAGGAGTTCGTCCACCAGCACCGTCTTGCCGATCCCCGGCGGCCCGACCAGCCGAACGCGGGCGCCCGCGCCCAGCCGCTCGCGCAGCGACGCCAGCAGCCCGGCCCGTCCGATCAGCTCCGACCGCACGATCACCCCTCGATCCGGCAACGCTGAGACGGTAAGCCGTCCGATTGCCTCCGCACAGCCCGAAATCGCTGATCGGGTGGTGCTACCGCCACCCAGAACTCGGTAACCAGTCGTAGTGATCTCGGCGCGCCCGCTCGGCAGGCTCAGTAACCATGGCTGGACAGACGATGTGGCGGCGCACGACAGCCGCCGGTGTGATCACGTTGCTGCTGGCGGGCACCACCGCGCCCGCCTTCGCCGAAAGCGACCCGCTGCAACAGCAGCTGGACCGCCTCACCACGACCGACGGCATGACCGGCGCGCTGGCCCAGGTCACCGAACGCAACGGCACGAGCCGAACCCGAACCGCGGGCATCGCCGAGCGTGGCAGCGGCCGTCCCATGATCGGCCCCGAGGGCAGGCTCCGGATCGGCAGCATCACCAAAACCGTCACCTCGGTGGCGGTGCTGCAACTGGTCGCCGAGGGCAGGGTGCACCTCGACGCGCCGGTCGAGCGGTACCTGCCCGGCCTCATCCGAGGCACCGGGGAGGGCGCCGAGATCGACGGCCGCACGATCACCGTGCGGCAGCTCCTCCAGCAGATCAGCGGCCTGCCGGACTACGCCTACCTCATCAAGCCCGAGATGATCGAGAAGTACGGCCCGCGCGACTACCTGAAGCTGGCGCTGGCCGCGAAACCGGCGTTCCGCCCCGGCGAGCGCTGGGCATACTCCAACACGAACTTCCTGGTGGCAGGCCTGCTGGTGGAGGCGGTCTCCGGCCAGGACATCGCCACCCGCACCCAGCAGCGCATCTTCGACCCCCTGGGCATGCGCGACACCTACTGGCCCCGACACGGCGAAACCGGCATCCGCGGCCCGCACGCCCGCTTTTACGGCGTCAACCCGGTCAACCCCGGGGCGGGCGAGGTCGACCTGACCGAGTTCCCCGGCTTCATCGCCTTCACCGCGGGCGCCCTGATCTCCACCCCGGTCGACCTGAACAAGTTCTGGGCGGGCCTGTTCACCGGAAAGCTGCTGCCCCCGCGATTGGTGCACGAGATGATCAGTCGCGGCGTGCCCACCACCAGCGACTCCTGGCCGCGGGGCACCAAGTACGGCCTCGGCATCCTGGCGATCCCGCTGGCCTGCGGCGAAACCGCCTGGATGCACACCGGCGACATGTCCTCGGTGACCACGATCAGCGGCCGCGACCGATACGGCCGCGTCGTCACGGCCTACGTCACGGGTCTGCTGAACGGTCCGAAGAAGCTCCGCCTCAAGGAAACCGCCGACGCTGCCCTCTGCCGCTGACCCGTCCGTCACGTGCGCCCAGCGGTCGGTTCGGCTTTGGGTCGACTGAAGCGACATCGACCGCTCGTCGCACACAGCGGTCGATGTCGCGTATCCGGAGCGGATGCCGGGCGCAGGGAATCCGGCACCCGCTCCTGTTTCTCAGTTGAGGCCGCGGTTGATCGCGGTGATCAGCTCACCGTTCGTGGTGTCGCCGGACAGCTCCCAGAAGAACGCGCCGCCGAGCCCGTTCTGCTTGACCCAGCCCATCTTGGAGCCGATGGTCGCGGGCGTGTCGTAGCTCCACCACTCGTTGCCGCAGTGCGCATACGCCGTGCCGCCCACGGAGCCGTTGGCCGGGCACCGGTTCTTGAGCACCTTGTAGTCCTCGATGCCCTTCTCATACGTGCCCGGCGCCGCGTCAGTGGCGCTCGCGCCCGGCGCGCTGGTGCTCACGCCGGTCCAGCCGCGGCCGTAGAAGCCGATGCCCAGCAGCAGCTTGCTCGACGGGATGCCCTTGCCCTTGAGCTTGGCGATCGCCGCGGCGGAGTTGAAGCCCTCCTTCGGGATGCCCGCGTAGGCGTTCAGCGGCGAGTGCGGAGCCGTCGGACCCTTGGCGTCCCAGCCGCCGAAGTAGTCGTAGGTCATGACGTTGTACCAGTTCAGGTACTGCGCCGCGCCGCCGTAGTCGGCCGCGTCGATCTTGCCGCCGTTGCTGCCGTCCGCGGTGATCGCCGCGGTCACGAGGTAGTTCGACCCGAACCGGTCGCGCAGCGCCTTGGACAGCGTCCGGAACGAGGCGAAACCGGTGGTGTCGCAGGTCAGACCGCAGGCGTTGGGGTACTCCCAGTCGATGTCGATGCCGTCGAACACATCGGCCCAGCGCGGGTCCTCAAGGAGCTTGTAACAGGAGTCCGCGAACGCCGCTGCGTTCTGCGAGGCCTGGCCGAAGCCGCCGGACCAGGTCCAGCCGCCCACCGAGAACAGCACCTTCAGCTGCGGGTACATCTTCTTCAGCTTGCGCAACTGCCCGAAGTTGCCGCGCAGCGCACCGGCGTCCCAGGTGTCCGAGACACCGTCCACACTGGAGGAGGCGTCGTAGTGCTTGTCGTAGTCGGCGTAGCTGTCACCCAGCACGCACTGTCCGTTCTGGACGTTGGCGAACGCGTAGTTGATGTGCGTGAGCTTGGCCGCCGAACCGCTGGTGTGGATGTTCTTCACGTGGTAGTTGCGCCCGTACACCCCCCACTGGGTGAAGTAGCCCAGGTTCGTCCGGCCCCGCGGCGCGGGCTCGGCGGTGGTGGTGGGCGGAGCCGTGGTGGTGCTCGGCTCGCTCGTCGGCACGGTCGTGGAGGTCGGCGCCGGGCCGCCCGCCTCGCAGGACGCGCCGTTGAGCACACAGCCGGTGGGCGCGGCGAACGCACCCGAGTAGTTGACGTTGAACCCGAAGCTGACCGTGGCACCCGGCGCGATGCTGCCGTTCCAGGTGTTCTTCACGATCACGTGCTGGCCGGACCGGCTGGGGCTGCCATCCCAGACCGAGCCAAGCTGCTGCCCGGCGGGCAGGTTGAACTCCACCGTCCACCCGGACAGTGCCGTGCTGCCGCCGTTGCTAATCGTGTACTTGCCCTCGTAGCCCGTCCCCCAGTCGGAGGACTTGCTGAACGTCGCCGACACACCGCCCGCGCCGCGGGCGGCGGGTGCCAGGTCGATCACCAGCACCAAGGCGGCGAACGCCGCCACTAACGACAGAAGATGCCATCTGATCTTGGGCATCGTTGCTCCTTGTCACTGCAGGGGTAGCGACATTTCAGTGAACAGACGATGTGGTCCAGACCAATCCAGCGTCAAGAACTGAAGATTCGTCACACTCGAATGGCCTACAACGATAGCGTTTTCCCGCGTGAAGGCTTCGCATTCGGCGCATCACGGACACCCGAAAGCGCCACAAATTGCCTTAGCTACACAAAATCAAGCGGACCCGAGTACAACCGCGTACTCGGGCCCGCTCGGACTTCAGTTAAGAGTTCAGTCGGCCGCGGGCGTGCGGGCGATCAGCTGCTCGACCCGCGTCACCGCCTCGGTCAGCGAACCGATCGGCGGCGCGCCGCGGGCGGCGCCCTCGTCATCGGCCGGGATGTCCGCCGGACCCTGGATCGGCCCGCACACGCTGTGCGAACTGGGCAGGATTCCGTCCACCAGATACCGGTTGACCTTCTCGTTGACGCACGGGTTCTCCCCGAACTGCCCGTGCACACCGTCGTCGCGAACGCTGATCAGGTTGTGCCGCAGCGTCTGCGCCATGGCCACCCCGTTCGGGTAAGCCGTCTGGATGTCACCCTCGGCCTGGATCACCAGGCCGGTCGGGTAGTTCAGCCGCTGCGCCGCGACCGGCTTCTCGATCCGGGTGAACGCGCGGAACGCGCAGTGGCTGGGCGCCAGGTAGAACGGCACCGAGCCGCCGTAGGGCATCGACTCCCGGTACTGCCGCATATCGCGGTAGTAGGTGGTCACATCGCTTGGCCAGTCCCACTCGCAGAGCACGGTGTTGCCAGCGTTCTCGAAGGTGTCCTCGATCGCCCGCCGCTTGATGATCGACACCGCCTTCGCGGTGTCCTTGGCGACCTCCGGGTTCGGCGCGGTGCCGCGGATCTCGTCCCGCGCCGCCTTGACCGACTTGGCGAACGCCGCCCACTCCTGGCGGAAGCGGGTCATCGTGCCCACCGAAAGGTCGAGGTCGGTGACGCTGCCGAAGCCGCTGAGCTCCTTGGTCTTCAGCACCACCGCGATCTCCTCGATCACGGCCTTGACGGCCTTGGGATCGGTGCCGAGGTCGAAGGTCTTGTTGCGGGCCGCCACCCACTTCGCCCACGCGTCGTGGTTCTCCCGGATCGCCTCGACCGTGTCGTAGTCCTGCTCGTGCCAGGTCTTGTTGGGGTCCATCGAGGAGTCCAGCACGTTGCGGTCCAGCCGCTTCGGGAACAGCGTCCCGTAGGTGGCGCCAAGCTGCGTGCCGTAGGAGTAGCCGAGGTAGTTCAGCTTCTGCTCGCCGAGCACCTCGCGGATCACGTCCATGTCCCGCGCGGTGTTGTTGGTGTTGACGTACGGCCGGAACCCGCCGCCCGCCCGCTGGCAGCCCTCCTCGGTCGCCCTGGCGAACGCGGTGAACTTCGCGAAGTCGGCGTCCTTGGGCCGGGTGACCTCCTTGCCGAGGTCGGGGAACTGCGCGCCCTCGCAGTGCAGCTGCGTCGAGCTGCCGATCCCGCGCGGGTCCATGCCGACGATGTCGTAGACCTTGGCGATCTCCTGCGGGTCGAACATCCCGGCCAGCGGCAGCCCCGAACCACCGGGGCCGCCCGGGTTGGTCATCAGGATGCCGCGGCGCTTGGCGGCGTCGGCGGCCTTCTTGCGGCTGATCGCCACCTGGACCCGCTCACCCCCGGGGTTGCGGTAGTCCATCGGCACCGTGACCAGTGCGCACTCGATGCCCTTGAGGTCGCCGACCTGCTCCTCGGTACACGGCGACCAGGTGAGCTGCTGACTGTAGAACTCCTTCAGCGACGTCGGCGCGGCACCGGCAGGCACCGCCGCGACCGTGCTGACCCCGATGAGCGACGCGACGACCGCGCCCACCGGCCTTCCCCACTTGCGCACAAACCCCTCCTGGAAAAGTCGTATGACTCACTCGCCAAGTTAGGGAAGCCTTCTCCCAGCGGAATCGAACTGAAGCATGTTCTTCGGTAATCCCTCGGTATCTTGTGTCTTCCTTTCGCCTCTGCTATGGATCACCGCCGGTCGGTACAGTTGATCACCATGGTGGGGGAGACGCGATCGCAGGCCTATCCGATGACGCGGTGCCCCGGCTTCGACCCGCCGCCGGAGTTCGCCGATCTGCGCGACCGCTGCCCGGTCAGCGCGGTGTCGCTGCGCCACGACCAGCAGGCGCTCCTGCTCACCCGCTACGACGACGTCCGCGCCGTGTTGCGCGACCACGACCGGTTCTCCTCCGACCCGAGCAAACCCGGCTATCCCCAACTGCGCCCCGTGGTGGACCGCAAGGCCGCGCCGGGCAGCTTCCTGGTCACCGATCCGCCGCTGCACACCCGCTACCGGCGCGCGCTGACCGGCGAGTTCACCGTGCGCCGCATGCGGGCGCTGCAACCCGAGATCGAACGCATCGTGCACGCCAGGCTGGACGCGATGCTGGCGGGCCCGCGCCCCGCCGACCTGGTCACCGCGTTCGCGCTCCCGGTGCCCTCCGACGTGATCTGCCTGGTTCTCGGCGTGCCCGCCGAGGACCAGGAGTTCTTCTCCACCCGCAGCAGAGCCCACCTCAACCGGGCACTCACCGCCGACCAGGTCCAGACCGCCCTGGATGAGCTGAACGCCTACCTGGCCGACCTGATCGACCTCCGACGAACCCGCCCCGGCGACGACGTGCTCAGCAGACTGGTGCAGGACTTCGTCGTACCCGGTGAACTCACCGCGGAGGAAGCCGTCGGCATGACCGTGCTGCTGCTCGTCGGCGGCCACGAGACGACCGCCAACTCCATCGCACTGTCCGTGCTCGCCCTACAGCGCCACCGGGACCAGTGGGACGCACTGCTCGCCGATCCGTCCCTTGTGGACAACGCGGTCGAGGAACTCCTCCGCTACCTCAGCCCCGTCCACCAAGGCGTGGTCCGCGCGGTCACCGCCGAAGCCACCCTCTCCGGCACCCGGCTGACCGCGGGCGACGGCGTGATCGCCTCCCTGTTCGCCGCCAACCGCGACCCCGCCGCCTACCCCGACCCGGCGACGCTGGACATCCACCGCGATGCCCGCACTCACCTGGCCTTCGGCAGCGGCGTCCACCAGTGCATCGGACACCTGTTGGCCAGAATCGAAATGCAGATCGCCCTCCGCGCTCTGCTCGACCGCGTCCCCACCCTGCGTCTGGCGGTGCCCTTCGAGGACGTCGAATTCCGCTTCCACGCCCCGATCTACGGCCTCACAGCGCTCCCCGTCACCTGGTGAGGAGTTGCTGGGCGCGCAGGGCGATGGTGACGGTGAAGAGCCAGTCGGCGTCCTGGAGGCGGTCGCCGAACAGGTCGCGGAGTTGGCGCAGGCGGTAGCGGACGGTCTGCGGGTGCAGGTGCAGGCGGGCGGCCACCATCGGGGCGCTGCCGCGGGTCTCGGCCCAGGCGAACAGCGTTTCCCGCATCCGGTTGCGCTGCTTCGCGGACAGACCTGCCAGCGGTTGCAGGGTGCGTTCGGCCAGTGCGTCGACCAGTGCCTCGTCGCTCAACAGCAGCAGCGTCGTCAGGTGGTGGTTGCAGTGGACGACCGGACCGCCTGGCAGCAGGCCGCGCTGAGACAGCGTGACCGCCCGCCGCGCCCACCGCAGCGAATGCGGCGCGTCCGCCAGCTCAACCGTCGGCCCCACGGCCGCCCGCCAACCCGGCAACTCCTGCCGCAGCTTTGGTAGCTGGGTCGCCGGATCGGTGAGCAGCAGACAGGGCTCCGGCCCCTCCAGATCCATCAGCACCTCGTCGTCCAACGCGGGCGCCGGCAGCCGGTGCTGGTCGCGGCGACGTTCCAGCGCGACCGCGGTGACCAGATCGGGCAACCGCCACTGGGTGACGGCGGCGAGTTCGGCGATGACCGCCGTCGAACGCGGATCGGTGAGGATCAGCTCCAGCAGCCGCTTCCGCTTGCGCTGCAATGCACCCGCCGCCCGGGTCTGCGCCTCGGCGAAGCCCTCCACCGAGAGCACCGACAGCTCGTCGATGTAGGCGAAGATCGTCTCGGCCAGCAGGCACATCACCGGCAGCGGCAGGCCCTGCGCCAGCCCGTACTCGGCGATCTTGCGCCAGGCCACCCGCCCGCCGATCCGGTACGCGGTCTGCAGGGTGTCCACGCTGCGCCCGGCGTCGACCTCCAGCCCGCCCAACAGCCGGAAAACCTCAAGCTGCTCCCGGCCGCGTGAATCCGGCGTCACCATGCGGTCGATGAACCGGTGAATGGCCTGCTCAACGCCGTCCTTGATGGCCTTGCCGAACATGCCCTTCAACGGGCGTTGGAATTCGGGAATCCCGCGCTGGATTTCATGCACCATCTCGGCGGCGGCCTCCGCCGCCCGGTGCCGGAACTGGGGCGCCAATGCCCGCGGCAACCGCTCCCACAACTCCTCGACCGACCTCGGCTGATACGCCGAAACCGGTCGCAGGTAAGGATTTCCCCTGGTGGGTTGGCGTCGAGCTTGACTTGTGATGTTCACGATCAGCACTCGCCCATTCGCTGGCCCGGAAAGGTGCAGAAGCAATTAGGTGAATTGCGATTTCTCGTGGTTCGCGCGAACAGGGTTCTCGGTCGGAGTCGCCCCGCGGCACTATATTTTTGCCGTGACCAAGGAGTCAATATCGCCAAGCTTTAGGCATCAAGATGACCCCAACGGCCGAATCCCCGTCACCGCTTTTTGTCTCGCAACTGCCAAAGTTCGTCCCGCGACCGCTGGGCCGCCCGCCCGGCGCCGCGGGAACGAAAACTGTCAGACCCGGGTGAGAGGCTGGGAACCACCACGAACTGAGGGGAAGCACGATGAACTTCGCTCCGCCCATTGCCGATGAGCGCGCGGGATATCTGGGTTTCCTGGCCTGCCAGCGCCAGGCGCTGCGCAATTCCGTCCGCGGCCTGACCGAGGAGCAGGCCAAGTCCACCCCGACGAAGAGCGCGCTCAACCTCGCCGGGCTGATCAAGCACTCCGCCCGCGTCGAAGCCGGGTGGATTCAGCAGACCGTGCTCGGCCGCACGGTGCCGGAATTGCAGGACAGGGACTGGGAAACCGAGTTCGTGCTGCAGGAGGGCGAGACGCTGCAGGGCTGGCTGGACTACTACGAGAAGGTTGCCGCCGAGACCGACGCGTACCTTGCCGACGCCGATCTGGACCTGCCGATTCCGGTGCCCAAGGTGCCGTGGTTCCCCTCCGACGTCGAATTCTGGTCGCTGCGCTGGGTGATGTTCCACCTGATCGAGGAGGTGGCCCGGCACGCGGGCCACGCTGACATCATCCGCGAGTCGATCGACGGCGCGAGCAACTACGGGGGCTAGTCCGAGGGTCGGCAGAGCAGCGGGTTGCGCAGTTCCGCGCAGGGACGGTTGCCGTGCGAGCGGACGATGTCCTTGCCGACCTCGTTGGTGAGATAACGCAGGAAGCTGGCGGCGATCGAATCGGCCTTCGGCTCCCCGAAGGTGTAGGCGTACTCCGTCTCCCAGAACGGGTACACGCCGTGATCGGCGCCCTCCAGGCTGACCCGGTGCCCGCCGACCCGCACCAGCATCACATCGCCGCGGCGCGACGCGGAGCCGACCTCGCTGTAGCCGATGGCGCCCGGCGTGGCCGCGACCGTGTCCAGCACCTCGGTGGTGGAGCGCTTCTCGCACCGCACCACGCCCGCCGGGGCGCCCGGCGCGGTGGTGCGGCAGTCCTTGGAGGTCTCGCCGGGTTCCCACCGCCCCTCCAGGAACCGCTTCTCGAACGCCCGCCGCGTGCCGGAGTCGGAGTGCCGCCCCACCAACCGCACCGGCAGATCGCGTCCCCCGACGTCCCGCCAGTTCAATATGCCGCCGTTGTAGAGCCGCCTGACCTGCTCCAGCGACAGGTCCTGCACCCCGGCCTCGGGGTTGATCACCAGCGTGAACAGCGAGAACGCGATCGGCCGCGGCAGCAACTGCGGGAAGCCGTCCTCCTTGACCCCGTCGGAGAACGCCAGCATCGCCGGGCTGCCCTCGCTCTTGGCCCCGGCCTCGCTCAGCCGCGCCAGCCCGGACGCGCTGCCCTGGGTGTCGATCACGAACCTCGCCCCAGGACAGGTCGCCCGGTACGAGTCGGCGGCCTCCTTCAGCACAGGCGCGAAAGCGGTGGAGCCGGTCAGCGTGAGCTCGCCGGTGGCGCAGTCCAGCGGCGCCGAATCGTCGCTGAGCACCGACACGGTGAACTGCGCGAGGATCACCGCCACCAGGAAGCCGATCAACGCCATGCCCCAGCGCGACACCCCCGACTGGCTCTCGGTCTCCTGGATCGCCCCGGTGCCGACCCCGCCGCGGATACCCGCGATGACCTCCGGTTTGGCGAAGGTCTCCGGAACCGGCTCCGATGCGGGCGTGTGGTCCAGCGCCACCAGCACCTTGTAGTGGTCGTCGGGGTTGAGTGGCACCTTGGGCATTTCGATGACGTTGTCCCGAACCCGCAGCCCCATCCCCTCGCGGAAGCAGGGCCGCAGGTACTCCTCGCTGAGCTCGGTCACCACCATGCCCGCGACCCGGCGCCCGGGGAACTTGATCCTGATCCCGACCTGGTCGTCATCCAGCACCGCGTAGTCGTTGGGCGCGATGTGCTGGGCGCCGCTGTTCTCGATGCGCAGCAGCACGAAGGACGGCGCGGTCAACGGCTCCCCGTCGCCGCCGTGCCGAAGCTGCTGAAGTGCGCCCGCGTACTCCGAGGGCACCACGTGGGTGGCGGTGGTGTCCATCTGGACCCGGTAGCCGATCCGCTTGCGCCCGACGAAGACGAATTCCCACAGCGCCGCCACCAGTGGGACGACCACACCGAGGACGGCGAAGAAGATCTCCCAGGGAAAGTTGGCCACGGCCGCCCCCAGCTCGTGAGAAGAACAAAGATCGCGACGCCAACATAGGAGCCGTGCGTCTACCCGCGTTCTACCCACGGTGAGCGGTTCAACAAGTGTTCACCGGCCGTTGGCGCCGCATACCCCGACGCTGCGCCGTTCACCGCAACGCCTCGGCAGGCTGTCAGTCCTGTTCGGCCGCGCCGACGAACCGCGGCTCCGCAGGCTCCACCGCGTCCGCCTCCACCACATCGGCCAGCACCACGGTGATGTTGTCCGGCCCGCCGCCCTCGTTCGCCAGGGCGATCAACCGCTCGGCGATGTCGTCCAGGGACTGCTCCGCCGACAGCACCTCGCGCAGCAGGTCCGGCCCCAGCACGGTGGTGAGCCCGTCCGAGCAGAGCAGGTAGCGATCGCCAAGCTCCGCCTCCCGCAGGTCGGTGTCCGGTTCGGCCTCGCCGCTGCCGTCCAGCGTGCGCATCAGCAGCGACCGGTACGGATGCGAGGCGGCCTCCTCCAGCGTGATCCGCCCCTCGTCCACCAGCGACTGCACGAAGGTGTGATCGTGGGTGATCTGGTAGAGATCGCCGCCGCGCATCAGGTAGGCGCGGGAGTCCCCGACATGCACCAGCGCCAGCCGCGGCGCCTCCCACAGCATCGCGGTGAGCGTGGTGCCCATGCCCTTGAGGTCGGGGTTGTCCTCGACCATTTCCTGAAGCTGCCGGTTGGCCTCGTGCACCGCGCCCTCGATGGCCTCCAGCAGGTCCGACTCGCCCGCCCCGTTGCCGTCCAGCGCGGCGATGCTGGTGATGACCGCCGAACTGGCGACCTCACCGTGCTCGTAACCGCCCATTCCGTCGGCGACGGCCAGCAGCCGAGGACTGGCATAAGCCGCGTCCTCGTTCCCCTTGCGCCGGAGACCGACGTCCGAACGGGCCGTGTAGCGAAGTGCGAATGCCATCAGCGAGCCACTCGAAGCGTCGGCCGGTTACCCAGTTCTGCCACGTTCCACTGCCATCCTCGCCCTGTGAGCCGAGCGTGCACGCCTTTCAGCCTAGTCGTCCCCCACCGACCAGGGTTGCACGGTCGCCTCGATCGATGATGTTCGACGCACCGGCTCGCCCTGATCGGAATCTTTCGGTCGCTCGAATGGCTGGCAGGTTTGCAGCGGTGGCAACCGCTCGCTCAGGAGCCACCGAATGCGGTCTTGGCTGCGTCGCCGAGTCATGGTCGGATGGTCAGTTGGCGAAATCGAAATCGAACTCGAACCGTTGTCGGGGGGTGACGGCATGCCTGCGCGTGGGCGTGACCACGGTGCCGGTGAGGGAACTGTCCGTCCACTGAAAGTCGGCAACGAGATCTCCGGCACGGTTCACGGGCCGACGGTCCAGGCGGGTGTTGTGCATGGTGACGTGCATTTTCACAACGCCACGGACAATCTTGTCACGCCGCGACAATTGCCGTCTCCGCGGCAGGCGTTCGTCAGCCGCGACCACGAATTGGACGAACTGGACGCGCTGTGGGAGCGGCGCACTGGTCGGTTCGTCGCCCTGCTGACCGGCGTCGGAGGTATCGGGAAGACCGAGTTGGGGCTGCGCTGGCTATACCGCAGGCGGCAGGAGTTCCCGGAAGGCCAGCTCTACGCGGACCTGGGCGCGTTCAGCCCGAGCGGTCCCGAAGCGCCCGCCGAGGTGCTCGGACAGTTCCTGTTGGCACTCGGTGTGCCCGCCGACCAGGTGCCCGACGGCTTCCCCGAGCGCACCAAGCTCTACCGCTCGGTGACCGCCGACATCCGGCTGGCGATCTTCCTCGACGACGCGGCGTCGGCCGCTCAGGTGCGCCCGCTGTTGCCTGCCTCGCCCCATGCCGCCGTCGTGGTGACAAGTCGGTGGCGGTTGACGGGGCTCGCCATGGACGGCGCCGCCTTCGTCGAGTTGGCGCCGTTGCCCACGAGCGCCTCGGTCGCGCTGCTCGGCACCGTGCTCGGTGAGCAGCGCGTCGAACCGGAGTCTCCCGCCGCGCGGCGGCTGGCCGAGCTGTGCGGCGGCCTGCCCATCGCGCTGTCCGTGGTGGCCGCCCAGCTGGCGACGCATCCGCAGTGGTCGCTGTCCAGGTTGGCGGGCCGCCTCCAGGACGAACGCCACCGGCTGGCGGCGCTGTCCATCGACGGCGATGTCTCCGTGCTCGCCGCCATGGACCTCTCCTACGAACGCCTCCCCGACGAGGCCGCGCGCCTGTACCGACTGCTGACCTGGCATCCGGGTAGCGAGTTCGGCTCCGCCGTCGCAGGCGCCGCCGCTGAGGCGACCGACACCGAGATCGAGGAGGGCCTGGAGCGGCTGGTCCAGGCGAGCATGCTGACCGAGGTGGCCGAACAGCGCTTCCGCTTCCACGACCTGCTGCGCTTGCACGGCAGACAGCTAGTGGGCCGAGGCCGCGAAGCCGAAACTGAACCCGCGGTGTCCCGCATGGTCCGCTGGTACCTGGAGTCCGCGATCGCCGCCGACACCGTCGTCATCCCCAAACGCTGGCAGCTTGGCCCCGGCTACCGGGAGCTCCGCAGACCGAAGGGCGCGGTGGAGGCGTCGGCATCCACCGCGGCCGCGCTGGACTGGCTGGAGGGCGAGCGGGGCAACCTGCTCGCCGCGCTGCGGATAGCGGCCGAACGACGTTGGCACGAGCTGGTTTGGCAGTTCTGCGAGGCGCTGTGGAGCCTGTTCCTGTACCGCAGGCACTACACGGACTGGATCAGCTCCCATGAGATCGGCGTGGACGCGGCCAGAAGGGCCGGTGACCAACTGGCCGAATGCCGAATCCGCTGCCAGCTCGGTTTCGCCTACCTCAACCTGGAGGACTTCGAGCAGGCCCGTCGGGAATCGGAGATCGCCCTGGCTCTGGCCAGGTTGACCGACGATGAGCGGGCCAAGTCCTCGGCGATGCAGCAGATGGGCATGGTGCTGCGGAGCCTCGGCGATCACACAGCCGCGCTGGAGCACTTCCAGCAGGCCGCCGAACTCGACGAGCGAAGCGGGAACCGCCGTGCGCTGGCCCTTCGGCTCCGGCGCATAGGGGAGCTGTTCAGCGAACTGTCGCGTTACGACGAGGCCATCGAGGTGCTGCGGAGATCGCACCGCCTGATGGTCGAGGTCGGTGACGCGGCCAACGCCGCCCGCGTGTTGATGTTCCTGGGCGGCTCGCTGACCAATGCGGGTCGTTTTGAGGAGGCCACGAGCGTCTTGGCCGACGCCCACCAACAGTCGCGCACCGCGGGCTCGGCCCACCACCGCGCCGATGTGTTGATGGCGCTCGCCGAACTCGCCCGGCGGACCGGCGACCCCGGGCGCGCACGCGCATACCTCGAAGAGGCACGCGCTCTGTACGCGCCGGTGGGGCCCCAGCAGGAGCGGGTCACCGCGTTGCTGGCCGAACTCGGGTGATCAGGCGCGTCCCCGCACAGCCGCCAGAAACGCCTGCCGCGCGAGCGTCTCGACGTCCCCAGCCCCCGGGATGACCCTGGGGCTGTAGTCACGGCAGTGGATGACGCACCCGCCGCTCCACTCTGCCGCGGCGACCGCGCACCCGGGGAACTGGGCCAACGCGCGCGACGTCGCCTCGGCGGCTTCCTCGGCGGTCGCCCGCGATGGAGCCACCAGGATGTCGGCGAGCTGCTGCTGTCCGTAGCCGCTCCGCGCCATCCATTCCAGGACGCAGGGACCGCCGGACCCGCGCGATGGCTGTCGTCGCTTGGGCAGACCGAAGGCGCTCACCACGTCACCGCCACCGGAAGCGGCACGGGACGCACAGCCGCGGGTGCGGCAGGCTCGGACAGCTCCAGTTGGTCGTAGATGGCCCGGCGGAGGAGCCCGCCCGCAAGGCCGGGCCGCGAGGTGATTGCCTCTAACACCGGGCGGTGGTTTCCAAGTTCGTGGTGTGCCATGGCGTCCTCCAACTGAGGTGCAAGCGCCCGTTCGAGGTCCAGGATGGGCGCGCGGCGCGCGACGAGGTCGGCGACGCTACCCCGTCGAACGAGTTCGGTGGGAAAGGTGGCAAGCCGGACCGGTGTTCCCAGCGCGGCCGCGTACTGGGTGACCGAGCCGTGGTCGCCGACCACGCAGTCCGCGCTGATCAGCGCGGCTCGCCAGCCCTCCTCGGGCGGCAGCAGGATTAGTCCCTCGTCCAGACAATCTGACAGCCAGCCCCGGACCTGTCGGGGCCCATGGTTGGCCCAGATGTTCGGGTGCATGATCGCGGCGATGCGGTAGGAGGGACCGAGTTCGGCGACCAGTCGCCGGAGCAGCTGCGGATGACGCCCCCAGGTCGAATGCGGGGTCCAAGTCGAGCTGACCACCACCAGCCGCTGATCGGCCCCGAGGCCCAGCGCTGCCCGGTAGGCGCGCCGTCGGTCGCGGCTGGCCAGCAGCCGGTCCATGCATGGGTCGCCGCAGACGACCGCGGCGGACAGCGCCTCCGGGCAGGAGTGGCGCAGCAGCTCCAACTCAGCGTCGGTGCTGAGGATCAGCGCGGATGGCACCACCCTCCCGTTCCGGGCCAGCATCTCGCGGTCCAGCCCGCTGACCGGCCGCGCGCCCGGCCCCGCGTCCCGAACAGCTAGCCGCGACTTCACCAGGGTTGCGCCGTGCCCCATGGTGATCACGCGACCCGTCACCTGGTGGGTGGCGAGATAACTGGCGGCGAGTACAGCGTCGAAGCGAGTGTTCGCGGCCTGGAGCCAGGGCAGCGGCTGAATGCCCTGAGCCCGCAGATACTCCTCGGCCCCACAGGCCACATCCGTATCGGCTGGCACCGTGTAGACGGTCTGGATGCGGTGATCGCTCTCGATGAGTGGCAGCACGTCGGCCAGCAGCCGCGTGCCCGCCACCACGTGCGGCACGAGCACCAGCACCTCCTTGCACCCCGTACGCGTCAACCTCGGCTGGGCCCCCAGACCCACCGGTCCCCGAACCCACTGCTGTCCGTACATCTCCCCGGCACCTCACCTTCGCGACGTCAACCCGACGACCGAAGAGTGCGACCCCCCGCCGGCCGCCCGGCCGGCCACCGAGGTGGCCATAAATCCGAAAGCCGCTCCGTCGAGAAGTAGTTGCCCAACGCATTAGTTGCCGATGAACTTGTCATCTTTCTTTCACTGTCACGAGGATCGAAGTCACTTAACGCTACTGGAGGCTAGGAATACGCCCGAGTAGCCCCGATACTCGACCGTGCCGAACGTGTTCGTGCCAGCGAAGGGGGCCGCTGGTGGATTTGACGTTCAGAATTCTTGGACGCACCCAGCTGCGGATCAAAGATCATTTCCAGGGTTCGTGGGGCACAGCAAAGCTTCGGGGCCTGCTAGCGGTGCTCTTGTTGCAACCCAACCGCGAAGTCCCTGTTGACACGCTCTTTGATTGGCTCTGGTCGGAGAGATCCGAACACCCGGTCAACCCACGCCAGACACTGCACACCTATGTGAGCAGACTGCGAACCGAGCTGCGCCGGCACGGCGTGGCGTTGCCCATCATCGCCGAGAACGGCGCCTACAAGGTGAAGATCGACCCCACTCAGGTCGACTATCACCATTTCCGCCGACTGGTTTCGCAGGGCCGCCACCTGCAATCTACAGGCGAGCACGAGTCTGCGACCCGGCACCTGGCGCGGGCTGTCGATCTTTGGCAGGGGCGTCCTCTGAGTGATATCACGACCGACCGCGCCGACTCGGTGCGCACTCGGATGATCGTCAATGAGCTGATGCCTGCGCATTATTCGCTGTTGGAAAGCCTGTGCCGATTGGGAGAGGACGCGGAAGTCGCCCGCAGGCTGGATGATCTCCAGCAAGGCCGAGAGTTGGATGTCGATCTTGCGGGCTTCCGATTGCGTGTGTTGCATGCTTTCAACCGTACGGAAGAGATTTCACAGTATTTCCGTGAGTTTCGTGCGCGGACAATCGCCGCGGTAGGCGACGAGCCCCCGCCCTTTCTGTTCGATCTGCACCAACAACTGCTGACGACACCGAGCCCTCGGAACAGTCGAGTTTCCGTGGTGCTCCAATCGAGCATTACCTCTCAGTCTGAGTGGGATCCACCCGACCAGTTGCCACCGGCGCTTCGGACCTTTGCTGGCCGCGCGGATCTTTTGGCGCTGTTGGACAAGGTGATGTTGGATGCCCGATCTCCCGGCCTCGTCGTGATGGATGGGCCTGGCGGCGTCGGGAAGACCAGCCTCGCGATCAACTGGGCACACAGATCAAGAAGTTGTTTTCCGGACGGAATCCTCTATGCCAACCTCGACGGGTTCGGCCGAGGTGTTCCGGTGCCCGCAGCCGACGTGATCACAGACTTCCTCGTCACCTGCGGCGTCGATGTGGCAAGTATCCCGCACAAGCTCGCCCGACAGATTCGTCTGCGCAAGATCCTCACGGATCGGCGGATGCTGGCGATTCTGGACAACGCACACGCTTCGGAGCAGGTCAAGCCGGTGCTGGACGCTCTGGTGGGTTGTTCGGTTCTCGTCACGAGCCGTCGGCGGCTCCAGAGCCTGATCATCCATTACGGGGCGGAGCCGGTCACCGTCACGCCGATGAACCCGCGCGAAGCGCATGCGTGGATCAGCGGCCAACTCAGGCGCCGGGGCATAACGGAAACCTGGCTCGCCGCCGAACTCGTCGCGACGGGTGATGGCCTGCCCATGGCTCTGCAGTTGATACTCGAACATATTGCTGTCAACGGGCCTCGCAGACCTGCCGAGCTGCTCGCGGAGATTCGAGCAAATCTGCTGGACATCGGCGAGGACAGCGATGGGGAGCTACAGACACTCCGATCGATCTTTGACGCTTCTTTCCGTAAACTTTCACCGGCGGTGAAGGATCTTCTGTGTTCACTCGGCATTTCGCCCATGGCCGAGGCCTCGGTGGAGACTGCGGCGGTGTTGAGCGGCCATGATCGTATTTCGGTCGAGCGTGAGCTGGGTATATTGCGTAATTTGCACCTACTTCATGCCACAGGCGACGGCCGCTACCGTCTCCATGATCACACCAAGCTCTATGCCGCTCAGCGTGCGGCGGCCGACTGTCCGCCCGAGGTGATTCGAGAGATCTCCACCCGCATTGTCGAATGGTATCTCGCCACAGCGCACAACGCGGATCGGATCGTCTACGGAAGCAGGGAAGGTGTGCCCATGCCGGAATGGAAGACCGAATTCCGGCTCCGGATTTTCAGTGATGCTTCCGATGCGGCAAAGTGGTGCGTTGACGAGCGTTCGGCAATTCTTGCGGTGACCAGGTTCGCCGCTTCGATCGAACTCCACGAAATCGCTTGGAAGATTCCGATGACGGCTGGCGAGATTCTCGCGAAGCGCGGCTACTATGACGAGCTTCTGCCGGGTTTGCAAGTAGGGCTGGAATCAGCGAGAGCGTCGCAAGACGAGGTCGGGATAGCGGCCTGTTGCGCTAGCATCGGGTTCCTCCACTACATGTGGGATGAGTTCGAGGACGCCGAACGGCATTTGAAGGAAAGTATCGAGTTCGCTGAACGTGTCGGCCATGACACTCTTTGGGTGAGAGCCTATTCGAATCTTGGCGGCGTCGAACTACGAAGGAACAACCTTACCCAGGCCGCGCGCCTGTTCCAGGGGGCGCTTGAACGGGCGGTCCAAGCGGACCTGCTCGACTGCCAGGGCAGCTTGTCGACGAGGATGGGCGATATCAGCAAACGCAGCGGAGATTATCACTCCGCCGAGACCCGGTATCGGGACGCGTTGTGGATCTGGCGCAGAATAGGGGATGTATCCGGGGAGGCTGAAGCCCTCGTGGGCCTGGCCGCGCTACATCGCGAAATGGGCAGACCCTCTGCGGCGCTCGGTTACTGCGACCAGGCCCTGACGGTGCAACGTGGGGTGAAAGACCCAGGGCAGGCAGCGGCTGCGTTCGTGGTAATGGCGCAGGCCTATGGCGACTTGGACCAGTGGTCGGACGCCCGTGAGGCAGGGCGGCAGGCCGTTCGGTACTACACCAGGGCCAGAAACCAGACCGACCTCGCGCGAGCCTTGGATGTGCTCGCGGATTCGGCTCTGCACTTGGGTCATTACGATGCCGCCGCTGAAGGTTGGCGGGAAGCGAAGCGCCTTTATGGCGAAATGGACCAGAGCGCCGACATGGCACGCATAGCGGATCGACTCCGCGAACTCGACCGGATTACCACGGACAGTCGTGTTGTACTACCGCGCGTGCCCGCGCCAGCACCTGAGCCGTGCGCTGAGCCGGATTCTGCCCCAGCGGAGTGGTCTGGCGACGGCAACTCCCCACTATAGCGGGTATAGCACGGCACCCTGTGCGACCACCCGAGTGGGCGAAAGACTTTGCGATATGCCAAAATCTCACCTCGAAAGACCGCACGATCCGTAGCGATCTGCCCAGCGATCGCTCGGCGAAAGCAAGGAACAGTTGAATGCTTGCTCCTTCCTCGGGGCGTCGAAGCCTCGCCCGGCGCGGCACGTTTGCCGCCATGCTGATTCTCTCCGCCGCGTCGATTGGGTGGGGGTATCAGCTTCAGCCGGAAACCGTGGGTTCCCAAGTCAAGCCTGCTGCGAATGACGAGCCGCTCAGTTTAACTTTCCCACCACAGTGACCTCGTGGCGGTTGTGATGCAATTGTCGGGCGTGTCCGATCTCGTATCGGCGAGCCAGCAATCGCAGACATTTGTCCACTGATTCCACCGCACCTCGCTGGGCGAGTTTCAGCGTTACGATGATGAGGCCGCCGCGGCGGAGCCGAGCTGCCGCGGTGAGCATGACCTCGCTGGTGAGGGTGGGGTCCATCTTCATGTCGTTGACGATCACGTCGAAGCGCGGGCCGCTCGCGGCGAAGAAGTTGCCCGCGGTGGTCCTGGCGTGCACGACGTCCGGGTCGGCGAGCAGGCGGGCGTCGAGGTCGCCGGGGTCGACCGCCCATACCTTGAGGCCGTGCGTGCGGAGCACCCTGGTCCACCCGCCGGGGCTGGCGCCGAGGTCGGCGGCGTTACCGGAGCGGGGTAGGTCCAGACCGAGCACCCCGATGGCCTCTTCCAGCTTGAACTCGGCGCGGGAGATCGTCGCGGGGCTGCGGGCCAGGCGGACCCGGCCGCCTGGCCAGTCGCACAGGCTGTCTCGCGGGGTGCCGAGGCCCAGCAGGACACCCTGGCGGGTGATGCAGGCCGACAGCGTCCGCGGGGCACCGGAGCGCACCACCTCGTGGGAGCCGCTCAGCGTGGTGGACAGCGCGCGGTAAAGCTCGGCCGAGCCGTAGTCGAGCGGGCTCTGGCCGCTCACCCAGGCCTGCACGGCGAGTGGGCCGCCGCCGAAGCCGTCCGCCACGGTCGCGCAGACCTCGTCAAGGGACTTCGCCTGCGCCAGCGGGATTCTCGTCAGTTCGTCGGTCAGGTGCTTGACGAACGGGAAAGGCCGGGTGCGGCAGGCCTCCGCCACCTCGGCGAGGGAGGCGTCGGGAATGGCGCCGATGTCGGGGCCGAGGCGCTCAACGCGACCGTAGGTCTCGGCGAGTTGGGTGCGGGCCGCGGGGAAGTACTCCTCCGAGGTCGAGAACAAGATCGGCACTTCACTCCAGGGTCGGCTGCTGACCCGGCATGCTATCCGGCGGCGGTCTGGGCCACCCGGCGGCTGATCGCGGCGATCAGTTCCGCCTGGTGGGGCACGTGGTAGAAGTGGTCGCCGGAGTAGGTGATCAACTCGAAGTCGGCGAAGGTGTGCTCGGCCCACGCCGAGATGCCCGCCAGCCCGACGTCGGTGTCCTCATCGCCCCAGGACGCGGTGATCGGGCAGGTCAGGCGGGCCGATGAGCGCGGCACGTAGGTCTCGATGGCCTGGTAGTCGCTGCGCACGATGGGCAGCACGAACGCCATGAGCTCACGCTCGGCGAACACCTCGGCGTCGGTGCCGCCCATGTCGCGCAGGGTCGCCATGAGCTCGTCGTCGCCTGACAGGTGTACGGTGCCGGGTTGGTGGCGGACGGGCGCGACCTTGGCGGAGACGAACAGGTGCAGCGGTGCGCGGCCCACCCGCTGGAGCCGCAGCGCCACCTCGAAGGCGAGCGTCGAACCCATGCTGTGCCCGAAGAACACCAGCGGGCGGTCCGCGGTCCGCAGCAGGTCCTCGGCCAGGCTGTCGGCAAGTTCGTGCAGGTCGGAGACGAGCGGGTCGCCCAGGCGGTCCTCGCGGCCGGGGTATTGCGCGGTCAGCAGTTCGAACCGCTCAGGCACCTTGCGGGCCCAGTCGCGGTAGAAGTTGGCGGAGCCGCCCGCATGCGGGAAGCAGATCAGCTGGAGTTCCGCCGTCGGCCGAGCGGCGTGGCAGCGGAACCAGGTGGAGCGGCGCACACCGCCCGAGAACGCAGTGCTCATGGCTACGACAACCCCCAGTGTGTGGCCAGTACCCCGCGACCCTACCGGGCGGGCCGCCGGATTTTCGATGCTTGCCAGTGGGTCAGTGGTCACTCGCGGGGGCGTGGATCACCCAGCCTTCCTGGAAGGCGGGAAAGCGTTCCCGGATGATCTGGGTCGGCACCTCGACCCGTTCGCCTGCGTGCGCCAGCATTTCGGCGTATCGGTGATCGGCGGTCATGAGCGTCCACTTGCGGCGGTTGCCCTTGCCGTCCTGGTCGTAGATGAAGATCGCGGCCCAGGTGTTCAGTTCGGATTCGCCGACTTTTTCTTGGAACTCGGCCACGATCGAAGGTTCCATCAGGCTGCCGAACAGCCAGGCGTAGCCCGCGATGACGATCTTCGGCTCCTCGTCCTCCACAGTATTGATCGTAGAGATCAATCGGCCCCGGGCCGTCGGCCCGGGGGAGTCATTCGGTTTCGAATTCGGCTCGGACGCCGAGCAGCCGGACCGGGCGGTCCAGGTCGAACATGGTCAGGACTTCCACCGCGGCGCGCTCCAGTTCGTCGGGGTCGCTGGTGGGGCCGGCCAGGGTCTTGCTGCGGGTGTGGGTGCGGAAGGGCTTGAACCGCACCTTCACCCCGACCCGCAGCGCGGGCCGTCCCTCGTCCACCACGTCTTTCGCCACTCGCCGCGCCAGCAGCGCGACCTGCTTGGCGAGTTCCGCGGGGTCGGAGATGTCCTGCTGGAAGGTGGTTTCCCGGCTGCGCGACTTCGCCACCCACGGCGTGGCGGAGACCTCGGTGCCGCCCGCGCCGAGCGCGAGTTCCCGGTACCAGGGCCCCATGTTGGGTCCTAACCGCGCGGCGAGGTCGGCGTCGTTCGCCATGGCCAGCTGGCGCACGGTGTGCAGCCCCATCTCGGCGAGCTTCTTGGCTGTCTTCTTGCCGATGCCCCACAGCGAGTCGGTGGGACGCTCCGCCATAACGGCCACCCAGTTTTCCCTGGTGAGACGGTAGATACCGGCGGGTTTGGCGAACCCGGTGGCGGTCTTGGCGCGGAGCTTGTTGTCCCCGATGCCGACGGAGATGGACATCCCGGTCGCCTCGGCGACGGCGCGTTGGAGGTCGGCGGCCAGCGCCTCCGGGTCGTCGACGTCCGCCCCGACGAAGGCTTCGTCCCAACCGAGCAATTCCACGATTACCGGGAACTCGCGGAGAGTGTCCATCACCTGGTCGGAGACTGCCATGTAAGCGTCGGCGTCGGAGGGGAGCAGGACCGCCTCGGGGCAGCGGCTGACGGCGGTGCGCAGCGGCATGCCGGAGTGCACGCCGAACTCGCGCGCCTCGTAGGAGGCGGTCGCGACCACGGCGCGCTGCGTCGGGTCGCCGGTGCCGCCGACGATGACCGGCTTGCCCCGGAGTTCGGGGTGCCGGGCTACCTCGACCGCGGCGATGAACTGGTCGATGTCGACATGCAGGACCCAGTCGGACACAGGATCAGTATGTGGGCAGGATGAGCGGATGGCGAAGCGCAGCGCGGGCCTGTTGGTGTTCCGCGGAGACGGCATAGCGATCGAGGTGCTGATCGGCCATATGGGTGGTCCGTTCTGGGCACGGAAGGACGAGGGCGCCTGGTCGCTGCCCAAGGGGGAGTACGACGAGGACGAGGACCCGGAAGCAGCAGCGCGCCGCGAATTTGAGGAAGAGCTGGGCCTACCCGCGCCAGAAGGCGAGTACGTGTCGCTGGGCGAGGTCCGCCAGTCGGGCGGAAAGGTGGTCACGGCCTGGGCCGTGCGCGGCGAAGTCGATCCGGCGGAGGTAGTCCCCGGCACGTTCGAGATGGAGTGGCCACCAAGATCGGGCCAGACGCAGACCTTTCCGGAGATCGACAGAGTCGCCTGGTTCGACATGGAAACGGCCCGGCAGAAGTTGGTCAAGGGGCAACGGGTTTTCTTGGATCGCCTCATCGCACAGCGGTAGCCTGGCCATACGGCTCACACAAGGCGGGTGGTCGGGCGTGGACCCCAATTCGACCTTTGCTGAAAGACTGCGGACGCTGCGCACCCGTGCGGGTGTCACGCAGTCCGTGCTGGCAGGTCTCTGCGGAAAATCCGTGCAATGGGTCAAGGGCCTGGAATCCGGCCGCCTGCACATGCCCAAGCTCCACCTGCTGCTCCAGATCGCCGACATCCTTCATGTCACCGATCTCGCCGAACTTACGGGTGAGCGACGGCTTTCCGGTGTCCTCTTCGGCAAAGCCCGCCACGAGCAATTGGAAGCGGTCGCAGCCGCGATGACCCGCTATCCGATGGATCTCAGCCAACCTCCGGTCGATCCGAAATCGCTGGCTGAGCGGGTTCGACAGGTCTGGGATCTCTGGCATGGCACGCGCAATCACCGCACCGCGGTGGCGGGGTACCTTCCGGCCCTGCTCGACCAGGCACGCACGGCCGTGCGCCAGCTGGATGGGGAGCAGCGGCGGGATGCTCTGCGCAGCCTGGCGCAGACCTACCACCTCGCGCAGCTCTACATCTCCTTCCAGCCAGTACCGGAACTGATCTTCCTCGGCGGCGATCGCGCGATGATCGCGGCCCAGGACGCCGATGACCCCAAAGCCATGGCGGTCGCCGCGTGGTACCTCAGCCACGTATACCGCGATGCAGGCCAGCAGGCGGAGGCCCGAGTCCTGCTGGCCGGTGAAGCCGCCAAGCAGCTTCGACCCGAGCGCGACCAGGAAGAACGCGCCCTGTGGGGTCTGCTGCAACTCGCGATCGGCTTGTCGCACGCCAAGATCGGTCGCGAGGGCGATGCGGAGCGTCATTGGGAATTGGCCCGCAAGGCCGCGCTTTCGCTGGCAGGTTATGTCCATCCCTATCTGATGTTCGGTGTCGGAATGGTCGATGCCTATGCGGTCACCATGAACGCCGATCTGATGCACGGTTCGCGAGCCGTCCGCCTGGGCAATCACCTCGATCTCGCGGCGACCGTGCCGTCGGCCACCCGCCGCAGTTTCCACTGGATCGAGATCGCCCGCGCATATCAACTGCGTCGGGAGCCGGTCTCGGTCTTGGCGCTGCTCAGGCGCGGATACCAGGAAGCCCCCGAGACCGCACGGTTCAATATCTTCACCCGCGAAACTATTCGTTCGCTGCGTGATCGAGGGCCACGGTCTTTGCGCGAGGATGCGGCCAATCTCGCTGCCCAGATCGGCGTTGCGGCCTGAGAATCACCGCAACGTGCGATCTACAAAATGTGTCCCTGCACTAGGGCTACAGAATCCGTACTCTCGGCGTCTCGGCGCGGCATAGCGTCCGTACGGTGAATTACTGTCCTCGGATCGCAGCCGTTCGGGCGTCCGTGTTGGCCGGGTTCTCCTTCCAGCACCTCCCGAGCGCCGACCACCCCGGTGAGTTCGCTGCGATCACCGGTATCCGGCTCCACCGCGGAATCTGCGACACCTATCTCCTTACCGCCGCCTCCGACCAGGCCCGCGCCGCGCGCTTCCGCGAAGCCGACCTCGACCATCCGAACCCATCCGCTCTCTGGGCGCGGGAAGGTCCGATCGAGGACACCATCCGGGCGCTCCTGGATCTCCCGCCGCCCGATCACCCCCACGCCCCGCACCTCGCCTCCAGCACGCCCGGCCTGTGGATCCCCGCAGGCCACCGACACTGAAGGGGCCCTGACCATGTGGCGTTGTCTGGCCGGCGACGGCTGCGGCGACCTCTTCCTCTTCCTGCTCTGCCTCACCCTCCCGCTCGCCTACCTCGTGATCCTCGGCCGCGGCTACGTCCAGCGCTGCCAGGACGAACTCCACGCCGCCCGCCGTGAGTTCGACGCCATGCGCGAGGAACTGGGCGACTGGCGTTTCGATATTGCTAGCGTGGAAACCGAGGTACCACGAAGGGGGAGACATGAGCGCCGAGAACATTGACCCGTTGATCGACCTGTCGCGTGACCCGAACCCGGGCGTGGCCGACCACGCCGCCCCGGAGGGCGCACCGTTGCACCCGCTGATCGACCTGTCCCGCGACCCGAACCCCGGCGTGCCGAATCACGCACGCCGCGACGGCAAGTAACTCACGCCAACTGCGGGTGGGCCGACGGCTGGTCGGCCCACCACGGCTGGCTACCCGCGCCATTCGCGATGGCCTCCGTGTACAGCTTCGCGATGGTGTCCCCGATCAGCGAGATCTCCGCGTCCGTCACCGCATGACTGCGCCAGATCAGCGTGTAGCAACTCGCGATCGGCCCACCACGCAGCGGACGCACCGCGATGTTTGACTGAGCCAAATACGTGGGCTGCACCAGCGTCACCGCCTGGCCGTGCGCGACCAACTGCTCCGCATCACTGAGCTGGAGGTTCCGGTACACGATCCGGGGCTGGAACCCCGCTCGATCACACGCCGCCAGCAGCGCACCAAGGCTTCCGTCATCGCAGCTTGGCGGTGAGATCCAGTCCTGATCGGCCAACGCCTCCAGATCAATCTCATCGCATTTGGCCAGCGGATGATCCGCCGACAAGGCCAGCAGGATTGGCTGCCTGCTGACAATGCTGCGCTGCTCGGTATTGGGCGGAGTCGGCAGCCTCCGATCGGGATGTTCATGAATCAACGCCACATCAACCGAATGACCCGCCAGCAACTGCAACACCACGATGCCCGACGAATCGATCGTGGCGGTCACCTCGCGGTCCGGCAGATCCTGCCGCAACCTGCTCAGCAGCGCGCCGAAAAACCGAGTGGGCACCAAACCGAGCCGAAGCACCTGAGTCTGCACGGTCTGCTCGTGGATACCGGTGATCAACTCGCGGAACTCGGCCCTGATATTGCGCGCCCTGGCCAACACGAACCGGCCGAGGGGAGTGGGCACCACTCCGGTCGGGCTGCGGGTGAACAGCGGCCCTCCGGTGGCACGCTCGATCCGGCGCAGTTGCGCGGTGAGTGCCGGTTGGGACACACCCAGTTTGGGCGCGGCGCGCGATACGCTGCCGGCTTCGGCAAGGACACACAGAGCTTCTAGATGCCGAAAATCCAGCTCCATGAACGCACCGTATCAGAAGAAACTATCGGTTCTCATGAAGAACCTTTTAAATAATTCGCGATTGCGCATGTATCCGCTATCCGGCTGAACCGGATAAGCGTCCATGTCTCGGATACCGAGCGGTAACAATTCAGGTGCCGATTCACCCACATGCCAACTATTTGCATTCCGGGGAATCTCGCTCCAGCAAGGCCTGAGCGCGCAACGCGATTTCCATCGCCAGCCGCTGTTCCGGATCTTCCAGCCGGTCACCGAAAAGCTCCTGAAGCTGGTGCATCCGGTACCGCACCGTCTGCGCGTGGATGCCCAGCGCCTTCCCGACCTCGGGCGCACCACCGCGGTGCTCCAGCCAGGCCAGCAGCGTTTCCGACATCCGTCGCCGCTGCTTGGGCGTGAGGCCGTCCAACGGCGTGAGACAGCGCCGCCCCATCTCCTCGACCAGGAATTCGTCGCTGAGCAGCCACAACGTCGACAGGTGCTCGGCGCAGTGGGTGACCGGCTCATCCGGCAGGATCCCACGCTGCACCAGGGTCAGCGCGTGCCGCGCCCTGCGCAGCGACACCTTCGCCTCGGCCAACGCCACGCTGGGCCCGACCGCGGCCCGCCAGCCCTCGAGTTCCTCCGCCAACCGCACCAACTGCCGCTCGGGCGAGCCGGTCAGCAGGCACGGCTCGGCGCCCTCCAGGTCCATCAGCACCCCGTCCGGCAGCGCGGGCGTCGGCAGCCGGTTCTGGTCGGATCGCTGCTCCAGCGCGACTACCGTGACCTGCTGCGGCAGCGGCCAATCCGCACCCTCCGACAATTCGACCAGGGCCTGCGGAGACGCGGGCTCCTCGCCGAGGAGCAGTTCCAGTAGCCGCCGCCTGCGGCGTTCCCTGGTGCCCGCGGCCCTGGACTGCTCGGAGTTGTAGCCCGCCACCGCCAACGACGACAGCTCCTCCACATAGGTGAAGATCGCCTCGGCGTACAGGCTGATCAGGCTGGGCGTCGCGCCGATCTCCCTGACGAACGCGCCGACGTGCCGCCACGCCACCCGGCCGCCCACCCGACACGCCGTCTGCCAGGCGTCCATCGTGCGGCCCTCGCGGAACTCCACCCCGCCCAACTGGCGGAAGAACGTGTCCCACCCCGCGCGATGGGCGTTGGGGTTGCCCGCGTTGCTGATCGCGCCCACGATCGCCTGCTCGACCGCGGCCGCGACGACCTTGCCGTACTCGCTGTCCAACGGCTGCGCGTACTCGGGCACCGCCCGCCGGATCTCCTCCACCATGTCGCGCGCCATCCGCGCCACATACGGCTGGAACCGCGGTGTCAACTGCCGAGGGATGTAGCCCCATAACTGGGCAGACGGGCTCAGGTTCGGCTGGTCCTTCATCGGACCGTCGCCGGTGTGACCCTTCAGCATGATCGTCCTTCCCGAGGGGCAACGACGCCGGATTCGCTCTCCACGCAGCGCGTTGACAGATGAGACCGGAAACGGCGACCTGGAAGCACGTCGCAAACCGCAAATCCGCCGTTCCCGATTCAACCCAGGAACATCAATGACAAGAATGGACCAAAGAACCTTGTCCTGATGACAAAAACACCGGTCCGCATGGTGCTCCGGGTTACTTGTCTGCGAGATGACAACAAAGACCCCCGTCTTGCTGTCCCCGGCTCAAGTCACGCCGACCCAAAAGTGGTGACAGAACGGACAACCAGCCTTCTCGGACAACTCGACCCCCAAGATTTCTCAGGCGGGTGACAAGAAACCCGGATTTCCCCCGATTTGGCTGTGACCTGCGTGGACAGTCCGACCTGATCAGGCATGCAGGCCTTGCGGTGCTCTGATTCACGGAGTTAGTTTGCTTACAGATAGCTGAGTGGTTTCTCCGGTGTTACCCCGACAGCACCGGAGAGCGGCTTTACCTCCAAGGCACGGAAACCGCCATGAACCGGTGGCGGTTCCCTGCCCCTGCTGATTAATCGCGTGCCATGCGAGTTCTTTGTTTTCAGGAGACATACATGAGGATTGCCCTGTCGTCCAGATCCCGCCGTGCCTTGGCGGGTCTTGCTACCGGTGCGCTGGTGGCAGGCATGATGGGTTTTGTGGGCGCCGGCACCAGCTCCGCCGCCGTCACGCTGACCCTGAACTACAAGTGTCCGTTCCCGTTGATCGGTGAGCAGACGCTGATCACGAAGATCGAGGCGTCCGTTCCGGACTCGGCGACGGTCGGTCAGCCGACGCCGAAGTTCGACATCAAGGCCATCGTCACCGTGCCCGAGTCGGCCACCCAGGGTCTCAACCTGGTCGGCGCCAAGACCATCGAGGGTACGGCCGAAGCCGCCGCCACCCTGACCGCCCCCGACCTCACCCTGCCGGTGAAGGTGCCGATGACCATCCCGTCGACCCCCGTCGCGGCGTCGGGCACCTTCGAAGTGGTCGCCAGTGGCCAAGCCCCGTCCCTGACCTTCACCAAGTCGGGCACCGGCAAGATCACCGTCGGCGACTACGTCACCACGCTGACCCCGAAGGACGCCAGCGGCCAGCCCACCGGCCTTGGCACCTTCAACTCGGAATGCAAGCAGGAGCCCGGCCAGAACAACACCCTGGCGGAGTTCCCGATCACCGGTGGCGGTGGCACGACTCCGCCGAGCACCACCAACCCCACCACTCCGCCCAGCACCACGAACCCGACGACGCCGCCGAGCACGACCAAGCCGACGACGCCGCCGAGCACCACCACCCCGCCGGGTCAGGACGTGGAGCTCAACTACGACCTCAACGGCACCACGACCATCACGAAGATGAAGTCGGAACTGAAGGTCGGCCCCGGTGGGCTGAAGGTGAAGGCGAACCTGGGAACCGGTGCGGTCTCCGGTGACCTCGCGTTCCCGACCCAGAACAGCATCAAGTTCAACCTGTGGGGCTTCATCGAGGGCACCTCGAAGGTGAAGCTGGCGCCGGCAGGCAAGACCACCGGCACCATCCAGAATGGCGTGGTCAACACGACCAGCCCGGTGAACGTCATCCTGACCGAGGTCGTCGCCTTCGGCATCCCGCTGGTCAGCGGCGAGAGCTGCGCCACCGTTTCCCCGGCGCAGATCCCGCTCAAGTCCAACGCCGGTTTCGACCCCTTCAAGGGCGGCTCGCTGTCCGGCTCGTACGACCTGCCGAAGTTCGCTGGCTGTGGCTTCGTTGAAAGCTTCGTCAACGACATGGCCCCTGGCCCCGGCAACCCCATCACCGTGAACATCGTCAAGAAGTAAGCACCGAGAATCACCGAGCGGGCCCGGTCACACGACCGGGCCCGCTCGCTTCGTGCGTGGGTACTGCCGCGCGAGCCGTTCTCCTCAGCCCCGTTAGCAAAATAATTCCGACGCTGGTTGCCCCTAATCGAGGCCGATAATTTGACAGGTATGACTGCTGAACCCACCGAATACGACGTCGTCGTTGTTGGCTCGGGATTCGGGGGCAGCGTCGCCGCCCTCCGCCTCGTGGAAAAGGGCTACCGCGTCGCCGTGATCGAATCCGGCCGCCGCTTCGCCGACGACGAGTTCGCCAAGACCAGCTGGAACCTCCGCCGCTGGCTGTGGGCGCCGTGGCTGGGCTGCTACGGCATCCAACGCATCCACCTGCTCCGCGACGCCATGATTCTGGCGGGCGCCGGGGTGGGTGGCGGCTCGCTGGTCTACGCAAACACCATGTACCGCCCTCTCAAACCGTTCTACCGCGACCAGCAGTGGGCGCACATCACCGACTGGGAATCCGAGCTGGCGCCGTACTACGACCAGGCCAGCCGCGTGCTCGGCGTCGTCACCAACCCGACGGTGACCCCCGCCGACGAGGTCATCCAGAAGGTAGCCGCCGACATGGGCGTCTCCGACACCTACACCCCGACCCCGGTGGCCGTGCACTTCGGCAAGCCCGGCGAAACCGTCTCCGACCCCTACTTCGGCGGCATGGGCCCCGACCGCACCGGCTGCACCGAATGCGGCTCCTGCATGACCGGTTGCAGAGTGGGCGCCAAGAACACGCTGGTCAAGAACTACCTCTACCTGGCGGAGCGCCTGGGCGCCCAGGTTCTCCCGCTCACCACCGTCACCAACCTGCGTCAATGCGCGGACGGCACCTTCGAGCTGGAAACCCGCCGAACTTCCCGCTGGGGCAGGCGAGGCCGCCGCACCATCACCGCCGCGCGGGTGGTCCTGGCCGCAGGCGCCTGGGGCACCCAGAACCTCCTCCACCGCATGCGCGACAACGGCAGTCTCCCCGAACTCTCCGACCGCCTCGGCGTCCTCACCAGAACCAACTCCGAAGCCCTCTGCGGCACCGCGCGCCTGACCGTCGACGAGGCCCGCAACTTCAGCCAGGGGGTGGCGATCACCTCGTCCTTCCACCCCGACCCGAACACCCACATCGAACCCGTCCGCTACGGCAAGGGCAGCAACGCGATGGGGGTGCTGCAGACGTTCGCCACCGACCCCGCCCTGGGCCTGCCCCGCTTCCTCCAGGTCCTGAAGACCGCACTGCGCAACCCGATCAAGGCAGCCCGCCTCCTCGCGGGCCCCAGGTGGAGCGAGCGGACGATCATCCTCCTGGTCATGCAGAGCCTGGACAATTCGATCACCACCTACCTCCGCCGAGGCCTGTTCGGCCGCCGCAAGTACACCTCCAAGCAGGGCCACGGCGAGCCCAACCCCACGTTCATCCCCGCCGCGTACGAGGCCTCCCAGCTCACCGCCAAGCACATCGACGGGACCGCGGGCACCCTCTGGAACGACGTCTTCAACATCCCCCTCACCGCCCACTTCATCGGCGGCTGCGCCATCGGCACCGACGCGAGCACCGGCGTCATCGACCCCTACCACCGCGTCCACAACTACCCGGGCCTCTCCATCGTCGACGGCTCCGCCATCAGCGCAAACCTCGGCGTCAACCCCTCCCTCACCATCGCCGCCCAAGCCGAACGAGCCCTGTCCTTCTGGCCCAACAAGGGCCAACCCGACCCCCGCCCCACCCCCGGCACCCCCTACCGCCGCCTACCCGCAGTCCTCCCCACAACCCCCGCCGTCCCCGCCCACGCCCCAGCAGCCCTCCGCCCCACCTGACCGCCCACCTCCAGCCCCCACTCCCGAGTGCGCTAAGCTGACCAAGCCGCAGCCCACCAGGCCCGCGGCAGCACGCCCCCGTAGCTCAGGGGATAGAGCACCGCCCTCCGGAGGCGGGAGCGCAGGTTCGAATCCTGCCGGGGGCACCATTGAAGCCACGCACGACAGTCCGATCTTTGATCGGCTCTGGTGGGGAGATGTGTGCAAGGCGTCGAGGTGGGGCTCTGGCGCTGAGAGGACGACGTGGAGTTGCGGGTCGTAGCTAGTGATGGCGACTCAGTGAATTCCTGCGCAGCTTCCCATCGATCTCCTCTATCTCAGGTGGTACGAGTTAAGAAGCGCTGTATCAAGCAGGTCACGTGTAGCCAACAAGTTGACTTGTAACAGACAAGGCTGGCCAACAAGTACTGCTGGTGATTGGACGTAATCTCATTCACTCATACGCGGGTAAAGGTGCTGGTTCGGCAACCTGTCTATCCCGTTCGTCACTGTCTGCTTGTGAGTCCCGCTAGCATGTGTGGGCATGGAGAGGGCGGGCAGCGTTGTATGACTGAACCGATCGATAACCCAATTCTGAACTCGCCGTACGAGCAGCCGGACCGCTACTACGTTATCGGCAAGCAAGGGCCCACAGGGGAGATCAAGGACGGTCGTCGGCCGAGTGAGTCCTTCGTCCCGATCGCAGTCACCAAGAAACGGGGGCGCGGGCAGGACGCCGCGCAACTGGGCATCGACTTCGACCTGACCGGCGAGCGACGCGAGCGCAACACGTTGATCAACGACATCAGGCACGACGTCGCAAGATGGCGTCGTAGCGGCGAGTATGCGGGCGTCACGCCGATCAGCCGCAAGCTGCTTCAGCACTGGGCCGATCCCGTACGAGAGAATCGGGTGCTGTTCTGCCAGCGAGAAGCCGTCGAGACCGCGATCTTCCTCACCGAAGTCGCCGGTAGAACGCATGGCTATGCCGACTGGCGAAAACGACTGGAACCGGAGAACGAGGCGCACAACGACTGCCTGCCACGGATGGCGCTGAAGATGGCCACCGGTTCCGGTAAGACCGTGGTCATGGCGATGCTGCTCGTCTGGCAGACCCTGAACAAGGTGCAGTCGCCCCGCGACCCACGCTTCACCAACAGATTTCTGGTGGTGACGCCCGGCATCACGATCAAGGACCGCCTACGGGTGCTGCTGCCCGAAGATCCGGAGAATTACTACGACCAGCGCAATCTGATTCCGGCGGACCTCAAGGGCGGCCTCGAGCATGCCAGGATCGTCATCACGAACTATCACGCCTTCCAGTTGAAGGACGCCAAGGAAATCAAGGGTGTCGCCCGCAACACTCGCCTGCTGCTCAAAGGCGATCGTGTGGGGGACGCGTTCAAGGAGACCCCGAAGGCCATGGTCAGCCGGGTACTTCGCGATTTCGGCGGAGTCGGCAGCGAGAAGCAACAAATCATGGTGTTCAACGATGAGGCGCACCATTGTTACCAGGATCGGCCGCTGCAGGCCGATGCGGTTACCGAGCGGCTTAATAAGGATGAGCGGGAGGCCAACGACCAGGCACGCGTCTGGTTCCGGGGTTTGCAAGCCATCGAGCGGCACGTCGGCGTCAAGCAGGTCTTCGATCTCTCCGCGACACCGTTTTACCTCAGTGGCTCCGGTTACCAGGAGGGCCACCTGTTCCCATGGACGGTCAGCGACTTCTCACTGATGGACGCGATCGAGTCCGGAATCGTGAAGGTACCTCGTACCCCCGTGGACGATGATGCCGCCCACGAATTGGTCGTTTATCTCAGACTATGGGAATTCGTCGGTGGTCAACTACCGACGGGGTCTGCGAAGGCCAAGGTGGAGGACTGGATCCCGCCGCCCGAACTCGAGGGCGCGCTGCACAGCTTGTACCGCAGTTACCGGCGGGCATTCGAGCATTGGGAGAAGTCGCTGTTGCAGCACGGCGAAACGCCCCCGGTGTTCATCGTCGTCTGCCCGAACACCGTTGTGAGCAAGCTTGTCTACGACTGGATCGCGGGTGAGGAGATCGTCAACGGGGACGGTGCGATCGTTGCACACAGGCCAGGTAACCTCGACCTGCTGAGCAACGTGGTCGACGGCAAGCCGTTGACCAGGCCGCGCACCATCCTCATAGATTCGGCCCAGCTCGAGTCCGGCGAAGGTATGAAGGCCGATTTCAAACGCGACGCGGCAGCCGAGATCGCCGCATTCAAGGCGGACTACCGCCGTCGCTACCCCGGCGCCGACCTGGCGAAGATCACAGACGAAGAGCTGCTCCGCGAAGTGATGAATACGGTCGGCAAGAAAGGCAAGCTCGGCGAGCAAGTCCGCTGCGTGGTCAGCGTTTCCATGCTGACCGAAGGCTGGGACGCCAACACGGTCACCCATATCCTCGGAGTCCGTGCGTTCCGCAGCCAGTTGCTCTGTGAGCAGGTCGTGGGCCGAGGTCTGCGGCGACGGTCATATGCGGTCAACGACAGCGGATTCTTCGAGCCGGAGTACGCCAACGTTTATGGGATTCCGTTCCAGTTCATCTCCTCGGACAAGCCGATCAAGGACCCCCTCCCGCCGAAACCGGTGCGAGAGGTCGAGGCCCTCGCGGGCCGCGAGCACCTGCGGATCGAGTTCCCCAACCTGATGGGTTATCGGGTCGAGCTACCCGATGAGGAGATCTGGATCGACCTTGAGAACGCGCCGGCGTTCGAGATCGGATCCAATACCGTTCCTCGGTGGGTGGAGATGCAGGGCGTCGTCGGCAGCGCCGAACGGGAAAGCGGCGAGGACCGTGCCTACCGTGCCCAGGAGGTTGCCTATGCGCTCGCGAAACGCTTGCTCGACAAGGAGTTCAACACTGTCGAGGACAAGCGGCCGTGGTTGTTCCCGCGTCTCGCGGAGATCTGTCGGGAGTGGATCGATGACAAGGTCGTGTTGGCCGAAGGCTACGATCTCGGTTACCTGATACGGATCACCGAGGCGCAGATCGAGGCGGTGGAGAAGATCTGGGCCAGCATCACCAGGGACGCGGACCGCCGGGGCCGGCTGCGCCCGATCCTGAATCGCTTCAATCCCAAGGGCTCGACCGCCGATGTCTATTTCCAAACCCGCAAGAACACGGTCCCCGCGGAGAAGTCGGAAGTCTCGCACGTCACCCTGGACGGAACGGACGGCAACACCTGGGAGCAGTTGTTGGCTGCCGAGTTGGAGCTCAATCCGAACGTCGAGTCGTACGTCAAGAACGACCATCTGGGCTTCACGATCCCGTACGTCCACAAAGGACGGACCCATGCCTACCTGCCGGACTTCCTCGTCCGGCTCAAGAAGCCCGAGGGTGACACCGTAGAACGCACCTTGATCGTCGAGGTATCCGGCAGCAGGAAGAGCCCTGGTGAGGCCAGGGTGAAGGCGCAAACCGCGCGGGACTCGTGGTGTGCGGCGGTGAACAACCACACCGGATTCGGTCGGTGGGGCTATATCGAGATGCGCAACCCTGTGACGTTCAAAGTCAACCTCGCCGAAGCGATTCAGAACCTGTACGGAGACGCGCCGATCATCGGTGATCCGGACCTGCTCGATTTCGATATGAGGAGCGCTCGTGGCGCGTAAGCAGAACGCCAAGGGACCGACCCCCGTCGACGCGATCGAGCACGGTGACAAGCGGACCAACATTCCCACGGCCGACGCGCACGACTTCGTCGACCCGAGCGTGGAAGAGGTCCGCAAAGTCCGCTACGCCAGAGACGAGACCCTGGACCCGCAACTCGTCTGGCGCGAAAAGTACCCGCCCACGGAAGAAGCGGACTCGAGGGACAATGACCTGATCACAGACGCGCCGCCGATCTACATCCAAGAGAAAATCGACCCACGGGTCTTGGTCGAGAACCTCCGCAAGACGGTCCAGCGCCCCGATGAGGAACCGGAACTCGCGCTCTTCGAGTCCTTCGATGGACTTGACGAGCAGCAATCGGTGGACTTCTACCACCACCAGGCGAACTGGTCGAACCGGATGATCCTCGGCGACTCCCTACAGGTGATGTCCTCGCTCACCGAGCGGGAGCGGCTGCGCGGCAAGGTCCAGATGATCTACATCGACCCGCCATACGGCATCAAGTTCGGTTCCAACTGGCAGGTCTCAGCCCGCAGGCGGGACGTCAAGGACGGTAAAATGGAGGATGCCGCCCGCGAGGCCGAACAGATCAAGGCTTTCCGCGACACCTGGGAACTCGGCATCCACTCTTATCTGTCGTACCTGCGTGACCGATTGTTTGTCGCCCGCGACTTGCTCACCGAAAGCGGAAGCTGCTTCGTGCAAATCGGCGATGAAAACGTTCACTTGGTGCGCAGCCTGATGGACGAAGTCTTTGGCAGCGGCAACTTCGTGAGTCAAATCGCGTTCAAGACAACCACCGGTCAGACGTCTGATTTTATTCCAGGTGTCGTTGATTATGTTATTTGGTACGCTAAAGATCGCGATCTGGCGAAGTTCCGTCCTTCCTACGTCCCGCGTGCAATCGAAGGAGATGCGAACTACCGATATGTGCAGGAATCTGGAACTATTCGAACGCTGACCAGTCACGAGTTGCGAAATGTCGATCGACTTTATGCCGCAGGGGCTCAGGTTTGTAGAGCAAATCCACTGACATCGCAGACGGTCCGGGTTGGTAGGACGACCGTATTTCCCGTGGAGATTAACGGTTCTATCTACCGTCCGCGAGCCGGAGGATGGAAGACGAACGCTCAGGGAATGCACCGTCTGCGGATTGCTCGACGGCTAATGCCTATGGGCAACACTCTCACCTTTGTGAGGTTTTTTTCAGATTTTCCATATCAAGCGGTATCGTCGTCCTGGGATGACACTCGGCAAAGTGGCTTCGGTGAAGCAAAGGCATATGTAGTCCAGACTGCGACAAAGGTTATCGAACGCTGCATCCTCATGTGCACTGATCCGGGTGATCTCGTCCTCGACCCCACCTGCGGCTCCGGTACTACCGCTTATGTTGCCGAACGATGGGGACGGCGATGGATCACCATCGACACGTCACGGGTCGCACTGACGCTGGCTCGTCAGCGGATCATGGGAGCAAAGTATCCATGGTATCTGCTCGCCGATTCCGTTGAGGGGCATGCGAAGGAGACGGCGCTGAGTGGAAAGGTGCTGCCGCGACAGGAGTTCACCAACGATATTCGGCACGGGTTCGTCTACGAGCGCATCCAGCACATCACGTTGAAGTCGATTGCGAACAACTCGGACATCAAGGAGGGTATGAACCACGAGCAGGTTGACGCAGCGATCAAGCGGCACGCCGATTATGAGCCCCTTTTCGACAGGCCATACGAGGACAAGAAGAAGCTCAGGGTCTCCGGGCCGTTCACCGTCGAATCGCTGAGCCCTCACCGTGCGCTCGCTTTCCCCGGAACGAGCGGCGCAAGCCATGAGTCCGGCAGCGAGACCGAGGCTGCGAAGGCAGCCGACGCGCCGACTTTCGAGCAGACGATCCTCGACAACCTCGCCAAGGCCGGTATCCAAAATGGGCGGCGCGAGGAGCGCATCCAATTCACCTCATTCGAGAGCTACGCAGGTGATCACATCCAGGCGGTTGGTGTGCAGGCCACCGAGGACGGCACGATTGCACCCCGCGTGGCGATCGCCATCGGGCCGCAGTACGGCACCGTGAGCCCGTTCTACGTCAAGCAAGCAACTCGGGAAGCGATCCAAGCTGAAGATGTAGATCTACTGTGCATCCTGGGCTTCGCGTTCGACCCAATGGTCACCGGCGTGACCGAAGAGGACGGCGTATCGGTGGAAACGTCCGAGGACGGCTTCGCCAACGTGGCCGCCACCCGTAAGTTTGGACGCATCTCGGTGCTCATGGTGCGAATGAACACGGATCTGCTGATGGGTGAGGAACTCAAGAAGACGGGCGCGGGCAACCTGTTCACCGTGTTCGGCGAGCCGGACATCGACCTCGAACGAATCGATGACGAACTCGTCGTGCACCTGAAGGGCGTCGATGTCTATGACCCTACGACCGGAGTGGTACGCAGTCGGGACACAGGCCGAGTCGCTTTGTGGATGATTGATACCAACTACGACGAGAAGTCCTTCTTCGTCCGCCATTGCTACTTCACCGGCGGCAACGACCCGTACAAGCGGCTCAAGACCGCGCTCAAAGCCGATATCGACCCCGAGGCGTGGGAGTCGTTGTACGCCACCACGTCCCGGCCGTTTCCCAAACCGGAAACCGGCAAGATCGCTGTCAAGGTCATCAATGACTATGGCGACGAGGTCATGAAGGTCTTTGGAGTGCGCGATGCCGCCCACTAATCGTTCGCTCGACGACGGATTCTCTGGTCTGATCCCGCAGACCGACGACGAAATACGAAGTGCGATGCGGGGAGCGCTGCTGAGCCTGGACGCCAACGTCCTGCTCAACTTCTATCGATACAGCCCTGCGGCACAAGCCGCCCTTCTTGATGTGCTTCGTGCCGCTGGAGACCGAGTCTGGGTGAGCCACCAAGCGGCGCGTGAGTTCTGGCGCAATCGTTGTTCCGAGATCGACGACCGAAACAAAGCGACCGATGAGGTCGGTAAGGCGTTGTCGAAGAATCAGACTGGTGCACTCGACAGCATCGCTAGTTGGGCCAAGCAGCGCGCCATCCCCAAAGGTATTGAGAACCGGGTCCGAGAGCGAATCATCACCGGGTTCGCCGACGCACTCCAGTTGATCAACGATGAGACGGGCCCGGATAGCCGCGTAAGCTACAACACCGCCACCGACTCCGTAGTCGGAATGCTGCGCAAACTGCTCGACGGCAAGGTCGGGCCCCCGTTGTCCTCCGAGGAACATGGGCAAGCCGTCGAGGAGGCTCACCGCCGAGTCAACGAGGGAATCCCGCCCGGTTACAAGGATGCGGAGAAGAAGGGCGAGGACGGGGCCGCGGGCGACTACCTCGTCTGGCACCAATCGGTGCTCGAGGCCAAGCGACGAGACGTTCCACTGGCGATCGTGACCGCAGACGAGAAAGAGGACTGGTGGTGGCGGCATCGAAATGTGTTCATGGGTCCTCGCCGCGAGCTGATCGAGGAGTTCGCCTGCCACAGCAGGCACCCGCTGCTGTTCATCCGGCCGACTCAGCTCATAGATCATGCCTCGGCCCTCAATATCACGGTCAGTGAGGAAGCGGCATTCGACGTGGCGCGCGGTAGCGCTCCGGCGACGCCCCGATGGAATGCCGACGCAGTCCACGAGCTGTTACGTCGTCTCGATGCAGAGGGCGCAGTCCAAGCTGACGTTATCCGTCATGCCGCGGGCGAAGGCGGGCTCATCGACCGGGACAAGATCTATGAGATCGCTGGCTACGCCGAGGAACGAATGCTTCGCGGATTCACGCGGCCGACCGCGCGGATCACTCGCGATCTGCAGAATGAGGGATTGCTGGACGATGGCGTCGAATCGATGCTGTCGCCGATTTACAAGGATGTTACGGTCATCAGCTTCGAGATACCGCTCGACGTCGTGGAAATACTGGCAGCCGACGATAACACCGGAAAATAAGCCAGCAGCCTTCGGCGGCGAGTTCCACTCGATCTCGACTCATCCCGTGAGCGGTTCGAAATCGATGCTTCTCGCTGGAAGTGAATTCTGCCGCGAGCCCGGTTTGATCAAGTTGTCTCGAAGATCAGGCTAGCTCCCTAACTGAGCTCGCCGGCAAGTAGCAACACATCCCGTTAGGGGATCTGTGAGGTTTTCAGGTGCTGGTGCTGCCGTGGCGGCAGTGGTAAGCGGCTCATCTGTGAGCCAGGCATGGGCCCGTATTGCGCTTATGTCAACTCGGAGTGCACGGGCTCAGCAGCCCAGGCCGGTCGGCACCAACTGGGACGGATGGACGGTAAGGCGGTGACGTGGCGACGAAGTGACCCTGATGAAACTCGGCTGTTGGACGGGGAAGCGGGAGGCTGAGATGGCGGGCATACGCTGGTTCGCCACCATAGCCAAAATCAGGCTTGGGGATGGCGATCAGCCGCTATTGATGAGGTTTAGTGCCGCTTCGATGGGTTTGAGCTTGGGGTTGCCCATCCCGAAGCTCTCGATTGCGCGGCGATGGAGGTCAACCAGGGTATGCGCGGCGGCAGCTGTGTCGCCGCGGGCGTACTCGGTGGTGGCGCGTTGGATGGTCGCGGTGATGTCGGCATCGGTGAGGAAGTCTTGCCGCCGCCGGGCGCGGAACGGCTGCGTGGTTTGGGTGCGGTTCCTGGCAGGCGCCTCCGGAGGGCGGACCTTGTCCGGGGTGCGGTACGGAATCGTCACGTCGGGCTTGAGCACGGGGCTGGGCTCGGCTGCCCCTTCGATGGGCAGAGACGGTCCTAGGATGGTGAGCACGTCTTCGATCCCTGGCCTATCGCGGATATTCTTGGCCAACAGGCCAAGTGTGAGGTCCTCCAGATCGCGGGGCACCCAGTTGTCGACCTGTGACGGGGGCTCCGGAAGGTCCCCCAAATGTTGATCTTGCAATGACTTGCTGTTATCTTCGGAAAACGGCGGTCTTCCGGTCAGCAGGAAGTAAAACACGCAACCCAGACTGTAGAGATCGGATTGCACGACCGGATCCATGTTGCAGAACCGTTCCGGCGCGGTGTAAGCGTCGGTCCCGACGAAATTCTTGGTGTATCTCGACGCGTCCCCGGTCAACGGTAGTGCGATGCCGAAATCGATTACGTACACCACGCCGTTCTCGCCAACCATGAGGTTGTCAGGCTTCAGGTCACGATGCAGGATGTTCGCCTTGTGACACGCGGCCAATGTCTTCGCGACGGACGCGCCAATTGAGGCGAACTCGATTCGCCTGGGAAGGTTGTCTCTGCGGTACTGGGTCAGCCTCTGTCCCTGAATATAGGTCATCGCGATGTACGGCAACATATCGTGTTCACCGTCGCCGACCATAGTTGGGATGTTCGGATGATTGAGCATACGCAGTGACCGGGCTTCTCGAACGAATCTCTTCATGGTTCGGTCGTAAGCCTCTGGTGCCAGATCGGCGGTGCCCGGCAGTTGGGGGACCTTGACAACCACCTTCTTCTTCGACTGGCGATCCTGCGCGATGTAGGCGACTCCCATACCGCCCTCGCCCGCCTCCTCGCCGATCTGGAACCGATGGCCGATGAGAGTTCCAGGGATCAAACGCGTCCGGGATCCCCTTGCGGTGCTTGTCATGGACACGAACCGTAACCGATCGAGTCCGTCCACCGTGTAACATTCGGGCGTTTCGGGTGATCATCATGTCGATGAGGCCGTATGAGAATGGGAACAAGAGTCGTCGGGATGTGGGGAAGCACTTGGGGCAGGTGGTCCGCGTCGGCGCCACCGACACCGATTCCGCCGGGTGCCCCCAGGCACTGGCGATCAAGGTACGTCCGGGACGGCAGGGCCACACCCGCGGCGGTTTAGCGCTGCAAGACTTCACCCTGGGTCCCCTGATGGCCGCGCTCGACCAAGTTGAGTTCGACGGGCACGACGAGGAGGCAGTGGTCGAGGAGCTCGTACGGACACAGGGAGTTTTCAGTTCCTGCAAGGCTCCGGCGCACCCCGGCCTGGTTTCCTGGTCGGTTGAAGCCTTTCGCAACTACCGGACCGCTTGGCGGGCCCACCAGGCCACGGTCGCCACCCGGTGCTCACGTCCCGTGCGGTCGCGGTGGATGATCGAGCATCGCCGTGATCTTCCTGACCATCGTGGTGTGCATCGTTACGAACAGACCTGCTGGGGACGCCGGTATGAATCCGAAGACGGGTCCGTCCGGGAGGTGTGGCTGCTGGGTTTCACTACGCCGAAGGAGCGGCCTTCGGTCGTCTACGCGATGGCGGCCAATGTCGCCGCGTTCGGGGGGCGAGGGGTACCGGAGCGCGTGCGTGTGGTCGTGTTCGGGGCGATGTTGCCCGTCGCCCAGCAGCTTATTGAACAGACTGTCGAGAAGGTTCGACAACGTGCCCGGGATGAGGTGGCCCCGAGGCTCCTGGCGATCGTCGACGGCACCGAACGGCGAGCAGGTGGTGACTGCGCACAGTGCCCGTTGACACCTGAGTGCGCCGCACTTCCCTCGGGCGACCTGCTGCCGGACGTTCTGGCGGTCGGCGGCCCGAGGCGGGCTCTCTCCGTCACCGACCTGCGGTACTACCGGTCCTGCCCGGCGCAGTATCACCTGCGAAGGCAACTGCACATCCACGACATCGACACCACCGAGAGCCAAGCGGTGGTCGTTGGCCGGGCCGTCGATGCCGCGCTGCGGGCTCGCCACGATGGGGGTTGGCGATCCCGTCGGTGCGGACCTGACGAACCGGTGGACGAGGCCATCACCGCACTGTCGGAGGAGAGCCGTCGCACAGCGAGCCTAATGCTCGCCCACCACTCAAAGTTGTGCCCGTTCCCCCACGTCGATATGAACGACGCCGAGACTCGGAACCTCGTTGTCGTCCACGACAAGAGGCTGGAGGTGGTCTTCGTCGCCGCTCCCGACCTCCTGTACCCGCGGTTCGGTGGTTGGGTGTGGCGAGAGACCAAGACCTCGATGCGGAGGCTGTCGCGTGATCGCCCTCTGCTACAGCAGGTTCCCCAATTGGCTTTGGCGGTCTTGATTCTGGCGTCGGGAACTCTCGGGCGCGACGTCGGCCGGTCCCGGGTTGAATTCGAGCAACTGCGCCCGGACGGATGTGCCTTGGAAGAATTGGACCCCGGAAATCCGGCGGTTGTGGCGGAGGCCCGCGAGGTCCTCGGCAGCATGGTGGGCCGACTGCTAGCCGACACCACTTTTGAACCGACCCCCGGTCGGCATTGCCGAGACTGCCAGGTCCGGCGCTGGTGTGTGCCGGGTTCACAGCACATTGCCTGGCAGACGGGAGTCCCGGTCTCGTGATGGATGACAGCCAGGACGAGCATCTGCTCGGCGCTGTGGCCGGTGCTTTGGTGAGGATTGACGAAATCCGGAACCTGACGGCGTTCCACATGCCCTATCCGTCGCCGGTTCAGCGGGCGATGGACCAGATTGTGCTGCACTGCCTGCGCCGACGTGCTCTGCCGCCCAGGTCCGTGCCTGGGCTGGTTCGGTGGGGATATGAGCGGCCTCTGGGTGCTTGGCCGTTGATATTGCCCGAAGCCGTGTACCCAGCGGACGAGTATCTCGTCGATGATCGGTCAGGTGCTCCGACGGAGCTCTGCCATGAGATCGCACTCTGCGCCGAGACCGCCAACCCCCTGCGGGATGCATCGCGTCGGATGGCGGTGATGGGCACTATTGCCGCCGAGCGCAACCAGATTACCGCGTTCGGCACGATGCGACGTGTATTGGCGATGCACCCGGTATTCACCAACGACCACTTCAACAACGTGCGTTTCTCCAACAGGCTGGGCGCACTGGACGAGTACCTTGGCGACTTTTACCGCCAGGTCGGACCTGAGTACGTAGTTGAGAACGTGATCTACCCCTGTGCTCTCTGCGGTACCCCACTGCGCCCAACCGCCGCGGGTAACTGGTGGTGTGAGCGGGAGGAATGCGGTATGTCGGGTGCGGTGTCTCCCGGTGATCCACTGGATTGGGATGCCAAGATTTTGATGCAGATAGACAGAAGGCACCGGCAGTTCGTCTCCGGTCCGAGTCGCGCGGCACTGCGTATCGGGGGAGGCCTGTCACTGCCCGGCGTGACGGTCCGGAACTGGCCGACGCAGGGACCTGGTGACTTGCGGGTGGAGGTGTCCGGTAAGCGCGGATGGACCGTGGCCGTTGTCGACTGGCACAGCCCCGCGTTGCTGGGCAATGCCATCGCGGCTGCGGTGAGCTCGTACGGCGCCGACACCATCGTGTGGGTCGTCGCCCAGTACCGGGTCGATGCTGACGCCGACTACCTGCGGGTCATGCGCGAGCACGCCGCCGCGGCGACCGGTACTGCCCGAGTGTGCTCAGAAGCGGAGTTCATCGCGATGGTCCGCCGCCACACCGAGGAGACCGGACGTGCGTAGCAGGAGTTGGTACTCCGACATAACCGACGCCCTCAAGCAAACCACGCTGAGGGCGCCGCTCGAGGTCCTATGTCCTGTCGAACTGGGCCTGACCCTGTTGCACAGAATCGATAAGGGGCAGCCGCCGACGTCCGTGTGGGCGCTGTTGGGTGGCTACCCGTTCGCCCAGGCCGCAGGCCTGGCCGACGGGCTGGAGCGGCAGTGGATGATCGCTTGCGCGCGACATCGCTTGTGGCCTTTGCGCAGACGAGAGGCATGGATTCAGGCGCTCAAGGATTACCAGAAACTGGATTCCGATCTCCGCGCCTTTCGTGTCGCCAAGGGCCTCGGCTCGTTCGAGTGGACCGGAACGCCCGCGCTGCTCAAGCGATTCGAGGTCTACGACCAGGCACTGCGAAGGCTACCCGACCTCGTCGATCGGCGTCTCACACCGGCGGGGGCGGGTCGCTATCACTACTTCGACCGCGATGAGCGCGTGGAGATCGAGATTCCGGACGACATTGCGGACCGGCCGAAAACATCCCCAAGGCATGACTTGACAGTCCGTACCGCGACCAATGGCTCTCCCCTGGAGATCCCTTGGGCCGAGTTGGAGGAGACCGCCGCGTGGATGGACAGCTACGCCACCGCGGAAGGCGGGCGGACCAACTGGCACGCCAGCGTCCAGTCCACCCGCCTGCTCGTCCGGGACTCGCACGGACACGATTTCATCGATGTCGACGGAGGTGCCGACGGCGACAAGGTCCTGCGACTCGACGGACTCTTGCATGCGGTTGGCATGGTCGGGGTGGGGAAGAGCACGCTGATGAAAGTTCTCGCGGTGTGGGCGGCCCGTCGGGACAAGCCGCTGCGGGTGACGCTGGTGGTGAGCGACGTTGCCGAACAGTTGCGCGCGGCGGCCGAACTCCGCGGCTTCCTCGGTGATCGCGCGGTGGTGCCGGTAATCGGATCGTCGACACGCGAGCAGCACGTGGAAGCGCTCCATCGCAGGTTGGCGGCGAATGGGCATCCGCTGTTGACCGGGCACCATGAGGAGGCTGGGTTCGGTGACCTGAGCACTGTCTGCCCGCTCGACGCCCTCCGCGTCACGGACATGCCAGTGCGATCAATCGACGCACCGTGTTCGCGGCTCTACAACGCCGACCGTGAGCCCGAAGGACGTCCGCGCCCGTCGGGCTGTCCGTTGTGGCACGAATGCCCGCGGCACAGCACCGCTCGCGATCAAGTCGACGCGAGCGTGTGGATCGCCAATATGGCCTCGCTGGTCATGAGCCCGGTACCCGCGGAGCTCAGTGGCGTGCGCCTGCGCCAACTCGAACTGGCCTGCCTGCGCAGCGACATCATCGTGGTTGATGAGGCGGACCGGGTGATGATGAACTTGGACATGGTGTTCGCGCCCACGGTCACGCTTGTGTCCCGTGGACCCAATTCCTGGCTAGATACCCTGCACACGCACAACATCCGCGAGCTCGCCCAGGAAGGTCGCCTGCAACTGTCCAACCGGAAGGTGCGGGACTGGGAGGTGGCGCTGTCGGTGGTCACCAGCGCCACGAACCTGCTCTACTCGATGCTGGTTGCGGACGAGGACCTGCAAGAGTGGGTGGGGGTCGAGTACTTCAACTCGTGGACGCTGCAAGCGAGAATCCTGTCCGAGCTGTTCCCGCCGGGCGATGACAAGCCGACCGCCGCGCAGAAGAACTCGGCTGATCCGGTGGACGAGCCCAAGTCACCTCGCAGCCAAGCCGAGAAGGTATTCGACCAGTTCCGCGATGACCCGTTGGGCGACAACGGCCCCTATGACACCGCGGCCGACCGATTGGCCGCGGCGACGCAGGACCTGCTGCACACGCTGAACCCCCAGGCGGCTGCGAAGCGGTTGGAACAGTTGCTCGACGAGCTGAGGGCGATCGGAACGGACACCGAACCCGGTCCCGCAGATGAAGGCGCCAACCTCAGCCCGGCAGGTGAGGACATAAAGCCCGGCTCAGCGACCGAGGACGCTGACACAAATGAAGCGACCGAGGATGTGCCCCTTGTGCGCAAGCTGGAGTTCGCGTTGCTGCTGTCGGCCCTACACCACCGGCTGGACCGGTTGACCTACCTGTGGCCACAGGTCGAGGACGCGATGCGGCTCGACTCCACGGACAACGAGCTGGTCCGCAGACCGCCGATGGACTACATGCCGCTGGTGCCCGAGTCCCCGATGGGCAACGTCCTGGGCTTCCAGTACGTCGTCGACAAGCAGGACACCGAGGGGGGCGGGATGACCGGGACACTACGCTTCTTCCGATGCACTGGGGTCGGCAGGGAACTGCTGCTCTCGCTTCCCTCGCTGGGCGCCGACGTCCCTGCGGGCCGCAGTGGCCCCCACGCGCTGCTGTTGTCGGGCACCAGCTGGGCCGGGACTTCCACCCGGGCACACGTCATCATCCCCGTCGGCGCTGTCCTCAGGCCATCACCCGAGGCCGAGGAACAGCTGCGGAGCACCGTATTCACCACGCGGTTCCTCTACGACGGCGATGGAAAACCCATCAGCCTCTCCGGGCAGAGAAGCAAGGTACGGCCGTCAGTGCTGCGGGTATTGGTCGACAAGCTGGGCAGGCCTGGACCCAGCGGGATTCCGCCATTGGAGGAGGAGATCCGGGCAGTCAAGGAGCCTGAAAGGCAACGCGCCCTGCTCCTCGTCGGCAACTACGAGGACGCCAGAGCAGTGGCCGACCAGTTGAACGCCATGCCCGCATGGCGCGGCCACGTCAGAGCGCTCGTGGCAGACGATGCCGACCTCTCCGAGGCGGTCGCCGGCGGTGCGGACGACGTCGCGCGGGCTGGGGTACTGCGCCGCGGGGACGTAGGGCTCTTCGCCACCGATTCCATGGCCAGGGTGCTCGTCGCGCCGATGCTCGCTATTGAGCGAGGGCACAACATTCTCATCAAGGAGAGCGATAAGGCGGCGATCGGTGTGGCGTTGTTGCTCACCAGGCCTCATCCCGTGCCCACCGACGTCGGACTGTCCGTGTTCGCGGTCAACGACTGGGAGAGCCGCTTCATTCGTGGCCTGTACCAGCCTGCGGAGTCCGAGCCTGCGTCCCTGACGGAGTTGGTTGCCGCACATGACTCGCTTGACGCCGCCGCCCAGGAGTTCCGTGCTCTGGCGCGCAGCAAATGGGGCTGGTTGCTGACCCGCCCGTACCGGTACTCCAAGCTGAGCGATATGGAACTGCGCTCCTTCGCATGGGACCAGTTGGTCGTCCTTTGGCAGGTGATCGGCAGGCTTGTTCGTGGCGGAATGGCCGCCCGGGTCGTGTTCGTCGACGCACAGTTCGCCCCCAGACTTGCCGCGGCTAAAGCGCCCGTCGACCCGCGGCCAGCCCCGCGGTGCGACGACGTGCGGAGCAGCCTGTTGTACGGCATTAGAGAAGCCTTGCGCCCGTACTTCGCTCCCAGGCAGGGCGACGTAGTCAACCCTGCGGACGTCCGTCTCGCGGATCTGCTGTACAAACCGGTCTACTCGGCGTTGTGCACGATGCTCGACCAGATCGAACTGGACAGCATCGAGCTGGACGGCGTCGTCACCGACATCGGGAAGGGATGACCTGTGGCCCAACGCTACACGGCGATTCGCCGGGCGGCGTACGAGCTTTCCGAAGACCAGGAAGGGCTCACTATCGGGTTTCACACCTTGGAATTCCCCGAAGAGGTCGCCGCGCGGGTGCTCGCCGTCTGCAACCTCACCAGAGAAGGCCGGGCGCCTAGGGTGGTGCTGCCGACCCACCGCTTGGACACGCTGTTGCAAGCACTCGACTTGCGCCTCGGGGTGCTGCCGCGCCCGGCCGGAACCGATCGGGAACCGCGAACGTGGCTTTACTGCCCAGTAGGCACGCCAGGTGGACCATTGCCGGTCCCGGTTCTGTTGCGGCTCTTCGACTACTGGATAGAGGAGTTGCAGCCGGATCCGAATCATGCGGAGGCAGTCGCGGAGGTGTGCGATGCGCTTCGCAAGCATGCTCCCGTCTGGCGCCGACAGGATGTCCCGCTTCTGCGGTGTGAGGCGAGCATTGGTGGAACCGCGCAACCGACGGCCGAGCAATACCTGCTGGCGACACAGCATTTCGCCCGTCGCATCCAGGACCTGTCGCCCTACGATTCCGGCGAGCGTGTGCTGCAGTTCCGATCGGTAGCGCGTCGGGCCCGTCAGCAAGGGGCAGAGCTGATGTCCCAGCCGCTTCACTACGACGACGAGCACGGTCTCCGATGGTGGTTCTCGGTGGTCGCCAACGTCACCCTGCACACGGTGCCTTTCCACCCGTGTTCCCGAGTGCACCTTCGTTTCGGCGTGCGCCGATGGGCGACACATCCCGAACCGAAGACTGGGCTGCTGCGCCTGGGTTTTCGCCGAGGCAGCGCCGTGTATTTGCGGCCAATTGCACCATGGCTTCCTGGTGTGCCGGTCAGCGACAGGTACAGCGTGGCGCACGTGGTCAAACGAGGAGACGGGCACGTGTGGCGGCCCGGTGACCCCGCCGCGCTGATGGCGCGGCTCGCGCTGAGCGCCAGGCCGTTCCCGGAGCCATCGAGTCTGCTCAGCGAGCCGGCACGGTGGTTCGAGGGCGAGCGAGGTGTCGACGCGTTGGTCGTGCACAACACGCATATGGGTGAGCACGGCGTCGGCGCTGGCTTCATGTCCCACGAGCGGTCACGGTTGATCGAGTGGGCCGAGCAGGCACTGGTACCGGAGCTGGTCCGCGTGGGCGATCTCACCCGGTCACCGCTGCCCTCCGCGAAACCGGCCAACGCGCGTCAAGGCGGATCTCGTGAGCGCACCGCGGCGGCTAAGAAAGTACTGCAAAGGACTCGTCGCGCATCGTTGGCCGCGCTCTACGCTGAGTGGTCTGGCACCCCGGAGTTCACACCCCGGTTGCTATGGCGTTCCGAGCAGACCCGCGACGGGGTGATAACTGCCCTCAGCACCGCACTCGGCCTCGAAGGGGACGGCGGCGCGAGCCAAGTGACTGCACAGGCTCACGATCGCAGCGGCCGTGGGGAGCCCGTTGTGCTGACGTGGCGGTCACCGGAGCTGGTGGTGACGTTGCATTGCCTGCGAATGGACAACGGATTGGCGGACAGCCTGGTCGTGGCCAAGGGTTCTCCCGAAGGCCGCGCGGATCGGGCGGCCAAAGCGGTACATAAGCGCCGTGCGGATATGGGTGAGTTCCTTGCCAAGAACGGCGCGAACGCCGCCGTGCCCTCGGTCGCGATCGTGGAGATCCCGGGCAAGACCGTGTTCCGCGGCATGAACGACCCCAAATTCGCGCTGCGGCTCGGCTCTGCGGACACCGGAGTCGTCACTCAATTCATCGCCACCCCCATGTCCTCTCACGCAGTGAAGTCGCTTCCCGCTGCGGCGGAGTCCTCTTGGGCGGACGCGATCCGGCAACTGGGTGCCACAGTGGCCCCGCGTCCTGATGTCCCGGCCGGCCTGCCCAGCCAGACGCAGTACCTCGCTGTGTGGATGGCGACCAAGGCCCGCGGCAGCACTGCGTCCTCGGCTAAGGGGAAGTTCCCTGTCGCTGTGCTGGTGCGTCCCGAAGCCGACGGACCGGATGCGGTTTTGGGCTGGGACGCCGAGGCGGTCGAGGGCATGGGGGCATGGACGGCGTACCCGCGTTATTTGACCCGGCTGCCCGCCCTCGCCGCGGTCTCCGACCACGACCTGGCCGATGCGGGAGGCCAAGACACACCGTGGTTCGACTGGTCACGGAGCTTGGACGAACAGCGGGCCGCAACGGAGGAGTTCCTGCACAGGGTGCTCTCCTCGGAGCACGTGCGGGGAAGACCGACCGTCCTTCTTGTCGACGCGCAGAACATCAGGTCCTTGTGGACGTGGGTGCAGGACAGCCAGGTGGAGCGGGACCTCATCCGCACCGGACTCGCACCTGCGGGTCGTCCGAACCCCTGGCTGCGGCTGGTGCGACTGCGCACTGGGGACCGACAGGAAACCCCGCAGTGGTGGGGTCGCGCCAAGTCCGACGGGGTGAACGGGCTGCCTGCCAACCTGTGGACGAGCGAAGGACGAGAGGACAACAGGATCTTCTACAGCACCATGCCGAAAGCTTCCACCGCTCAAAATTCTGCGGTGGAGGCACACAAGTTGAACCGCAGGAATGTGCGCAAGGGCGAACGCACAGGCCAATGGACTATCGATGTCGACCAACCCGCGTGGAATCCCGACCTCGTGGAGATCGCGGTGCTCGCGTGCCACCCCGGCGACGATCCACATGCCTTGGCGATGGCTGTTCACCAACTGCGGCAGGCGCCGGACTACCGCGATGCTCTCCACAGACCGCTGCCGCTGCACCTCGCCCAGAAAGCGCAGGAGTACATCCTGCCGATGAGGAAGTCGGATGAGGAAGACGCGTTCGAACCCGAGTCTCCGGACGATTTTAGCGCCGCACGCCTCAAGGACTGAAATAGCTTAGGCGTCGCCCGTGGCAATTTCTTTGAGCCGACTCTCCGCGGCCTTGAGTATCTGCTTGTCTTCGGAGCTCTTTTGCGGCAGTTGGTCGTAGATGGCCACGCAACTTAGCAACGCCTCTCGCTCATCCTCCGTACGGCAGGCCGCGCGGTAGGCCTGAGCCAGTCCGTCGCCGAGTAACCGCGCTTCGTTGACCCGTGACCCTGATTTGATGTAGCAGGCACGTGCGGCCTCCCCATGGTCGGCTGCCGCCGTGTAGCGCTCCAATCGCAAATGGCAACTCAGCAGGACGCGGTGTAGGGCCCCCTGGAGATACGGCGTGCTTGTCCGCCCCATCAGCTCGATGGCGGACGCCTCTCGGGCAAGTGCGCGCTCTGGTTCCCCCAGTTCGAAGCGGCAATAAATCTCAGTGGGAAGGGTGGCCGCTATACCGCGCTCATCGGCCATTTCCGTGTAGAGGTCTCCCGCAGTCGTCGCGTGGTGGAGTGCAGCCTCCCACCGACCCATGTCCTCTTGAAGGACACTCATCTGCTGATGCCCGTGGGCCGCTTCGAGTGGATCGTTGATGCTCTCAGCCAGGGTGATCGACGTCATCAGGTTGCGTTCTGCGACACCGTTCTTGTGCAGCTTTCGTTGGATGTTGCCCAGTACTCGGTGGCAGACGGCTTGATACCTGAAACGTTCCCGCTCCTCCAACTCCGCTTTGTCGATCTCGCAAGCCGAGATCAGCAGACGTTCTGCGGTGAGCCAAGGGCCATTGCGGGTGTGGTGGCAGCACAATGCAAGCGGCAGGCGCCACCGGTAGGCCGTGAACGGCTCGAAATCCGGCGAGGTCAACACCGCGATCAGAGTGTCGTGCTCGCGATCGAACCATTGCGTGCCGGCCGCTTCGTCAGCAGGAGCGGGAAGCGGCGCGCCTTCGTGCGCGACGAGGTCGTCCGGAAGCTCTCGACCCGAGCGGAGCGCGCGGTCGCACTGACGGGCGGCGGCCAACAACCAACCCAGCAATCGCTCCCGAACGTCGGACACTTCCGATCCCGGCCGTTCCGTGGCCGCGCGTTCCAATGCGAACGCTCGGACCAGGTCGTGGAGACCAAACCGGTCATCCGCCAACGGGTCCAGCAGGCTGGCGCGCAGGAGTTCGTCAACGGCGTCGTCCGCTGTGTGCTTCGGAAGGCCGGACAAGAAGTTGACAACATTTCGGGGAAGGGCGGGACCGGGATGAAGCGCAATGACTTGCAACATCTTGGCCGCGTCAGGCGAGAGCGATGCGTACGACAAGTTCAGCGAGTCACGCATCATTGTCTCCCCATCGGGTTGAGCGCCCAATAAGGCGGCTGGCGAGCCCATTCTGGTCAGCAAACTTTGGAGACTGGAGCCCTGGTTCAGGCGGGCCTGCGCAACGATGAGCGTGACTGCAAGCGGAATTCCGCCGCATATCTCCATGAGTTGGCGGGCCGCGAAGGGCTCCCTGTCGACCCGAGCGGTACCAACAGCCTCCCTCAACACGTCCAAGCACGCGTCAAGCGTGATTCGGCGCAAGGGCAGCACGCGCCCAGCCGCGACGGCAGGGGTAGTGACGGCCGTCCGTGTTGTGATGATTGTGCGGCTGCGCTCTCCCGCCGCTACTAGATCCGCCGCGTGCCGATGGTCACAAACGTTATCGATGACGATCAACACGGCGAGTGTGTTCACCGCCGTCCGATACGCGGCCAGCACTTCATCGCCGCTTAGGCTGGTTACCGGGATACCGAGAGCTTTGACGAACCTCCTCAGCACCACCTCGGGCTCGACTGGGCCCGTTGCGGAGAAACACTGCAGGTTTGCAAAGAGAACTCCGTCCGGGAAGTGTTTGATCACAGTATGTGCCCAGTTCACCACCAATTCCGTCTTCCCAAGGCCACCAAGACCGCAGACTGTGACGACTCGGACTTGGCTGTCCTGGTCGATTAGCTGCCTCAGCAAAGCGAGGTCGGATTCGCGCCCACGTAGATGGGCGCGGACGGGCGGCAGTTCGTGCGGCGATGTCACCCGCTCTGTCTTGGAAACGAGCCGGGCCTGGGCGACAAACGCATCAGCCTCTTCACTCAGCGCGGTGGGCCGTGCGTCCGCGTCTCTGGATGCGTCTTCCCGCTTGCGCAGATCGTCGATGATCTTTTGGGCCTGTCCACACTGAGACCACATGTCCCACAACGCGAGCCGGATCTCACAATCGTCCACGAACAGCACGTTGGCGCGCTCTGCGTGGGCGATGGCTTGTTCCAACTCTCCCTGTTCGGAGCAGAGCCGGATCAACTCCAGGAAAGCCCGGCGCCCTTCTGCCCGCAGCTCTGCCGCCTCCCGGTGCACCAAACTCGGGTCCAAGCCATCCAGCGGCGGGCCTCGCCACAGCTCTACCGCGGCGAGGAGAAGAGGCAGCTTCTGGTGCGCAGGTAGTCCTTTCGCTCGAACGATCTTGTCGCGGAACCGCCAAAAGTCGACCTCTTCCGGCCTCAGTCCCAGCTGTAAAACCGAACGCGTGCGCATCTTCACCACCTCGAACTTTGCGCTGGCCCTCAGCTTCGCGCCGTAAGAACGCAGGGTGGCTGGGCACGTCGTCCCGAAGCGGTTGCCCAGTTCGTCGTAGGGAACCGTGCCGTCTGCTACGGCAGCGAGCGCCAAGGCAGTCAGCTGGCGAGGCTCCGCACTCGCTGGCACGCCGTTCACCAGCAGTCGTACTGCACCAAGAATCTGAAGATCGCGCTCGGGCTGGTCCATCGCGTCAAGTGAACCAGACCGTGACCCGTGGGGGTTCCCGATCCGCGTCCCCACTCTTTCCCCACTCTTTCCCCCACGCCCGGCCTCCACGCTGTCCCTGTCAGATACAGCGCAGGAGGGAAGTGAGATGGGATTGCGAAATCCGTACCGCTTGACGCAGTGGTGGGCAACCGCTTCCGGAGTACAGACGTGTGGCGTGCGGCGGGTGGTGCTGGTTGTTGTGCACAGCCTCGCGGCAGTCGAGCGGGTTCTCGCTGCCGCCCACACCATCGAGGGCGAACCAGGAATCCAGATCGTGTTCACCTGGCCCCCAGGGCCTGCAGGCGCCCAAGTGGCGGATTTTCTCGCTTCCGTAGACGCTCTTACCACGCAGTGGGAGTCCGTGGCACACGAGCGGTTCGATTTGGTGATCGCAGCCAGCCCGCCCAGTGTTGGCACGTTGCGGGGAGCGTTGTTGCTGTTGCCCGAGGTGTCGACGGAGGGCGATATCGTCGACCACAACGGCAGGGGGTGCGTCGCTGCGATTAAACGGCTGCTCTGCCAACGGACAGGCCGTTCCGAGGCCACGGTCATCGGTCTGCCGTATAAGGCCGTGCAGGCTGCCCTTCCGGACGTCCGGCGACACGCTGTCGTTGTCGGCGATCCCGCGTATGACCATCTGCTTAACGCCCTCACCCATCGGAACACCCACCGGGAGCTACTGGGGCTCTGCCGCCGCCAGCGGTTGGGCCTCGTGGTATCGACACGTGGTCCGCACTCGCTGCTCGGGCGGTCACCGTCTCTACTCGGCCGTATGGCCACCGATTTGGCACCATCGAACGACCGGTTGATGTGTCACCTGCATCCGGATGTGTGGGTCCGGCACGGCCGACGCCAAGTGCTTGCATGGGCCGGGCCGGTCGTGTGGACCCGGCTGCAGTTCCTACGTCTCGGGCAGGACTGGCAGGGACCGGTCGCGGCAGCGGACTACATCGTCGGCGACCACGGTGCGGTGACCGCCTATGCCGCGGCCGCAGGGAAACCCGTGTATTTGGCCAACCCGGTACCCACCACGGCGCCGGGCTCTCTAGGCGAGGCCGTCCTTCGGTACGGCAGGCTCCTCGATCCGACCGCGTCACTGAAGGACCAATTCGACTGGGCGGCGCGTCCCAGCGCCTCGGTTGTCCGACGCGTCACCTCTGTCCCAGGAAGGTCTACAGACCTGTTGCGTACGGAGTGCCTCCGTCTGCTGCGGTTCACAGATCCGGCTCGACAACTAGTCAGCGACTACTAGGAAAGGAGAAGCCCGATATGTCCCTAAGTCAGATCTCCACCCGTTTCGACGCCTGTGGGGGCGGCGGCACTGGCGACCGTGCACAGTCGCTGGACTGTGCATAAGGTTTGGTGCTGGGCACGGCCAGTGATTCTGGCCGTGCCCGATTCGCCAGTAGCCGTGTAGAGGATGCGGAATACGAAACTTTCGTCACCCGGCACGAAGACGCATTGATGGCCTCATCGTTGCGCATCCCATGGGCGTCGTCAGCTTACGGCGTACCCTGCCGTCGGATGTGCCCAGACGATTCACCTTGCCGTGGCCGCACGCGGTCCTTAATTTGAAGCGGCTTTCGATCACTGCTGTACGGCGATGGGAAATAGTAGGTCGCGCAGAGAGTGGGTCCTGACGCTCCGCTGGGGCTACGACCTTCACTTCCTTGCCTATGAGACCGGTCTCCCAGGCCTTCGGCGCGCCGATTTGCGGCGCGCGGACACCAGCGTGGGCTTGCGCAGCCTGTCCGACCAGATCTTGTCCACGCTGCTGTGCACGTTCCACAACGCGTTAGGCGATCACGCCCGACTCGACGGCCACCGCGGGCTTCGAGCCCTTCCACCACCGCGGATGCGCGGAGGCGGTGACCAGTGCTCCTCGCCGCTGGTCCAGAAGGCTGTTCGGAGGCGAACAGTCGGCCGTGGACCGCGGTCCGACAACATCCGTGCTAGACCTACGAACCGCGCGACACGAAGTGGTCAAATTGACCTCGGTGTCTGTGGCTCAGCAGGGTGGCGTCCTCGTGACCCGGAAGCGGTCGTGGTCGAACAACGTGAAGCTTGCTGAGCGGCCACAAGCGACCGATGAATCAGTCGTTGCAGCACTGCCCGGTGCGAAAGACGTTGTCTGCCTCGTCGGGGTCGGCATGCTGACTAGAGAGAACGTCCGCCGGACGGGGATCCCCTGTGTGGTCTGCGACATGCCAGGGGCCATCAAGAGTGGGTGCGGGGACATAGTGGGGCGGGTTTCCTTTTCGTAGCATCAGCGAAACAGAAGTGATCCCAATCACCTGTTTCTCGACCCTGTGTTATGCCCTGTGTCAGGAGGCTTTTCATGTTCGAAAGTCACACCTCTGCCGTTATTCGCGGTCCTGGAGTGGCGGTGCTTGCGGTGATGGCTGCCGCAGTGCTGTCGTTGGTGGGGATTTCCTGTCAGGCTCGCGCTAGTTTGGTTGCCGATGCGGCGTCCCTTGCCGCGGTGGAGCACGACCCGGTCATCCTGATTCCGGGAATGACGGGGCAGGCCATTCACATGGACCCGATGAAGCGCAATTTCGTTGCCGCAGGATGGCGTTCCGAACGGGTGCACACCTGGACCGACAGCACCAGAATGACCGGTGACCTCACCAAGGCCGGTGTCGAGATCGGTCGCAAGGTCGACAGTGTGTTGCAGGAGAACGGCGCGCGCAGGGTCGTGCTGGTGACCTGGTCGGCTTCGACCCTGGCTGCGCGCTCCTACCTGAAGCATGTGCCTGGCGCTCAGGACAAGGTGTCGTTGTACTTCTCGATGGCGGGCCCGCACCACGGCACCACGACCGCGTCGATGTGCCAGAACTACGTCTCGTGCCAGCAGTTCGCGGTCGGCTCGTCGTGGCTGGCCGCGCTGAATTCGGGCACCGAGGTGCCTGGCTCTCCGGGCGTCCGCTACACCACCCAGCGTTCCGCCTGCGACTGGAACGTCAGCCCCACTGCTTCGGCGGAGCTGGCCGGTGCCGACAATCTCCAGACGCCTACCTGCATCGGCCACGGCGCCTTCCCCAGTGACAGTGGGGTGTTCAACCAGATCAAGAACATCATCATCCAGCATGAGAACAGCGCCACCACGCCGACCGCGACCTCCACGTCCGGGTCGGCCACGACCACGGCACCGACCACGGCACCGACCACCACGACTTCGGCGCCTCCTACCGGCTGCCCGTCGGTCAACGGTCAGTGGGGCGCCACCGGGCCCTTCGCCGCGACGTCGGCCTCCAACGGACGAGGCACCACCGTCTTCCGGCCGGTCGACCTGGGCACCCTGGGCTGCACCACGCACCCGGTCGTGCTGTGGAACAACGGTGCCCGCTCCGGGCTCGAGCGGTATGTTCCGCTGCTCAATCACCTCGCCTCGCACGGCTTCATCGTCGCCGCCGCCGAAGGCAACACGGGCACCGGAGCCGCCATGCTGGCGGGCCTGGACTACCTGACCAGCGAGAACAGCCGGGCGGGCAGCCCGTTCCAGGGCAAGGTCGACCTGACCAACGTCGGTGCCACGGGCCACTCCTTCGGTGGGGGTGCCGCCGTTGATGCCGGAGCCGATTCCCGGGTTGACACCATCGCGCCGATCTACCCGCTGGCCTTCAGCAGCGGCAGCAGGGTGCGCGGTCCCGCGCTGTTCATCGCCGGTCAGAACGACACCATCGTCCGGCCCTCGACGGTCCGCAGCACCTACAGCCAGACCACGCAGGTGCCCGCCATCTACGCCGAGCAGCGCGGCGCCGACCACTACGGCATCCCCGCCCTGCACGGCACCATCACCTCCTGGTTCCGCCTCCACCTCATGCACGACGAACAGGCTCGCGGCCTCTACTTCGGCCCGAACTGCACCTACTGCTCCTCGCAGTTCTGGTCGGTCTACGAGCGCAACGCCAAGGCACAGGCCGTTCGCGGTTCCTGACCCGGCACACGGCCGACCGTGGGGAGCCCGACTGACCGGGCTCCCCACCTTCTTGTGGTGTGGTGCTTTCAGGCGAAAGGAATTGTCCGTTAATCAGGTGGCCCGATTCGAGTTGGTGCCGGCTGGGGAGCCCGCTGAGGTTGGTCGAACCGGATCTTGACGGGTGTGGTGCCCTTCCCGATCTTCGTAAGGTGGTTGCGCCGACGGCTCCCGACGTGGTCCAAGCGGGCAGCATGGTGTCGCAGGTGTGCTTCGGCCCGCGAACCGCTTTCGGGAAACCGATCGTTTCCAATGATGCTTATCAGGTTGTCATAAGAGCTGGCTTCGTATTTCTAACGCCGATGGGTGTTAGCTTTATGGGCGGAAGATGGAACCGGTCCGCGATTCTCGTGTTTCGAGGTCGCGGGTATTTTTTCCGCCTGGTGCGGTGTGTGGAGAAGTGCGCAGCGCGCTGAGTGGCGTTGTGTGTTTTCGCGCTGCTCCGGATTCTTCTGCTGGTGCCAAAGTGGAGGCGTTTTCGTTGCGATTCGATTCGATGGTGAAACGGGGCGGGCGGTCCGGCGGGGCTGCGGGTTCCGTGGATCGTGGATGGCACTGACGGGCTTGGTGGCGGCCGCGGCGCTTGCGGTCGCGACGCTTCCGGGTGCCAGCCCGGACGCTTTGGCGGCGGGCAATCCGTATGAGCGTGGTCCTGCCCCGACGAAGGCGAGCATCGAGGCGGAGAAGGGGCCGTTCGCGATCAAGCAGGCGACCGTGCCCGGCGACTGATCGAGTGGCGACAGTCCAGGTCGCGCCGCGCCGCATCAACGCTTCCAGTTCCTGGCACTCGCCGGCAAAACGTCTGCGATCAGACTCCATTCCGTCTTCCCCTCAAGAGTATCCCCAACGCTCAACCACGGCATCGGCAAACTCCACCTGGAACGCGATCGCAGGAATGCGTTCCAGGTGTCAGAAAACCGCAGGTAGCCGCGCCTGCCACGGCGCCTGTGTATTTGCAGGCAAGAAAGTGGCAGGCGGCAGAAATATCTACTGCCGAGTACCTCCGTCCTCCGTATACCCGGGCCGAATATACCGAAGTGAGTGCTCTATCGACGCCCCTCGGTGCACATGCTTGAAAGGCGCGGTAGGCAACCGGCACTGTAGTTGCAATTTTAATTGGCCAACTCTCAAACTGAGGGTCTCGGAGTCTTTAGGAGAGGATTTCAAGCGCGATCCTGCATGCGCAGTGGTGGCTGCCTGAGGTGACGCTCTTGACTGGTTTAGACCAATGGGGTGCACTGGGTTGCGGCGCATGTCGGTGATGCGTCCGAGTGGTGGGCACCCTGGCCCACGATCCCTGCCATCCCGGAGGAGCGATCCCATGTCTGTGCGACGCACCTTGGCCTCGGTTGCCGCGGTCGCGGTTCTGCTTGCGGTGTCTCCTGCTGTTTCCGGCGCTCGTACGGTGGCCGACGCGGCGGCGTTCCTGGTCACCGAGGCGCAGTTCGATCAGATGTTTCCTGGTAGGAACTCGTTCTACACCTATCAGGGGCTGGTCTCGGCTACGAGTGCCTACCCCGGGTTTGCCAATACCGGGAGCGATGTGGTCAAGCGGCGGGAAGCAGCTGCTTTCTTGGCCAATGTCAGCCATGAGACCGGTGGGCTGGTGCATATCGTCGAGCAGAACAAGGACAACTATCCGCACTACTGCGATGCGAGCAGGCCTTATGGGTGCCCGGCGGGGCGGGCCGCCTACTACGGGCGTGGGCCCATCCAGCTGAGTTGGAACTTCAACTACAAGGCTGCGGGCGACGCTCTTGGGGCTGATCTGTTGAACAACCCCCACCTTGTCGAGCGGGATGCCGCGGTGTCGTGGAAGTCCGCCCTCTGGTACTGGAACACCCAGACCGGGCCGGGCACCATGACGCCGCACGATGCCATGGTGACAACCGCGGTTTCGGTGAAACGATTCGCAGTATCAACGGCAGCATTGAGTGCAACGGCGGGAATCCGGGGCAGGTTCAGAGCCGTATCGACAAGTACCGGCGCTTTGTCGACGTTCTCGGGACCACGCCGGGCGACAATCTGAGCTGCTGATCGCCGCCGGAGCGTTGGGCGTGCGTCGTGCGCTGGGCAGCGCACGACGCACGTCGGAACTCGCTGTGGTGGTGGTCAGCAGGTGTGCCATCCGCGCCAGCTGCCGTTCCAGGTGTTGCAGTAGTGCCTGCCGGTCGTGCCAAGCACCTTGACCGTGTTGTTGTTCGGCTTGAACACACCCAGCGCCGATCCGGTGTGGTTGCGGCTGGCCTGTCCGTTCTGCAGTCTCTTCCAGCCCGTGGAGTCGTCGACGTAGATGTAGAAGTCGTTGCCCACGACGACCTCCTTCGTGGAGGTGCCCGGTATCCGGATCAGAGCTTGGTGTGAGCCGCAGATCTTGCGGCCTGGGTGCTTCCAGAACGGATTCTCGACCGCGCAATCGGGCACGGCGTTGGTGGTGGTTGTTTCCGCCACAGGCGGGGCCGAATTGGCGGGTGCGGCGAGCATGCCGAGCGCCATCAGCAACCCGGCCGGCACCGACACGGCGAATCGTGTGTATTTCCTCATGTCTCTTCTCCATTCCCGACCGGCCTGCACCGGTCGTGGAACAGGACAGCACCCGAAAGCGACCGATGTCCGGCGTTGAGGTGTCCGGCATTGTCGCGGTTTGTCGCGACATCGTGTCGTGCGACAACGGGTCACGCCAAAGGCGGTGCGTGGGTGAGCTCCGTCGAGATAAACGTGAAAGGTTTCTGCGCAGCGAAACAAGGGAATTCGTCAAGGTGGATCGGCGGGGCCGTGGTGGTCGGCCGGTCCGTCTACCCGTAGAACTGCGCAGGCGTGCGATCCGCTCGTCCGGGTGATCACATGCCTCGATATCGCGATTCCGCTTGTCGAGTGTTCATGTTCGGGCAAACCCCTATGGCGGTCGGTGTTCACGATCGCGGCTCACCATAATGCCGACGGCGACCTGGGCGAGGGGGTACCGAATCGTGCGAACAGGCAGTTACAAGACGCTAGCCCTTGCGGCGGTGATCGCCGTGCTCGGAAGCGGGGTCGCGAGTGCGTCCGGGCCGGGCGCCAACTGGCAGTGGTTCGAGAGCGGGCGGTGGACGGCGGGCGCCGGTGAGCGGTCCGGTCCGTCGGCGCCGATGGCGCGGGTGTCGGCGGACGTGATCGCGCCGGGCATCGAGCATAGCCAGTACGACAACGGGATCATCGAGGCGGACGTCGTCAAGGCAGACCTGGCGGAGCCGACCCTGGGGGTGCGGTACGTGTACCCGGGCCAGGTGGCGGCGCGGGAACCGTTGGGGGCGTTGGCGAAGAGGGCCGGGACGGTCGTGGCGGTCAACGGGGACTTCTTCGACATCAACGACACCGGCGCGCCGCTGGGGGCGGGCGTCGACGCCGGAAAGCTGGTGCACGGACCCGCGGGCGGCTGGAACGAGGGGTTCGCGGTCGGCGCCTCGGGCGGGCGGGTGACCGGGGTGTTCCTGGAGGGCACAGTGCGGCTGCCCGCCGGCACGGTGCTCAAGACGTCCAACCTCAACTCGCCCACCGTGAGAAGCGGCGGCATCGGGATCTTCACCCCGGCGTGGGGCTCGGTCGCGCGGTCGCGGACCGTCGAAGGGGCGGCGAGTCTCGCCGAGGTAGAGGTGCGGGGATCGGTGGTGACCGCGGTGCGCGACGCCCCCGGCGCCGGGCCGGTGCCACCAGACGGGGTTGTCCTGCTGGGCCGGGAACAGGGCGCCAAGGCCATCGCGGGACTGCGGGTCGGCGACCGGGTCACGGTGGACTACCGCGTGCGGTCCGACGGTGGCCCCCCGGGGACGGCGATCACCGGCAACCTGGTGCTGATGCGGGACGGGAAGATCACCGTTCCGCAGCACCCCCGCCACCCGCGCACCGCCGTCGGGATCTCGGCGGACGGCAGAACGCTGTGGTTGGTGGCGGTGGACGGCAGGTCGACCGCCAGCCGGGGCATGACCTACGCCGAGCTGGCCGGTTTCCTCAAGGGTCTCGGGGCAGACGACGCGCTCAACCTCGACGGCGGTGGCTCGACGACCATGCTGGCCAAGCCCGCAGGCGAGGTCGAGCTTGGCGTGCAGAACGTCCCCTCCGACGGCACCCAGCGGCCGGTGCCGAACGGGATCGGGCTGACGTCCACGGCGTTTCCGCCGGTCTGCGTCGGCGCCCGCATCGACTTCGCGACCTATCCGACGCTGCGGACCGGTGCGACCGGGGCGGAAGTGCTCGCGATGCGGTGCCTGCTGAAGGCCCACGGCTTCGTCGCGGGCACACCCGACGGGTCATTCGCGAGCGACCGGGAGGTCAAGGCGTTCCAGGCGGCCCGCGGGCTCACCCCCGACGGCGTGGTCGCGCCGCCGACCTGGACCGCGCTGCTGTCGTCCGGTCCAACGCCGACGCTGAAGAGAGGTGCGGCCGGGTTGGCGGTGAAACGGGTGCAGCGGGCACTCTCCACGGCGCTCGGCAGGCCCGTCAAGATCAGCGGGACCTTCGACGCTGCGGTCGAACAGGCTGTGCGGGACTACCAGCACAGCCGCGGGCTGAACCCGGATGGCGTTGTGGGCGCTGAAGTCTGGAGGGCGCTGCACGCCGGGCGGTGAACCGGGACGCACCGGCAACCCGACCGAGACATCGCCTCGCTACCGTCGGCGACCTGACGCTCACAGCAGGTGGCGAGGGGCATGGATCTCTGGGTCTGGGTGCTGATCGGGGTTGTCGTGGCGGTACTGGTGGTCGTGGGCACCGTCGATCATTGCGACTCGCCGGTGCTGGTGATTTCCAATGGCATCTTCGTAATCGCCCTGAGCTACCTGCTGATCACGCAGCCCATGGAGACCGTCGAGCAGGTGGTGGAGACCTTCAAGGCCGCGTTGGACACCCTAACCGACGTATTTCAATTCCTGTTCGGGTAATTCTCTTTACCGCCAGAAGGTGGTGGTAAAAAGGCCTCGGCTCAGTCATCGTGTGCCAGATCTAGCTGGAGGTGCCCGTGGGACAGTCCGGTATCCAGGTGTTCCTGCCGATTTCGCTGGCGATCATCATGTTCGGGCTGGGCCTGTCCCTGCGGCCTGCGGACTTCGCCAAGGTCGCGAAGACACCCAAGGCGGTGGCTCTGGCGCTCGGGGTGCAGATCCTGCTGCTGCCGCTGATCACCTTCGCCCTGGTGCTGGCGTTCGGGCTGCAACCGGAACTCGCGGTGGGCATGATGCTGCTCGCCGCCTCTCCCGGCGGCTCGACCGCCAACCTGTTCAGCCACCTGGCGGGCGGCGAGGTGGCACTCAACATCTCCCTCACGGTGATCAACACCGCGCTCGCGTTGTTCACGCTTCCGCTGGTGACCAACCTGTCCCTCGCCTACTTCCTCGGCGACCGAGCCGACATCGGGCTCGACCTGAGCAAGCTGATCCAGGTGTTCGCGCTGGTGCTCATTCCGGTGTCCATCGGCATGGCTGTGCGCGGCCGGTTCCAGGACTTCGCGGTGCGGATGGAACGGCCCGTCAAGGTGCTGGCCGTGCTGGTGCTGGTGGCGGCCATCGGAATCGCCATCGGGCAGACCGGCGACAGCACCTGGGAGCACCTGGTGGAGGTCGGCGTGGTGGCGCTGCTGCTCTGCGCACTCAGCCTCGCGGCCGGGTACTGGCTGCCGCTGTGGGCGGGCCTGCCGCGGGGGCAGGCCATCGCCTCCGGTTTCGAGGTGGGCATCCACAACGCCGTGTTGGCGATCACCGTGGCGCTCACGGTGATCGGCAACGAGTTGATGTCCGTTCCGCCCGGCATCTACGGCGTGCTGATGTTCTTCCCGGCCGCCGCCTTCGTGTTGTTCCTCAACTCCCGCTGGTCAGTCGCTGGTACGCCGGGCGTAGAGCCAGGTCGCGAGCGTGAACGAGGCCAGCAGCAGACCCAGTGACCAGGCCAGCGCGATCCAGCCGTTGGACTCGACGGGGCTGCCGGTGAGCAGGCCGCGGACCGTCTCGATGATCGGCGTGATCGGCTGGTGCTCGCTGACGGCGTGCAGGAACGACGGCATGGTGTCGGTGGGCACGAAAGCGCTGCTCAGGTAGGGCAGGAACAGCATGAAGAAGCTCAGCACGCTGGCCGACTCCACCGATTTGGCGATCACGCCGAGGCCCGCGGCCAGCCAGGACAGGGCCAGCACGTAGAGCAGCAGCAGACCGACGGTCAGCGCCCACTCGGTGAGTGTGGCCGACGGGCGGAAGCCCATCGCGATGGCGGCCGCGACGACCACCGTGGTGGACAGCGCGTTGCGGGTCACGCTGGCGACCACATGTCCGGTGAGCACCGCGAAGCTGCGGATGGGCATCGAGCGCAGCCGGTCGATCATGCCGTTGGTCATATCGTCGGCCACCGACATCGCGGTGGACGCGGCGCCGTAGCCGACGCACAGCAGGATGATGCCGGGCACCACGTAGTTGACGTAGGCGGTCCCGGTGTTGATCGCGCCGCCGAAGACGTAGACGAACAACGCCATCATGAGCAGCGGCAACACGATCGACATGATCAGGGTGTCGACGTTGCGGCGGGACAGGCGGATGCTGCGCCCGATCATGGTGACCGAGTCGCTGATGGCGTGGCTCATGCTGCCACTTCCTCTCGGGCGGTCAGCGCCAGGAACACGTCGTCCAGGGTCGGGCGGTGCGAGGACACCGTGGTGGGCGCGACACCGATGCCACGCAGGTTGTCCAGCACCCGGTGCAGGTAGGCGGCGCTGCCGTCGGACGGCACGCTCAGCACCCGCCGCTCCTCGTCGACGAAGCCGTCCAGCAGCTCGCAGGCCTCGCGCAGGGAGAACGCGTCGGCGAAGTGCAGGTCCAGACGTTCGCCGCCGACCTCCGACTTCAACGCGTCCGCGGTGCCCTCGGCGGCGACCCTGCCCTTGTCGATCACCATGATCCGGTCCGCCAGTCGGTCGGCCTCCTCCAGGTACTGAGTGGTGAGGAAGATCGTGGTGCCGGTGCGGACCAGGTCCCGGATGGCCCCCCACATCGTGGTGCGGCTGGCCGGGTCGAGGCCGGTGGTCGGCTCGTCCAGGAAGATCACCTTCGGCAGGGCGACCAGGCTCATGGCCAGGTCCAGCCGCCTGCGCATGCCGCCCGAGTACGTCTTCACCCTGCGGTCCGCGGCGTCGGTGAGGCCGAAGCGCTCCAGCAGTTCCACCGCGCGGTGCACCGCAGGGCGGCGGCCGAGGTGCATCAGCCGCCCGACCATGGTCAGGTTCTCCCGGCCGGTCTGCTCGTTGTCCACCGCGGCGTACTGGCCGGTCAGGCTGATCACCCCGCGCACCTTGGCGGGTTCCCGCAGCAGGTCGAAACCGGCGATGCGGACGCTGCCCGCGTTGGGCTTGCTCAGCGTGGTGAGGATGCGGATCGCCGTCGTCTTCCCCGCCCCATTGGGGCCCAACAACGCGAAGACCGACCCCTCGGCGACCTTCAGATCGATCCCGTCCAGCACCACGGCGGCGCCGTATGTCTTGCGCAGGCCGGTGGCCTCCACGATCATCGCTGCCCCCTTGGTAGTGCGTATATGATACGCGAAAGAGCGTAGCTCATACGCAATGAGGGGTGGAAGCGGCGTTCATAGACTTGTGACCGACGAGAGGGCGGGGATGACCGACGAGACCGAGCTACCCGACCACATCGCGCTGATGTGGGGGCTGCGGGAGGCGCCGCGGCGGGGACGCAAACCGTCGCTGACGGTCGAGGCGATCACCCGCGCCGCCATCGAGATCGCCGACGCCGAGGGCCTGGCCAGGGTGTCGATGGCCCGAGTAGCCGCCCACCTCGGCAACGCGACGATGGCGTTGTACCGGCACGTCAAGAGCAAGGACGACCTGCTCGCGCTGATGTCGGACGCGGCCATGGAGGACCCGCCGGAGCTGCCCGCGGGTGACTGGCGCTCCGGGCTCACCCACTGGGCGCTCGCGGTGTTGGCTGCCATCCGCAAACACCCTTGGTACACGCAGATCGCGATCAGCGGCCCGCCCGCGGGACCGCACAACCTCGCCTGGTTCGACCGCGCGATCGGCACGCTGGCCGACACTCCGCTGACCGAGGCCGAGAAGGTCGGGATCGTGATGGGCCTGATCACGTTCGTGCACGGTGAGCTGCGGCTGAGCGTCGACCTCGCGGCAGGCTTCCGGGACAACCCGGAGGCGTTCAGCCGCCAGTACGCCGCGGCGCTGCGGAGGCTGGTGGACCCGCGCAAGCTGCCCGCGCTCGCCAGAGTTGTCGAGGCCGGGGTGTTCGACCTCGACAACCTCTACGAGCAGGAGGACCTGGACGCCGACTTCGGTTTCGGGCTCAACCTCTACCTCGACGGCGTCGCGGCCTACCTGGCGCGGCGGTGATCAACAGGTCGTCTTGGCGGGCTTGCCGTCGAAACGGCCGCCGAGCCAGTTCAGGGCTGTGGTGCCCCACGCCGAGATCGCCACGATGTGCCCGGCCAGCGGGACCGGCTGCCATTCGACCTGGGCGCCGACCGCGCAGTAGCGCGCCTTGAGCTTCTCACCGGTGGTGTAGGGGATCAGCTCGTCCAGCGTGCCGTGGTAGAGGTAGATCGGCACGTCGGGCTTGCGGTTGCCCAGCTGGTTCTCGGCCAGCCTGGCCTGCCAGCGCGGGTCGTTGATCATGTCCGGCTCGGTGGTCAGGTCGTTCAGCTTCGTGAACGGCGCGGCGGCGCCGAGTTCGGCGACGCAAGCCTGCTTGACCTTCTCGACAAGCTGCTTGCCGCGCTCGTTCAGCGCCTCGGCGAAGGGCAGTTCGGAGTACGCCGTGGACAGCCCGACCGCGGCACCGGCGACCAAGCCGAAGGCCGCGCCGCCGTCGTTGAACTTCGCGACCTCGGCGAGGTCGCCGGGCACGCCGCCCTCCGCGACGCCCACGAGCTTGACGTCGGGGGCGTAGCTTCCGTGCAGCTCACCCGCTGCCGCGGCGGCCTGGCCGCCCTGGGAGTAGCCGAACGCGCCGACCGGCGCGGACGGGCTCAGGCCCGCCTCGGGCAGCCGGGTGGCGGCGCGGGCGACGTCGAGCAGCGCCCGGCCCTCGGACTGGGCGACCGCGTAGGTGTGTGTGCCGGGGGTGCCCAGTCCCTCGTAGTCGGTGACGGCGACCGCCCAGCCCTTCTGCATGGACTGCACGAGGAAGGCGATCTCCGGCTCGGTGCCGTTGCGCAGGTGGTACGAGGGCGCGCACTGGTCACCGAGGCCCTGGGTGCCCATGGCGTAGGCGATCAGCGGCCGCGGCCCGCTGCCGGTCCACGGCGTTGGCGGCACCAGGACGGTGCCGGAGACGGCGTTCGGCGCACCCGTCGCCGAGGTCGAGCGATGCAGCACCTGCCACACCTTCACCGGGGCAGGGAAGACCCGGAACGGCTCGGGGTACCAGTCGACCTTGCGGCTGCGGATGACGTCGCCCGCCTTGCCCGGCAGCGGGCTCGGCGGTGTGTAGAAGGGGTCCTGAGAGGGGACCGGCGGCTTGTCGTCGGCCATTGCCGCGGGGACCGCACCTGCGGTGACCAGTAAGAATGCACTGATGAGGGATGCCAGGGCTGGGCGGAGCATCGTTTCCTCCGGGACTGGAGTGGTAACGAAGATTTCCACAACGTAGAGACATTGCTAACATCTGGCAATCCCTGTTACCAAAACCGCCGTGGAGGTCCGATTGGCCGCGGGTTCGCTGGGCCGGAACTACGCAGGCGTCTCGCCCGAACAGCGGCGTGCCGAGCGCCGCGAGAAGCTGCTGCTGGCTGGGTTGGAGCTGTTCACCTCAACGGGTTACGCCAAGACCAAGATCGCGACCCTGTGCGCGGAGGCCGGGGTGTCCACCCGCAACTTCTACGAGGAGTTCGCGGGCAAGGAAGAGGTGCTGCTGACCCTGCACCACCGCATCAACGCCATCGCGTTGCGGCGGGTGCGCGCGGCGCTGGACGGCCTCTCCGACGCCGATGTGGTCACCCGCGTCTCCACGCTGCTGGACGTGTTCGTCGGCAGCATCACCGCCGACCCCAGGCTGCCGCGGCTGAACTACGTGGAGGCGGTCGGGGTCAGCGCCAACCTGGAGCGCCAGCACCAGGAGTGGGTGACGCGCTGGGCGGAGTTCATCGAGTCCGAGGCCAAGAACCTGTCCGCGCACGGCGTCGCGCCCGACCGGGACTACCGGCTCACCGCGATCGGGCTGGTCGGCGCGATCACCGGGCTGCTGCGGGAATGGCAAGTCCATGACCCGCCGCACCCGGTCGACGAGATCGCCGCGGAGATCCGCGCGCTCATGCTCGCCGCCCTCACGCGCCCCGCCTGAGCGGGCAGGCCATCATGGTGGCCGTGCCCGAATTGGAGTCCACACCCGATACGCGGCTGCGGATGAGCAGGCAGCGTGCCCGCGACACCGGCACCGAGGTCGCCCTGCGCCAGGAACTCCACCGCCTCGGACTGCGTTACCGCGTGCACCGCAAGCCGATCGCGGGCGTGCGTCGTGAGGTGGACATCGTGTTCGGCGGGCCCCGCGTCGCCGTCTTTGTCGACGGCTGCTTCTGGCACGGCTGCCCGGAACACGCGACCTGGCCCAAGCGCAACGGCGAGTTCTGGCGCACCAAGATCGAGGGCAACCGGGTACGGGACGCCAACACCGACCTCGTCTTCGCGGAAGCAGGCTGGCTGGTGATCCGCGTGTGGGAGCACGAGGACCCGAAAGCCGCGGCTCAACGCGTGTACGACACGGTGCTCAGCCGCCGCTAGCAGCACAGGCGGCAGCGCGCGGGTTGCGCCGGACCGCCGGTCAGGAACGGCTTGAGGTGGCGGGCGATCGCCTCGGCCAGCATCGGCGGCACGGCGTTGCCGATCTGCTTGGCGACGCCGATCTTGCTGCCGCACCACAGGAAATCCGCGGGAAAGCTTTGCAGGCGGGCCGCCTCCAGGTGGGTGATCGGGCGGTCCACCCGGTGGCCGTCCGGGCCGGGTTCCCACTGCGGGTGTAGGTACTGGCCCTTCTCCGGCTTGAAGAACTCGGTCCGCACCGTCAGCGACGGCAGGTCCCAGCGCATCCGGCCCATCACGTCGGTGGTGCCGGTTTTCTTGCGCCGCCAGCAGTCCGACAGCAGCCGGTCCGGCAGGTTGAAGCGTCCGCCACCGGGTGGGATGTGCGCGTAGCGCTCCAGCGACAACGCGGTGGGGGTGCGTCCGATGTGCAGGTCGTCGCTCTTGAACACCCCCGGCACCCGCTCGCCGAAGAAGGTGGTGCCCGCGTCCGGAAGGTGTTTGACCAGCGGGGTTTCCGGCAGCCCCGCCAGCACGTCGCGGGTGGTGTGCCAGCCGGGCAGCCCGGCCGTGCCGGGGCGGGCGTGGGTGGGTTCGGGTAGCGGGATGCGGCCGATGCGGGAACCGATGACGATCGTGCGTTTGCGCCGTTGCGGCACCCCGAAGTCCGCGGCCAGCAGGAATCCCGCGGACAGTTCGTAGTCCGCCAGCAGCCCGCCCGGCGCCGCCTCCGCCTGGAGCAGCGCGAACTCGCTTGAGGAGAAGAACCGGTCCACGTTCTCGATCACGAACACCTGGGGGTTCGCGTGCCGCACGAACCGGATGTACTCCTTCCACAGCTTGTTGCGCGGATCGTGCACGTTGCGCGAGCCGAGGTTGGAGAAGCCCTGGCAGGGCGGTCCGCCGATGATCAGGTCGGCCCGGGGGATCGCGGCGTCGGGCACGGTCGCGATATCGGCGTGCCGGGTGTGGGACTCGCCGAAGTTCGCCGCGTAGGTCGCCGCGGCCTGCAAATCGAACTCCACCGCCAGCACCGGCCGGTAGTCCTGTGCCGCGAGGAAGCCCGCGGTCATACCGCCGCACCCCGCGAACAGGTCGATCATGGTGAAAGATCGGCATCCCACAACCGGCGAGATTAACCGACAGGAAGTGCCGGAAGGCCGCTTCGGCTCGGTCCTACCGTCGAGTAACGTCCTCCGGGCAGTGAACGGAGGCGCAGGATGGCCCGGTCTTGGTGGGGTTGGGGCACTGACGAAGGTGCCGCCACCGCGGCGGAAGCCGAGGCGTTGGTGGGCAGGGCGGCAGCGTTGCTGCCCGCACACGACTTCACCGCGCACAACCCGCCGAACCCCGGTGACCTGGGCCTGCCCGCACCCAGGGTGAGCCCGCCCGAAGCCTTGGCGGGCCTGTGCTCGGCGGAGGCCGAGGACCGCGCCGCCCACGCCCATGGCAAGGCGTTTCGCGATGTGGTGCGCAACCTGCGCGGCGAGGTCGACCACGTGCCCGACTTGATCGCGCGGCCGCGCCGCGAACAGGACGTGGTCGACCTGCTCGACTGGTGCTCGACGCGCGACATCGCCGCGATTCCCTACGGCGGCGGCAGTTCCGTGGTCGGCGGCATCGAGCCCCGCTTCGACACCCCGGCCATCACCATCGACCTGGCCAACCTCGACCAGGTGCTCGAGGTCGACCACGTCAGCCGCGCCGCCCGCGTGCAGGCCGGTGTCTACGGTCCCAGCCTTGAAGACCAGCTCAGGCCGCATGGGCTGACGCTGCGGCACTTCCCGCAGTCGTTCGAGTTCTCCACCCTCGGCGGTTGGCTGGCCACCAGGGCGGGCGGCCACTTCGCCACCCTGTACACCCACATCGACGACCTCACCGAATCCCTCCGCGTCGTCACCCCCACCGGTACCACCGAATCGCGCCGCCTGCCCGCCTCCGGCGCCGGTCCCTCCCCGGACCGTCTGTTCCTCGGTTCGGAAGGCACCCTGGGTGTGATCACCGAAGCGTGGGTGCGCCTACAGGTCCGTCCACAGTGGCGTGCGAGCGCCTCCGTGACGTTCGAGGACTACGGGCAGGCCGTCGCCGCGACCAGGACGATCGCGCAAGCAGGCCTCTATCCGTCCAACTGCAGGCTGCTCGACGCCGCCGAGGCGTTCCTCAACGCGGGTGTCCAAGCAGCGGGCGGCTTGCTGGTGCTGGCCTTCGAATCGGCCGACCACCCGGTGGACCCGTGGCTGGACCGAGCAGCGGAGATCGCCCGCGAACACGGCGGCACGCCCGCGCCACGGCAGGAGAACCCCGCGTCGAACTGGCGGGCGTCCTTCCTCCGCATGCCCTACCAGCGGGATGCGCTGGCCCGCCGCGGCATGATCGTCGAGACCTTCGAGACCGCCTGCACCTGGGACACCTTCGACGAGTTCCACGCCGCGGTATCGGCCGCCGCCCAGCAGGCGGTCACCGAGGTCTGCGGCCTTGGCGTGGTCACCTGCCGGTTCACCCACGTCTACCCCGACGGCCCGGCCCCGTACTTCGGTGTCTACGCCCCTGGCCGCTGGGGCAGCACCGTCGCGCAGTGGGACGAGATCAAGGCCGCCGTGTCGGAGGCGATCATCGCGCACGGCGGCACCATCACCCACCACCACGCCGTCGGACGCGACCATCGCCCCTGGTACGACCGCCAGCGGCCGGACCCATTCGCGCGGGTACTGCGCGCGGCGAAGGCAGAACTGGACCCCGCCGGAATCCTGAATCCCGGTGTGCTCCTGTGACACCATGAACCGGTGAGCCTGGAATTCGGGCATCTCCGCGCGGTCTGCGCCATCGCGGACGCGGGGAGCCTGTCGAAGGCAGCGGCGATGCTGGGGTTGAGCCAACCCGCACTCACCGCGCGATTGCAGCGCGTGGAACAGGAAATCGGCGGTCGCCTCTTCGTCCGCGACCGAAACGGCGCGGTGCCCACCCAACTCGGCGAGTTCGTCCTCAGCCGAGCCCGCGGCATGCTGCTGGGCATGGAGGAACTCCGCCGCGGCGCCGACAGCCTGCTGTCGGCCACCACCCAGCTCATCCGCCTTGGCGGGGCGTTCGGGTCGGTGTCGGTCGGCCTGGCCGAGCGCCTCGGCTCACAGCTACCGGGCGTCGAGGTCCGGCTGGAGATGGAGTACTCCCCGCGGCTGCTGTGGGAGTTGCTCGCGGCGGGCCGCCTGGACGCGATGACCACGGTGGACTATCCAGGGTGGGAACTGGAGGGCACCGCCGAGATCGCCTGCGAGGTGATCGCGGTCGAACCGATCTTCGTCATGCTCAGCACCACCGACCCCCTCGCCGGGCAGGAGGAGGTCGAACTCGCCGACCTGGCGGGCAGGTCCTGGGTGCTGACCCCGCCGGACGGCGCGGGCTGGCCGGACGTGTTCTACGCGACCTGCCAGCAGTTCGGCTTCACCCCGCAGGTGCCGTTCACCTGCTTCGCGCACGAGTCGATTCGCGAACTGGTGTCCACCAGGGGCGCGGTGGCCCCCTGCCAGGCGGCGTTCCCACCCGGCGATGGCATCGTGGTCCGACCGCTGGCGGGTGTCCCCATGCAGCACCGGCATCTGCTGGCCTGCCGCCGGGGCGGCCTGCTCGGTGCCCGCATCGCGGACATCGTGGAGTTCGGTCGGGCGGCGTACTGGGAACACGTGGCCTCCCGGCCCGACTACCTGCGCTGGCGCGAACGCCACCGCCGCCCGGCTGACGCCTGGCTCTAGATTCGCTGTGCGGCCAGATCCATCAGCCGGGACAGGATGCGTTCGCCGTCGGCGCGGATGCCGTCGTGCTCCCACTCGTTGGTGACCCACACCCGCACGTTGCCCACCGCCTTCGCGGTGCGCAGCGACAGTTCGGCATCGACGTACAGATCGTCGTGGTAGACGATCGCCGCCACCGGCACGGTGTTGCCCGCCAACCGGACCGGGTCGTACAGGGCGGGCCAGTCCTCGGCTTCGGCGAGCAGGTCGGCCGCCCCGGCGAACGGCCGCAGCGACTGGATGTCGCGGAACATCCACGGGTAGATCATCTCGCCGGTGAACAGCAGGGGGTCGGCGTCCTCGGCGAACTCGGGGAAGTCCGCCAACGCCCGCTGCGCCGCCCAGGCGGTCGGCTTCCCGCCCTGGGCGTACACGCTCTCCTGCATCACCGCGTACAGCGGCCGATCCGCCAGCAGCGTCGCGTTCAGCACCGCGTACCGGAAGGTGTCGGACAGCCCGCGCCCGTCGAACACGTCGTCCAGCACCCACCGGGTCCGGTCCAGCCCGTCGCTCATACCCAGCGTCATCCCGAGCGTCCGCAGCCTGCGCACGGTCAACCGGTCGCCGTCCGGCAGCCGAACGTCCTGTGTGGACAGGTGCTCGGCGAGTCGGCGGATCAGCTCGCCGTGGCCGGGGTGCCGGGCGTAGTAGGCGTTCATCCGGTCCCGCACGCGCGGATAGGTACGGGCGTACACCTCGTCGGCGGTGCCGTCGATATCGGGCAGCCCACCCGCGATGTAGCAGGTGCGCAGCCCCTCCGGTGCGAGGGACAGGTAGCTCAGCGTGATGAACCCGCCGTAGCTCTGGCCCAGCGTGACCCACGGCCGGTCGCCGCAGAGCCGCCGCCGGATGAGCTCGCAGTCGGCGACGATCGAGTCGGCCCGAAAGTGCCGCAGGTAGCCCGCGAGTGCCTCGTCGCCGCCAAGTTCGGCCGCGGTCCGACGGGTGACCGGCGTGCTGCGGCCGGTGCCGCGCTGGTCGAGCAGCAGTACCCGATGGGTACGCAGGGCGTGGCCGAGCCAGCCCTGCGTACCCAGTGGGCGAGGGGAGCGGCAACCCGGTCCGCCCTGGAGGAACAACAGCCACGGCAGGTGTTCGCCCGCCCGCTGGGGGTCGACGAGTTCCCTGGCGAACACCGTGATCGTCGTGCCCGATGGTTCCCGGTGGTCGAGCGGCACGGTGAAGGTGTGGTCGACTACCTCGGGTCGGGACATGCGCTCCTCGGTTCTCCGTGGCGGGTCAGCTGGTCAGCAGTGTGACGTTGTAGGCCTTGAGGATCTCGTTCACCGGCTGGAAGTAGGTGGTGCCGCCCCGCCTGCAGTCCCCGTCGCCGCCCGAGGTGACGCCCTGGGCCTGGTCGCCGGAGATCGCGGAGCCGCCGGAGTCGCCCGGTTCGGCGCAGACGCTGGTCTCGATGAGGTCGTACACCTTGCCGAACTCACCGTAGTCGACGGTGACCCCGCGGGCACCGATCTCGCCGCAGTGCCAGCCGGTGGTTCCGCCGGAGCGGCAGATGGACGCCCCGATCGGTGCGTCCGTCGAGCCCGCGACGCGCACCCGACCGCCCTTGTAGTCGTTCACCGCCGCGATCGGGGTGTTCCCGGCGCCGACCTGCACATAGGCCATGTCGTCACCGGGGAAGCTGGAGCCGCGGAAGGTGCCGGTGGGCTGGGTGGTGCTCTCGCCGACCTCGCCGCAGTGGCCCGCGGTGACGAACCCGCCCTGCACCGAGAACCCGACCGAGCAGCCGTACTGGCTGGTCCAGTAGCGGTTGCCGCCCACAACATCGATCAGCGGCCGTGCGGCGCGGCCCGCGACCACCCGCAGCGCGTCGGCGGGCGCACCCACCGAATAGCCGTAGGCGTAGGCCGCGGCCTCCGCACCCGGCCGCGACTTGATCACGACGGTGTTGGTGGCGACGTCGACCCGCCAGCCGAGCACGGTGGCGGGCGCCCGGTCGGCCGCGGCGTCCAATTGCCGCTTGACCGCGTTGAGCCGGGCTTCACTGCGTACGACGAGCCGGGGCTGCGCGCCCGCGGCCCGGACCTGGTCCGCGGCCGCGGGGTCGGTGACCGCGACGACGAGCCCGCCGTTGGGGGTGTCGTACCAGCTACCGCCGATCCGGTCACCCAGGCTGCCGCGCAGCGCGCGGTCGGTCTCGCCCGCCTTCCGCTCGGCGTCCAGCCGGGCCAGCGCCTGGGTGCGGTCCAGGCCGAGGTCGCGCTGCATGGCCGACAGCAGGTCGGGGTTCGGGGTGTCCGCCGCCGCGGACTGCGAGGCGAGCGCGCCCGCAGTCAGGATGAGCGCGGAAACCACAGTGGTGAGTTGTCTCAGCATCGGTGTGCTCCTTCGGCTTAGCAGGGATTACTGCCGAATCACCCGGTGATCTCGGGCTTGGCTGCCGCAGGGTGTGGCGTACCGAGATCAACAAAATGAATTGTTCACCGAAAAGTGCCGATTGGACCTATCTGTCTTTTCATAGAACGCGCTGATGGCGCAGGTAGGTGAACGACCGCAGTGCCGCCTCCACCGGACCGATGCGGTACCGCCGCAGGTAAAGATTGCTCCAGCCGACCTGGACGGTGAAGATCGCGAGCACGATCAGCACCAGGCCTGTCTCGGGCACGTGGCCGACCAGCCCGAAGCCGTACCCGGTGAAGAGGAAAGCGCAGATCAACGACTGGCTGAGGTAGTTCGTCAACGCGAGTCGCCCGGTGGCGGCCAGCGGTCCGAGCACGCGTCGTCCCGCGCCGGTCCGCCAGAGCAGGACCAGCCCGCTCACGTAGGCCGCAGTCAGCGCTGGAGCCGTCACCTCACTGACGGCCATCCCGAGGAAGAGGTCCGGGCCGCCGCGAGTCGCGGCCAGGTAGACCGCGCCGGGGGCACCGACCAGCAGACCTGCCGCCACCACGAGCCGCAGCGTGCGCGGGTTCAGCCGCTCGGGGAAGTCCAGCAGGCGCTTCTTGCCCGCCGCCAGTCCGAGCAGGAACATCGCCAGCACGCTCGGCCAGAACCCGACCACCAGGATCACCTGGGACCGCCAGTAGTCGCCCGCGCGGGCCGCGACGACCTCGGCGAACGGGCCGCGGTACGCCGCGATCTGCTCCGCGTAGCCCGCCGGTTCCCCGAGCAGGCCGCCCAGCATCCCGAGCAGCGTTGGCAGTTCCATCAGCAGGATCAGCCCGACGACCAGCAGCACCACCGCCGCGACCACCGCCGCCCGCGGCGGGATGGCGCGGGCGGCGAGCAGCACGAAGCCCAGCAGGGCGTAACAGGTCAGGATGTCGCCCTGGAACAACAGCACCCCGTGGGCGATGCCGAACAGCAGCAGGAGCAGCAGACGACGGCCCCAGGTAGCGGCGATGGAGGTTCCCCGCTGCTCGGCGCGCCGCAGCGCCACCGCGAAGCCGTAGCCGAACAAGAACGAGAACAGCACGTAGAACTTGCCCTGAAACACCGCGGTCACGCCGGTCAGCACCGCGTCGTCCAGAGCCGAGTGCTCCACCGAGGTGCCGTGGTCGAGGAAGCCGAAGAGGCTGATGTTGACCATCAGGATGCCGAACAGGGCGAAGCCGCGCAGCACGTCCAGGATGGCGATCCGGTCTGCGGGCTGGATCGGTTCCACGGCAGGCTCCCCCCGGTCGCTGCGGGGTCCAGCTTGCCATGGACCGGCTAGTAACCGAACCCGCTGCGGCCCCCTCGCACGGCCTCGGTGCCCTCGACGGCTTTGTGGCGGCGCTGGGCGGGCGTGGCGAAGGCCGCGGTGTCACGGAGCAGGGCGGCGACGCGGCTGACGGCCTGGAAATCGCCCACCGAGTCCTCGCGGACCAGCATGAGCCTCCGCCGGTGTGTGGACGTCCAGTCGTGCGACATCGTTGCCCTCCGCAGTCTGTTCCTTGAAGCCCGGAGGGACTAAAGGCCTGAGCCGTTCAGCCCCGTCCGGGTTCATACACAGTGCCGCGCGAAGGTTGTCCATCGCTTCGGGAGAACTACGTAGTCACTACGTAAATCCCGACTGTCCGTTCACTCGTTCGAGAGCAGCTCCTGCAGCTCGATGACCGATTCCTGGAGTTTTGCGGCGAAGGTGAACATCTCCTGGGCCACCGCCTGCGGGGTGCTCAGGTAGACGTTGAAGCTGTCCGGAAGCAGCACATAGGCCACGCCGATGCACTTGCTGCTGGTCGACCCGAAACCGAAGTACCGGATGTTGACCGAGGGCGCCGAACTGGTGCTCAGGTAGTCGTCCCGCATGATCCGCCAGCCCGGCGTGTCGTACAGGGCGAGCGGCTCGCCTGCCCCGCCGCGCCGCTGCTGGATGAGCTGGAGTTCCCACAGGTGCTGCTCGGGCGCCTGTCCGGCCTGACACTCCTTGGCGCGGGCAACGTGCTTGTCCGCGGCCGCCCGGAACGCGGCCCGGCGCTCCTCGGCGGAGGTGTTCGGGTCCTCCATGGCCGCCACGAACCGCACCGACTCCGGCGTGACCACGCGCATCGCCTCGGTGCGCCCGTTCTGGTACTGACGCGTCGCGATGGACTCGTAGGTGGCGCCCACCATGCCCTTCGCGCGCTGGTGCGCGAGTTGGTAGGCCATCTGCACGAACGCGTCGGGCGACATCTTGAGCTGCTTGGCCCGGTTCGCGCCGAAGTCGTCGAAGGACACGATCTTCGTCGCGGTGGCGTCGGCATAGGCGGCGAAGGCGTCGGCGGCGGCCTTCACGTCGGCGCGCTGCTGCTCATCGAGGGCGAACTCGATCGGCTCCACCGCGGGCAGGCCCTGCGACACCGCACCCGAGCGGGCCGACAGCTCCTCCGCGGGCGTGCCCAGCAGCCCGTCCACGAAGCTGAGCACCGTGGTCCCGTCCAGCCCGCAGTGCTCGATGTTGATGCCCGCGCGGCCGTCCTCGAAGACGATCAGCGACACCGCCTTGTCGAACCAGCGGTTCCCGCTGTCGCCGTGCAGCAGCTGGTCGCAGGCCTCCTGGTCGTCCTTCGGGGTGAAGTCCTCAAGACACAGGCAGAACAACGCGGTCTCGATGGTGTCCAGGGCCTCGGCGTTGCCGGGATGGGTGAGCAGCTTCTCCCGGCTCGCCGCCCACTCCGCCCTGGCCTTGGTGGTCAGGTGCCCCGCGGCGGTCTCGGTCGGCGCCCGCAGCGCCCCGATCTTCTGGATGGCCCGCAGCCCGGCGGCGAGGTCCTCCAGCGAGTGCGGCGTCCCGTCCGGTCCGAGCACGTCCATCCGGAAGCTGTTGCCGCGGAAGAACACCACGATGTGCCGGGCATCGGAGGGTCCCGGCCACTCATCGCTGTAGGGCACCCGCACGGTGTCCTGCACCCGGCCGGGAATGCGGGTCTCGGAGAACAGGAACTTGTTCTGCTCCATGGACAGCGCTTGCCCACGCTGGATGATCGGCGGCACCGCCTCGGCGTCCAGCAACAGCTTGTAGTTGACCGCGGCGGCCACCAGCCCGGCCGCCCGCTCGATCTGCCGCTGTTCGGACTCCCTGAACAGGAAGAAGAAGTTCGCGTTCAACGCGATCCGGTCCCGGCGACCCAGGTAGCGGGCAGGCCAGAACGTGTCCAGCCAGCTACGCACACCCTCGGTGTCGTTGTAGCGCGTCAACTCGGCGTGCAGTTCCCGCGCCGGGCTGTCCGGCCGCAGGTAGTCGGCGACCGCGGCCTCCGTCTCGGCAAGCTCGGCGGCGGTGAGCAGCGGCGCGCACCAGGTGAGGAACCGCTCGCAGCTCTCCTCCAGCGTGGGCAGCGGCACGCGCGGCAGACGGTTCTCGTTGCCGAACGTGCGGCTGGACCATTCCTGGTTGTCGTTCACTGTCATCCTCGACCTCGATGGTGGTTTCAGGTGTCCGATATGAGTCTGCTGGGCCGGTTCGGCGGCCGGATCGAAAATCGCACGAGTCGGTATACCGCGCGGCAGTGAGAGGTGAAGTTGGGCGTAAAACCACCCGTCCGTCTCCAACCCCCGCGGGTCGACGCCGACCGTGGCCAGCGTGTCCAGCACCAGGCGCTGCTCCTGCGTCGAGGCGAACCGCCGCTGCCGGAACACCCGGTCCAGCCGCACCGTGTCGTAGCCGTAGTCGGCGAGGTTCTCGGCAACGGTGTCGAACGGGAACATCCGCAGCACGAAATGCGCCATCCACGGCCTGCGCCCCTCGCAGGCCTCCACGATGCGCGTGATCGTCTTCTCGCCGATGTAACCCATGCAGCCGGTGGAGAACACCAGGTCCGCGCGGCTCAACTCCGCGCGCTGCGCCGCGGTGGGGTCTGTGCTCTCCAGATCGGCGAGCACGGCCGCATCGAGGAACCCGGCGGCCGACGCGTACGCCAGGGCGGGCCCGGAGATGTCCAGCCCCACGAACCGCGCCCGGTTCTCGGCCTCGCGCACCAGCCCCCGGTCCCGCTCGACCAACTCCTCATGCGTCAGGGCATGGGCCTTGGCGGCGCCGTACCGGGCGTAGAGGTCGTCCATGGACGCGCCGCTCTTCAGCAGCGCCCCGTTGATCCCGTACGAACACCCGATATCGAGAACGGTCGGACCGCGGTCCTCGTGGCATTCCCGGAACCGCTCGACAAGTCGCAGGAAATAGGGCTTGGCCAGCTGGGGAATGCAATACTCCAGCTCGCGCAGTGTGGTGAAGTAGGCCCGCGGATCGGATTGCGTGTAGATGTGATCGAGCAACACTTTTCCGGTGGCGTCGAAATTCACGCGTGGTGCTCCTAGTCCAGCAGTTGGTCGACCCGGACACTCCGTTTCAGGTGCTGTGGAAGCACCCGGCCGAAAAGCTGTCTCGTCCGCGTGACGCTGCCGACGACCCCCTGCCGCTCGCTGTAGGCGAAGATCGCCGTGTGCCGGTCGGCCGCACCCTCGACGCGGCTGACCCGGTGCAGCGAATAGCGGCCCTTGAACAGCTGAAGATCACCCGGTCGCAGCGTCAGCCGCCTGACCAGGTCCGCACCCTTCCCATCCAGCACGGCTCGCACGTCATCGAAATTCTCCGCCGTCGCGGACCGGATGTTCGGGCAGTACTCGAAAACCCCACCGCCCTCAGGCAGTTGCGTCACCATGCTGACCGTGAACTCGTTGGTGTCGAAGTGCCAGGGATGCTCCATCCCCGGCCGGATCACGTTGAGGCACAACCCCGACAGCTCATCGGCCAGCGGAAACAATTTCGCCAGCCGAAAGCAGTCGGCGACGAACCGCTGGAACAACGGGCTCTCGTACAACTCGGCGATGATGAACTCATTCGGAATCAGGTCACGAGCCACGAAAGCGTTGCCGCGCTTCATCGTCCGTCGCCCCGGATGCCCTTCCGGCAGCGGCGCGTCCACCGCGATGTTGTAGGCGTTGACCGTCTCGACGTCGTAGTAGGCCTGCGGCGCTACCCCCGCGCACTCCACCCGCAACTCGGCGCACCGCTCGGACCGCACGAAGTTCGGCAACACCGTGCACCCGACGCTGTCCAACTCGGCTCTGGCCCGCGCCACAGTGGCGTTCCACGCGGTACCCCCCGGCTCCGTCAGGGGGTACCGCTCCGTGTCGACGACGTGCCCCAACACCCGAGCTCCGGATGCGCTCATGAAGATCCTCTCCACGTGCCCCCTGCCGCGAACCTCCCTGGGGTTTAGCACACCCATTGCTCACAAATCAGGCCCGCGAACTTGTTTGTGACACGCAACACCGACCTCGAAAACGTGCACGATCAAACACATGACAACGCCTCACAGAACGGTTGTCCCGCAACGCGAGCGCGGTCTCACGATGTGGCAGCAGCCGACACGATCTGATCGGCAATCGCACCGATCTGCGCGAGCAACGCCGCGGGCGCAAGTTCAAGGTCGAGTACATGCGTGAAGATCCTGATGTGCGCGTGCTTGACCGTATGGACCGTGAGCGGTTCTTTTCCGTCCGCGTAAACCAGGTGTCCCTGCCGGATATCTAGTGAGGTGCAGTAGGCCAGCATCTGGTAGTAGTCGGACTTCGGCTCGCGGTTCTTGTACTTGGCATCGAGCACCGCTAGCGGCTTGCCCCTGTCTTCCCAGACGAGGTCGGGTTTCAGCGGCAGCTTGCACGCCAGGTCCAGATGCGACCTGTACTGGGGTCGGGGCTTGCCTGCGATCCGCTCGGCCAGCGCTTCGCCGACGGCGGTGGTGACGAAGTCCTCGAAGACCTGCTCGAGGTTGAAAACGAACCCGCTGACGCCGAGGGCACCCCGGGAGTGCTCCGGCGAGGCCGCAGCCAGGATGATCTCCGCCAATTGGAGAACCTTGTGGTACCGCAGGTTCTCCTTTGTCGGCGTCCAAGTGGGTAGCGGGCGTCCGGGCGGCAAGACGCTCACCTCGGCCAGTCGGGCTCGCTGCAGGCCGAGGCGGCGGTAGGAGTCCTTGTCGACCCGTTTCAGGTCCAGGACGTGTGTTAGAGCCGCGAGCAAGATCTGGTTTTCCGGGATATCGACGGTGTACTCGTCGAAGGAGATCTCCATCGGCATTGTCTGGCCATACCGACGGCGAAGCTGATCATTCTCCCGGATCCGCCCGCGGAGCGTGTACGAGCTTTCATCCACGGTCCGGTAACCCTGCAGAACCCCCAGCTGCAAGGCATCCTCCGCCTGCCGCCAGAGGATTTGCGCCACCGCCGCGAACACGCCCTCCGCCGTTCCGACGTCGACGGTGTCCTGCTGCCAGCCTGTGGAATTGCGGGCGTAGCCCGCCAGGAAGAGCAGCCTCGCGACGGAGATCTTCGGGTTGACTCGGATCTCCAGCGCACCCGCCCGAACAGTGCCGACCTTCCCGCGCTTGCCCGTCACCGTCCACAGGTGGGCGCCGCGCGCCGACTTGGTCACCGTGACCAACTCGGACGCCTCCAGCCTGCGGGCCTGTTCCGGGGTGAGCTCGACGACTTTCCCCTTCGATTCCCCGAGCTCGACCGGTGTCACGGTTACCCACCACCGACGGCGCTGCGAATCGACTCGAGTGCGTACTGCTCGAGGATGCTTCCGCCCGTACCGAAGTGATGCTCTGCCAGCAGTGGGAGGATTGATGCCTGCCAGACCCGCTCCAGGCCATCCTCCCGCCGGTAGATGCTCGGGCGCATCAGGAACGACGGGCCGATCGCGAGATTGCGGTCGCTGATTCGGATGTTCAGCTCATCGAGAACCAGCGGCGTATCCAGGTTGTGGACGACCTCTTGCGGGTTCTCGGCTCGGTGCCTGTTCAACCACGCTGCCAGCAGACCCTTTGTCGGTGCATCGGAGGGGTGCAGTTCGGTGAACACGAATCGGCGGCGGATCGCGGCGTCGACGTGGGCGATCGACCGGTCCGCGGTGTTCATGGTGCCGATGACGAACAGGTTCTCGGGAAGCGTGAACTCCGATTCGGCCGAGTAGAGCAGGTCGATGGGCGCGTTCCGGTACTCCAGCAGGAAGTACAGCTCGCCGAACACCTTCGCCAGGTTCGCCCGGTTGATCTCGTCGATGACCAGGATGTGCGGCTCGCCCGGGCGTTCGCGGGCGGCGTCGACCAGGTTGCGGAACGGGCCGGGGTGCAGTTTGAACGTCACCCCGCCGTTCTCTTGGACGGGCCGGAACCCTTCGAAGAAGTCCTCGTAGGTGTACGACGGGTGGAACTGCACCAGTTTCACCGCGTTGCGCTCCGCGAGATGCCAGGCCAGCTTCCTGGCCAAAAAGGTCTTTCCGGTGCCGGGGGGACCATGCAGGATCATCTGCTTGTAGTCCCAGAGCAGATCCGCCTGTCGTTGCAGCCAGCTGTGCTCGACGAACAGCTCCTCGGCCAGTTTGGCGCTGACCGGCCGAAACGCCAGCTGTCTGGCGGGGTTCACATTGGGCTTGGCCGCACCTGCGCCGTCAGCCAGGAGTTCCTCGATCGCGGCGAGATGTTCGGTCAGCTCCACGACCTCGGACTGGCTGTTGAGCTTCGCCTGCAATTCCCCCGGCAGGTCCGTGAACCTGCTGCTCCGCTGGAGCCAGCGCGCGAACCTGCGCAGGTTGGACTGCTGATCGGCCGACCGCAGGTAGGACGCCTCGCCCGTGATCTCGCCGAAGTGGACGGTGTCGCCGGATTCGGCGAGCAGGTGGTCGCCGGGGCGCATCCGGTTGAGGAACGCGTTGAACTCGGTGGTCCGCGCCTCCCGCACGGCGTAGGAGGTGTGCTGGTAGTCCTCATCGACGATCACCCTGAGCTCATCCCTGGAGACCGGTGGTGAGATAGGGCGCAGGTTCGTCGCGGGCAGCGAGACGAACTTCTCGGCGATCCACGACCGCACTAGGTCGTGGCCGTCGCCTGCGGCGCCGCGAATCAGCCAGGCCCGTTTGGTCTGCGGTTGCTCCTGCTCGACCTCTCCCAGTTCGGCCAGCCGCTGCTCCAGGTCGTCGGCTGTCATCTGCTGGGTCTGGGCCGCGCGGCCCTCGGTATCGAACTCAACCCCCTCGGCCTGGAGTTTGCGCCTGAGGTCCATCCCGCGGTGCAGGGCGTGCAGCGCGTTGTCCGGGGGCACCGAGCCATCCCGGTTCAGCACCCGGTACGCGCCGCTGATCGGCTTCTTGCCACCTGCGAGGAAGTGCGGGATGTCGGCGGGCTTCTTCCCGATCAGTTCGGCAACGTCGTCGTAGGAGGTCCACGATCCGGGCTCGACGACGTTCAACGCCCGCGCGACGAGCTGCTCCGAGCCGCTGAGTTCCTGCACAGCCCTGGCCCTACGACGGCGGATGTCGTTGTAGAGACGCCTGAGCTCGGAGACGAACTGTTCCTCGTCGTAGGTGTCGAGCGCTGTCTCACCCGCCTCGGTGAGGTCCCAGAGTCCGTCGCGCTTGGACATCCAGCCCACGGTCGCCACATCACCGGTGTGCCAGCGGAGGTGGTTTTCCCAGCGCGGCTGACCGGAATCCGGATAGGGCTCCCGCTCGTAGTCGGTGAGTTCGACGCGATCTCTGACCTGGCGGAAAACCTCACTGCCTGGTACGGGGCTCGGCGACTCCCTGAGCACCTGAAGACAGGCCCTGAGCAACGGCGCGATTCGAACGGCATCAGCCATCTCGGTTCCCCTGCCACTATTCGCGATGCAAGCCTGCGAATCTTAGCTATGCGGTCATGGCCTCAAGAAATCGCTGTGTTTCGGCGTCGGTGGAATACACACAAATCCCTCGCATTCCGCGAGTGAGCAGCACCTTGTAGGTGTTGGTGATCAGCGCGGTGAAACGGTTCTGATCGGTCTTGCGCAGGCTCGGGTCCTTGGACTTCGACGGGTCGACCACCCAGGATCCGTTGCGGTGAAGGAAGTCTGGACCGATAATCACGCCCGCCCAGTCGTATTCGAAACCCTGGGCTGTGTAGACGCAGCCGACTTGACCAAACCCACGCTCGTCCGATGCCCAGTAATCGGCGTCGGGCGCGTCGGGTACTTGCTTTCCGGGTTTGGCGTTCCAGGGGCGCTGCCAGTCGCCGATCCGGACGTCGTCGACGAGCTTGCGTCCGTGCTCGGTGTCGGCAGGATCGCTCCACGGCCAGCAGTAGCCCGCGGTGATCCGTGCTGTTCCGCCAAGGGCCCTGCTCTTGTTCTGCAACCACGTTTCCATGGCCCGCGGAGACTCCACGCAGGCCACCGTGAAATCCGCGTCCAGCGTAGTGGCAATGCGACTCCAGGGCACAGGCGGCTTGCGGTCAATGCCGAGCAGCCTGGCCACCCAGGAATCAAACGACACCGAACCACCGCAGCGGAACTGGCCGTCCAGGTGAACCACGTCCAGGTTCGAGCCGCGCGCCTCTGCCGCTGCAGCGATTTCCCCGAGCGAGCCCATCTCGCCGGGCCGCACGATCTGGTTCTCATCCAGGAGAAAGACCGGAACCCAGGCGACATCGAGCAGTTCGTCTATCTGCCTGCCTGCTTGTTCCCGGACCTGTTTCCCGGTGAAGCGGTTGACACTGGTTTCCCGAATGCGGTGGGACTCGTCACAGATCAGGACGCCCAGCTCTTTCGGCTCCGCACTCACATAGCTGTTGAAGTATTTGAACAGGGTCTTCTTCTGCTTGCGGCTTCCCTCGAACTTCCGCATGGTCATAGTGAACGCACGGGAGCCGGTGGCATGCTCCACGCGGAACCCGCGACTCTCCATTTCATAGAGCAGGGTGAGTGCGATGGCGCTCTTGCCGGAGCCAGGGCCGCCCAGCACCACGACAACCGTCTGCTGCTTCGCCGCCCGGGCGCGTTCCACGGCGCGCAGTACCTGCCGGTACGCGACCTGCTGCTCGTCGAGCAGGACGAAGCGCCGATGGTCCCGCGCCTTCAACGCGGACGGCTCAATCAAGGGCTTGGCCTTGCCGTTGCCCCACTGCGTGAACCGGTGGCCTGCATCCTGCGCGGCCGACCGCTCGGCGTCGACATCCAGTAGCGAACGCAGGTGGTACTGCAGGTCTGCGTGGTCGTCGGCGGTGAAGAGCCTGCCGAAGTCGGTGGCCCGGTACTGCATCAGCGACGACAGGCCATCGGCGTGATGGTTGTACAAGTAGGCGACCCCGTGCACGGCGTGGGGCCGCTCGGCCAATGGCGGTGCCACGTCCACCAGGTACTCGCAGTACTGCTGAACCTGTTCCGCGGGGTGGAGCACAGGCTGGCGCCTCCCCCCAACCTGGACCAAGCCCGCGGCCAGAAGCTCCGCATCCGACCACTTCGCCAACTGCACGAGTACATAGCTCGGTTCACCGGAATGGGGGTGGACGCCGCAGAGCACGGCACTGATCCGCTTGGGGCTGTTGGGAAGCTTGTGCTCCAGCAGGACTTCCACCTGGCCGAGACCCGCGTCGACCAGCAGGCGCAGGAAAGGCGGGACGAGTTCCCGCCACTGGAGCGTTTCGGCCGTTCCCGCGCGGGGTTCGGTCTCGTCCCGAACTGGACCGGCCGCGAGACGGCCGCTCTCCGCGGCAGCCAGCAGATCGACGGCACTTCCCTGGACAAGAGCCACTTCTTTTCCCCCACTGGACACACGTGAACCACGTGCGGGTGGGGGCAGCGACGAAGTGGCGCTTCGGTGCCCGGCGGGCCGCAACACCACAAAATAGAGGATCTCGGATGATCCGGCTTGGGCAGGTGCGCGTGACACCCGCCCAGCCGTCGCGTTCAGCCGGTATAGCCTGCGAAGATCTTGGCGAAGTCGTAGGGGCTTTGCTGGATGTTGGTGCACTGGTGGAGGGCGCCGTTGCAGGCGTTGCGGTCGCGGACGGTGTCCCACAGGGAGAGCATGCCGAGGTGCTTGGTTTTCGCGAAGGCGACTAGTTCCTGGGCGTCTTCCTGGTAGAAGATCTCGTTGCGGGAGTCGTTCATGCCGATCATCGGCGTGACGCCGACCATCGACCACAGGGCCGCGTCGGATTTCTCCGGGTAGACGGTCTTGAGTTGGGCGAAGAGGCTCATCGCGGCCTGGATGGCCTTCTTGCCCTGGTCGGCGGGGCCTTGGTAGTAGTCCATAGCCATGATGTCGACGAGGTCGAGGTTGACGCCGGCGGCCTTGGCGGACTTGACGACGTTGAGGCCGTGTTCGGTGAGGCCGGTGGGCAGGACCGGCAGGGTGAGGGAGATCTTCAGCTGGGGGTAGCGGCGCTGGAGGTCGGCCAGGGCCTGGGAGCGGCGCTCGACGGACGGCTTGTCCTGGACGGCGGTGCCTTCGATGTCGAGGTCCATGTAGACCAGGTCGTAGGCCTTGATGACGGCCTCGTATTCGCGGATGGTGCTCGCGACATCGCTACAGCCGACGGCGATCTCGATGCCGCTGGCGCCGCCGAAGGAGATCTTGACGTCACCGCCACCCGCGCGGATCTTGTCGATTTCCTCGCGCTGCCAACCGGTTCTGGGGTCGAAGGCGGCGAACCAGCTTGCCTTGCAGGCGGCTCCGGTGATGAAGCCGAGGGAGAAGCCCTTAGCCCCGCCCGCCTTCTGCATCTCGGTGAGGACCGGGGTCGGCCAGGCGCCCATGTCGACGTACGGCGCGTTGGGCAGCGCGGGGGCCGCGGCTGCCGGGGTGGGGGTGACGAGGGCGAGCGCCATCGCCACGACAGCGAGCAGTCTCATATCGCATGACCTCCTGCAGGGAAGGAGAGGCGGCGACATTGGTGTAGACCAGATGGTCTCACTGGTTGGCGAGCTTGGCCAGCGACTCAGGGTTGGTGTTGCCGCCGGACAGGACCATCACGATGGTGGCGGTCTCGGGGATGCGTTTGCGTTCGATGGCCGCCAGCCCGACTGCTGCGGAGGGCTCCACCAGCAGCTTCGTGGTGTCCATCAGGCGCCACCACGCCGAGAGGATCTGCTCCTCGGTGACCTCCACGGTGGCATCGACAAACGCCCTGACGTGCGCCATCGTGTGCACCCCGGCGAACGGTGCGCCGAGGCCGTCGGCGATGGTCTGCGGCGGGCCTGGCAGCGGTTCGGGGTGGCCCGCTTTCATCGCGCGGGTCAAGGCGTTGGCGGTGACCGGCTCGACGCCGACGATCCTGGTCTTGGGCCAGCCCGATTTGACCGCGGCGGCGGTGCCGCTGATCAGCCCCCCGCCGCCGACCGGCACCAGCAGCAGATCGGGTTCGGGGCAGTCCAGCAGGATCTCCCGGCCGACGGTGCCCTGGCCCGCGATGACGTCCAGGTCGTCGAACGGGTGCAGCAGGTCGTAGCCGCGTTCGGCGCCCAGCCGTTCGCAGGTGCCGACCAGGTCGTCGGTCGCCACCACCTCGCCGCCGTAGCGGCGCACCGCCTCGACCTTGGTGTCCACCGCCGTCGGCGGCATGCACACCATCGCGGGGATGCCGAGGTGGGCGGCGGCGTAGGCGACCGCTGCGCCGTGGTTGCCCGCGGAGAAGGTGACCACGCCCGAGGGGAAGGCGCCGCGTTCGCGGCGGGCGAGCAGGGCGTTGAACACGCCGCGGATCTTGAAGCTGCCGGTGTGCTGGAGGTTCTCCACCTTGACCAGCACGCGGGCGCCCAGATACTCGCTCAACCGCGGGCTCTCCAGGGCGGGCGTGCGGTTGACGTGCGGCTCGATGCGTTGCGCTGCCCGCTCGATGTCAGCGGGTCCGATGAGTTCTGGCTGCGACGTGATCACCCCGCGCTGAATTCAACCTCACCCCATTGCCGCAATCAAGACAGCGCGGACGCGAACTCTGGACAGCCAGGCATTTCCTCGTGATCAAGGGCTTCATCAGCGCAAACCCACATGTTCATTCAGAGGATAAGCACTGTGCGATGTCGATCTGGTGACGCTTGTGAGACGGACCACCTATTTTTCGCTCGGCTCGACTGACACCTTCTCCCCCTGCAGAAAGGAGGCGGTCAGCGTGAGCGAATCACGTCTGCGGCGATGGTTGCCCATCGGCGCGGCGGTGGGCGGTGCCGTGCTCATCGTGGCGTCCAACGTCGCGGCCAAGGACCACCCTGTCCAGGCCTCGGCGGAACTCCCGTTCGCCGTCAACGCGGCCCCGGCCAATATCACCCCGCAGGTCGTCCAGGACGGTGTGCGGACGGCGGCGGTCCGGGTCGGGGCCGTCGGGTCCGCGGCCAGGACCGAGCGGATCTGCCAGTCCGACGCCGCCTGGATGCGACTGCGCTTCGACCGGCTCTCCCTCAAAGGCGACGACTCCCTGACCGTGACCGGGTCCAAGGGCGGCAGCTTCACCTTCCGCGGCGACCACTGGGCGGGGCGGACGTTCACCACGAACACCTTCGACGGCGACTGCGTGACGGTCAGCCCCAGGATGATCAACCCGGCCAGCGGCTACTCGGTCGCGGCGGCCGAGTCCGGCACCGCGGCGGAGACGGTCGTGATCGCCGGGGCGGGCGATGTCTGCGGCTCCAACTGCGCGGCGACCGCCAGGGTGCTCGACGGGATCAACCCCGGCGCGGTGTTCATGGCGGGCGACGGTGCCTACAACGACGGCACGCTGAGCGAGTACCGCCAGAACTACGACCCGACCTGGGGCAGGTTCAAGAGCAGGACCTTCCCCTCGCCCGGCAACCACGAGTACAACACCCCCGGCGCCAAGGGCTACTACGACTACTTCGGCAGCATCGCGGGGACTCCCGGCCTCGGCTACAAGAGCTGGGACATCGGCGACTGGCATTTCGTCGGCCTGAACAGCAACAAGTCCAAGCTCGGCGACTCCGGGTGGAACACCCAGCTCCAGTGGTTGGAGAACGACCTCACCCGCAACACCAAGCCCTGCGTCGCGGCGTTCTGGCACCACCCGCTGTTCAGCATCGGCAACTACAACGGCGGGATCAGCACGGTCAGGCCGTTCCACGAGATCCTGGACAAGAAGACGGCCGATCTGATCCTCGTCGGCCACGACCACAACTACCAGCGGTGGGCCCCGAAGCTGGCCAACGGCACCCGCGACGATGTCAACGGCACCCGCCAGATCCTGGTCGGCACCGGCGGCAAGAGCTTCTACAACCTGAGCGGATCGCACCGCGATGTCGAGAAGGCGGGCAAGGCACACGGTGTGCTCAAGCTGACCGGCACCGGCACCGACTACAAGTGGGACTTCGTCAACGCCGAGGGCTACGACCTCGTCGACAGCGGAACCGGCAAGTGCAAGGCCAAGTCCGGCGGCACGCCCACCTCGACACCGACCACACCGCCGACCACGACGCCGAACCCCGGCAACCAGCTCTTCGCCGACGACTTCGAGTCCGACAAGGGCTGGGTCGTCAACCCCACCCGCGCCGACACCGCCACCACCGGCGCGTGGGAGCGCGGCAACCCCGAGAGCACCACGGACGTGAGCAGGCCCGCGCAGCTCGGCGACACCCCGAGTGGCAGCAACTGCCTGGTCACCGGGGCCGCAGCGGGTTCGGGACCGGGCAGCTTCGATCTGGACGGTGGAAAGACCTCCGTCCAGTCACCGGAGATCACCCTGCCCACCGACGGCGCGTTGCAGCTGTCTTTCAAGTACAGCTTCGCATCGGGTAACAACGCCACCTCGGAGGACTACTTCAAGGTCATCGTCATCGGGACGAACTCCACCGCCGTGCTCGACAAGCGCGGCACCGGCGCCGTGGTCGGCGGCGCATGGCAGGACCACACCGCCGACCTGTCCTCGTTCGCGGGCCAGAAGGTGCGCATCCTCATCGAAACCGCCGATGTCGGCACCGGCAGCCTCATCGAGGCCCAGGTCGATGACCTGAAGATCACGAAGATCTAGCCGATGTACCTCACCTCCGACACTCTGCGGCGACTGCGGCTCTCGTCCGCCAAGGCCGCCGTGCCGTCCACCGTGCTGACCCTCGGGACGGTCAGCCTTCTCACCGATATCTCCTCGGAGATGGTGACCGCCTTCCTGCCGGTGTACCTGATCTACGGGCTGGGCGTGGGTTACCTGCAGTTCGGCGTGCTGGACGCGGTGTACACGGGAGCGTCGGCGGTGTTGCGGCTGGTCGGCGGTCACGCCGCCGACCAGCTCGGCAGACCCAAAGCGGTCGCCGCGGTCGGCTACGGCCTGTCCGCGGTGACCAAGCTGGGCTTCCCCATGGTGGGCGGCTCGCTGACCGGGATCGGCGCCATGCTGGCGGTGGACCGCACCGGCAAGGGCATACGCACCGCGCCCCGCGATGCGCTCATCACCCTGACCACTCCGCCGGAGATGCTGGGCCGCGCCTTCGGCGTGCACCGTGCGATGGACACCGTCGGTGCGCTGATCGGCCCGCTGCTGGCGTTCGTGCTGCTCGCCTACGTCGGCGATGCCTACGACTCGCTGTTCGTGGTCAGCTTCTGCTTCGCCGCGATCGGCCTGATCGTGCTGCTCGCCTACGTGCGCGAGCCCGCGATCACCCGGCCCCGCCCACGCAGATCCCTCGACCTGCGCGCCGGGCTGCGGCTGCTGAGCGACCCGAAGTTCCGCCGCGTCTGCCTGCTCGCCGTGGTGCTCGGCCTGGCCACCGCGGGGGACGCGTTCCTGCTGCTGGCCACCCAACAGCGCGCCGGGCTGGACCTGCGGGCGCTGCCGTTGCTGCCGCTGGTGGTGGCGGCGACGTTCCTGCTGGCCGCCATACCCGTCGGCCGCGTCGCCGACACCATCGGCCGGTGGCCGATCTTCCTCGCGGGCCACGCCCTACTGGCCGTCGTGTACCTGCTGGTGGCGTCCTCGTTGGGCGGCTGGCCGCTGCTCATCGTGGCGCTGGGCCTGCACGGCCTGTTCTACGCCGCCACCGACGGCGTGCTGATGGCGCACGCGGGCCCGCTGTTGCCCGAGGACCTGCGCAGCAGCGGCCTCGCGGTGCTCCAGACCGGGCAGGCGCTGGCCAGGATGACCGCCGCCATCACCTTCGGCGCCGCGGCCACCACCTGGGGCCTCCAGCACGCTTTCGCCGGGTTCGCCTTCGTCCTGATCATCGGAATCGCTTGGGGGTGGACCCGCCGGTGAAACGCACCCTGCTGGTGACACTGTCCATTGTGGCTCTGCTCGCCGCGGGAGGCGTCTACGTGGCGATCGCCGTGGCGCGCAACGCCACCGCCCCGGATGAGCCGATCCGGCTTGACCCCACCGCGGCCGGAACCGTGCTTTACGTGGACGAGTCCAGCCGGAGGGTCGGCCAGGTGTCGCTGCGCGATCCCGCCGCGCAGACCGCGAACAGCCTGGGCTGCCAGCGCGTCTACTCGGCGGGCGGCACCACGGTGTGCCTGTACTCGGTCGCCGTGCCGCCGTCCTGGGAGGCCAAGGTGTTCGACTCGGCCATGCGGCCGGTCAAGACGATCCTGCTCGACGGCACGCCCAGCAGGGCGCGGGTCTCGCCATCGGGCAGGCTGACGGCGTGGACCGTGTTCCGGACCGGGGACACCTACCTGCCCGCGGGCTCCTTCTCCACCACGGCAGGCATCTACGACCGTGTCACCGGCAAGGTGTACGGCTCGCTGGAGAACTTCGAGTCCTTTGTGGACGGCGCACCGGACAGATCGGTGGACCGCAACTTCTGGGGCGTCACCTTCGCCACGGATGACCGCACGTTCTACGCCACCATGGCCACCGGCGGCCGAACCTGGCTGATGCGTGGCGACCTGGAGACCAGGAGGCTGGAGTCGGTGCGGGGCAACGCCGAATGCCCCTCGCTGTCGCCGGATGGCACCAGGATCGCCTACAAGAAGAAGATCGGCGACGGCTGGCGGCTGGTCGTGCTCGACCTGGCCACCGGCACCGAAACCGCCTCCGCCGAACGGGAGAACGTGGACGACCAGGCCGCGTGGCTGGACGACCGCACGCTCGCCTACGCCCGTTCGCCCGCTCGCGGTGAGCGGTCCGCGCTGTACTCGGTGCCCGCGGACGGCAGCGGCAGCCCGACGCTGTTGCGGCGGGACGCGTCCTCGCCGTCACCGCTGGGCGTCACTCCCAGTCCCAGCCGATGAGGTAGATGCCCGGCTTCGGGTCCACCTGCACCAGCTGCGCGGTGTGCGAGGCGCCCAGCAGCAGATCGCAGACCTCGACCCCGGTCTCGGCCGCCGTCGTGCGGTAGGTGCGGTAGCAGCGCGCGGGCAGCATCGAGGGCTCGAACTGCACCTGAAGCGACAGATCGCGCATGGTCCCGGCGGTGCGGAACGAGATGTAGTGGTCGTCCGGGTCCTCCGGAGTGCGCACGGTGTACTCGTAGACGACCAGTTCGCCCATCCGCAGCGGCTGGTCGAGAAGCAGTTCGACGAGGTGGAAGCCGGTCTCGTCATCCCGCCGCTGGCGGCCCGCCCGGCAGCCGCGGGTCTCGCTGATCACGCAGGCCGCCGGGTCGTCGCTGTTGTTGCGGTGCACGGCGATCGCCCGGTCCACGCCGTCGCGCTCGGCGCGTCCGACGACGGTGTAGTGCAGTCCGGCGATCCCGCGCTGCTCGTCCACGCGGCAGACGATGTGGGTGGCCACCTTCGCGACCGCGGTGGTGTCCTCGAGGGAGACACCCAGCCGGTCCAGTGCCCTGGCCAGCCCGTCCGGCCGGGCCCAGGCCTGGTCGGGGCGAAGTTCGCCGGGGGATTGGTGCAGCCACCGGCCCCGCGGCCGAGGTGGGCCGAGCAATGAGGACAGCGACTCAGGGCGCAGCCCGAGCACCTCTTCCAGCACGGCCAGCGCCCGCAGCGATTCGGGGCGTTCCGGCTGGTTGTGGCCGCGCTGCCAGTAGCTCAGCGCGGTGGTGCTGATCCGAACGCCGCGCTCGCGAAGCCGGTACTGGATGCGGTCCAGGCTCAGACCGCTGCCCTGCACCGCCAGCCGCAGGGCGAGGCTGAAGGGGCCGGAGGCCAGCGCCTGCGCGAGCTGCCTCCGATGGGTGTCAGACGGCATAACACCCCCAATCGGCGGGTATCGGAACTGGAAGCTTACGGCCGTTCGCGACCCCGGTGATGCCCCTCACGGTCTCCCGACACATGCACGTTTCGCTATATATTGAATGCCCTGGAAGGGAGTTGAACCATGGGTCAGGGTCACGGGCACGGGGTGTCGATGGCCGAGGCGGCCAGTGCGTCCGGCAGGCACCTGCGGGTCCTGTGGATAGCGGCGGGTCTGGGCGTCCTCACGCTGGTCATGCAGGTCGTCGTCGGGCTGTGGACCTCCTCGCTGGCACTGCTGTCGGACTCGGCGCACGTCTTCACCGACGTGTTGGGTATCGCCATGGCCATCGGCGCGATCCTCATCGCCCGGCTCGGCTCCCGGAACACCAGCCGCACCTTCGGCCTCTACCGGGCCGAGGTCTTCGCCGCGCTGGTCAACGCCTTCCTGCTGTTCGGCGTGGCCATCGCTGTCGGTTACGAGGCCATGACGCGCTTCGACTCCCCGCCCGCGGTGCCCGGCCTGCCGGTCGCGATCGTGGCCACCATCGGCTTGGTCAACAACGTCATCGCCTTCCTGCTGCTGCGCAGCGGCGCCAAGGAGAGCCTGAACGTGCGCGGCGCCTACCTCGAGGTGATGGCCGACATGATCGGCTCCGTCGGCGTGCTGCTCTCCGGTGTGCTGACGCTGGCCTTCGGCTGGCGCTACGCCGACCCGGTGATCGGCGTGGCGATCGGTCTGTTCGTGCTGCCCAGGGCGTATTCGCTGGGCAGGCAGGCGCTGCGCATCCTGCTCCAGCACGCCCCCGACGCGGTCGACGTGACCGCTATGCGCACCGAACTCGGCGGCCTCGCAGGCGTCACCGAGGTCCACGACCTGCACGTGTGGACGCTGACCTCGGGGATGGAGGTGTGCTCGGCGCACCTCATCACGCAGGCCGAGGCCGACGACCAGGACGTGCTGCGCCGCGCCCAGCAGTTGCTGGCCGAGCGGTTCCACATCGAGCACGCCACCCTCCAGGTGGAGTCCACGGCGAGCGCCCACCGCTGCCGCGAACTCACCTGGTAGTTCCTAGCGGACGAGGTGCAGCAGCCGGTTCGGGCTGTTCTCGGGGTCGGTGATCTTGCCTGACGTGGCGCTGTCGAGCAGCGCCTTGGTCACCTCGGCGGCACTCGCGGTCGGGTGCGCCGAGAGGTAGAGCGCGGCAACGCCCGCCACGAACGGCGCCGCCTCCGAGGTGCCCTGGACGCGGTGGGTCGCGGTGTCGGACTTGATGTCGGCGACGGTGATGTCCACGCCCGGTGCGAACAGGTCGACGCACTTGCCGTGGCTGGAAAAATCGCCGCGTCGGTCGTTGCGGTCCGAGGCGGCCACGGTGATCACGGCGGGCTCGCGGGCAGGCGAGTGGGAGCAGGCATCGTCGCTCGAGTTGCCCGCCGCCACCACCACCGCGATACCCGCGTCGACCACCCGCTTGGCGGCGGCGTCGAGCTCGGGGGAGGCGTCGACACCGAGGCTGACGTTGACCACGGCGGGCTTCTTGGCGTTCTTGGCGACCCAGTCCAATGCCTTGGGGATGTCGTCGAGGGCCTCGACCGACCACAGCGTGGCCTTGGGTGCGACGCCGATCCCGGTGCCGCCCGCGACCGACGCGACGCCGGTGCGGTGGCCCCATTTGTCGCCGGGTTCGCCGTAGGCGTGTTTCACCCGGCCGCTCATGGTGCGGTGGGTCGTGCTGATTCCACTGTCGACGATGTAGATGTTGACGTTCTCACCACCATTCGGCGGAGTGAATTTGTCATCCAGCGGCAGGTCGCGCTGGTCGATGCGGTCCAGACCCCATTGGCTGACTGGAGCGGCATTGGCGGAGGAACCGGAGAAACAGACCGCGGCCACCGCGATGATCAGCGCGGTCAGCCGGGATGCAGGGGAATTCACGGTCCCACTATCGGGCCAAACGCCCGTTCCGCGCCGGCTTTGGGCGCCGCATTATCCCGTATTCTTATATCCCATTCCTCCGCTTTCACCCCAACGGAGATTTTTCCCTGTTGCGCGGGCGTGCATCGCCGCTAGGTTCGAGGCATCCCTGCTCGGTGAGGAAAGGACCGATATGGCACGGCGTTTTCTCTGCACGCTGATGACCACCGCGGTGGCGGCTCTCGGTATCGCGCTGACCACCGGCCCCGCGACCGCGGCTACCACGGCGGCGCCCGACTACACCGGAATCATCAAGCTCAACAACTGCTCCGGTTCGCTGGTGCGGCTGCCCAACTCGAAGGACACCGACAAGGCGCTGGCGCTCACCAACGGCCACTGCCATGAGAATGGAATGCCCTCCCAGGGCACGGTGATCGTGGACAAGCCGTCCAGCCGCAGCATGACCCTGCTGGGCCCCACCGGCAGCAACCTCGGCACCGTCAAGGCAACCAAGACGGCCTACGCCACGATGACCGACACCGACGTCGCGGTGTACGAGCTCAGCACCACCTACGAGCAGATCGCGACCCAGCTCAAGGGCAAGGCCCTGGAGATCTCCGCGACCAAGCCCGTCGCGGGCGCCAAGATCAGCGTGGTGTCGGGTTACTTCAAGCGCACCTGGACCTGCAACATCGACAAGTTCGTCTACCAGCTCAAAGAGGGCGGCTGGACCTGGAAGGACTCGATCCGGTACTCCCAGCCCGGATGCGAGACCATCCACGGCACGTCCGGTTCGCCGGTGATCGACCACGCGACGAACAAGGTCGTCGGCGTCAACAACACGGGAAATGACGACGGCGAAGAGTGCACGTTCAACAACCCATGTGAGATCGACGAGCAGGGCAAGGTCACGTACAAGCAGGGCCTGACCTACGGCCAGCAGACGTACTGGATCGCCACCTGCGTGGATGACGGAAACAAGATCAACCTGGCGAAGCAGGGCTGCCTGCTCCCCAAGGGCAACAAGTAGGCGAAGCGGTGGGCTGACTCCGCACCTACGGGGTCAGCCCACCGCTGCCGGCTCTAGGAAATCCCGCACCAGGCGGCGAAACCGCGAACGGTGTCCGTTGCCCTGGCCTCGCTCCTGGCGAGCATCCGGATCGTCTCGTGCACCATCGGGTGGTACCGGGTCTGCGTCGGCGCGACCGCTCGCGCCTTGTGCAGGCTCTCGAAAGCCGATTTCCGATCACCGTGGATCAGATACGCCCGGGCCAGATCGATGTAGTGGTGTCCGACCCGCTCGCGCTGCATCGTTCTCGGGATGGTGACACTCGCCGACCGCTTGACTGCCTCGGTGCCATCCATCGCCTCGACCGCGAGCCCCACCGACCAGATGTCGACGTTCGTCGGGCCGAAGCAGAGCCGGTAGTCATCCCGGTCGACACCGAGCCGTCGAGCCGCATCCTTCGCTTCGGCCAAGTGATCATCGGCGAGGTCGGGCCTGCCCGCACGGGCTGCGGCCAAGCCGGATTTGAGATGCAGGTTTCCCCACATCGCCAGGACTGGAGGGTCGCCTGCACCGACTTGTGTCTCGATACGAGATCGGCTCCGCTCAAGGAATCGGAGTGCCAAACGCCAATCGGCAGTGCCGATCAGCTCCCCGGCGCGTTGGTAGTCACCAACGAGGACTGCCAGTTCGTCGCCTGATTGTGCGGCCGCCCATTCGTACCGCTCGACGGTGAGAGAAGCGAGATCGACATATCCGAGCCGCCAGGCCAACTGCCCGGCCGCAGCATAGGTTTCGGCGAGCAGACCGAAGGCTCGTTCGCGATGCGTTCCGGCCAGTGTGTGGATCGCCGCGCGCAGTTCGACCAGCAGCCCGGGCAGTTCTGCTCCCAGTTGGACCAAGCTGGCCGAGTGCCTGAGCTTGGATGCTTTCGCCACATCCGCGGCGACCAGGTGCAACTCGCGCACGGGTGTTCCGTCTATGGGCTCCATGCGGTAGGCGGCGATCTCCCGCCGAATCGGCCCGACGGCCGAAAACACATCCCGATCGTCCCTGCTTACCCGCTGATACGGCTGCTCCAGCAGATCGGCGACTCCGATCCCCAGAGCCTGTGCGACCGCACTGACAAATGCCGGGGAGGCGGGCGCCGCCCCCTGTTCCACCTTGCGCAGCAGGCTCAATGAGATGTGAGCGGAACGAGCCAACTCGGCTTGCTTCAAGCCGGCCAGCTTCCGCTCCTCCGCCACCCGCGACCCAACACCCGATGCTGCTTGCGTCCTGGCCACCAAGCCACCTCCGCGTACAGGGTTCCTCATCCACGATGCCACGCGCGGTTGAAGGGCCAGAAGCCGACTCCTCTTGGTCACTGATTTGTCACTAGAAGTTACGAAGCACTTCTAGCGTCTTGGTTGGCGGACTGGCATGCCCCCCGACCATGCCGGTCCGCCTCCGCGGATCGGGAGGGAGCCGATATGGACAGGGAAATCCGCCAACTGGATCTTGAGGATCTACTCAGCGAACTGCGGCTGCGCGGCTGGACCCTCTTCATCTTCGGGCCGCGGGAGTCCCCACAACTCGTGGCCGCCGCCTTTCACCACTCCGACTGCTCAGACGTCCTCATCCTCCGCGGTCCCAGCGATGCCACCGCCTACCGCCTCGTCCGCTTCCCCGACACCGACTTCTTCCGGCCAGAACGCATCGTCTGGAAGTACCACGGCAAACCCCTGTGGGCCTTGCGATCGATCCTCATCCTTCCCACTCCCGATGATCCGCTGGCGCCGAGGCGATTCATCCCGCTGGACGAACACTGCGGCGTGCCACCGAACCTCTCCAGGCCGATCACCATCCGCCCGCTGTTATGCCACAGCGGCGCCGCGTCGGAACGCGGCGCCGCCATAGCTACTTGCTAGCAGGTCGGTTCGCCCGAGACCGCACGCACGCTAACGGCCTCCCAGGCCGCCTTCGTCGTGTTGAACTCGGTGCAGCCGGTCGGGAACAGTGCCTTGGCCGCCTCAAGGGTGGCCTTGCGCGCCGCTGCGTGGGTCCAGCCGCTGGTCTTCTTCAACAGGCCGTTGTAGAAGATCTTAGCGGCGTTCTGCACGCCGATGCCGGTGATCGTGGTGTTGTTGCACGTCGGGCTGGTGGGCTTGCCGCCACCGGGGTTGGTGCCTTCGGCCAGCAGGTAGAACCAGTGGTTCTGCGGGCCTGCCGCCGCGTGCACCTCCGTATTGGGGATGCTGGCGCTGTAGCAGTTCGGGTGGTTCACCCTGGACGGGTCGTGCATGTAGCGGATCGGGCCGCGACCCGCGAGGTTGACCTCTTCGCCGACCTCATAGTCGAACGGGTCGTTCGGGTTGTTGGCGTAGGCCTCGGTGAGCGCACCGAAAATGTCGCCGGTGGACTCGTTCAGCCCGCCCGTCTCACGGCCACCGCCGGAACCGCCGGGGGTGTTCTGGAAGATGGCGTGGCCGTACTCGTGGCCAACCACGTCCATCGGCACCACCTGGCGCTGGTTGTCGCTGGAGTGACCGAAAGCCGTCGAGCTTCCGTTCCAGTACGCGTTGACGGCGTTGAGGCCGACGTAGGCCGGGAAGCCGCCGCCGCTGCCGTTGAAACCGTCGCGGCCCAGCCATTCCTTGAGCATCTTCCACTCGGTCTGCGCGGCATAGAGCGCGTCGACGCACGCCGTCTCCAGGTCGGTGCCGGAGCCGTTGCCCCAGTTGTCGTCCGGTCCGGTGTAGGGGCGCTTGGTGCTGTTCGACCCGCAGCTCAGGTTGCGGCGGTTGGGGTCCACTGTGGAGTACTGGCCGCCAGAGGACGTGGTGTCGATGGGCACGCTGTTTCCGTTGTAGTAGCTGTTGCCGGTGCCCGCCTTGACATCGTCGCGGGTGTGCAGCACGGCGCCGGTCTGGGCGTCCACGAAGACGTGCAGCTTGCTGGGCGCGTTCGCGGTGGCCCCGTGCACGAGCACCTCGTGCGCCAACCGCGGTTGGGCGCCCGCCAACACCACCAGGCGCGGCTGCTCGACGCTGTCCACGATGGGCAGCTGGCCGCGGGCGGCGGCCGTGGCCGCGTCGGCGGGCACGCGGGCCGTCGTGTCGACCGCGATCGGGGCGGTCGGCGCGGCGCTGGAGCCACGCAGGTTGCCCGCGCCGTCCACGACGACCACCGCGTCACCGTCCACGACGGGAAGGCCGCGGTAGGTGCGCTCGTAGGCGGCGTAGAACAGGCCCGCGCCGCCGGGGGTGAGGCCGACGCGGTGGAAGTCCTCCTCGGCGCCGTGGCGCAACTCGCCGACGCCGCGGTCGGCGGCCTGGTCGGCGGCGCTCGCGGCGCGTTCCGGCCCGGGTGGGGCCGCCTGGGCGGGCGCGGTCGTGGTGGCCACGGCGAGGGCCAGGCCCGCCACGAGGAAGGGCAGTCGAATCTGTCGCATGGGCAGGGCTCCTTCCGACGATGCCTGACGCGGGGGTCGCTGGGAGGGCATCGCCGAGTAGGGAAAAGACAGGAGTGCCGAAAAACGACAGGGGAGGCACGCCCGTCTTTCTTTGGGTGCCTCAAGTAGAAATTCGACCGCCATCCAAGTCAATTGGCCGTTTGGGGGCACGGACTGTGAAGATTGGTAACTTAAGTGAGTCCCAGATGGGACAGAAAAAGAGTCACCCCGCGTGTACGGGGCGACTCTTTCCGTTGTTGTTACTTCGCGGTGCCGAACTCCTGGGCCCAATACACGTCGTAGGTGCTGTTGGGGTTCGCCGCGTAACCGACGCCGATTTCCTTGAAGTTGCAGTCGAGGATGTTGCGGCGGTGGCCGGGGCTGGCCATCCAGTCATTCACCACCTGCGTGGGGCTGGCCTGTCCACCGGCGATGTTCTCGCCCCACTGCTTGGCGGGGTAGCCCGCCGCGGAGATGCGCTGACCGGGGTTGCGGCCCGCGGGGTCGGTGTGCGACAGGTAGTTCCGGTTGGCCATGTCCTGGCTGTGCCCCCTGGCCGCCTTGGTCAGCGGGCCGTTGGCGGTCACCGGGCCACAGCCGTTCTTTTGTCGGTGCTGATTGGTCAGGACGATGACCTCACCGGGGAAATCCGCGTTCACGCGAATCTCGGCCTGCGTCGGGGGCTGCGCGGCAGGCGGCGCGATGGTCATTCCCAGCGCTGCGGGCAGATATCCGAACAGCACCGTCAGGTTCCACGAAAACATGGGTCGCTCCTTCCAGGGCGTTTGTGCTGGTGGCGCGCCACGGAAGTTGCGGTGGAAATACCCTTGCGAAGATCGGGAAAACGGCTGCCGCGACCGTCACCCGAGTCGTTGCCCGACAGGGGGAGCCCGCGACGCCGGGTAGTACGGCGCGCAGCGCCGCACTACCCGAACAGGTGTCGCATCCGGGGTTTGACCCGGCGAAATCGGGTCAGCCGCGGGGGATCTTGCGGTGCACGTTCTCCTTCACCGAAGCCCCCGGCGCCGCGTCGGCGATCCACGGGCCGGGCACCGACGGGTCGAGCACGCCGTCCTCCAGCCACTGGTGCCTGCCCGCCAGCACCTCACGGACCAGCCGGTTGTCGGCATCGTCGGTGTTGGTCCACAGCTCGTCGAACAACTGCTCCACCCGCACCGTCGCCTGCCGACAGAACACATCCGCCAGTTGCCGGGCCGAGGTGCCCTTGTCGGCGTCCTGCTTGGCCAGCATCTCCGCCCGCACACAGCTCGCGCTCATCGCGAACAGCTCGGCGCCGATGTCGACGATCCTGGCCAGGAACCGCTGCTTGCGCTCCATCTTGGCCTGCCACCGCGACATCGCGTAGAAGGTCTGCCGCGCCAGCCGCCTGCTGCCGCGTTCCACGAACCGCAGGTGCCTGGCCAGCGGACCGAACTCGGCGTACGCGGCGGGCAGGTGGCCCTTGCCGGTGACCAGGGTGGGCAGCCAACGCGCGTAGAACGCACTCGCCTTGCCCGCGGCCTTGGCCTTGTCGTTGAAGCTCGCCTCGGGATCGATGATCTCGCCCGCCACCGACAGGTGCGCGTCCACCGCCTCCCTGGCGATGAGCAGGTGCATGATCTCGGTGGAGCCCTCGAAGATCCGGTTGATCCGCAGATCTCGCAGCAGCTGCTCGGCGGGCACCCCGCGTTCCCCGCGGGCGGCAAGGGATTCGGCGGTCTCATACCCGCGACCGCCGCGGATCTGCACGAGCTCGTCGGCGATCAGCCAGGCCATCTCCGAGCCGTAGAGCTTGGCCAGCGCAGCCTCGATGCGGATGTCCGCGCTGTGCGCGTCGGCGAGTTCGCTGGACAGCTCCAGCACCGCCTCCAACGCGAACGTGGTCGCGGCGATGAACGCGATCTTGCCGGAGATCGCCTCGTGCTTGCCGACCGGCAGACCCCACTGCACTCGCTCCGACGACCACTCCCTGGCGATCTTCAGACACCACTTGGACGCGCCCGCGCACAGGGCGGGCAGCGACAGCCGACCGGTGTTCAAGGTGGTCAGGGCGATCTTCAGGCCCTGCCCCTCCTTGCCGATCCGGTTGCGGGCGGGCACCTTCACCCGGTGGAAGCGCGTCACGCCGTTCTCGATGCCGCGCAACCCCATGAACGCGTTGCGGTGCTCCACGGTGATCCCCGGCGCGTCGGCCTCGACCACGAACGCGGTGATCCCGCCGCGCTGCCCGTCATGCTCGGGCACCCTGGCCATCACCACCAGCAGATCGGAGATCACGCCGTTGGTGGTCCACAGCTTCACGCCGTCCAGCACGTAGTCATCGCCATCGGGGACGGCGGTGGTGGCCAGCCGGGCGGGGTCGCTGCCCACGTCGGGTTCGGTCAGCAGGAACGCGGTGATGTCGGTGCTGGCGCAGCGCGGCAGGAACTCCCGCTTCTGCTCCTCGGTACCGAAGGTCTTCAGCGGCTGCGGCACGCCGATCGACTGGTGCGCCGACAGCAGCGCACCCAGCGAGGGGTGGGCGGAACCGGCGATCATCAGCGCCCGGTTGTAGTACACCTGGGACAGCCCGAGCCCGCCGTACTCGGTGTCGATCTTCATACCGAGCGCGCCGAGTTCCTTCAGCCCGTTGATCACATCGTCGGGGATCTTGGCCTCGCGCTCGATGAGCAGGCCGTCCACCTTGTCCTCGCAAAACGCCCGCAGCGTGGCAAGGAACGCCTCGCCGCGGGCGACCGCCTCCGGATCACCCTGCGGATGCGGGTGAATGAGGTCCAGCCGGAAGTGGCCGAGGAAAAGCTCCTTGCCGAAGCTGGGTTTGTCCCAGTCGGACTGTCGCGCGGCCTCCGCGACCTTCCTCGCCTGAGCCTCGCTGACCTGCGCCCCACCCGGCGGCGCGCTCTGCTCGGCGGCCGCGGCACGGACATTGCCCGCCGTGTGCTCTGCTGGGTCCACTGTGGTCATCACTGACCCCCTGAGGGATTCGGCTGAGTTCCCCAGGCTACTACCGCTCAGTAACTTGAGCTAGGCGGCAAAAGTGGTCACGGGTAGGGCAGCGGCTTGGCGCCGCGCTCGGCCAGCATCTGCTCCATGATCTTGGCCTCGGGTTCCTGCGTGCGCAGGATGGCGTCGGCGAGGTTGCGCACCTGCGAGGTGGTGGCGTTCTCCTTACCGTATTGGGCCATGCCGGAACCGCCAAGGTGGTGCCGCAGCATGAGCTGGAGGAACAAGGTGTCCTGCTCAGGCCCGGCGGGCATCGAGCGAAGCTGCTTCATCTCATCCTGGTTGGCCATCCCCGGCATCGGCCTGCCCGGCTGCGGGGCAGGCATGGACGCCGAGCCGCCGTGGCCGTGACCGCCCTGCATCCACGCCATCCGGTTGTTGCCGGAGGTCAGCTCGGGCTGGTTCCACAGGTCGAGGTAGCCGCGCATCCGGCCGATCTGCTGAAGCTGATTGGACTCGATGTCGAAGGCAAGCTGCTTGATCGCCTTGTCCGTGGTGGTGCGACCGACGATCACCGCCATCTGCACGGCCTGGTCGTGGTGGTACGACATGTCCTGGGCGAACCCGACATCCACCGAGTTCGCGCCCGGGGTCGCCTGATCGTCGCCGGACAGGCCGATCAGCAGGCCGCCCGCCGCACCCACGAGGAGCAGCGCCAGCGAAGCGGCCACCACGACGAAAACCTTTACCCACGCGGGCTGCTGACGCGCGGACTGGCCGGTATCGGTGTCGATACCGGCCAGGTCCTGGTCGTGCTCGGTCATCAGCCGCCGTTCCCCGGCAGCCACGGCAGTATTCCGCCGGGCTTGGTCGTCTGCGGCGGCGCGGGCGGCTGCTGCGCGGGCGGCGGCGGGTTCTGGGGCTTGGTCGGTGCGGGCTTGGGCTGCTGCGCGGGCTCCTTGTCACCCGCGGGCTTGCCCGGCGCGGCGCCGCCACCGGTGGGCGGAACCACGGGAGCCGAGGTCGCACCGCTGGTCGGAGCGCCCGGGGTGCCCATCTGGCCGGACTGCGTCGCGTCGGTGCCACCGGTCATCGGCACGCCCTCGGGACCGGGCGGGGTGCCCACGAACGGCGGCGGGTTGTCCACGTCGAAGTTGCCGGGGATCGCGTCGCAGCGGCCGTCCGGCTCAGGGTGCTGGAAGCGGTTTGCGCGCAGCGCGGAGATGAAGTGGTCGATCCGCTCGTCGGTCGCGTTGTCCACCTTGAGGCGGTGTCCCCAGGACTGCAGCGAGAGCGGCTTGTCCAGGCCGGGGTACGGCGAGATCGCCATGTACTCCTGGCCTTCGACCTTCTTCTTCAGGCCGTCCAGGTCGGCACCCTTGATCTGGTCCGGGTTGTAGGCGATCCAGACCGTGCCGTGCTCCAGGGAGTGCACCATGTTCTCGTTGCGGACCGGCTTGTCGTAGACGATGCCGGTGCAGGCCGCCCAGACGTTGTCGTGCGGGCCACCGAACGGCGGGGTCTTGTCGTAAGCGACCCGTTGGTCCGGGGTGACGTGCCGCTGCGCGACGTAGGAGGCCGTCTCGACGCCAGGGATGTCCTTGGACGGGTCCTGGTTCTCGTTCGAGGGCTTCCACTTGGCCAGCGCGGCTTCGCGCTCGTTCTTCTTGTAGACCTCATAGACCGGCCAGCCGACCGCGGCGCCGGCGAAGAGCAGCACCACCACGATGCCCGCGATCAGGCCCCAGGGGGTCTCCTTCTTCGCCACGACGTTGCCGCGCGTGTTGCGAGCCTTGCTGACGATCTTGCTACCTTTTGCGCTGGCCATGCCTCGTGGGTCCTCGCTGTCCTGTGGCATCCGGTGAGCCCGCGACCCTGGGGAAAGCAGGGGAGCCGCGCGCTGCGGGCGCCATTCTAAGGAGTGCCGTTGTGAAACGGTGATGAGCGGGGGATGAGTTGGGCCAAACGGCCCCGCTTGTCCACAATAGCGACCGCCCTCACGCCTGCCTCACGCGGGTGAACGCGGGTGAAAAAGCCCTGCACCCCACCTCCTAGACTGGTCGGCGATGACTCCCGCAGCGCTTGCCGAGAAGGTCCATTCCGTCGCCACCGAGGTGCTGACCAGCCGAGGGCTGGACACCGCGGTGCTGCCCGACGCCGTGACGGTGGAGCGACCCCGAAATCCCGAGCACGGCGACTACGCCACCAACCTGGCGATGCAGGTCGCCAAGCGGCTCGGTGTGAACCCCCGCGAGCTGGCGGGCTGGCTGGCCGAGGCGCTGTCGGCGGCCGAGGGCATCGACGTCGCCGAGGTCGCGGGCCCCGGCTTCCTCAACCTCCGGCTCGCCGCCGACGCCCAGGGCGCGATCGTCCGGGACGTGCTCGCCGCGGGTGAGGGCTACGGCCGCACCGACAAGTACGCGGGGCTGAAGATCAACCTGGAGTTCGTCTCCGCCAACCCCACCGGCCCGCTGCACATCGGCGGCGTCCGCTGGGCTGCCGTCGGCGACGCTCTGGGCCGGGTGCTTGCCGCCCAGGGCGCCGCGGTCACCAGGGAGTACTACTTCAACGACGCGGGCGCCCAGATCGACCGCTTCGTGCGGTCGCTGCTCGCCGCCGCGCAGGGCGAGCCGACCCCCGAGGACGGCTACGCGGGCGACTACATCGGCGAGGTCGCCCAAGAGGTGGTGCGGCAGGAGCCCGGCGCGCTGGAGCAGCCCGCCGAACAGCGCCACGAGACGTTCCGCCGGATCGGTGTCGGGCTGATGTTCGAGCAGGTCAAGCAGTCGCTGCACGAGTTCGGCACCGACTTCGACGTCTACACCCACGAGGACTCCTTCCACGCCTCCGGCGCGGTGGAGAAGTGCGTCAACGTGCTCAAGGAGTCCGGCCGCCTCTACTTCTCCGAGGGCGCCTGGTGGCTGAAGTCCACCGAATTCGGTGACGACAAGGACCGCCCCGTCATCAAGAGCGACGGCAACCCCGCCTACATCGCGGGCGACATCGCCTACTTCCAGGACAAGCGCGCCCGCGGCTTCGACCTGTGCATCTACATGCTCGGCGCGGACCACCACGGCTACATCGCCCGGCTCAAGGCCGCGGCCGCCGCGATGGGCGACGACCCCGGCACCGTCGAGGTGCTCATCGGCCAGCTGGTCAACCTGGTCAAGGACGGCAAGCCGGTCCGGATGAGCAAGCGCGCGGGCAACGTCATCAGCATGGACGACATCGTCGGCGCCGTCGGCGTCGACGCCGCCCGGTACTCGATGATCCGCTCCTCGGTGGACTCCTCGCTGGACATCGACCTCGACCTGTACTCCCGGCGCAGCAACGAGAACCCCGTGTTCTACGTGCAGTACGCGCACGCCCGGCTGGCCTCGGTGCTGCGCAACGCCGCCGACCTCGGCATCGCGAAGAAGGACCCGTCCGAGGTCGACCTCGGCCTGCTCACCCACGAGAAGGACGGCGCGCTGATCCGCACCATCGGCGAGTACCCGAGAGTGGTCGCCACCGCGGCCGAGTTGCGGGAGCCGCACCGCGTCGCCCGCTACCTCGAGGAACTCGCCAGCGCCTACCACAAGTGGTACGACGAGTGCCGCGTGCTGCCGCGCGGCGACGAGAACCCCACCCCACTGACCTATTCCCGGCTGGCGCTCAACGACGCCGCCCGCCAGGTACTCGCCAACGGCCTCGCGCTGTTGGGCGTGAGCGCACCGGAGCGAATGTGAGAGCGCACCCCGCCGGACCCCGGCACGCCGACGTCATGGTCCCGGCCAACACCGCGGGCCAGCGGCCGACCACCGCCGCGGACCTTGACCTGCTGCACCCGGCGGTCTGGCCGCGCCATGCCAGGCGCGCCGAGGACGGCGTGGTCACGTTGGCGGGCGTCGACGTGCGCGACCTCGCCGCGCAGTACGGCACCCCCCTGTTCGTGGTGGACGAGGCCGACTTCCGCTCCCGCTGCCGCGAGTTCGCCGAGGCCTTCGGCGACCCCGCCCGCGTGCACTACGCCTCGAAGGCCTTCTTGTGCGTCGCGATCGCCCGCTGGGTGGCCGAAGAGGGCCTGAGCCTGGACGTGTGCAGCGGCGGCGAACTGGCGATCGCGCTGCGCGCGGGCTTCCCGCCCGAGCGGATCACCATGCACGGCAACAACAAGTCCGTCGCCGAACTGGTCGCCGCGCTGGAGGCCGGCATCGGCACCGTCGTCGTCGACTCCTACTACGAGCTCGCCCGGCTGGACGTGCTGGCCGCCGAGCGCGGCATCAAGCAGAACGTGCTGATCAGGGTCACCGTCGGCGTCGAGGCGCACACCCACGAGTTCATCGCCACCGCCCACGAGGACCAGAAGTTCGGCTTCTCGCTGGCCGACGGCGACGCCGCCGAGGCCGCGCGGCGCATCCTCCGCTCCGAGGGGCTGGTGCTCGCGGGCCTGCACAGCCACATCGGCTCCCAGATCTTCGACGCCGACGGCTTCGAGGTCGCCGCGCACCGCGTCATCGGGCTGCTCGCCGACCTCCGCAAGGAGCACGGCGAGGACGCGATCGCCGCGCTGGCCACCGTCGACCTCGGCGGCGGCTTCGGCATCTCCTACACCCCCGACGACGACCCGCCGCCGGTGCGCGACCTGGCCGACAAGCTAGGCCACATCGTGGAACGCGAATGCGCGCTGGCCGAGCTTCCGCTGCCCGCGATGGCCGTTGAGCCGGGCCGGGCCATCGTTGGACCCAGCACCGTGACCCTGTACGAGGTCGGCACGCTCAAGGACCTGGTGCTCTCCGGCGGCGCGGGCCGCCGCTACGTCAGCGTCGACGGCGGGATGAGCGACAACATCCGCACCGCGCTGTACGACGCCGTCTACGACTGCCGCCTGGTGTCCCGAAGCTGTGAGGCCAGCCATGAAGTGGCCGATTCGGACACTCCGGGTGAGAACCTGGACCCGCCCGCGGTGCTGAGCCGAGTCGTCGGCAAGCACTGCGAGTCCGGTGACGTGGTCGTCCGAGACTGCTGGCTGCCCGCGGACCTCGCGGTCGGCGACCTGATCGCGGTGCCCGCCACCGGCGCCTACTGCTACGCGATGGCAAGCCGCTACAACGGCCTGCCCCGCCCCGCCGTCGTCGCCGTCGCCGATGGTCAGTCGCGGCTCCTGCTGCGTCGTGAAACCGTGGACGATCTGCTGAGCCTGGAGGTGGACGGTGCCTGACAAACCGGTCAGGGTTGCACTGCTCGGCTGTGGCACCGTCGGCACCCAGGTTGCGCGGCTGCTGCACGAGCAGGCAGGCGACCTGGCCGCCAGAGTCGGCGCGCCGGTCGAGTTGACCGGGATCGCCGTCCGCCGTCCGCACCGCCACCGCGAGGTCCCCGCCGAACTGCTCACCACCGACGCCGCCGCCCTCGTCCGCAGCGACGTCGACGTGGTGGTCGAGGTGGTCGGTGGCATCGAGCCCGCCCGCACGCTGCTGCTGGACGCGCTGCGCGGCGGGAAATCCGTGGTCACCGCGAATAAGGCGCTGCTGGCCGAATGCGGCGCAGAGTTGTTCTCCGCCGCCGACACCTCCGGTTCCGACCTGTACTTCGAAGCCGCCGTCGCGGGCGCCATCCCGCTGCTGCGCCCGCTGCGCGAATCGCTGGCCGGGGATCGCATCACCCGCGTGATGGGCATCGTCAACGGCACCACCAACTTCATCCTCAGCTCGATGGCCGACACCGGCCTCAGCTACGCCGAGGCGCTGGACGAGGCCACCCGGCTGGGCTACGCCGAGGCCGATCCCACCGCCGACGTGGACGGCTTCGACGCCGCCGCCAAGGCCGCCATCCTCGCCTCGCTGGCCTTCCACACCCGCGTCACCGCCGCCGACGTCTACCGCGAGGGCATCGCCGCGGTCACCTCCGCCGATATCGCCGCCGCCCGCTCGCTGGACCGCACCGTCAAGCTGCTGGCCATCTGCGAGCGCGAGGAACGCGACGGCGGCGAGGCCGTCGCGGTGCGGGTGCACCCGGCGATGATTCCCCGCAGCCACCCGCTGGCAGGCGTCAACGGCGCCTTCAACGCGGTGTTCGTTGAGGCGGAGGCCGCCGGTCAGCTCATGTTCTACGGGCAGGGCGCGGGTGGTGCCCCCACCGCCAGCGCCGTGCTCGGCGACCTGGTCGCGGTGGCCCGCAACCGGGTCGTCGGCGGCCGAGGGCCGCGCGAATCCGCCTATGCCGCACTGCCGATCCAACCGATGGGTCAGACCCTGACCCGCTACCACATCAGCCTCGACGTGGCCGACCGCCCGGGAGTGCTGTTGCAGGTGGCCGGTGTCTTCGCCGAACACGAGGTGAGCATCGCCGCCGTCCGCCAGCAGAACCGGGGTTCCGGCGCCGACACGGACGCGAGTCTTGTCGTCGTCACCCACGCCGCACCCGACGCCGCGTTGCAGTCCACCGTGGACAAGATCGCGGGGCTGCCGGTGGTGCGCGAGGTGGTCAGCGTGATGCGCGTCGAGGGAGAAGACACATGACTACCGCGCGAGCGTCCCTGCGCGGCCACTGGCCGGGCGTGATCGGGGCTTACCCGGACCGGGTGCCGATGCCTGCGGGCGCCAAGGTGATCACCCTCGGGGAGGGTGGCACACCGCTGGTCGAGGCGCCCTACCTCAGCGAGCGCACCGGCTGCCGGGTGCTGCTCAAGGTCGAGGGCCTCAACCCCACCGGATCGTTCAAGGACCGCGGCATGACCGCGGCCATCACCCACGCGCTCGCCACCGGCGCCAAGGCCGTCATCTGCGCCTCCACCGGCAACACCTCCGCCTCGGCCGCCGCCTACGCGGGCCGCGCCGGCATGACCTGCGCGGTGCTGGTGCCCCGCGGCAAGATCGCCCGCGGCAAACTGGCCCAGGCCGTGGTGCACGGCGCCAAGCTGCTCCAGGTCGACGGCAACTTCGACGACTGCCTCGAACTGGCCCGCAAGACCTCGGCCGAGTTCCCCATCGAGCTGGTCAACTCCGTCAACCCGGTCCGGCTGGAAGGCCAGAAGACCGCGTCCTTCGAGATCGTGGACGCCCTCGGCCGCGCGCCCGACGTGCACTGCCTGCCGGTGGGCAACGCGGGCAACATCACCGCGTACTGGAAGGGCTACCGCGAGTACCTCGCCGACGACCTGATCACCACCGCGCCGCGCATGTTCGGCTTCCAGGCCGCGGGCGCCGCCCCGCTGGTCCACGGCGAACCGGTGCCGCACCCGGAGACCATCGCCACCGCCATCCGCGTCGGCAACCCCGCCTCCTGGGCAGGCGCGGTGACCGCGCGCGACGAGTCGAACGGCCTGTTCGACGCGGTCACCGACGAGCAGATCCTCACCGCGTACCGCCTGCTCGCCGCCCGCGAGGGCGTGTTCGTGGAGCCCGCCTCCGCGTCCAGCGTCGCAGGCCTGCTGGCGCTGGCCGACCGGGAAGACTCCGCCGACCTGCTGCCTGCTGGTTCGCTGGTGGTCTGCACCGTCACCGGGCACGGCCTCAAGGACCCCGAGACCGCGCTGTCCACCCACATCGAGGTCGAGCCGCTGCCGGTGGACCCGCACGCCGTCGCGCACGCCCTGCACCTGAGCTGACCTCGTGAGTGATCATTGGGTGAGAACCGAACAACTCACTCACGAGGAGATCGACCGTGACTGACCTCGCCGCGCGCCGGATCAAGGTGACGGTGCCCGCCTCCTCCGCCAATCTCGGTCCCGGCTTCGACGCGCTCGGGTTGGCGCTAGGGCTGTACGACGAGGTGGAGGTCGAGGTCACCGGGGGCGGGCTGAGCATCGAGGTGGCGGGGGAGGGCGCCGCCGAGGTGCCGCGAGACGAAGGTCACCTCGTGGTGCGGGCGCTGCACGCCGCCGCGGGCAAGCTGGGCCTGGAGCTGCCGGGACTGGCGCTGCGCTGCCACAACCGTGTCCCCCATTCGCGTGGTCTTGGCTCATCGGCCGCCGCCGTGGTCGCGGGTGTCGCCGCGGCCTACGGGCTGGCCGGGCAGGAGCTGGACGAGGCGGCGCTGGACCTCGCCGCGAGCTTCGAGGGACACGCCGACAACGCGGCGGCGGCGATGTTCGGCGGGCTCGCGGTGGCCTGGCGGGAAGGCGACAGGTTCAAATCCGTTCGCCTGCAACCGCATTCCGAGCTCAACACGCTGCTGCTGGTGCCGCAGGACCGGTCGGCCACCGCGATCACCCGAGGGCTGCTGCCCGACTCGGTCCCGCACACCGACGCCGCGTTCACCGCGGGCCGCGCCGCACTGGCCGTTCACGCCTTCACCACCGCCCCTGACCTGCTGTTCTCCGCCACCGAAGACCGGCTGCACCAGGCGTACCGGGCGGGCGCATGGCCCGCCACGGCAGACCTGGTACACCGGTTGCGGGCCGCGGGCGTGCCCGCCGTGGTGTCCGGCGCGGGGCCCACGGTGCTCGCCCTGCCCGCCGACGGCACGCTGCCCTGCTCGGCCGAGGGATTCACCGTGCACCTGCTCCCCGTGGACACCGGCGGCGCGCGCATAGAGGTGATCTCCTAGCCGCGTTCCGCACCCGGTCGAGGTAACGGTTTGGCACCCATGTGCCGCCGTGTCCACAGCCGTCCGGAGCTGCGAGAACACGATCGGGCTAGCGAAATGGGCGACACGGCGCGGCGCGCCGGTGACCGGTTGTTGCACGGAACTTCATCGGCGTCTACTCTCAGGGTCGATCAGTCACCGCGCGCCAGGCGTCGGTAATCGTTCCCGGGCCACATTCCCCGAGGTGCAATCTCGCTGAGAGTCAACTCCGCCCCAAACGGTGGGTTGGCCGCTGGCGAGTTTCCGGCCATCGCAGTGACCGAGATAACCCTACGTCGGCGGTTCCCCGTCGTTTCGTGATTGCCACGCATCGTCGGAGTTCCGCCACATCCAGGGTTCGCGCGCTGCCCCGCGTCCCGCCGGGTAGCGGCACCGCTGGTCCGTCGTAGGAGGCGCGGGCCGGTCAGGAAGGACATTTGTGAGCGACACCGATCTACTGAGCAGCGAGTCAACCAATGGGGCTTCCCCATCGCAGGCCCAGGGGAGCGGGCCGGATGCGGGTGAGCAGACCAGCCAGAACACGGGAGCCAATGGCTCGTCTGCGCGCCGCCGTGCCGGTCTGACCGGCATGGTGCTGGCCGAGCTTCGGGAGCTCGCCGGGGAGCTGGGCATTCGCGGCACTGCCGGAATGCGTAAGGGAGACCTCATCGCTGCCATCAAGGACCGGCAGAGTGCGGCATCGCAGGGTGCCAGCCCCAGCCGGTCCGAGTCGGTATCCGACGCGCCTGTGGAACCCGCGTCCGGTGCCACCAAGACCCCGCAGCGGGCCGTAGAGGAGGCGCTTCCCATCGACGTGAGCAGCAAGCCTGCGACGGAGACGGAGGCCCGTCCCGCCGCCGAGGCGACCACCACCCAGGAACGGCGCCCCGAGCAGGCGCCGGAGCAGGGCGCGGAGCAGACCGAGCGCTCCGGCGACGAGGGCGACGGCCGTCGCAACCGCCGCCGCCGGTCGGCCAGCCGCCCCGCGGGCAGCCCCAACGGTGACGGCGACCAGCGCGGTGACCGTGGCGACCGTGGCGAGCGCAACGACCGTGGCGAGCGCAGCGAGCGTGGTGACCGCGGGGAGCGCGGCGACCGGAGCGAGCGCGGCGACCGCAACAACGACCGTGGCGACCGCAACGACCGCAACGACCGCAACGACCGCAACGACCGGGGTGACCGGCCGGAGCGCGGTGAGCGGTCCAACGCGGGCAACCAGGACCGTCAGGACCGCCAAGACCGCCAGGGCGGCAACCAGGACGACGACGATGACGAGCGCGGTGGCCGTCGCGGCCGCCGGTTCCGTGACCGTCGCCGAGGCCGCGGTCGCGAAGGCGGCGGCAGCACCGGCGGGGGCAACGAGCCCGAGGTCCGCGAGGACGACGTGCTGCTGCCGGTCGCGGGCATCCTGGACGTGCTGGAGAACTACGCGTTCGTCCGCACCTCCGGCTACCTCGCCGGTCAGAGCGACGTCTACGTCTCGCTGTCGCTGGTCCGCAAGTACGGCCTGCGCCGCGGTGACGCCATCAAGGGCGTCGTCCGCCAGCCCCGCGAGGGCGAGCAGCAGCGGCAGAAGTTCAACCCGCTGGTGCGGGTGGACGCGGTCAACGGCCAGGACCCGGACTCGGCGCGCAAGCGCCCCGAGTTCACCAAGCTGACCCCGCTCTACCCCAACGAGCGGTTGCGCCTCGAGACCGAGCCGCACCTGCTCACCACCCGCGTGATCGACCTGGTGATGCCGATCGGCAAGGGTCAGCGCGCCCTGATCGTCTCGCCGCCCAAGGCGGGTAAGACCTCGGTGTTGCAGGCGATCGCCAACGCGATCACCACGAACAACCCCGAGTGCCATCTGATGGTCGTGCTCGTCGACGAGCGGCCGGAAGAGGTCACCGACATGCAGCGCTCGGTCAAGGGTGAGGTCATCGCCTCCACCTTCGACCGCCCGCCGTCGGACCACACCACGGTCGCCGAGCTGTCCATCGAGCGCGCCAAGCGCCTGGTCGAGATGGGCCACGACGTGGTCGTGCTGCTCGACTCGATCACGCGACTGGGCCGGGCCTACAACCTGGCCGCGCCCGCCTCGGGCCGCATCCTCTCCGGTGGTGTGGACTCCACCGCGCTGTACCCGCCCAAGCGGTTCCTCGGCGCGGCACGCAACATCGAGGGCGGCGGCTCGCTGACGATCTTCGCCACGGCGCTCGTCGAGACCGGTTCCACCATGGACACGGTCATCTTCGAGGAGTTCAAGGGCACCGGCAACGCCGAGCTCAAGCTGGACCGCAAGATCGCCGACAAGCGGGTCTTCCCCGCCGTCGACGTGGACGCCTCCGGTACTCGTAAGGAAGAGCTGCTGCTCTCCCCGGACGAGCTGGCGGTCACCCACAAGCTGCGCAGGGTGCTGCACTCCCTGGACCAGCAGCAGGCGCTGGACCTCCTGCTGGACCGGCTCCGCAAGTCCCGCACCAACATCGAGTTCCTGATGCAGGTCGCGAAGACGACCCCGGGGTCCAACGAGGACTGAACCGGCAGTACGTGAGCGGCACCGCCCGGCTTCGGGCGGTGCCGTTTTCATACCCCGCTGGGCACCCGCACTTTTCGGTGGCGTCCTGGCGAGGGCTGCTGCTCCGGATTGGTGTGGAACGCCGTCTCGGGTCTGCACACCGTGCTCGCCAGCCGGATGTTGAGCGCCAGCAGCACCGCCGCGGGCAGCCCGAAGCCGATTGCCAGTGCGGCAGGTACTTCCGGCGACTTCAGTGCCGCCCCCAGGGCGATCACCGCGAGTCCGTAGGGCGCGTGTAACAGCTTCCGCTGGCGTTCCGAGCGCCAGTCGACGTCCGCGCCGATGCCGATGGTGATGCCCGCCGCCGCGCCGAACAGCGGTTCCGGCACCGTGATCAACCCGTGCAGCGGCGTTATCAACAGCGCCGTCAGCCCAGAGACCGCCGCGACGAACAAGATCGGGATTCCCAGCCAGCTGGCTACCGTGAGCCTGTGGCCGACTGTGCACAGCACGTGTTCATCGTGCTCCGCCCCGTCACCGTTGTGGGTGGACGACAGGCGCTTCTGCGACGGACGGCCGTATGTGTGCGGCCAACGGCGTTAACTGGAAGCCCAACATTCACAGACAGCAGCCGTTCGGCGCGAAATCCTTGTGCCCGCGGCGGTTGGCGTGCTCGGGAACAACGGCAGGGCCCGCGGCGTTGAGTGGACTGCGTCCCGGTGTCGGGTGTGACCAGCACATCTGGCACACTGGGAGGTCGAGTCCGGCTCCGGTTCACCCCGAGGCACCTTTGGGGACCCGGCGCCATTCCACGAGAGGACCCCTCGCATGAAGAGCGGCATCCACCCGCAGTACGTGGACACCCAGGTCACCTGTGGTTGTGGCAACACGTTCACGACCCGCAGCACGGCCAAGAGCGGTTCGATCCACGTCGAGGTGTGCGCGAACTGCCACCCGTTCTACACCGGCAAGCAGAAGATTCTGGACACCGGTGGCCGCGTGGCGCGGTTCGAGGCCCGCTACGGCAAGCGCAAGAAGTAGCGACGTGCACGCCGCCTGTCCCGTGTCGGGCAGGCGGCGTTGTCATGTCCTGCCTTGCGTTTCGGTGAAGGGAAACAGCGGTGAGCACGGATTCCAGGGCGTTGCAGTCGCTGCTCGGCGAGTACGCCGAGTTGGAGCAGCGGCTGTCCGAGCCGGACGTGCACGCCGATGCCGCGCAGGCACGCAAGCTGGGCCGCCGCTACGCCGAGCTGACCCCGGTGGTGCGCACCATCAGGGAACTGGAGCAGGCCCGCGCCGACCTGGTCGCGGCCCGCGAGCTGGCCACCGAGGACGCGGGGTTCGCCGTCGAGGCCGACGCGCTGGCCGAGCGCATCCCCCAGCTTGACCACCGGCTGACGGAGCTGCTGCTCCCGCGCGACCCCTACGACGCGTCGGATGTGGTGCTGGAGGTCAAGTCGGGCGAGGGCGGCGAGGAGTCGGCGCTGTTCGCCGCGGACCTGCTGCGCATGTACCTGCGCTACGCCGAGCGGCAGGGCTGGAAGGCCGACGTGCTGGACTCGGTGGAGTCCGACCTCGGCGGCGTGAAGGACGCGACCGTGGTCCTCAAGGGCAAGGCGGGCGAGCTCGAAGGCGTGTGGGCGCGGCTGAAGTTCGAAGGCGGCGTGCACCGGGTCCAGCGGGTGCCGGTCACTGAGACCCAGGGCCGCATCCACACCTCCGCCGCCGGCGTGCTGGTCTACCCGGAGGTCGAGGACGTCGAGATCGAGATCGACGAGAAGGACCTGCGCGTCGACGTATTCCGCTCCTCGGGCAAGGGCGGCCAGAGCGTCAACACCACGGACTCCGCGGTGCGCATCACCCACCTGCCCACCGGGATCGTGGTGTCCTGCCAGAACGAGCGCAGCCAGCTACAGAACAAGGCGCGCGCCATGCAGGTGCTGCGCGCCAGGCTCCAGGTGATCGCCGAGGAGAAGGCACAGGCGGAGGCATCGGCCACCCGCAAGAGCCAGATCCGCACGGTCGACCGCTCGGAGCGGGTGCGCACCTACAACTTCCCCGAGAACCGCATCTCCGACCACCGGGTGAACTACAAGGCCTACAACCTGGACCACGTCCTGGACGGCGAACTCGACGGCGTCCTCGCCGCCCTGATCGCCGCCGACCGCGAGGAACGCCTCTCCGCAGCAGCCCACGCCTGACCCTCCCACCCGGCCGGCGCGCCGCGAGTCGCACCTGCCGCGAGCGGTGGCTGTCGACTACGGCGCTCAACTCCCACTCCTGCGTGCACCTCGCCGGGGGCGCGCTGAGCGCGGTGCCTGCCGAGAAGGTGATGGCTGTCGAGCACTCCTGGCCTATACGCTCCCGCGGGCATCTGGCCTGGTGTGGCCGCGGGCTCTGCCCGCCGTGCGGGCCGCGGCTGCCGGTTGAGGGGCTTCAACCGGAAGCAGGACAGCCACGTCAGGATGAGCGCGGCCTCGGGTCGTCCCTGTCGTGCGGGTGGCGGCGGTCGGGCACGTCTGGCCCTCACACTCCTTCCGACACCTCGCTGGGCGTGGCCGCGAGTTGTGCCTGCCGTGGAGGCCGCGGCCGTCGAGCGTCGGGCTGCAATCGGAAGTAGAACAGCGACGCCAGCATGAGCGCGCCCGCCGCGAGCATCCACGCGGTGCCGACGCCGCGGGATGCCGCCACGGCCGCCAGCGCGGTCGCGCTGAACGCACCGCCCGCCTGCAACAGCAGCGAGTCGACCGACACCACCGAGGCCCGCTCCGTGGCGGCGACTCGGCCGTGCATGAGCTCGGACCGGATCGGGTCCATCACCCCGAGCCCGAAGTACACGCCCAGGAAGATCATCCCGGCGGCGGCCAACGCCGTGGCACCGGTCAACCCGGCGCTCAAGCCGAACGCCAGCAGCGATATCCCGGCGAGCAGGGCACCAGCCACGACCGTCCGCCAAGGCTTGCCCAGTAGCCGCACCAGGGCGGGGGCAAGCGCGCTGCCCGCCGCCCCGGCGACAAACCCCGAGGCCGCTGCCATCCCGTATACGCCGCTGGCCGCGGGCGTAATCCCGGCCAGCCAACCGGGGGAGAGCAGTTCCACGGAGTCCACTGCCATCCCGGTGGCGACGGCGGGCAGCAGCACCCGCGCCAGCACCCGGTCCGCGGTGACCAGCCGGACACCCCGCCCGATTGTCGCGGGCACCTGGCGCAGGAGCCGGCCGACCGCGGGTCGCGCCACGGCGCGCGGCGGCTCGGTGAGCAGGAGCAGTGTGGTGACCAGCAAGGCCACGTAGCTCAACGCCGCCAGCAGCACCGGCACCGCCAACGGCGTGATGGTGAAATCGGCGGGCAGCGCGAGCGGAATCGCACCGCCCAGCAGCATGCCCGCCGCCAGTGCCACCGAGCTTGCCGCGCGTCCCCGCGACAGCCCCCGCCGCAGCGAGGCCTCAGGATCGGTCGCGTGCACGGTGTCGACATACCAGGCCTCGGCGGGCCCGGTGGACAGCGCCCTCGCGGCTCCCTTGCACACCGCGTAGACCAGGAACTGCCACCACACCGTGGCGGTCGCCAGCAGCAGCGCCGCGACGAACGACATGACCGCCGCTGTCATCAACACCGGGCGCCGCCCCACCACGTCGGCCAGCCCGCCGGTGGGTAACTCCAGCGCGGCGACCGTGACCCCGTACAGCGCGAACACCAACCCAATATCGGTGATCGCGAGGCCGCGGGAGCCCATCAGCAGCACCATCGTCACGGCCTGCAACCCAATCGGGAACCACACCAGCGCGTTGATCAACGCGAACCGCCGCTCCGCCGCGGCAGCCGTGATCACGACGCCCGCACCGGATAGGCCGCGACGAACACCATGACCTTCTCGGCGTCCGAGGCCGCGGCATCCCGCTCCTCGTATTCATGCAGCAGCCCGGCGAACCGGTTCTGTAGCGCCAAAACCGAGGCGGCCGTCAACCGGGGCCGGTAGTCGGACTGGCCCGCCGCGTCGACCCAGTCACCCGTCCAGGTCTGCGCCTCGAAGGCCTCCGCGTGCTCGGCGAGCATCGAGCGCTGCCGCGAGCGCATGGCGGTGAGCGCCAGCCGTCCCTGCTCGCTGCCGATGAAATCGGACTCGTTGAAGTCGGTGTATCGGTGCAGCGCACGCCAGCGCCGTTCGCGCCCGCTTGGCTGGTGCTCGTCCTCACCGACGAAGCCGAACCTCGCCAACTGCCGGAGGTGGTAGCTGGTCGACCCGCTGCTCTCCCCGAATCGTCTGCCCAACTCGCTGGCCGTGGCAGGCCCGTCCGCCCGCAGCGCCCCCAATAGCCGGACCCGCAGCGGATGCGCCACCGCCTGCAGTGTCTCCACGTCCCTGACGTACTTCACCTCGTCCACGGCAGCCGAGACTACAACCGCAAAACGCCTTTGCAAAGCCTCTTTGCGGTTTGCGCCGTGGAAGAGTGGCGCCCATGAGTCGACAGCCCCTGCGCCTTGCGGTGATCGAGGCCGAACGGCTGCTGGCCAGGGCGGGCGTCGACAGCCCTCGTGCCGACGCCGAACAACTCGCCGCCCACGTGCTGGGCATCGAGCGCACCAAGCTGCCCCTCGTCCCGCTGGTCGACCCGCCCGTGGTCGAGCAACTCCGCAAGCTGGTGATGCGCCGCGCCTCCCGCGAACCGCTCCAGCACATCACCGGCCAGGCCTACATCGGCGCCATCACCCTCGACGTCGGCCCCGGCGTCTTCGTCCCCCGCCCGGAGACCGACCTCCTACTGGAGTGGGCCCTCGCGAACCTCCGCGAGGTCGCCGACCCGCTGGTGGTCGACCTCTGCACCGGCTCGGGCGCGCTCGCGCTCGGCTTCGCCAACGCGCGCCCCGACGCCGCGGTCCACGCCGTGGAACGCGACCCCAACGCCCTGAAGTGGGCCCGCCACAACGCCGACACCCGAGCCGCCGCGGGCGACACCCCCATCACCCTGCACGCGGGCGACGTGGCCGACCCGACCCTGTTGTCCACACTGGACGGCACCGTTGACCTGGTCCTGTGCAACCCGCCCTACGTCCCGCAAGGCACCGCGGTGCCGCCTGAGGTCTCCGACCACGATCCCGCCGCAGCGGTCTTCGGGGGTCCGGACGGCCTGGACGTGATCAGGCACGTGGTCACCGTGGCCGCCCGGCTACTCCGCCCCGGCGGCCTGCTGGCGATCGAACACGACGACACCCACGGCGAGTCCGTCCCCACGCTGCTGGCGGCCCGCCGAATTCTCGCCGAGGTCGCGGACCACCCCGATCTCTCGGGGCGGCCCCGCTTCGCGACCGCTCGCCGTGTCTAACCCAACGCGGTGAGGGTGATCGGCCCGCTCACGCTGTCGACTCCGCGGCCCAAGCAGGCGGTGAGATCGGTGGAAGGCAGCACCTTGGTCTGGGCGACGGTGGCGCCGGTGAAGGGCCCCGAGACGACCTCGCCCAGCAGGACCAGAACGGTCGTGCCATTGGGCTTGAGGTTGACCGCCCCGGTGCCCTTCACAGTGCTTTTGTGCCCGGTGTTCCAGCGGTAGACGGTGGTGTTTGTCGTCGATCCGCTGACACAGCTCAGGGTTCCGATGCCCTCGCTGGAAAATTGCCCGCCGGTGATGTCGGGGCGACTGGTCGAAACACAAGCTCCAACAACGCCATCCGCATGGAAACGCACCTGTTGCGGCGCGAGGGTAAGTCCAGGGTCGTACGTACCCACCTGGGTGCCCAACGCACAACTGATGAGTCCAGGCTGAGCCGTCGCGGCGGGCGTGGCCACCAGGCTCAGGCCCAGTATCAAAGCCGATGAGATACCGACGATGCGAAACCGTGACCGTACTGATGCGGCGTCCATGCGGAGCAGTCTCACAGGGCCACTCGACGGTGATCAATCGGACATTTGGTTACGCCCCGATTACTCTGTGTCAACCAAGCCCACGGGAGGGAGCCACCCACGACGTGACGCGACGTCCAAAACTCCGCCCACGGGTGACGCGACGCCCAGCATGCCGCCCAGGGCATGACGTGACGTCCAGCATGCCGTCCAGGGCGTGAGGCGACGTTGGGGCATGCCCGCCACGGCGTGACGTGACGTCCAGCATGCCGCCCAAGGTGCGACGTGACGTTGGGGCACGCCCGCCACGGCGTGACATGAGGTGGGACATGCCCGCCGCGGCGTTGCCGCGATGTCCGACATGCCCTTCGCGGAGATTCCCGGCATCCCAACACCAAAGCCCTAGGCTGGAATCGGGGGCAGCTCACCCCGCGAACGCCCTAGGGCGTCATGATGCCGACGCAGGGGCGCATGATGTTGACGCAGGGCGTCATCATGACGGTTCAGTGAGTTGGGGGAGGGGCCAGCCACTCACCGTGTGGGTGGACTTTGGCCACGATCTCGGTGTCGAGGGTGACCCAGTTGGGGCCCCAGCCGTCCTTGGTCACCTCGCCGGTGGAGTCCGGCCGCGCCCGCCCAACCCCCAAGCGTGCCAACACCGTCGCGCTGTCCATCGCCACCCGCACTCCGCCGAGTTCGCGCACCAGGCGCACGAACTCCAGGCGCCGCTCCAGCGGCACGTAGGGCAGCACCGCCGAGTGCATGACCACCAGCTGCGCATCTCGCGGCGCCTCGGCCGCGAGCCGGGGCAGGTCGTCGACGAGGTCACCCTGGCGCAGCGGCACCGGATTCCGCAGCGCGAAATCCACCGCCGCGTCGAGCCGTTCCACCCGTCCGGGCTGATCGGGCCAGACCAGGCACTTCAGCCACTCCACCTCGCTCGGCTCGCGCAGCGGGATCGGGTTCAGGTCCAGCCCGCCCCGCCACGCCACCTCCGGAATACCGGTGGGCAGCGCGACCTCGCCGCGCACGGCGCAGGACAACCGGACCGATGCATCCGCCGGACCGAGTTCCACGGTGCCGTCAGAGGTGGCATAGGAGTACCGGTAGCTGTCGAAGTGCAGACACAACCCGGCGCTCGCGCCGACCTCGATCACCGCCAGCGGACCGGGAATCCGCGCCAGCGCGGGCAGCAGCACCGAGCAGCGGTTCACCTCGTTGGTCTGCGTCCGCCGCGTGCGCAGCACCCGCTCGATGGCCTCCCACGATCCGCGCAGCCTGCGCAGCAGGTCCGGGCCGTCGGTGGGTACCGATCCGGTCACATACCGCACCGCCGCCAGCAGCAGCACCGGCTGTCTGCACCACTCGGGCAGCGCGGCGAGGCGGGCGCAGGTCTCGGCGTCCGCCGCCACCGCCGCCCCAAGCTCGGCATACCGCGGCGAGAGCGGCGCGGCGTCCCGCGTGGCGAACACCGCGTACCAAGCCGACACATCGTGCTGATCAGTCACCTGCTCAGCATCCTCCTTCGCGGACATGCCAATATCGTGACCGTGAGCACGGTCTATGACTGCAGTCGTCCGGACACCAGGGAAGCGGGACTCGCCGCAGCGGGCGGCGCGGTGCGCGCGGGCCAGTTGGTGGTGCTGCCCACCGACACCGTGTACGGCATCGGCTGCGACGCCTTCGACTCGGCCGCGGTCAGCCAGCTACTCGCGGTCAAGGGCCGCGGCCGGGACCTGCCGGTGCCGGTGCTGGTCGGCTCCTGGACCACGATCGACGGCCTCGTCTTCACGATGCCTTCCGGCGCCCGGCAGCTCATCGAGGCCTTCTGGCCCGGCGGGCTGTCCATCGTGCTGCCGCACGCGCCGTCACTGAGCTGGGACCTCGGCGATTCCCGCGGCACCGTCATGCTGCGCATGCCGCTGCACCCGGTGGCGCTGGAACTCCTCCGGGAGGTCGGCCCGATGGCGGTGTCCAGCGCGAACCGCTCCGGCCGCCCACCGGCGAGCACCGCGGCGGAAGCCCAGGCTCAACTCGGCGACGACGTCCCGATCTACCTTGACGGCGGCCCTTCCGGCGACCCGGTCGCCTCCACCATCGTCGACCTGACCGGCGACAAGCCCGTCCTGCTCCGCGAAGGCGCCGTCAGCGCCGAAGAGGTGGCCGAAGTCCTCGGCACCGAACTCACCCGCTGACCCTCATCGGCTCCCCGCGGCGGCCCGCGTTACCGTGGTCGCGATGAACGTTTGCCGAAGGGCAAACGGAAGGCGCCGCGATCCATGGGTTCAGCCGGGAAATAGCGCGATCGCCGATCGGAACACCCCCTGCTCCGATCGGCGACCGAGGGCGGGCCCCAGGCGATCGGTACACCCCCTGTGCCGATCGACGGCCCCGCCATGCCGATCCCGATCTAGCCCTACCCGGACTCGTGGTCCGTCTTTTACGCTAGTTGAGGTCGACACCGGTGAGCTTAGACTCAGGTTGCACAGAATTTCAACTGCTGTCGATGAGTACCGGCCGGTATGGTCTACGCCAGTAGAGCATGTGGGTGAAAACGAGGGGTTGCCGTGGTGGACGCGAAGAGGCCGGAGAGCCTCGCCGAGAAGCTGAACCACCTTTTCAAGACCGTGCACCCCGCGGGCAGGGGCGAGTACAGCAACGAAGAGGTGGCCGCAGCCGTCCGCGCAGCGGGCGGGGACATCTCGCAGAGCTACATCTGGCTGCTCCGTAAGGGTGAACGCGACAACCCGACCAAGAAGCACCTCGAGGCGCTGGCCGGGTTCTTCGGCGTGCCGCCCGCCTACTTCCTCGACGATGCCGCCGCCGAGCGCATCGACAAGCAGTTGGCCCTGCTCAACGCCATGAAGGACACCTCTGTCCGCGGCGTCGCGCTGCGTGCTTTCGGCGTTTCGCCGCAGAGCCTCGCCTCCATCGCCGAGATGCTCGACCGCGTTCGTGAGCTGGAAGGCCTCCCGCCGGAGCACCGTCAGGCCTAAACCATTGTCCCGTGAACGAACCAACCGCCGGCCCAGTTGAGACTATTGAAAGTTTGGCGCCTAACTTAAGATCTTGAAAAATCAGAGCGCATTCGTCCTATTTCGTCTGGCATGGTATCGGCGCTAGTGTTGATAAACCGATGAGCTCGGCCGCCCCTGACGTTGTCGCGAGGAGTGAAAATGCCCGCGCGATTGGACGAGCAACCCGCCCCCATCGTGCACCCGGGATGGGCGGCGAACCCTGTAGGACAAGAACTGGAACGGGTGCTGAGAACTGGGCCCTTCGATAGGGCGTTGTGGCTGGCTATTCGGGCTCGAGGTCTGAGCCTGGAGCGCCTCCACATGCGGCTGTGCAGCCGCGGCATCAGCGTGAGCATGGCCAGTCTGAGCTACTGGCAGCGCGGCAGGTGCCGCCCTGAACGGGCGGAATCCCTGCGGGCCGTGCACGCACTGGAGGAGATCCTGGAGCTACCGGCGGACTCGCTGGTCGCTCTGCTCGGTCCGCGGCGCCGTAGGGCGCCGATCGGCCCGGAGTTTCTCCCGTTCAACGCCATCAGCCCGATGCATGCCAGGCTCAACGCACTGGCCATGCGGAATGGATACATGGCTGATGATCAGCTTGAATGGCTCAGTTGTCATGAACATGTCCAGGTGGGGAGAAATCGCGATCAACAGCGAATCACCACGCGAGTGGTATTCCGCGCGATTGCTCCTCAAGTCGCCCGCTACGTAACCTTCTACCACTCTGAAAATGGAAATATCCCTGATATTCGGTGCGCGCGTTACAGTCGACTGGGTCGGGTGCAAACCGACCAGACAGCCGGCCTTACCGCGCTGGAACTCATCTTCGACCATCCCTTGGCCGAAGGCGAAACCTACCTGTTGGAATTCGAATTCGGACATTCCGGGTTGGGCGAGCTCACCAACAGCTGGTGGCGCGGAATGCGCATGCCGATCAGAGAATATCTCCTCAATGTGGAGTTCCACCCTGCCGCGGTACCCAGCCGCTGCTACCGCACCTGGAAGGCCAGTGCCACGGCCCCCATGCGCGATCTGCACGAACTCCGCATGGCCACCGCCAACACCGTGCACTTCCTCGGCCTTGATCTTTCCCCTGGCGTGCACGGCATCCGTTGGGACTGGCAGTAGCCGGCGGCGGTGGATGCACAACTAGACAAGGAGAACGAATGACCCCCTGCATGAATGATCGGTGGACTCCGGCCCTCGCGAAGTTCACCACACCGGCCACACCGGCCACAGCGGTTTCCCTGACCGCGCCGACCGGTGCGCCCTGAAGCGACTGCCATCAGTGACCGGACATTCGGCGAACCGGGCGACATGGCTTCGGTGGAATATCTGAAGTCAAAATTGAACGCTGGATTCAACACCAGCGCCCGGCTACAACGGATGCCACGGTTACGACTTTGTTGCGGACTGGCCACGGGCTGATGAAACACGGCCGCGTTGCCTGCCTCGGTCCCTGCCGAGGGCGTGCTGCGTACGCAGTGGCCACAACTGCATAAAAGGAGATCGGATGAAACCCTGCACGATCACCAGATGGACGACGGCGCTGACTTTTTGCACAGCGCTGGCCACCGCGGTGTCCCTGACCGCGCCTGCAAGCCTTGCCGCCCCCGCCCCTGATCGGGGCAGTGTCCAGCAGGTGCTTGCCCCGCCGCCGGAGATCCCCGGCGACGCCGTCATGACGCACATCAACAGGTTCCAGTCCATTGCCAACAGCAACGGCGGGAACCGGGCACACGGCAGGCCGGGCTACAAGGCCTCCGCCGATTATGTGAAGGCCACCCTGGATGCCGCGGGCTTCCAGACCACGATGCAGACGTTCAGCCATAACGGCGCGACCGGCTACAACGTGATCGCGGATTGGCCGCAGGGTGACGCGAACAACGTGGTGTTCCTCGGAGCACACCTCGACAGCGTCACCGCGGGCCCCGGCATCAACGACAACGCCTCCGGCTCCTCGGCGCTGTTGTCGGTCGCCCTGGCCGCCGCCTCGAACAAGGTGGTACCGAAGAACCGTCTGCGGTTCGGCTGGTGGGGCGCGGAGGAACTGGGCCTGATCGGCTCCAGGTACTACGCCAACAACCTGCCGTCGGCCGAGCGGTCGAAGATCAAGTCGTACCTGAACTTCGACATGGTGGGCGCCAAGGGCACCACCACCTGGGGTGTCTACAACGACACCCCGGCGCTGCAGCAGCGGTTCGAGGCCTGGTTCCGGAGCAAGGGCATCGCGACCCGGCCGTTCAACATCGGCGCCAGGTCCGACCACGCCTCGTTCAAGGCCATTGGAGTCCAGGTCAGCGGCATCGCCAGCGGCAATGACCCGTGTTACCACCAGGCCTGCGACACCACGAGCAACGTCGAGTCCGGCGTGCTCGGCCGTGCGGCGAGTGCCGCCGCGGCGGTCGGATGGCAACTGGCTGAAATAGCCTGACAGGTGTGTGAAGGCGGCGTTCGCTCCGAGGAAGCGGACGCCGCCTTCCGCGCAGGTCACAAGCGCCCCATTTCCGCTTTGCGTGATATTCACCCCGCGATAGGCCAGAATGGCCGCGTGTCTCGGCTCAGCGGTAGCGCCCTACGCAGGTTGCGCGAACGGTGTTACACCCGTGTCGCGGGCCTGACGCTGCCGCGCCCCTTCACTATCGAGGCGTTCTGCCGTTCCCTCGGCGAGCGCCGAGGCCGCCCCATCGAGCTGTGCCCGGTGGAAACCGACGGCTCCACCCCCTGCGGGATGTGGGTGGAGGGCAAGCACATCGACTACATCTTCTACGAGTCGGGCACCGCGGCCGTGCACCGCGAGCACATCATCCTGCACGAGCTGGGTCACCTGATCAGCGATCACCACGGCTCCGCCGCGTTCGAGGCGGGCCGCAACGCGCTGCTGCCCAGCCTGGACCCGACCATGATCCGGCGAGTGCTGGGCCGCGGCGGCTACTCCGACGTCCAGGAGCAGGAGGCGGAGATGATCGCCACCCTGATCTGGGAGCGCGCGGGCAGGCTGAAGCAAGGCGAGCAGCGGGCCGAACCGGAGGATGCCGAGGTCATCGGACGCTTCGGCGATGCGCTGGGGCCGGAGCCCAGTTGAGCGCCCTCACCTGGTTCGTCGTCGCGATCACTGTGGTCGGCGACGTTTTCGTGCTCTGGCGATTACCGAGGCTGATCCGCAACTGGCACAACCCGGCGCAGCGGTCTCTGTGGCTGGCGCTGTTCATGATCTTCGCGGTGTTCACCACCGACTTGCCGATGGAATTCGGCTGGATGCAGTGGGGTGCCCCCGATAGCGCGGACACCATCCTCAGTTATGTGGCCCTGCTGCTGGCCACCAACCTGTTCCTGATCTTCTTCCTGCACACCGTGCTGCCGCCTGCGAGGGCCAAGGTCCACGCGCGCAGGCAGGCCATGGTCGGGGCGCTGGTCTGTGTCACTTTCGCGGTCACCACGGCCACCGCGGAACTGCCCGCCGACGGTTCATTCCCCAAGGTGCCCTGGCTGGTGTGGGACGCCTACTCCGGTGCCGTGTGCTGTGTGCTGGTGGCCTTGAGCCTGCGCTGGTCACGGCGCGTCCCGCGGTCCTGGCTGTGGACCGGCCTGATCCTGTTGGCCACCGGCTTCTCCCTGTTCGCCGCCTGCATGCTGCACGACGTCGGCTTCCTCGTGGTCAATTTCCTGACGGGCTGGACGTACGAATTCAACGACGTGACATGGCCTGTCGAGGTGTTGGCGACCAGCTTGGTCACCTGCGGCGCCTTCCTGCCCGCATTGGGCCCGCGGCTGACCGCGGCTTGGACCTGGCTGCGGGCCTACCGAGCACTGCGCAGGCTGTACCCGCTGTGGTCGGCGCTGTGTGCGCACGCGCCGCGGATCGCGTTGGTCCCGGACGCCGGCCCACTGGCCGACCGGCTGCGGCTGCGCGGCGTGGACTGGTTGGCCTACCGGCGGGTGATCGAGATATGGGACGGCCTGCTGTACCTGCGCACCGAACTCGACCTGCCCGAACTGTGGGCCTCCGACACCGCGGTCGCGGTGCGCGCGGAGGTCGACCTCGCCTCCGAGGTCGACCGTCTCACCAGACTCGCGCCCACGGTGACGGCGGCGCTGAGCGGACGGTGAGCGGTGACCGAGGTCGTCGAGGCGTTGGTGGCGCTGGTCTGCCTGCTGTTCGTCGCCATTCGGCTGCCCAGGACGGTCCGGAACCGGCATGACCCGGCGCAGCGCACGCTATGGCTGGCGATGCTGCTCATGGCGGCTGCCAACCTCGTCGCGCTGCTACCCGCCGCGGATTCCAGCAACCGCGACACCACCTGGTTCGTGACGCTGCACCTGCTCCTGCTGGGTACCAGCAACCTGCTGCTCGGCTTCTTCCGCCAGGTCGTGCTCGGTCCCGAAGGGGCCCGGCGGCGGTCCCGCACGCATGCGGCGATCCTGCTCGCGGTCGCCGCGGCCTTCGTGATCACCTCGGTCGCCGCCGAGGCCGACGGACGGTTCGCCATCCACCCGCAGCGCGAACTCGTGCCGCTGCTGATCTTCAGCGGCTACGTGGGACTGGTGTTCGCCGCGCTGGTAACACTCGGTTCGCGCTGGGCCCGGCGCACCGGTCAGTTCTGGCTGAGCACCGGTCTGATCGTGCTCACCACCGGGTTCGGACTGGTGTTCTTCGAGGTCACCCTGCGAGTGGTGGGCATCGTCGGGCTGCTCACCGGCACGTCCGACGTGCTGGCCCGTCCGTTCACCCCGCTGTGGTCGCATGCTGCGCTGATCGTCACCGGCGCGTTGCTGCCGATTCTGGGCCACCGCCTCACCGCGGCCCGGTCCTGGTGGCGCGGCTACCGGCTGCTGCGCAGGCTGTATCGGCTGTGGTCGCTGCTGTGCATGCGGCACCCGAACATCGCGCTGGCCGCCCCGCCGGGTCCGCTGGCCGACCGGCTTCGGCTGCACGATGTGAACTCGCGCCTCTACCGCAGGGTCATCGAGATCTGGGACGGTCTGATGCAGGAACGCGCCACGCTGCCGCCGGACCTCATCGGCATGCTCAGCACCTGCTCCATGCAGGAGCCCGGCAAGCTGTCCGCCGAAGCAGGGCGACTGGCGGAGCGCGCCCCGGAACTGCTCGCGGCGATCAGACCGCGGTGACCTAGCCGACCGCGCGGCTGGTGCCGAACATCTCATCCAGCGTGACCCACTCCAGGCCGCGTTCGACGCGCAGCGCCTCGATGCGGTCGAAGACGTGAATCGCGGTCGGGGCGTTGGCGTGCGCCAGCATCACCACACCGCCGTGCAGGTACTTGTGCACCTCGCCGAGCAGCACGTCCGGCGTCAGGAAACCGGAGTCACCGAACGACCCGCTCCACACCACGACGTGCGTGAAGCCGATCCGGGCCGCGGCGGTGTCGACGCGGGCGTTGTGGTTGCCGTAGGGCGGGCGCAGCCATGGCCGCGAGGTGGTGCCGAAGACGCGTTGGATCCAGTCCTCGTTGCGCTGGATCTCCGAGGCGATCTCCGCGTCGGACAGCTTGATCAGGTTCGGGTGGCTGAACGTGTGGTTGCAGATCTGCACCCGCCCGGCCGCGACCAGCGCCCTGATGCGGTCGGCGGAGGGCTCCCAGTTGTGCGCGTACCGCGCGTTGGGGCAGAAGGTCACGTGCAGCCCGTTCTCGGCGAGCCGGACATAGCCCTCGACGCACTCCTTGCAGGCGCCGTCGTCGATGGTCAGCGCCACGAGGTTGCCTGCGGGTCCTTTGCGGATGACCTGGGCTGCGCCGGGATGCGCGGCGGGCACGGGCGGCAGCGTCGGTAAAACAGTGGAGAACGCCGGTGGAGCGGCGGATGGCGGCTGTTGGCAGGCCACGAGGGCGAAAGCGCACGTCAGCGCCGCAATCAACGAAATAACGACTGCTCCTTTGCTAGCCACGTCTCATTGACGTCACGAGCAGCCGAAGGTTGGCTTCACCTGGCCGAATGGCTACTTTCATCACACCATGGCGGGTAACTCTCACGTGAGCGCGAAGCGGTAGCGTGAGCACAGCCCAGTCATTGTCGACGCGAGGAGCGAACAGCTGTGAGCACGCCGTTCTGGGGGCCCGACTTCGACGCCCTGCAGTCCCAAGATCCGGAGATCGCCGACGTCATCCTCGGTGAGCTCGATCGGCTCCGCGGCGGCCTCCAGCTGATCGCCAGCGAGAACCTGACCAGCCCGGCCGTGCTGGCCGCACTGGGCTCCACGCTGTCCAACAAGTACGCCGAGGGCTACCCCGGCAAGCGGTACTACGGCGGCTGCGCCGAGGTGGACAAGGCGGAGAACATCGCCATCGCCCGCGCCAAGGAGCTGTTCGGCGCCGAGCACGCCAACATCCAGCCGCACTCCGGCGCCAGCGCGAACATCGCCGTCTACGGCGCGTTCTGCAAGCCCGGCGACACGGTGCTGGCGATGGACCTCAAGCAGGGCGGCCACCTCACCCACGGCTCGAAGGTCAACTTCTCCGGCAAGTGGTTCAACCCGGTCTCCTACGGCGTCCGCGACGACACCGAACTGATCGACTACGACCAGGTCCGCGACCTGGCCAAGGAGCACCGCCCGAAGATGATCATCGCCGGGGCCACCGCGTACCCGCGCCTGATCGACTTCGCCGCGTTCCGGGAGATCGCCGACGAGGTCGGCGCGATCTTCATGGTGGACGCCGCGCACTTCATCGGCCTGGTGGCGGGTAAGGCGATTCCCTCCCCGGTGCCCTACGCCGATGTCGTCGCCTTCACCACGCACAAGGTGCTGCGCGGACCCCGCGGTGGCATGATCCTGTGCCGCGAGGAGCACGCCAAGAAGATCGACAAGGCGGTGTTCCCGATGATGCAGGGCGGCCCGCTCATGCACGGTGTCGCCGCCAAGGCGGTCGTGCTCAAGGAAGCGGCCACCCCCGAGTACCAGGGCTACGCCGCCCAGGTGGTGGCCAACGCAGGCGCGCTGGCCAAGTCGCTGGAGGCCGAGGGCATGCGCCCGGTGTCCGGCGGCACCGACACCCACCTGGCGCTGATCGACCTGCGGCCGCTTGGCGTGACGGGGGCGGACGCGGAGGTCCGCTGCGACGCTGCCAAGATCACCCTGAACAAGAACGCGATCCCGTACGACCCGCAGCCCCCGATGACCGCCTCCGGCATCCGCATCGGCTCGCCCTGTGTCACCACGCAGGGCATGGCCGAGGCCGAGATGGTGGAGATCGCCAAACTGATCGGCAGGGCGGTCAAAGCGGAGCCGGGCACCGGGGCTGGCGAGGCCGAACTGGCCAAGGTCGGCGAGGCGGTGTCCGAACTGGTTGCCGCGCACCCCGCTTACCCGCGCGGGTGATCAGGGGGATCGCGGCCGACACCGGAGAAGAGAGCTAGCCTGTCGCCGTGGGTCTCCCCCCAGCTGTCTATGAGAACGTGCTCCCGATCAGGGAGTTCCTGCTGGTCTGCCTCATTTCGGCAGCCGCGACGTTTCTGCTGACCGGCCTCATCCGGCTGCTCGCCATCCGGATGGGGGCGGTCGCCTACCCGCGGGCGCGCGATGTGCACGTGACGCCGATGCCTCGGATGGGCGGCGTGGCGATGTACGGCGGCGTGCTGGTCGGCGTGCTGCTGGCGCACAGTCTGCCGGTGCTGCGCAACTCGTTCTTCGAGACCGATGTATTCGCCGCGGTGGTGGCGGGCGGCGTGATCATGCTGGTCGGCATGCTGGACGACCGCTTCGAGCTGGACTCGATCACCAAGCTGGCGGGCCAGGTCACCGCGGCGGGGCTGCTGGTGCTGTTCGGCGTGCAGTGGCTGTTCATCTGGGTGCCATGGAACGGCTCACCCGGCAACATGGGTTCGGTGCTGATCCTGTCCGGCAACCAGGGCAGCATCCTGACGGTGTTGCTGGTCGTCACGATGGTCAACGCGATGAACTTCGTCGACGGCCTCGACGGCCTGGCCGCGGGCATCGGCCTGATCGCCTCGGTCGCCACGGTGGCCTTCTCCATCAATGTGCTGCACGAGAACAACTACAACGCCCAGGCCTACCCACCAGCCCTGATGGCCTCGGTGATGGCGGGCGCCTGCCTCGGCTTCCTGCCCTTCAATTTCCAGCCCGCCAAGATCTTCATGGGCGATTCGGGCTCCATGCTGATCGGCCTGATGCTGGCCACCTCGATCACCTCGGCCGCGGGCAAGCTCAACCTCGCCAACATCGGCGGCGACGACGTGGTCGGCCTGCTGTCCCCGTTGGTCGTGGTCGCCGCGGTGTTGTTCGTGCCGCTGCTGGACCTGCTGCTGGCGGTGATCCGCCGCACCAAGGAGGGCAGGCACATCTTCAGCGCGGACAAGATGCACCTGCACCACCGCCTGCTGGAGATCGGCCACTCCCAACGCCGCGCCGTGCTGCTCATCTACCTGTGGGCGGCGGTGCTGGCCTTCGGCGCCGTGGCCCTGACGATCTTCGACCTCAACGTCGTGATCTGGGCCGTCCTCATCGGCCTGCTGGCGGCCCTGCTCGCCTCGGCGATCCCGCGCCTGCGCTCACGCTGAGCCGTTGTCATCACGGAAGCGCTTGATCTCCTCCCGGCTGGCCAGCCGGTGCTGCCGCCGGATCTCGGCCTCCGCCCACCGCCGCTTCGCCTGCGGGGTGTCGGGCAGGACCGGCGGGATCGGCCGCGACTTCCCATCCGCGTCGATGCCCACGAACACCAGATAGGCGCTGGCCACATGGGTCGCGGGCGTGGACTCGTTCCACCGCTCCGCCATGACACGCACCCCGACCTCCATCGAGGTCCGCCCCGTCCAGTTGATCTGCGCGCTCGCGTGCACCAGGTCACCGACGTGGACCGGCGTCATGAACACCATCTCGTCCATGAATGCGGTCACCGCCGGGCCACCGGAGTGCCGCCCCGAACAGGCGCCCGCCACCTCGTCGACCAGTTTCATGATCACGCCACCGTGCACGGTCCCGTACAGGTTGGTGTCCACCGCGGTCATGATCTGACTCAACGTCGTCGCCGACACCGACGTCGGTTTCCCCTGGAGCTCACTCATCACACTGCGACCCTAACTCTGCCCTGACCAGCCGACAGGCGGGATGGATCACAGGCGGAAGTCCTCGCTATCCAGATACGCGACGACCGCATCCAGATAACGCCGGTACCGTGCGCGGGTTGTTGGCACCGCCGCCGCCACACGCTCCAGATCGATGTGGATGCCACCGTGCCTGAGGTATCTGTGCAATCCGACTGACGGCGCCAGTTCGCGCGCAAGCTCCTTGCTGAGCACACCCACCTCGGCCGCGTAGCTGAATGACTCGCCGACATTGGCATCAGCGTGGCAGTTCTTGGTGGTCAGCTGATCGTTGATGCCCGCCGCCAGCTCGACAAGGTGACTCAGGATGTGTTCGGCGGCAAGTCGCAGGACGGTGTCGGAGCGCAGTACCGCAGCATCGTCCAAGCCAGCGTGATCGAGATTCTGAAGCATCAGGCGCATCGAGTTCACCCGCCGACGAAGCGTCTGCTGATCCAAACAAGACGGCAACACGGGATGAACTCTCCCAAACATCCGCAAACTGGTTTCCAGGCGAAGCTGTCGCAGCGCGGCCATCTAGGCTGTCCGTATGGGGGAACGCCGTCTGCTCGCCACCAGCGACCTGCACATCGGGTACGCCGAGAACCGGAAGCTCACCGCTGAGTTGCGGCCGACCACCGATGAGGACTGGCTGATCGTCGCGGGCGATATCGCCGAGACCTGGGCCTCCATCGAGTGGACGCTGCGGCTGCTGGCCGGGCGGTTCGCCAAGGTCATCTGGGCGCCGGGCAACCACGAGCTGTGGACCGTGCCCAAGGACGAGGTGCAGGTCAGGGGACAGGTCCGCTACGAGATGATCGTCAAGCTCTGCCGCGAACTCGGCATCCACACCCCGGAGGACGAGTACCCGGTCTTCGAGACCGACGCCGAGCGCCTGGTCATCGCGCCGCTGTTCCAGCTGTACGACTACACCTTCAGCGTCGGCGGCGAGTCCAAGGAGGCGGCGCTGGAGCGGGCACACGCGTCGGGCGTGGTGTGCACCGACGAGTACATGCTGCACCCCGACCCCTACGCGACCCGCGACGACTGGTGCCGGGCCCGCATCGGCCAGACCGTGGAGCGGCTGGAGGCGATCCCAGGGGACCTGCGGACGGTGCTGATCTCGCACTGGCCGCTGCACCGCGGGCCGACCGAGATCCTGCGCTACCCGGAGTTCGCCATCTGGTGCGGCACCACCGCCACCGCCGACTGGCACCTGCGCTACCGCGCGGCGGTCGCCGTGTACGGGCACCTACACATTCCGCGCACCCACCACTATGACGGCGTCCGCTTCGAAGAGGTCTCCCTCGGCTACCCCCGCGAATGGAAGCCCCGCGCCACCGCGCCGGTGGTGCCCCGGGTGATCCTCTAGCCGGGGTGTAACTTGGGGTGTTCGGGTTTTGAGGTGAGGGTGGATGAGCGAGACGCCTGATACGGCGACGTTGATGGACCTGGTCAAGACGGGCGGAAAGGACGATCCGCACGCCAAGGCCGTCCGCGCATTGGCTGCCAACATGCTGCGGGCTGTGCTGACCGTGGGCGGGGCGACGGTGGCGATCGGAATCGCCGTGTTCGCCGTGCTTTACGGGTGGCCCGGCGCCCTTGGTGCGTTGGTCGGCGGAGCCGTGGCGATCGTCGCGGCGCTCATGACCCTGGGGCTGATGCACGCCACCGCCCGGCTCGGGGTCCACCTCGTGATGGCTGCATCGCTCGGCGGCTTCGCGCTCAAGATGGTGATCCTGCTTGTTGTGATGCTGCTGTTGCGTGGCGTCTCGGTTCTTAACCCGGACGCACTAGCGTTCACCATGCTGGCTGCGGTTCTCGTCACAGCCGGTGCGGAGGCAATTGCGTTCCGCCGGACCCGTATTCCCACGATCATTCCCGAATCGGGACCTACGTCCTAGGCCGATCGGCGTTAACTGGTACAGCCGTCTGGTATCGATTTACCGGCTGATATCGTGCACATCGTGGAGCGAGGCACCCTCCGCGCGGGAGCAACCGCGAGGGTGCCGCTTCCTGATGCTCGGAACGCGTCAGGTACGTTACTCCCGATCGTGACGATTCCCCCGGCGGAGTGAACGCCGGCCGGGAGAACCGGAAGGAGCCCAGGTGCGCCTGGTACTGGCTGAGGGTGGCACGTTCGTTCCCCCAGGGGCGAAGGACTTCGAGCTACCGCCCCTATTCGGCTTCGTCACGAAGCCGATGCTGCTGGTGGCGTTGTCCGTGGTCATCATCGCCGTGGTCTTCCTGATGGCGACCCGCCGGATGTCGCTGGTCCCTGGCAAGTTCCAGTTCGCCGCCGAGTCGATCTACGACTTCACGCGCAACGGCATCGCCCGCGAGCAAATCGGCTCCAAGGACTTCAAGCCGTTCATCCCGCTTATTTTCTCGTTGTTCACCTTCATGTTGGTGAACAACATCTACGGGCTGATTCCAGTCGTCCAGTTCCCGACGATGTCGCATATCGGCTTTCCGCTCGCGGTCTCGGTGCTGATCATGTACCCGATCTACCACGGCGTGGGAATCAAGCGGCATGGATTCTTCGGCTACATGCGCAAGGAACTCTTCCCGGCAGGCGTCCCGAAGCCGATCTACCTGCTGCTCACGCCGATCGAGGCGTTCACGAAGTTCATCATGAACCCGATCACGCTCGGCATCCGAATCTTCGCCGCGATGTTCGCAGGCCACCTCATCCTGATGCTGTTCGCACTCGGCGGTGAGTACCTGCTGATTCACGGCAGCATCGCGTTGAAGCCGCTGGCGCTGTTTGCGTGGGCATTCGCCATCGCGATGACCTTCCTTGAAGCGTTGATCATGGTGATTCAGGCGTACATCTTCGCCCTGCTGTCCGCGAGCTACATCGGAATGGCGCTGGCCAGCGATCACTGAGTGGTCGACACAAGCACCCGATCCGCGAAGACCGCGGACCGAGTTTGAAAGGGAAACACACGTGAGCATGATCCTTGCCCAGGCGACCGAGGCGATCAACCTTGCTCAGGCGGCCGACAAGACCCCCCAGGGCCTCGCTCTGATCGGCTACGGCCTCGGCGCGATCGGCCCCGGCATCGGCGTGGGTCTGATCTGGTCCGCGGTCATCAGCGGCACCGCCCGCCAGCCGGAGGCCCGTGGCGCCCTCATGGGTATCGCCTGGACCACCTTCGTTCTGGTCGAGGTGCTCGCCCTGATCGGCCTGGTGCTGTTCTTCACCGTCTGATCCGAGGCCGATCTCGCTGGGAGGCGTAAGTGGTTACTCCTCAATTGAATCTCGCGGCGACAGAGGTCAACCCTGTCCTTCCGCACACGGTCGACATCATCGTTGGCCTCGTCGCCTTCCTGCTGCTGCTTTGGGTCGCGAAGAAGTACATCGTTCCTCGGTTCGAGGCGATGTACGCCGAGCGCACCGCGAAGATCGAGGGTGGCATCAAGCAGGCCGAGCAGGCTCAGGCCGAGGCCAAGGACGCGCTGGAGCAGTACAAGGCGCAGCTTGCCGAGGCGCGTCAGGAAGCGGCTCGGATCCGCGACGACGCACGGGCCGAGGGCCAGGTGATCGTCGACGAGATGCGCCAGGCGGCGCAGTCCGAGGCGGACCGCATCGTCGCCCAGGGCCAGGCGCAACTTGCCGCCCAGCGGGCTCAGATCGTCGCGGAACTCCGCGGTGACCTTGGCACGATGGCGGTCACGCTGGCGGGCCGGGTGGTTGGCGAGTCCCTCGAGGACGAGGCCCGCCGCCGCGGCACGGTCGACCGGTTCCTGGACGAGCTTGACTCCGCGTCCGCGACGGCAGCCAAGTAGGGAGTAGTGAGGACGATTTCTACTACCCTGCACGCCGCAAGCCGGGATGCGCTCGCCGCGGCGGAGAACGCGCTGCAACGGGTCGTCGACGGCGTCGAGGGCGACGCGCTGAGCAAGATCGGCGGCGAGTTGTACGACGTCGTCGGTCTGCTGGCACGGGAGCCGGGCCTGCGTCGCGCGCTTGCCGACGCGTCCACCGACCCCGCAGGCCGCGAGAAGCTGATTCGCGGCCTGCTGGGTCGGAAGGCGGGCAAGGCGGCCAAGGACATCGTGGCCGCCGCTGTCACCCAGCGCTGGTCCAGCCCGCGGGAGCTGCTGGACGGCCTGGACGCGCTGGCCACCACGGCACTGCTGATCCGCGCCGAGCGGGACGGCAGGCTGGACGCGGTGGAGGACGAGCTGTTCCGGTTCGCCCGCATCGTGGCGGCCCAGCCCGAGCTGGACAGGCTGCTGTCCGACCCGCTCGGTCCGCGCGAGGGCAAGCTGGCGCTGGTGCGCGGCCTGGTCGGTGACAAGGTCGAGTCGGTGACCAAGGCGCTGCTCGAGCAGCTGGTCAGCCAGCCGCGGGGCCGGGGCGTCGTGGACGGGCTCGACGAGTTGGCCGCACTGGCGGCCAAGCGCCGGGAACGGTCGGTCGCGCATGTGGCGACCTCCGTCGCCCTCAGCGAAGAGCAGCAGAACCGGCTCTCCTCGGCACTGGAGCGGATCTACAACCGGCCCATCGCACTGCATGTGCAGTTGGACCCGTCGCTGCAGGGTGGCCTGGTCATCCGCATCGGTGACGAGGTCATCGACGGCAGTGCGGCCGGACGGCTGGACGCGCTGCGCCGCGAACTCGCCGGCTGACAACAGAAGAGACCTATTCCGTAGGCCCAGCGTGCGGCCAGGACGAAGTTAGTGAGAGCAGGACAGACATGGCGGAGCTGACGATCTCGTCGGACGAGATCCGCAGTGCGATCGAGCAATACGTCTCCTCCTACTCCCCGGAGGTCAGCCGGGAAGAGGTCGGAGTCGTCACCGAGACCTACGACGGCATCGCCAAGGTCGAGGGCCTGCCGTCCGCGATGACCAACGAGCTGCTGGAGTTCCCCGGCGGCGTGCTTGGTCTGGCGCAGAACCTGGACGCCCGTGAGATTGGCGCGGTCATCCTCGGCAACTTTGAGCACATCGAGGAGGGCCAGGAGGTCAAGCGGACAGGCCAGGTGCTCTCGGTGCCGGTCGGCGATGGCTTCCTCGGCCGGGTGGTGAACCCGCTGGGCCAGCCCATCGACGGCCTCGGCGACATCGTGGCCGACGACAACCGCGCCCTGGAGTTGCAGGCAGCCTCCGTGCTGCAGCGTCAGCCGGTGAAGGAGCCGCTGCAGACCGGCATCAAGGCCATCGACTCGATGACCCCGATCGGCCGCGGCCAGCGTCAGCTGATCATCGGTGACCGCAAGACCGGCAAGACCACGGTCTGCGTTGACACGATCATCAACCAGAAGAAGAACTGGGAGACCGGCGACCCCAAGCAGCAGGTGCGCTGCGTGTACGTCGCCATCGGCCAGAAGGGCTCCACCATCGCGGGCGTCAAGACCGCGCTGGAGGAGGCGGGCGCGCTGGAGTACACCACCATCGTCGCCGCCCCTGCCTCGGACTCCGCGGGCTTCAAGTACATCGCGCCCTACACCGGTTCTTCCATCGCGCAGCACTGGATGTACCAGGGCAAGCACGTCCTGATCGTGTTCGACGACCTGTCGAAGCAGGCCGAGGCCTACCGCGCCGTGTCGCTGCTGCTGCGTCGCCCGCCGGGCCGCGAGGCCTACCCCGGTGACGTCTTCTACTTGCACTCCCGCCTGCTGGAGCGTTGCGCGAAGTTGTCGGACGACCTGGGCGGCGGTTCGCTGACCGGTCTGCCGATCATCGAGACCAAGGCCAACGACGTGTCGGCCTACATCCCGACCAACGTCATCTCGATCACCGACGGCCAGTGCTTCCTGGAGTCCGACCTGTTCAACGCGGGTGTCCGGCCCGCGATCAACGTCGGTATCTCGGTCTCCCGAGTCGGTGGCTCGGCGCAGATCAAGGCCATGAAGACGGTGTCCGGTTCGCTGCGCCTGGACCTGTCGCAGTTCCGTGAGCTGGAGGCCTTCGCGGCCTTCGCCTCCGACCTCGACGCCGCGTCCAAGGCTCAGCTGGAGCGCGGTGCCCGCCTGGTCGAGCTGCTCAAGCAGGCCCAGTACTCGCCGGTCCCGGTCGACGAGCAGGTGGTGGCGATCTTCCTCGGCACCCAGGGTCACCTGGACTCGGTGCCGGTGGCGGACGTTCGCCGGTTCGAGGCCGAGTTCCTCGACCACGTGCGCCGCAACCACGAGGGCATCCTGGCCGAGATCCGGGACAAGAAGACCCTGTCCAAGGAGCTCGAAGAGCGCATCGTCAACGCCGTGAACTCCTTCAAGGAGGGCTTCACCGGCACCGACGGCAAGCCCGTCACCGAGGCGCCCGCCAAGCCGATCGACGCGGACAAGGTCAGCTCCGAGGCCGTCAAGGTCAACAAGCCCGCACCGGCGAAGAAGTAACCCATGGCCGTTCAAGTTCGAGAACTGCGTGGACGGATCAAGTCCGTCCAACAGATGAAGAAGATCACCAAGGCGCAGGAGCTCATCGCGATCTCGCGGATCGCCAAGGCCAAGGCGCGGGTGGCCGAGTCGCGTCCGTACGCGGTGGAGATCACCGACGTGCTGACCGAGCTGGCCACGGCGGCATCCAACCTGGACAATCCGCTGCTCACGCCCCGGCCCGAGCCCAAGCGGGCGGGCATCCTGGTGGTCACCAGTGACCGCGGCCAGTGTGGTGGCTACAACGCCAACGCGCTGAAGGCCGCCGCCGAGCTCCAGGAACTGCTCCGGTCCGAGGGCAAGACCCCGGTGCTGTACGTGATCGGCCGTAGGGGTGTGAGCGCCTACAAGTTCCGCCAGCGCAAGGTCGCCCAGTCGTGGACCGGCTTCTCCGAGAAGCCGTTCTACTCGGACGCCGCGGCCGCGGGGGACACGCTGGTGGAGGCGTTCCTGGCCGGTGCCGACGACGAGGGCGACGACCCGGGCGCGGACGGTATCCTGGGTGTTGACGAGCTGCACATCGTCTACACCGAGTTCGTCTCGATGCTGACTCAGCGCGCGGTCGCCAAGCGCATCGCGCCGATGGAGATCGAGTACGGCGAGGACCAGCACAAGCTGAGCTCCGCCTACGAGTTCGAGCCCAGTGCCGAGACACTGCTCGCGGCCCTGCTTCCGAAGTACATCAAGACCAGGATTTACGCAGCGCTGCTGGAATCGGCCGCATCCGAGTCGGCTGCACGGCGTACCGCCATGCAGGCGGCAACGGATAACGCGACGGAGCTGATCCGGACGTTGTCCCGCGAGGCCAACCAGGCCCGCCAAGCCCAGATCACCCAGGAGATCAGCGAGATTGTCGGTGGCGCCAACGCTCTCGCTGCCGCCGCAGGAAGTGATGAGTGACATGAGTGCTACTGCCACCACCACCGGGCGCGTGGTCCGGGTCATCGGTCCGGTCGTCGACGTGGAGTTCCCGCGGGAGTCCGTGCCGCAGCTGTTCAACGCGTTGAACGCCGAGGTGACCTTCAAGGCCGTCGCCAAGACGCTGACCCTCGAGGTCGCCCAGCACCTCGGCGACAACCTGGTCCGCACCATCTCCATGCAGCCGACGGACGGCCTCGTCCGCGGTGCCGAGGTCAGCGACACCGGCCGCGCCATCTCGGTGCCCGTCGGTGACGTCGTCAAGGGCCACGTGTTCAACGCCCTCGGCGACTGCCTCGACGCCCCCGGCACCGGCCGCGACGGCGAGCAGTGGGGCATCCACCGCAAGGCCCCCGCCTTCGACCAGCTTGAGGGCAAGACCGAGATCCTTGAGACCGGTGTGAAGGTCCTCGACCTGCTCACCCCGTACGTCAAGGGTGGAAAGATCGGTCTGTTCGGCGGCGCGGGCGTCGGCAAGACGGTGCTCATCCAGGAGATGATCACCCGTATCGCCCGCGAGTTCTCCGGCACCTCGGTGTTCGCGGGCGTCGGCGAGCGCACCCGTGAGGGCAACGACCTCATCCTGGAAATGGACGAGATGGGCGTGCTGCCCGACACCGCGCTGGTGTTCGGTCAGATGGACGAGCCCCCGGGCACGCGTCTTCGCGTCGCGCTCTCGGCGCTGACCATGGCGGAGTACTTCCGCGATGTGCAGAACCAGGACGTGCTGCTGTTCATCGACAACATCTTCCGCTTCACCCAGGCCGGTTCCGAGGTGTCGACCCTGCTGGGCCGCATGCCTTCCGCCGTGGGTTACCAGCCGACGCTGGCGGACGAGATGGGTGAGCTCCAGGAGCGCATCACCTCGACCCGTGGCCGCTCGATCACCTCGTTGCAGGCGATCTACGTGCCCGCGGACGACTACACCGACCCGGCCCCGGCGACCACGTTCGCCCACCTGGACGCGACAACGGAGCTTTCCCGCCCGATTTCGCAGAAGGGCATCTACCCGGCGGTCGACCCGCTGTCCTCGTCCTCCCGGATTCTGGAGCCCTCCATCGTGGGCGCCGAGCACTACCGGGTGGCGCAGGAGGTCAAGCGGATCCTGCAGAAGTACAAGGAGCTGCAGGACATCATCGCCATCCTCGGTATGGACGAGCTGTCCGAAGAGGACAAGGTGCTGGTGGGTCGCGCCCGTCGACTGGAGCGCTACCTCGGCCAGAACTTCTTCGTCGCGGAGAAGTTCACCGGCCAGCCGGGCTCGTTCGTGCCGATCAAGGACACGATCGAGGCGTTCGACCGCGTCTGCAAGGGCGAGTTCGACCACTACCCCGAGCAGGCGTTCTTCTCCTGCGGTGGCCTGGACGACGTCGAGGCCAACTACAAGAAGCTCCAGGGCTGATTGTCGGACCTGTTGCCGGAGCCGGGGCCGCCGTCAGGTGGCCCCGGCTCCGCCATGCCGGGGGAGAGCATGCTCGCGTTCCGGGCAGAGACGTGGCGGCGCACCGCCTACGGCATCACCACGCTGCCGCTGGCGTCCGTCGTGTACCTGGCGCTGACCCTGCCGGGACTGATCGCCGGTCCGCTGGCGGCGGTCGGCGCGATCCTGACCGTGTTGCTGGCACTGGCCTTCCGCCGGGTGGCCCGCCACGCGGTCTGGTTCGAACGCCGCCGGGCTCAGGTGCTGTTGGGCCGCGACATCGGCCCCAGCCCCGGCAGGCGCTGGCGTGAGGTGGCCTACCTGCTGCTGAACGTCCCGTTCGGCCTGCTGTTGTGCTTCGTGTGCGCCTACCCATGGGTGCAGGTCCTCTACTCCCTGAGCTACCCGATCCTCCAGTGGGGCACCACCTTCGGACCCAGCACCTGGGGCGGCCCGACGTGGCTGGGTGCCGTCGCCCTGCACACGCTGCCCGGAGTGATCCTGCTGGTGGCGGGGCCGTGGCTGATCAGGTGGGCCACGACGGCACACGCCGACTGGACCGCCCGCATGGTGGGGTCCGGTGCGTCCTCGCCCGGGACACTCAGCTGAGGGGCACCACCACGGGCGCCTTGCCCGGATAACCGACCTCCACCTCCACCGACCTGCCCGGCACGAACGCGGCATGGCTGCCCAAGGGCTGCCAGTCGGTGGCCTGCGAGGTGCGGTAACGCAGCTCGGCTCCATAGGCCGCCACCGCCCACCCGCGGTCCGGTATCCACAGCCTCACCGGCAGTGGCTCGTTGGTGTCGATTGGCCCGCCGTAGAGCACATCTCGCGACCGGACCCCAGGACCGGTCCTGACGGCTGCGAGCTCCTCTCGCCGATCGCCTTCCCGGAAGCCGAACAGAGTGAGCTGGGTGATCTCGGCGACTTCCACCGTGGCTGTCCACCTGGTTGCCCTGGCATCCAATCCGGGATCGAGATATCCCATCGCGCGCAGATCGTCGAGCTTCATCGGCTCCGGGCTGACGTCGATGTGACCGTTGGCGATGGTGCGGGTCCGGCCGTCAGGGGCACCCCAGGGCAGTTCAACGCCGGGAGACCGGGGCCCCGGCTCGTAAGTCTTCGAACGTGAGGCCTGTACCGGCTTGAAGAGGTAGGAAGGCTTGTTCTGAGGGTCCGGCCAGCTCGTACCGATCAGTACATCGTCGGCGAGCACCTGGTCGGGCAATGTGCCGGTGTGGACACCTTCGTCGGCTTCCAACTGCCGCCAGGGCCGCTGGTACCGCCCGTTCGCTCCGCTTTCGCCGGACGAGATGAGCAGCGGAGCCTTGGTGGTCAGCGTGATCAACACCCGCCTGCGCTCACCCGCCAGGAAGGCCGCGGCGGCGGGGTGGTCGACGCTGGGCATCACGCTGCTGATCAGCTTCAACGCGCTGTTGCCGAGGTCGATCACCAAACCAAGCGCCACCGAGTTGGTAGCTGCCCGGGTTGAATCCGCTCGGGCGAACTCCTGCGTGACCACAGCCGCGCGGCCCGCCTCCGTCTCACCCGCCCAGAACACGTGGGGCTTGCCGATCGGGGCGCCGAACGGGGTGTCACTCACGATGGGAAACCAGCCGCGGTTTTGCCAGGCTGCGATCGCCCCGTCGAGGAGTCCCTGGTCCCGGCCGAGGCTGCCTTTGGTGTCTCCGATCAACCAGGCCCGCTGGTCAGGGGCGAGGCGGGAGGCGGAGCCGCCCCAGCCGATCGCCAGCCCCGCCGCGAGCGCGATGGCCAGCACCGTCGCCGTGCCCCCCAGCGCCAGCTGGCGTCGGATGCGGCGTCTGCTCGCGGTGAGCACCCGTTCGGTCCACCGGTCGGGGATCTTCGCCGCGCCGCCCGCCTCGTGCATGGCTCGGCTCAGCACGTTCACGTCCATGTGAGCCCTCCGATCGGAGCCGGTTCGTCGGTGCCTATGAAGCGTCGGAGTTCGGCGAGCGCGCGGGAGGTGTGGCTCTTGACGTTGCCCACGCTGCATCCGAGCACGTCGGCGGTCTGCTGCTCGGTCAGATCCTCGAAGAACCGCAGCACGAGCACCGTGCGCCGCTTCGGTGAGAGCACGGCCAGCGCCCGCAGCACCGTGTCCCGGTTGACCACCTGCTGTTCCGGCCCCTCAAAGCCCCGGTTCGACGCCAGATCGAGGGGTGCCTCCACCACCCGCCGCCTGCGCAGCCGCCACCGGTTGGTGGCCGCGTTGGCCAGCGCGGCCCGTGCGTAGGCCTCCGGGGAGCCGCTGATGCGACGCCACTTCGGGTACATCCGCTCCAGCACGTCCTGGAGCAGATCCTCGGCGGCACCGTGATCGCCCCCACATAACAGATAAGCGCTGCGCAATAGTCTCGCCGAGCTGTGCGTCACGAACTCGGCGAAGTCCTCGGACTTCATCGGCCCCCACTGTTCAGCATGCCGGCTTGCCGAGACAGTTCCATCTAGGTTGACACCGGTACGGGCGGAAGGGTTGCTTGGGCAGGCGTCTAAACTGCGGAGGACGCGCAACGAACAAGGAGTTCCCTGTGGCTGAGATGTCCGTCCAGCTGGTCGCTGTCGAGCGCCGCCTGTGGTCCGGAACCGCAACGATGGTGATCGCCAAGACGACCGAGGGCGAACTGGGCATTCTGCCCGGCCACCAGCCGCTGCTCGGGCAGCTTGTGGACGGCGGCGTGCTCACCATCAAGACCACCGACGGCCAGACCGTCACCGCGGCTGTGCATGGCGGGTTCCTCTCCGTCTCGGGTGAGGGCGTGAGCGTGCTCGCCGAGAGCGCCGAACTGGGCGAAGAGGTCGACGTCGAGGCGGCGAAGGCCAACCTCAGTCATGAGGACGAGGTGGAGAGGGCCAGGGCGGTCGCGCAGCTTCGCGCCGCCGGTCACTCGGTCTGAGCCGGCACGGGTCGCCGGACTGTGGGGGTCGCGGAGGTCATCGGCCTGCTGCTCTGCTGCGTGGTCCTTGTCCTCAGCATGCTTGCTTGGCGGCGAATCCGCCTGATCCGTCAGGGCGGCGTCGACGTCGCGGTCCGCACCCGTCCCCGAAGCTGGAGCATCGGCGTCGGCCACTACCGCGGCGATGATTTCCTTTGGTACCGCGTGCTGAGCCTGCGGTCCCGCCCGGACCAGGTGGTTCGCCGCAGCGGTCTGGAGATCGCCGCCCGCCGCGAGCCCACCGGCTCCGAGCTGTACTCCATGCCCGCGGGCTCCACGATCCTGTGCTGCCGCGGCGACGCCATCGACATCGAACTGGCCATGGGCCCCGACGCCCTCACCGGGTTCCTGTCCTGGCTGGAGTCATCCCCGCCGGGCCACTCGATCCCCTTCGCCTCCTGAGGCGGTGGGTATGCGGCGGATCGTGAACTCGTCACTGAGGCCACCGCCGAAGAGGATGTCCAGGCGGCCGCTGACGGCGTAGATGCCGTGCGGGGTGGCGGTCAGGGTGCTCGGCCAGGGGTCCGGCCACGCCTGGGTGGTCACGGCGGCGGTGCGCCAGCGGTCGCGTGAGGTCAGCTTGTGCACCTTGCTCGCCGCGATGTCGGCGACATACAGCGAACCGCCTCGCAGCAGCAGGCCGTCGGGGCTGGTCAGCGGGGCGTCCAGCTGGGCCCGTGTGACGGTGGGCCGTGCGGTGAGCGAGACCCGCCACAGCGAACCGGTGCTGCTGTTGGCGACCAGCAGCCCACCCGGCAGCCAGACGACGCCGTTGGCGCCGACACCGCCGGGTTGCGGCTTCAGGCGGTCGTCGCGAACCACCAGGGTGGCCCGGCCGTCGGGGTTGATGCGGTGGACCGTGCCCCGGGCGGAATCGGTCACGTACGCGGTGCCGTCGGGCGCCAGCGCCAGGTCGTTGGCCAGCGCGGGTTCACCCGGAGTCGCGAGGTCGGTGTACCACTGGCGGACACCGGTGCGCAGGTCGTAGCTGCCCACCCCGGCGAGCTTGCCGGTCGTGGTCGGGCTGCTCCTGGTGGACAGTCCGCCATCGGCGTTGGCCACCAGCACCCGCCCGCGAACCGGGTCGACCTTGATGCCGAGTGCCATGACCAGGGTCGGATCGGTGACCAGCGGTTCGACCGCGCCGCGCGGGGTGACCACGGAGATCGTGCCGTGGCGGGCCGAGCCCACCAGGAACCGGGCGCGGGAGTGGTCGTAGGCGATGCCCTCCGGATGCAGCGACGGCGCGCGGCCCTCGATCACGTCGGGCCAGGCCTCGGCCACCCCACCCGCCAAGCCGCTCAGGACCAGGACGACGGCAAGCAGCATCGAACGCATGGCAACCCCCTGTTGCCTGATGGCTCAGGCGTTCTCCCCGGGCTTCCAGAGTACGTCGCCGTCGGGGTTGGCGACTCGGCTGAGGATGAACAGCAGGTCCGACAACCGGTTGAGGTACTTGGCGGTCAGCACGTTGGTGCGCTCGGGATCGACGTCCAGCAGCGCCCAGGCGTTGCGCTCCGCGCGCCGGGCCACGGTGCGGGCCTGGTGCAGCAGAGCGGCGCCGGGGGTGCCGCCGGGCAGGATGAACGAGTCGAGCTTGGCCAGCGTCGCGTTGTACTCGTCGCACCAGCGCTCCAGGCGGTCCACATAGGACTGCTCAACGCGCAGCGGCGGGTACTTCGGGTCCGGCACGATCGGCGTGCACAGATCCGCGCCGACGTCGAAGAGGTCGTTCTGCACCTGCCGCAACAGCGTCGCGAGCTTGTCGTCCAGGTTGCCCAGCGCCACGGCGACGCCGATCACCGAGTTGGCCTCGTCCACGTCGGCGTAGGCGACCAGTCTGGGGTCGGTCTTGCTGACGCGGGAGAAATCGCCCAGCGCGGTCGTTCCGTCGTCCCCGGTGCGGGTGTAGATCTTCGTCAGGTGCACGCCCATACGAGTCACCCTAAGCCCACCAGGTAGGTTGCCACGCGTGAGCGAGCATTTCCGGGTGCATGGTGGCGCGCGGCTGGTCGGCAGCGTCGACGTGGTCGGTGCGAAGAACAGCGTGTTGAAACTGATGGCGGCCGCTCTGCTGGCGGAGGGCACCACGACCCTCACCAACTGCCCGGAGATCCTGGACGTCCCGTTCATGGCGGACGTGCTGCGCAGCATCGGCTGCGAGGTGAACATCGACGGCGCGACCGTGGTGATCACCACCCCGGCCGAGCTCAACCACCGCCCGGACGCCGCGTCCATGGGCAAGCTGCGGGCGTCGGTATGCGTGCTGGGGCCGTTGGTCGGCCGCTGCCGCAAGGCCGTCGTCGCGCTGCCCGGCGGTGACGCGATCGGCTCGCGGCCGCTGGACATGCACCAGAGCGGCCTGCGTCAGCTTGGCGCGCGCAGCGAGATCGAGCACGGCAGCGTCGTCGCCGAGACCGAGCAGCTTCGCGGCGCGCAGATCTGGCTGGACTTCCCCAGCGTGGGCGCTACCGAGAACATCCTCACCGCCGCCGTGCTGGCCGATGGCACCACGGTGATCGACAACGCCGCCCGCGAGCCGGAGATCGTGGACCTCTGCGTGATGCTCCAGCAGATGGGCGCCAAGATCGAGGGCGCGGGCAGTTCCACCCTCACGGTGCACGGCGTCGACAAGCTCCAGCCCACCCAGCACCGCGTGATCGGCGACCGCATCGTCGGCGCCACCTGGGCCTTCGCCGCCGCCGCCACCCGCGGCGACATCACCGTGCGCGGTGTCGACCCGCACCACATGGACCTGGTGCTGGAGAAGCTGCGGATGGCGGGCGCGGAGATCACCCTGCTGGACGGGGACGAGCGGGGCTTCCGGCTGGTAATGGCCGACCGCCCGCGCGCCGTCGACTTCGTGACGCTGCCCTATCCCGGTTTCGCCACCGACCTGCAGCCCTTCGCCATCGCGTTGTCCGCGATCTCCGAGGGCACCGCGATGATCACCGAGAACCTCTTCGAGGCCCGGTTCCGCTTCATCGAGGAGATGATCCGGCTCGGTGCCGACGCCCGCACCGACGGCCACCACGCGGTCATCCGCGGTCTGGAGCGGCTCTCCAGCGCCCCGGTGTGGGCCTCCGACATCCGCGCGGGCGCGGGGCTCGTGCTGGCCGGGCTGTGCGCCGACGGTGTCACCGAGGTGTGGGACGTCTTCCACATCGACCGCGGCTACCCGCGTTTCGTGGAGAACATGGTCTCCTTGGGCGCCAACGTCGAGCGGGTCAACGAGCCGCCACCGCGTTGAGCGCCAACACCTTCTGAAAGTAAAAGGGTGCCGCCGCGGGGGTTCAGAGAACCGGGCGGCGGCACCGACCAACAGTCACGGCTCGGTTGTGAACCTGGGGGTCGTTCACACCTGCGAGCGAGATAAGGTGCGGTGAGTGACACCGCAGTTTTCTGCTGGTGAACATACGGTAGAACGTTGCCTGGGGTGCGGTAATGGTCATCTTTGACCATGGCTCCATATAGCAGGGCGACAGTAGGGTTTTTCGCCCGCGTGTGTCCTAATTGTGGTTGGGTGTGACACTGGCGCCGGGCACTGGGGGAAGCGATGGAAGGCAAGCAGCTCAACGCGTTGCTTGAGGTGGCAGGCATACTGGGCAGCACGGCACCGCATGGGCAGAAGGCGAATGAGATCTTGTCCGTCGTCGGACAGGTCATTCCGTTCGAGGCCGCCAGCCTTTCTCAAGCGGGACTGGATGAAGATCCGCATTCGCCCGTTGCGGTCATCGCGTATCCGGATAACGTGCAACATCATCTTGATGACTGGCTCGTCCGCCACGATGTCGCGTATTTACACATGCGACGCAATGATCGAACTCCGTTGTGCTGGCGCACCGCGCCCGGTGTCTACCGAGAAACGTATTCGGCACAGGAGGTTCTCATTCCCGCCGGATTCAACGAGGGCGCCACCACCTGTCTCTACGCCCGCGACGGCCGCTACACCGGCGCCCTGCACGTCAGCTTCGGCCGCGCCGACGAGTTCCCGGCCGACGCGCTGCCCCTGCTCGGTGCGTTGCAGCGGGTGCTGGGCGGGCTCGTCGACCCACTGCGCGAGGCGAGCCGGGTGCTGGCCGAGGCGAAGCCCGGCGCCAACGCCGCCGCGCTGTCCCGCGGCGGCGAACCGCGCACGGTGCCGGGTCGGCAGCCTGGCGCCTGGCTGGAGCCCGACGGCGGCCTGACCAGGGCCATGGCCAGGAAACTGGCGGCAGGCCCGGTCTCCGGACGGTTCTGGTGGGCGGATCAGAACTCGGCGCTGCACCAGGTCAATGCCGTGGACTGCGGCCAGTACACGTTGGTGGTGGAAACGCCGCGGCCCGCGCCCTACGGCCTGACCGGCCGCGAGTTGGAGGTGTTGACGCTGGTCTCGGCGGGCAAGACCAACGACCAGATCGCCAGCGCCCTGCACATCACGCCCCCCACGGTGGCCAAGCACGTCAGCCACGTCATCGCCAAGCTCGGCGTACCCAGCCGCGCCGCAGCGGCCGCCCAGGCACAGGTCGGCGGACTGCTGCTGCTCACGTGATTGCGTACTCACGGAGCCTGTGAGCAATGGCACGAGCAACAAAGGTTACCGACCAGTAGTCTGATTTTCACGATTCGGCGGCGCCTCCCCGGAGAGCGTCGGCGTGCAGATCAGAAGCGGACACGACCGCTGATGGCGTGTACTGCAGAGCGGGAGGTGGCCAAGCCATGCCGTACCCGACCGACCGTGAGCGTGACCGACCGTGGGTGATGCGGACCTACGCGGGCCACTCGTCGGCCGCCGCGTCCAACACCCTCTACCGGCGCAACCTCGCCAAGGGCCAGACGGGGCTTTCGGTCGCGTTCGACCTGCCGACGCAGACCGGCTACGACCCCGACCACGAACTCGCCAGGGGCGAGGTCGGCAAGGTCGGCGTCCCGATCAGCCACATCGGCGATATGCGGCAGCTGTTCGACGGCATCCCGCTGGACGAGGCCAACACCTCGATGACCATCAACGCCACCGCCATGTGGCTGCTGGCGATGTACGTGACGGTCGCCCAGGAGCAGGCCGAGGCGACGGACAAGGACTGGCACGAGGTCGTCGCGAAGCTGGCGGGCACCACCCAGAACGACATCATCAAGGAGTACCTCTCCCGCGGCACCTATGTGTTCCCGCCGGGACCGAGCCTGCGCCTGATCACCGACATGGTGGCCTACACGGTGCAGAACGTGCCGAAGTGGAACCCCATCAACATCTGCAGCTACCACCTGCAGGAGGCGGGCGCGACGCCGACGCAGGAGGTCGCCTACGCCTTGTGCACCGCGATCGCGGTGCTGGACTCGGTGTTCGGCTCCGGCCAGATCCCCGAGGAGCGCCGCGGTGACGTGGTCGCCCGTATCTCCTTCTTCGTCAACGCCGGTGTGCGTTTCGTCGAGGAGATGTGCAAGATGCGCGCCTTCGCGCAGCTCTGGGACGAGATCACCCGCGACCGCTACGGCATCCAGGACCCCAAGCACCGCCGCTTCCGCTACGGCGTGCAGGTCAACTCGCTCGGCCTGACCGAAGCGCAGCCGGAGAACAACGTGCAGCGCATCGTGTTGGAGATGCTCGCGGTGTCGTTGTCCCGCAACGCCCGCGCCCGCGCCATCCAGCTGCCCGCCTGGAACGAGGCATTGGGTCTGCCGCGCCCGTGGGACCAGCAGTGGGCGCTGCGCATGCAGCAGGTGCTCGCCTTCGAGACGGACCTGCTGGAGTACGAGGACATCTTCGACGGCTCCCCGGTCATCGAGGCGAAGGTCAACGAGATCATCGGCGGCGCCCGCGAGGAGATCGACCGCGTCCAGGCCATGGGCGGCGCGGTCGCCGCGGTGGAGTCCGGCTACATGAAGTCCGCGCTGGTGTCCTCCCTCGCCGAGCGCAGGCGCAGGCTGGAGTCCGGCGAGGAGATCATCGTCGGCGTCAACAAGTTCGACACCTCCGAGCCCAGCCCGCTGCAGGCCGAGGGCGCCAAGGCGATCGAAAAGATCGACCCCGCCGTCGAACACGCCGCCATCAAGGCCATCACCGAGTGGAAGGCGGGCCGCGACTCCTCCACCGTGGACCTCGCCCTCCAGGAACTCCGCGACGCCGCCAAGACCGACGCCAACCTGGTCGAAGCCACCCTGACCTGCGCCCGCGCGGGCGTCACCACCGGCGAATGGGCCCACGCCCTGCGTGAGGTCTTCGGCGAGTACCGCGCCCCCACCGGAGTCTCCGGCGCCTCCGCGGCGGGCGAGGCGGGCAGCGAGATCGCCCGCGTCCGCGACCGCGTCAAAGCCACCGGCGACGAACTCGGCGAGCGCCTGCGCATCCTGGTCGGCAAGCCCGGCCTCGACGGCCACTCCAACGGCGCCGAGCAGGTCGCCGTCCGCGCCCGCGACGTCGGCTTCGAGGTCATCTACCAGGGCATCCGCCTCACCCCGTCGCAGATCGTTGCGGCCGCGGTCCAGGAAGACGTCCACGTGGTCGGCCTGTCCGTACTGTCCGGCTCCCACCTCGAGGTCGTCCCCGCCGTCGTCGACGGCCTCCGCGAGGCGGGCGCAGGCGAGGTCCCGGTCATCGTCGGCGGCATCATCCCGCCCGAGGACGCCGAGATCCTCACCGCCCGCGGCATCTCCCGCGTCTTCACCCCCAAGGACTACGCCCTCACCGAGATCATGGACGAGATCGTCACCGTCATCCGCCAGGCCAACGGTTTGGCATAAACGCCCCCGCCGACACGGAGAGTCCAGTACTTTCCGTGTCGTGTCGGATGCGTTGCGTGTAGCCAAAGCGCTGATCGAACCAGTCGTCAAGGCACTGATCACCGACCGCCAACGCCGCGAGCAGCGCAGCCTGCCCCTGGCCGAGCTGGTCAACGTGTCTGCTTCGGGTGGCGCCGCGGGAGCTGGCCGGATTCTCCGAGCCCGCTAGCACCGCGATGGTCTCGGCCGCAGCGATCACCGGTCATCCTGATGCACTTGCCTTGCTGTCCTCGTACGCCAACGATGAACGAGCCGTGGTGCGATCACAGATCCGCATGAGGGCAGGCCATTTCGACCCATCGGATTTCGCCGCTTCCGTGCTTACCGGCTCGCCGCTTGAGGATGAGGTCTGGATCACTGATGACGCGCAGCTTGAATCCTATCGACAGGTGCCGAGTCTGCGACGGATAAAATTCCTCATGCTGCAAGAGGTGGCCGATCTCGCCGCCGAATTGGATGGGCTCGCGCCGATAGAAAAGCTCTGGGTTGCCGGACGGCCCGCCGGGGGTACTGGAGGCTGTGGTAGACAACCTGCCCTGGCTGAAGAAACTCGACCTGTCGACCTTCCTGAAACACGTGGATCTCAGTCCAATCGTGAAGCTGACCGGACTTGAATCCCTGCACCTGTCGATGCACCAACCCATCGACCTCAGCCCACTCAATGAGTTGACTGGACTTAAATCGCTCCGAGTGGGCCCCCATTTGCCCCACCAGGTGACTCCGCTGACGACGGAGGGTCTGACCGTGTGGGCTCCTAACAGAAGAGTTCGAAGCTGGTGGCGGAAAGCGATGCCGCCCCAGGTTCGCGTCCGGCAGGGCTTCCCGGACTGAGCAACGAATCGTTGTTCAAGCGCAACAAAATGCGGGGTTGTGACTGTTCAAGGTGGTCAAGTCGTAGCTTGTTGATCCGAATGGCGCATGGACAGCAGGTGCATGATCGGCGAATCTCAACGGGTGGGGAGCAACCGTGGGCGTGGGGTGCTGGCCGCCGTTGCGACTGGCGCGGCGTTGGTCGGCGGCGTGACGACTGCCCACTTCTACTTCGGTGTCGGCGGGGCCACTGAAACCGTTGTGCCGCAGGCCGCTCGGCTGCCGACCGTGCTGTCCGCGCCTTCCACGCTGGAGGCGTCCGCTGTTCTGCGGCCCGGTGACTCGGGGCCGCAGGTCGCCGAGGCGCAGCGGATTCTGAAGCGGCTGGGGTACCAGGCGCGCAAGGACAACGGGCAGTTCGACGACGAGACCAAGCACGCTGTGACCGCCTTCCAGAAGGTGCACGGGCTGGAGCGGACCGGCGAGATCGACGCCGCCACCAGGGCGGCGCTGCGGGCGCCGATCGTGCCGGGGTCGCGGTCGGAGGCTCGCGGGCTCCACGTCGAGGTCGACTTGGCGCGACAGGTCGCCTACTTCGTCCGGGACGGCGAGATCGACCGCATCTACGACGTGTCCACCGGCAAGCCGGGCAAGGAGACGCCGCCGGGGGCGTACAAGATTACCTACCAGATCCGCGGCTGGCGCTACGCCGAGCTTGGTCCGATGTACAAGCCGTCCTACTTCGAGAACACCCGTGGGCTGGCGTTCCACGGCGGTGAGCCGGTGGAGCCGCAACCCGCGAGCAACGCCTGCGTCCGGATGACCGACCCGAGCATCGAAGAGGTGTTCCCGCAGCTCAAGCCGGGCACCGAGATTCTGATCTACAGCTGAGTATCTTTCGTCGATGGCGAAGCGACTTTCGCCCGATGCGGCGGCGGGAAAGCCTTCTCTAACGTTCCTGCCATACGGGGGAGCCACGATTTCTGGTCGGCGGTCGGTCTGTTCTTACTGGCGCCGTTCGTCGGGGAATACCTGCTGGGCAATCAGCCGATCACCGCGCTGCCCCAGTTGTTGCTGCTGGCCCCGATGTACGGGGGCGGGGCGCTGCTGATCCGCGAGGTCGCTCGGCGCACCGGGCGGGGGTGGCCGACGATGGTGTTGCTCGCCGCGGCCTACGCCCTGCTGGAGGAAGGCCCGATCGATCAGATGCTGTTCAACCCGGGCTACGGCGGGGTGGACATCGGCCTCGCCTACGGCGCGACCTTCATCCCCGAATTGGGTACCAGCGCCGCACTGGTGCAGGACGTGTTGACGATGCACGCGATTTGGAGCATCTGCGTGCCGATCGCCATTGTGGAGGCCTTTCGGCGGGACCAGCGGAAACCCTGGGCCGGACGATCAGGGCTGCTGGTCACGAGTGTCGTCTTCGTGGCGGGGTCCGCCTTTCTCGCCTTCGTGAACTATCAGAACGAGCACTTCGTGGCGCACTGGACCCTGCTGACCGGATCGGCGGCGGTCGTCCTGGTGCTGGTCGTGGCGGCCTTCCTGGTCGGCCGCCGCCCGGCGCCGCCGGTGGATGCCGACGCGCCAACGCCCTGGGCGGTGGGTGTCGTGGCGTTCGTGGTGACCAGCTTGTACTGGGCCCGCGTGTACCTGCCGGACGGGCTGTCCGACTGGCGCCTGGTCGGCGTGTGGTTCGTGCTCGTGGGCGTGGCCGTGGCGCTGTGCGGCCGGTGGTCGCGCAGCCGAGGCTGGAGCGGCGGGCACCGTCTCGCCCTCGCGGGCGGCGCGCTGCTCACCTACGTCTGGGTGGGCTTCACCCACGTGTGGGAGTCGAACGTCCCCGGCGCCGTCGCGCTGTTCGGCGCGGCGGTGTTCGGTGCCTGCGCGGTCCTTCTGCTGTTGGTGGCCGTCCGCGCGCAGAGAACGCGAGAGGCGATCGCCTGAGCGGTCCTCACGCGGGCCAGACCGGCTTGCGCTTGGCGAGGAACGCGGCCATGCCCTCCTTCGCGGCGGGTGACTGGGACGCCTCGGCCATGGCCTCCAACGCGATGAGGTAGGCGTCGCCCTCGGGGCGGTCAAGCTGGGCGTACAGCAGGCGCTTGCCCGCTGCCTTGCTGGCGCGGCTGCCGCGGGTGGCCCGCTCGAGCAGCGAGTGCACCGCGGTGTCCAGTTCCGAGTCGGGGACGGCGTAGTTGACCAGGCCCCAGTCGGCGGCGGTCGCGGCGTCGATGACATCGCCGGTCAGCGCGAGTTCCATGAGGCGCTTGCGGCCGATGGAACGGGCCACCGGAACGGCGGGGGTGTGGCAGAACCAGCCGCCCTTGCCGCCGGGCAGCGCGAAGCCCGCCGACTCGCCCGCCACGGCCAGGTCGCAGGAGGACACCAGTTGGCAGCCCGCGGCGGTCGCGAGCGCGTGCACCCTGGCGATGACCACCTGCGGCACCGCGTGGATCGTGCGCATCAGGTCCGTGCAGAGGGTCAGCATCTCGTGCACGCCCTCCAGATCGCGGGCGGCGACATCGGCGAAGTCGTGGCCCGCCGAGAACACCGGACCGTTGGCGGCCAGCACGATGCCGGTCGCATCGGTGTTCGCGGCCTCCTCGAAGGCCTCCTTCAACTCGGCGAGGTGCGCGAAGGATAATGCGTTGCGCCGCTCCGGCCGGTTCATCGTGATGGTGACCGTCGCGCCGTCGCGCTTCACCAACAGAGAGTCGCTCATCCCGCTAACGCTAGCGGCGCTCGTGGAGCAGCAGCAGGGTGTATGCCGCCAGCGACTGCGCGTCGGTGATCTCGCCCGCGGCGATCATGCGCTCGAACTCCGCGCGACTGAACCAGGCGGTGCGCATGTCCTGCTCCTCAAGCTCCCGCGCGGGCAGGCCCTCGGTCAGCTCGGTGGCCAGGAACGCCCGGCCGCGCTGGCTGGACATGCCCGGCGCGACGTCGATCAGCCCGAGCTCCACCAGCCTGCCCGCCCGCAGACCGGTCTCCTCGCGCAACTCCCGTTCGGCCAGTTTCAGCGGATCGAGGTGGGCCCGCTCGGGGGCGGTGCCCTGCGGGAACTCCCAGCGGCGCAGGCCCAACGGGTAGCGGAACTGCTCCACAAGCTGAAGCCGGTCCCCGTCCAGCGGGATGACCAACGCGTAGTCCGGCTTGTCCACCACCCCGTAGATCCCGGCGGACCCGTCGGAGCGGCGGATGGCGTCCTCCCGAACGGTCATCCACGCGTTGGCGTAGACCTCACGGCTGTCGACTGTGTGCACGGGTGTCGATGGTGGCGGACGCCTTCTGCTGCTGTGCGGGGGCCCGGCCATCCCAGGAGCGTTCGCCACCCGGACCGTGGTCCAGGTGGCGAACGCTCCGGGGGATCAGCCTCTGGCCAGCTTGGAGTTGCGCATGCCGTAGAGGAAGTAGACGGCGAGGCCGACGGCGGTCCAGATCGCGAAGGTCACCCAGGTGACGGCGTTCAGGCCCCAAATGAGGTAGGCGCAGAACGCCAGGCCCAGCAGGGGAGTGATCGGCATCAGCGGGGTGCGGAAGCTGCGCGGCAGGTCCGGCTGGGTGTGCCGCAGCACCAGGACACCGGCGTTGACCAGCGCGAAGGCGACGAGCGTTCCGATGCTGGTGGCCTCGACCAGGTTGCCGAGCGGGACCAGCGCGGCGAGCACCGCGACGATGATGCCGACGATCCAGGTGTTGGCGCTCGGCACCGCGCGCCGGTTGATCCTGGCGAAGATGCCGGGGACCAAGCCGTCACGGGACATCGCCACCAGGATGCGTGTCTGTCCATACAGGACGGTCAGGACGACGGAGGCGATGGCCACCACGGCGCCGAAGGACAGGATCACCGAGGGCCAGTTGCTGCCGGTCACGGTGCCCAGCACGGTGGACAGTGAGGCCTTGGCGTCGGACAGCCCCGCGGAGCCGACGGCGCCGATCGCGGTCAGCGCCACCAGCACGTAGGCGATGGTCACGATGACCAGCGAGATCACGATGGCCCTCGGCAGGTCGCGCTTGGGGTTCTTGGCCTCCTCGCCCGCGGTCGACGCGGCGTCGAAGCCGATGAAGGAGAAGAACACCAGCGAGGCCCCCGCGGTGATGCCGAGGTAGCCGTGCGGGGAGAACGGGGTGAGGTTGCCGGACTTGAAGCCGCTGACCGCGACGATCACGAAGAAGCCCAGCACCGCGACCTTGATCAGCGTGGTGATCGTGGTGGCCACGGCGCTTTCCCGCACGCCAATCAGCAGCACGCCCATCGCGAGCAGCACCGCGACCGCGGCCGGGATGTTCACCACCCCGCCGTCGCCGGGCGGCGCGGCCAGTGCCTCGGGGATGGTCACGCCGATGGTGGAGCCGAGGAAGGCGTTGAGGTACTCGCCCCAGCCGACGGCGACCGCCGCGACCGAGACCCCGTACTCCAGCAGCAGGCACCAGCCGCAGATCCAGGCCACGCCCTCGCCGAGGGTGGCGTAGGAGTAGGAGTACGCCGAGCCCGACACCGGGACCGCGCCCGCCAGTTCGGCGTAGGACAGCGCCGAGAACAACGCGGCAAGGCCCGCCACCACGAAGGACACGATCACCGCGGGACCGGCCAGCGGGACGGCCTCGCCGAGCACCACGAAGATGCCGGTGCCGAGGGTGGCGCCGATGGAGATCGACACCAGGGCAAGCAGACCCATGCTGCGTTTGAGCTGGGTGTGGGCACCGTCGTCCACGATCTGCGTGACGGGTTTGGTGCGTAGCAAGGCGGGCGTTGTTGACCCGGCGGTAACCGACATGGGACGGAAACCTACGAGGTCTGGAAAGCGATCACCATCGAGCGTGATCGCCGTCACAATAAATGGTCTGAATATCAGTCCAAACGGCGTAAGCAGGAAGAATCGCGGATGCGGCCACTTTCCGCAGGAAACCTTTCTCCGTTGAATGGCAACTTCGAGATGCCGGGCCGGTCGAGCGTCTGGTATGGGGCTGCACTAGCATGGCGCGGTGATCTCGGACAACGCAGCGTCGCCGGAGCTTCCGGAGCCCGGCCGCGGCAGGCTGTTCACCGCGATCGGCATCGATCTCCTGTTGTCCCTCGGCAGCGGCATCACCGTGCTGATCATCGGCTTCCTCCCCGAGTACCAGCACCTCCAGGTGAAGTGGCTCGCGGTGGCAGCGGTGCTGGTGGTCTCCTTCGTCAACCGGGTGCTGCTCCAGCTGGCCACCCGCGCGACCGTCGGCAAGTTGCTGACCGGACTGGCTGTCGTCGAGGACGGCCGCCGTCCCGGCATCGGCGCGCTGCTCTCGGCCTGGGTCACCGGCGGCTTCGTGGTGATCGGGCTGCTCACCGGCGGCGCCGACGCGGACGACGACCCCGCCCGCCTGAAGATCGTCCGACGCGCCGACCTCCGTACGCGTTCACTGAACTCCAACGCCTAGTCTGTCTGGCTGTGCGCCTTGTCATCGCTCGCTGCCAGGTCGACTACGTCGGACGCCTGACCGCCCACCTGCCCATGGCCAACCGGCTGCTGCTGGTCAAGGCCGACGGATCGGTGTCGGTGCACTCCGACGACCGCGCGTACAAGCCGCTGAACTGGATGAGCCCGCCGTGTTGGCTCACCGAGGGCGCGGACACCTGGACGGTGGAGAACAAGGCGGGCGAGAAGCTGCTGATCGGCATCGAGGAGATCCTGCACGACTCCAAGCACGAGTTGGGCATCGAACCGGGCCTGGTCAAGGACGGCGTCGAGGCCCACCTCCAGGCACTGCTCGCCGAACATGTGGTGACTCTCGGCGAGGGCTGGACGCTGGTGCGCCGCGAGTACCCCACCGCCATCGGGCCGGTCGACCTGCTCTGCCGCGACCACAAGGGCGCCTCGGTCGCGGTGGAGATCAAGCGCCGCGGTGAGATCGACGGCGTCGAGCAGTTGACCCGCTACCTGGAACTGCTCAACCGCGATCCGCTGCTGGCGCCGGTGACCGGGATCTTCGCAGCCCAGCAGATCAAGCCGCAGGCCAGGACGCTGGCCGAGGACCGAGGGATCCGCTGTGTCACGCTCGACTACGACGCGCTGCGCGGCACCGACTCCGACGAATTCCGCCTCTTCTGAACGCGGGTCGCGGCCCAGAACGCGCCCAGCGCCAGCACCTCGATGACGGCCGCCACCGGCGGTAGGGAACCGCTGCCGGAACGGGCGAGCAGGGTGCCGCCGAGTGCTCCCGCGATCGAGATGCCGATGAAGATGATGCTGGCGTTCAACGCGAGCGCCTGGGTGCCCGCCCGACCGGCCAGCGCGAGCAGCCGCGCCGACATCGCGGGGTTGAGCCACCACCCCGCGCCACACCAGATGCCCAGCAGCGGCAGCACGAGCCAGGTCGGTGCCGGGCGGAACTGCCACAACAGCATGAGGCTCAGCATGATCACCACGAATGCCGCGATGCCGAGCTGCATGGTGCGGTCCGGGCCGAGGCGGTCCGAGGCCCGGCCACCCAGCTGGACGCCGACGAAGCCCGAGATGCCCGCGATGGCGAAGGACGCGCCCAGCAGGGTCGGGCCGAAGCCCGCCAGGTCGCGTAGGAACACCGCGAGGTAGATGACGACCATCATCGTGCCCAGCACGGACAGGCCGGTTCCCGCCAGTCCCAACGCGATCGGGGTGCTGCGCAGCGGGCGGAGCCGGTCGGACAGGCTCAGCCGCGGTTGCGGCGGGGGCTCGGGCAGTGAGCGGCGCACCATGACCAGCGACACCACCCCGAGCGCGCCTGCGGCGAACAGCGTCGACCACCAGCCAAGCGCGGCGCCGATCCAGGTGCCCAGCGGGGCGCTCACCACGATCGCGGCCACCTGACCGTTGGCGACAGCGGCGAGGTAGCTGCCCTGCCTGCCCTCGGGGGCCAGCCCCGCCGCCAGCGCGTAGGCCGCCGGGGTGACCACGGCGGCGGCCAGCGCGGCCAGCACGCGCAGGCCCATCAGCACGGCGTAGGAGCCCACCAGCGGCGTCGCCAGATTGGCCAGCGCGAAAATGATCAACGCGATGGTGAGCAGCCTGCGGCGGGGCCAGGTCGCGGTGAACACCGCGGCGAGCGGCGCGGCCAGCGCGAAGGTGATGGCGAAGACCGTCACCAGCTGACCGGCGGCGGGTTCGCTGACCGACAGGTCGTGCGCGATGGCGGGCAGCACACCGGAAATCACCACATCATCGGTGGCGAACGTGAAGGTGGCCAGCGCGAGCGCGAGCAGCCAGGCGGGCTTGCGGCGGAAGCGCTTTCCGCCCGCGGTGGTCTGGTCCGTTGCGGCCGTCATGATCCCCCCGAAGCGTGTCGGCGACAGGTTAGGGCCGTCCGGGGTAGGCATGCGAATCAATAAACTGGTGCGGGAAGGGCCGCGATGGCCCTCGAGCGGGCGCGACCTCGTTTGTCGTTGCGTATTGCTAAATGTGTCTTGCTCCTTATCTGCTGATTCATAGCGGTCAGGACGGAAACGCCGAGGTGTACAACAAATTTCCCCGTTTCCTGTTTTTCCGTTTCGGGGCTTCTGTGGGCATGTGAGCATCACGGCGGCACGCCGCCAACCCCTATTGCGGCGGTTTCGAAGGAGACAACACGTGACTCGAAAGCAGCGTCACCCTGCGATGCGCCTGATCGCGGCGGCATGCCTGGCCGCCGCGTCGACCGGAGTAGCCCTGCCCGCGGCCGCCGCCCCGGCCGTGCCCGCCGACCTGCTGCACGCGATGCAGCGCGACCTCGGTCTGACCGCCGACCAGGCCAAGCTCCGGCTGAGCCGCGAGGACGCCGCCACCAAGGTGAGTGCCGCGGTCAGCGCGCGGCTTGGCGAGAAGCTGGCCGGACTCCGTTACGACGAGGCATCCGGACGTCTTGTCGCGCTGGTCGCCGACCACAACGCCGCCCGCCAGGCACGGGATGCGGGAGCCGAGGTCAAGGTGGTGGGCCTGGGCCGCACCCAGCTGGACCGGCGCACCGCCGAGATATCCGCGCTCGTGGCCGCGAGCAAGCCAGCGGGCATCGTGAGTTGGGGCGTGGACGCCGAGACAGGGCGGGTCGTCGTCACCGTGGACCGTTCCGCGAGGGACGCCTCGACCGCGCGGTTGCTCGCAGGTCGGGACTTCCAGGTTGACCAGGTCGACGAGGCGCCGGTGCCGCAGGCGTCGATCCGCCCGGGCGACCGGTTCGGCGGCTGCTCGATCGCGTTCCCCGCCACCGGCCCCTTCGGCAGCAAGCACTTCGTCACCGCGGGCCACTGTACCGACGATGGCGGAAACGCCGTGGCGGCCGACGGCACTGTGATCGGCAAGAACGCCGCCTCCACCTTCGGGCGTGCGGGTGACTACGGCAGGGTCGACGTCAACTCCAACTGGACCCTGTCCAGCGAGGTCAACACCTACGGCAAAGCCGCCGTGCAGGTCGCGCGATCGGGTGATCCGGTCGTCGGCATGTCGATCTGCCGCTCCGGCTGGAAGACGGGCTGGCGCTGCGGCAAGGTCACCAGGGCGAACCAGACCGTCAAGATCAGCGGCTCGACACTCGAGGGCATGGCGATCTCCAACGCCTGCTCGGCACCCGGTGACTCCGGCGGCGCATATCTCAGCGGCCGCTCCGCCATTGGCATCCACTCCGCCGGACCCGGCAACAACGCCTGCGAGCGTCCCAACCCGTTCACGGTCTTCACCCCGGTCCGGACGGCCCTGCAGGCGTACAAGCTGAACCTCGTCACGGAATGGGGCTGGGACTGGACAGCGCCTTGGTCCTGACCCGGTCGTAGGCGCGCCTGCGCGGGTTGAGGTGAAGCCGGGCAGACACACAGCCTCCGCACAGCATGGCGATCTTGTGCAATACAGGCTCGGATGCGAGTGTGTCCCACGTCATTGTCAACGTTGTCGGTGAGGGGATGACAGGGGTGGGAGCACTCGCATCGGGTCTGCGGCTGGACGTGGGCCCGCTGGACTACGCCCTGCTGGCGGTGTATTTCGCGCTGGTGCTGGGCATCGGCTACCTGGCCCGCCGGTCGGTGTCCAGCAGCCTCGACTTCTTCCTGTCCGGCCGCTCGCTGCCCGCCTGGGTGACGGGGCTGGCGTTCATCTCCGCCAACCTCGGCGCGCTGGAACTGCTCGGCATGGCGGCCAACGGCGCCCAGCACGGCATCCCCACCGTGCACTACTACTGGATCGGCGCCATCCCCGCGATGGTGTTCCTCGGCATCGTGATGATGCCCTTCTACTACGGCTCCAAGGTTCGCAGCGTGCCCGAGTTCCTGCTGCGGCGCTTCGGTCCCGGCGCGCACCTGGTCAACGCGATCAGCTTCGCGGTGGCGCAGATCCTCATCGCGGGCGTGAACCTCTACGCGCTGGCCCTGCTGCTGGAGCTGATGCTGGGCTGGCCGATCTGGCTGTCCATCGTGATCGCCGCGGCGGTGGTGCTCAGCTACACCACCCTCGGCGGGCTGAGCGCCGCGATCTACAACGAGGTGCTCCAGTTCTTTGTCATCGTCGCCGCGCTGGTACCGGTCACGGTGCTCGGCCTGGTCAAGGTGGGCGGCTGGCAGGGGCTGGTGGACAAGGTGACCGCGGGCCCCGGCGGCGCGGAGCAGCTCTCCTCCTGGCCCGCGACCAGCCTCACCGGCATCGGCGACGCGACGCTCAGCGTGATCGGGCTGGTCTTCGGCCTCGGCTTCGTGTTGTCGTTCGGGTACTGGACGACCAACTTCGCCGAGGTGCAGCGCGCCATGTCGGCGCGCAGCATGTCCGCGGCCCGGCGCACGCCGATCATCGGCGCCTACCCCAAGGCGCTGATCCCGGCCATCGTGATCATCCCCGGCATCATCGCCGCGGTGGCCGTGCCCGAGATGACCGCGCTCAAGGCCGGGCAGGCATCGGATGTCGAGTACAACCACGCGCTGCCGCTGCTGATCCGCGACCTGCTGCCCAACGGCGTGCTGGGGGTGGCGATCACCGGTCTGCTTGCCTCGTTCATGGCGGGTGTCGCGGCCAATGTGAGCTCGTTCAACACCGTGTTCACCTACGACCTGTGGGAGCGCTACTTCCGCAAAGGCAAGCCCGACGCCTACTACCTGCGGGCCGGGCGGCTGGCGACGGTCGGCGGCGTGGTCGCCGCGATCGGCACCGCGTTCATCGCGGCCGGTTACGGCAACATCATGGACTACATCCAGGCGCTGTTCTCCTTCTTCAACGCGCCGCTGTTCGCCACCTTCATCCTGGCCATGTTCTGGAAGCGGATGACGCCCACCGCGGGCTGGGCGGGCCTGGTCGCGGGCACGCTGACCGCGGTCGCGGTGTTCGTGCTGGCCGAAACGGGTGTGCTGAACCTGCCGGGGCAGGGCGCCAGCTTCCTCGGCGCGGGCCTGGCCCTGGTGGTGGACATCGTGGTCAGCGTGCTGGTCAGCCTCGCGACCCGGCCCAAACCGGACGCCGAGCTTGTCGGGCTGGTGTGGAGCCTGACGCCCAAGGCCGACCGGGAACACAGCAGCGAAGGTGAAGACCGCGGCTGGTACCGCTCGCCCAAGCTGCTCGGCGCCGGCGTGCTGGCGCTGGCGTTCGTACTCAACATCTTCTTCTGGTGAGGGGAGTCGACATGGCCAGGACAGAAGAGGTCACCGGCAAGGCTCGGCTGTTCGATCTGCGCTTGATCATCGCGTTCCTGTTCGCGGTGTACGGCGTGGTGCTCACCGTCACCGGCCTGGCGTTCACCACCCAGGCCGACCTCGACAAAGCCCAGGGCGTGAACATCAACCTGTGGTCCGGTCTCGGCATGCTCGCCGTGGCCGGGCTCTTCCTCACCTGGAGCACCCTCCGCCCGCTGCGTGTACCCGATCCGCCTTCCGAGGCCTCCTGACCTGAACCCGACCAACACCCGACCAGCCGACCTGCTCACGCGACCCAAGGTTCCGTACCGACGGTATGTTTTTGACCGGGTGGGGGCTATGCGTCTGTCCGTTACTTCCGTACTCTGCGGTAACAAACTCCTTCAGGGGCCACAGCAGTAGCGGGAGCAGCCAAGATGACCGAGATTGCCCACTCCGCGTCCCAGCAGCTCAACGGACATGCGCCGACGACCTTCGACTCGGTGAGCCCGCGGACGGGGGAGGTGCTCGGCAGCTACCCCATTCACAGCGCCGACGAGGTGCGGGCCGCGGTCGAGCGTGCTGGCGAGGCGGCGGACTGGTGGGCCGGGCTCGGCTTCGACGGACGCAAGCGGCTGCTGATGGAGTGGTCCAAGGTGATCATGCGGCGGCTGGACGAGTTGGCGGCCGTGATCGCCGCCGAGACCGGCAAGCCCAGCGAGGACGCCCAGCTTGAATCGGTGCTGGTGGTGGACCATCTGCGCTGGGCGGCGAGCCACGCGCGGCGGGTGCTGCGGCGCCGCCAGGTCTATTCGGGCGTGTTGATGTACAACCACCTGTCCACCGTGGAGTACCTGCCGTTCGGCGTGGTCGGCGTGATCGGGCCGTGGAACTACCCGGCGCACACGCCGATGGGCTCCATCTCTTACGCGCTGGCCGCGGGCAACACGGTGGTGTTCAAGCCAAGCGAGTTCACCCCTGGCGTCGGGCACTGGCTGGCCGACAGCCTCGCCGAGGTCGTCGGCGGCAAGCCGGTGCTCACGGTGGTCACCGGCTTCGGGGAGACCGGCGCCGCACTGTGTTCCTCCGGTGTGGACAAGCTGGCCTTCACCGGTTCCACCGCCACCGGCAAGCGGGTGATGGCGGCCTGCGCGCAGAACCTGACCCCGGTCGTGGTGGAGTGCGGCGGCAAGGACCCGCTGATCGTGGCCGCCGACGCCGACCTGGAGAAGGCCGCCGACGCCGCGGTCTGGGGCGGCATCGCCAACGCAGGGCAGACCTGCGTCGGCGTGGAGCGTGTCTACGTCGTGGACTCGGTCGCCGACCGCTTCACCGACCTCGTCACCGCCAAGGCCAGGGAGTTGACCGTCGGCGGGCAGGACGCGCACATCGGGCCGATCACGATGCCCGCGCAGGTTTCCATCATCAAGCGGCACATCCAGGACGCCATCGCGGCGGGCGCGAAGGCCGTCGTCGGCGGTCCCGACTCGGTGCGCGAGCCGTTCGTTGAGCCGGTGGTGCTGCTCGACGTGCCGGAGGACTCGGCGGCGATGCGCGAGGAGACCTTCGGCCCCACCATCGCCATCAACCGGGTCAAGGACCTCGACGAGGCGATCGAGCGGTCCAACGCGGGCAACCTGAACCTGGGCGCGGCGGTGTTCACCAAATCCAAGGGTGCCGAGGTCGCCCGGAAACTGCGTACCGGCATGGTCGCCATCAACTCGGTGATCTCCTTCGCCGCGGTGCCCTCACTGCCCTTCGGCGGCGTCCGGGACGGCGGCTTCGGTCGCATCCACGGCTCCGACGGCCTGCGCGAGTTCGCCCGCCCGCACGCGGTCTCCCGCAAGGTGATCAAGGGCGCGTTCGAGCCGATGACCTTCTCCCGTGGCCCGAAGACGGTCAAGCGGCTCCGCACGCTACTCAAGGCCGTCTACCGCGCCTGGTAACCGCTTCGATTCGACTAAAAGGTGTCCGGAAAACGGATGCCTGGTTTGGGCTGTTCGGTGGACATGAGAACTATGCCCAGCTGCGATTGTCATTGAAGTCTGTGGAGTTTCACATTTAACGCTGTCGGCTGGAGGGCATGCATGACAGCCGATCCGGTGTGCGCGCAGGTCCCTGCCTTCGCCCGCGCCGGACCCTGCATATGGAAGGAGAAGCCGGATGCGGCTTCGCAGAATTGGCGCTGCCTTGGCGGCGGTGGTCACCGCGACCGCCGGCCTGCTGGTGGCGGGCGCGGTCTCGAATGGTTCCGCCACTCCACAGGCACAGGCGGGCGGCCCGCAGCCCTACATCATCGGCGGTCGCCCCGCCACGGAGAACTATCCCTTCTACACCAAGCTCTTCTCGGGCGGCAGCTTCGGCTGCGGCGGCTCGCTGATCGCCCCGCTGTGGGTGGTCACGGCCGACCACTGCATCGGCCAGGTCACCTCGGTCCGCATCGGCGGCACCACGCTGAGCAGCGGTGAGAGCCGCAGCGTCAGCCAGCAGATCGCAGGCCCGAGCGGCGCGGACATCGCGCTGCTGAAGCTGTCCAGCGCCTCCACCCTGGCGCCGATCCCGATCACTGGGCACGGCCTCGGCGCGGGCACCGGCGTGCGGATCATCGGCCACGGCCAGACCTGCCCGACCCGCGGCTGCGGCGGCTCCCCGCAGACGCTCCAGGAACTGGACACCACCCTGCTGAGCAGCGGCTGCACCGCGGGCTTCGACCCGCAGCGCGAGTTGTGCGTCGGCGACGCCCGCGGCGCGGGTGCCTGCTACGGCGACTCGGGCGGTCCGCTGGTCGTCAAGGTCAACGGCCGCTGGGAGCTTGGCGGTGCGACCAGCCGGGCGGGCCAGGGCCAACCGACGTGTGCCGAGGCACCGTCGATCTACATGAAGGTGCCCGCGTTCAAGTCCTGGATCGAGGGCTACACCGGTGACCTCGACGGCGGCACCACCACGCCGCCGACCTCCACCACCACCCCGCCGGGAGGCAACTGCTCCGAGGCCACCTACACCGGCTCCCTGAGCAGCGGCGGCAGCGCCTACCAGCCCAATGGCCGCTACTACCAGAGCACCGTCTCCGGCACCCACCGCGGCTGCCTGACCGGTCCCGCCGGCAGCGACTACGACCTCTACCTCCAGAAGTGGAACGGCTCCACCTGGACCTCGGTGGGTGAGGGCACCTCGCCCGGCGCCGCCGAGACCGTCACCTACAACGGCACGGCGGGCTACTACCGCTGGCTGGTGCACGCCTACAGCGGCTCCGGCTCCTACACCCTGAAGGCCGACAACCCGTAACAACCCCGGTTCGGCGCGCTGAACCCCCGGCGGGTTTAGCGCGCTGAACCTGTTTGCGCGAGTGCGCGGCGCTACGGTGGGTCAGGACACCATGGAGGTGGACGTGACCGTCGGACTCGTGCTCGTCGCACACAGCGCCAAGCTTGCGGAGGGCGCCGCCGAGTTCGTCCACGCGGTGGCCCCGGAGGTCACCGTCCTGCCCGCGGGCGGGCGGGCCGACGGGGGACTGGGCGCCGAACTCGATGCCGTGCGGGACGCGCTGGACCGGGCGGAGTCCGGGGACGGCGTGATCCTGCTGTACGACCTCGGCAGCACGCAGATGGTGGCCGAACTGGCCGTGGAGGGCCTCGGCGACCCGGACCGGGCCTATGTCGTGGAGGCGCCGTTGGTCGAGGGCGCGGTCGCCGCCGCCATCGCCGCGGCGGGCGGCGCGGACCTGGACGAGGTGGCCTCCGCCGCCGCGTCCGCCGGTTCCGGCGGCGAGATCGAGGAATCCGGATCGTGACCGGCACCGGGTTTACGCATGTTCGTGCGCGGGTGTTGCCGTCGTGGCATAGCTCACCCCGCCATCGCGGTCCGTCGTGGCAGTATCACCTGCAATCACGACGAATTCGCCGAATAGCCCCGATGCCGCGGCTTCGCACCTAATCTCAGGAGGTTTTGGCCTTGGCGCGCCAGTTCACCACCGTCGGCGTTGTCGGTCTCGGCACCATGGGTGCCGGTATCGCAGAGGTCTTCGCCCGCACCGGTCTCAAGGTCATCGCCGTCGAGGTCAGCGAGGACGGCATCGAACGCGGCCGGGGCCACCTCAAGCACTCCACGGACCGCGCGGTCCGCAAAGGCAAGCTCGAGGAGGCGGCGGCCACCGAACTGCACGGCCGCGTCAGCTACTCCACCTCGTTGCAGGACCTGGCCGAGGCCGATCTGGTGGTCGAGGCGGTGCCGGAGCACATCGACCTGAAGTCCAAGATCTTCAACGAGCTGGACAAGATCTGTCGCCCGGACACCATCCTGGCCACCAACACCTCCTCGCTGTCGATCACCGAGATCGGCGTGCAGACCGGCCGCCCCGGCAAGGTCGTCGGCATGCACTTCTTCAACCCCGCCCCGGTGCTCAAGCTGGTCGAGGTCGTGCGCTCCGTGGTCACCGAGCCCGATGTGGTCGACGACGTGGTCCAGCTGGCCACCCGGCTGGGCAAGGTGCCGGTGGTGATCGGCGACCGCGCGGGCTTCATCGCCAACGCGCTGCTCTTCGGCTACCTCAACCACGCCGCCACGATGTACGAGCAGAAATACGCCACGCGTGAGGACCTCGACGCCGCCATGCGCTTCGGCTGCGGCTACCCGATGGGCCCGCTGGCGCTGCTGGACCTGATCGGCCTGGACACCGCGTATGAGATCTGCGAGACGATGTACGCGCAGTCCCGCAACCGGCTGCACGCACCCGCGCCGCTGTTCAAGCAGATGATCACCGCGGGTCTGCTTGGCCGCAAGACCGGTCGCGGCTTCTACACCTACGACGGCCCCGACTCCCCGGTCGTGGTCGCCGACGCCGAGACCCCATCGGCCGACGGCGACTTCGGCGGCACCCCGCGCGATGTGCAGCGGGTCGGCGTGATCGGCACCGGCACCATGGCCACCGGCATCGCCGAGGTCTTCGCCAAGACCGGCCACGATGTGGTGCTGCGGGCCCGCAGCAAGGAGAAGGCCGAAGCCTCCATCGCCAAGGTCCGCAAGTCGCTGGACAAGGCCGTGGTCAAGGGCAAGCTGACCGAGGAGGCCCGCGACGCGACCCTGGCCAGGATCAGCCCGGCCGTGGAGTTCGAGGAGCTTGCCGACTGCGACCTGGTCGTGGAGGCCGTCGCCGAGGAGCTCAGCATCAAGCGCGCCGTGTTCGAGGCGTTGGACGAGGTGCTCAAGCCCGGTGCGGTGCTGGCCACCACCACCTCCTCGCTGCCGGTGATCGAGTGCGCCTCCGCCACCTCGCGCCCGCGCGACGTGGTCGGCCTGCACTTCTTCAACCCGGCGCCGATCATGAAGCTGGTCGAGGTGGTCAAGACGATCTCCACCGCGCCGGACGTGGTCGCCACCGCGCACGCGGTCTGCAAGAAGCTGGGCAAGGTGCCGGTGCACTGCGGCGACCGCGCGGGTTTCATCGTCAACGCGCTGCTGTTCCCGTACCTCAACGACGCGATCAAGATGCTGGAGGCGCACTACGCGTCCTCAGAGGACATCGACAACGCCATGAAGGTCGGCTGTGGTCTGCCGATGGGTCCGTTCGAGCTGCTGGACGTGGTCGGCCTCGACGTGTCGCTGGCCATCGAGCGCACGCTGTACCAGGAGTTCCGCGAGCCGGGCTTCGCACCCGCCCCGCTGCTGGAGCACCTGGTCACCGCCGGTCGGCTCGGCCGCAAGACCGGTAAGGGCTTCCGCGACTACACCTGAGTTCCGCCGACGCGACATCCCGGACCGCCCCCCCAGGTGGTCCGGGATTTCGCTTCTCACGGGTCAGGAAAGCAGCTTCACCTGTTCCGTGTTCGCCTGCTGGTTGGTGCACGCGATGTACGGATTCGGGTCTCCCTGGATCTGCTCGCACCGCCAGTTCACGCCGTCCACCGTGACCGTCAGCGGCGTGCTCTCGCCCTGCGCCTTCGCCAGGAAGGCGTTGCCGACCTTCACCGCGGTCGGGCAGGCCGCCTGGCCCTTGGTCGTGACCGCGACGACCTGGAGCCCGTTGGAGGCGTTCCCGCAGGACAGGTCCGCGGGTTTGGCCTGCGCCGCGGTCTGTGGCGCGGGCGCGCTGGTCGGAGCACTGGTGTCGGCGTTGGTCGGGATGGCGGGGCCGGTCGTGGTGTTCGGCGCCGCGGTATCCCCACCGGTGCAGGACGACAGACACAGGGCGAGAGCCGCGGCGGCGATGAGGGCGGAGGCTGTGGGACGGGATCGCATGACATGCCTTTCACACGTACTGAGCTGTGATTTCCGGATTCACCGGGATCACGGCATCCATCCGCCGCCGGTTGCCCATTCCCCCGATTCGGCACCCGTCAGGATGACGCGGGCAACCATTCTCCACGTTCGCGCGTTCACCGCACCGAATAGCCGCCCCACTCGACCTTGAAAAACGGTGCCGCGCCGAGGCACAGCGGTACCTCACCCCATTTCGCGGGGTCCGCCGGGTCGACCGAATGCCCGTGGATCCAACTCCAGCCGATGCGGTCGCGGCCGCCCCGGTCCTGCACGGTGAAGCCGACCCGGTGGCCGAGCACCTGTTCGCCGCCGGGATTGCCGGGGAAGTGCGCCTTCGTGACGATGCCGGTGGCCACCGCGGTGTCGCCGCCGACATCGAGGCAGTCCATATCGCCGGAGAACTCCGCCCACAGGTCCCCGTTCGGCCGGTGGTGGGTGACGTGGAACCGCCCGGTCGTCCGGCCTGGTCCGGCGCCCTTGGCCTCCAGGTCGAACCGGACCGGATCGCCCTCGAACGTGGGGAGGCCAAGCCTGCCGCCGCCCGTGCCGCGGAGCGCGGGCTCCGTCGCGCCCTCGTGCTGCGCGCTCGCGGGCAGGACCGTGACAAGCGCGCCGAGTACCAGCGTGAGACCGGCCAGCGCGGTGGCGCGTCGTCTGGTGGTGTTCATCGTGACCCCCAAGTTCCGATGCAGTGGGCCAAGCCTGACGCGGCGAACGCCTAGGGAACTCCCACCCGCAGGGGAGCGGCCTCCCTCTCGGGCGGGAAACCGACCCGCGGAAGCGAAATGGGGGAGAACCCGGAAAGCGGCGGTACTGTGGCTGTTCGTGAGGACATCGCGACTGGTCACCGGAGCCGTCGCCGCCGCGGTCGCCTTCGGCGTCTCGGCCGCGACGCACACCGACGCGCCCGCGCACGACTTCGACCGCGAACTCCAGGCCCGCATCGCCGCGGCGCAGGTGTACGCGGAGGCCCGCCCCGGCTTCGCCGGGATCGTGGTACGGGACCGCAAGACCGGTGCGGTCTGGCGCAACGTCCACACCAAGACCCACATCTGGGGCTGCTCGGTGCCCAAGCTGGCGATGGTGGTGGACCTGCTGCTGCGCAACGACTCCGGCGCGGTGCGGCTGACCGCCGAGGACCGCGAACTGATGCGGCTGATGCTGCACAACAGCGACAACGACGCCGCGACCACGCTGTGGCACCGCTACGGCGGCGAGGACTTCGCCACTCGGTTCCCCGCCTACGGCATGACGGACATGCGCTTCACCGACCAGCATCCGCACACCTGGGGCTGGATCCTCACCACCGCCGACGATCTCGACCGACTGATGAACTTCGTGCTGGAGAAGCTGCCCGCCGCGCACCGCGAGTACATCGTGCGCGAGATGCGCTCGGTGGACCCCAACCAGCAGTGGGGCGTGTGGGGTGCTGGCCCGAAGGCGATGCCGGGCAACAAGAACGGCTGGGCCGACGACAACGACGACGGCTCCTGGGTGATGAACTCGCTCGGCTTCGTCGGCCCCGGTGAGCGCTACACGATCTCGATCATGAACAACACGCAGGTCGTCGAGAACGGCTTCGAGGTCGGCAAGGAGACCACCACGAAGATCGGCAGCCTGCTCTTCGAGGGCTACTTCGACTGATCAGCCGCAGCAGCCGCCACCACAGCAGCCGCCTCCGCCGCCGGACGGCGCGGGCGCCGAGCCGCCGCGTCCGGTCATGGCCACCGTCGACAGCAGCTTGACCGTGTCATCGTGCCCCGCCGGACAGGCCGCGGGGGCGGAGGACTCGCTCATGGTGCGCTTGACCTCGAACGTCTCGCCGCAGGCCCGGCACCGGAACTCATAGGTAGGCACCCTCACATTTTGCCTTGCCCGGCTACTGGTTTGCGACCACCCGCCCCTACCGTTTAAGCGTGCCGCGCCGAAACCAGCCGAAGGGACGCCGATCGGCGGATGCCCAGCGTCCGCTCGGCGCCGCGGTGGGGTGGGCCCGTAGTGAAGCGAGTCCGGACGGGGACTGGCTGGTGCGCGATGTGCCCGGCAGCCAGGCCGTCAAGACCTACCGCTGCCCAGGCTGCGACCACGAGATCCGCCCCGGCACACCGCACGTGGTGGCGTGGCCCGCGGACGAGCCGGGCTCGGCGGAACAACGCAGGCACTGGCACTCTGGCTGCTGGAACGCGCGGTGGCGTCGGCGCCCCACGACGCGGTTCTGAACGCCCGATTTCCTCGGTCAGGTGACATTCCAGCGGCAATCCGCGTAATTCGGTTGTCCGCCAACGGCGACCCGAGGACTCTGATAGGTGCCCGGCGGGATGGGGCCGTCGGGATCGATGGTGCTGGGGAGGTGTGCCATGGAAGCCGGTTTGGCGATGCTGGCGCTGGCTGTGGCCGCCACTGTGATGGTTCTTGTCGCACAGTTGCGGAATGGTCGTGACCAGTCCGAAAACGAGACGCTCTCCTGCGACGAAGAGGTGAGCCTGCCGAGTTCCAAAAGACTGCTCGGCAGATTGGGCGTGATCAAGGCGGGATTCGCCTTGCGTTGACAGGCGTGACGAGGAAGGCCCCGACTTCACGACAGTCGGGGCCTTCCCATTGGGCAGCCCATGGCGTGCGCTCGCCCGATCGAGTGGCAGGATCGGAGGTGATGAGCACTCCGAGCACCCCGATCCGGGCCAACACCGTCCTGCCCGCCCGCCGCGAGGCGATCACCCTGCACACCGCCGACGGCCTGAGCCTGATCGGCGAGTTGTCGCTGCCCGAGCAGGCCACGCCCAAAGCCACGCTGGTCTGCCTGCACCCGCTGCCCACCCACGGCGGCATGATGGACAGCCACCTCTACCGCAAGGCCGCCTGGCGGCTGCCCGCGCTGGCCGATCTCGCGGTGCTCAGGTTCAACACCCGTGGCACCGCCAGCGAGGCGGGCCGCAGCGAAGGCGCCTTCGACAACGCCGAGGGTGAGCGCTTCGATGTCGCGGCCGCCTTGGAGTACGCCGAGTTCCACGACCTGCCCAACGTGTGGCTGGTGGGCTGGTCCTTCGGCACCGACCTCGCCCTCATGTACGGCTGCGATCCGCTGATCACCGGCGCGATCCTGATCTCCCCGCCGCTGCGGTTCAGCAAGCCCGAGCACTTGGCGGTGTGGGCGGAGAACGGCAAGCCGGTGCACGCGCTGGTGCCGGAGTTCGACGACTACCTGCGCCCCGCCGAGGCCCGCGAGCGCTTCCTGCCGCACCTTCCGCAGTGCCGGATCGTGCCCTTCCCCGGCGCGAAGCACCTGTTCGTCGGCCAGGCCGAGGAGGTCTTGGACGCCATCGTGGGCATCGTCGCCCCGGACGTCGCCACTCCGCTGCCCCGTACCTGGAACGGTCCCTCGGAGACTCGCGAAGTCAAGATCGTCGAAGGCTGAATCCCGTAGGCGCCCAACGACGAAGCGAGCGGCATACGCCGCGCGCTCGCGGTAGGCGCTGTAAACCGAGGAGGGCGGTTTAGGCCTGACACGTGGTATGCCGCCGATCGGGCGGCATTTGTTTCGCCGGGCAACATATCTGGTTAACACTGTTCGCACCCTGCCCTGCGAACTGCTGGAGGTGGACTCCATGCACCGTGTGATCACTGTCCTCATCGCCCTGCTCACCGCGTTTCCGCTGGTCACCTTCCCTGCGGCCACCGCGCCCGCGTGGACCCAGGTGTGGCGTGACGACTTCGACGGCCCCGCGAACACACTGCCCTCGGCCGCGAACTGGATCATCGACCTCGGCCACGGCTATCCCGGCGGACCGGGGAACTGGGGCACCGGCGAGATCCAGCGCTACACCGACAGCACCGCCAACCTGAGGCTCGACGGCACCGGCCTGCTGCGCATCACCGCGCTGCGGGACGGCGCGGGCGAGTGGACCTCGGCCCGCATCGAGACCCGCCGGGCCGACTTCCGACCGCCCGCGGGCGGCAGGCTGGCGATCGAGGCCCGCATCCAGATGCCGAACGTGACCGGCGAGGCCGCGCTGGGCTACTGGCCCGCCTTCTGGGCGCTCGGCTCGCCCTACCGCGGCAACTACTGGAACTGGCCCGCGATCGGCGAATTCGACGTGATGGAGAACGTCAACGGCATCAACCGGGTCTGGGGCGTGCTGCACTGCGGCGTGAACCCGGGCGGCCCCTGCAACGAGACCTCGGGGCTGGGCAACAGCCGGGAATGCCCCGGCTCGCCCTGCCAGGCCGCGTTCCACACCTACCGCTTCGAATGGGACCAGAGCACCAGCCCCAACCAGTTGCGCTGGTATGTCGACGGGCAGCAGTTCCACAGCGTGCACCAGAACCAGGTCGACGCGGGCACCTGGCAGAACATGACCGGGCACGCGGGCTACTTCCTGCTGCTCAACCTGGCCGTCGGCGGCGCGTTCCCCGACGGCGTCGCCGGCCACCGCACGCCGGTCGCCGCCACCGTGCCCGGCCACGCGCTGGTCGCCGACCACGTGGCCGTCTACACCTCGTAGAGCACCGCCGACACGCCGTCATACCCGGCCGTGCCGGAGTAACGCAGCCCGACCTTCTCCGCGACGCGGATGGCGCGGCCGTTCTCCGGCACGGTCAGGACGACGATCGGCACATCCGGCATCGCGCGCCGCGCCCAGCCCACCGCCGCGCGCGCGGTCTCGGTGGCGTAGCCGCGGCCCCACGCCTCGACCCGCAGGCGGTAGTAGACGTTCAGCGAGAACCGGCCCTCCCAGTGGTTGGGCCGCACCCCGCCGAAACCCAGGGTGTCGCCGCTGCCGGGGTCGATGATCGCCCAGTAGCCGAAGCCGTGCTCGTCCCAGTGCCGCAGCCACGCCGTCAGCGTGTCCAGCGCCTGCTCGGCGTTGAGCGGGGCGTTGTTGTGGTGCTCGGCGGTGCGCGGGTCGCCGAGCACCGCCCGCACCGCCGCGAGGTCCTCGGGCACGACCCGCCGCAGCACCAGCCGCTGCGTGCGCACCAGGGCGGGCTCGGTGGGCCGCCGGTACACCGGGCAGCGACCCTGTTCTTCCAGCGAGGTGACACCCGCGAACACGAAACCCAGCCGCTCCGCCAACGCGATCGCCCGCTCGTTGCCGAAGCTCGTGACGATCACGACCGGTTCCGGGCGGTTGGCCTCCGCCCAGCGCACCGCGAGCGAGGCCATCTCGCCCGCATAGCCCTTGCCCCACGCGGTGGGCCGGAACCGGTAGTACAGGTTCAGCGCGGGCAGGCCTTGCCGCACCGAGGGCGAGATGCCGCCGAAGCCCACCGTCCGACCGGTGCCGAGTTCGTCCACCGCCCAGTAGCCGAAGCCGTCGCGCCGCCACGCCTTGCGCCAGGTGGTCAGCATGTCAAGGCACTCGATGCCGGTCGCCGCGCCGTTGCTGTTGTGGCGGTTGGTCTCCGGATCGCCGTGGATCTCGATCACCGCGTCGAGGTCGCTCGGGACCGGCATCCGCAGCACCAGCCGCCCGGTTCTGATCAGCTCGACGTCGGCGTCCACACGAGAATGCTAACCATGCCCCGCGGGCGCGTCGGATGCTCCAGTGGGACCATGATCTTGTGTACTTTTCCGACATCGGAGTGGGCTTCCCCCTTGTTCTGCTGCATGCCTTTCCGGTGGATTCCCGGATGTGGCAGCGCCCGGTGGAGCTGCTGTCCGAACAGGCCAGGGTGATCACCCCCGATCAGCGGGGTTTCGGCAGGACACCGCTGGACTTCGGCGGTGCGGTGCCGGAGCCGGACCTGACCGCGGCGGCGGCGGACGTGCTCGGTCTGCTGGACCGGCTGGACCTGCACAGCGTGGTGCTCGGCGGCTGCTCGATGGGCGGCTACGTCGCCATGCGGCTGCTTGAGCTCGCGCCCGAGCGGGTGGCGGGCCTGCTGTTCGTGGCCACCAAGCACACCGCCGACGACGAGGCGGCCCGCGAGACCCGGCTGCTCGCCGCCGAGCGGGCCGACCGCGAAGCGGGCCTTGGCTGGCTGTCCGGCCAGCTGGTGCCGAAGCTGCTGGCGCCGGCCTCGGCCGCGCAGACCGAGGTCCGCGCGGTGGTCGAGGAGCAGCGGCCCGAGGCCGTGGCCTGGGCGCAGCGCGCGATGGCCGCCCGGCCGGACAGCACCGCGCTACTGAGTGCCTGCGACCTGCCCGCGTTGATCGTGCACGGCGAACAGGACGCGATCATCCCGCGGGCGCAGGCCACCGAGCTGGCGGGCCTGCTGCCCGCCGCCCGGCTGGTCACCGTGCCGCGCTGCGGTCACTTGGTGCCGTTGGAGGCTCCCGCCGCGTTCGCCGACGCCGTCGCGGACTGGCTGCCCTTCCCGTCCGGAGCGGCCTGAGCCGCCGCGACGGGCTCGGCCACCTCGTCGGTGAGCATGGGCTGCTCCGGCCGCGGGCTGTTCCGCTCCGCGGCGGACGGGGTGGGTCGCGGCGTGGGAGAGGGCGTGGGCGCCTCCTCGGTGACCGCGATCAGCTCCTGCGAGGAGGTCAGCACGCCCTGGATGGAGCGCAGCTGACCGGCGATGCCATCCCGCATCGCGGTCAGCACGTCCACCCGGTCCGCGGCCTCGCTGATCCGGCGGTTGGCCTCCTCGGTGGCCTCCTTGACCCGGCGGTGCGCCTCGTCGGTGGCCTCCCGGATGCGGGTCTCGGAGTCCTCGGTGGCCTCCCGCACCAGCCGCTCCGCCTCCGCCTTCGACTCGGTCCGCAGCCGGTTGGCCTCCGTGGTGGCCTCCGTGAGCAGGCGGTTCGACTCGGCCGTCGCGTCGGCGACCAGCTTCTCCGACTGCTCGGTTGCCTCCTTGACCATGCGGTTGGACTTCTCCACCGCATCGCGCAGCCGCCGCTCGGCCTCCTGCTTGCTGGCGGCTTCCTGCGCGGCAAGCTGACGCATCGCCTCGGTGCGGCGGGAGGCCATCGCGATCTCGAAGTCCTCGTCGACCCGCACCCGACGGGCCTCGGCCTCGGCGTCGGCCTGGGCGCGGGCCTGGTCGGCCTCGTTCACCAGCTGCGCAGCCTGCTTGCGGGCGTTGTCCATCAGGGTGCGGTGCTCGGACTCCATCGCCGAGCGCCGGGCGTCCAGTTCGGCGATCAGCGTCTCGTACCGGGTGCGCAGCTCGGCAGCCTCGGCGTCCTGCTTCTGCCGCGCCTCGGTCGTCTCCTGCTCGGCCTTGGCGCGGATCTCGTCGGCCTCGTCCTGCGCCAGTCGCAGCATGCGCTGCAGTCGCTCGGACAGGCCGTCCATGTTCGTGGGTGGCACGGACAGCCGCTCGACCTGCCCCGAGAGCTGCTCGATCTCGGCGCGGGCCGCGTCGAGCTGCCGGGAGACCTCGGACGCCTGGGACACCGCGGCGTCCCGGTCCGCGGCCAGGATGCGCAGGTCGGCATCCAGCCGCTCGAGGTGGTCGTCCACCTGGCTGCGCTCATAACCGCGGCGGACAATGTCGAAACCGGATCCCAGCGGGATGAGCTCTCGCTCCTCGGACACACCCATGGGCCTCACGCTACCTCGCTTGCCAGCGGCTTTGGGACTCGAACCGCCCTACGTTCTCGCCAATGCCGGCTCGGGCGCCACCGGTGTGCCCCTTTTGGACCCGTAGCCGCCCAACGCACGACGCAGCAGCTTGCGGGAGGGCTCCTCGACCCAGCGCCAGAGCACGTAGGCCGCCAGCATGGTGGCGCCCAGCATGCCCGCGCCGAGCCACTCCCAGTTCTCCTTGTCCTTGGGGAACAGGTCGAACTCGGGACCGATCAGCCAGACCGCGAAGAACAGCGGCATGTGGATCAGGTACATGCTGTAGGAGATCTGCCCGCCAAGCACCAGCGGACGGATCGCGAGCAGCCTCGGCAAACCGGTGCTGCCCACCGCGAGCGTGACGACCAGCGGCACGAACAGGATGCGCACGTAGCCCGCCGCGCCGGGGACGCTCTCGAACTTGTGCTCCTCCAGGTACATGATCGCGCCGATGATCAGCGCGAACAGCCCGGTGGAGACCCAGCCGGAGACCTTGCAGATCCGGTCGGTCAGCACGCACCGGCCGACCGCGGCGAAGGCCAGCGCGCCCGCGGTGAACTGGAGGATGATCCGCGGCAGCCAGCTGTAATCGGAGTTGAAGTCGCCCTCGGTGTACATGAGCGCGGCGCAGGGTAGCGTCACGGCCACCGCGAGCAGCATCAGGTTGCGGGCCTTGACCTTCCAGCGCATCCGCCAGATGGCCAGCACCAGCAGCGGGAACAGCAGGTAGGCCAGCCACTCCGCGCTGATCGACCAGGCGGGCTCGTTCCAGCTCGCGCCGTCCAGCCGGGGACGGGTCCACAGCTGCACCATGAACAGCTGCTCGAGGTAGTTCCCCACGCTGAAGTCGGCTCCGGAGAGCAGCTTCCGGTCCATCGCACCGGCCAGCAGGATGACGCCTGCGGCGATGTTGAGGGTGACGAAGTAGACCGGCCAGATCCGGGCAACCCGCAGCCACCAGAAGCGGAGGCTGTCCTTCCAGTCGAAGCGGTCGCCCATCTTGTGGCTGTAGTTCAGTGCCAGCACGTAGCCGCTGAGGATGAAGAACAGGTCGACGCCGAGATAGCCGTTGAGGACCGTCGGCAGGTACTCCACCGACCCCCAGGGCGCGGAGTTCAGCAGAAGCCAGGTCAGGTGGTAAACAGCCACCCAGGTGGCCGCAACGAACCGCAATCCGGTGAGCGCTCGAATCTCTCCAGGCCGCACAAATAACCTCTGAGTGGTCGGGGAGCGGGCACCACCACCCTAACGGGCCAGCCATTGCGTCACATGCACCGGTCGTGAACAGCACGTTTTCTTCACGCGCCCGAGTCGCGAAGAATGCCCACTTTGGCTGAACCTGTGCCGCACAACACGAATTCGGCGGGCTTGTGTGCATGAATCCCCACTGGATTCTTCACCAGGTGAGTGGAAGGCCCGCGGGTGGCAGCGTCGGCTACCACCCGCGGGCCGCTCGGGTCAGACGCCGCGGAAGCGGTTGATCTCCGCCAGGTGCTTCTCGCGCGTCTCGTGGTCGCGCACGCCGAGGCCCTCCTCGGGGGCCAGCGCCAGCACGCCGACCTTGCCCTGGTGGAGGTTCTGGTGCACGTCGTAGGCGGCCTGGCCGGTCTCCTCGAGCGAGTACACCCGCGACAGCGTCGGGTGGATCTTGCCCTTGGCGATCAGGTTGTTGGCCTCCCAGGCCTCGCGGTAGTTCGCGAAGTGCGAGCCGATGATGTTCTTGAGGTTCATCCACAGGTAGCGGTTGTCGTACTGGTGCAGGTAACCGCTGGTGGAGGCGCAGGTGACGATGGTGCCGCCCTTGCGCGCCACGTAGACGCTGGCGCCGAAGGTCTCCCTGCCGGGGTGCTCGAACACGATGTCCGGGTCGTCGCCGCCGGTGAGCTCGCGGATCTTGGCGCCGAGCCGCTTCCACTCCGAGGGGTCCTGGTTGTGCTCGTCCTTCCAGAACTTGTAGCCCTCGGCGGCGCGATCGATGATCAGCTCCGCGCCCATCTTGCGGCAGATCTCGGCCTTCTCCGGGCTGGACACCACGCACACCGGGGTCGCGCCGCCGTTGAGGGCGAACTGGGTGGCGTAGGAGCCGAGGCCACCGGAGGCGCCCCAGATCAGCACCGTGTCGCCCTGCTTCATGCCCGCGCCGTTGCGCGAGACAAGCTGGCGGTAGGCGGTGGAGTTGACCAGGCCGGGGCAGGCGGCCTCTTCCCAGCTCAGGTGCTTGGGCTTGGGCATGAGCTGGTTGGTCCGCACCAGCGCGATCTGGGCGAGGCCGCCGAAGTTGGTCTCGAAGCCCCAGATCCGCTGCTGCGGGTCCATCATCGTGTCGTTGTGGCCGTCGGGGGACTCCAGCTGCACGTCGAGACAGTGCGCGACGACCTCGTCACCGGGCTTCCAGAGGTTGACGCCCGCGCCCGTGCGCAGCACCACGCCCGCCAGGTCCGAGCCCACGATGTGGTACGGCAGGTCGTGACGCGAGGCCAGCTCGGAGGTGCGGCCGTAGCGCTTGAGGAAGCTGAACGTCGACACGGGCTCGAAGATCGAGGTCCACACCGTGTTGTAGTTGATGGCGCTGGCCATCACGGCGACCAGTGCCTCGCCCGGTCCCAGCTCCGGCGTCGGCACCTCGTCCAGGTGCAGGGAGCGGCGGGGGTCCTTCTCCTTGTGTGCGACGCCGTCGAAGAGGTTCACCTCGTCCGCCCGGACGGTCACAGCCTGGTACGACTCCGGCGCATCGAGTGAGGCGACTGCCTCCGGCTCGTCGGCGAGGATGGCGTCAAGGATCTTCTGCACAGTGGCACTCCTTCGGGCTCCGCCAGGGGGCTCCCGTTGGGGGTAGCGGTCCAGTGAGCCTGCTGTTGGCCCAGGTTGGACAGAGGTTACTGACCGGTAATCGATCCAGCGATCCCCATGTGAGGCATGGCACGACTATTCGCTCATGTGGGTCAGTAGAGCACTGATCGGGTACTGCCGCGCGTGAGCAACTCATGGCCCGAGATGTATTGACCGGCCGGCCAACCAAGCGCACACTTGTGATCTGTATCACTCAGGAGGTGATGTTGATGGCGAGGCAATGGAGCCGGTGGCAGGACTGGGCACTCACGGTGCTCGGCGTCATCACGCTGTTGTCCCCGATGTGGATGGAGACCTCGAACAGCGCCATGTGGACGATGGTCGTCTTCGGTGCGCTGCTCGTGCTCACCGGGCTGTGGTCGCTGTACATGCCGGGTTCGGAGATCAGCGAGTACACCCACATGGGGTTGGGCGTGCTGTTGTTCCTGTCCCCCTGGGTGGTCGGCTTCACCGACCTGAGCGGCGCCGCGTGGACCTGCTGGGTCGTCGGCGTGCTCGCGGTGGTCATGGGCGCGGCCGCACTGCCGGAAGCCCAGACCGCACACCGCGGTGGTCTGGCCGGTTCGACCTGATCCATCTCCGCCGTTCACGGCTGTGGGGGCCGCTTTCCGGCCCCCACAACCCTCATCGTCTGGCCGGGACGGGCCGGAGTGTGATGAGGTGGTTTTCGATGAGCCCGCCCACCCGCATTCCACGCCAGGCATCCGGCGAGGACGCCTCCGCCCGCGAGCGCATCCTCGCCGCCGCAGCCGACCTGTTCGCCGAGTCGGGATTCGACGCGACGCCGACCTCGCGCATCGCCGAACGGGCCGAGGTGCCGAAAGGCCTGGTGCACTACTACTTCAAGCGCAAGACGGACCTGCTCGCCGCCCTGGTCGAGTTGCTGCCGGATGACGAGATCGACACCGGCGCGGTGGTGGTGCCCGGCGATGTCGCGGCCAGCCTGCGCAGACTGGTGGCCGTACTGGACGCCAAGCTTGACGACTCGGTGCTGCTGTCGCACCTGCTGTGGCGGGAGGCCGACACCCACGAGGCCATCCGCGACGCGTTGCGTTCCCGCTTCCGCCGCACCGTGGAGACCGTGCGCGTCGTGATCGCCGCCGCCAACCCCTCCGGTCTGGCCGCCGCGGCGGTCGACAGCGCGGCCCGGCTGGTCGCGCTGGCGCTGAGCTACCGACACGCGATGGCGCGGCACGGGGATGACGAGCAGAGCCACTTCGAACGCGAACTGCGCTTCATCGCCGACGCTCTGACCCTCGGCGCGGGCACGCCTCCGCTGGGAGCAGCAGGCGCCCCGGCGGCAGGCTAGGCGCACTGCTGGGTGCCGCAGGCCGCAGGCGAATGAGCCAGGGGGCCACGGCCCGCCCGCCTTGGCTCCTCGGGGCACCAGTGCGGTGTGATCTGCTTCACTGTGCATAATGCCGAAGGGTTATGGGCTTTACCGTCTTGCCCCGCTTAAGCTCGTTTCGAGCCCAAAAATCGGGGGCTTGAATTCGGAACAAGAATTGGGGGAACGCGATGGCAACCACGTTGCGCCGTTTTATTTCCGCAATTGCGGTGATGGCGGCTTCCGCAGGAATTGTAACGGTGACCAGCACTGCGGCGGAGGCGACCGTCAAGGCGAATTGTGATCCACAGGTGTGTATTGCCGCCGATATTTACACCACGAGGGTCCAGGACGTGACCGTTTCCACGCGAAACAAGAAGCCCGCACGGCTGCACGTGTACATCGGCGAAAAAGGGCACCACGGGACATTCGATCGGTGGACCCCTCATGGGCAGGACACCAACGAGGTGCGGTGGGACGTGAACCGCGACTGGGGATACGGCACCTACGTCTGCGGTGAGGCGTGGGTGGGCGAACATCTCCTCGGCCGCTCCTGCGTCCGGATCTGATCGGGTGATGAAGTGGTCCGCCCGGAGGTCCGGGCGGACCACTCAACTCGCGGCCTCCGCCCGTACCTGCGTGAGCACCAGGTTCATTTCAAGGTCGCCCGGCTCCCCGTCGGCGGGCCGGACCGGGTTGAGTTCGAACCCGGCGCGCTCATACAGCGCCCTGGCTACGGTGTTGTCCTCCTCCACCTTGAGCCGCACGGTGCGCGCGCCCTGGCCGCGGGCCCAGTCGACCACCGCCCGCACCAGCGGTTTGGCCAGGCCGCGACCGCGGGCGGCCGGGTCGATCCACATCGAGTACAGGTACACCGTGCCCTCGTGCTTGAGGTGCCCTGCGGCGAGGCCGACCGGTGTCCCGTTGTAGGTCACCGCGAAGAAGGCGTGGCTGACCAGCCGGTCCCGCCACTGCGCCTCGGTGTAGGACTTCTCGTGCCGGTACACCTCGGTCGGCACGCCGTAGGACTCGCGCAGCGCGGTCAGGCGCAGCCTGCTGAACAGCTCCCACTGGTCGGGCAGGAGGCGGAACACCTCCCGCTCGGCTTCCACCGGAGCCAGCGGCAGCAGCATCTCAAGCTCGGGGACCGTGGGGTTGGAGTCCAGCGTGCCGGTGAGCCCGGTCAACGTGAACCCCAACTCGGTGTAGAGCCGCCTGGCCGGGGTGTTGTGCTCCGACACCCACAGCCGCACGTTGGGCAGCCCGCGACGAGCGGCCCAGTCGATCACGGTCTGGCTGAGCAGCCGGGCCAGGCCCTGGCCGCGGTGGGTGGGCCGGACCCACAGCGAGATCAGGTGTACCTCGTCCGGGCCCTCGTAGTAGCCGCCCACCAGGCCAACCGGCAGGTCGTCGTCGGCGGCGAACCAGTACACGTTCGCGGTCAGCCGCTGCCGCCACTCCCGCTCGGTCAGTCGCGTCGCCTCGGCGTGGGTGGAGGAGAAGGCATCCGGGGAGTCCAGCAGGGCCGCCAGCCGAAGCTCGCGGTAGACCTGCCAGTCCGACGGCCGCAACTGCGCGATCGTGATGGGCACCCAGTAATGCTTACCAGCACCTCGCGGCCGATCAAGCGTTTCGAAGCTAAAGGCCCCGCGTCCGGGAGCGGGGACGCGGGGCCACGCCCCGCTCGACCGGCCTCGGAAACCGGGAGCGATCGGCGTCTGGGGAAACCTGCTGCCCTATCTACGCACCCGGGTGGGAAGGTGTTCATGGCATGTTCGAGGGAGGTCCGAGGTGATCCTGCACCCTGACGAGCCGCTCGCGGTGGCCGTCGTCGACGCGATCCACACCGGTGATGTGCCTGCGTTGCAACAGCTACTGGCCGCGCATCCCTCGCTGGCGACGGCGCGACTGGACGACGGCATTCCCGCCCGCACCCTGCTGCACGTGGCCGCCGACTGGCCGGGCCACTACCCCAACGGCGCCGAGGTCGTCGCCTGCCTGGTCGAGGCGGGAGCCGATGTCAACGCCAGGGTTCGCTGCGACGCGCCGGAGACCCCGCTGCACTGGGCGGCGAGCAGCGACGACGTCGCCGTGCTGGACGCCTTGCTCGACGCGGGCGCCGATATCGACGCCGACGGCGGCGTGATCGTGGGCGGCACCCCGCTGACCGACGCCCGCGCCTTCGCCCAGTGGCGCGCGGCCTTCCGGCTGGTCGAACGCGGCGCCAAGGTGGACCTGGTCGACGCGGCGGCGCTCGGGCTGCTCGACCGGGTGCGGGCCTTCTTCACCGAGCCGGTGGCGCCGCTCGACGTGAACCGCGCGTTCTGGAACGCCTGCCACGGTGGCCGGGTAGCCACCGCCGAGTACCTGCTGGAGCGGGGCGCGGACCTGAACTGGATCCCACCGTGGGAAGACCTGACCCCGCTGGACGCGGCGCTGCGGAGCGAGGCCGCTGAGACCATCGAGTGGCTCCGCGTCCGGGGCGGGCTGCCCTATACCGAACTCGCCGCGCCCGGCTGACGTCGCGCTCGCCGCCGCGTTCGGTTGCTGCCAGCATGGACGGCGTGAAACGACCGATCTTCGCCCGCTTCTACGCGTGGGTGAGCCCGCAGATGGAACAGCAGGGCATGGCGGAGCACCGCGAGCGACTGCTCGACGGTCTCACCGGCACCGTCCTGGAACTGGGCGCCGGCAACGGGCTCAACTTCCCGCACTACCCGCCCGGGGTGACCCGCGTGCTGGCGGTGGAGCCCGAGCCCCACCTCCGCGGCCTCGCCACCAAGGCCGCCGCCGAGGTGGCCGTCCCGGTCGAGGTGGTGGACGGCGACGCGGGCGCCTTGCCCGCCGCGGACGGCACGGTCGACGCGGTGGTGGCCTCGCTGGTGCTCTGCTCGGTGCCCGACCAGGCAGCGGCGCTGCGCGAGATCCACCGAGTGCTGCGTCCCGGCGGCGAACTCCGCTTCCTGGAACACGTGGCCGCCGACGGCGGACGGCTGCGCCAGGTTCAGCGGGTGCTGGACGCGACTCTCTGGCCGCGGCTGATGGGCGGCTGCCATATCCACCGCGGCACCGCCACGGCGATCCGCGAGGCGGGTTTCACCATGAATCGGCTGGAGTCGTTCCGCTTCCCCGAGACCAAGGTGCCCTCGCCCGCCGCGCCGCACATCCTCGGCCGCGCCGTGCGCTGAGCTCCCACGACGCTGTGGGAGCTCTGGTGTTCAGTGCGATTCGGCGGGCTCCACCAGTTCGATCAACACGCCGCCCGCGTCCTTGGGGTGGACGAAGTTGACGCGGCTGTTGGCGGTGCCGCGCTTCGGCGCGTCGTAGAGCACCCGCAGGCCCGCCTCCTTCAGCGCCGCGCAGGCGGCGTCGATGTCGGAGACGCGGTAGGCCAGTTGCTGAAGGCCGGGGCCGCTGCGGTCGATGAACTTGGCGATCGTGGAGGCGGAGCTCAGCGGCGCCAGCAACTGGATGGCGGTGCCGGTGCCGGTGTCGCCGGGTGCGCGGAGCATCGCCTCCCGCACGCCCTGCTCCTCATTGACCTCCTCGTGCGCCGATTCGAGGCCGAAGTTGTCACGGTAGAACGCAATGGCCGCGTCGAGATCGGGGACCGCGATTCCCACGTGGTCGACGGCCGTCACGAAGGGCTGCAGCTGTTCAGGCATGGTGGAAGAGTAGGAGCAATAGCGGATAACCGGCACAGAACGTGTGCGGCTACTCACAGAGCTACCGCCGCGTAGGCGCGGGTATGGTCCGCTCAAAGTTAACCCCATGTTGCTGGAGGCACCCCGTGAGCGGATCTGTGATTGTCGCCGGAGCGCGGACCCCGATGGGCCGGCTGCTCGGCTCCCTGAAGGACTTCTCAGGCGCACAGCTCGGCGGCGTCGCGATCAAGGCCGCGCTGGAGCGCGCCGGGGTGGCACCGGAACAGGTGCAGTACGTGATCATGGGCCAGGTGCTGACCGCGGGCGCGGGACAGATCCCGGCGCGGCAGGCCGCCGCGGCAGCGGGCATCCCGATGGAGATCCCGGCGCTGACCATCAACAAGGTCTGTCTGTCCGGTATCGATGCCATCGCGCTGGCCGACCAGCTCATCCGCGCCGGTGAGTTCGACATCGTGGTCGCGGGCGGCCAGGAGTCGATGACCCAGGCCCCGCACCTGCTGAACAAGTCCCGCTCCGGCTTCAAATACGGCGACGTGCAGCTCACCGACCACATGGCCTACGACGGCCTGTTCTGCGCCTTCGACCAGGTCGCGATGGGCGCCTCCACCGAGAAGTACAACCAGCGCTACAACCTGACCCGCGAGGAGCAGGACGCCTTCTCCGCCCGCTCGCACCAGCTTGCCGCCGCGGCCGCGACCAACGGCGTGTTCGCCGAAGAGATTGCCCCGGTGAGCATCCCGCAGCGCAAGGGTGACCCCGTGGTGTTCTCCACCGACGAGGGCGTCCGCGCCGACACCACCCCGGAGAGCCTGGCCAAGCTGCGCCCGGCCTTCGCCGCCGACGGCACCATCACCGCGGGTTCTGCCTCGCAGATCTCCGACGGCGCCGCCGCGGTCGTGGTGATGAGCAAGGCCAAGGCCGAGGAGCTCGGCCTGACCTGGCTCGCCGAGATCGGCGCGCACGGCGTTGTCGCGGGACCCGACTGCAGCCTGCACGAGCAGCCGTCCAACGCGATCATCAAGGCTTGCGCCAAGGAAGGCATCGAGCCCGGCGACCTCGACCTCGTGGAGATCAACGAGGCCTTCGCCGCCGTCGGGCTGGTGTCCACCAAGAAGCTGGGCATCGACGAGAACAAGGTCAACGTCAACGGCGGCGCGATCGCGCTGGGCCACCCGATCGGCATGTCCGGCGCCCGCATCGCGCTGCACCTGGCGCTGGAGCTCAAGCGCCGCGGCGGCGGGGTCGGCGCGGCCGCGCTGTGCGGTGGCGGTGGGCAGGGTGACGCGCTCATCATCCGAGTGCCCAAGGCATAGTTGACGCGTGGCCCGCAAGGTAGACGTCCCTGATCTGATCGAGCGAGCGCGCGATGGCTCGCCACGCGCGCTCGCTCGGCTCATCTCGCTGGTAGAAGACGCCAGCCCGCATCTGCGCGAGGTGGCCGAGCGGCTCGCGCCGTTCACCGGCCGAGCGCAGGTCATCGGGCTGACCGGTTCTCCCGGCGTCGGGAAGTCCACCTCGACCTCCGCGCTGGTCTCGGCGTTCCGTGAGCAGGGCAAGCGGGTCGGGGTGCTCGCCGTCGACCCGTCATCGCCGTTCTCCGGCGGGGCGCTGCTCGGCGACCGCATCCGCATGCAGGACCACGCCACCGACGCGGGCGTGTTCATCCGCTCGATGGCCACCCGCGGCCACCTCGGCGGCCTGGCCTGGGCCACCCCGCAGGCGCTGCGCGTGATGGACGCCGCGGGCTTCGACGTGGTGTTGGTGGAGACCGTCGGCGTAGGCCAGTCCGAGGTGGAGGTCGTCGCGCTGGCCGACACCACCCTGGTGCTGCTCGCGCCGGGCATGGGCGACGGCATCCAAGCCGCGAAGGCGGGCATCCTGGAGATCGCCGACATCTTCGTGGTGAACAAGGCCGACCGGGACGGCGCCGACACCACCGTCCGCGATCTGAAGTACATGATCTCGCTGGGCCGCCGGGAGATCCCCGGCCCGATCTGGCGCCCGGAGATCGTCAAGACCGTGGCCGTGCGCAACGAGGGCCTGGCCGATGTGATCGCCGCCATCGATAACCACCGCACCTGGATGGTCGACCACGGCGAGCTCGACCAGCGCCGCAGGCACCGCGCGCAAACCGAGATCGAGGCCATCGCCGTCGAGCAGGTCCGCTCCAAACTGGGCGACGTGCGAGGCGGCGCCGCCCTCGAGCAACTCGCCAAACGCGTCGTCGCGGGCGAACTCGACCCCTACAGCGCCGCCGACGAACTCATCAACGGCCTCTGACCCAGGCCGGAATCCGGCGGGCCACGCTCCAGGACAGCACGCCCGCGGCAAGCGTGAGCGGCAGGACCGCCATGGCGGGCAGGTACTCCATGAGCACCGGGTACACGGCGTAGTGCGTCAGGTAGATGTAGAGCGATGCCGCGGCCAGCAGGCCGACCGCGCGTTGCGGCAGCAGCGGCAGGGCTAGCTGGGGGAGCAGGAACAGCACCAGCAGGCCACCGATGACGATGCCCTCGCGCAGCGGGTCGCCGAAGTAGTCGGGCACGGTCAGCAGAGTCACCGCCAACACGGTCAGGCGCTGGGCACCGGTAGCGGCCCGCCGCGCGAGCCAGCCCAGCACGAAGAACCACAGCACCGCATGGGTGCTCATGGCGCGCTCGGGGAAGGTGCTGCCGTCGTCGATGAACAGCCTGCCCACCAGCGCGAGGCACAGTGCGGCCAACGCGAAGGCGAAGCCGTGCCGCCGCTCCAGTCGCGCGACGGCGGGCACCGCGAAGACGACGGCGAGCAGCACGAGGATCTGCACCAGCACCTCGATGTACCAGTAGCCCGCCGAGCCGAGTTGCAGGTAGTTGTTGAGCAGGAAGATGTTGGAGAACACCACGTCTTCGGTGACCGCGGCCCGGAACGCCAGCCACAGCACGGCGGGCACCGCGATGGCCGCGACGCTCCGCAGGATCCGCGCGGCCGGGTTCCGCGCCTCGGCAAGGACGAACCGGGCGAAGCTCCAGCCCGCGAGTACCAGCAGCAGGTGTGCGCCGCCGAGGATGTCGAACAGCTTGATGTGCGACCCGACGATCAGCGTGATCGCCACCGCGCGGAGCGCGATGTCGGATTCCAAGCGGTGCAGGAATCGGCGCCGCGGCGGGTGGCCCGCGAGCCGTTCCAGCGCGGCCACCGGCAACTGGTGCCAGCCTTCGGGCACCCGGCCGAGCAAGGCCTCCAGCCGGATCGAGGTCCGCACGTAGGACAGCGAGTCCCCGCCAAGCGACACGAAGCTCGCCTCCTCGGGTATCTCGCGGTGGAACACCTCGGCGAACACCTGCGCCACCGACCCCGGCGCCGCGGCGGGGGTGCCGGGCAGCAGGCGGATGGCGGCGTAATCGAGCTTTCCGTTGGGCAGCCGCGGGAACTCGTCCACGGTGCAGACCCGCACGGCGTCGGGCGGCAGGCCGATGTGCCGGGTGATCAGCCGATTCAGCTCCTCGGCCTGCGCACCGGGCAGCGCGGCCACGATCAGCTCGTCGTCGGTGCCGGTGCACGCCACCCGGTATCCGCCCGCCTCGGCCAGGCGTTCCACCCGCGCGAGGTCCACCCGCAGACCGAACAGCTTCAGGAAGCGGCTCTTGCGGCCGGTCACCTCGTACAGGCCGTCGGCGCCGCGTCGGGCCAGGTCGCCGGTGGGCAACGCGTGCACGGTGCGGCCCAGCGCCAGGTCGGCGGGGCGGCGGGCGTAGCCGAGCATCACATTGGGACCGCGGTAGATCAGTTCGCCGTCCGCCGCGATCTCGAAGGAGCCGCCCGGAATCGGCACCCCGATCGCCTCCGGCCGGCGCGCCGCCAGTTCGGGAGGCAGGTAGGCCATTCGTGCGGTCGCCTCGGTCTGCCCGTACATCACCACGAACCGCCAACCGTGGTGTGCGCCCAACTCGGCGAAGCGGCGCACCCGCTCCGGAGCCAGCCGCCCGCCCGCCTGCGTGACGTACCGGAGGCTGGGCAGCGCCAGCCGCTCCACGCCTGTGCGTTCCAGCAGTTCGAACGTGTGCGGCACGCCGTGCAGGCTGGTGACCCCGTGTTCGCGGGCTTGAGCCCAGAAGCACGGGTCCACGACCGAGTCGCCGGTGAGCACCAGCCCGGCGCCGCGCAGCAGGTTGCTGTTGATCACCGAGAGGCCGTAGCAGTAGAACGGTGGCAGCGTGGTGATCGCCCGGTCGGTTGGCCGGATGTCCAGATACTCCCCGATCGACTCCGCGTTGGCCTGCACGTTCTGCGCGGACAGCCGCACCAGCTTCGGGGCGCCGGTCGAGCCCGAGGTGGACAACAGCAGCGCCAGGTCAGGATGCAGGTCGTGGCGGGTGTCCTCGCGCCGCTCGTGCATTCCCGCGGCCGTCACCACTACGTCCGGGTCGTACGCCTCGGTCAGGCCCGACGCCTGCCGCTCATCGGTGAGCATCACCGGATGCCCCGCGGCGAGCGCGGCCAGGTAAGCCACCAGCGGCTCGACCTCGTTGGCCGCCGACACCAGCACCAGCCGCCGCGTCGCGCCGAGCCGCTCGGCCGTCTCGGCGACTCGGTCGGCGAGCTGTTGGTAGGTCAGCGCCGCGCCATCGGTCGCGACCATCGCGAGTCTGGACCCGTGTCGGTGCAGCTCGTGGGCCAGCGGAGCACCTCGGTCCACCGTGCCGAGAACGCGCGCATACTCCAGTGCCACGTGACCCTCGGCTTCTCTCGGCGGACTTCACCTCCGGCCCCCACCGGCTTACGAAGGCTAGGCATACCTGGCCTCATCGGTGCATAACCAGACCGCTCAACCCAACCGATGACGCGCCGTTGCCTACCTGTTGTGGTCCCGGTCCGGGGCCTGCGGCGAGAAGGTCACCGGCAGGCGGAAGAGGCCGCGCATGATGGTGCTCGGCCACCAGACCAGCTCGTCCGCGGGCTGCGTCAGCGCCAGGTCGGGGAATCTGCGCAGCAGACTGCCGATCGCGATTTTTCCTTCGATCCGGGCCAGCGCGGACCCGATGCAGAAGTGCGGACCGCGCCCGAACGCGAGATGGCCTCGGGTGTCGCGGTCGGGCTGGAAGGTGTCGGCGTCGGCGAAGGCCTCCGGGTCCCGGTTCGCGGACAGCAGCGAGATCAGCACCGCGTCTCCGGGCTGGATGACCGTGCCCGCGATGGTGACCGGTTCGGTGGCGAACCGCCAGGTGGCATTGCGCACCGGCCCGTCGAACCGCAGCGCCTCATCCAGCACGCGGTCCAGCACCTCGGGGTCGTTCGCGGCGGCCGAGACCAACTCGGGCCGTTGCAGCAGGAGCAGCAGCGCGTTTCCGATGAAGGCGACCGTTGTCTCGTGTCCCGCCACCAGCAGCAGGAACGCGGTGGCGGTGACCTCGTCGGCGCTGATCACGCCCGCTTCCTGCTTGGCGACGAGGTCACTGAGGATGTCGGCGCCCGGTTCGGCCCGCTTGAGTTCCACCAGGGAGGCGATGAAGTCGTCCAGGCCGTCAGTTGCCTTGGTCAGTTCGTCCACGGCGTGGTGGGAGGCGGAGTCGATGACCGCCGCGTGGCGGTGAAGCTCCGCTCGCCGGTCTTCCGGGACGCCCAGGATTTCGCAGATGAGGGTGATCGGTAGGGGATAGGCAAGATCCGCGATCACATCGGCGGTGCCGAGGGGTGCGATTCGGTTCAACAGTTGATCGGTGATCTGCTGGGTGCGGTCGGCAAGCTGGGCCATCCGGTTCGGGTTGAACGCCGATCCGACCACGCGCCGCAGCCTGCCGTGGTCCGGCGGATCGGCGTTGATCATGTTGTGCACCAGCGACTGCCGGTGGTCGACCGGAAGCCCCAATCCGGCGCGGCGCCAGTGCTCGGTCGCCCGGTCCGGCGACTTCGCCAGCCGGGGATCGGCCAGCGCCGTGACAGCGTCCTCATAGCGGGTGACCAGCCACGTCCAGGTACCGCCGAGTTCCAGCCGGTGCACGGGCGAGTGCCTGCGCAACCACGCCAACGCGGGATAGGGGTCCGCGTCGAAAGCCGGGCCGAACAGTTGCGGCACGGCGGCTGCACTGGAGCTGTGGCCGACGGTTTCGCCCACGACGAAGTCCCCCTTGAGTTCGGTGATGGAGCCGGGAGGTCTCCTGATGACTACCCCGCGAGAAACCGCCCGACCATCTGATTTTCGGCCCTGGGCCGTGTACCGATCATGCAGGGGATGTGGTGATCAGTCATCCGATCGAGGAAATTCGGTACTCGACTTCACTGCCGCGCGGAGGTGGCTGCCGGTATCGCTATGGCGAAACGGGGTGCCAGGTGTCACTGCGATTGCTGCCGGTGGGAAAGGCCAAGGAGAACGTGGCACGCGGCGATGCGGTCATTGGGAAGCGTCTTCGGCGGGCTCGCGCCGCGGCGCCGGAATCGCCGCGTTCCGGCGGCGCTGCCGCCACTGCTCTGCGTTCTGGCGGCGATGGGCCGCTGCTGTATCGCACGAGGCACACGGTGGCCAGGCTGCTTGGAGTAGGAGCCGATCACCGCGCCGCCCTCGTCCCGACGGACGGCGACCATCGTGGCGCCTGACCGCCACTGCTGTCGCTACTGCTTCTGCGTTCTGGAGAACGGGTGCCGGGGTTCCGTTCCTAATCGGCGCTGCGGGTGAAGGTGATCAGGTCGGAGATCGGGTCGGTATACGGGTTCACCTTGCGGGTCAGGCGGAGCAGGCCCGGTCCGCACACCTCGATGCTCAGCAAATGGCCAGGTTGGAGGCCTGCTTCGGTCAGCGCGTCCTGGGGCAGCGTCACGGTTGCTCCGTTGCCGATCACCGTCTCCCCGGCCGGATGGTTACAGCGTCTGCACATGTCTAGACTCTAGCACGGAATTCGAACATGCGTTCGAACATTCACCAATCCAGGCTGTCCAGCGGATCGGCCTTGATCAGTACCGGATCGTCCAGGGCATAGGTCCTGACCAGGCCGGGACCGGAGCTTCGAGTTTCGAAGCGGACCGAAACACGACCGGTGCCCGCGCCCTGCACCCAGCCGTGCCCGTGGTCGGGGTGCCGCACGTCGTCACCCGCCCGCCACGCGCGCGCGACGGGTTCGCTGGGGGCAGGCGCTTCCGGGAGGGTCAGCGGCGGCGGTTCGCCGGGGTTGGGGAACAGCGGTTCCTGGGCGCTGAGGCTCAGGCCGGACAGCGACACCCCGATCAGCCGGACCGCGCTCGCGGGCAGAGCGGCGATCACCAGCCGCTGGGCCGCGGCGATCAGCACCGCCTTGTCGGTGGTCGCGGCGGCCATCGTTTCCGAGCGGTTGGTGATGCTGAAGTCCGAGGCCTTCACCTTCACCGTCACGGTGCGCGCCGCGCGGCCCGCGGAGACCAGGCGGTTGTGCGCGGCCTCGGTCATCGCGGCCGCCGCGGCCGACAGGCCCGCCAGGTCGGTGACGTCCACGTCGAAGGTGGTCTCGGCGCTGACCTGTTTGCTCTCCGCCCGGTGCGCGACCGGCCGGTTGTCGATGCCTTGGGCGAGCCGGTGCAGGCCGGCGCCGACGGCCTGGCCGAGCAGCGAGGTCACATCGCTGGGGTGCAGCGCCGCCAACTGGCCCACGGTGTCCACGCCGATCTTGCGCAGCTTGCCCTCGGCGACCGGGCCGATGCCCCACAGCGAGCGCACCGGCAGGCCTGCCAGCAACTCGCGTTCGGTGCCGTGCGGAACGACCTTCAGACCATCGGGTTTGGCCAGTTCGGAGGCGATCTTGGCAAGCTGCTTGCCGGAGCCCGCGCCGACCGAGGCGGCGAGGCCGACCTCGGTGCGCAGGCGCTCGCGCAGTGCCGCGGCGAACTCTTCCACCTCAGCCACGCTCGCCTCGGCCAGCGATGGCGGCTCGCAGAAGGCCTCGTCCAGCGACACGTGCTCCAGCACCGGCGCGACCTCCCGAACAACGGCGAACACCCGCTCACTGGCCGCCTGGTAGACCTTGAACCGAGGCGGCAGCACCACCGCGGGCGGGCAGAGCCTGCGGGCGTGCGCCATCGACATCGCCGAGCGGGCGCCATAGACGCGCGCCTCATAACTGGCGCCCGCCACGGTGCCGCGCGGGCCGGGCCCGCCGACCAGCACCGGCCGTCCCCGCAGGGTCGGCCGGGTCAACTGCTCGACAGCCGCGTAGAACGCGTCCATATCCAGGTGCAGCACCCACCTCGGCACCTGTCCATTGAACGTCCTGGCACCGACATTTGCCGCCGCGGTGTGGAAAACGGTTGACACCGGGAGCCGAACTGAGTACACCTTACGCGGTTAATTTCGATGACTGGGGGTTGCCGATGAATGCGCTGGCTCGAGGGTCGGTGTCGGTCAGGGAACGGTCGCTGGCGCCGGACCTGGCACGGGGCGTGATGCTGCTGCTGATCGCGATGGCCTACGCCACCACGTATCTGGTGGGCGGCTACGGTCACCCGGCAGAACAGTCCATAGTGGACCAGGTAGCGGTCTTTCTGAAGGCCGTGCTGCTGGACAGTCGGTCCTATCCGATGTTCGGCGCGCTCTTCGGCTACGGCATGTGTTGGCTGGTGACCCGGCAACTCGCGGCGGGCACACCCGAGCCGGAGGTACGCAGGCTCCTGCGGCGCCGAAGTCTCTTTCTGCTGCTGTTCGGGTTCGTCCACGGCGTGCTGGTCTTCCCCGGCGAGATCCTTGGCCCGTACGGCATCGCGGGCCTGGTGCTGGGCTGGTTGATGTTCCGACCGGACCGCTCGCTGCTGGTCGCGGCCGCCGCGCTCACCCCGCTGTTCGTGATCACGCTGCCGTTGGCGGGCATGTTCATGGCGCAGACGACCGACGCAGGCGACTTCACCGGACTGCTCGCCCGCCTGGTGTCCTATCCGTTCGCGCTGCTGCTGAACCTCCTCGTCTTCCCCGTGCTGCTGCCGATCCTGCTGGGCGCATGGGCGGCCCGCCGCGGCCTGCTCGACCGCCCCGGCGAGCACCTGCCGCTGCTGCGTCGGATCGCCTGGGGCGGCATCCTGATCAGCATCCTCGGCGGCATCCCGATGGGCCTGGTGCTCAGCGGCCAGTGGCAGGTGGGCACGGGCCTGCATGGGGTGCTGTTCGCGGTGCAGGTGCTCACCGGCATCTGCGGCGGCATCGGCTACACCGCTGTGTTCGGTCTGATCTGCCACCGTCTCGCCGACCGCCGCGGTCCCGTGACCGGCGCCCTGGTCGCGGTGGGGCAGCGGTCGCTGACCTGCTACCTGCTCCAGTCCGTACTGGTCGCGTTGATCCTGTCCAAGGAGTTCCTCGCCGTCGGCACCGAGGTGCACACCTTCGCCGCGCTGGTGATCGCCCTCACCGTCTGGCTGCTCGGAGTGTGCGTCGCGAACCTGCTCGCGCGGGCGGGCAAGCCGGGTCCCGCGGACGCCTTCCTGCGCAGACTCGTGTACCGAACGACGCGGTAACCATCACCACAGATGGCTTGTTTGCCGTTCACCCACCCGGTACGTCTGGGCATAACGCCGGAAATATGGAGGTATCGGGTGGGTGAGGCACAGGTCCGGGCGCTGGCCGTGGCACTGGTCAAGGAGCTTGCCCCCTGGGAGATGGCGACCTTCACCGAACTCGGCGACTCCTACCTCGCCGAGCCGGAACGCGCCGTCCCACCCCAGCGCACCGACGGCGCCCTGCTGACGCCGGTCGCCGTGCTGGTCGCCAGCGAGGCGTGCAAGACGTTGGCCCCACCGCCCACCTTCTTCGCGCGAGTCCTCCAACGGCTCACCGGTCGCCGGGAGCCGGAACCGTTGACCGAAGAACAGCTCGGCCGGGCAGGCGAGGCGGCGCTGCACACCGCCCGCCGATGTCACGTCCCGGAATCCCGTGCTCGTCAGATCGCCAACACCGTGACAGCCCGCCTCCTGCTGCCACTCCCGACCTAGTGCCCCAAGACGACCTCGGGGCACCAAGCCGGGGTCCGGGTCAGCACTGGGTTTTGTAGAAGTACTGCGAGTTCTGCTGCATGGTGTCTCGGGTGATCGCCACCAGGTCGGTTTCGATCTCCTTCTTGTTCTCCTTGCCTTCGATCGCGGCCACCGCCTGCTGGACGCCTTGGCGGCCGATGCCCCCGGGGTCTTGGGCGATGAGGGCCTGGACCACGCCGGCCTGGAGGTCCTGGACCTGCTTGGGGCTGGCGTCGAAGCCGATCAGCTTGACCTGCTCCAGCTTGCCCGCGTTGCGCAGCGCGACGGCGGCGCCCTCACCGGTGTTGAGGTTGGTGGCGAACACGCCGATCAGGTCGGGGTTCGCGGCCAGCGTCGCCGACACCTTCTGCGCCGCGACCGACGGCTCGTTGTCGGTGTACTGCTGCCCGAGGTACTTCAGGTTCGGGTACTGCTTGACCGCGTCCTCGAAGCCCTTCGCGCGGGCGTCCGTTGTGGACGTTCCGGCCTTGGTGTTGAGCACCAGCACCGAACCCGACGCGCCCTTGACCAACTCCGACAGGGTGCCCGCGGCCTTGGCGCCGCCCTGCTCGTTGTTGGAGGAGATGCGGGAGACCGACAGCGAGGCGTCCTGTAGCGCGGTGTCCACCTCGGCGACCTTGATGCCCGCGTTCTTGAGCTGGCCGATGGGCGCCGCCATGGCCTTGTCGTCGGTCGGCGCGATCAGCACACCCGCGGGCCTGCTGGACACCAGCGCCGTCACGATCGGCGTTTGCAGCGCCGCCTCGAACTTCTCCGGCGCCTGGGTGTCCAATGTGTACCCCAGCTTGGCGGCCTCCTCCTGGGCGCCGCACTGCATGGAGATGTAGAACGGCTCCGCCTTCACCCCCGGCACCAGCACCAGCTTCTTGTTGTCCGGTGTGCCGCCGCTTTCGCCGACCTTGCCGCCCCCGCAGCCCGCCAGCAGTGCCGCAACGGCCAGCACTGCCCCGAGCACCCGCAGCTTCCGCATAGCCCTCGTTTCCTCCCTGCCCCAAGGGGCATCACCTGCTGTTTCGTGCCTTCCGGCGGTGCTGGTCGAACCATACGGCGGCCACCAGGACCGCGCTGACCGCGATCGGCTGCCAGAACTGCTGGACGCCGACGATCACGAAGCCCTTGGTCAGCACCGCGGGGATGAACACGCCGATCACGGTGCCCAGTACGGTGCCGACACCGCCGAACAGGCTGGTCCCGCCCAGCACCACGGCGGCGATCGCGTTGAGGTTGGTCGTGCTGTGGCCGGAGATCGTGGTGGTGCCGAAGTACGCCAGGTTCATGAAGCCCGCCAGCCCGGCCAGCGCGCCCATCAGCGAGTAGATGGTCACCAGCTGGCGCGAGACGCCGATGCCGGAGCGCCGCGCCGCCTCGGCGTTGGAGCCGATCGCGAAGGTGTAGCGCCCGAACGCGGTGGTGTGCAGCAGCCAGGCGCCCAGCAGGGTCACCACGGTGGCCAGCAGCACCAGGTTCGGCACGCCCCCGAGAGACGTGCCGAAACCCAGTGAATCCCGCAGCTTCGTCGGCACCGTGCGAACATCCACCCCGCCGGTGATGAGCTGCGCGGCACCCAGGGCTGCCCCGAATGAGCCGAGGGTGACGATCAGTGCCGGTATCCGCGCCTTGGCCACCAGCAGGCCGTTGAGGATTCCCCAGGCGGCGCCTGCGACCACCGACAGCGCCAGCCCGAGCGCGATGGTGCCCCAGCCCGCGTTGGTGGCGTCCCCGCCCGCCAACGCCTCCATGCTGGTCGCGGCGACCACGCCGGAGAAGACCAGCACCGAGCCGACCGACAGGTCGATGCCCGCGGTGATGATCACGAACGTCATGCCCACGGCCAGCACCAGCAGCACCGAGGCCTCGATGAGCAGCGTCTGGAACGTGAACACCGTCGGGAAGGCGTCCGGCCGCAGCACGCTGAACACCACGCACAGCACCGCAAGCACCAACGCGATCCACACCGTGCTGATCCCGGCGACGCGTTGCAGCGTGCTCCGCCGCTGCTCGTCCTGCACAGGAGCCTCAGTCATGGTTGCCCCCGTTCCGCATCCCGCCGGTCATCGCGCCGACCAACTCCTCCAGGCTGGTGTCCGCCGCGGTGAACCGGGCGACCCGCTCGCCGAGGCGCAGCACCTCTACGCGGTCCGACACCGACAGCACCTCCGGCATGTTGTGGCTGATCAGCACCACCGAGATCCCGGTGTCCCGCACTTTGCGGATGACCTCCAGCACGCGCTGGCGCTGCACGACGCCCAGCGCGGCGGTCGGCTCGTCCATGAACACGACCTTGCTCGCCCAGGCCACCGCCCTGGCCACCGCGACGCTCTGCCGCTGGCCGCCGGACAGCGACGCGATCGACACCTCCATGTCGGGCAGCCGAACCCCCAGCCGGGCGAAATGCTCGACGGCGTTGCGCTTCATCGTCTCGTTGTCCAGCATCCCCAGCCTGCCGAGCAGCCCGCCGCGGCGGATCTCCCGGCCAAGGTAGAGGTTCGCCGCCGGATTGAGCTCCGGCGCGATGGCCAGATCCTGGTAGACCGTCTCGATCCCGGCGGCGCGCGCCGCGGTCGGCGAGCCCAGCGTGACGGCCGTGCCCTGCACCAGGATCTCGCCGCCGTCGGGCTGCTCCACCCCGGACAGGCATTTGACCAACGTGGACTTCCCGGCGCCGTTGTCGCCGATCAACGCGACGACCTCGCCCTCGCCGACCTCGAAGTCCGCTCCCCGCAGGGCCTCCACCCCGCCGTAGCGTTTGACCACGCCGCGGGCCTCAAGCAATGCGCCCATCAGTTCCCCTCCCGCCCCATCGGAGGCGCTTCTCCCGAACCCCGTGCGATCAGCCGCACCGGCAGCAGTTCCCGCCGCGGCGGGCTGGTGTCCCCGGCGATGCGATCGAACAGCAGCCCCGCCGCGGTCCGCCCCAGCGCCGCCGGGTCCTGCGCGATCACCGTGACCGGCGGCGCGAGCAGGTCGGCCAGTTCGAAGTCGTCGAAGCCCACCAGCGCGGGCCGCCGCTCGCGGCCTGCCATGGCGCGCAGCGCGTGCACGGTGATCCGGTTGTTGCCGCTCACCACCGCGGTCGCCGGATCGGCGTGCTCCAGCACCGCCCGCAGCGCCTCGGCGACGCTGCCGTTGTCAGGCTGGCGCATCACCACCAGCGCGTCGTCGTAGCGCAGGCCGTTGTTTACGCAGCCCTCGCGGAACCCGCGCAGCCGCTCGCTCGCGGTGTAGATGCCGGGGTCGTCGCCGATGAACGCGATGCGCCGGTGCCCTTGGGCGGCAAGGTGGTCGACCGCCATCGCGGCGCCCCCGTGGTTGTCCACCAGCACGGTGTCGGCCAGCACGTCGCCACCCGGCCGGTCCACGAACACCATCGGCGTGCCCGCGCGGAGTTCCGGCAGCAGGTAGCCGTGGCGGGCGCCCGCGGGCACCACCAGCAGGCCGTCCACTCGGCGGGCGCAGAACTCCAGCACAAGCTCGCGTTCGCGTTCGGGGTCCTCGTCGGAGGAGCCGGTGAGCACGCGGTGGCCGTGTTCGCGGGAGGTTTCCTCGACGGCGCGGGTCAGCAGGGAGTAGAACGGATCGGCGACGTCTTCCTGGACGAGGCCGATGATCCCGGTGGCGGTGCCGCGGCGCAGGTTCCGCGCGCCGAGGTTGCGGCGGAAGCCCAGCGCGTCGATCGCGTCCAGCACCCGCTCGGCGGTGTGAACGTGCACGCCCGGCTCCTCGTTGACCACGCGGGAGACGGTTTTGATGCTCACCCCGGCCAACCGGGCGACATCGCTCATGGTCGCCCGGCGGAGTCGGCGCTCGCCTGCCTGCTCGGAATCAGACAACGTTGTCATCGCGAGCCCATTGCACTGCCTGCAATCGGGTGATGTCAACGGTGCGTCGTTCCGCATTTCCGACCGGGTTGGGCCTAATGGCTGGAAAAATGCGAAGTTGCGGCCAGGTCTTGACCTGGACGTAACAAGGTTTGCATCGTGACTGGCATCGGCCCGCGATCGAGGCGGTATGGCCGACAAGGTTGTCAGCGCTGCCACTGGGAGGCGATCGATGATCGGGTTTGCGAAACGCGGTATGGCCGCGGTGGCGGGCTTGGTGCTCGGGGCGGGGCTGCTCACCGCGCTGCCCGTCGCGCAGGCAGCCGCCGATGAGGACCTGGCCCGGTGGGTCAACCCGTTCGTCGGCACCAAGCCCGGCGGCCCCGACCACGGCACGGGCGGCGGCGCGGGCAACACCTTCCCCGGCCCGATGGTCCCGTTCGGACTGATCCAGTGGAGCCCGGACACCGCCACCCACCAGCACGGTGGTTACTACTACCCGGACAACCGGATCAAGGGCTTCAGCCTCACCCACCTGTCCGGCGCGGGCTGCTCCACCTACCAGGACATCCCGATCATGCCGTTCCCCGGTGAGGTCACCACCTCGCCCGCCACCGACCCGCAGCGCTATATCGCGAAGTTCTCCCACGACAACGAGAAGGCATCGCCCGGCGCGTACTCGGTCACCCTCGACAGCGGCACCAAGGTCGAACTGTCCGCGACCAAGCGGTCCGGCATCGGCCGCTTCACCTACCCGACGGCGCAGCCGGCCACCATGCTGCTCAACACCTCCGGTTCGGTCGCGGGCGCGGACGACGCGGAGACCGTGATCGGCGAGTCCAGCGTGAGCGGCTGGGTGACCAGCGGCCGGTTTTGCGGCGCCAACCACCGGTACCGGCTGTACTACCACGCCCAGTTCGACCGGCCCTTCGACGAGGTCGGCACCTGGAAGGACGGCACCGTCAACCCCGGCCGCCGCTCCGAGCGCGGCGGCTCCCCGCCCAAGATCGACCTCGACACCGCCCAGCCGCCGCGCAGCCTCGCCGCCCGCGAGCGCGCCGAGAAACGCGGCACGGCGCAGCCGAGGGCGTCGCGGTTGCAGGACACCGTCGTCTCCGGCCCCGGCTCGGGCGGCTACGTCAGCTTCGACCCGCTGGCGGGCAACACCGTGAACATGCGGGTCGGCATCTCGTTCGTCTCCGTCGACGGCGCCCGCAACAACCTCGCCGCCGAAAGCGGCAGCCGTCCGCTGGAGGAGATCAGCACCGCGGCCCGCGCCGAGTGGAACGCCCGGCTGAACCAGATCCGCGTCGGCGGCGGCACCGACGCCCAGCGCACCACGTTCTACAGCGCGCTGTACCACTCGCTGTTGCAGCCCAACGTGTTCTCCGACGCCGACGGCCGCTACATCGGCTTCGACGGCCGCCTGCACAGCGCCGAGAAGGGCCACGCTGTCTACAGCAACTTCTCGGGCTGGGACGTCTACCGCTCGGAGTTCCAACTCATCTCACTGCTCGCACCGGCAGAGGCCTCCGACATGGTGCGGTCGATGATGGCCTTCGCCGAACAGGGCGGCTCCTGGGACCGCTGGACGGTCGCCAACGGCTACACCGGCGTCATGGTCGGCGACCCCTACCACGCCATGGTGTCCTCGGCGTATGCCTTCAACGCCAAGGACTTCGACGCCAAGAAGGCACTGCTGCTGATGCTGCGCGGCGCCACCCAACCCACCAAGGGCTACGTCGAGCGGCCGGGCCTGACCGAGTACCAACAGCTTGGTTATGTCCCGATCGGCGCGAAGGACGTGTGGGGCCCGCCCGCGACCACGCTGGAGTACACCAGCGCCGACTTCTCCATCGCCGCGCTGGCCCGCAGGCTCGGCGACGCCGCCACCTACGACCAGTTCATGAAGCGCGCCCAGTACTGGCAGAACCTCTACAACCCGGCCACCGAGTACCTCCAGGGCCGCAACGCCGACGGTTCCTTCACCGCCGAGTTCGACCCGGCCAGCCCCGAGCACTGGGTGGAGGGCAACGCCGCGCAGTACGTGTGGATGGTGCCCTACAACCCGGCCGGGCTGTTCACCGCGCTGGGCGGCAACGCCAAGTCGATCCCGCGGCTGGACCACTTCTTCACCAAGCTCAACGCCGGTCCCAAGGAGCCGTACGCGTTCCTCGGCAACGAGCCGATCATGCACGCCCCCTGGCTGTACAACTGGGCGGGGGCGCCGTACAAGACCCAGGCCCTGACCCGGCGCGCGGAGGTCGAACTGTTCGGCCCCGGCCCGGACGGACTGGTCGGCAACGACGACCTCGGCCAGATGTCGTCCTGGTACGTGTGGGCCGCCATCGGCGCCTACCCGGCGATCCCCGGCCGCGCCGAACTCGCCCTGAACAGCCCCCTGTTCACCGAGGTCGTGATCACCCGCCCCAACGGCGCACCGATCACGATCAAGGCGCCCGGCGCCAAGACCGACAGCCCGTACGTGACCGGTCTGCACGTCAACGGCACCCAGTGGGACCGCTCCTGGCTACCCGAGTCGTTCATCCGCAACGGCGGCACGCTGGAGTTCAGCCTGGACTCCGCGCCCGACACCCGCTGGGGTTCCTCCGCGGCGGACGCCCCGCCGTCCTTCCGCGACGGCGAGGTGGCCCAGCGCGGCTTCGTGCAGCCCTCCCGGCTGCTCATCCCCGCGGGCGCGAGCAAACCCGCATCGGCGGGCGCGGTGGACTTCACCGGCACCGGCGCCAAGGTGTCCTGGCGGGCCCAGCCGCCCGCCGGGTTCACGGTGCAACCGACCTCGGGCGAACTCACGGTGCCCGCGGGCGGCACGGCTCGCGCCGAGTTCACCGTCGCCGTCGCCGCGGGCACCGCCGAGGGCAGCTACCGCATCCCGATCGCCTTCACCTCCGGCGGCAAGGAGATCGGCGGCGCCACGCTCGCGGTCCTGGTCGCCCAGGAAGGCAGCATGCGGGCCGCGTTCAACAACATCGGCATCTCGCCGGACGAACAGGGCGGCACCGCCAACTTCGACACCCACGGCTTCAGCTACTCCAAGGAGGCGCTGGACAAAGCCGGGGTGAAGGCGGGCGGCGCGGTCGAGGTGGACGGCATCCGCCACCAGTGGCCGGGTGTGCCGACCGGGGAGCCCGACAACGTGGTGACCAGGGGCCAGACCATCGCGATGCCCGCGACTCCCGGCACCAAGCTGGCCCTGCTCGGCAGCGCCAGCAACGGCAAGGCCTCGGGCACCCTGACCATCACCTATACCGACGGCACCACCCAGACCGCCCAGATCGGCTTCGGCGACTGGACGCTGGGCGGCGGCTCCGGCTCGCCCGAGTTCGACAACCGCGTCGCCGCCAAAACCCCGTACCGCAACCGGGCATCCGGCGAACCGCAGAAGATCGACACCTACGTCTTCGCCACGGCGCCGATACCTTTGCAGGAGGGCAAAACGGTCGCGAGCGTCACCCTGCCCCCGACGGTCAATGGAGGCCTACTGCATGTCTTCGCCGTGTCGGTGGGCTGACGAACTCCGCGCGTGCGGTCGCGGCCCCGGTAGGTGCGCGGCCGGCTAGCCTACGAAGGTGACCACCGATCTGACCTTGCTGTCGCGGGTGGCCTTCCGGGGGCAGGAGATCAGCGGGCCTCGGCTGCGAGGCCTGCTGGCGTTGCTCGCCGGGGACCTGCGCGGCGGGTGCAGCACGGCGCGGCTGGTGGACGGGCTCTGGCCGGACCGCAGGCCCGATAACCCCACCAAAGCGCTTCAGGTTCTGGTGTCCAGGGTCCGCGCGCAGCTGGGTCCGGAGGTCATCGCAGGCACCCCGACCGGCTATCGGCTCGCGCTGGACGAGGAACAGGTGGATTCCTCCGCCGTGCTGCTCAGCGCGGCCGCGAGCGCGCGCTTCGGCCGGGCCGGGGATCACGTCGCGGCGCTGGCGGCGGCCGAGGCGGGGCTCGCCCTGTGGAACGGGTCGGCGGCAGACGACGGCCTGGACGACCCGGTGTCCCTGCTGCGTGCGGACCGTGCCGCCGCACACCGGTCGCTCGTGCGTGCCCGCGCGTTGTCGCTGGCCCGGCTGGGTCGGCACGGCGAGGCCGTCGACCGGCTTGCGGAGCTTGTCGAGCAGCGGCCACGGGACGAGGAACTGCTGCTCGAACTGCTGCGCTGCGAAGCCGAGACGGCGGGACCGGCCGCGGCGCTGGAGAGGTACGAGGCCTACCGTCGGTCACTGCGGGAGCAGCTCGGCACTGATCCGGGCGCCGCGCTCGTCGCCCTGCACCAACAGCTGCTGGACGGGCGGCCACTCGCGGTCCGACACGGTGTGCGGCACGAGCCCAACCCGCTGCTGGGCAGGGCCGATGACCTCGCGGCGGTGGCCGGGCTGCTGCGACGCTCGCGCGTCACGTCCATCGTGGGTCCGGGCGGGCTCGGTAAGACCCGGCTCGCCCATGCGGTGAGCCGCCGGGACGAACACCGAGTGGTGCACTTCGTGCCGCTCGCGGGCGTGACCGGCGACGAGGACGTGGCGGGCGAGGTCGCGTCGGCGCTCGGCGTCGGCGGCTCGCGGCCGGGGTCGGTGCTCGCCGCCGACCTGCTCACGGGCATCGTGGGCGCCCTCGGGCCGGGGCCGACGTTGTTGGTGCTGGACAACTGCGAACACGTCATCCGCGGGGCGGCCGAGCTTGTGCAGCGGCTGGTGGCGGCGACCAGGGAATTGCGGGTGCTCACCACCAGCCGTGCGCCGCTGGGCCTCTCGTCGGAGTCGGTGTACCCGCTGCCGGAGTTGACGCTGCCGGTCACCATCGAGCTGTTCGGCCAGCGCGCCAAGGCGGCCCGACCCGACGCCGCCCTGCCCGCCGACGTGGTGGCGCAGCTGTGCGGCAGGCTGGACGGGCTGCCACTCGCCGTGGAACTCGCGGCCGCCAGGGTGCGGGTCATGTCGGTCGCCGAGATCGCCCAGCGCTTGGACGACCGGTTCACCCTGCTGAGCGGGGGCGCGCGGGATACCCCGGAGCGGCACCACACGCTGCACGCCGTGGTGGACTGGAGCTGGAACCTGCTCGCCGCCCCCGCCCAGCGGGCGCTGCGAACGCTCTCGGTCTTCCCCAACGGGTTCACGGCGGAGGCCGCCACGCGGCTGCTGGGTCACGACGCGCTCACCGTGCTGGAGCACCTTGTCGACCAGTCGCTGCTCAAAGTGGCCGACACCCAGTGGGGCGCGCGGTTCTCGATGTTGGAAACCGTGCGCGAGTTCGGGGCGACCCGGCTGCGGGCCGAGGGCGAGACCGAGAACGCGATCACGGGTCTGCTCGTCTGGGCACGGGACCTCGGGCTGGCGCACCACGCGTCGGTCTTCGGGGCCGACCCCGTCCATTCCCTCGAGGTTGTTCGCATCGAGCAGGACAACCTCGTGCATGCCTTGCGGCACGGCCTGGCCCGCGAGGACGGGGCCGCCGTCGTGGCCGTCGCCGCGGTGCTCGGCGGGCTCTGGACGTTCGAGTCGAAGTACCTGCGGCTGGCGAGACTGTCGGCGGATACCGGGGGTCTGCTGTCGCGGTTTCGGCCGCCACCGGAGATGGTCGAGGTGGCCAGGGCGGCGGCCATGGTGGGCGCGACCACGTCGTTCACCATGCCCGACCGCAGCCCCAAGCGCGCTCTCGCGGCTTTGCTCCGGCTGCCCGCAGGTCCGCCGGACACTCTCGTGGGGGCGGGCTCGACCGTGCTGACGCTTGCCGCCCGAGGCGATATCGCGGCGGTCCGCGCGCTGTGCGACAGCCCTGAGCCGCTGCTCGCGGGAGTTGCCAACTGGGTGGTGGGCTACTGCCTGTGGGAGAACGGCAGCGAAGCGGCCAGCGCCCTGGCCGCGGCGCGGCGGGCGCTGGCCGCCTTCGATCAACGCGGAACGCCATGGGTCAGGAGCATCGCGCACGCCAGGGTGAGCGAGCTGTGCCTGAACCTGGAGCGAGGCGAGGAGGCGGTCCGACACCTGCGCCTCGCGATGCGCGAGTTGGCGGCCCTCCGGGTGGGCAACCTGGCGCAGCTGGAGCTCGGTCTGGTGGTCGCCCATCTCCAGGTCGGTGACGTCGACGAGGCCGAGCGGTGCCTGGACCGGACCGCGCCGACCGGAGAGGACGAGGCGATCGGCCTGTCCACCTTCGCCTCCTGCGCGCGGGCGGAGATCCTGCTCAGCCGGGGCGAGGTCGAGGCCGGGCTCGCACTGTGGCGCCGGGTCGTGCGGCGACTGGACCGCACCGACGACCCCACCATCCACAGTGAGATCAACCTCGACCCGTGGGTGCTCGAGGTGCGCGCGGTCACCGTGGTCGCGCACGCCCGGCACGGCGGGCTCGACGAGGTCCGCGACCTCATCGGCGGACTGCGGGCCGTGGTGGCCGAGATCCTCGCCAAACCGGCGCCGCAGTCACCCGCCATGTTGGACTTCCCGGTCTGCGGTGCCCTGCTGCTGGCGCTCGGGATGGTGGACATCCACCGCGGCGCCCACACCCGTGGGGTGCGGCTGATCGCTCTCGCCGAACGCTTCCACTTCCTGCGTGGATTCCAGCCGACCATGTCCTCCGCCCGCGCCCGCCAGGCCGCGGAACAGGCCGACAGGCAGGCATACGCCGACGCGGTGTCGTCGTATGCCGACCTGGACCGGCAGGGTCTGCGGGACGCCGCGCTGGCGGTCCTGCGTTCCCTCGATTAGGACGTGCGCAGCGGAAGCGTGTACACGCCGGTCATATCCGACGACTGGATGAAGGTCGGCGGGTTGTCCGGGTCCGTGCGCAGCGTGGGGAAGCGGTCCAGCAGGACCTCCAGCGCGACCCGGCCCTCCAGTCTGGCCAGCGGCGCGCCGAGGCAGAAGTGGATGCCCCGGCCGAACCCGAGGTGCGGATTGGGGTCGCGGCCCGCGTCGAACTCGTGCGCGTCCGCGAACTGGCGCTCGTCCCGGTTCGCCGCCCCCACCCACACCAGGAGCAGCTGGTCCTTGGGCACCTGCTGCCCGGCGATCTCCACATCGCGGTTGGTGGCGCGCCCGAGCATCGCGAACGGAGTGAGGAACCGCACCGACTCCTCGATCGCGGTCGGCACCAGGGACCGGTCCGCGCGGACCCGCGCCGCCTGCTCGGGGTAGGCGTCGAGACACGTGATCGTGTTGCCCAGCAGCATGGTCGTGGTGATGTGACCGGCGAGCAGCAGCAGGGACGCGAAGTTCACGATCTGCTTGTCGCTCAGGCTCTCCCCGTCCACCTCGGCCCGCACCAGTTGGGTCAGCAGATCCTCCCTCGGGGTGTGCCTGCGCTGGGCGGCGTGATCGGCGATGTAGTCGAACATCGGCCGCATGGCGTCCATGGCGGCCGACATGTCGCGGGTGAATTCCTCGGCCTGGTTGAGGTTCACCTGGTTGCTGCTCTGGAACAGGATGTCCGCCCACTCCCTGAACAGGTGGCGGTCGCTGCTGGGCACCCCGAGCAGTTCGGCGATCACGATCACCGGCAGCGGGTAGGCGAGGTCGGCTACCAGCTCGAACTCGTCCTTCCCGGACACCTCGTCCAGCAGCTCGTTGGTGAGCTCCCTGATCCTCGGCTCGAGGTCGGCCACCACCTTCGGGGTGAAGGCGTGACTGACCAGCTTGCGCAACTTGCGGTGTTCCGGCGGGTCCATCTGCACGAGGTTGCCCTCGTTGAACGACATGTCCGCGGCGGCCGGGAACAACCGGGAGGTGTCGGAGGCGTAGGTGGCCGGATCGCCGATGATCTCGAGGATCTCCTGGTAGCCGTAGACGTTCCAGACACCCGCCTCCTCGTTGAATTCGATGGGCCGCTCCGGACGCGTGCCACGCAGCCAGAACTGGGCATCGTGGACACCCCACTTGTCGACGGGAATGGACATGGGAACTCCCCCTTGCATCAGTTGACGGGAGCGAGAGTGCCCGCGTCCGGGTTCACCGCGGTTTCAGCGCGGTTTCACCGACCTCGCCCGAGGCCGGGACATCACCGGGAGGTCACCTTCGGGTGGTGCGGGTGCGTGCCGCAACGGCGTTACGTAGCCTGGCGCCATGAACGGACTGGGGGAGTCCGGCGGCGCCGCTGTCGTCGTCGAAGACCTGCGAAAACACTACGGCGACCTGCGCGCCGTCGACGGCGTGTCGTTCACTGTGGCCGAGGGTGAGTTCTTCGGCATCCTCGGCCCGAACGGCGCGGGCAAGACCACCACGCTGGAGATCATCGAGGGGCTGCGCAAGCCCGACGGCGGCTCGGTGCGGCTGCTGGGGGAGAACCCCTGGCCGCGCAACCCTCGGCTGCTGCCGCGCATCGGGGTGCAGCTTCAGGCGAGCTCCTTCTTCGACAAGCTGACCGCCCGCGAGCAGCTGGAGACCTTCGCCTCGCTCTACGGCCTGAACAAGAGCACCGCGGTGGACATGCTGGAGTTGGTCGGCCTGTCCGACAAGGCCGACACCCGCGAGGACAAGCTGTCCGGCGGCCAGCGGCAGCGGCTGTCCATCGCCTGCGCGCTGGCCCACGATCCGGACATCGTGTTCCTGGACGAGCCGACCGCGGCGCTGGACCCGCAGGCCCGCCGCAACCTCTGGGACGTGCTGCGCGCCATCCGCGAACGCGGCAAGACGATCATCTACACCACCCACTACCTGGATGAGGCCGAGGCCCTGTGCGATCGGGTCGCGGTGATGGACCGCGGCCGCATCCTCGCCCTCGACGCGCCCGCCACGCTGGTCCGCGACCTCGACGCGCCCACCCACGTGCTGCTCGCGCACGGTGTGCTCACCGAGGCGCAGGCCCGCGACCTCGATGGCGTTGAGGACGTCACCGACGACGGGGTGTCGCTGAGCATCGCCACCCGCCGCCCCGCGCCGGTGCTGACCGCGCTGGCCGAGCAGCAGCGGCTGGACGGACTGCAGGTGCGCACCGCGACCCTGGAGGACGTGTTCCTGCACCTCACCGGACGGGAGTACCGGGCATGAACTCCTTCGCCAGCCTGTCGACGGCCATGTTCAAGGGGTTCGTCCGCGACAAGGCCGCCCTGTTCTTCACCTTCTTCTTCCCGCTGATGTTCCTGATCATCTTCGGGCTGATCTTCCGCGACTCGGGCGAGGACAAGACCGAGCTCGCCGTCACCGGCGACGGCCCGGTGATCACCCAGCTGTCCAAGCTGGACGTCGTCGAGCTCAAGCGCTACGACAACTTCGACGAGGCCGTCGCCCAGGTCCGCGCGGGCGAGGTCGCCGGTGCGGTCACCGAGCGCGGCGGCGAGGTGGTGCTGCGTTTCGCCGCCAGCGACACCATCCAGGCGGGCACCGTGCAGGGACTGGTGTCGTCGGTGGTCGGCCAAGCCAACCAGGCGGCCTCCGGGCAGCCGCCAAAGTTCCGGCTCGCACCGGAACAGGTCGAGGACAGCTCGCTGAAGGCGATCCAGTACCTCACGCCCGGCATCCTGTCCTGGGGTGTGGCCGCCTCGGCCGCGTTCGGCGCGGCCACCGTGCTGGTGTCCTGGCGCCGCAAACAGGTGCTGCGCCGCCTCCGGCTGTCCCCGGTCCGCCCGGCCACGGTGCTCACCTCGCGGCTGCTGGTCTCCGTCGGCATCGCGCTGGTCCAGGCCGTGCTCTACGTCGGCCTGGCCCTCACCCCGATGTTCGGCCTGAAGCTCGCGGGCGACTGGTGGCTGTCGATCCCCATCCTCATCGCGGGCACCCTGGCGTTCTTCGCCATCGGCATGCTCGCCGGGGCCGTGGCCAAGACCGAGGAGGCCACCGTGGCGATCGTCAACGTCGTGGTGCTGCCGATGGCCTTCCTGTCCGGCACGTTCTTTCCCGTCGACCGCGCCCCCGACTGGCTTCAGCTCATCTCCAAGGCGTTCCCGCTGCGCCACATGAACGACGGCATGCTCGACGTCCTGGTCCGCGGCAAGGGCTTCGAAGCCCTGCTCGTCCCGATGGCGGTGCTGCTCGGCTTCACCGTCGTGATCGGCGCCATCGCGGCCAAGCTGTTCAAGTGGGCGGACAACTAGACACCTGTGGGCGGCAACCGGATGCCGGTTGCCGCCCA
>NZ_JBREYE010000001.1:3587499-3878909 GCF_056323685.1 Actinorectispora metalli
GGCGGCAACCGGATGCCGGTTGCCGCCCACAGCGGTTCATCAGCTGACGTGAGCCCTGACCGCGGCGATGTACCAGTACCACGCCCCCGACGGGTCGTGCGGCATCGGCGGCCAGTTGTTGATGATGGCCAGCAGCTCCCAGTACCGGGCGTTGCGCGGGTCGGCGCCCGCCTCGAACTGGGCCAGCAGCTCACGGCGCAGCTCCGGGCCGTCCTCGACGCCGCGGGCGGCGGCGAAGGCGGCGAACAGCTCGTCCACAATGGCCCCGGCCTCGGGCGAGGCAGGGTCCAGACCCGCCTTGTCGGCGGCGCCGGCCTTCTCTTGGACCAGCCCGAACAGGCGCTGCTGGGTGGCGTCGTCCACCGGCATCGGGCCGTCGGCGAAGGACTTCTTGCCCATCCGGCGCAGCGTGTCGCGGAAGTCCTCGTCGGCGACGAGTTCGGCCAACTCGACCCACGCCTCGACCTGCTCCGGCGTCGGGTCGTCCGGCAGGTCCGGTTTCGCCGAGCGGAACCTGGCCTCGAACTCCTTCGACACCGGGATGTCCCGGAAGATGGTGTCCAGGAACTCGTCGATGATGCGACGGCGTTCCTCGGTGGTGGCCCTGGCGATGTCCTGCATGCGAGTCAACTCCTCGGTTGTCGGATTCCGCTTGGCGACGGCCCGCAGGATCGAGCGGTGCAGCCGCAGGGTGCGGATCTGTGCGTCCAGCGCATCGGCCTGCGCCGCGGCCACCTCGGCCAGCGTCGCCTGGTGCTCCAGCACCTGACGCACGGTGGCGAGGTCCAGCCCCAGCTCACGCAGGGTGCGGACGAGGTCAAGGCGCAGCACCGAACCGGAGTCGTACTGCCGGTACCCCGAGGCCGTCCGCGCCGTCTCCGGCACCAGGCCGATGTCGGAGTAGTAGCGGACGGTTTTGACCGACAGGCCGGTCAGTTCGGCAAGCTCGCCGATGGTCAAGCTGGACATACGAGGAATCGTGGACCTTCCAGTAACGGGAGACTCAACCCCGATCCTGGCGTGAGCCGCCTCACGCTGCACACTCGAGGTCTGGACAACTACTGGGAGGTACGTGTGCTGTCCACACCTGCGAGCCGGTTCAGGGCCATCGCGATCGCCGAGGCGGTGTCCTGGGCGGGGCTGTTGCTGGGCATGTTCTTCAAGTACGTGGTCGTGCAGAACGAGATCGGGGTGAAGGTCTTCGGCCCCGTGCACGGCGTGCTGTTCCTGGCCTACCTCGGCATCACGCTGATGGTCCGCGACCCGCTGGGCTGGAACGCTCGGACGACGGTGCTGGGCCTGCTGGCCGGTATACCGCCGTTCGGGTCGGTGATTTTCGAGCGGTGGGTTTCACGGAAGAACCGTCGTGAGGTGCTCGAACCGGCGAGCTGAGGACGCGATCCGGCGAATTTACCGCACAGGATCGATAATTCGCCGAATCGGCTCTTGAACTGCTCTACCCTGTGAAATAGTTTCGTTATAAAGCTGGGTCTCGCGGGGGCGGGCGATAAGGGGTGTTGGATGCCTGGGGACAAGCCGGCGCTTCGCACGTTGGCGGACAAACTGAATCATTTGTTCGACAAGGTCCGCCCCGCGGGGCGCGGCGCCTACAGCAATGAGGACGTCGCCAACGCGCTGGCCGACGCGGGCGGCCCGTCGATCTCGGCGGGCTACATCTGGCTGCTTCGCAAGGGCCAGCGGGACAACCCCACCATGAAGCACCTCGAGGCGCTCGCCCGCTTCTTCGGGGTGCCGCCCGCGTACTTCTTCGACGACAAAGCCACCGAAGATGTGGCCGCGGAGCTTGCGTTGTTGAACGCGATGCGCAACGTTGGAGTCGAGAAGGTCGCGCTGCGAGCGGCAGGGCTCTCCGAGCGCAGTCTCGACTCGATCATCGACATGATCGAGCGGGTCCGTGAGCTGGAGGGCTTGGCCAGGGATCCCTCTCCCCGGGCAACCGGGCAGTGAGCCGATGGGTTCCCTATGATCGTGCAGACGTGGCGACAAGCAGGGCAGGGGCTTGAGAGCATGAGCCTGAGACAGGTACGGCGTCGCTGCGACGCGCGGGTGGCCGGGTTGACCATCCCGACCCCGTTCGACGTCCGTGAGCTGTGCCGTTCCCTCGAACCGGGTCGCGGCCGACCCATTCGGCTGATGCCGGTGCCGATGCCGTCCGGCAGCCCGGTGGGCATGTGGATCTCCACCGCGGGCGCGGACTATATCTTCTACGAGGAGCGCACCAGCCCGCTGCACCAGGAGCACATCATCCTGCACGAGATCGGGCACCTGCTCTGCGAGCACGAGGCCACCCCGGTCATCGGCGAGGAGACCACCCAGCTTCTGCTGCCCAACCTGAATCCGGCGATGGTGCAGCGGGTGCTCGGTCGCACCCACTACACCGCGGTGGAGGAGCAGGAGGCTGAGATGATCGCCTCGATGATCCTGGAGCGCGCCAGCCGCGACCCGCTGGAGGACAGCTGGGAGGCACCCGCGGAGGCCGCGGGTGTACTGGCCCGCATCGAGGGCTCACTGCGCACCTCGGGATAAACAGAATCGGCTCCATACTGTGGACAATTTCCGTGCGTCGACAAGTTTTTATCACCGAGGTCCGGAAAATGCCTGAATCGAACATTGTTATCTTCCTGACGTGACCGACGAGAAAACACCACTGTGGCCCGCCGGGTTGGCGTTGGGCGCCGCGGTGGTGATCAGCTGGGTGGCCGCCGCGGCCAGGGTCGCGATACCGCTCAGCGATGTCGTCCTCCCACTGGCCGTCCTCGCGCTGTTGGTCGCGGTCTGGTTCGGGGCGGGTCGTTCCCGGGTGCCGATGCCGGTTGTGGTCGGTGCCGCGATCGCCTCCGCCGCCTGGTTCCTGGTGTGGCCCATCGAGGCCAACGTGCTCGCCACCCGGTGGTCGACGGCGGCGCTGGTCGGCGGCGCGGTCGCGGCCTGCGCGGTGCTGCTGTTCCGATGGCCGCGCCTGGCGCTCCCGGCGGGCGTGCTGACGACCGTCGCGGCGGGCGGCCTGGTGATCCTCGCCGGGCAGCCGGTGATCGACGTGTGGATCATCCTGCGGGACAGCGCCTGGGGCCTGTCCGCGGGCGGCAACCCCTATGAACTGACGTTCCTGGACGTGCCGCCGGGCCAGACCTGGAACTGCTTCAACTACCTGCCGGTGACGTTTCTGGCCACCTCGCCCGCGCAATGGCTGCTCGGCGACGTGCGCTGGGCCGGTGTCGCCGGTCTCGCGGGCACCGCGGGCCTGCTCGCCTGGCACGCCGGGCAGCGGCGGACCGGGATGGCGCTCGCGTTGCTGGTGGCCGCCGTGCCGGGCGCGATGTTCCTCGTCCAGCAGGCCTGGACCGAGTTGCTGTTCCTGCCTGCGCTGGTCGGCGCCGCGGTGCTGATGGAACGCAACCGCTGGGCGTGGGCCGCGGTGCCGCTGGGGCTGGCGCTGGCCACCAAGCAACACGTGGTGCTCCTGCTGCCGCTGCTGTTGTTCTGGCCCAAGTTCGGCTGGCGCAAGGTGGTGGGCACCGGGCTGGTCGCGCTGGGGGTGTCGCTGCCGTGGCTGGCCGCCGACCCCGGCCGGTTCACCACCTGCACGGTGGACTTCTTCCTGGGCGCCGTGCCGCCGCCGCTGTCGCAATCGCTGTGGCTGGACCTGCCGCTGCCGCTGCGCGCCCCGGTGCTCGCGCTGGCCACCGTCGCCGCGTTCGCGCTGCTGGTCTACCGCTGCCCGCGCACCGGATCGGGCTTCCTGCTGGCGTCCGGCACCCTGCTGATGGTGTTCACGCTGTTCAACAAGCAGTCGTTCCCGAACCAGTGGTGGCTCAACGCCGCGTTGATCGTCGCCGCGTTCGCGTTGTCCGAGTCACGCAAACCCGCCGACGAGGTCAGCCCAGCACCCCGTCACCGGTCTGACGCCACGGTTTCGTGATGAACACCGACACCAGCGCCATCGCGGCGGTGCAGGCCAGGCAGATCTCCAGGGTCGCCGCGGTGGAGGTCGCGCTGCCGCGCAGCACCAGGTAGGTCGCGCCGAAGGTGATGCCCGCGTCCAGCACCTCCATGGCCAGCAGCGACTGCGTGTGCCGCCGCTGTAGGTACACGGTGAGCGCGGGCTTGGCGATCAGCGCGGGCGGAATCCGCAGCAGCACGATCATCGCGGCCCAGCCCGCCGCCGCGCCCCAGGAGTGCGCGGTGAACGCAGCGGGCAGCAGGGAGCCGAGCGCGCCGAGCACGGCGAACACGGTCAGGAACGTGAGCGTTTCGGCGGCCAGGGTAAGCACCAGCACCCAGCCGATGGCGATCAGCCTGCCGCCGCGATCGGTGGTCGAGTCCACACCCTGGGGTTTAACAGGATCAGGTGTCGAAGTCACCGCTGGCCCGGCGAACCTTGGCCAACAGCTCGGTGAGCTGTTGGGTCTCGGCGGTGTCCAGTCCACGCAGCCCGAAGTCGATGTCCACGATGGCCTCGGTGGCCACCTCGCGCAGCTCACGACCCGCTTCGGTGATCTCCACCAGCGTGGTGCGCCGGTCGGTGGGGTGCGGGATGCGCTTGACCAGGTGCTCGGCTTCCAGGCGGTCCACGATGTTGGTCACGCTGGTGGGGTGCAGCTGGAGCCGCTCGCCCATGACCCGCATCGGGAGGCTGCCGCGGCGAGAGAAGTACAACAGCACCAGCGCCTCGTAGCGGGCGAAGGTCAGCCCGTGCGGCTTCAGCGCGGCGTCCACAGCGGACTGCACGATCTGCTGGACGCGCATCACGCTCGTGACCGCCGCCATCCGGTCGGAGGGTCCGATGCGTTCCGACCACAGGCTCGCGGCGCGGTCGATCGGGTCGAACGGCAGCGGACGCGACGGGGTCATGGCCAGCGACGCTACCAGCGCGTCACCTGCTCGGGCGCACACCTACCCCGCCGAGGCGAACCTTCGGCGCGAGTCTCAGCACGAGGATGCCAACCGCCAGCAGCATCGCCGCGAAGATCCCGCTGATCTCGAAGCCCACCACCTTTTCTGTGGCGCCGGTGGTCAGTCCGTCGAAGCCGACCTGGGACACCGCGTACAGGCCCGCCGCGGCAAGCAACAGCCCCGCCACCGCGGCCACCGTGTTCGCCCACCCGGTGTTGCCCTCCGCGGCTGGGGATTTGACCTGCTCGAAGCGGCGGAACAGGACCACCAGCACCAGCGCGCACATGGTGCAGGCGAGCCACCACAGCGGCACGATCGCCCACCACCCCGCCGACGCGGGGGCGGGTGGGCGCAGACCGGTGAGCATGCGCAGACCCTCGGCGGCGAAGGCGGCGGTGAGGTGCCAGCAGAAGATCGTCATGATCACGCTGTTGCCCAGCACCACCAGCCGCCACACCGCGGGTCGCCGCAGCCACCGGTTGGCGGCGTCGCGCACCAGCAGCGCCAGCCCTGTCAGCCACACCCCGTGCACCAGCAGCGCGAACGTCGGCGGCGCCATGTTCGACGTCGGCGCCTCCGGCAGGCCCACCATCAGCACCGGGTAGGTGTCGGTGACGACCGTCAGCACGATCACCGTCGCCAGCCCGCCGACGGCCATCGCGGCGGACACCCCGCGGCGGGTCAGCGTGCCGTCGGCGTAGAGGTAGCCAAGTTGGTGGATGGCGGGCCAGACGATCACCAGGTTGAGCACGTCCACCCGCGGGTCGCCGAGGGCGTCCACCAGGATCGCGGCCAAACCCAGCCACACCACCACGATCGCGCCGAAGCGGCGGTGCGCGCGGTAGGCGAGCGGCGCCAGCAGCACCACGAGCAGGTACACGCCGAGGAACCACAGCGGAGTCGTCACCCGGTCCGCGGCCGTCGCCACCGGCCCGGTCTCCAGCCCGGTGAACTGGAGGACGGCGGCGATCACCGCCCAGATCAGCAGGAATCCCAGCGCGGGCGGCAGCAGCCGGTTGGTGCGCGCGTGCAGGAACGTGGCCAGGCTCTGGTGGTGCCGCAGCGCGCGGGCGTGGGAGAAGCCGCCGATCAGGAAGAACAGCGGCATCACCTGCCACAGCCAGGTGGACAGCTGAAACGGCAGCCGGGTCGTGATCCCGCCGGTTCCGTGCACGATGAGCAGCGTCATCAGCCAGTGGCCGTAGGCCACGGCGAGGATCGAGCCGAGCCGCAGCGCGTCGGCGAAGCGGTCCCGGTCCTGCGGCGTGCGGTCCTCGATCGCCGCCGCGTCAAACCCGCGCATGTGCGCAAGTCTGTCATTGGCGGTTTGCCCGATTGCGCACCACCACCGTGAGGCACCCTGGAGGCATGCTTGTTGCCTTCAGCATCGCCCCGTCCGGGGGCGAGTCCGACAGCGTCAGCGCCGCCGTCGCCGAAGCCGTCCGCATCGTCCGCGAGTCCGGCCTGCCGAACGAGACGAACGCGATGTTCACGAACATCGAGGGCGAGTGGGACGAGGTGATGGCCGTGGTCAAACAGGCCGTGGACGTCCTCGCCGCCCGCTTCCCGCGCGTCAGCCTGGTCCTCAAGGCCGACATCCGCCCCGGTCACACCGGTCAGCTTCAGGCGAAGGTCGACCGCGTCGAGCAGCACCTGGCGGAGGGTTCAACCGGTCTTTGAGCGGTACCCACACCTAGAGGCACTAGACAGAGGTGACCGGGGCCACGGTGGTCCGAATTAGTTGGACGTCCTACTATTGGAAATAGTTGTGCGACGAGGCCAACGTGGAGGCTTGCAGCATGTCCCAGGGTTATGACGAGCGCTTTGCCGACATCGAGGCCGGGCGTGAGCGCTGGCAGCAGCGGTACGCCGCGGCCGAAGCCAAGGGCCAGGTTCGTGACGCGGACTTCACCACGCTCTCGGGCGTCGAGGTCGACCCCGTGTACGGCCCACGTCCCGGTGAGACGGTGGAGGGCTTCGAACGCATCGGCTGGCCTGGTGAGTACCCCTACACCCGCGGCCTGTACCCGACCGGCTACCGCGGCAGGCAGTGGACGATCCGCCAGTTCGCGGGCTTCGGCAACGCCCAGCAGACCAACGAGCGGTACAAGATGATCCTGGCGCGCGGCGGCGGTGGCCTCTCGGTGGCCTTCGACATGCCGACGCTGATGGGCCGCGACTCCGACGAGCCCCGCTCCATCGGCGAGGTCGGCCACTGCGGCGTCGCCATCGACTCCGCGGCCGATATGGACATCCTGTTCAGCGACATCCCGCTGGAGCAGGTCACCACGTCCATGACGATCTCCGGTCCGGCCGTGCCCGCCTTCTGCATGTACCTGGTGGCCGCCGAGCGGCAGGGTGCGGACATCACCAAGCTCAACGGCACGCTGCAGACCGACATCTTCAAGGAGTACATCGCCCAGAAGGAGTGGCTGTTCGCTCCCGAGCCGCACCTGCGGCTGATCGGCGACCTGATGGAGTACTGCGCGCAGAACATCCCCGCGTACAAGCCGCTGTCGGTGTCCGGCTACCACATCCGCGAGGCCGGGGCGACCGCCGCGCAGGAGTTGGCGTTCACCCTCGCCGACGGCTTCGGCTACGTCGAGCTTGGCCTGTCCCGCGGCTTGGACATCAACACCTTCGCGCCGGGCTTGAGCTTCTTCTTCGACGCGCACATCGACTTCTTCGAGGAGATCGCCAAGTTCCGCGCCGCCCGCCGTATCTGGGCCCGCTGGCTGCGCGACGTTTACGGCGCCACCAGCGAGAAGGCCCAGTGGCTGCGCTTCCACACCCAGACCGCGGGCGTCTCCCTGACCGCGCAGCAGCCGGACAACAACATCGTCCGCACCGCCGTCGAGGCGATGGCCGCCGTGCTCGGCGGCACGAACTCCCTGCACACCAACGCCCTGGACGAGGTGCTCGCCCTGCCAAGCGAGCGGGCCGCCCAGATCGCGCTGCGCACCCAGCAGGTGATCATGGAGGAGACCGGCGTCACCAACGTCGCCGACCCGCTGGGCGGCTCCTGGTACGTGGAGGCCCTCACCGACAAGATCGAGGCCGAGGCCGAGCGCATCTTCGACCGCATCAAGGACATGGCCCGCGTCGCCCACCCCGACGGCAACCACCCCATCGGCGAGATGACCTCCGGCATCCTGCGCGGCATCGAGGACGGCTGGTTCACCGGCGAGTCCGCCGACTCCGCCTTCGCCTACCAAGTGGCCCTGGAGAAGGGCGACAAGAAGATGGTGGGTGTCAACTGCCACACCGACTCGCTGTCGGAGGACCTGGAGATCCTGCGCATCAGCCACGAGGTCGAGCGCGAGCAGAACCGGGTGCTGGCCCAGCGCCGCGCCGCCCGCGACCAGTCCGCCGTCGACAAGACCATCGCCGACATGGTGGAAGCCTCCCGCAACGGCGCCAACATGATCGAGCCGATGCTGGCCGCCTGCCGCGCCGAGGCGACCATGGGCGAGATCTGCAACGCCCTGCGCGACGAGTGGGGCGTCTACACCGAACCCGCCCGCTTCTGACAGCTCGGCGAGGAGCCGCACCCGGCCCCTCGCCGACGGGGACAGTCGGACTGAAGCCCGCGCTGGTCATCGGTCGGGCTGAATCCCTCGCGCACTGGGCGGCGGTCGGCCTCAAAGCCCTCGCCCGAGGGCACGGCGGCGCCTGAAGCCCGTCCGTGTCGAACCCGGGAACAGCCCACCCGGAAGCCTAGGCTGAACAGTGGGGGTGCCTCCGTCCGGAAACGCCCTGCGTCGACACCATGATCGCGCAGGTCATCATCATGACGACGCAGGGCGACATCATGCGCTTTCCGGGGATTCCCGCCCCGTACAGGCGGGGCGCGGTGGTGTGACGTTCGCGCCAATGCGGGGATGTGGCCGGGGTGTGGGCGAGCTTCTGTGCGAGCTGGGTGCCGCTCATGCCAGGATGGAACCGTGACGAGGCCAGATCCACGTAAGACCGCTGCTCTCTCCGCCGCGCTCGCCGGAGCTGTCGACCTGTCCGGGCTGAAGGCGCGGGCCGACGCGGCCGCTCGCCAGCCCGTCGCCGGTGCGGGTACCGCTGCCAACGGGGCGGGCGCCCCGACGTCGGGCGGCAAGTACGTCATCGACGTGACCGAGGAGACCTTCGAGACCGAGGTCGTCGCGAAGTCGCTGCAGGTGCCGGTCATCGTGGACCTGTGGGCCACCTGGTGCGGCCCGTGCAAGCAGCTTTCCCCGGTGCTGGAGCGGCTGGCCGAGGCCGCGAACGGCGCCTGGGTGCTGGCCAAGATCGACGTGGACGCCAATCCGCGCATCGCGCAGGTCTTCGGGGTGCAGTCGGTGCCGACCGTGGTGGCCATCGCGGGCGGACGGCCGGTGGACGCCTTCGCGGGCGCGCTGCCCGAGCCGCAGATCCGTGAGTGGATCAACGGCCTGCTGGACGCCCTCCGCGACAAGCTGCCCGGCATCGCCGCCGCCGAGGCCGGTGCGGGCGGGGTCGTCGCCGAGCCGGAAGAGGTCAACGACCCCCGGTTCACCGCCGCCGAGGACGCGTTCGAGCGGGGCGACTACGCCGCCGCCGAGACCGCCTACCAGCAGATCCTGGACGCCGAGCCGAACAACGAGGAAGCCAAGGCCGCGATCGCGCAGGTCCGCTTCGCCGCCCGCGCCGAGTCCACCGATCCCTCCGTGGTCGCCGCCGCGGACGCCAACCCGGACGACCTGGACGCCCAACTCGCCGCGGCCGACGCCCAGCTTGCCGAGCAGGACGTGGACGGCGCCTTCAACCGCCTCATCGCCACCGTGCGCCGCACCGCAGGTGACGAGCGCGACAAGGCCCGCGCCCACCTGATCAGCCTGTTCGACCTGTTCCCCGTTGACGACGAGCGCGTCGCCAAGGCCCGCCGCAACCTCGCCAGCGCGTTGTTCTGACCTGTTCAGTCCTTGAACTTCGTCAGGCAGGGCTGCTTGCCGTCGAGGAAACCGATCCGGAACGACTCGACTCGGGCGAAGCCGGACGGAACGGTGCGACCGTCCACGTCGGCGGCGATCAGGCTGCGTTTGGACAGCAACTCGGCGATGGCCTCGTCCAGGTCGCCCGCGGCCAGCCTCAGGTCGCCGATGGGGTTGCGCTTGCCCCACGGGTGCTCCAGCAGCAGGCCGCTCCAGGCGCCGACCAGGCACGCGGTGCGCAGCGCGGCGATCTCGCCGGTCAGCGACATGCCCGCCTGCTGCTGAACGGACAACACGTAGCGCGAGGCGATCTCGGCGAACGCGGCGAAGTCGCCGAGACCCGAGGACACCGCGCTGCCGCGGCGCAGCGGGGCGCCGATGCGGGCCAGCCGTTCCAGGTCCAGCGGCACCAGGTTCTCCTTGGGGCAGAACGCGGCGGGCGTGGTCCTGGCCTGGCACGCCCCGGCCAATGCCAGCCGCGGCGGGGTGAAGCCGCCGCCCTCGAAGGCGAGGTCGAGGTGGCGGCCGATGGTGGCAACGCTCTGTTGGTCGATGCGCAGTTCGCCGCCGCTGATTTGCTCCTGGGCGCTCTGGAAGCCAAAGGCGGTGATCCGGTTCCGCACCTCGGCCAGGTCGATCGCCCGGCACCGCGCCGGTCCCTCGGCGAAGCCGAGTTGAAAGCCGAGTACCCGGTCGAAGGCGTTGCCGTGCGCGCCCTGCCGGGTGAACGCCGACCCCGCCTGATCGCGGATGAAGAACACCGCCGACAGCACGGCGTTCAGGCCGTCCCCGGTGGACATCTGGAAATGCGGCGCCTTGCCCTCGGCGACGTGGCGGAAGAACGCGCCCGCGTAGCAGTCGGCCTGCTGCTCCAGCACGATCGTCGGCGTTGCCTGGCTGATGTCGCCCAGCTTGTGCTGGATCAGGTGCCCCGTCTCGTGCGCCAGCACGGTGACCACGGCCAGCGGCCCGAAGTTCTCCGCGAGCAGCGGCAGAAGCTGTCCGCGGTCCCAGGCGATGGTGTCTTCGCGCGGACAGTAGAACGCGTTGATCTGGCCTGCGGTGCTGGTGCGGCAGACCACCTGCGGCGCGCCCGCCGAGTCGTAGGAGACCATCCGCGACACCGGCTGGAACGGTTGGCGGAACTCCGCCTGGAACCGCTCATCCCAGAAGCCCTGCACATCCGCCATCGCATTGGTGGCCAGCCGGTCCATCTCGCCGCCGTCGGCGCCTACCGCGGTGACCGGGACGTCCGCCGCGCCGGGTTTGGGGCCGCTCGGGCCGTTGCTCACCGGAAGCCCGGCCACGGTGCCAACCTCGATGCCGCCCACCGGCCGCGCGGTGCCCGCGATGGGCTGCGAGCAGGCGGCCGGTAAGACCGCTGCGAGCACCATCACAAGGGCGCTTGCCCGTTTCCACCCACTGCGCACGGTTTCCCCTTGCCCCACTTCCGCACTGGCCATTGCACCCTACTGGTGGCGGGTGTGTAAGGTTCAGTAACTGTTACTTCGAGTAACACCCAGGAGTGGTAATGGCCAGGATTCGCTGGAGACGCTTCGCCGCCGTCATGGCGGCAGGCCTGGTCGGAACGGCGCTGATCGGAGCCGGGCTCGCCGAGGGCGCGCTGGCCGCGTCCTTCACGGTGGCGGGTACCAGTTTCCGCGGCTCCGCCGACGGATTGAGCGGCACCGGCTTCGTCCAGTACGGCACGGTGGTCCGCAGCGAGCACGATGCACACGGCGTCGTGCAGACCACCTTCCGCACCGCGACGATGGACAACCTGTGCATGTCCATGCACAGCCCGAACCTCCCCGGTTTCGGCCCGCTCACCATGAAGGTGGCCTCCGGCGGCGGCAAGCCGGTCACCTCCGACAACCTCGCCGTCGCGCTCACCTCGCTGACCGGCGACCTGGTCGCCAACAACGTGGAGATGGGCGTGGACGCGGGCCCGCTCGGCGGCACCCCGGGCGAGTTCGGGCTGAGCGCCCCCACCGTCTCCGTGCGTGACCTGCGCATGGAGGGCCGGTCGGTGACCGCGGGGACACTGCGCTTCAACGACCTGCACCTCACCGTGAGCCCAGGCGCCAAGGGCTGCTGGTGAACCGCGCCTGGCGGCAGCGGCGCCCGTTGCCCGCAGGCGTGTTCGTCGCGCTGGCGGGCTTGGCGATCCTCGTCCCGCCGTTCACCACCCTGCGCCTGGGGGACATGGTGATCTCGATCAGCGCCATCGGCGGCGCCTCCGCGCTGCTCATCGGCACCCTGCTGCTGGTGGCGGCAGGCTCGCTGGTGTTCCGTCCGGAGTTCCGGGTGGCCGCGGGCACGGCGGCGTTCCTGTTGTCGCTGCTATCGCTGGTCACCACCAACCTCGGCGGCTTCCTGCTCGGACTGGTCTTCGGCCTGGTCGGCGCCGCTCTGGCGCTCGCCTGGACCCCGCAAGAGACGGCCGCCTGATGCGCAGGCTCGTGGCGCTGGCCGCCGTCGCCGCCCTGGGCATGGCGCTGCCCGCGGCGGCCAAGCCCACGAGCGAGCCCTGGACGGTCACTGCCGAGGAGCTGGAACTGTCCGGCGTGGACTACCGCGGCATCACGAACTTGGGCACCGGCCGGGTGCTGGAGTTCCACGCCCGCCGCCTCACCGCCCGCGACCTGGCCATGAGCACCACCGGCAAAGTCCCCACCCGCATCACCAACAACGGACACACCGCCATCATCACCGGCTCACCGGTCCGTATGTACGTGAAACGCCTACGCGGCACCGTGATCGGCGTCCCGGTGGACTTCACCCCCGAACACCCACCACCGGTGGCCCCGCCATGGCTGCGCCTGCGCCACGCCCGCGTCGACGCCGTGGCAATCTTCGCCACCTCGCTGCAACTGCCGGGCGCAAAAGTATCCACTTAGCGAGCTCACCGCTCCAGGCAGGAAGAGACGCCGCCGTCCACGCCCGCGCGGAACTCGGCCACCCGGTCGAAGCCCGAACCCGAACTCCGCCCGTTCACATCGCGGCCCGCGTAGTCGCTGGCCAGCAGTAACTGCACGGCCTCGTCCAGATCACCAGGGGACAGGCCCCGCTGCGCCATGAGACCGCCGGTGAACGCCCCCGCCAGGCACACCGCGTCCCGCCCGGCCGCGCCGCCCTCGATCGGACGATCCAGCGCACTGACAGCGGCGAGCGCGTACCGCCCGGCCAGCAGCAGCACCGTGGCGAAGTCGCCCGCCTTGCCGCGCAACGAGTCCAGCTCCGCCCGCGAGGTCACCGCCACCGAGCCGTCCCGACACAGGCTGACCGGCCCCTGCGGCGCCCCGCAGTCGGCCTTCGCCGACACCGCGGGCGGCGTCCACGCCTTCCCCCGCGCCCGCACCGCCGCGCCGAAGAACGCCGCCGCCTGCCCGGCCACCGTCTCCACGGTGAGATCCCGCTGCGCCTGCCCGTCCGCATCGGGGAACTGACGCAACGCGAAGCTCCGGTTGTCCACGCTGAGCTTCGAGCACAGCACGGGTCCGTCGCGGAACCCGTCCTGGAGCGCCGAAACCCGGTCGAACGCGCTGCCATGCGCCGTCGCATCACCCTGCGCCGTGCCCACCGGATCGCGGAACACCACCAGCGCCCGCAACGCCGAGTCCAGCTGCGCCCCGTCTATCCGCAGATGCGGCGCCTTCCCGTCGGACACCCATCGCACGAACGCCCCCGCGTAGCAATCCGCCATCGACTCGATGAGGATCGTCGGATACCGCGCGGGCTCCTTGCGCCGCTCCTCCGCGCCGATCCCCGCCCGCTCGTGCACCGCATGCCCCATCTCATGCGCCAGCACCAGCATCACCGCCGCGTTGCCGTACCGGTCCTGCAACAGCGGCAGCAGCGCGCTGCGGTCCCAGGAGATCGCGTCCACCGTCGGGCAGTACAGCGCGTTGCCCTGCAACTCGCCCGCCCGGGACGTGCACGGCGGCGGCTTGCCCGCATCGCGGGAGGTGTCCACCGAGTAGTACCCGCCGTGCAGTTCGTCCCACCGCGCGCCGAATGTCGCCGGATACGTCCGCCCCCAGAAGGCGCGCAGGTCCGTCACGGTGGCCGCGGCCAGCTGGTCGATTTCCGCTCCGTCGGTGCCCTTGATGAACGAGGTGTCCACCCCGCCCTTGGTCACCGCGTCGCCAGGAACCGCCGTGCCAGGCACAGCGCTGGTGCAGCCAACGCAGAGCAGCGCCACGAGTCCAAGCACCAGACGCCACATGGGCGTCATTGTCGCCGTACTACTCCGGTGCCAGCCAGACGACCCCGGCGGGCGGGACCTGCAACACCGCCGAGGCGGGCCGCCCATGCCAGGACACCTCGTCCGCGGTGACCGCGCCCAGGTTGCCGACCCCGGAGCCGCCGTAGTGCTCGGCGTCGGTGTTCACGATCTCTCGCCACACACCCGCGTGCGGCAGGCCCAGGCGGTAGTCGTGGTGGGGGACACCGGCGAAGTTGGCCACGCACGCCAGCACCGAACCGTCCGCGCCGTAGCGCAGGAACGACAGCACGTTGTTGGCCGCGTCGTTGCCGTCGATCCAGGAGAAGCCCTGCCAGCTGGTGTCCTGCGAGTACAGTGCCGGAGTCTCCTTGTACACCGCGTTGAGGTCGGTGACGAGCTTGCTGATGCCCGAGTGCAGCGGGTAGTCCAGCAGGTGCCATTCCAGCGACCCGTCGGCGTTCCACTCCGCGGGCTGCCCCAGCTCGCCGCCCATGAACAGCAGCTGCTTGCCGGGGTGCGCCCACATGAACGCCAGCAGCGCCCGCACACCCGCCGCCTTGTTCCACTCGTCGCCGGGCATCCGCGACCACAGCGAACCCTTGCCGTGCACCACCTCGTCATGCGACAGCGGCAGGATGTAGTTCTCGCTCCACGCGTACACCAGCGAGAACGTCATCTCGTTGTGGTGGAACGTGCGGTGCACCGGGTCCTTCTTCAGGTAGCCCAGCGAATCGTGCATCCAGCCCATGTTCCACTTGAACCCGAAACCAAGCCCGCCCAGATGCGTCGGCCGGGTCACCCCCGGCCACGCGGTGGACTCCTCGGCGATCATCATGGTGCCGGGGTGTCGCTTGTAGACGGTCGCGTTGAGTTCCTGGAGGAACTGCACCGCCTCCAGGTTCTCCCGCCCGCCGTGGGCGTTGGGCGACCACTGGCCCTGCTCGCGGGAGTAGTCCAGGTACAGCATCGACGCCACCGCGTCCACCCGCAGACCGTCGATGTGGAACTCGTCGATCCAGTACAGGGCGTTGGCCACCAGGAAGTTGCGCACCTCGTTGCGGCCGAAGTCGAAGATCAGCGTGCCCCAGTCGGGGTGCTCGCCGCGGTGCGGGTCGGCGTGCTCGTACAGCGGCTTGCCCTCGAACCGCGCCAGCGCCCAGTCGTCGCGGGGGAAGTGCGCGGGCACCCAGTCCATGATCACGCCGATGCCGCGCTGGTGCAGCGCGTCCACGAAGTGCCGGAACTCATCCGGCGAGCCGAACCGCGAGGTCGGCGCGTAGTACGAGGTGACCTGGTACCCCCACGACCCGCCGAACGGGTGCTCCGCCACCGGCAGCAACTCGATGTGCGTGAAGCCCAGCGAGGACACGTACTCGCTCAGCTGCTCGGCGAGTTCGAGGTAGTTCAGGCCGGGCCGCCACGAGCCGAGGTGCACCTCGTACACGCTGACCGGTGCGCGGGAGATGTCGGTGGCCTCGCGCCGCGACACCCATTCCGCGTCGCCCCAGTCGTATCGGCTGCTCCCGCCGTGCACGATGGACGCCGTCGCGGGCGGCACCTCGGTGCGAAACGCCATCGGGTCGGACTTCTCCACCCAGCGCCCGTCGGCGCCGAGGATGCGGAACTTGTACCGGGCGCCGGGTTCCAGTCCGGGGATGAAGATCTCCCACACCCCGGAGCCGCCCAGCGAGCGCATGGGATTGCCCTGGCCGTTCCAGCCGTCGAAGTCGCCGCAGACGCGAACGCCGCGGGCCGAGGGCGCCCACACCGCGAAGGAGGTCCCCCGGACCGTCCCGTGCGGGGTGTCATACGAGCGGGGATGCGCGCCGAGCGCCTCCCAGAGCCGCTCGTGGCGGCCCTCGGCGATCAGGTGCAGATCGAGTTCGCCCACCGTGGGCAGCCAGCGGTACGGGTCGTCGCAGACCTGCCGCTGGTCCCCGTAGCGGACCTCCAGCCGGTAGTCGCCGGGCGGTGCCGCGACCACACCGGAGTAGAGCGGACCCTCCACGCGTTGCAACGGGAAACGCCGGTCCCCGATGAGCACGTCCACCCCGTCGGAATGGGGTTTGAGCGCCCGGACGACGCTGCCGTCGGGATGCGGATGCGAGCCGAGCACCCCATGCGGATCATGGTGGTCGCCGGACAACAGGGCGCCGACCACCTCCGCGGGCGGCGCGCACACCGCGTCGACGCTTGACAGTGGCCGGGCAGCCATTGATCACTCCCTCTGAGCAATTCGTGCAAGAGACGCCAGTGGTATGGGTAGCCAGTCGGGCCGGTTGTCATGCTCGTAGCCGACCTCGTACAGCGCCTTGTCGGCCTCCAGCGCCCGCAGCAGCGCCTTCTGCTCACCGGGGTCGCGCCCGCACTTCTTGGCGTACCCCTCGCAGAACGCGGTCCGGTTGCGCTGCGCCCACTCCAGCGCCCGCTGGTGCAGTTGGTAGTGGTCGTTGCCGACGAGCAGATGCTGTGCCGCGTAGTCGAACGACCGCAGCATCCCCGCCACATCCCGCAGCGGCGACCGCATCTTGTGCCGCTCCGACAGCGGCGTCGCGGGCTCGCCCTCGAAGTCGATCAGCACCCACCCATGCACCGTGCGCAGCACCTGACCGAGATGCAGATCACCGTGCACGCGCTGCACCCGCACCGGCTCGCCGGGATGGCGGGCCTCCTCGAAGATCTGCCGCAGCCGCGAGGAGTACTGCTCCAGTTCGGGCACCAGCGGCAGTAACGCGTCCAGCCGGGCGTGCATCTGGTCGGCGGTGTAGGAGGTCTGCTCGGCGTTCTCCTCGGCGTGGCCGAACGCCCGCTCCAGGTCGGCGTGCACCGCCGCGACCGCCTTGCCGAGTCGGTAGGCCTCGCCCGCGAAGTCGCCGCCGACCTCCTCGGCCCGCAGGTCCGCCTCGGCCAGCAGGTCGCGGACGCTGGCGGTGGCCATCGCCCAGCCCTCCGCGGCGTCGGCGAGGAACTGCTGCACCATCGCGAAGGTGTAGGGCACGCCGTCGGCCTCGCCGCCGATGGAGCCCAGCGGCGCGGCGATGTACTCACACCCCACGGTGTGCAGCGCGCGGGTCACCAGCAGATCCTGGTTCTCGCCGGGCACCAGCTTGCGGAACAGCTTGAGGATGAAGCGGTTGCCGAACACCAGCGAGGTGTTGGACTGCTCGACGCCGAGGATGCGGCCGCGCAGTTCGGCGTCCAGGTTGGCGCCGGGCTCGATCTCGAACCGCAGCGCGCCCACCTCGGCCTTGTGCCGGATGAGCTCCACCAGGTGCGTGGTCAGGCCCTGATCGTAGATCGCGTCGTAGAAGTAAAGGCCGTGGTGCTCGGTGATCTTGCCCCACTCCAGGTGCTCCGGCAGGTCGCGCCGGACCCCGAGCAGGAGTTGGTAGCGCTCCCGCAGGCCGCCCTGTTCGACCTCGATCACCGCGTGGACCAGCAGCGGGTCGCCGTCGTTCAGAGCGGTGGCGCTCACCGGGGAGACGGCGTCGATACACCGTCCCTTCCCGGCGAACCACCGCTGCGTCGGCAGCCACTGCGCCAGCGGGCCGGATAGCTCGCCGAGCGTCGCGGTGGGATTCTCAATCAGAGTCATCGAGTTTCGTCCTGACGATCTGGAACCAGTAGAACCCGTGGCCGGGCACGGTGAGCAGGTACGGCAGCTCGCCGATCTTGGGGAAGCTGACCTTGCCGGTCAGCTCCACCGGGGTCGCACCGGCGTGCTGGGAGAGGTCCAGTTCCACCGGCTGCGGGAACCTGGACAGGTTGTTCACGCACATCACCAGGTCTTCCGTGCCGTCATCGGCGATGAAGCGCCGAAGGTAGGCCAGCACGGTCGGGTTGGAGGCACCCAACTCGGTGTAGGTGCCCAGCCCGAAGGCGGCGTGTTCCTTGCGCACGGCAATCATCCGCCGCGTCCAGTGCAGCAGCGAGGAGCTGTTGTTCTGCTGCGCCTCCACATTCACCGCCTGGTACCCGTAGATCGGGTCGGCGATCTGCGGCAGGTACAGCCTGCCGGGATTCGAGGTGGAGAAGCCCGCGTTGCGGTCCGGGGTCCACTGCATCGGGGTGCGCACCGCATCGCGATCGCCGAGCCAGATGTTGTCGCCCATGCCGATCTCGTCGCCGTAGTAGAGCACCGGCGAGCCTGGCAGCGACAGCAGCAAAGCCGTAAAAAGTTCCTGCTGGTTGCGGTCGTTCTCCAGCAGCGGCGCCAGCCTGCGGCGGATGCCGATGTTGGCCTTCATCCGCGGGTCCTTGGCGTACTCCGCGTACATGTAGTCGCGTTCCTCGTCGGTGACCATCTCCAGCGTCAACTCGTCGTGGTTGCGCAGGAAGATGCCCCACTGGCAGCCCGCCGGGATCGGCGGGGTCTGCGCGAGGATCTCCGAGATGGGGAACCGCGATTCCCGTCGCACCGCCATGAAGATGCGCGGCATCAGCGGGAAGTGGAACGCCATCTGGCACTCGTCGCCGCCGACCTCGGGGTCGCCGAAGTAGTCCACCACGTCGGCGGGCCACTGGTTGGCCTCGGCCAGCAGCACCCGGCCCGGGTACTCGTCGTCCACGATCTTGCGGCACAGCTTGAGGAACTCGTGTGTGCGCGGCAGGTTCTCGCAGTTGGTGCCCTCCTCCTCGAAGAGGTAGGGCACTGCGTCGAGCCGGAAGCCGTCGATGCCGATGTCCAGCCAGAACCGCAGCACGTCCAGCATGGCCTGCTGCACTTCGGGGTTCTCGTAGTTGAGGTCAGGCTGGTGGCTGAAGAACCGGTGCCAGTAGAACTGCCCGCGCACCGGGTCGTAGGTCCAGTTCGACGTCTCGGTGTCCACGAAGATGATCCGCGCGTCCGGGTATCTGTCGTCGGTGTCGGACCAGACGTAGAAGTCGCCGTAGGGGCCCTGCGGGTCGCGCCGCGACTCCTGGAACCAGGGGTGGGCGTCCGAGGTGTGGTTGAGCACCAGGTCGGTGATCACGCGGATACCGCGGGAGTGGGACTCGTTCAGCAGGTGGACGAAGTCCTCGACCGTGCCGAACTCCGGCAGCACCGCACGGAAGTCCGCGATGTCGTAACCACCGTCACGCAGCGGCGAGGCGTAGAACGGCGGCAGCCACAGGCAGTCGATGCCCAGCCAGGCCAGGTAGTCCATCTTGGACGCCAGACCGCGGAGGTCGCCGGTGCCGTCGCCGTTGGAGTCGGTGAAGGCGCGGACGAGGACCTCGTAGAACACCGCGCGCTTGTACCAATCGGGCTCGCGCGGCGCCATTCTGGCCTGTCGGAAATCCTCGGACTGGGGTTCGACCAGGTGACCGTCGGGCGTCATGCCCTCACCGGTGTGCGGAATCCCCTCCAGATCCGAATCTTGCGTTCGTGGCTCGGTGAGCATGCTGTTCCCTCGTGACGTCGGTGCTGGTCCGGGTACTGCCCCCTTATTCATTTGTCCTGCTCAGAGCTCGTGACGTGATCGGTGCGTTCACGAGGCCTACCCACGGCGCAGCGTGAGGATGTGCGCCACCGCGACGTGGGGTTCAAGCCGGACGTAGTTGGCCTGACCCCAGTCGAAGTCCGCGCCGGTGATCTCGTCGTGCACGGTGAACCGGTCGCCCCAGTCCAGGCCGAGCGTCGGGAGGTCGAGCCAGACGGTGCCCTCCGCCATGTACTGCGGATCGAGGTTGACCACGGCGATCACCGTGTCCCCGGTGGCAGGGTCGGTCTTGGAGTAGGCCAGCAACGCATCGTTGTCGACGTGGTGGAAGTGCAGCGTGCGTAGCTGTTGCAGGGCAGGGTGTGCCCTGCGGATCTCGTTCAGCTTGGTCAGCAGCGGCTCGAGTGACGCGCCGCGGCGCAGTGCCCCGGCGAAGTCACGCGGACGCAGTTCGTACTTCTCGGAGTTCAGGTACTCCTCGCTGCCCTCGCGCACCGGCTGGTGCTCGAACAGCTCGTATCCGGAGTAGACGCCCCAGGACGGCGAGAACGTCGCGGCAAGCACGGCCCGCAGCGCGAACATCGCCGGACCGCCCTTTTGCAGGCTCTCGTGCAGGATGTCGGGCGTGTTCACGAACAGGTTCGGCCGGGCCTCGATGGATCGCGCCGCGATCTCGCCGCCGAAGTCGATCAGCTCCTGCTTGTGGGTGCGCCAGGTGAAGTACGTGTAGGACTGGGTGAAGCCCAGTCGGCCGAGGCCGTAGAGCCGCGCGGGCCGGGTGAAGGCCTCGGACAGGAACAGCACGTCCGGGTAGTCGTCCTTGATCTTCCAGATGAGCCAGTGCCAGAAGTCCGGCGGCTTGGTGTGCGGGTTGTCCACCCGGAAGATCCGCACCCCGTGCTCGACCCAGTGCTTGACCACCCGCAGGCACTCGGCGTAGAGGCCGCGCGGGTCGTTGTCGAAGTTCAGCGGGTAGATGTCCTGGTACTTCTTGGGCGGGTTCTCGGCGTAGGCGATGGTGCCGTCGGGCCGAGTGGTGAACCACTCCGGGTGCTCCTGCACCCACGGGTGGTCGGGCGCGCACTGGAGCGCGAAGTCCAGCGCGACCTCCATGCCCAGTTCGTTCGCGCGGTCCACGAAGGCCTTGAACTCGGTCATGCTGCCCAGCGCGGGGTGGATCGCGTCGTGCCCGCCGTCCTTTGAGCCGATGGCCCACGGCGACCCGACGTCATCGGGCGCGGCGACCAGCGAGTTGTTGCGCCCCTTGCGGTTGACCTCGCCGATCGGGTGGATCGGCGGCAGGTACACCACGTCGAAGCCCATGCCCGCGATGCGGCCAAGCTCCTTGGTCGCGGTCTCGAAGTCGCCGTGGACGGGGTTGCCCTCGGAGTCCCAGCCGCCGGTGGAGCGCGGGAAGATCTCATACCAACTGCTGTACAGGGCGCGCTGCCGGTCCACGAAAACCTTGTGCGTCTTGCCCTTGGTGAGCAGTTCGCGCACCGGGTACTCGTGCATGGTCTGCTGTACGGCCTCGGCCAGTGCGGGCGCGACCCGCTCCACGACCGAGCGCTGGGGATCACGCAGGGCCGCGGCGGCGTTCAGCAACGCCTCGCGATCCTTGCGGCGGTCCGGGCGGCGGCCGACGCGTTCCAGCAGGCGGGCGCCCAGTTCGAGGTCGTTGGCGAGGTCCTCCGCGCCCTGTCCGGCGGCGAGTTTGACCTCCACCGTGTGGCGCCAGGTGCTCCAGGGATCACTCCACGCGTCGATCCGGAACGACCAGCAGCCCTCACCGTCCGCAACGAAGGGGGCACTCCATCGATCGAGGCCCGCCCCGATGGGGTGCATTCGCACCTGTCGAGGCTTGCGGTCCCGCGGTCCGCGGTAAACCAGGGTGGCGGCGACGGCATCGTGACCCTCGCGCCAGACGGTGGCTTCGATCGGCACATGCTCGCCCACCACGGCTTTTGCCGGATAACGACCGTAGGAGATCACCGGGGATACGTCGTCGATGCCGAGCCGACCGCTCACGGCCCACGCCCTTCCGTTCCGAGGTGCTTCGGCTGTCAATAAGTCTGCCTGACTCGATTAAGCTCACCCGAACCGGGGACATGATCACACGCACGGTGATTGATCTGTCCCGATATCCGGACTACCCAGGGTCACGCTGCGCCAAACGATTTCGTGCCCGTCCCGCCGCCTCCGCGGAAGGCAACAGCGTAGGCAAAGACCTGCGGTATCGGTCCAGAGGTAAGGGCCTAGATTCAACGATAAGGACGAAGGTCAACCCGTCAGCCAGGTGCGGGAAACTGCTTGCCCGCGAACGTCAACAGATACGGCAGCGAGGCCCGAGCCGTGCGCCACGTGTGGTTGAGGTTCGGTTCGATACGGAGAGCAACCGGCTGGCCCTTGGCCCGGAACGCGCTCGCCATCCGCCGGGCGGTCCCCACATCGGTCGGCGCCCGCTCACCCGCGGTGATCATCACCGCCAGCCGTTGGGTGAAGGTCATGGTCGGCAGGTAGTCCCGAGGGGTGTTGGCGTGGACGCGTGCGGGGTCGTTGCCCAGCAGTCTGATCGCATCGCCCGCGGTGTCGTAGGGCAGCGTCAGCAGCAGCGTGCCGAACCTGTCGACGTGGTGCAGGCCGGCGTTCAACGCGCAGAACGCGCCGCCGGACATCCCGCCCAGCGCGCGGTGCCGCCGGTCGGCGAGCGTGCGGTAGCGGCCGTCGACGGCGGCGACCGCGGTGGTGGTCAGATAGCTCTCCAACTGCGGCCCGCCGGGCACGTCCAGGCACTCCCAGTCGGTCTTGTCGCCCGCGGTGAGGTCGGCCATCACCACGATCATCGGCGGCACCAGACTGTTCGCGAGCAGCTGTTTCATGGTGGCGATGGCGTCGCCGCCGATGAACCAGTCGTCGGAGCCGCCCGCCGGGTAGCCGTGCACCAGGTACACCACGGGGTACCGCCTGCTCGCGTTCTCCGGCGCGTCATAGCCGGGCGGCAGCAGCACATTGGTCTGCCCGCTGGGGATCTTCCGGCTCGGATCGGGCAGGTTGAACCGGTCGATGCGCAGGTCGCCCGTGGGCGCGGTGCGGGCCTGGCTGAGCTCGCGGCGTTCCTCGACGGTCTCGTCATCCGACGGGTCGCGCAGCGCCCGCCCCACCACGCCGAGCCAGCCGCCCTGGGCCTGCGCTTTCAACGCCAGGTCCTGCGGGGTGCGGATGTAGCCGACGTAGCTGTTGAGCCAGGTCACCCCGGACAGCGACAGCAGCAGCGCGACGATCATGACCCGGCTGGTGCGGGTGAGCCTGCCGCGCCGCGTCCGGAACAGCACGAACGCCGCCACGATCGCGGCGAGCAGCAGGGAACGGTGGATCCACGGCGACTCCAGCAGACCCTCGGTGACGGCGTGCCGCGCTACCGCGTCCGGGATGCTCGGACCCGGATCGAACTCCGTTCTCACATCGGGTTAGACGCCCTGAACAGCTTTCATGTTGCGGCGGGGACGAACCTCACAGCGAATTCTCAGCGGGCACCAAGCTCGCGAACAGCTCCGCCAGCATCTCGTAGGACCGCAGCCGCGCCTGGTAGTCGGCGATCAGGGTGGACACCATCAGCTCCTGGGCGCCGGTCGCGGCGAGGAACTCCGCGAGCTTCCCGCGGACGGTGTCCGGCGAGCCGATGAACTGCGAGTCCAGCCGGTGTTCGATCACCGACCGCTCCACCGGCGAGTACTCGTAGGCCGCGGCTTCCTCGGCGGAGGGGAACAGCCCTGGCTTGCCCTGCCGCAGCCGCAGGAACGCCAGCCCACCCGGCTGCGCCAGTCGCCGCGCCTCGGCGTCGGTGTCCGCGACGATCACCGACACGCACACCATGGCGTAGGGCTCGCTGAGCGTCCCGGGCTGGAACCGCTCCCGGTAGGCGTTGAGCGCAGGCATCAGGTTCTCCGCGCTGAAGTGGTGCGCGAAGGAGAACGGCAGCCCGAGCAGGCCCGCGACCTGGGCGCTGTAGTCGCTGGAGCCCAGCAGCCAGATCGGCGGCTTGTTGCCCGCCGCGGGCACCGCCGTGATGCCGGGTCGGCGGGACTCCCCGTCGAAGTAGCCGATCAACTCGGTGAGCTGCTGCGGGAACTCCCGCGCGTCGAGGGCGTTGGCGCTGCGCCGCAGGGCGGCGGCGGTCGCCGGGTCGGTGCCGGGGGCGCGGCCGATGCCGAGGTCGATGCGCCCGGGGTGCAGCGCCTCCAACATGCCGAACTGCTCGGCCACCACCAGCGGCGGGTGGTTGGGCAGCATCACCCCGCCCGACCCGACGCGCAGCCGCTCGGTGGCGCCTGCCAGGTGCCCGACGAGCACCGGCGGCGATGAGCTGCCGATGCCGGGCATGTTGTGGTGCTCGGCCACCCAGTAGCGGTGGTAGCCGAGACGGTCGGTGAGCTGGGCGAGTTCGACGCTGTATCGCAGCGCTTGGGTCGCGCTGGTGCCGCGCACGATCGGCGCGAGGTCGAGTACGGAGAGCGGGATCATCGCCTTGGGCAACGTGGGGCGGCGCGTGGTTGTTCCGCGCGGGAAATACGTATTCCGCCCCCGTCACGGCCTGCCATGCGGTATCTGTGTGGGGTAGTGGTCGGGATCACTGGGGGACTGGATGAGCGGGATTCGGCGCGTCGCCGAGCAACTCGTGCTGGCGCTGATGGCCGGTCTCGGCATCTTCGTGCTGGTCAGCGAGCCATTGGGGTTGCTGGAGTCGGGCACGTTCAAAGAGTTCATCCCTAAGATCACCCTGATCATCCTCAGCACGGTCACGGTGTTCCTGCTGCTGGAGGTCGGCCGGTTCCAAACCCTGGACACGATCGAGAAGCGGCTGGCCAAGATCGACGTCGACGAGCTTGCCCGCAAGGCCAAGAACAGTCACTACTCGGGGGTGACCCGGGTGCATGAGCGGTTTTCCGAAGCGGCGTTCACTGAGTACGTCTGCGGCGCCCGCCAGGAGATCGCGATCCTCAACACCTGGATTCCCAATCTGCACCGGTTCGAGGACGACCTGGGCGAGGCGATCCTGCGCCGCCGCACGACGGTGCGCATCCTGCTGTTGTTCCCGTTCTCGCCGGTCGCCAACGCGCGCAACGAGGCTCTGCGGACGGTGCGCGACCCCGAGTTGAGCGAGAACGTCCAGGAGGGTGTCGAGCGGTGCCTGAGCATCCTGCACTCCATTCACCGCCGGATAGGCGAGGAAAATGCGCAGTACCTTCGAGTGAGGCTCTACAACTCACTGCCGTCGATTTCGATCTTCCGAGCCGATGCGCACTATTTCGTCAGCATGTTCCTGCACGGACAGCTGGCGATCGACTCACCGCAGTTCGAGGTCGACGGCTCGGACACCACGATGGGCCGCCAAGCTCAGCGCGAGCTGGACACCCTGTGGGAGATCGGCAAGGACGTCGAGTTCCCGGACTGGCGGCTTTCCCTGAACAGCATCAAGTTCTGACGAGGATGATTGTGTCATGCACGAACTGGACGAATTCGAGGACAAGCTCATCGAGGAGTTCACCCGGCACCCGGTGCTGATGGGTGTCGAGGAGCTGCCCGAGGAGGCGTTCGCCGCGATCCTGTTGCAGCGCAGGTTCGTTTCGCTCGCCTTCACGCCCGCCTACGACCTGGCGATCGACCTGCTCCAGGACGATGCGGGGCTGCGGATCGCGCGGGTCATCCTGCGCGAGGAGTACCCGGGCAGCCACGGCAACACCAAGTCGCACCGCGAGGACATGTGCGACGACATGCGGGCCCTCGGCGTGCCCCATGAGCTGATCGTGGACACCGACCCGACCGAGGCGACGGTCGAGAGCATCCACCAGACCATGAAGCTGATCGCGAAGGCCGGTCGGGGACCGGGCGCCGACGCCCGGCTGCTCACGGTGCTGCGGTTCTGGGGCGAGGTGCTGGTGTCGGTGGAGTACGGCCAGCTGTGGCGCCGGATGTCCCGGCGGTTGGTCCGCGATGGGAAGAACGTGTCCAGGTTCTACTACCCGCACCACGTGCACGACGCGAAGGAGCGGTCGCTGGCGGAAACGTCGTCGTTGGCGTCGACGCACTCGGACCGTTTGGGATTGCGCCTGACGCAGTTGCTGGACGGAGAGCAGGGTAAGGCGGACTTCATGGCCGTCGAGAAGGAGATCCTGGCGCTGAAGATGAGGTTCTACGACCAGTTCACGGCGCTGGTGGCCTAGATCATCAGCCGGAGCAGGGTGAGCATCGCGGTTCGGGTGACCCCGGCGTCCAGGTGCGCTTCGTCAAGGGCGTGGTGTAGCTCGGAGGACAGCATGCCGAGGAGAAGGTGGGCGGAGGCCTCGGCGTGCAGGTCGGGTCGGGCCTCGGTGAGCAGGGCCGCGATGTGCCGGTGCCAGTGCCGGTAGGAGGGGAGCCGGTAACGGGCGCCCGTGGCGGCGGTTTCGGAGAGGCGCACCAGGTCCAGGTTGGTGGTGAGGAAGCGCAGGTAGGCGTCGAAGAACGCGATGAGACGGTCGGCCGCGTGCGCGCCGGGGCCGAGTGGTGGGGGACCGGTGGTGATGCGGTGCTGGAGTTGTTCCTCCTGGGCGGCGAGGAGCGCGGCGGCCAGCCCGGCTTTGCTGCCGAAGCGGCGGAAGAGGGTGCCCTTGCCGACGCCTGCGGAGGCGGCGATGGCCTCCAGGGTGACGCCGGCGGTGCCAAGCTCGGCGAAGAGCCGCTCGGCGGCGCTCAGGATCTTCACGCGGTTCCTGGCGGCGTCGACGCGTTCCGCGGGAGGATCGGGGGCATCCTCGGTGAAAGCGCTCATAACGGTGTAAAAGCATGGCAGCGAAACGGCCTCACGCGCTGCGGCCAGAGCGGTCATTGATCTGCGAGATCGTGTGACGTCAGACGAACCGCCGGGTCTGAATCACACGAGCGAGATCGGTCGCCTCACTGGCGTCGATACCGCTTGCCTGGGCGCCCAAAGGCTGGAGGCGGTCCCAGACGTGCGTCGAGTCAAGCTCGGCGGCTTTGGTCACCACCGCCTCTGCGAGGCGTAGGCCGTGGTCGGGGTTGCCTGCCTGAAGGTGGAGGGTGGCGAGTCCGCTCAGATTCAGGACATGGCCATGGTCCATCCCGGCTTGGCGGTCATTGACCGCGGCTCGCATCGAGTCCAGTGCGGGAGCGAGGTATTTCGGCTGCTGCTTGCCCAGGGCCGAAAGCACATTGCCCCGCAGCGAATCGGTGCCCCCCGCATGGAAATAGCGCAGCCAGCCCGGCCCCTGGTCCTCGCTGTGCGCGTCGTGGACCGTCTGCGCGCGGTCCACCGCGCTCATCGCCCGATCTGCGTTGCCCATCCGGCCGTAGGACGCCGCCTGATAGGCAGAGGTCATGTAATGCACCATCTTGAAGGGCGACTTCTGGGCCGGGATCTCGGCGAGTTGGAAGAGCTTGAGCGCATCCTCCGGTGCGTCGTGGAACAGGTAGGCGTGGCCCATGCTGCACAGCAGGTAGGTCGCGAGCGCCGGGCTCTCGGCCTCCCGGCTGTGATCCAGGCCCGCACCGAGATGGAAGCGCATCTGGTCCAGCAGCCCGGCATCAAAGGAGGACCAGCCCGCCAAGGCGTGGATGTCCGCCAGTGCCAAGTGCAGCGCGGTCTTGGTCGCGCTCTTTGCCGAGGCATCCAGCATCCGGGTCGCCCGCCGTGCATGTGCGGTCGCCAATTCCCGGCAGCTTCCGCCACCGTGGCGGTAATGGAGCTTGCGAAGCTCGGCCGTGATCGTGTTCAACCGATCGACATCCGGCATCCCGATGTGCCGGAACGCGGGAGTGAGCGCGTAGGGGTCGACTTCCCTTGCCGCCTCGCCGAAAACCGCCTCGCCGACCACCACCGCCGCTGCCTTCGCCAGAAAGCTGCGGCGCTTCACGGCTTCGTCCTCGTCGGTCGCCCCATGCGATCCACGGTACGTCGAGTCGTAGGCCAGTCCTAGGTATCCGCGAGGGATTTTCATGCCCTCCGCGATGCGCTCGAGCACGCAATAGGCCTGCACCGTGCGGCCCTGCATGATCGCCCATACCTCGGTCTGGCTCTGGCCCACTCGATCGGCGATCTGCCGTTGCGAGATGCCTTCCTCTTTGAGCAGCCGGTAGACCTGCGCGATGTCGTGCTCAGCCAGCGCCTTCCGCATGGGCGGCTTGTCCCAGGTGTCGAAATCCACGGCTCACAAGTCTGCTCCCATTGCCGGGTCCGATCACGCTGTGGCGACAAACGGTCATCCTGCGTAGCCGAGCGGTCGAAATCCGAACAGCTCATTTCAGCGGTCGTCGTCGACCTCGTTCAGCAGTTCCTGCACGCAGAAGGCGAGCCTGCGGTTATCCGCAGGCGTGATGGTGCTCCAGTTGCGGCCGTCCGTACTGGGCCGCACCAAGTGCAGGTACCGGCCACTGGGAGTGTCGTGGAAGGCCACGACCCGGCTCGCGCGCACCGGCCGGTTGCTGCCGGGCGTCGAGTACTCCGCCCCGAACTGGCCCCGCACCGTCATGCCCTTGCACATCGCCGCGAGCGTGTGCGCGTCCTCGCTGTTCACCCCATACCCGCTCAACGCGCGCCCGAGCAGATCCGCATCACCCTGACTCTGCCGATCCGCCGCGTGCAGATCCTCCTGCGTGACGCTGACCGACCGCCCAGGCCCCGCCACCGCATCCCCGGCAACCGACACCGCGAACTGGGGCAACGCGGTCCCGCGAATCGCACCGATCCACACGTTCCCGCTGTCGATCACCGCCAGCACCCCGGAATCACCCGAGCCCGCCGCCAACGCCCGGATCGGACGGTCCGCCCAGATCCGCACGTCGATCGTCCGGCGCGGAGCGGCGAGCAGGTTCAGCAGATCCAACACCTCAGGCTCGATCCGCGTCCCGTGAGCCAACCCACGCTCCCGCAACCCAAGCCAGGTCTGCGCCACCAGATGCGCCCGCTCCGAGTCGGTGATCCCCGGACTCGGCACATCCAGCACCACATGGCGCCTGCCGAACTGCTCGCTCTCCCACACCACGTCGAACTCAAGGGCCGACAGCGTCACACCCTCGGTCTCGATTGCCTGAGTCACGCGCTCACTACTCGCCCTGTTGCTGCTGCTGACCGATCACCGGACCGGCGACCTGCCTACCGTCGTCAAACGCCTCGGAGCCGTCGATCTCAACCTTGCGCTCGTGCTCCTTGTCCTCTTCGCGCTTGCCGCCGCGACCAGCCGCCCCGGCACCCGCACCGGCGCCCGCCGCACCACCGCGACCCTGCGCGTTGGGACCATCCGGATCGACCAGACCACCCGGCCCGACCACCCCGGCAGGCCCAGGTTTGCCCGCACCGGCACCCGCGGTCCCGAAAGCAGGCGACGGTACGCCCTTACCGCCCTTGAGCAGCGCCCCGCCAACCACACCAGCCACCGCCGCACCACCCAGCCCAAGCCCAAGGCCCAGCCCCAGGTTGTTCCCGCCATCAGCGGCGGGCAGCGCCAAGTCATCGTTGCCCTGACCGGGCAGCCCACCCGACTCACCGGGTCCACCAGGCTGACCGCCACCGGGCCCACCAGGGTGCCCACCGGTCCCAGGCGGCGTGACGTCATGCCCGCCACCACTGCCACCACCAGGCTGGTAGCCACCTCCGCCACCACCGGTACCCCCGGTGCTGCCACGGAAGTCACCGGCCCCGGTGTCCCGAACCCCCGAGATCCCCGAGGTACCGGTCCCCGAAGTCCCAGCAGGCACCACCGCAACCGGCGGCGGCTCAGGCAACGGAGTGAACTTATCCAGGTTGCTCTGGCTGTTGTCGCGGTACTTGTTCATCTCGTCGACGGTCTGCTGCCGAGCCGCCTGCTGCGCCTTGACCTGCTTGTCGCGGTCGCTCTCATAGCCGAAGAGCCCGCCTGCTTTCTCGAAGATGTTCTCCGAGGCAGTGACGTTGAGCGAGTTGGGATCAGGCAGCTTGTGCTTGGTGTGCGTGTGGTCCTGTCCCTGCTGGCCGACAGCCTGCGCGGAGGTGTCCAAATCGCCCTGCGCGGACGAAGCCCAGTCCGCCACGTCGTCCATCAGCGCACGGGCCATCCCGGCAGCTTGGCCTTCCCACGCCACGCCGAGCTTGCCGAGGTCGTCCCGGATGCCGTTGTCCATCTCGACAAGGGCCTTCGAGTAATTGATCAGACCTTCGGCGGCTTGGGCGAGCGCCTTCTCCCCAGGCCCGGTTCGAACGTCCTGGATGAGCTTCTTCAGATCCTCATCCGTTCGGCCCTCGAAGCGGTGATCACCGATATTCGGTCCGCTGGTCATATCGATTCTCCCCTTACTTGACCAGAGTCTGAAGCGTGCTCAGGGCCAGTTCGGACGCGGCTTTGGCGTCCTGGCACAAGGTGTCCATGGGCGGAGCCTGCTCGTTGAGCGAATCCGGGACGCTTGCACCTATGACCACGTGCTGACCATCGGCGACATCCAGCGCCACATTGCAGCCGATCGTGCCGATGCCCTTCGAGAAGTAGAAGACCACGGCGGGAAAACCCCCAACCGTTGTCTCCACAGCTTTCGCGTCGGGGTCGTTCAGGATCTTGCTCGCTCCCGAAGTGGTAATCACTCCGGCTGCGTATCCGTGGCCCGTGCTCTTCTTGGAAGAGAAGCCACACACCTCGGTATCGAGGAAGGAGTTGTGCGCTTTCCGCGGAGCGCTCGACCCCTGGAGCTGAGTCCGCTGCTGCTCGGTGAACAACGCGCAGGGATCGACTCCGTCGACCTTGATGGTCTTCGGCCTGGGCTGGTTGAACGATTTGCTGGAAGTGGTGGTTGCGGCAGGGTCGCTGTTCGGGGGCTTGTCGTCCCCTCCCGAGCAACCGGCGACGGCAACTGCGGCGAGCAACACCGCTGGAACGATCTTCAGCAAACGGTCAGCCATTGCCCCTCATCGTGCCCGTGTTGGTGTCCTCGGTGATGCCGTACTGCTTGGCCGTCTGCGTCAGCTTGTCGCTGAGCTCACGGAGGGCTTTCACATAGGCATGCATGCGCTCGAAGTGCGAGTCCGGGGCAAGAAACAGGCGGTGGTTCCAGGCGTTTGTGGCGTCCACGCTGACCGGGTCATTGGCGTACTGAGGGATTTTGGTCATCAATCCCATCAGACGGATCTTCTCGTCGAATTCTTCGATTCGGTTCTGCAATGAATTGCGAACCGCGAGGACGTTGTCCTTGTTGACCCGCAGGCTTAGTCCCGGTCCGGACATTGGCCACCTACCCCCTGCGCGCAGTGCTCGTGTCGTGTCAAGTCTGCTGGTACCACTCGGAGACTAGCAGCGACCATCACCCGTTCGGGCGGGAACGGGCGAACTTACCCGTTCGGGTTTGATCATGACCAAACCCTCCCCGCGAGCGGGTGTCACGCCTCCGGGGCAACAGCCTTGCTGAGCTGCGAAGTGCCCTGGTCCAGGGTGTCCGCTCGCTACCTTCCAGCCAGCGGATGATCCCTGGGCGTAACAGCCCTGCGGCTTCGGCTCACGGGGTGCGACGCCCTAGGCTGAGTTTCGTGAGAGCTGTCCGCCGCTTCACCGTCCGGGCTCACCTCCCTGAGCCGCTGTCCGCCCTGGCCATCCTGGCGACGAACCTGCGCTGGGCTTGGCATCCGCCGACGCTGGACCTGTTCGCCGCGGTAGACCCCGAGGTCTGGCAGCAGGTCAACGGGGACCCGATCCGGCTGCTGGCCGAGGTACCCGCGCACCGCCTCGACCAACTGGCCGTCGACGAGAACTTCCTCGCGCGCACCAGGGCCATCGCCGACGACCTGCGCCGCTATACGACCGCGCCGCGCTGGTACCAGCGCCGCCAAGACGAACTGGCCGATGCGGGCGACGCGGGCAGGCTGCCCCACTCCATCGGCTACTTCTCCATGGAGTTCGGCGTCAACGAGGCGCTGCCCAACTACTCCGGCGGCCTCGGCGTGTTGGCGGGCGACCACCTCAAGGCGGCCTCCGACCTCGGCGTCCCGCTGATCGGCGTCGGCCTGCTCTACCGCTCCGGCTACTTCCGCCAGTCCCTGTCCCTGGACGGCTGGCAGGTCGAGCACTACCCGATCCTGGACCCGCGCGCCCAGCCGTTGGAGCTGATCTCCGACCCGTCCGGCGCCCCGATCCTGGTGCACGTCGCCATGCCCGGCGGCAGGCTGCTCCGCGCCCGCATCTGGAAGGCACAGGTCGGCCGCGTTCCGCTGCTGCTGCTCGACTCCGACGTCGAGGAAAACGACGACGACCTGCGCAGCGTCACCGACCGCCTCTACGGCGGCGATCAAGACCACCGCATCAAGCAGGAAATCCTGGCCGGCGTCGGCGGCGTGCGCGCCGTGCGCACCTACTGCGACCAGACCGGCATCGCCCAACCCGAGGTCTTCCACACCAACGAGGGCCACGCGGGCTTCCTCGGCCTGGAACGCATCCGCGAACTGATCGCCGCCGACGGCCTCGACTTCGACCAGGCACTCACCGCCGTCCGCGCCGGGACCGTCTTCACCACCCACACCCCGGTCCCAGCGGGCATCGACCGCTTCCCGGCCGAACTGGTGCGCCACTACTTCGACGACGGCCACGGCGAAGGCCTGCTGCCCGGCGTCCCCGTCACCCGCGTCCTCGAACTCGGCGCCGAGGAGGCACCCGCCAAGTTCAACATGGCCCACATGGGCCTGCGGCTCGGTCAGCGCGCCAACGGAGTGTCCAAACTGCACGGTCGCGTCAGCCGCGACATGTTCCGGGGCCTCTGGCCCGGTTTCGACACCGACGAGGTGCCGATCGGCTCCGTCACCAACGGTGTGCACGGCCCAACCTGGGCCGCGCCCGAGATCAGCAAGCTCCTCGGCGAGTCCGAAATGGACAGTGGCGTCGGGCTGCGCGGCTTCGAGCCCGTCACCGACTCCCTGCTGTGGGAACTCCGCTGCTCGCTGCGTGAGCGGCTTGTCCAGGAGGTCCGCCGCCGGGTCCGCGTCGCCTGGCTCCAGCGCGGCGCGTCCGCCCTGGAACTCGGCTGGACCGGCCAGGTCTTCGACCCCGAGGTACTGACCGTCGGCTTCGCCCGCCGCGTCCCCACCTACAAGCGCCTCACCCTCATGCTGCGCGACCCCGAGCGGCTGCGTTCCCTGCTGCTCGACCCCGACCGCCCCGTCCAGTTGGTGGTGGCGGGCAAGTCGCACCCGGCCGACGAGGGCGGCAAGGCCCTGATCCAGCAGATCGTCCGCTTCGCCGACGACCCCCGCGTGCGTCACCGCGTGGTCTTCCTGCCCGACTACGACATGTCGATGGCCCGCTACCTCTACTGGGGCTGCGACGTCTGGCTGAACAACCCCCTCCGCCCGCTGGAAGCCTGCGGCACCTCCGGCATGAAGGCGGCGCTGAACGGCGGCCTCAACCTCTCCATCCGCGACGGCTGGTGGGACGAGTTCTACGACGGCTCCAACGGCTGGGCCATCCCCACCGCCGACGGCGTCAGCGACCACAACCGCCGCGACGACCTGGAAGCCGACGCCCTCTACGAACTGCTGGGCTCCCAGGTGGCGCCGCTGTACTACGACCGCGGCGAGGACGGCGTCCCCACCCGGTGGATGGCCATGGTCCGCCACACCCTGGCCTCACTCGGCCCGCAGGTGCAGGCCTCCCGCATGGTCCGCGAGTACGTCGACAACTACTACGCCCCCGCGGCCCGCTCGGCCGCGGCCGTCTGCGGCACCGACTTCCGCGGCGCCAAGGAACTGGCCGCCTACCGCGCCCGCATCGAAGCCGCCTGGCCCCAGGTCAAGGTCGTCGACAGCGAGATGACCGTCGAAGGCGAAACCGCCCCACCCCTGGGCGCCCCCGCCGAGATCACCGCCACCGTCGACCTGGGCGGCCTCGAGGCCTCCGACGTCGACATCCAGGCGGTCGTTGGCAAGGTCGACGACTCCGACGACCTCCACGACGTGATCACCGTGTCCATGCGAGAGGTCGAACCCGGCCGCTACCAGGTCCAACTGCCCCTCCCGCATCCCGGCTCGGTCGGCTACACCGTCCGAGTCCTACCCCGCCACTCACTCCTCGGCTCCGCCCCCGAACTCGGCCGCGTGGTCCTGGCAACCTGACACCCACGTTCAGCGACCTGAGCCCACGATCACGGGTTCAGGTCGCTGAATGCGAAATGGGTTCAGGCCAGCCAGGCGAAGGCGCCGGTCAGCGCGGTGGCGAAGAGGATCCAGGCGAGGTAGGGGATGAGCAGCAGGGCGGCGGGGCGGGAGACGCGCCAGAAGTAGAGCATCGTGGTCGCGACGAGGACGTCCAGCACGATGATGATCAACAGTGAGATCTGGAGCCACTGGAGCGCGAAGAACGCAGGCGTCCAGAGCAGGTTGACCATGAGTTGGATCCACCAGAGGGTCAGGCCGTCCTTGGCGGCCGCCGCGTTGCGCTGGCGGTTGCGCCACACCAGCCAGGCCGACACCGCCATCAGGCCGTAGAGGACGAGCCACACGGGGCTGAAAACCCAGTCCGGTGGGGTGAAGCTGGGACGCTCGGCGTCGCGGTACCAGCCTTGGACGCCGACCGAACTGGCGAGCCCGCCGATGAAGGCCACGCCGTAGGCGGCGATCGCGAAGCCGATGAGAGCACCGATGGCGGGAGTCGAGGGCGGGGTTGTCTGCGCGACTCGATACGTGGGCACGACTTCAAGGGCAGCGCAGGCACGCGTGCGCCGCAACTTGATCAGGCGCGTGACTGATCGGACACAGTCCACGAAGGACTGAATCCTGGCGTTCACCGGTTTGGTCTATTGCTCTCCGCGTGTACTCCGAATGCACAGCTGATCGGCATTCGGGGAGGGATGGGCATGCGCAGGTATTTCGCGTTTCTCGCACTGGTGATCGCGGCGCCTTTCTTGTCGCCCACACCGGTATATGCCGAGAACAACCCCGAACCAGTGGTGGAGGCACACGCCCCACCCGGTTCCAGCGGGGCCACCGTGCACACCGGTGGCGCCACCCCACTCGCCCTGCGTGAACAGCCCACCGCCGACAGCGCGAAGCTCGGCGGCATCGGCTCCGGCACGCGGATCACCATCGAATGCCAACTGGCCGGGCAGAGCGTCAGCGGCGCGGTCAGCCGCACCCACGTCTGGGACCGCGTCAGCCACGGCGGGCGCGCAGGCTACGTCTCCCACGCCTACGTGAAGGCCGACCGCGGCAATATCCTCGACTGCATCGGGCAGCACCCCGCCGCCGACGACTGCTCGGCGGGCCACGGCCGCATCAACGGGCCCGCGGGCAACAGCCACGGCTCCGACCAGGAGCGCATTTCCCGAGTTCTCGACGTCGCTCGCTATTACGTCGGGAAAGGCCTTTCTTACTCGTGGGGCGCGGGCGGCAAGGGCGGCGCCTCGTGCGGCATCCCGACGCCCAGCCCGGCCGGATACCCCGATCACAAACGCTTCGGCATGGACTGCTCCGGCTACACCCTGCACGCCTTCTGGCGCGGGGCGGGCATAGACATCGGCGCCAACTCCAACGAGCAGTACCGCAAGGGCCGCCCGGTGGCCTACCACGAACTGCGCGCCGGTGACCTGGTGTTCCTGCACGACGGCCGCGACACCAACCGCACGGTGCACGTCGCGATCTACGTCGGCGACGGCCGCATCCTGGAGGCCTCCGCACCGCGCGGCGGCACCAGCATCCACCTCGGCTGGCTCTGGGGCTCCAACAAGATGGCCCACGCCATCCGCTTCATCGGCTGAACCCCGGTTTAGCGCCCTGAACCCGGCGGGGGACGCCCCGAAACAGGGTTCAGGGCGCTAAACAAATTGAGAGGCCCCCTAATTCACGTTGAGACGCGCTCGGAGCCGGGTCACGCGGGGCCACCAGGTCGACAGGAGCTCGGCCTCGGCCAGGGTGTGGCGGGCGGCGTTGTTGTCGCCCGCCGCCATCTGAGCGGAGGCGAGGGTGGCGAGATCGTCGGCCCGGCTGAGCGGGTGGTCGCTTTCGGCCGCGGCCGACTTCGCCAGGCGGGCGGCCTCCGCCGTGTCGCCGCCCAGCAGGGCGAGCAGGGCCTTGGCGCCGTTGAGCTTGAACGCCGGGTATCCCAGCTCCTTCGCGTCGGCCGCGGCCCGCTCGGCCATCGGCAGTCCCAACTCGGCGTCGAGCTGGCCCGCCTCCACGGCTGACGCGGCCAGCCCGGCGAGGCCCGCCAAGGTGAGCGCGAGATCGCGGGGCTGGGCGCCGGGCAGTTGGAGCAACTCCATGGTCTGCTGCACGCCCTCGGCGTAGCGGCCGTGGGCCTCGAGCACCGCGATCCGGGTCGCGCGGCTGGCCCGCAGTTCCGGGTGAGCGGTCACCAACTCGGTGGATACCCGGTCGGCGGTGGCCAGATCGCCCGCGTTCACCGCGTCCAAGGCGGCGTCCACCAGCGGCGCCGCCTCCAGTTCCGCGATCCGCACCGCGGGCAGCCTGGGCAACGTGAACAGCAGCCAGCCGGTGGAGGTGTTGGCGGCGTCGTGGCGCGGCAGCACCGCATGCAGCAGGGTCGCCGCCGCCCCGACCGCCAGTCCGGTCAACAGCGGCGTGTCCGCGGCGAAACCGAGCAGCACCGCCACCACGATCGCCACCAGCGCCGAGGTCACGCCCGCACACCACATGCGCAGCCGTACGGGTTTGCGCCGCGGGCCGACGGAGATCGACAGCAGCAGGGGAACGGCGCGCAGGACGATCACCAGCCGTCCCGGGCGCCACTCGCGCAGCCGAGGGCCGATACCGATCACGAAGCGGTGCAGGCGAAGGCCCCACACCAGCGTGCCCGCCAGCAGCCCCAATTGCAGCGCCGCCATCATCACCGGCACGCCGAGCACCGCGCCGACAGCGCCTGCCAGCCCGCCCGGCACCGACGGCAGCAGCACGACGAGCACGACGGCCACGGCGATCGTTATCAGCAGGCTCGGCCTGCGCATCCACCCCACGAAGCTTGAGACGGTACTCAGGAGCCCCGGGTTCCACCGCGGCGGCCGTTGCCAATGAGGCCTCGGGTTGGTAACAATTGAAAGGAACGCGTCATCGTGAAAAGCATAACGCTGGCAATATGCCGCGATGCTATACGCCGATTATAGGCAATGCGATCGACCATTTAAAGACTGTTTTAACGCAGCACACGGGCTTATTTTTCTGACACTTCGTACGAAGTCCTCCGACTGCCCAGGGTCACACCCTGTTTCCCCTGGTAGTCGGAGAAACGGTGTCGGTCGCAGCCTCCGTGGCGGTCGGCGCCGACCCCTGCACAGGAGGAACAAAAGTGGCGCGTATTTCGCATGTCCGGAGAGCCATGGCAGCGGCTCTCGGGATCACCGCGTTCGCCGCGGTGGGAGCAATTTCCACCGGCGCGGCAGCCGCGAACGAGGGCAGCATTCTGGCCGTCAATGGCGGCGAACAGGTCGCAGGCCGCTACATCGTGGTGCTCAAGGACGGGGCATCGGCCCGCTCCGAGTCGCCCGCCGCGGCCCGTGACCTCTCCGCCCGCTACGGCGGCAAAGTCCGCAGCGCGTGGACCTCGGCACTCAACGGGTTCTCGCTGGAGATCAGCGAGGACAAGGCCCGCACCCTGGCCGCCGACTCCAGGGTCGCCTACGTGCAACCGGTGGTCCGCTTCAAGATGCTCGACACCCAGAACAACCCCACCTGGGGCCTGGACCGCATCGACCAGCGCGACCTGCCGCTGAGCAGCACCTACACCTACGACACCACGGCGAGCAACGTCACCGCCTACATCATGGACACCGGCATCAACTACTCGCACAGCGACTTCGGTGGCCGGGCGAGCGCCGGTTTCGACGCGTTTAACGACGGCCGCAACGGCAGCGACTGCCAGGGCCACGGCACGCACGTCGCGGGCACCGTTGCCGGTAGCGCCTACGGTGTCGCCAAGGCGGCGAAGCTGGTGTCGATCCGGGTGCTCGACTGCCAGGGCTTCGGCTCCAACGAAGGCATCATCGACGGCATCAACTGGGTCAGCCAGAACGCCCGCAAGCCCGCCGTCGCGAACATGAGCCTGGGCGGTGGCGCCGACACCGCCATCGACAACGCTGTGAAGAACTCGATCGCCGCGGGCATCACCTACGCACTCGCCGCGGGCAACGAGGGCCAGAACGCCTGCAACGTCTCGCCCGCCCGCACGCCCGAGGCGATCACGGTGGCCGCCACCAACCGCAGCGACGGCCGGGTCTCCAACTCGATCTGGACGTCCAACTACGGAAGCTGCGTCGACCTGTTCGCCCCCGGCGACGGCATCGTCTCCGCCAGCCACACCAGCAACACCGGCACCGCCACCAAGAGCGGTACCTCGATGGCCACCCCGCACGTCGCGGGTGCCGCCGCGCTCTACCTGGCGGCCAACCCGAACGCCACGCCGCAGCAGGTCCGCGACGCGATCGTGAACAACACGACGACGGGCAAGGTCACCAACCTGGGCACCGGTTCGCCCAACAAGCTGCTCTACTCCCGCTTCGGCGGCACCAACCCGACCACCACGCCGCCCACCAGCACCACCCTGCCGCCCGGCGGGGGCACCTGCGCCGAGGAGACCTTCACCGGCTCCCTGAACAGCGGCGGCACGGCCTACCAGCCCAACGGCCGCTACTACCAGAGCACCGCGTCCGGCACCCACCGCGGCTGCCTGACCGGCCCGTCCGGCACCGACTTCGACCTGTACCTGCAGAAGTGGAACGGCTCCGCCTGGACCACCGTCGCGCAGGGCACCACCGAAGCCGCCAACGAGACGGTCACCTACAACGGCACGGCTGGTTATTACCGCTGGCTGGTCCACGCCTACAGCGGCTCCGGCTCCTACACCCTGAAGACCGACAACCCGTAAGAGCCTCGACCGAGTGTCCAGAGTCGGACTTGGTGTCCTAAGTCCGCTCAGGAGCCCCCTGATTCCCGGACTTAGGACCCTAAGTCCGGGAATCAGCGGTCGGTGATCCAGTTCGCGAGGCCGAAGGTGCCACGGACCGGTTCGTAGACGCGGGGGATGACCTCGGTTTGGGCCTCCATGGGTGGGCGGGGGCCGGGAAGGAAGCGGCGGATCGGGGGTTCGGGGGCCTGCGGGCCGAAGATGCCCGGTGGGATGGACAGCACGCCGTCGGGGCCCTCGGCGCTCGTGGCAGTGCGCGGCGCCTCGGCGGTGGCCGAGCCACCGGCGCCCAGCGTCACGCTGGCCGCCAGCACCGCGGTGGGTATCACCCAGACATTGCGCATCCCGCTGTACTCCGTGATCTGGTGCCTGGTCAGGGGCGGTTCCGGACGGTAACCAACGAAATACCCGCTGACGAGACACCCGAATGGCTCTCACCCTTCCGATACGCATTGCCGCCCGACCAGGCGACCTTTGTGCCTTGACGCACAAGCACAAAACGGTCAGGGCACCGCCGGTGTGCCTCCCGGCACCGTCGGCAGGCCCGCGGACTTCCACGCGCGGTAACCGCCAATCAGGTCCGTCGCCTTGGGCAGGCCGAGGCGCTGGGCATCGCGGGCGGCCAGGCTGGAGGCGTAGCCCTCGTTGCACAGCACGACCACCGTGGTGTCCTCGGTGAGGCCGCGCAGCCGGTGCTCGCCGTGCGGGTCCAGCCGCCACTCCAGCACGATCCGCTCGACCGGCACCGCGTCCGGGATCTCGCCCTCGGCGGCCCGGTTGGCATGCGGGCGGATGTCCACCAGCAGTGCCTCCCCAGCTCGCAGCAGCCGCTCCACCTGCTCCGGTGTCAACCGCTCCAGCGTGGAGCGGGCCTGGTCGAGCAGTTCATTGGCACCCATCACAAGCTCCGTTCCAAAACCTGCCTGCGGCCGGGCGCCAGCCCATAGTCGGCGAGGCTCGCATACTCGCGGACCGGCGTCAGCGGCGGCGAATAGGCGTGCACGGTGGCCGCGTCCACCACACCGGTGTTGCGCACCTGGTGCGCGCGGCCTGCCCCGAAGGCGACGGAGTCGCCGACCTTGTGCCGGTTGGTCCGGATCGGGCCGCCGGGGTAGCGGTAGTCCTCGCGGACCCCGCCCAGCAGCACGGTGAACGAGCCGGACGCGCCACCGTGGTCGTGCGGCTCGGTGCCCTGGCCCGGTGTCCAGGTGAGCAGCCACAACTCGACACCGGCGGTCAGCGCCAGCCGCGTCCACCAGCGCTGGGCGTCGTCGAAGCGCACCAGCGCCAGCAGTTCGTCGGTGAGCTCGCTCGCCACGTCCCTGGTGAGGTCGCGCAGCTCGCGAGGAGTCCACAGGGGACGATTGGGGTGAATCAGGTCGTGCATCAGCCGCAGGTCCACCTGCGGTGCGAGGTCGGTGGTACCCAGCGGCAGCGGGGTCACGTCGGCGGGGTCCGGCAGGTCTCCGACTGGCTGAGTGCGCAGCGCGGTCGTCATGAATTGCTCCAGAAGGTCCAGTGGGATGGCATGGATGAACCGGCTGGACGACGCGACACGTGGATCAGCGGACGCCGAGAAACCGCCTGTGCAAAGAAAGGACGTCGAACGCTGTCAGATCACGCGTCGCGTCCGCGGACACGCACAGCTCGCGACGCGCAGGTAGTCGACTGCGCGATCGCTGGTGAGCAGCGTTCCGGACATGCCTTGCATGTTACAGACGGGTCACACGCGGGCGGATGTGATCCGGCTCATTCCCGCGCCCGCATCAACCGCAGGGTGCGCCCCGGCAACTCCATCTCCTCGCCCGCCGCGAACGCGGCGCCCCGCGGGTCGCCGACCGGCGAGTCGGTGTCCAGCACGACCTCGTACCGCCGCCCGTACTCGGCTGGCGGCAGCGTGATTGTGGTCGGCTCCGCACCCGCGTGCAGCACCAGCAACCAGGCGTGCCCGCACGACGAGGCGTCGATCCACATGCCGAGCGTCCGCCGGTCCTCGTCGAACCAGTCGATCTCCGACATCTCCTCGCCGTCGCCGCGGAACCAGATCAGGTCCGGTTCATCCGGATACGCGTCGTGGCCTTGGAAGAACTCCGGCTGCCGCAGCGCGGAACAGTCCGCGCGGACCCGCAGCAGCCTGCGGGTGAACTCCAACAGATCCGGCTGCTCGGTCCGCCAGTGCACCCAGGAGACCTCGTTGTCCTGGCAGTAGGCGTTGTTGTTGCCGCCCTGCGTGCGCCACAACTCGTCCCCGCCGAGCAGCATCGGCGTCCCGGTGGACAGCAGCAGCGTGGCCAGCAGGTTGCGCGCCTGCCTTACCCGAAGCGGCGTCAACTCCGGATCGTCGCCCTCCACACCGAGGTTGTAGGAGCGGTTGTCGTTGGTGCCGTCCCGGTTCTCCTCGCCGTTGGCCTCGTTGTGCTTGTCGTTGTAGGACACCAGGTCGCGCAGCGTGAAACCGTCGTGCGCGGTCACGAAGTTCACCGACTGCCACGGTCGGCGGCCGTCGTCGGCGTAGAGGTCCGAGGAGCCGGTGAGGCGGTAGGCAAGGTCGCGTACGCCGGTCGCGCCGCGCCAGATGTCCCGCACGGTGTCCCGGTACCGGCCGTTCCACTCCGCCCACTGCACCGCGAAATTGCCGACCTGATACCCCTCGCCGGTGGCGTCCCACGGTTCGGCGATCAGCTTGACCTGCGTCAGCAGCGGATCGCAGGTGATCGCGGTGAGCAGCTTGGCGTGCCGGTCGAAGTCCAACGCGCCGGGCCGTCCCAGCACGCTGGCGAGGTCGAAGCGGAAGCCGTCCACGCCCAACTCGCTCACCCAGTACCGCAACGAGTCCAGCACCAGCCGCACCACTGTGGGCGAACCGGCGTCCAGGGTGTTGCCGCAGCCGGTGACGTCCCGGCAGGCCCCGCCGGGGCCGTGCGCGTAGTAGGCGGGCGCGTCGAAACCGCGGAAGCACAGCGTGCTGCCGTCGAAGCCGCCTTCGCAGGTGTGGTTGAACACCACGTCCAGCACGACCTCGATGCCCGCGGCGTGCAGCGCCGAGACCATGGCGCGGAACTCGGCGATCTCCGCGCCGGGTTGGCTGGCGAAGCCCGGGTGCGGCGCGAAGAAGCCCAGCGACGAGTAGCCCCAGTAGTTGCGCCTGCCCGCCCGCATCAGCGGCGGCTCGGTGACGAACGCGTGCACCGGCAGCAGCTCCACCGTGGTCACGCCGAGACCGCGCAGGTGCTCGATCACCGCGGGATGGGCCAGTCCGAGGTAGGTGCCGCGCAGGTGCTCGGGCACCTCGGGGTGGAGTTTGGTGAACCCCCGCACGTGCACCTCGTAGACCACGGTGTCCGGCCACGGCACCATCGGCCTGCTCACCACGTCCACCGTGCCCGGCTGGGTCACCACCGACAACGGCACCGAGCCGAGCGAGTCCACCACCGAGGGCGGCCCGGTCATCGGATCACCCTCGAAGCCCTGTGCCGCAGCCAGATCCGTCAGATGCCCGGTGATCTGGCGGGCGTAGGGGTCGACCAGCAGCTTCTCCGGGTTGCACCGGGCGCCCCAGGACGGGTCGTAGGGGCCGTGCACGCGGAAGCCGTACCGCTGGCCGGGGCCGACGTCCGGCACGATGCCGTGCCACACGCCGTAGGTGCGTTCGGGCAGCTCAACCCGTCTTTCGGTGCCGTCCGCGCCGATCAGGCAGACCTCGACGGCATCGGCGATCGAGGACGCCACCGCGAAGCGCACACCCCCATCGGTGGGGTGGGCGCCGAGTGGGAACGGTTGGCCGGGTGGGACGGACACGCCTTCGATCTTCGCCGATGATCGGGGTCCAGCGCGAGAGGTGAGGTACTCCCGGCCGAATGCCGCCGTGGTGCTGTCGGCAACAATGGGGGTGTGACCGAGCGCGACACCCAGCAGGACGATCTTGTCGACGTCACGGACCTCGTGGTGCGGATGGACTCCGTCAGCGTGCGACGGGGCAAGACGCACCTGGTCAAGGGCATCAACTGGCAGGTGGAACTCGACGAACGCTGGGTGATCCTCGGCCCCAACGGCGCGGGCAAGACCACGCTGCTGCGGCTGGCCGCCGCGCAGCTTCACCCCACGACCGGCAAGGTGCACCTGCTCGGCGAGCGGCTCGGCCGCGTCGACATCCGCGAGCTTCAGCCCCGCATCGGCTTCTGCTCCGCGGCCTTCGGCACCCGCGTTCCCGCCGAGGAGAAGGTCCGCGACCTCGTGGTCAGCGCCGGTTACGCCGTGGTCGGCCGGTGGCGCGAGGAGTACGACCAGTTCGACCTCGACCGCGCGCAGGCACTGCTCAAGCGCCTGGGCATGGGCGAGTTGGCCGACCGCGAGTTCGGCACGCTGTCCGAGGGGGAGCGCAAGCGCACCCTCATCGCGCGGGCGCTGATGACCGACCCCGAGGTGCTGCTCATGGACGAGCCCGCCGCCGGGCTCGACCTGGGTGGCCGCGAGGACCTCGTCGCGCTGCTCACCGAACTCGCCGCCGACCCGGACGCGCCCGCCCAGGTGCTGGTCACCCACCACGTCGAGGAGATCCCGCCCGGCTTCACCCACGCCATGCTGCTGCGCCAAGGCGGGGTGGTCGCGCAGGGCCTGCTGGACGAGGTGATCACCGAGCCGAACCTGGCCGCCGCCTTCGACCAAGACCTGCGGCTGGACCGCACCGACGGGCGGTACTTCGCGCGCCGCCGGTGAAATGTGACCGGTTTTACGCGGGAGTGCCCTGGAGCGAACCGGGCGGTAACCTCCGCTTCAGTTGCTGTGAGGCTGCTAGGAGGCAGACGCGTGGGCGAGTTCGTCAGGCTTGAGGTTGACGGCGGCATCGGCACCATCCGGCTGGAGCGACCGCCGATGAACGCGCTGAACAAGCAGGTCCAGGAGGAAATCCGGGCCGCCGCCCACGAGGCAACCGACCGCGCCGACGTCCGCGCCGTGATCGTCTACGGCGGCGAGAAGGTCTTCGCCGCGGGCGCCGACATCAAGGAGATGGCCGACATGTCCTACGCGGACATGGCCGAGCGCGCGGGCAAGCTGTCCTCCGCCTTCACCGCCGTCGCGGACATCCCCAAGCCCACCGTCGCCGCCATCACCGGCTACGCCCTCGGCGGCGGCTTCGAACTCGCGCTGTGCTGCGACCGCCGCATCGCGGGCGACAACGCCAAGGTCGGCCAGCCCGAGATCCTGCTGGGCATCATCCCCGGCGCGGGCGGCACCCAGCGGCTGGCCCGCCTCGTCGGCCCCGCCAAAGCCAAGGACCTCGTCTACACCGGCCGCTTCGTGCCCGCCAACGAGGCACTGGACCTGGGCATGGTGGACGAGGTCGTGCCCGCCGACGAGGTCTACAACGCCGCCCGCACCTGGGCCGGGCAGTTCACCGGCGGTCCCGCCCGCGCACTGGCCGCCGCCAAGGCCGCCATCGACGGCGGCCTGGACACCGACCTCGGCAACGGCCTGAAGCTGGAGACGCACCTGTTCGCCGCGTTGTTCGCCACCGAGGACCAGAAGCAGGGCATGGCCTCCTTCGTGGAGAACGGCCCCGGCAAGGCGAAGTTCGTGGGCCGATGAGCCCCGACCCCACCCCGAACCCGCACGCCAGCGCCGCCGAGATCGAGGCGGCCTGGCGGGACCCCAAGCTCGCCAACGTGCTCTACCACGACTGGGAGGCGGGCACCTACGACGAGAAGTGGTCGATCTCCTACGACGAGCGCTGCATCGACTACGCCGTCGGCCGCTTCAAGGCCATCGCGGGTGAGCGCGACTGGCCCTACGGCCGCGCCCTGGAGATCGGCTGCGGCACCGGGTTCTTCCTGCTCAACCTCATGCAGGGCGGCGTGATCGGCAAAGGCTCGGTCACCGACCTCTCACCCGGCATGGTCGAGGTGGCGCTGCGCAACGCCAAGGGCCTCGGTCTCGACGTGGACGGTCGGGTCGCCGACGCCGAGCGCATCCCGTACGAGGACAACACCTTCGACCTCGTGATCGGGCACGCGGTGCTGCACCACATCCCGGACATCCCCGCCGCGATGCGCGAGGTGCTGCGCGTGCTCAAACCCGGCGGCCGCTTCGTCTTCGCGGGCGACCCGACGCGCGTCGGCGACTTCTACGCCCGCAGGCTGGGCCGGGTCACCTGGTGGTTGACCACCAACCTCACCCGCCTGCCCCCGTTGCAGGGCTGGCGCCGCCCGCAGACCGAACTGGACGAGTCGTCGCGGGCGGCGGCCCTGGAGGCCGTGGTCGACCTGCACACCTTCGACCCCGCCGAACTGGAGCGGACCGCCCGCGAGGCCGGTGCCCGCGAGGTGCACGCCGTGACCGAGGAGTTCTCGGCGGCCCTGTTCGGCTGGCCGGTGCGCACCTTCGAGGCCGCCGTGCCCAAGCAACGCCTCGGCATGGGCTGGGCGAACTTCGCCTACCGCACCTGGCAGCGGTTGACCTGGCTGGACGAGAACGTCTTCGCCAGGGTGCTGCCGCGCGAGGTGTTCTACAACGTGCTGGTGACCGGCCGGAAGGGACCGTGAGTGGATAATCGGGTGCCCACCCGACTCCACACCCGCGAGCCCTGACCTGTGGCCTTCACCTTCACCGCCGCCGACGTCGGCTACCTCCGCTCGCCCGAGGGCGAGGCAGCGCTGCGCGTCGCCGCCGACCTCCCGCTGACACCCGCCTCCCGGCTGCCCGACCTGGCCACCCTGCGGGCAGTCGCGGGCGAGTACGCCGCGGCGGTGCTGGAGACCGCGGTCTTGCGCCGCCGGGCGCTGTCCAAACTGGACGGTGCCGAACGGTGGCTGTTCACCGACGAGGCGTTGCAGCAGGCGACTGCGTCGCCGGTGGCCCGACACCGCGCCCGGCGGCTGCGCGGCCGGGCCGTGCACGACGTGACCTGCTCGATCGGCGCCGAACTCGCCGAACTGGCGGGTGTTGCGGACCGCTGCGTCGGGTCCGACCTGGACCCGGTGCGGCTGGCGATGGCCGAGCACAACCTGGCCGGGCGGGTACCGCTGCTGCGGGCTGACGCGCTGCGGCCGATCACCACCGGCGCCGTGGTGCTCGCCGACCCCGCGCGGCGGGACGACTCCGGCAGGCGCCGGTGGAACCCGGCCGACCTCAGCCCGCCGCTGGACACCCTCGCCGAGGTCTACCAGGGCCGCGACCTGGTCGTGAAGTGCGCGCCTGGCCTGGACTTCGAGGCGGTGCCGTGGGCGGCCGAGATCGAGATCGTGTCGCTCGCGGGCTCCGTGCGCGAGGCGGTGCTGTGGAGCGCTGGGCTCGCCGAACCCGGCGTCCGGCGCCGCGCCAGCGTGCTCGGACCGGACGGTCCGCTGTGGACGGTCACCGACGCCGAACCCGACGACTGCCCGGTGCGGGCGGTCGGCGAGTGGATAGTGGACCCCGACGGCGCCGTGGTGCGGTCCGGACTGGTGCGCCACTACGCGGCCCGCCACGGCCTTGGCCAGTTGGACCCGCGCATCGCCTACCTCACCGGCGACACCCCGCCGCAGGGCACGCGGGCCTTCCAAGTGTTCGACTCGGGCAGGTTCACCGAGAAGACGCTGCGCACGATGCTGCGCAAGCACGACATCGGCAGGCTGGAGATCCTGGTCCGCGGGCTGCCCGTCGACCCTGACGCGCTGCGGCGCAGGCTCAAGCTCACCGGAAGCGCCGAGGCCAGCGTGGTGCTGACCCGGATCGGGGACACCCCGACGGCGTTTTTGTGCCGTGCGGCACGCTGCTGAGCGGAGAATTTTCGTCAAACGGGCCTAACGAGACCGATTCGGTATTGCCATCCCGAAAAAAGATGAATAAGTTCCATGTTCGTCGGGGTGGTTGGCGCAGGGGAGCGAACGATGCGGGCAGCCGTGACAGTCATCGTGTTGATGCTGCTGACGAGCCTGACTCCGGCGGCCGCGGAACAGGGGCCGCATGCCGCCGGCGTTCTGCGCCAACTCACCACCGACGCAGGCCAACCGATCCGCCTGCGCGGCCTGAACAACGGCCACAGCGCCAAGGTCTCCGCCGACGCCATGCCGTGGACGCAGGCCCGGCACATCGACGCCGAGGCGGCCAAGCTGCGCTCCAACGGAGTACGCCTGCTGATCTTCTGGGCCAAGGTCGAACCCGCTCCCGGCCGCTACGACGAGTCCTATCTGGACGCCGTCGCCGAGCGAATCCGCTGGTACCACAACGCGGGCATGCAGGTCGTCCTGGACATGCACCAAGACCTGTGGGGCCCGGCCTTCGACCGCGCGGTCGGCGACCCGGTCGGCAACAACGGCGCCCCCGAATGGGCCACCCACTTCGACGGCCTCCCCGTCACCAAACGCGAGCCGTGGGCGCTGGCCTACCTCGAGCCCGGCGTGACCAGGGCGTTCGACCACTTCTGGGGCACCACCGGCCAACACCCCGAACTGCGCGAGCACTTCATCGCCGCCTGGCGGCACGTGGCGAAGCGGTTCGCGGCCACGCCCGGCGTGATCGGCTACGACCTGTTCAACGAGCCCTGGGGTGGCAGCGTGCCGTACCCGGTCTTCGAGCGGACCCTGCTCGCCCCGCTGTACCAGCGCACCATCGACGCCATCCGCGAGGTGGACTCCAACCGGTGGATTCTGTTGGAACCACAGGCTTTCGGCGTCAACTGGGGACTACCTTCCGCTCTGCCGCGGCTCGCCGATCCCCGACCCGGTGAGCCGCGGCTCGCTTACGCCCCGCACCTGTACCCGCCGCTGCTGGACACCGGCCAGAACTACACCGGCCTGACCAAGCTGCTGACCAAGGCCGAGGTCGAACTGTGGCGGGTCGCGTCGGTCGAGACCGCCCGCCGGATGAACGCCCCGCTGGTGATCGGCGAATTCGGCCTGGACGCCACGAAACCGGGCGCACTGGACTACGTCGACGACATCACCGCACTGGCCGAGCAGGTCGGCGCGAGTTGGCTGTACTGGTCCAACGACCCCGGAGGCTGGGGACCGTACCGCCCCGACGGCGGCTGGGCGCCGCTGGCCGACCATCTCGCTAGGTGACGGGTGCGAGCCCGGCGAGACGGCGGAGCAGGAACTGCTTGAGCGCCACCAGGTCGGCGTCCAACGCGATGTCGATCTCGCGGCCGCGGGAGAGCGTGTTCAACGGCCGCTGATCCACGATCGTGGTGCCGCGCGCCGGACCCATCCCGCAGGCCACCTCCACCGGGTAGCGCCTACAGGACAGGATGCCCGGCTGGATCGCCTCGGCGAGCGCGACCGCGTCGTGCAGCACCAGCATGTCGTGCCCCATCGCGCGGGAGTAGAAGGACCGGTAGACCTCGCTCAGCGCGATCAGCGCGTCGCCGACCGGACCCGACGACCCCAGTTCGCCAAGCCAGTCGGTGCCCACCGCACACCGGTAAGTCAGGTCCAGTGGGATTAGCGTGATCGGGATGTCCTCCTCGACCAGCACCCGGCGGGCGGCCTCCGGATCGGCCCAGATGTTGAATTCGGCCGTCGGGGTCACGTTGCCCATGCCCATGGAACCGCCCATCACCACCAGCCTGCCGATGCGGCCCGCCAGATCGGGGTGGGCGGCCAGCAGCGCCGCGACGTTGGTGAGCGGACCGATCGCGGCGAGCGTCACCGGCACCTCGGAGTTGCCGAGCACCTCGGCCATCAACTCGACCGCCCGCAGCTTGCTGACCGGCGCGGGCGCGGGCAGCCGTGGCGCCATCCCGCCGAGCCCGTCGGCACCATGCACATTGATCTCGCGGTCGGCCATCGGGTAGATCAGCGGGCGCTCGGCGCCGGGCGCGACAGGCACGTCCTGGCGACCGCACAGAGCCAGGATGCGCAGCGCGTTCTCGGTGGTCGTCCCCAGACTGACGTTGCCGAAGACCGTGGTCACTGCACGCAGGTCGACCTCGGGGCTGGCCGCGGCCAGCGCGAGGGCGTACGCGTCGTCCACACCGGGGTCGGTGTCGATGATCAGCGGTATCCGTGGCATGTTGTTCACCCTAAACGGTGTAGTTGACGGATGAATGGCTTTACGGATGGGTGGCCGAGTCGTTATCTGGTTGATGGTGATGTTGCCGCTTTCCGGTAATGCCGACCTGCCCGGTAAGGTGCATTGCTCGTGACGATTCCCAGCGCCCGATTTCTCACCTTCGCCTCGCTCCGGTGGGTGCTGCGGCATCGCGCCTACACCCCCTGGTACCTGGTCCGATACTGGCGCCTGCTGCGCCTGCGGCTGCTCTATCCGAACATTCGGATGCACGGCCTGGTTTTCCTCGGCAGGGGCGTCCGCATCTCCTGCCGCCGCGGCTATGCCCGAATGGAGATCGGCCGCTGGGTGCACATTGGAGACGGCACGGCCATTAGGTGCCACGAGGGCTCGGTGCGTATCGGCGACAAGGCTGTCTTCGGCAACAACGTCACCGTGAACTGCTATCTGGACGTGGAAATCGGCGCCTCCACGCTGCTCGCCGACGACGTCTACATCAACGACTTCGACCACCGCATGGACCGCCTCGACCTGCCCATCAAGGACCAGGGCATCGTCAAAACCCCGGTCCGCATCGGCCCCGACTGCTGGCTGGGCACCAAGGTCGCCGTGCTCCGCGGCTGCCGCATCGGCCGAGGCAGCGTGCTCGGCGCCCACGCCGTCGCCCGCGGCGAGATCCCGCCGTACTCGATCGCGGTCGGCATCCCGGCCCGTGTGGTCCGCAACCGCAAGGCCGACTTCGAGGCCTCCGTAGTCGAACGCCGCGCCCGCGAGGCCGCGATCGCCGACATGGCCCGCAAAGCCGACCGCGCCGTTCGGCACACCTGATACTCGGTGGCCCGCCGACGGCGCGCTGTGAGGATTGCAGGCATGCACCAGTCTCATTCCTGTCGCATTCAAAATGCTGCACAGAAGATGCAGTCGGGCTCGACGCCGGTCTGACGTCCTACGTCTGGGTGAAGGCGTTGCCCGAGGCGATCTTCGGGCGGGGGAGCGGAGAGTGGGCGCGGCGCTCGGTCACCGCGTAGCGGGCCGCGGTGTCGCGGGCGATATGCGTCCAGTTGAAATCCGTCGCCAGACGGGCCTTGGCGGCCTTGGCGCGGTGGGCGGCAGCCTTGGGGTCGTTGAGGACCCGGCGGACGGCGTCGGCGATCCTGGGGATGTCACCGGGCGGGAAGGACAGGCCGGTTTCGCCGTCGCGGACGATCTCGCCGAGGCCGCCCGCGGTGGAGGTGACCAAAGGGGTGCCCGCGGCCGCCGCCTCAAGGGCGACGATGCCGAAGGGCTCGTAGCGGCTGGGCAGCGTGATGGCGTCGGCGCAGGCCACCAGCGCCGTCAAGGTGCGGTCGGGGAGGTGGCCGACGAAGGTCACGGCGCGCTTGACGCGGTGTTTGCGGGCCTGGTCCTGCAACAGCTGAAGCTGGCGGCCGCGGCCCGCGACGACCAGGCGGGTGCGGGGATGGGTGCGGCGGATGCGGGGCAGCGCGGCCAGCAGGTCCTGCACGCCCTTCTCCCACTCCAGGCGCCCGAAGTAGAGCAGTAGCTGCTCGTCCTCGGCGGCGAACTCCGCGCGGACCTTGGCGACCTCGGCGGGCCGGACCCGCCAGCTTCGCGGCTCGATGCCGTTGTGCAGCACGGTGATCAACGAGGGGTCCACCTCGAACAGGTGCGTGACCTCCTCGCGCATGGCCGAGGAGCAGGTGATCACCGCGTCGGAGCGGTTGGCCAGCCACCACTCCACCGAGTGGACCTGCTGGTTCAGCGGGTGGGACAGCCAGCCGCTGTGGCGGCCCGCCTCGGTGGCGTGCACGGTCGACACCAGCGGCACGCCCGCGGCCTCGGCCAGCGCGATGGCCGGATGGGCCACCAGCCAGTCGTGGGCGTGCACCACCTCGGGGCGCCAGTCGGCGAGCAGGGTGTACCCGGCCCGGGTCATCGCGTGGCCCATCGCGAGCGTCCAGCCCACCAGGTCATGCTCGAAGCTCAGATGCGCGGGGTCCTCGGCCACCCGGATCAGCCGCACGCCCTCGGCGACGGTGTCAGTGGTGGGGTGGGTGCCCGCGTCGCTGCCGGTCGGCTGCCTGCACAGCACGACCACCTCATGGCCCTGCTTGGCCAGTTCCACCGCGAGGGCGTGCACGTGCCTGCCCAGTCCGCCCACCACGACGGGCGGGTATTCCCAGGAGAGCATCAGGACGCGCATACGACTCCATTCTCCTGGCGGACACCATATGTTACCCGCCGGTAGTAAGAGTGCTCAGAGCTAGCCAAGCAGACCCCGTTTGTACGCCTCGCTGACGGCGGCGGCCCGGTCCCGGACGCCCAGCTTCTCGTAGACGTGCAGGAGGTGGGTCTTGATGGTGGCCTCGCTGATGAACAGGGCGGCGGCGGCCTCGCGGTTCGTGCTGCCCGCGGCGACCAGCCGCAGGACTTCCAGCTCACGAGCGCTCAGCACCTCGGGCGCCGGGCGCCGCACCTGGCCCATCAGCTTCCCGGCCACCGACGGGGACAGCACTGCCTCGCCGCGGAACGCCGCGAGGATGGCGCGGATCAGGTCGTCGCGCGGGGCGTCCTTGAGCAGGTAGCCGGTCGCGCCCGCCTCGATCGCGGGCAGCACGTCGGCGTCGGTGTCATACGTGGTCAACACCAGCACCCGCGCGGGCAGGCCGAGCTCGGCCATCCGCCGGATCGCGCTGACCCCGTCCAACTCGGGCATCCGCAGGTCCATCAGCACCACGTCCGGCGCCAGCGACTGTGCCATCGCCACCGCCTGAGCGCCGTTGGCGGCCTCCCCGAGCACCTCGAACTGCGGGTCGCTGGAGAGCACTCCGCGCAGGCCGTCTCGCACGATCGGATGGTCGTCGGCGATGAGCAGGCGGATCACAGGGCCGCGCCGATCGCGGGCACGGTCGCGTTGACCGTGGTGCCCTCGCCGGGAGTGCTTTCGATCTCCAGCCTGCCCGCCACCCGCTCCAGCCGCTGCCGCATCGCCGACAGCCCGAAGCCCACGCCGCCCGGCACGAACCCGACGCCATCGTCGCGGACGTCGAGCAGCACCACGTCCTCCAGGTAGGACAGGGTGAGGCCGACCCTGCTCGCGCGGGCGTGTTTGGCCACGTTGGTCAGTGCCTCCTGCGCCACCCTGAACAGGGTGACGTCGATGTCGGTGGTCAGCCTGCGGACCTCGCCGTTGGTCTCCACCCGCACCGGGACGCCCGCGGTCGACGTCCAGCCGCGGGCGAGGTCGGCGATGGCCTCGGGCAGGTGGGCCTCCTGCAGCGACTGCGGGCTCAGCGCCGCCACCGAGCGCCGGGCCTCGGTGAGGTTGTCCCTGGCGAGGGTCTGCGCGGTGCTGACGTGCCGCTGCCAGTGCGCCGGGTCGAGCTCGGCGGCCTCCAGTTGCCGGACGATGCCGGTCAGGCCTTGCGCCAGCGTGTCGTGGATCTCCGCGGCCAGCCGCTGCCGCTCGTCCAGCACGCCCGCCTCCCGCGCCTGCACCACGAGCTGGTTGTGCAGGCCCGCGTTTTCCGCCAGCGTCGCCTCCAGCTTCGCGTTGGCCTGCGCGAGCTCGTCCACCATCCGGCGGCGCTGCTCGCTCTCCAGCTCCACCGCCCGTCCGATCAGTCCCATGATCGTGGCCGGGATGGCGTTCAGCGCGATGGTGCCCGCGAAGGCCGCCACGGGGCCGCTCCTGGCCTCGGGAAGGGTGCCGCCCCACTGCGACAGCGCCGACAACACCGCCACCGAGATCATGCCCGCGATGACCCAGCGACCGGGGAACAACGCGATGGCGTACAGGTAGCCGGACCAGGCGAACGCGCCGTACCACCCGCTGCGGGTGACCAGCAGCAGGGTGAGCGCCAGGAAACCGGCGAAGAACACGATCGAGCGGACCCGGCGCTGCTCCCACTCCACGCGCAGCGTCGCGGTGAGGAGCAGCCAACTGCCCGCCAGCACCGCAAGGCCGATCGTGGTCAGCCGTTGTGACCAGTCCGGGGTGCCGGTGTGCTCCTCGACGGCCAGTGCCAGCACCGTCGAGGCGACGAGCATGAACCCGGAGATGGCGCCAGGCACTCGCAACTGACGCCAGCCATCTTCTCCGAAGAGCGTCACCATCTAGTCCCAGCGGAACGACTTGGCGGCCACCGCTCCCGCCCCCAGTGTTATCGCAGCCATTATGACCAGCGGCAACGCCGCGGGGGTAGTGCCGGTCCACGCGTCTTGGATGGGTTGCACGCTGGGCGGGACGTAGTCGCCGATGCGCAACAGAAGCTCCGGCAGCAGGAACCGCGGCAGGTACACGCCGCCGAAGAACATCGAGACGAAGAAGATCGGCAGCGCGATCGCCGTGGCGGCTCTGGCGCTCGGGGCGATGGCCGCCGCCATCAGGCCGAGCGCGAACAACGCCGTGGTGCCGAGCAGGCAGGCCAGCAAAAACCCGCCCGGGTTGCGTGGCAACGCCACCCCGAAGGCGAGGTTGCCGACGAGCACCAGCAGCACCGCTCCCAGCACCGCGACCGCCAAGTGGATCACCAACTGCGCGACGAGCAGCTTCGCCGGGTTCACCGGGGTGGTGGACAGCCTGCGCAGGATGCCTTGCTCGCGGTAGGCGGCTAGTCGTTGGGGCAGCAGGTTCACGCTCATCAGCGCGATGCTGACCACGATCAGCGAGGGCATGAAGAACTCCACGAAGGACACCCCGCCGAACTTCTCGTCGGCCTTGCGCAACCCCGGGATGAGACCCATCACGACGAGGATCAGGGTGGGAAGGGCGAGGGAGAAGAACGCCATCGACCGCTCCCGCAGGAACAGCTTGGCCTCCAGCGCCGTGATGCCGACCAGGGTGCCTGCCGAACCGCCCTTCTTCGAGGAACGCTGCGTCACGGACGGAGTGCTCATTTCTCCCCCTCCAGGGTCCGCCCGGTGAGGGCTACGAATGCGTCGTCCAGGTTCGCCTGCTCCAGGCGCAGGTCGGTCGCCACGATCTGGTTGCGCGCCAGCAGCGTGACCACCGCGGGCAGCACATCCTGGTCGCCGGTCACGATGATCTGCGAGCCGCTGCGGCTCGCGTCGGCCACCGCGGGCAGGTCGGTGAGCAGCTTCAGGTCCAGCGGCGCCGACGGGCGGAACCGCAGCCGCTGTTCGGAGACCACCCGGTTGACCATCCCCACCGGGCTGTCCACCGCCACCACCCGGCCGTTGTCGATGATCGCCAGCCGATCGCAGAGCCGCTCGGCCTCCTCCATGAAGTGGCTGACCAGCAGGATGGTCACGCCGCGGTCGCGGATCTTCTCGATCAGCTCCCAGGTGTCCCGCCGCGCCTGCGGGTCCAGCCCGGTCGTGAGCTCGTCCAGCACCGCGATCTCCGGATTGCCGATCAAGGCCAAGGCGATCGACAGCCGCTGCTTCTGGCCGCCGGAGAGCTTCTTGAACGCGGTGTTCCGCTTCTCGATGAGCCCCAACTCGGCCAGCAGGCGGTCCGGGTCGGCGGGCTGGGCGTAGAACGAGGCGTACAACTCGACCGCCTCGCCCACCCGAATCAGGTCCGGCAGCCTGCTCTCCTGCAACTGCACACCCACCCGTTGCCGCAGCTCGTCCCGGTCCCGCCGCGGGTCCAGCCCCAGCACCGACACCGTCCCGCCATCGGGCCTGCGCAGCCCGGTCACGCACTCCACCGTGGTGGTCTTCCCAGCCCCGTTGGGCCCCAGGATCCCGAAGATCTCGCCCCGCCCCACGCTGAACGAGACGTCCGCGACCGCCACCTTCTCCCCGTAGCTCTTGCGCAGCTCGCGTACCTCTATCGCGGGCATCCGCATCCCCCATCCGTTGACGTGTGCCTGGTCAGCGCTCCTGGCTGTGCGGTCTCCTCCGAACGCGACCGCGCACTCACGACCCTGCCCAGGCCTGTTGAGGGAAGCCTGCCTCCAGCCACCTCAGCGCGGATCGACCTGACGGGTCGGGGTGCGGTGGATTCGGGATCCACCGATCAGTTGATGCTGGACGCAGGCCGCTGGGGGCCTCAGCTGATGGAGGGCGCCAACCGTCGGGCGTCGAGGTGGCCGAAGGGCCCGTCCGTCGCCCGCTGTTCGGCTGCCAGTGCTCTCGCGGCGGGACTGCCGCGTTCGAGCAGCGCGGCGAGTTCGAAGAAGCGGGCGGTGTGCGCGTGGGCCCGGTCGCGGGCGTAACCGGCCGCGGAGTCCTTGGTGACCATGAACGCCCAGTCGCTGGACAGCGCGAGCAGCGCCTCCCGCACCAGCTGGTCCCGCGCCGGATCGCGCAGGTCGCCGCGCTGCCAGGACGCGGCCAGCTTCAGCAGGTGCTGCTGCACCTCGGCGTTGGTGTCCACCAGGTCGGCGACCTGCTCGCCGTCCCACACCCGCCAGTCCTTGCCGGAGCCCCACGACGAGGCGGGCAGTTCCACGGGCGGTCCGACGTGACCGGCTTCCAGCGCGCCCCGCAGCGTGGTCACCCGCACCCCGGCCGCAGGCAGTTCGGTGAGCACTGTCTCCAGCCACGCGGGCCCCTCATGCCACCAGTGCCCGTACAGCTCGGTGTCGTAGGCGGCCACCACCAGCCCCGGCCTGCCGCCGCGGGCCGCCAACTCGTCCAACCGGTCGCTGACCACCTGCACGAAGTCCGTGGCGTGCCGCCGCACCGCCGCGGCGGCCAGGTCGGGGTCGTAGGGCTCCTTGCGCTCCGGGTCGACCTTCCGTCCGGTCACCCGCGCGGGCTTGAGGCCGCTGGGGTGGTCATAGGTGTGGAAGTCCCGGTACGCGGGGTCGCCCGGGTAGCCGACCTTGGGCGACCACACCCGGTAGGACACCTCGAGGTCGCGGCCGAAGCACATCACGTCGCTCGACCCGACCGGTCGCGCCGCGGCGGTGTCGCCACGCAGCGCGGGCCCGTCCACCAGGAACCGCCGCACGCCTGCCGCGGCGTAGCCCGCCTCCATGCCGGGTGCGTAGCCGCACTCGGGCGCCCAGATGCCTTCCGGTGCGCGGCCCAACCGAAGCCGGGTGTCGGCCAGGCCCGCGTCCAGCGCGAAGGCCCGCAGCCGCTCGTCCAGCAGCGGCTGGAACGGGTGGGTGGCGGGACCGCCGAGCAGCTCGATCACCTCACCGTCCACAAGGGAACGGAGCAGTGGTGAGAACCCGTGCCGCCAGCGGCTTTCGAATTGCGCCAGCGCCTGCTCGGCCTGGCGGTGGGTGGCGGCGGCCAGATCGCGCAGCGCGGGTGCGGCCTTCCACCGGCCGCCCCAGCGGCTCGCGGCGTAGTCCGCGCGCAGCCGCCAGTTGCCCAACCAGTGGTGGAAGCCGTCGAGCGAGTACGGGTCGTCCAGTTGCGCGGCCAGCACCGGGGTGATGCCGAGCGTCAGCACCTGCCGCATGCCCCGCTCGCCGAGGCGCCGCAGCAGGTCCACCACGGGCAGGTAGGAGTTGGCCCACGCCTGGTACAGCCACTCCTCGCCGACCGGCCAGCCGCCGTGGTGCGCCAGCCACGGCAGGTGGCTGTGCAGCACCAGGCAGAACGATCCCTTCGGCTCAGCCAACGCGGCCCACCGCGATCAGGTCCAGGCTCGCGTCCAGGTTCTCGGTGGAGACCTTGAAGTCCGCGATCCCCACCGAGGTCACATCGGAGCGCAGCTCGGCGGGCCACGGCGTGCCGTCGGCCAGGGCGAGTTGCGCGTCGATGATCGAGCCGCCGTGTTTGGCGTCCAACGAGCGCAGCCGCGGCCCGTGGTGCAGCCCGGCGAACAGCTCAACCCGGAAGCCGGTGTCACGCAACAGTTCATCCAGTTCGGACGGTGCGAATTCCTTGGTGTGGAAGGGGTTCACCGGTGTATCGCTGTCTGGGGTGAAGGTCAGCCGGTTGGGGGTGGTGATCAGCAACTGTCCGCCGGGGCGCAGCACCCGCGCGCATTCGCGCAGGAACCCCGGCTGGTCCCAGAGGTGTTCGATCACCTGCAAGTTGGCCACCACGTCGATGGAGCCGTCCCGCAGCGGCAGCACCGCCAGGTTGCCGCGCACCGCGCCCAGCCGGGGGTAGGCGCGGCCGACGTGGGCGATGGTGAGCTCGTCGTAGTCCAGGGCCACCACCTGCCGCGCCACGTCGCTGATCAGCTGGGCGCCGTAGCCCTCGCCGCAGCCCGCCTCCAGCACGACGGCGTCCGCGCACCGCGGCAGCAGCAGGTGGTAGGCGGCCTCATGCCGGGCGAACCAGTACGTCTCCTCGGCGATGCCGGGAACCGTCCGCTCGCCGGTCAGCGGCAGCGATGAACTCATGGCGGCACCCTACCGCCGGGTAACTAGCAGGGGGCGACCGCGACGCCGAGTGAACCCGGTCCGGTGTGCGCGCCGATCACGCAGCTTCCCTCGGTGGTGATGAACTCCCGGATGTTCGGCACGGCCTTGCGCAGCGCGTGCGACAGGGCGATCGCCCGCTCGGGGGCGTCGAAGTGCTCGACGGCGATGTCCACCCAGCGCCCCGCGGCCTTCTCCACCGCCGTCGACACCAGGTGCTTCATCGCCTTGCGCTCGCCGCGGGCCTTTGCCAGCGGCGCGATCTGGCCCTCGCTGATGTGCAGCAGCGGCTTGATGGACAGCGCGGTGCCGATCCAGGCCTGTGCGGCGCCGATCCGGCCGCCGCGCCGCAGGTACTCCAGGGTGTCGACGTACACCAGTTGGGTGCTGCCGTGCAGCCGCTGGCCCACCTCGCGCAGGACCTGGTCGGCGGTGGCGCCCTGCCAGGCCGCGCGGGCCGCGCTGATCACCGCGTAGCCCAGGCTCATGCCGCTGGTCTGCGAGTCCACCACGTGCACAGGTACGCCGACCTCGGCGGCGGCCTGCTGGGCCGCGACGCAGGTCTGCGATTGGCGGGCGGAGATGTGCATGGAGATCACCGCGGAGGCGCCGCGCGAGGCGGCCTCCTGGTAGGCCCAGAAGAAGGCGGCGGGTTCCGGCGGCGAGGTGGACACCGGGACCTCCGCGCGCATGGCCTTGGCCACCTCGGGAGAGGGAATTCTCCGCTCGTCGTTCCAGGAGTCGCCGACGCGAAGCTGCAACTGGACGACGTTGATCCCCAGTTCCTCGCTCACCGACAGGGGGAGCGAGGCGGTGGAATCGGTGACGATGGCTACTCTGCCAACCATGGGAGCCGAGGCTATCGGTTGTTCTCACCCATTCGTGAGGCCAATCGGACTATTGGCCTCAGACCGTGAGTACCCTCACGCTTTGTTGATCGCTGTGACAACTTGCGGTGAAGTTACTGACGAGTAGCATTGCAAAGCCCACACCTGCTGTTGTCTTACGGCAGGCTGATGGCAGGGTCTGACCCACCACGCAGGCCCACGTCCGGTTGTGCGGAAGGTTCTCTGGAGGTCGAAGAAGGCCCATGAATATCGTCGTTCTGATCAAGCAGGTGCCGGACACCTGGTCCGAGCGCAAGCTCACCGACGGTGACTTCACCCTGGATCGCGAAGCCGCCGATGCCGTGCTCGACGAAATCAACGAGCGCGCCGTCGAGGAGGCCCTGCGCATCAAAGAGGCGGGCGAGGCCGAGGTCACCGTGGTGAGCATGGGACCGGACCGGGCCACCGAAGCCATCCGCAAGGCGCTGTCGATGGGAGCCGACAAGGCGGTGCACCTCTCCGATGAGGCACTGCACGGCTCCTGCGCGGTGCAGACCGCCAAGGCACTGGCCAAGCTCATCGGCACGGTCGGCCAGGTCGACCTGGTGATCGCCGGTAACGAGGCCACCGACGGCCGCATCGGCGCGATCCCGGCCATGGTCGCCGAGGTCCTCGGCCTGCCCCAGCTCACCCACGCCCGCAAGGTCGAGATCGACGGCACCACGGTGCGCGTCGAGCGCGAGACCGACGAGGGCCTGACCAAGCTCGAGGCTCCGCTGCCCGCCGTGGTGAGCGTGACCGAGAAGATCAACGAGCCTCGGTACCCCTCCTTCAAGGGCATCATGGCGGCCAAGAAGAAGAAGGTCGACGTGCTCACCCTCGCCGACGCGGGCATCGACGCGAGCGAGGTCGGCCTCGCCAACGCCACCTCCAAGGTGACCTCGGCCTCGCCGAAGCCGCCGCGTGCCGGTGGCCAGAAGGTCGCCGACGAGGGCGACGGCGGTGCCAAGATCGCCGAGTACCTCGTCTCCCAGAAGCTGATCTGACCGTCGTAAGAAATTCGAGGAGAACAGATGTCTGAGGTTCTGGTCCTCGTCGACCACACCGACGGCGAGATCAAGAAGGTCAGCCTCGAACTGCTGACCGCCGCGAAGAAGCTGGGCTCGCCGTCGGCCGTCGTGGTCGGCGCCCCCGGCACCGCCGCCAAGCTGAAGGACTCGCTCACCGCCTACGGCGCCGACAAGATCTACGTCGCCGAATCGGATGAGGCCGTGTCCTACCTGGTCACCCCGGTCGTCGACGTCCTCGGCGCCCTGGTGGAGAAGGTCCAGCCCGCCGCCGTGATCACCTCCGCCACCGTCACAGGCAAGGAGGTCGCCGGTCGGCTGGCCGTGCGCACCGGCTTCGGCCTGCTCGGCGACGCGGTCGACCTGGCCGATGACGGCACCGCGACGCAGTCCATCTTCGGTGGCTCGTTCATCGTGCAGTCCCAGGCCACTACCGGCACCGCGATCATCACGGTCCGCCCCGGCGGCATCGAGGCCGCGGAGTCCGCAGGCGCGGGCACCGAGGAGACGGTGGACGTCCCCGCCGTGGACGCCTCCAAGTCGGCAAAGATCACCGGCCGCGAGATCATCGAAGGCGGCGAACGCCCCGAGCTGACCGAGGCGACGGTCGTCGTCTCCGGTGGCCGCGGCGTCGGTTCTGCCGAGAACTTCGCGGTAGTGGAGAAGCTCGCCGACACCCTCGGCGCAGCGGTCGGCGCGTCCCGAGCCGCGGTCGACTCCGGCTACTACCCCCACCAGTTCCAGGTCGGCCAGACTGGCAAGACGGTCTCGCCGCAGCTCTACATCGCCCTGGGCATTTCCGGCGCCATCCAGCACCGCGCCGGCATGCAGACGTCCAAGACGATCGTCGCGGTGAACAAGGACGACGAGGCGCCGATCTTCGAGATCGCCGACTACGGCATCGTCGGCGACCTCTTCAAGGTAGCCCCGCAGCTCACCGACGAGGTAGCCAAGCGCAAGGGCTAAGCCCGCGCTGCACAAACCAGGCGGTGGCCGCCCGAACAGGGTGGCCACCGTTTTGTTTGCGGTCTACCGCCTGTCCAACCGCCCAGGCTTGAGCCCGCCAAGGAACGCGGACCACTCCCGAGCAGGCACAGCAATCACGCCGCCCGCAGGATTCTTCGAGTCCCGCAACGCAGCCCCTGCATGGGCCAAGGAAACTTCCACATCGGGCGAGTGGGTCTGCCGCCTGTGGCGCCTCGCCGACGATGGCAAGCCCCTGGGCTGCCGAGCCGAGCGGGCTTCGGCCCCGGTGGCGGCGCCGGGATGCTGGACCCCGACGGCCCAGGCTCCAACCGCGGTGGCGCAGGCGTCCGTGGCCCCGCGGGTGCCGGTGGCGCGGGCGGTATGGGCGGTGCCGGTGCGGGCGGCGTGGGTCGCGGCGGTGATGACGACAAGGAACACCGCACCGCCAACTACCTCATCAGCGAGGACAACGGCAACGAGATCGTCGGCGAACTGCCGCGAGTCGTCCCACCGGTCCTCGGCGGCTGACAAGAGCCGGTGGATCACCGGCCGCTCTCAAGGGGGAACAGTGCTTCCAGGGGGGAAGGTCACCCTCTCCGCCGACGCCTTCTACACGGCGTGGATGGCGGAGGGCTACTCCACGCCGCACCAGGCCCTGCTGCCCAAATACGAGCAGCAGGAGGAGATCCTCCAGTTCGATGTGGACGGCTCCGTCGACTGCGGCTGGCGCGAGCTGCAGAGCGCAGGGCTGGCCGAAGGCAGACGGCTCGACCCGGAGTTCGCCGACGTGCTGATGCTGGTCGGCAGACCCGCCGTGGAGTACTACGCGTACTTCGGCGTGGCACCGGATGACGACCGCACGGCCTTCGTCGGCGTCGGCAGGGGCTTGGCGACCCGGGTCTGCCAGCAGGACAACCAGTACACGATCGATGAGGTACGCCCCGAGCAGGTGGTGGAATCGCTGGTCTCGCTGCTGCCGGGAGCCCCGGCTGGGCGCGGCAAGGTGCTGTCCTTCCCCGCGAGCATCATGGCCGCCGACGGCCGAAAGCAGGACTCCTACCTCGAGCAGGCAGGCTCGCCGCAGGGCGGCGCGCGGCTCGCCCAGCACATCCGGGAGCTGATGGCGCAAGCCCGATCGGGTGGAGGCCAGCTGCTCAAAGCCGGTCGCGACGCGCAGGGCCGCAAGAAGCGCACGCCCCATCCGTTGACGTTCGTGGACGTCCAGAGCAGCGGGCGGTACCTGATCGAGAAGCGGGTGGGCCAGGACGGCTCGGACTGGATCACGCTGGCGCCCGCCACATTCCAGTTGATCACGAACCGGCTACGCGACCTCCCGGTGTGACCGATGGGGCCGCGAGGGCGTCAGAACGCGCGGTCACCGCCGTTTCACCTGCCGTGATCATGGACGATTGCATAGCTCAGTCTGATCGTTACGAGCGTGATCAAACTCACAAACGTGATGATTCTCCGGCTGCGATGTGTTGGAGCTGGAGAAAGTTTGCATAAGACCGCCGCCCACCCGACACATCAGGGAAAACCCCTGGTGGAGTCGTCGGGTTGTCATCCGTGGAGCTATCAGGGATTCACCGATTTTCCACTGACGCGTCACCGCGATGACTTCCCTCGGGCCAATCGGAACGGTAAACCGATCGTATGACCCAGCCGCAACTGCTCGTCAGCTCCGCGCCCGCGGGCACGGATCTTCCCGAGGACGCGCCCCGTTACTCACTGCTGGTGGCACGGGACAGTGATGAAGTCCGCGCCGCCCAGAAGTTGCGGTACGAGGTCTTCGCCCAGGAGATGGGCGCCACGCTGAACTCCAAGGTGGAGGGTCTGGACGTCGACCACTTCGACGAGTTCTGCGACCACCTGGTGGTGCGGGACGACAAGACCGGCGACATCGTCGGCACCTACCGGATGCTGCCCCCGGAGCGCGCGGTGGCCGCCGGGCGGTTCTACTCCGAGACGGAGTTCGACCTCTCCGCACTGGGTGACCTGAAGGGCAGCCTGGTCGAGACCGGCCGCTCCTGCGTGCACCCCGACCACCGCAACGGGGCGATCATCAGCCTGGTGTGGGCGGGCATCGCCCGCTACATGCACCTGTCCGGCCACAATTGGCTGGCGGGCTGCGCCTCGGTCCCGCTGCACGACGGCGGCACGCTGGCCGCCGGTGTGTGGGACATCGTGCACAGCAAGTACTACGCGCCCGAGGAATACCGCGTTCACCCGCACAAGGCGTGGGACCCCACCACGGCGCAGCGGCCCGCCAAGGCCGACCTGCCGCCGCTGCTGAAGGGCTACCTGCGGCTGGGCGCCTGGGTCTGTGGCAAACCCGCGCACGATGAGGATTTCGGTGTCGCGGACCTGTTCGTTCTGCTTAGCATGGACAGGGTCGACAAGCGATATCTGCGCTTTTTCCTGGGGGATTCGGCGTGAACCAGCCATCGCGGGCAGCTCATTCGCATCCTTGGATGCCGCATTCGCCGTGCGGCGACGGTTGTCTACCGCCGCCGCGCACACTGCCGAGGGTCTCCTATCCCCGGCAGGCGTTCCGGCTGTTCATGGCTGCGGTGCTGCTGCTCTGCGGTGGCTTCATCGCGCTCGCGCTGCCGTTCCTGCGCCGCCGCCCGCGGCGCAGGCTCATCGGCGCCTGGTTCCGCTGGCTGGTCAACAGCTTCGGCGTCAAACTGCTGATCCGGGGTCGTCGCGAGTTCGACTCCGGTGCGCTGCTGGTGCTCAACCACAACTCCTGGCTCGACGTCGCGGCCTGCAACGGGGTGCGGCCCAGCCGGATGCTGGCCAAGCGCGAGGTGCGCTCCTGGCCGCTGGTCGGCCCGCTGGCCACCGCCGCGGGCACCTTCTACCTCGACCGTGAGCGGCTGCGCACCCTGCCCAAGACGGTCGCCGAGGTGACCGAGGCGCTGCGCGGCGGCTCGGTGGTGGGTGTGTTCGCCGAGGGCACCACCTGGTGCGGGCTGGCCTCCGGCCGGTTCCGGTCGGCGTTCTTCCAGTCCGCCATCGACGCGGGCGTCCCGGTGCAGCCCATCGCGCTGCGCTACCGCCTCTCCGACGGTCGACCCACCACGGGCGCGGCGTTCGTCGGCGAGGCCACCCTGGACCGCTCGCTGATCCGCGTCGCGGGCATCAAGGGCCTGGTCATCGAGGTCCACGTGCTGCCGCAGCTGTCCACCGCGGACACCGACCGCCGGACGTTGGCGGCCAAGGCCAACGCGGCGGTGCAGTCGGTGATCCAGCCGCCCGCCGAGATCCTCGCCGACTTCGAGGAGCAGCTGCGGGCGCACCTGTGCAAGCCCGCGAGCTGATCGACCCCGACACCTACACCACGGGCGTCCCGCACGACCTGCTCACCCGGCTGCGCGCCGAATCGCCCCTACGGTGGCTCCCCGACGCGGACTGCTGGCTGGTGCTCCGGCATGCCGAGGTCCGCCAGGTACTGCGGTCCCCGGCCTTGTTCTCCTCGCAGCTCGGCGGCACCCAGATCCGCGACCCGCAGTCGCCCGAGGACCTCGCCTACGTGCGTCGGATGATGCTCAACCAGGACCCACCCGAGCACTCCAGGCTGCGCAGGCTGCTGGCCAAGGCGTTCACACCCAAGGCGGTCGCGAAGCTGGCCGACGGCATTCGGGCGCGGGCGTTTCGGCTGGTGGAGGTGGTCGCCGCGCGTGGCGAGTGCGACTTCGCCAAGGAGGTCGCCGCCGAACTGCCGCTGCTGACGCTGGCCGACGTGTTCGGTGTGCCCGCGAATGACCGCTGGTTGCTCTACGACTGGAGCAACCGCGTCATCGGCTTCCAGGACCCCGAGTACGCCGTCAGCGCCGCCTTCGACCCCGAGGGCGCCACCGACCTGGCGCGCCGCGCGCTGCGGCTGCGCCCACGGCCGGGGCCCGACGGCGCGATGCCCGACCCGCGCAGCCGGTCGGGCATGCCCGACCTGTACGCCTACGCCCACGCACTCGGCGCCTACAGGCGCAGCCACCCCGGCGAGGACGTGATGAGCGTGCTGATGACCCAACTTGACGCCACCGACGGGCAGGTCAGCGTCGAGGAGTTCGAGAACCTGTTCTGGCTGTTCTCGGTGGCGGGCAACGAGACGCTGCGCAACGGAATCCCCGGCGGCCTCATCGCGCTGCTGTCCCATCCCGAGCAATACGCCAGGCTGCGAGCGGAACCGGAACTGCTGCCGAGCGCCGTGGAGGAGATGCTGCGCTGGTGGACACCGGTGATGCACTTCCGCCGCACCGCCACCACCGACACCGAACTCGGCGGCGAGCGCATCCGAGCGGGCGAGAAGGTCGTCGTCTGGTTTTCCTCCGCCAACCGCGACGAGCGCGTCTTCGAGCGGCCCGCGGCATTCGACATCGGCCGCGACGCAGGCGAGCACCTCGCCTTCGGGCACGGCCCGCACTTCTGCCTCGGCGCCCAGCTTGCCCGCGTTCAGCTACGGGCGATGTTCGAGGCCGTGCTCACCGTGCTGGGCACCGTCGAACTCGCGGGCCCGCCCGTCAGGCTCCGCTCCAACTTCCAGAACGGCATCAAACGCCTCCCCATCCGCTGGCAGACGTGATCACGGTCCGAAGCGAGCGCGACCGGTGGAGGCGCCACCGTGTAAGCGCCGCCACCGGGTCGGTCTACCCTGGATGGGCGATGACCTACCTCGATCACGCGGCGACCACCCCGATGCTGCCGCAGGCGGTGACCGCCATGAGCGAGGCGTTGGCCGGCCTGGGCAACGCCTCCTCGCTGCATTCCTCGGGACGCCGCGCCCGCCGCGCCGTCGAGGAGGCCCGCGAGGAGATCGCGGGCGCCCTCGGCGCCCGCCCCAGCGAGGTGATCTTCACCGGCGGCGGCACCGAAAGCGACAACCTCGCGGTCAAGGGCATCTACTGGGCGCGCAAGGCCACCGACCCGCGCCGCAACCGGGTGCTGGCCTCGGTGGCCGAGCACCACGCAGTGCTGGACGCCGTGCAGTGGCTGGAGCGGCACGAAGGCGCCGACGTCACCTGGCTGCCGGTGGACTCCCACGGCCAGGTGCACCCCGAGGCGTTCGCCGAGGCGCTGGCCGCCGACCCCGACTCGGTGGCGCTGGCCACCGTGATGTGGGCCAACAACGAGGTCGGCACCGTGAACCCGATCTCCACCCTGACCGGGCTGGCCGCCGAGCACGGGGTGCCGCTGCACACCGACGCCGTGCAGGCCGTCGGCGCGCTGCCGGTGGACTTCGCCGCCTCCGGTGCCTCCGCGCTGACCGTCACCGGCCACAAGGTCGGCGGGCCCTACGGCGTCGGCGTGCTGCTCCTGGGCCGCGATGTGCCCTGCGAGTCGCTGCTGCACGGCGGCGGCCAGGAGCGCGACGTGCGTTCCGGCACCCTGGACGCCCCGGGCATCGTGGCGCTGTCGGTCGCCGTCCGGGAGGCCGTCGCCGAGCAGCCAAGGCGGGCGGTCGAACTGGCGCGGCTGCGGGACGACCTCATCGCCGCGGTTCAGTCCGCGGTGCCGGATGCGATACTCAACGGCGCCCCCGTCGGGCCGGGCAGGCTGCCGGGCAACGCCCACCTGACCTTCCCCGGCTGCGACGGCGACAGCCTGCTGATGCTGCTGGACGCGCGGGGCATCGAATGCTCCACCGGCTCGGCGTGCACGGCCGGGGTCGCCCAGCCCAGCCATGTGCTGTTGGCGATGGGCGCCGACGCGGCCACGGCGCGCGGCTCCCTGCGGTTCTCGCTCGGGCATACCTCGGGCCCCGCGGACGTTGCGGCAGTGGCGGCGGCGATCGGTCCGGTGGTGAACCGGGCCCGCAGCGCCGGGCTGGCCGGGATGCGGCGCAAGACGAGTACGAGGGTGTAGCGAGATGCGGATACTGGCGGCGATGAGCGGCGGAGTCGACTCGGCGGTGGCGGCCGCCCGAGCCGTCGCGGCCGGACACGAGGTCGTCGGCGTGCACCTGGCGCTGTCGGCCAAGCCGGGCACACTGCGCACCGGGGCCCGCGGCTGCTGCACCGTCGAGGACGCCCGCGACGCCCGCCGAGCCGCCGACGTGCTGGGCATCCCGTTCTACGTGTGGGACTTCGCCGAGCGCTTCACCGAGGACGTGGTCGAGGACTTCGTCGCCGAGTACGCCGCGGGCCGCACCCCCAACCCGTGCCTGCGCTGCAACGAGAAGATCAAGTTCTCGGCGCTGCTGGACAAGGCGGTCGCACTCGGCTTCGACTCCGTCTGCACCGGCCACTACGCTCAGCTGTCCACTGTGGATGGACGTCCGGAGCTGCGGCGCAGTGTGGACGCCGACAAGGACCAGTCCTATGTGCTCGCCTCCCTGACGCCCGAGCAGTTGGCAGGCGCCATGTTCCCGCTGGGCGGCTCCACCAAGGACCAGGTGCGCGCCGAGGCCGCCGAACGCGGCCTCGCGGTGGCGGAGAAGCCCGACAGCCACGACATCTGCTTCATCCCCGACGGCAACACCCGCCGGTTCCTCACCGAGAAGCTGGGCGCGGCGCCCGGCAAGCTCGTGGACGACGAGACCGGAGCGGTGCTCGGCGAGCACACCGGCGTGCACGGCTTCACCGTCGGCCAGCGCAAGGGCCTCGGCATCGACGCGCCCGCGCCCGACGGCAGGCCCCGCTACGTGCTGGCGTTGGAGCCGGTGACCGGCACCGTCCGGGTGGGCAGCGCGGAACGCCTCGGCGTCACCCGCATCACCGCCGACCGCGTCGTCTGGCCCGCCCCGCTGGACGGCCCCACCGAATGCGTCGCCCAGGTCCGCGCCCACGGCGGAACGGCCCCCGCCGTCGTCGAAGCCTGCGGCGGCACGGTCCAGGTGGAACTGCGCGAGCCGCTGCGCGGCGTGGCGCCCGGCCAGGCCGTGGTCTGCTACCGCCCCGATCCCGCGGGCGACATCGTCCTCTGCAGCGCCACCATCACCGCCACCCACTGAGGGGGCGCACCTTTACCCCTCGATCGTGTCCTGTTAACGGTCGGTCCCAACGGCAGGATGGAAGGGACGGTGTCGCTCGCGGAGATCGAGGTCAGCGGTGCGCATTCTGGTCTGCGGGCAACGAGACCTTGTGGTGTGCGTTGCACTGAACCGACTGCTGGCCGACCTCGCCGAACACACTGTGGCTGTTGTGTTGACGACCTTGCCGCCGGCCGATCCCGAATCGGGCTGTCCTCTGCAGCGGCAGACGTGGCTGGACGCCGATGTCTCGATCCACCAGGTCTTTCCGGCTCTGGACGCGCGACCGGTTCCCTCCGGTGAGCTCCTCACCTTCACCCAACTGGCACGCGAGCATCAGGTCGCGATTCAGGAGATCACACACATCAACAGCGGTGACGGCTATCGAATAGCCCGCGCGTTTGGCCCCGATCTGATCCTGGCCATCCGTTTCGGCAGGCGTTTCCGAGAGCCGCTCCTGACACTGCCACACCTGGGGCTGCTCAACATCCATTCCGGAGCTCTACCGGAGTTCGCCGGGCTGGCCGGACCCGCCCGCTCATTGCTCGCGGGCAGGCAGCACCTCACCTGCACCCTGCACGTCGTCGACCCGATCATCGACCACGGACCTGTCGTCGCCACCGCCGACCTGCCCTTCGACAAGGCGCGCTCGTTGTTCTGGCACCTGCCCAGGCTGTACGTGGCCGCCATCGACCTGTTCCTCGCCGCCCTGCCCGACGTCGCCGCGGGCACGCTCAGCCCACTGCCCCAAGACCAGACCCGCCGCCGGTACCACCGCGCGCTGACCGGCCAGGAGATCGCCGAATTCCGGCGCAGAGGCTTTCACTTCGTCACCGACCACGACTACCACGAGGTCATCGGGCGCTTTGGCTGGTCATGCCGGGACACGACCGCGGACGTGTGACGGCGATTCACGCCGAGGGCACCCAGTCGGCGTTGGCGCCGCAGAGCACGATGCAGGGCAGTTCGCCCTCGATGCGGTCGGCCAGCCAAGCCGCGAAAGGCACCGCCGCCGCGGGTTCCACCGCCAACCGGAACTCCTCCCAGAGCCGGGACCGCGCGTCACGGATCTCGTCCTCGGAGACCACCAGCGACCGCACCGGGTACTGGCTCAGCACCTGGAACGGCAGCGTCCCGATCCGTGAGGCGCCCAAGGCCGAGGCGGCGATCGAGTCCACCGCGGTGTCCACCGGATAGCCCGCCTCCAGAGCGGCGTGCACGGAGCAGCAGCGTTCGGGTTCGACCACGACGGTCACGCGCCCGCGCCCGGCCGCGATGGCCGTGCCCGCGGCCAAGCCGCCACCCCCGCCCGCCGAGGCGATCACGTCGACCTCGGGTACCTCGTCGAGGATCTCGAACGCGACCGAACCCTGTCCGGCGACCACGTCGGGATCGTCGTAGGCGTGCAGATACCGGGTGCCCGATTCGCCTGCCGCGGCGAGCGCCGCTTCCGCAGCCTCGGCGTAGGTGGAGCCATGTCGGACGACGGCCGCGCCTGCCTTCGCGATGCGCCTCACCTTGTCCTCCGGCGCGCCCGTCGGCACGTACACCGTGGCCGGTACGCGGAGCAGAGCCGCGGCGGCGGCGACTCCGAGCCCGTGATTTCCACCCGATGCGGTGACAACCCGGACGGGGAGTTCGCCGCCTGCCAGCAGTGCGTTGAGGGCCCCTCGGATCTTGAACGACCCGGTGAGCTGGAGCTGCTCCAGCTTGAACATCACGGAGCGTCCATCGACGCTGCCGTGGAGCAACGGTGTGTAGCGGACGAAGGGCGCGAGCCGCTCGGCGGCGGCGCGGACAGCGGCGAGATCAACCTCAGGGCCCGGCACCCCTCTAGCATCGCCGCCCTGCCGCCATCCGGCTGAGCCGGGGTGCGCTAATTCTGAGAGATCACCGGCGGTGCCGGAAGAACCGGACGATCAGCCACACGCCGACCGCGCCCGCGATGGCGAGCAGGCCGAATCCGCCGCCGCGCGTGGTCTTTCTGCGCGTGTCGTCCAGTTTGTCGGTCAGCGCCGACACGGTCTCGCCGAGCTCCTGTCGAGTGAGCTCGGCATCCCGCCGCAGCATCTCCTCCGACGGCTTGCGCCCGTTGGTTCGGGTCGAGGGACTCATCGCTTGGCTCCCTGCCTGATCGCGGCCAGATCTTCCTTGACGCTCTCCACGGCCGTCTCGGGCATCGGGGGAGTGGCCTTCTTCATGGCCCCGCGCCCGATCAGCGCGGCGACCCCGGCGGCCAGCAGCAGTGCCGCGCCGACGACCAACGCGCTGACCCACCCGGGCCACGCCGTCGCCAGCCCCAGGATCAGCGCCGCGATCAACGCACCGCCCGCGTACAGCGCCAGAATGCCTGCCGCGCCGAACAATCCGGCGCCGGTCCCGGCCTGCTTGCCCTTGCGCTGCAGTTCGTGCACCGCGAGCTGCATCTCGTCCCGTACCAGCCGCTTGACCTGCTCGGCGGCGTCGGAGACCAGCTGAGCGGTGGAACGCTCGGCAGCAGGGAGATCGGCACGCTGCTGAACAATCCGTTCGGTCATGCGAAGCTCCTTCCATGCTGCGGCTGGAGTACCCGTTCGCGCTCCCGGGTGAACGTCGAGGGTTCAGCTTCGTGGCCTTCGTCATCGTCGCGTGAGTCGCGCCCCCGGCGCGGGCACAGTGGTGGGTATGGGTTGGACCCCGCGCGACGACGCAGAACTGGCCGCAGGCTGGCGGTTATGGCTGGAGCTGAGCACGCGGGCCTGGCCGGACTGCACCTGGGACGGCACCCCCGGGCACATCGCCAGTCAGCTTCGCGACCTGCTCACGGTCTGCGGCGAGATCGAAGGCGAGTACTTCCCCGCGGGCTCGCCGCCCGGCTCCGATGTGCTGCGGCTGCTGCATTCCGTGGTGCTCGCGTGCAGCGTGCCGGTCGGGCTCTGGGAGGGCGATACGGCACCGGTGGACGCCGAGCGGGCGTCGATGCTGCACGCGGACCTGGCCTGTTTCGTCGAGCATGTGACGGAGGTGCGCGGCATTCTCGCCGCGGGCGGCGGCTGGGCCCGCCTCGACACCGCCCTGCCCTTCGGCTGAAGGCGGGGAGCCCGCGGACGAGCCCCCCGCCTACCCCCAAGACCTAGCCGGTGAAGCCCGCGAAGATCTTGGTGAACTCGTACTGCGACTGGGAGATGCTGGAACAGGTCGGCGAGATGCCGCCGCCAGGGCAGCCGCCGTTGTCACGCCCCACCGACCAGAACGCGACCAGCCCGATGTGGTTGGACCTGGCCCACGAGATCAGCTGATTGGCGTGGGCCTGGGTGAAGATCTTGCCGTTGAAGTTGCGGCCGATCATCGGCGTGACCCCCAACCGGCGCTTGAGTTCGGCGTCGGACAGCGACGGCCAGATCTGCTTCATCTGCTTCAAGACCGCCTCCGCCGCGGAGATCACCGCGTCGCCCCAGGACGGCTTGCTGGAGCCGAACTCCATCGTCATCGGGTTCACCAGCACGTTCACGCCCGCCTTGGCCGCGCTCTGCAGAACCTGCACCGAGTAGGGGTCAAGGCCGTAGTCGTCGCCCTGCACCCGCAGCGTGTAGGAGATCGCGGTGCCGCGTTCCTTCTGCAGCGAGGCCAGCGCCTGGTTCACCATGTCCTGCGGAATCGTGGCCTCGACGTCCACATCCAGGTGGTTCGCGCCGGTCACGTCCAAGATCTTCTTGTAGGCCGCCAGCAACGCGGCCGACGAACCGCAGACGCTCTCCAGGTACGGGCCCGCCGCGCCGCCGGTCGCGATGATCACGTCACCGCCGAGCGCCTTGAGTTCCTTGATGCCGTTGATGATCCGCGGCTCGTCGATCGGGATCGTGCCGCCCCACTTGGGGTTGCAGCCCGAGCTGTCGCCCAGCGCGAACGCCAGGGTGAAGTGCTTGTGCCCGGTGGCCTTCGCGACCTCAGCGAGCGTCGGCTTCTCGAAGGTGATGTCGATGTAGGGCGCCGAGGTGATCGCCGCCGCGCCCGGCGGCGGACCGGGGTCGGGGGTGCTGGTCGTGCTCGTCGGCTGGCTGGTGCCGGTCGGCGCGACGGCACAGGGGGAGCCGTTGAGCTTGCAGTTCACCGGGGTCCCGGTGCCCGAGGCGTTGAACCCGAAGGTGACCGAACCACCGGCGGGCACCGAGCGGTTGTAGTCGCGGGGCGTCATCGTGTAGTGATCGCCGGACCGGGATTGCAGGGCGTCCCAGTACGCGCCCATGGTGGTGCCCGCGGGCAGGTCGAACTCCAAGGTCCAGCCGTCCAGCCGGTCGGTGCTCGCGATGCTGAACTGTCCGGTGTAGCCGCCTGCCCATTCCGAGCTCTTGGTGAACGTGGCGGTTGCGGTGGGCGCTCCGGTCGCCGAGGTGACCGAGAACGTGGTGGCGACCAGCACCGCCAGTGCCCCGGCCACCAGGCCGAACGCACGGATTTTCCTCATCAGGACAACTCCTTTGGACGCAGGGGGTGGCCGCAGGGGTGGCCGCCAAAGGTGAAACGACGGTAAGTGGTCTAGACCTCAAGTGCAATGGGTTGACACCCTCGAAGGGCGGGCGGCGTAACTTCTCGGGGTGTGAGCACACTTCCCGCGGGGGTCGCGACCGGAATCGGTTCGCTGCCCGGCACCGACCCCGTCGAAGCGGCCCGACTGGTCCTCGGCGAACTCCCCGACCTGCCCCACCTGCCCGAGCTACCGGCCAGGGGGCTGGGCGCGGACATCATCGGCCGCACCGCGGCCCTGCTCGTCGACCTGTCGGTGGAACTGGTGCCCTCCGGCTACCGGGTGACCGCCCGACCCGGTATGGACCACCGCCGCGCGGTGGACCTGCTGGCCAGGGATCTGGACGCCCTTGAGCAGGCGGTGGAGGAGGCAGGCGCCAAGCCCGCGCTGCTGAAGGTGCAGGCCGCGGGCCCGTGGACGCTGGCGGCGGGCGTCGAACTCGTCCGGGGCCACCGCGTGCTGACCGACCCCGGCGCGCTGCGTGAGTTCACCGCGTCCCTCACCGAAGGACTCGCAGGCCACGTCGCTGAGATCGCCAACCGCCTCGGTGCCTCCGTCGTCGTGCAACTGGACGAGCCGTCGCTGCCCGCGGTCCTTCAGGGCAGGCTGCGCACCCCGTCCGGCTACGGCACGGTCGCCGCCGTGCCCGAGCCGGACGCCGTCGACCTGCTGGCCAAGGTGATCCGCGGCGTCGGCGTGCCGGTGATCGCGCACTGCTGCGCCCCGCGCCCACCGATCGCGCTGCTGCGCAAGGCGGGCGCGCACGGGCTGGCCGTCGACCTCACGCTGCTCGACGCGGACGACGCCGCGCTGCTCGACGAGGTGGGCGAGGCGCTGCAGGAGAAGACCACCCTGCTGGCCGGGCTGGTGCCGGGCACCGCGCCCGCCGCGCCGCCCACGCTGAAGGCACTCGCCGACCCCGCCCTGCGGCTGGTGGACAAGCTCGGATTCGACCGGCGGGTGCTGGCCGAACAGGCGATTGCCACCCCGACCTGCGGGCTCGCCGGCGCCGACGCCGCTTGGACCCGCCGAGCCCTGGCGATGGTTCGCGACCTGGGAAAGGCGTTTACGGAACCGCCGGAAGGGTGGTAGTGGGGTCGAATCCGATCGCGCTGAGCTGAAAAGTTCACGCTGTTACCCGTTCCAAACGGCCGACGCTCGCGATCGGTCTGCAGCACAATGGATATTCATGTGGAGTTTCCTGCGACGGCTCACCGGCCGCGCCGACCGACCGGACACCCCGGAACCGGCCGCCGACCCGGATCAGTTGGCGGCGGAGTTCTGGCAGCGGTGGTTCGACCTCCTACCGCGGCTTTCGGCGGCGTTAGGCGACCGTGACACCAACCGCATCGAGCACGTGCTGTGCGAGACGGTGGCGGCGCTGCACCCCGACCTCCACTTCGCCGTCGAACGCGGCGAGCGGGCCATCTACGCGTTGGTGATCAGCTCGCACGGCGACCCGGACCTGCGGGTCTACACCGACGCCTGGATGGCCGTCGCCCCGGAGCCGGACGCCATCTGGGAGTACCACGACTCGGTGCCCGCCGTGCCGGACCCGACCGAGGTCACGGTCAACCTCGGCACGCAGCGGCTCGCGCTGGCCGATGTGCGCATCGTCGCCCAGCCCGACGAGCAGGCGGGCGTCATCGACGTCGCCGTGTACCACCCGGCCTTCGCCGAACTGGGTGACGCGGCGCGCTCGGCGATGACCTTCCTGCCGCTCGACGCCACCCTCGGTGAGCGGCTGGCCGCGGACCGGATCGGGCGGGTGGAGACCGCCGCGTTGGAGCCGGAGAACACCATCGACCTGCTCGCCTTCCGCACGCTGGCGAGGCAGTTCCATGAACGGCTCACCCAGCCTGTCAGCGATGAAACTGTCGGTGGTGCCGGTTAGTCTCGGGGCGTGACCAGCGATTTGCCCCCCGAGGTTCGGGAAAGCTACGGCAAGTTGGCCGAGGAGATCCGCGGCCACCAGTTCCGGTACTACGTGCTGGACCGGCCCACGATCTCCGACGGCGAGTTCGACGCGCTGCTGCGCGAGTTGCAGCGGATGGAAGAGCAGTACCCGGAACTGGTCACCCCGGACTCGCCGACCCAGACCGTCGGCGGCACCTTCGCCACCGAGTTCACCGCCCACGACCACCTGGAGCGGATGCTCAGCCTGGACAACGCCTTCGACCCCGACGAACTGCGGGCCTGGGCGGACCGGGTGGCGCGCGAGGTCGACGGCTGCCACTTCCTGTGCGAGCTGAAGGTCGACGGCCTCGCGATCAACCTCCTGTACCGCGACGGCCACCTGACCCGCGCTCTGACCAGGGGCGATGGCCGTACCGGCGAGGACGTCACGCTCAACATGCGCACCCTGCGGGACGTGCCGCTGGACCTCACCGGCAACGACGAGTACCCGGTGCCCAAGCTGGTCGAGGTGCGCGGCGAGGTGTTCTTCGCCGTCGACGAGTTCGCCGAGCTCAACGCGAAGCTGGTGGAGGCGGGCAAGCCGCCGTTCGCCAACCCCCGCAACGCCGCCGCGGGCAGCCTGCGGCAGAAGGACCCCAGGGCCACCGCCTCCCGGCCGCTGCGCCTGATCGTGCACGGCCTCGGCAAACGCGAAGGCTTCGAACCCACCCGACAGTCCGAGTCCTACGCCGCGCTGAAGGCCTGGGGTCTGCCGGTCTCCGAGCACACCGTCGTGCTGTCCACGGTGGACGAGGTGCTGGGTCACATCGACCAGTGGGGCGAGCGCCGCCACGACGCCCGGCACGAGATCGACGGCATCGTGGTGAAGGTCGACGAGGTGTCGCTGCAGCGCAGGCTGGGCACCACCTCGCGCGCACCGCGGTGGGCGATCGCCTACAAGTACCCGCCGGAAGAGGCCACCACCCAGCTGCTGGACATCAGGGTCAACGTGGGCCGCACCGGTCGCGTCACCCCGTACGCGGTGATGGAGCCGGTGAAGGTCGCCGGGTCGACGGTGGCCATGGCGACCCTGCACAACGCCGACGAGGTGCACCGCAAGGGCGTGCTCATCGGCGACCGGGTGGTGATCCGCAAGGCGGGCGACGTGATCCCCGAGGTCCTCGGCCCGGTGGTGGACGTGCGGGACGGCTCCGAACGCGAGTTCGTGATGCCCACCGAATGCCCGGAGTGCGGCACGACGCTGCGCAGGGAGAAGGAAAGCGACGTCGACATCCGCTGCCCCAACTCCCGAAGCTGCCCCGGCCAACTGCGCGAAAGGCTGTTCCACCTCGCGGGCCGCAAGGTCTTCGACATCGAGGCGCTCGGCTTCGAGTCGGCGAACGCGCTGCTGACGGCGGGCGTGGTCACCGACGAGGGCGACGTGTTCGACCTGGACGAGGACAAGCTGCTCAAGGTGCCGCTGTTCGTGACCAAGGCGGGCGAGCTGTCCGCCAACGGGCGCAAGCTGCTGGAGAACCTGGAAGCCGCCAAACAGCGTCCACTGTGGAAAGTCCTGGCCGGACTGTCCATCCGGCACGTCGGCCCCACCGCGGCGCAGGCCCTGGCCCGCGAATTCGGCTCCCTGGCAGGCATCGAGGAGGCCGACGAGGAGCAGTTGGCCTCCGCCGACGGCGTCGGCCCCACCATCGCCGCCGCGGTCATCGAGTGGTTCGCCGTCGACTGGCACCGCGAGATCGTCCGCAAGTGGCAAGAGGCAGGCGTCCGCATGGAGGACGAGCGCGACGACACGATCCCTCGCAACCTGGAGGGTCTGTCCATTGTGGTCACCGGCAGCCTCGACACCTTCTCGCGCGACGAGGCCAAGGAGGCCATCATGGTCCGCGGCGGCAAGGCCGCGGGCTCGGTGTCGAAGAAGACCGCGTTCGTCGTCGTGGGCGAGGCACCGGGCTCCAAATACGACAAGGCGGTCCAGCTCAAGGTGCCGGTGCTGGACGAGGAGGGCTTCCGCGTCCTGCTCGAATCCGGCCCTGACGCCGCCGCCGAGAAGGTGCTGGTCGCCGAATGAGCCCGCTGTCCGTCCGCAACGCCCTGCCGGGTGATTTCACCGCCGCGGGCGAGATCGCCTACCTGGGATTCAAGGCCGACGGCTACCTCGGCGCGGAGACCGGCGAATACGCCAACACGCTGCGTAACGCGGCCGACCGCGCCGAGCACGCCGAACTGCTGGTGGCGGTGGACGCCGAGGACACCGTGCTCGGCACCGTGACCATCGCGCTGCCCGGCACCCCGTACGCGGAAGTATGCGTTGCCGAGGAGATCGAGTTCCGCATGCTCGCCGTGCACCCCGAGGCCCGCGGCCGAGGGATCGGCAAACGCTTGGTGGAGGCGGTCGTGGCGCGCGGCCGCGAACTGGGCGTGCGCAGGGTGGTGATGTCCAGCCAACGCGGCATGGACGCCGCCCAGCGCATCTACACCTCGCTCGGCTTCCGCCGCCTGCCCGACCGGGACTGGCGGCCGGTGCCGGACCTGCCCCTGCTGGCCTACGGACTGGAGCTGTAGCCGTGTTGCAGTGCTGCCTCAACGGCGGTCGCTCGGGACGCGACCACGCGGAGGTCCCGGTCACCCCGCAGGAACTCGCCGACGACGCCGCCGAAGTGGTCGCGCTCGGCGTCGGCAGCCTGCACCTGCACCCACGGGACGCCGCGGGCCGCGAATCGCTGGCGCCCGCCGACATCGGCACCGCCGTCTCCGCGGTACGCGCCGCCGTCCCCGGCACCCAGCTCAGCGTGTCCACCGGCGCCTGGATCGAACCCGACCTCGACCTCCGCCTACGCCTGCTCGAGGGCTGGTCGGGACTGGCCGCGGGCCGACCCGACCTCGCGTCGGTCAACGTCTGCGAGACAGGCTGGCAACGCATCGCGGCGACCCTGCACCAAGCGGGCATCGGCATCGAACTGGGCGTCTGGAGCACCACCGACGCCGAAGCCGTCCGCGCCTCAGGCGGCCCGCCACCCGGCACCCACCGCGTACTGGTGGAAACCGTGGGCATCCCCGTCGGCAACGCGGTGGCGGAGGCGGCCGCGATGCTCGACCTGCTCGGCGAGGACCTCCCGGTGCTGCTGCACGGCGAAGACGAAAGCACCTGGCCGGTCCTGGCCGACGCCATCCGCCGCGGCATCGACACCCGCATCGGCATGGAGGACACCACCGCCGCCCCCGACGGCAGCCCTGCCCGCGGAAACGTCGACCTCGTCCGCCACGCCCAATCCCTCGGCGCCCGCTGACCCCTCCCACACCGCGCGCCTTCCCCCACATCCGCTGGTGCTGGGCTCAGCTGCGCCTGTCACCCCGGCCGCGCACGATCAGGGCCCAGCCCGCGCGGATGATGCGCGGCACGTTGTCGGCGAGCAGCCCTAGCCCCTCGGCGGGATGCTCGGCGATGTCCTCGACCAGCTCAAGCAGGGCACGGTAGCCACCACGCTGCCCGCCATCGGGGCGGGCGATCCGGTGACGGCGAGCAGCAGGGTGCCGCAGAGCACGCCGCCCATGAGAACTATCCACTGTGGACAACGCGGCGGACACGGTAGGCGCGGCGGACACAGAAGACGATGATGCGCGTGTTGAGGCACCGATCGCACTAGACTTCGATTCGGGGGCAGCTCGACCCGAAAACCTCCCAGGACGACACCATGCGCCCCTGGGGCGACATCATGACCCCGCAGGGCGACATGATGCGCTTTCCCGACGTCGCCCGCTGATCGCTATGCGGGGTCGCGCCGATCCGCATAACTCGGTCGCCACGCGGCACGCCGGTCGGGTATGCAGGAACCGTGACCGATCTTGTTCCCGACTGGGCGCACACCACGCCCGTCGAACCCGACCTCGCCGTGACCATCGCCCAGTTCTACGCGCACCAGATTCACCTGCTCGAGGACGGCGAAGCCGAGGCCTGGGCCGCCACCTTCACCCCTGACGGCGAGTTCCTCTCACCCACCTACCCCGACCCTGCGCAAGGCCCCGAGGCGCTGGCCGCCATCGTCCGCGGCTACCACGCCAACGCCGCCAAAGTCGGCGCGCGGGCCCGGCACATCACCAGCGACCTGGAAGTCCGCCAAGCCGACGCCGACACCCTCCGCGTCCGCGCCCACCAGCTGATCGTCTACACCCGCCCCGGCGTCTCCGTGACCATCGACCGCGTCATCACCCTGAACGACGTCGTGGTCCGCACCGCGGACGGCTGGCGCACCCGCATCAAGCGCATCCGCCGCGACGACCAGCCGAGTTAGCCGTCCAGAACCACGGCGACGATGCCCGCGAGGTGGGCAAGGCGGGCCACCTCGGCGGCACGGAACATGGGGCCGCCGGGACGGCCGACCAGCAGCACCCGGTCGGGCTTGCCGATGGGGGTGGCCGCGAGTTCGGTGCCCAGCTCCTGCCAGGTGCCGGGCACCCAGTCCTCGTCGCCGTCCAGCACGGTCGCCTTCTGCAACGGCAGCCAGGGCAGGTCCAGCTTCGCGGTCTGCGGCGCGGCGGCGGAGGCGGCCAACTGCTCCAGCGTCCCGTCGCCCCGGCCGCGCACGATCAGGGCCCAGCCCGCGCGGATGATGCGCGGCACGTTGTCGGCGAGCAGCCCGAGCCCCTCGGCGGGGTGCTCGGCGATGTCCTCGACCAGCTCAAGCTCACGGTGGGTGTCCAGGACACCGGCGTAGGGGCGGACCGCGTCCACCTCGACACCGTCCACGGACTCGGCGGCGGTGATGAGCACATCGGGCAGGCGGCCGTTGGGCAGCTCGACGACCAGGTCGTCTATGGCCAGCCCGGATCCGCGTTCGACCACATCCACGCTGAGGATGTCGGCTCCCACATCGCCGAGCGCGGTGGCCACCGAACCCAGCATTCCTGGCCGGTCCGGGAGCTGAACCCGGATCAGGAAGGACACGCCAGTACGCCTCCTGGCTCGTAGTTCGTCCGGCAGCCGATTGTCTCAGACACCGGTTACAGCTCGTCGCCGCGGGCTGTAACTCCTCGTGCACCATGCCTTCGGTCTTGGCAGGGAAACAGCACTCTAGACTCGACCGGTCCCTGCGCACATGCCCATTTGCTTCCACCAGGGGGTCTGAACAGTGCCCACGATCTCGCGCGACGAGGTCGCCCACCTCGCCCGGCTCGCCCGGCTGGCGGTCACCGAGCAGGAACTGGACGTCTTCGCCGGTCAGCTCGACGTGATCCTCCAGTCGGTGGCCAGGGTCGGCGAGGTCGCGGCCGATGACATCCCGCCCACCTCGCACGCCGTGCCGCTGACCAACGTCTTCCGCGAGGACGTCGTGCGCCCCGGCCTGAACCAGGAACAGGCGCTGTCGGGCGCACCGGCCGCCGAGGAGGGGCGCTTCCGGGTGCCCCGAATCCTCGGGGAGGAACAGTGACGGCCACGTTGGGACCGAAGGACAGCGACATGATCAGGCTTACCGCGGCCGAGCTCGCCGCGAAGATCCACGCCCGCGAGGTCTCCTCCGTGGAGGTGACCCAGGCCCACCTGGACCGCATCGCGGCGGTGGACCCGGCGGTGCACGCGTTCCTGCACGTCGACGCCGAGGGCGCGCTCGCCGCCGCCCGCCGGGTGGACGAGCAGGTCGCGGCGGGTGAGCCGGTGTCCCCGCTGGCGGGCGTCCCGCTGGCGCTGAAGGACGTGCTCACCACCTCCGACATGCCCACCACCTGCGGCTCGAAGATGCTCGAAGGCTGGCGGCCGCCGTATGACGCCACGGTCACCCGCAAGCTGCGGGAAGCCGGGGTGGTCATCCTCGGCAAGACCAACATGGACGAGTTCGCGATGGGTTCCTCCACCGAGAACTCCGCCTACGGCCCCACCCGCAACCCGTGGGACACCGACCGCATCCCCGGCGGCTCCGGCGGCGGCTCCTCCGCGGCGCTGGCCGCCTTCGAGGCGCCGCTGGCCATCGGCACCGACACCGGCGGCTCGATCCGCCAGCCCGGCGCGGTCACCGGCACGGTGGGCGTGAAGCCCACCTACGGCGGTGTCTCCCGCTACGGGCTGGTGGCCTTCTCATCTTCACTGGACCAGGCCGGTCCCTGCGCCCGCACGGTGCTGGACGCGGCGCTGCTGCACGAGGTGATCGCCGGCCACGACCCGCTGGACTCCACTTCCATCGACGCCCCCGTCCCGGCCGTCGTCGAGGCCGCCCGCCAGGGCGCGCGGGGCGACCTGCGCGGTGTGCGGGTCGGCGTGGTCAAGGAGTTCACCGGCGAGGGCTACCAGGCGGGCGTGCTGGCCGCCTTCACCGCCGCCGTCGACCAGCTGCGCGCACTCGGCGCGGAAGTCGTCGAGGTGTCCTGCCCCCACTTCACCTACGCGCTGCCCGCGTACTACCTGATCGCGCCAAGCGAGGCCTCCTCCAACCTGGCCCGCTTCGACGCCATGCGCTACGGGCTGCGGGTCGGCGACGGCGCCGAGCGCTCCGCCGAGGAAGTCATGTCGCTGACCCGCGAGGCGGGCTTCGGCGCCGAGGTCAAGCGCCGCATCATGATCGGCACCTACGCGTTGTCCTCGGGCTACTACGACGCCTACTACGGGCAGGCGCAGAAGGTCCGCACGCTGATCACCCGCGACTTCGAGGCCGCGTTCGGACAGGTCGACGTGCTGGTCTCGCCGACAACCCCGACGACGGCGTTCCGGATCGGGGAGCGCACCGACGACCCGATGGCCATGTACCTGGCCGACCTCTGCACGATCCCGTCCAACCTGGCGGGCAACACGGCGATGAGCGTGCCCTGCGGGCTGGCCGAGGAGGACGGGCTGCCGGTGGGACTGCAGATCATGGCGCCCGCGCTGGCCGAGGAGCGGATGTACCGGGTGGCCGCGGCATACGAGGTGGCGCGGGACGCCGCCCAGCATGGCGCGTTGATCAATCGGGTACCCGAGCTCCAGGTCGCAGGCTGATCGAATCGCGAAGGAGCAGAACATGATCACGATGAGGAAAGCCAAGGGCGCGTTCGCACTCGCCGGTGCGGTTGCCGGTATCACCAGCGCCATCTCCGGGCTGCGCGTCGCCCGCAATGACAAGGACAAGCTGGCGCTGGCCAACGCCATCACCAGCATCGCCTCCGCGGTCACCGCCTTGCTGCTGGCGTATCGCAACTTCAGGAAGGGCGCTGTTAAGTGACCATCACCGCCGACCTGATGGACTACGCCGAGGTCCTGGACCGGTTCGACCCGGTCATGGGCCTGGAGGTCCACGTCGAGCTGCACACCAACACCAAGATGTTCTGCGGCTGCCCGACCGCGTTCGGCGCCGAGCCCAACACCCAGGTCTGCCCGACCTGCCTCGGCATGCCCGGTTCGCTGCCGGTGGTCAACGGCAAGGCGGTGGAGTCGGCCATCCGGATCGGCCTCGCGCTGAACTGCGAGATCGCGCAGTGGTGCCGGTTCGCCAGGAAGAACTACTTCTACCCGGACATGCCCAAGAACTTCCAGACCTCCCAGTACGACGAGCCGATCGCCTTCAACGGCTACCTCGACCTGGAGCTGGAGAACGGCGAGATCTTCCAGGTCGGCATCGAGCGGGCCCATATGGAGGAGGACACCGGCAAGTCGCTGCACGTCGGTGGCGCCACCGGCCGCATCCACGGCGCGGAGTTCTCGCTGCTGGACTACAACCGCGCGGGCGTCCCGCTGATCGAGATCGTCACCAAGCCGATCACGGGGGCGGGCGAGCGGGCCCCGGAGATCGCCAAGGCCTACGTGTCGGCGCTGCGTGATCTGCTCAGGGCACTGGATGTCTCAGATGTGCGGATGGACCAGGGCTCGATGCGCTGCGACGCCAACCTCTCGCTGATGCCCAAGGGCACCGAGGTGTTCGGCACCCGCACCGAGACCAAGAACGTCAACTCGCTGCGCAGCGTGGAGCGCGCGGTCCGGCACGAGATGTGCCGTCAGGCGGCCATCCTGGTCGGCGGCGGCAGCATCCTGCAGGAGACCCGGCACTTCGACGAGTCCTCCGGCACCACCGCGGCGGGCCGCCGCAAGGAGACCTCCGAGGACTACCGGTACTTCCCCGAGCCGGATCTGGTGCCCATCGCGCCGGCGCGGGACTGGGTGGACAGCCTGCGCGGCACCCTGCCGGAGCTGCCATGGCAGCGGCGCAAGCGCATCCAGCAGGACTGGAACCTCTCCGACGCCGAGCTTCGCGATCTGATCAACACCGGGGCGCTGGAGCTGATCACCGCGACCGTGGACGCGGGCGCCTCCCCGGACGAGGCCCGCGGCTGGTGGGTGTCGTACCTGACCCAGCAGGCCAACACCCGGGGGGTCGAACTCGCCGAGCTTCCGATCACGCCCAAGCAGGTCGCGCGGGTGATCGGATTGGTGGGGTCCGGCGAGCTGACCAACAAGCTGGCCAGGCAGGTCGTGGACGGCGTGCTGGCGGGGGAGGGCGAGCCGGACGCCGTGGTGGAGGCCCGCGGCCTCAAGGTCGTCTCCGACGATTCGGCGCTGCTCACCGCGGTGGACGAGGCGCTGGCCGCGCAGCCGGACATCGCACAGAAGATCCGCGACGGCAAGGTCGCCGCGGCGGGCGCCGTGGTCGGTGCCGTCATGAAGGCCACCAAGGGCCAGGCCGACGCCAAGCGCGTCCGCGAGCTTGTCCTGGAGCGCTGCAAGTAGGACCCGCGCACGACCGCCGTGAGCGCGCTGTCGGTGTGATCACCCGATAGCGCGCTCACGGCGTCGTAGCGGCCGTGTCGCGTCGTACGCGGCGGTTGCGGGGCGGTACCGTGATCCGGCCGCTCCACTGTTGGCCAGTGCGCGATCACCGAATGTGTGGTTTGAATCCACCGCGCCATCCCAAAGGTAGTTCTCTTCGGCCCGCGTCGATCACGCTGTGCTGTGCTGATCATTCCATTACACGTCCAAAAAGCGCCGTGTACCGGGGCGGGCTGCCGTTATCCAGGTGTTATCGCCCCGTGGAACCACTTGTATACCCATAAGGTGGCCCCTCGCTGGATAACCTCTGAATCACGGTGGATGTTCAACGGGAGGGTCCACTGCGAAATAAGGGCATGAATGAGAGCTAAGAAGGGAAAATGCTGTGTCTTTCCTTAGACACGCCGCTCGTCTTGGAGTGGCTCTGAGTGCGGGCGTCCTTGTGCTTCCGTTCGCTCTGGGTACCGCTTTCGCAGACAGTGACGGCAACGAGAACGTGGTGATGAACGGCCATTCGGACGGCAACATCACCGTTATCCAGAACGACGACTCGCACATGAATTCCACCCATGTCGCGAACCACGATGCATATGACAACAACACTTTCGTGGAAAACTACGAGAGTGAAGAGAACGCAACGATGGTGGTGAACGACGACTCCCACGGCAATGATACGTGGGTGACGAGTGCCTACAGCGAGGAAAACGAGACAGAAGTCCTCAATGAGGACTCCTCGCACAACAACACGGCGGTGCACAGCTTCAACAGCGAAGAGAACGTCACCGGCGTGTACAACGAGGACTCCTACGCCAACGACACCGAAGTCACCAACGTGCACAGCGAAGAGAACGTCACCACGGTGATGAACGAGGACTCGGCCTACAACGACACCGAGGTGGCCAACTACGGCGGCGAGGACAACCTCACCATCGTGAACAACGAGGACACGCACGCCAACGACACTGGCGTCGCGAACGTCCACAGTGAGGACAACATCGTTGTCGTCAACAACGATGATGCCAGCCACAACGACACCGGAGTCCTCAATCACGGTGGCGGCGGCAACATCATCGTCGTGGACAACAACGACTCGCACTACAACGACAACGTCGTCGCGAATGATCACAGCGAGGGCAACATCACTGTTCTGCAGAACCGGGAACAGTAAAGATCCACGAGCGCGATGCCCCCGCGCTCGCCATGACCCTCGCCCCACCTCCTGAGCGGATGGGGCGAGGGTCTTTTATTGCTCGTGAATTCCCTTATGTATTCGGGTTACCTCGCAGTACTCGCCGGATCGTGCCGTTTCGGACGGAAAACATTCGAAATCCTGGCGACTCGGTACGGAAGGTAATCCTCGGAAGTGGGGCCACGTCATCCGATGGGAAAGCGTGTGGATATGCGCCTCGGGGAATTACCATGTCGCAACCGATTAATCGGTCAAGGGAGATGACATGTTTACCAACAAGCCTTTGCGCACGCTTGTAGTCGCGACCGCAGCCGCAGGTGCCTGCCTGCTGGCAGCGGCCACCGGCGCCACCGCGGACACCGAGTCGGTGGACACCGCCACGTACACGGGCAAGACGCTGGACCACGACGACTGCGAGATCGGCGACCACGACTTCCCGTTCTGCGATGACGACGACGATGACGACGATGACGATGATGACGACGACGATGACGACGACGATGACGATCACGACGACGATGACGACGGTGGCCTTGCTGAAGTGCTAGAGGAGCTCCTCGGAGGCTGATCGCTTCACAGGTCGGCGTGCACCTCGTTGACCGCTGATCTCCGGCTGCGCACCGCCCCCTGGGCCGGAAGGGGGCGGGCACAGCCGGAGATTTCTATCGGCCCGAGCCCGCAGCGATCCACAGAGGACGGACGCACAAGTGAGCGCCAGGGATCATGAGCAAGATCATTTCGCGATCCGCAATGATCCTTTCGAGTGGCAAGTTTTTGCGAGATCAACAACCCGGCGCGTTTCTCCCCCGTTCGTGCCGTTTGATTAAGCCTTGACTGGGCAATATCGCCGATTTCCTACGGAGCGTAGTCATCGAAAAGGGGACAAGCTCTCACGCCATAGAACCGGGTGGTCAGCCCCGAGCAGGAGTAAAAATCTTGGTGCAACCCCGATTAATCGGTCCTAAGGGAGATGGAATGTTTTCTGGCAAGATCGTCCGCAAGGTCATCCTGGCCGCCGCTGCCACCGCCGCTGGACTGCTCATCGCAGGTCCGATCGCGAACGCCTGCGGCGATGACGGCAACACGGACATGGGCCCCGAGGATCACACCACCCAGGTGGTCAACTCCGAGCACAACGGCCACGGCCACCACCCGCACGGCGCCAGCCTCCAGTACTACTTCGGCGGCGGAAACTGTGACGTGAGCCAGGAGAACGACCTCGTCGACGTCGAGGTGCTCCAGGCCGAGAACAACAACGTCTTCTGTGGTGGCCAGGGCGGCGCCGGCTGACAGCAGCCCCAATCCCATCTTGCTGAAGTGACTGATCTCCGGTTGTGCTCTGCCTGTTGGCCGGAACGGGCAGCCCACAACCGGAGATCACTTATTGGGGCCAATGGCGGCCTGAAGGGCCGACAGACAGGCGAATGGCCCTGGGGGATAACCGAGCACCATTTCTCTCGCCAAGGCTGTCACAGGCGAACTGGAGCCCATCCCGCGTCCGATGTGGACGCCGACGGCGCCTCGATTCCCCGGACCGCCTGCCGCCGAGACCGGCCGTGGCGGCAGCGCTGGGACCGCTGCTCGTCAACGAGTACGAGCCCGCTCTCCCATGAGGCCTGCTTAGGCTTGTGAGTGCGGAGTCGCCTTCTGCCGGACGGAACACTCACGAGCCGTACGGCCCCGCCGCTCAGTCGAGGAGTCCGCCTCCGGTTCGATCAGGTTGGACCCCGGTAGAGGCGGGTTGCGCCGTCGAGTTGACCACTCACCCGAGGGGTGCGCTTCCAGCGCAGCCTGCCTGTGGAGTCGCCGCCGAGCAATCGGCGTGCCTGCACCGCAATCGAGGCCCCACCCCCTAGGTTGAACGGTAGGGATTCCCAGGTCGGCGCAACAACGACCGATCTTTTCCACCGGACTTCAGCCGGTTTTGGCACGCGGGCCGCCCTAGTACCGCAGGAGCGCGGCTCGGCGGCACTGTCGCTCGACGTGACGCGGTTGCCGCGAGATGGCCGCCATCCGACTATGGGCGCGAAGACCGCCTGGAAACGAGTTCGGCCCCGCCCGGCGGATGCGGGCGGGGCCGAACAGCGTCCCAGGAATCGGCGGGAACCGCCTCAGAACGGATCAAGCGCCTCGCCGTGGTACTTGCAGCTCGCGTTCCACAGCAGGAACGAGCGGATACCGACGTCGTTGGCCGCCTTGATCTGGGCCCGCACCTCGTTGGGGCCGTAGTTGTGGCCGAGCGAGAAGTCCTGCAGCCAGGGGAACGTCTGACTGTCGGTGTCCTTCAGCGCCTTGTGGAAGTCCGCCAGCGAGTGGTGGGTGATCTCGTAGGGCTGCGCGTTCGGATTCGCCACGCCGTACTCGCCAGGCCCCCAGTGCGAGGGGTAGGTCATCGGCGCGATGTAGTCGGCGTGCTCGGCCATCCGCGGGATGTCCTGCGCGATCTCCTTGGGCCGGGTGATCGCTATCCCGAACACCGACGCACCCTGGTAGATGCCCAGCGGCCGCAGGATCTTGCGGCTGTCGGCCAGGAAGCTGACGATGGCGTCCTCCGGAGTGCCCTGCAGGCCCGGGATGCGCATCCGGTCCAGACTGCCGTCCGGCCGCCGGATGTAGTCGTAGAGCACATCGTCGAAGCCGAGTTCGGCGGCTTCCTTCGCGATGTCGATGTTGTACTTGCGCACCTCGGGATGGGCGAAGTTGGTGAACGCGAACTGCCCGTACCCGCCCGACCACGGCCGTCCGCCCGTGTCCTGCACAAGCTGGTCCTGCTTGCCCGCGCGCCAGGCCGCGCCGCCGAGGATGGGGTCGCGGAAGGCCACCAGCCGCCCCACCACCCGCACGTTGAGGTCGCGAAGCTGCTTGACCACGGCGCGGGCGTCGTAGCTCGGCTTGACCGCGCCGATCTCGCGGGCCAGCGGGACCTGCGAGTCGTAGGGGATGACCCCGCTCTCGTCCTTGAGGTCAAGCTCCACGGTGTCGATGCGCTTCTCGCGGATCAACTGCATCACCGGCTCGCGCAGCGCGCCGGAGGCCCAGGCGGAGCCGGACATGTGCACGCCCCGCATTCCGGGATGCCGCCACACCACGGGCACGTCCTTGCGGGTCGTGTTGCCCGCCTCGTCCTGGGCCACCAGGTCCGCCGAGACGGCTCCGCTGTCCAGCTGCTTCGAGAACTTGCCGTCCTTGACCGGGAGGTCCTTGCCGTTGAGCGTGAGCTTGGTGGCGTCGGTGACGGTGCCCTCGATGGTCGCCCGGTCCTTGGTCTTCGCGAGCACCAGCTTCTCCGGCACGTTCAGTTCGGGCGCCTTGGTGTCCACCTCGATCTTCCGGGTCACCTCGTTCATGCCGAGGAAGGAGAAGGTGCTGGGGAGCTTGATGGACAATTCGTGACTGCCGTCGGTGAGTTTGGTCAGCGGCACCACCACCGCGTCTCGCTCCCGGCGCGACTCCGCACGGTTGCCATTAATGCTTGTTTCCACCCGGTCGAGTGCGCCCGTATCACCCGGTTTGATTGTCAGTGCCGCATTCCGTAGTTGGTTTGCATTCAACGTCGCATTGTCGTCGATACCCGTGACGTGCAGATTCGGTTTCAACAACGAGGAGACGAGCGGGATCGCCAGGATCGCCGCGACCACGAGTCCGGCGAGCAGTATCGGAAGGAGTATCGATCGCCGCTTGTTTCGCTCTTCACTGGCAGCCGGTTCCATGTTTACCTGCCGTTTCGTTGGGAAGCGCTTGCAAGACTTATCGCCGGATCGGATGTTGTCTAACCGGCTTGCGGCGTGCTTACCTCCAATGGGCCGTTTTTCTCCTACCTTCCGGGAATGCCCGAAGCTGCTATGAGACCTCGCCGTGTCCTCGTCGTTTCACTCGCCCTGGTGCTCTCCGCCGTGATGTCCTGCGGCTCGGAGCCCGAACCGCCCGCGGGCGGTGGAGCCGCCGGGTCCGCATCCCCGACCCCACCGTCGACCTCGCCCGCCGCCGACCCCGCGAGCTATGGCGCCAATGAGCTGGGTGCCGTTCCGGTACTCATGTACCACCGAATAGTCGACCAAGTCGCCAGCGTCTACGACCGCACACCGGGTGACTTTCGTATCGAATTGGAACGGCTGGCCGCCGAGGGTTACGTTCCGGTAACGGCCAGGGACTTCGCCACCGGCCGGATGGACGTTCCCGCGGGCAAACACCCGGTCGTGCTGACCTTCGACGACTCGGCGAAGAGCCAGTTCAGCCTGGACCCGAATGGTCAGCCCGCCGCGCAGTCCGCGGTGGGCATCCTGCTCGACGTCGCCAAGAAGCACCCGGGCTTCCGCCCGACCGGCACGTTCTTCGTCAACGCCGACCCCTTCGAGGAGCCGGGCGGGACCAAGCACCTCCAGTGGCTGCTGAAGAACGGTTTCGAGGTCGGCAACCACACCTGGGGGCACGCCAACCTGCGCAACGCCGCTCCCGAGCAGGCGCAGCTTGAACTGGTCAAGATCCAACGCCTCATCCAGCAGGCCGCGCCCGGCACCGAGGTGACCACCCTGGCGCTGCCGTTCGGCATCGCGCCGCGGCAGGCCGACCTCGCCGTGCACGGTTCGGCCGAGGGCGTGGAGTACCGCCACCAGGGGGTGTTCCTGGTCGGGTCCAACCCGGCCCCCTCGTGCTTCGCCACGAACTTCGACCCCAGCCGCATCGCCCGCATCCGCTCCCAGGCCAACGCCGGTCAGGAAGCCCAGTTCGGCTCGGCGCACTGGCTCGACCAACTCGCCAACGGCGCCATCGACCGCTACACCTCCGACGGCGACCCCGAGAAGATCACCTTCCCGGCCAAGGCGGCGGGCAAGCTGGCGCCCGCGCACCAGGCCAAGGCCCGCCAATACTGAGTTCACCCGGTCGTACAGGGCTGAAAGACTTCGGCCCGTGGCGATCACTCGACAGCTTGCCCGCCTCCCACCGCCGATGCTGCACCGGTGTCGGCGGTGGGCGGGTGAGCTGGACAAGCTCTGTTCCTTCCGCCTCGTCCCGGTGTCGGACCACCTGGACCTGGACTGGGCGGAAAGCCCGCTCGTCACCGTCTGTGAGCAGACTCTGCCCGCGGTGAGCCGAGTGGTGCGGCGGGCGATCGAGGGCGACGCGGAGGTCAACTCGGCTTTCCGGGAGTGGCTCACGCTGTTCATCCAGCCGGTCACGGCGCTGGAGGCCCCGGCGGTCGCCGAGATCGCGACCGTCCTCGGTGAGACCGATTTCGAGGCGGCCGTCGCCGCGGGCGTCGGCAGGAACGCCGCCGCAGGCGGCTGCTTGCTCAAACTGGCCCAACCGCGCGGCTACGTGGTCCGGTACTTCACCCTGCTGCGGGACTTCTACGCAGAGGCCGCCGCCCGGGGACTGGCCGTGGCAATGTGGTTGGACTGACCGTCAGTCCTTGGACTGGCCGTTGTTCTGACGGCCGATGATCGCCACCCGGTCATCGCTGGAGACCGGCGTGCCGCCCGCCTTGTTCACCGTGCCGACGAACAGGGCGTTGTTGGCCATCCGCGCGGCCGCGCCGATGCGGCCCCAGGTCTTCTGCTCCGTCATCGACGGCACCCCGTTGACCGACTGGCCGTCCTGACCGAGCGGCACGTTGAGGATCGCCGAACCCTCGGCGGACGCGACCATCACCATGTCGAGGAAGGCCGCGCAGCCGCCGACACCGGGACGGTCCGGCCAGTTCCACACCGGGTTGCCCAGTGGTTTGCCCAGTTGGACGCGGTAGAGCAGGTCGCGGTCGGAGCCGGTGTCGGTGATCCAGATCCCGCCGTTCTCCGGGGTGATGCACACCCCGCCGGGGGAGTGCAGCCCGGCGGCGACCACCCGCGAGTCGGCGTTGGGGTTGTTCTTGGCGGGATTGCCGAAGGTGTCGATGCGCAGCAGCTTGCCCGCGGCGGAGTTCGGGTCGGCGGGCGCCGCGGCGTTGCCGCCGTTGCCGGTGGCGACCAGCAGCGCACCCGTGCTGTCCACCGCGAGCGAACCGCGGTTGCCGGTCGCGCCGCGCGGGATGCCGGTGAGCACCGGCTTGGGCGCGTCGCCCTGCGCGATGCGCACCACGCGGTTGTCGGTCGCGGTGGTGAGGTAGGCGTAGAGCAGGCCGTCCTCGGCGAAGCTGGGAGACAGCGCCAGACCGGTCAGCCCGCCGCCCGCCGCGTCCACCGGCACGGTCGCGACGACAACGGGCTCGCGTTTGGGCGCCACCCGCAAGATCCGGCCGGTGTACCGCTCGGCGGCCAGCGCGGTGCCCGGCTCGGGCAGCGGGGCGATGGCGGAGACCACCGCGAGACAGGTCGCGATCACCCGAGGGTCGAAGTCCTTGCAGCCCTGCGGCGGCGGGATCTTCTCCGGCGGCTGCGCGGGTTCGCCAGGACCGCCCGGGGGGCGCGGGCCTGGTCCGCCCTGCGGGGCCAGCTGAGGCCGCTCCTGCCAGGTGCCCGGATGGGTGTCCGGCAGCTCGGCACAGCCCGCGACCAGCGCGCACAGTGCCACCAGGCAGGCGGTCAGTCGCAGGGTTCCCACCTGACCAAGGCTAGGTCCGCGCCCGTGAACGCGAGGTGAGGGGCTCCGGCAGCGGGTCGGCGTCGGCCAACGCCTGCTCTACCGCCCGCACCCGTTGCAACAGCACCGCGAGCTCCCGCTCGGCCTCCTCCGGTGCCTCCAGCGGGATGAAGTGGCTGGTCGGCAGCATCCGCAGGCGCGCCTGCGGCAGCGCGCCCACCGCCTGCGCGGTGCCGGTGCGGCAGGAGAACAGGTCGTATTCGCCGACCAGCACCGTGATCGGGCAGGTCAGCGTGGACACGTCCTGCCGAGGGGTGGCGCCGAGCGCCAGTGCCAGGGTGAAGTACCAGCTCCAGTCCTGCCGCAGGAACCTTCGCAGCGCGTCGGTCAGCGCCCGCTGCGAGGCGCCGGGCAGCAGTAGGCCGCTGTGCCGCAGCGCCAGCGTGGTCAGGTCGGTGACCGGCAGGCGGTGCAGCACGGCATCCAGCAGCGGCCCGGCCAGCCGCAGCGTCGCGGTGCCGCCGAGTCCGACCAGCCGCCGCAGCGGCGTGGGCAGCGGCAGCGGGTTCGGCCCGCCGAACAGCACCTCGAACGGATCGCCCGGCACACCCGCGATCAGCAGCAGCCCCGATACCCGCTCCGGGTGCAGCCTGGCCAACTCGGTGGCCACCGACACACCCATCGACCAGCCGATCACCACGCACCTGCGCACGCCCGCCTCGTCCAGCACGGCCACCGCGTCGGCGACGTGGTCGGCGAGCCGGATCCGGGACGCATCCGCCGGGCGGTCACTGCCGAAGGTGCCCCTGCTGTACCAGCCGAGCACCCCGGCCTTGGCGGTCAGGGTGGGCCAGAGCTCGGGCACGGCGCCGATCCCGGCGCACAACAGCACGGGCGGGCCACCCGGATCTCCCTGCCACATCCGGACTTTCGTGCCGTCGGCGGAGACCACGTCATGCTCGTGCATGCAGCGGAGTCTGCCGCAACCACGGAACGCGGAGGTAACGTGCGGCCTTGTGAGTGATGTCGTGGTGTTGGTTCCTGATGAAACCGCGGCGGAAATGCTTTCCCCGCTACCGGCTGTGCGCGCCCTGGTGCACCGTCCGGGTCAGCCGCTCGCCCCGGCGGCCGAGGACGCCCAGGTGCTGGTCGCCGAGTTCAAGACCAAGCCCACCGATTACGGCCCCGTGTTGGAACTGCCCAAACTGGGCATGGTCGCGTTGCTGACCGCGGGTGCCGAGGATTGGATCGGCGGGCTGCCCGACGGCGTGCGGCTGGTCAACGCCCGCGGCGCGCACAGCGGCAGCACCGCGGAGTGGGTGCTCGGCGCGCTGCTCAGCGTCTACCGCGAACTGCCCGACTTCGCCGCCGCCCAGCAGCAGCGGCAGTGGGCGTTCCGGCAGACCGACACCCTCCAGGACAAGCGCGTGCTGGTGGTCGGCGCGGGCGATGTCGCCGAGCAGATCCGGCGCAGGCTCGCCGCCTGCGACGCGCACACCACGCTGGTGGCCCGCACCGCCCGGGACGGGGTGCACGGCATCGGCGAACTGCCCGCGCTGCTGCCCCGGCACGATGCGGTCGTGCTCGTGGTGCCTGCGACCTCGCAGACCCGGCACCTGGCCGACGCCGAGTTCCTCGCCGCGATGCCGGACGGTGCGGTGCTGGTCAACGCGGCCCGCGGCCAGGTTGTGCACGGCGACGCGTTGCTCGCCGAACTGCGTTCCGGACGGCTGCGGGCCGCGCTGGACGTCACCGAACCGGAGCCGCTGCCGTCGGACCATCCACTGTGGACCGCGCCGGGCCTGTTGCTGACCCCGCACATCGGCGGCGCCGTCAACGACGCGCGGGAGCGGGCCTACCGGGTCGCCGTCGCACAGATTGACGCATTTGTGAAAGGACGCGTTCCGCCCAACACCGTCAGCGGCGACTACTAGTCTCGATTCCGCCAGTCGAGTCGCTTCACAGCCCAGGATCACCTACCCTGCCACCCCGTGAGCACTCGCGATGACCGCCCGCGCGGCGGGGGTAGCTACTCCGACGATTCCTTCTTCGCCAGCGAGGGTCCCGCCGGGCGGGGTTCCGCGCGGGACGACTCGCCGTTCGACTCGACCGGCTTCAGCGAGTCCGAGCCGGTCGGCCGCACGATGCTCGTCGAACCCGACGACTACGAACTCGCCGAGGAGCGCAGGCGGACGAGTTGGACCGCCAGCGCCGACTTCGGTCTGCTGATCCTGCGGCTGGTGCTCGGCGGCATCTTCATCGCCCACGGCGCGCAGAAACTGTTCGGCATCTTCGGCGGCCCAGGCCCCGATGGCTTCGCGACCTTCCTGGCGAGCCAGGGCTACCGCGAGACCCGAATCCTCTCGCTGGTCACCGGCGCGACCGAACTCGGCGGCGGCGCGCTGCTGGTGCTCGGCCTGTTCACCCCGCTGGCCGCGGCGGGCCTGGTCGGCGTCATGGTCAACGCCCTGCTGCTGAAGTGGGGCCACGGCTTCTTCATCGGGACCGGCGCGGGCTTCGAGTACGACACCGTGCTCGCGGGCCTCGCGGGCGGCCTGCTGTTCACCGGCCCCGGCCGCGTTTCACTGGACAACGGCCGCGCCTGGTACCGCCACCCGTTCGCCACCGGCATCATCTGCCTGGTGATCGCCATCGGCGCCGCCGCGGTGACCTTGTTCGTCTTCCGCTCCACCCAGATCCCGGGCTGAACCGGGCGCCGTCCCGCTGCCGGGACGGCGCCCCGCCCGTCAGCGGTTGTAGTCGCGCACCGCGCCGGTCGAAGCCGAGGTCGCCAGGCGGGCGTAGGCCCGCAGGGCGGCGGTGACCGGGCGCTGCCTGTTCACCGGGTGCCATGGCCGCTCGCTGGCGTCCATCTTGGCGCGCCGCTCGGCGATCACCTCGGCGGGCACCAGCAGTTCCAGCTTGCGCTCCCGCACGTCGATGAGGATCTCGTCGCCGTCCTGCACCAGGCCGATGAGCCCGCCGGAGGCCGCCTCGGGCGAGATGTGCCCGATGGACAGTCCCGATGAGCCGCCGGAGAACCGCCCGTCGGTGATCAACGCGCACTTCTTGCCGAGGCCGGAGCCCTTGAGGAACGCCGTGGGGTGCAGCATCTCCTGCATGCCCGGCCCGCCCGCCGGACCCTCGTAGCGGACGACCAGCACCTCACCGGGTTGGATCTGCTTGGACAGGATGACCGAGACGGCCTCCTCCTGGCTCTCCACCACCCGCGCCGGACCCTGGAAGCGCCACAGGTCCTCGTCGACGCCCGCGGTCTTGATCACGGCGCCTTCCTCGGCGAGGTTGCCGTGCAGCACGGCCAGCCCGCCGTCGGCGGTGTAGGCGTGCTCGAGGTCGCGGATGCAGCCGCCCGCGGCGTCGGTGTCCAAAGAGGACCAGCGGTTGCTGGTGGAGAACGCCTCGGTGGTGCGCACCCCACCGGGTGCCGCGTGGAACAGCTCGATGGCCTCCGCGGTGGCCTTACCACTGCGGATGTCCCAGTCGAGGAGCCACTGCGACAGCGTGGAGCTGTGGATCGAGTGCACGTCGCGGTTGAGCAGCCCCGCCCGGTCGAGCTCACCGAGGATCGCGGGGATGCCACCGGCCCGGTGCACGTCCTCCATGTGGTAGTCGGAGTTCGGGCTGACCTTGGACAGGCAGGCCACCTTGCGGCTGATGGCGTCGATCTCGGCGAGCCCGAAGTCCACCTCGGCCTCGATCGCGGCGGCCAGGATGTGCAGCACGGTGTTGGTCGAGCCGCCCATCGCCACGTCCAGCGCCATCGCGTTCTCGAACGCCTTGTGGGTGGCGATGTTGCGCGGCAGCACCGAGTCGTCGTCCTCGCCGTACCAGCGCCTGCACAGCTCCACCACGATCGACCCGGCGCGCAGGAACAGGTCCTTGCGGGCGGCGTGGGTGGCCAGCGTCGAACCGTTGCCCGGCAGCGAAAGGCCGAGCGCCTCGGTGAGGCAGTTCATCGAGTTCGCGGTGAACATGCCGGAACAGGAGCCGCAGGTCGGGCAGGCCGACTGCTCGACGGCCAGCAGCCCGGCCTCGTCGACGTCCTGGCTGGCGGATGCGGAGATCGCGGTGATCAGGTCGGTGGGGGCCTGCGCGACGCCGTCCACGACGACCGCCTTGCCCGCCTCCATCGGCCCGCCGGAGACGAACACCGTCGGCAGGTTCAGCCGCAGCGCGGCCATCAGCATGCCCGGCGTGATCTTGTCGCAGTTGGAGATGCACACCAGCGCGTCGGCCTGGTGGGCGTTGACCATGTACTCCACCGAATCGGCGATCAGCTCGCGGGAGGGCAGCGAGTACAGCATGCCGCCGTGCCCCATCGCGATGCCGTCGTCCACGGCGATGGTGTGGAACTCGCGTGCGACGCCGCCCGCCTCGCTGACCTCACCGGCGACCAGCTGGCCGAGGTCGCGGAGGTGTACGTGGCCCGGCACGAACTGGGTGTAGGAGTTGGCGATGGCCACGATGGGCTTGCCGAAGTCCGAGTCGGTCATGCCGGTGGCCCGCCACAGGGCGCGGGCGCCTGCTGCGTTTCGGCCGTGGGTGGTGGTGCGGGACCTCAACTGGGGCATCGAGCCCCTCCTGGAGTGCGGGCCGGGCGCGCGATGGCCCGGGCGGTGGAGCTGGCGACACGCCTGGTGGGCGCGTTGATTTCCGTCGCGGTGCCCTTCAGGCTACTCCGCGTCCGTTGCGTCGCGTTGCTCCGTGGCCTCGGCGGTGGGGTCGCTGAGACGTCCGCCACTGCGGGCGGCGAGCAGCGGCAGGTGCCGCGGCCGCACCGCCGACAGCGTGATCTCGCTGTCGTCGACCAGCACCGCCCGCACCTCGCCCTTGGTCGGCAGCCGCAGCGATTTGATCTGCTCCCAGGGCAGCCGCCTGCTGCCCAGCAGCCCGCGCACGGTGATCGCCTCGGCGTCCACGCTGGTCCGAATCCGCAGCACCCACACAGCTAGCACCAGCGGAATCAGGTACACCAGCAGGAACCACGGCGAGGCCACCGCCATCGGCGTCGCACACACCGCGACGAAGAACACCGCCAACAGGCTGACCAAGGGAATCCGGAACACCACGGGACGCGCTTCACTCACACCCCCATCGTCTCCCGCCCGTACGCAGGCCCCGCACCCGGCTCCCCCTCTGGAATTAGTGTCCTAATGCCCGGAGGAACGCCGGCGTGGTTCGGGCATTAGGACACTAATTCCTCCGGGGGTCAGGCGGGGTCGACGTCGCGGAGGCGGCGGAGGACTTTGTCCATGACGGCGCGTTCGGCGTCGTCCAGGTGGTCGGTGAAGAGGCGGTGGACGCCGGGGATGTGCACGTCCAGGGCCTTGCGCAAGGCGTGGTAGCCGTCCTCGGTCATCCGGACGTTGACGATGCGGCGGTCGGCGGGGTTGGAGAAGCGCTCGACCAGCTTCGCGCGCACCATGCGGTCCACGAGCCGGGTGAAGCCGCCCGCGCTGAAGGAGACCTCCGCGGCCAGTTGCGTGGTGGGCAGCGACCAGCCGGGGGTGCGGCCCAGGCGCAGCAGGACCTCGAACCAGGGATGGGCGAGCCCGGCGTCGCGCTGGAGTTCCTCCTGCATGATCCCGTCCAGGTGCGCGTGCGCCTCGACGAACAGGCCCCACAGCGTGATCGTGTCCGGGACCGGGATGGGGTCGCCGCTGGGCACCGATGGAGTGAAATCGTGCGGCACCGCGGTCCAACCTCCCCAACGTGACTGCACCAGGTCAAAGTCGAGACTATGCCAGGTTTGCCCAGGCCGGACGGGATACACCCGGCTGCACGCACCCGATATGTGGATAACACCAGCCCGAGCCGTCGTTACCTCTCCGAAATAATGTCGGGGGAGCAACATCGGGGTCTGCCGAGTCCGGACTCGACTCGCCTCCGCCCGAATCGCGGGAGCCGAGCGCGGGTCGCATTAGCGGTTATCCGCAACTTCACACGGGTCGGCGGACGCCGAATCGTCACCCGGAACGCGTTCTGCCTGCGGTGACCCAGATCGCGGTCCATCATGTGAGACGCACGTCCCGCAGAGTTGACGCATCGGCCGCGAAAGCTCTACCTTCGCACCATGCTGCACATGAACGCTCTTCTTGTAGTAATTCCCTGGCGCGTCGACGCCTAGGAGTTTCTGCACGCGTCGACGCGCCAGCCCTCGTACGACCATCTTGGTCGACGGGGGTTTTTTGTTGCCTGGATCACACCAACATCGACCCCACGAGGCTAGGACGATGACCAGCGCTACCTCCCGCGAGGCACCGATACCCAAACCTCCGCCGGGTCGGGCGGCCGCCCGACCCAAGCCCGGCCCTCCCAAGCCTGCCCAGCAGACCGCTGCGCCGGTACGCGTGACCGGCGCCCAGTCGCTCGTCCGCTCTCTTGAGGCCGTGGGCTGCGAGGTCGTATTCGGCATTCCGGGCGGCGCGATCCTTCCCGCCTATGATCCGCTGCTCGACTCGGTGAAGGTGCGGCACGTCCTGGTCCGGCACGAGCAGGGCGCGGGCCATGCCGCACAGGGCTACGCGCAGGCCACCGGCAAGGTCGGCGTGTGCATGGCGACCTCCGGCCCCGGCGCCACGAACCTGGTCACCCCGATCGCGGACGCGCATATGGACTCGGTGCCGATGGTGGCGATCACCGGCCAGGTGCCGCGGCCCTCGATCGGCACCGACGCCTTCCAGGAAGCCGACATCTGCGGCATCACCATGCCGATCACCAAGCACAACTTCCTGGTCACCGACGCCGCCGAGATCCCGAGCACCATCGCCGAGGCATTCCACATCGCCTCCACCGGCCGCCCAGGACCGGTGCTCGTCGACCTGCCCAAGGACATCCTGCAGGCGATGACCACCTTCTCCTGGCCGCCGGAGACCCGGCTGCCCGGTTACCGGCCGACCACCCGCCCACACGGCAAGCAGGTCAGGGAGGCGGCCCGGCTGATCGCGGGCGCGTCCCGCCCGGTGCTCTACGTCGGCGGCGGCGTGATCAAGGCGCAGGCTTCCGCGCGGCTGCGTGAACTGGCCGAGCTCACCGGCATCCCGGTGGTCACCACGCTGATGGCGCGCGGCGCGTTCCCCGACTCGCACCCGCAGCACCTGGGCATGCCCGGCATGCACGGCACCGTCGCCGCGGTGGCCGCCATGCAGCGCTCCGACCTGCTGATCAACCTCGGCGCTCGCTTCGACGACCGGGTCACCGGCCAGCTCTCCTCGTTCGCTCCGGATGCCGCCGTGGTGCATGCCGACATCGACCCCGCGGAGATCTCCAAGAACCGCAGGGCCGACGTGCCGATCGTGGGCGACTGCAACGAGGTCATCGGCGAGCTCATCGACGTGCTGCGCACCGAGTACGCCGAGCACGGCAAGCCGGACCTGACCGCGTGGTGGGCGCAGTGCGAGGGCTGGCGGGAGACCTTCCCGCTGGGCTACGACTGGCCCGCGGACGGCTCGCTGTCCCCGCAGTACGTGATCGAGCGCATCGGCAAGCTGGTCGGCTCCGACGCCGTCTACACCGCGGGCGTCGGCCAGCACCAGATGTGGGCCGCGCAGTTCGTCGGCTACGAGAACCCGCGCACCTGGATCAACTCCGGTGGCCTGGGCACCATGGGTTTCGCGGTGCCCGCCGCGATGGGCGCCAAGCTCGGCACGCCCGACAAGCAGGTGTGGGCCATCGACGGCGACGGCTGCTTCCAGATGACCAACCAGGAACTCGCCACCTGCGCGATCGAGAACATCCCGATCAAGGTCGCGGTGATCAACAACGGCAACCTGGGCATGGTCCGGCAGTGGCAGACGCTGTTCTACGAGGAGCGCTACTCCAACACCGACCTCGGCACCCACAAGCACCGCATCCCCGACTTCGTGCTGCTCGGCGAGGCCATGGGCTGCGCGGGCCTGCGGGCGGAGACCAAGGACGAGGTGGACAAGGTGATCCAGCAGGCCCTGGAGATCAACGACCGCCCGGTCGTGATCGACTTCGTGGTCGGCAAGGACGCCCAGGTGTGGCCGATGGTCGCCGCGGGCACCGGCAACGACCAGATCATGGCGGCGCGTGGGATTCGGCCGCTGTTCGAAGAGGACGCCGAATGAGCAGACACACCCTCAGCGTGCTGGTCGAGAACAAGCCCGGCGTGCTCGCCCGTGTCGCGGGACTCTTCTCCCGGCGCGGCTTCAACATCGAGTCCCTCGCCGTCGGTCCGACCGAGCACCCGGAGATCTCCCGGATGACCATCGTGGTCTCCGTCGACGAGCTTCCGCTCGAGCAGGTCACCAAGCAGCTCAACAAGCTGATCAACGTCATCAAGATCGTCGAGCTTGAGCAGCCCGTCTCGGTGCAGCGGGAGCTTCTGCTGGTCAAGGTGCGTGCCGATGCCACCGTGCGCACGCAGGTGCTGGAAACTGTGCAGCTGTTCCGGGCCAAGGTCGTCGATGTCTCCCCGGAGGCGCTGACCATCGAGGCCACCGGCAACACGGACAAGCTAGAGGCGCTGCTGCGCATGCTGGAGCCCTATGGCATCAGGGAAATGGTTCAGTCGGGAATGGTCGCCATCGGACGGGGTGCCCGCTCCATCACGGCTGCCACGGTTCGCTAGTTACTAAGGAGAAGGGTCGACAGTGACCACCGAGATCTTCTACGAGGACGACGCCGACCTGGGCATCATCCAGGGACGCAAGGTCGCCGTGATCGGCTACGGCAGCCAGGGCCACGCACACGCGCTGAGCCTGCGCGACTCCGGCGTGGACGTCCGCGTCGGCCTGCCGGAAGGCTCCAAGTCCCGGCCCAAGGCCGAGGAGCAGGGCCTGCGCGTCGTCACGCCCGCCGAGGCGGCGGCCGAGGCGGACCTGATCATGATCCTGGCGCCGGACACCAAGCAGCGCGCGATCTACGCCAATGACATCGCGCCGAACCTCAAGCCCGGTGACGCGCTGTTCTTCGGTCACGGCTTCAACATCCGCTACGGCCTCATCAGCGCACCGTCCGATGTGGACGTCGCCATGGTCGCGCCCAAGGGCCCCGGCCACCTGGTGCGCCGCCAGTTCGTCGACGGCAAGGGCGTGCCCTGCCTGATCGCGGTCGAGCAGGACGCCTCCGGAAACGCCACCGCGCTCGCGCTGTCCTACGCCGCGGGCATCGGCGGCGCCCGCGCGGGCGTCATCAAGACCACGTTCAAGGAGGAGACCGAGACCGACCTGTTCGGTGAGCAGGCCGTGCTCTGCGGTGGTGCCTCCGCGCTGGTGCAGACCGGTTTCGAGGTGCTCACCGAGGCGGGCTACGCCCCCGAGGTCGCCTACTTCGAGTGCCTGCACGAGCTCAAGCTGATCGTCGACCTCATGTACGAGGGCGGCATCGCGCGCATGCGGTACTCCGTCTCCGACACCGCCGAGTACGGCGATGTCACCCGCGGCCCGCGCGTGATCACGCCCGCGGTCAAGGAGGAGATGCGCAAGATCCTGGCCGAGATCCAGGACGGCACTTTCGCCCGCGAGTGGGTCGCCGAGGACGAGGCGGGCCGCCCGAACTTCGGCAAGCTCCAGCGGGAGGGCGAGACCCACCCCATCGAGGAGACCGGTGCCAAGCTCCGCTCCCTGATGTCCTGGGTGGACCGCCCCCTCGACGAAACGGCCTGACGCCCGGCACGCCGGGCACGCGGTCCCGCCATGGCGCGACCGCGTGCCCGGCAACGCCTGGAGTGTCGTTGATGCACGTCGCAACTATTTGTGTACGCAGATAGCGAAACGCTGTCGGTGGCCGTCCGCCGCTACCCGATCAAGATCATTCAGTAGTAGCGTGAGCATATGAGCCAGGAAAGCGTGCCCGTTTACGACGACAAGGCGGGTATCAGGGAAACGCTGGACTTCTCCGACGCGAATTGGCTGCGCAGCAGCGATGCGGAGGACGACGATCCGGAAACCGAGCACGTAGAGATCGCCTTCGTGAAGAACGAGAAGGGCGACGAATACATCGGTATGCGCAACTCGGCTCAGCCCGACGGTCCCATTCTGGTCTTCACCCCTGCTGAATGGGACGCCTTCATCGAAGGCGCCAAGGACGGCGAGTTCGACGAACCCTGGGACGACGAGCCGGAACCACAGAACGGCGTACTCGACCAGACCTGATGCCCCAGCCGGAGTGCCTGGACCCGGCGGCGGACACGGTCGGGTTCAGGCCAGCTCCGACAGGGCGCGCCCCGCGCCCTCGCTCGCCAGCGGTCGCCAGCGCTCCAACAGCCGCCGCAGCGAATCCCCGTGCTCGGCCCGAAGCTCCGGGCTGTGCGCGAGCACGTCAAGCTCGTTGGCGAAGGTGAGCTCCACCAGATCCCGCCGCTGTGCGTCCTCGAGCTCGCTGACCTCGCCGGTGAACCGGTCCCTGAGCTGCGCGAAGTCGGTCGGATAGCTGAACGACCGGTCGCAGCTTCCGTACCGGTACACGATCGCCTCGGCCTCCGCGCCGATCAGCTCCACCAGCACCGGACGCTCGTCCAGCTCCAGCAGGCTCAGCCCGAAACCGTCGGTGCCGTAGGCGGCGTGGCACATCCCGGCCAGCGCGAGTTCGTCGCGGGCACCCCACTCCCGCAGCGCCCGCGCGGTGCGCTTGAGGTGCGTCAGCAGCGTGCCGCCGGGGTGCGGGACGTCCCGGGTCCGCTCGACCAGCCAGCTCACCCCGGCTGGTGTCCCTGCGCACGCGACTCCGCGTGCCTGGCCGCGATCCACTGCTTGGCGGCGGGCAGCGAGATCAGCACCAGGATCGCGATCATCGAGCCCAGCGTGAGCACCCAGGTGACGATCGTCGCCGAGTTTGGCCGGTCCCCGCCCAGCGTGCGCGCCAGCGCCAAACCGATGATCACCAGACCGGCGAGCACCGCGATCTGCATGGCCACCGGGCTGGGGAAGTGCTTGTGGTTGAGTTTGCGCACGCCCAGCGCCAGCAGCACCGAGTACCCGATGACCAGCACCGAGAGCACCACGCCCAGCGCGGTCCCGTTCGGACCGGCCTCGCTGATCAACGCGAAGAAGCCGATGGCCAGCATCGCCAGGCACAGCACCGCGCCGAGCACGCTCACCACGGTCAGCCCGACCGGCCGCGCCCGCGTCGCCGGGCCTGCCTGCTCGCCCATGGGGCGGAACGATCCGTAGTACTGGCCCTGCGCCGGGTAGGCGCCGCTCGGCTCACCTGCGACCGGGTACGGACCGCTGGGCACGTCATAGGGGCCGCTCGGCACGTTGTACGGCCCACTGGGCACGTTGTAAGGCCCGCTCGGAACCTGGTGCGGTCCGCTCGGAACGTTGTAGGGCCCACTGGGCACGTTGTAGGGACCGCTCGGAACCTGGTGCGGCCCACTGGGCACGTTGTACGGGCCGCTGGGCACGTGGTGGCCCCCGCTCGGCTCGTGTCCTAAGGGGTTCGGCTCGTGTCCACGATCAGCCGAGTCCCCCTGCTGCGGTGGTTGTGTCACAAGGCATCCCTGCACTCACGATCGATTCGACAACGATCACCGTACTGGGTGCTCCAACTAGCCCGAATGGCGCTCGGACGTGAAGGGCACTTCACAACGCAATCCGGACACTGTGAGCTGAAGCGCTACCGGAACCACCTGCGGCGGTGCTCGCTAGACTGCGGTTGGTCCGGGCCCAGAGTTGTGCCCACGCGTTCACACTCACTTAACCGGAGCATGCCCCGTGACCCAGACTTCTCGTCCCGTCGTCCTCATCGCCGAGAAGCTTGCCCCCTCCGTGCTCGACGTCCTCGGGAACTCCGTGGAGATCCGCAACGTCGACGGCACGGACCGGCCCGCACTCCTCGCCGCGGTCTCCGACGCGGACGCGCTGCTGGTCCGCTCCGCGACCAAGGTGGACGCCGAGGTGCTGGAGGCGGCCAAGCAGCTCAAGGTGGTCGCCCGCGCCGGGGTCGGTCTGGACAACGTCGAGGTCCCGCCCGCCACCGAGCGCGGCGTGCTCGTGGTGAACGCGCCGACCTCCAACATCGTCTCCGCCGCCGAGCACGCCGTCGCGCTGCTGCTCGCGGTGGCCCGCCGGGTGCCCGCCGCCAACGCCAGCCTCCAGAACGGCGAGTGGAAGCGCAGCTCCTACTCCGGCGTCGAGCTCAACGGCAAGACCGTCGGCGTGGTGGGGCTCGGCAAGATCGGCCAGTTGTTCGCCCAGCGCGTCGCGGCCTTCGGCACCAAGCTGCTGGCCTACGACCCCTACGTCTCGCCCGCCCGCGCCGGTCAGCTCGGTATCGAACTGGTCAGCTTGGAGGAGCTGCTGGAGCGCTCCGACGCGATCTCCATCCACCTGCCCAAGACCCCGGAGACCGCCGGTCTCATCGGCGCCGACCAGCTGGCCAAGGCCAAGCCGGGGCTGATCGTCATCAACGCCGCCCGCGGTGGGCTGGTGGACGAGCAGGCGCTGGCCGACGCCCTCCAGAGTGGACGGCTCGGCGGTGCCGGTGTGGACGTCTTCGCCAAGGAGCCGTGCACCGAGAGCCCGCTGTTCGGACTGCCCAACGTGGTCGTCACCCCGCACCTCGGGGCGTCCACAAAGGAGGCTCAGGACCGGGCGGGCACCGATGTGGCGCGTTCGGTGCTGCTCGCGCTGGCCGGTGACTTCGTGCCGGACGCGGTCAACGTCGAAGGCGGCGGTGTCGGCGAGGAGGTCCGCCCGTACCTGCCGCTGGCCCAGAAGCTGGGCACCGTGGTCTCCACGCTGGCGGGCAAGGCGCCGCAGAGCGTCAAGGTCACCGTCCGCGGCGAACTGTCCACCGAGGACACCTCGGCACTGCCGCTTGCCGCGCTGCGCGGGATTTTCGCGGGCGTGGTCAACGGCCAGGTCACCTTCGTCAACGTCCGCCGCATCGCCACCGAGCGCGGGGTGGACGTCGCGCTGGAGACCGAGCCGCAGAGCCCGCACTTCCGCAGCCTGGTCACGGTCAAGGCCGTGCTGCCCGACGGCACCGCGCTGTCGGTGTCCGGCTCGCTCACCGGTCCGAGCCAGGTGGAGAAGCTGGTGGAGATCAACGGCAGGCACTTCGACCTGCGCGCCGAGGGCAACATCCTGATCCTGGAGTACCCGGACCGTCCCGGCGTGATGGGCACCGTCGGCACGCTGCTTGGCGAGGCCGGGGTCAACGTGGAGGCCGCGCAGATCAGCCAGACCACCGACGGCACCGACGCGATCATGCTGCTGCGGGTCGGTCGCCAGGTCGAGGGCGGCGTGCTGGAGGCCATCGGCGCCTCCGTCGGCGCTCGACTGGTGAGCGCCGTCGACTTCAGCTGACCCCCGGAATTCGGTGAATATCGCGCACCTGCGCAAAAACGTAACAAGGTTGCTCCGAGCGCATGACGACCTGAACATCGTCACTCCAATGGAGTAATCGGACGTCCGTTTTCGCGGGTTAGATTCCGCTCTGCGAGATCGGACCAGGTGCCGCGAGGGCATGGCACCACGCCAGGGGACACACCACAGGCTGACCGCCGCGATCACGGTAATCACGACGTCGCGGCGGTTAAAAGGGCGCATGGCAGGGTCGGAGACGATCTCGGGTTAGGTCCGAAAGTGAGTCGATCCCGTGTGCAGGGCTCGACTGGGCGGTTCGCCGCCCGGTCGGCCACCGCGGTGCTCGCCGCGATCCTGGTGACCGGTCTGACCGGTCTCAGCCCGGCGGGTGCCCAGGGAGACAGACCGGCGCCATCGGTGCCGCCGTCGAAGTCCAAGCTGGACCCGGCGAACCTCCAGCCGAAGGTGGAGCCGCGCATCGCGGCCGCCGAAGGCAAGATCACCGCCTTCATCGAGCTTGCCGAGAAGCCCGCCGCCGACGCCTACGCCGAGGCCAAGAACGCGGGCAAGGGCAACGAGGCGGCCAAGCAGGCGGCCAACCGGGCCAAGCAGGAGGCCAGGCAGACCGCCGACGAGGTCGCGGGCGAGCTCAAGGCCAAGGACGGCAGCACCCAGGTGGTGTCCAGGACAGCCAACGCCGTCCCCGCGCTGACGGTCAATGCCGACGCCGCGAAGATCCGCGAATTGGCCTCGAACCCCGAGGTCAAGTCCATCCGGCCGGTGATCCCCAAGGAGCGCACCAACTCCAACGCCGACCAGCTCACCAGGGCGCTGGCGTCCTGGCAGCAGACCGGCAAGCTGGGCGACGGCATCCGGATGGGCATCATCGACGACGGTGTGGACTACACCCACGCCACCTTCGGCGGTCCCGGCACCGAGGACGCCTACAAGGCCATTGACCGCACCAAGGTCGACCCGAGCTACTTCCCGACCGAGAAGGTCGTCGGCGGCATCGACCTGGCAGGCGACGACTACGACGCCAGCGGCCGCTCCGGCGAGGCGGCGATGACGCCCAAGCCGGACCAGAACCCGATCTCCTGCGGCACCCACGGCTCGCACGTGGCGGGCACCGCCGCCGGTTTCGGCGTCAACGCCGACGGCAGCACCTTCACCGGCGACTACACCAAGCTCACCGGCGAGGCGCTCAACGCGATGCGCATCGGCCCCGGCACCGCGCCGAAGGCCGTGCTGTACTCGATCAAGGTGTTTGGCTGCAAGGGTTCCACCGACCTGACGCACCTCGCGCTGGACTGGGCACTGGACCCCGACGGCGACGGTGACTACTCCGACCGCCTCGACGTGGTGAACCTGTCGCTCGGCTCCGACTACGGCGCCCCGGACGACCCCGACTCGCTGTTCGTCCGCAAGCTCACCCAGCACGGTGTGCTGCCGGTGATCTCCGCGGGCAACGGCGGCGACCTCTACGACGTCGGCGGCTCCCCGGGCAACACGCCCGAGGCGCTGACGGTGGCCAGCTCACGCGACTCCTTCGTGCTGCGTGACGGCGCGGAGGTCACCGCCCCCGGCGACGTGGCAGGCACCAAGCCGGGCCAGTACAGCCAGGACTACACCGGCTTCGGCACGCTCAACCTGACCGGCCCGGTGGTGAAGTTGACCGACGCCGCCAACAAGGACGGCTGCGTGGCCTTCTCCGAGGCCGACAAGGCCGTGGTGAAGGGCAAGATCGCCTGGCTGGAGTGGGACGACAACGACGCCACCCGCCGCTGCGGCTCCGCGGGCAGGTCCAACAACGCCCAGGCCGCGGGCGCGGTCGGCGCGGTGTTCTCTTCGGCACTGGAGAACTTCAACGCCGGTATCGCGGGCAACGCGGGTCTACCGGTGTTCCAGTTCACCGGCAGCGCCAGCAAGGCACTGCGCCCCGCGCTGGACGCGGGCACCCTGCAGGTGCGGCTGGCGGGCCCGCTGCGTGCCTCGGTCAAGACCTACGTGCAGGAACTGACCGACACGCCGTCCACGTTCACCTCCCGCTCTTCGCGAGGCCCGGCCGCCAAGCCGGACATCGCCGCCCCCGGTGACACCATGGCCTCGGCCCTGTCCGGCAGCGGGAACAAGACGCTGGTGATCAGCGGCACCTCGATGGCTGCCCCGCACACCTCGGGCATCGCCGCGCTGGTCCGCCAGGCGCACCCGGACTGGTCGCCGGAGGAGGTCAAGGCCGCGGTCATGAACACCGCGGGCGCCGACATCCGCACCGGCCCCAACGGCACCGCCTACGGCCCGAACCGGGTCGGCGCGGGTCGCATCGACGCCAAGGCCGCGCTGGACAACCAGGTGCTGGCCATGGTCGAGGACAACCCCGGGGCCGTGAGCGCGAGCTTCGGCGTCGTCGAGGTCAGCGGCCCGACCACGCTCAGCAAGACGATCAAGGTGGTGAACAAGGGCACCAAGGCCGCCGAGTACAAGATCAGCGGCATCGAAGCCACCAAGATCCCGGGTGTGACCTGGGAGGCGAGCACCGACAAGGTCAAGCTCAGCCCGCGCGGCACCGCGAAGTTCAAGGTCACGCTGAAGATCATTGACCCGAAGGCGCTGCGCAAGACCCTCGACCCGACCATGCAGGCCGACCAGCTTGGCGTGGCCCGGCAGTTCCTCGCCGACTCCTCCGGCTGGATCGTGCTCACGCCCACCAAGGGCGCGACGATCCCGCTGCGTATACCCGGCTACGCCGCGCCCAAGCCGGTCGCGGACATCGCCGCTGCCGACCGGGCACGGTTCTTCGGCGGCGACCAGACGGTGCTGAACCTGTCCGGCCGCGGCGTCGACCAGGGCACCGGCCGGGAGGCCTACCGCTCGCTGGTCAGCGTCTTCCAGTTGCAGGGCAGCAGCCCGCAGCAGGAAGAGTGCCGGGACAACCGCAAGGACGACTGCTCGGTCAACGACACCGCCAAGGGCGGCGACCTGCGTTACGTCGGCGCGGCCTCCACGGCCCCGCTGGCCAAACAGCAGGGCAAGCCCGAGGAGTCGGTGGTCGCCTTCGGCATCTCCACCTGGGGCGACTGGTACAACCTTGGCAAGAACACGGTGCCGTTCGTGGACATCGACACCACGGGCGACGGCAAGCCGGACTTCGAGACCTACGCGACCAGGCTGACCGGCACCGACGTGCTGGTGGCCAACACCGTGGATCTCCGCCAGCCGCTGCCGACCGGAGGGTTCAAGTCGGTGGACCTCCAGCCGATCAACGGCCAGTTCGGCGAGGTGGACACCAACACCTTCGACACCAATGTGGCCGCCCTGCCGGTCTCGCTGGCCAAGCTGGGCATCGACGCGACCAAGGACAGCGCGAAGATCACCTACACCGCGGGCGTCGCGGGCTACTACGTTGCCCCCGGCGACAAGGACAAGCTCATCGACCACATCGGCACGCCGATGACCTTCGATGTGCTGGCCCCCGAGCTGTGGGTGCAGGGCGGCGGCGATCCCGCGCTGAGCTACCTGGCGCGGCCCGGCACGGCGCTGGTGGTCAACCGCACCGGCACCGCGGGCGCGGAGTTGCTGGTGTTCAACCACCACAACGTCCGCAATGACCGGGTGCAGGCCGTGAAGGTCTCGCACGGCGGACGGCAGCACCGGCCGTAAGTCACCCCCGCAACACCCGGTGCCCGGGCCGCCTCGAGGTGGTCCGGGCACCGGGGTGTCGGGCCCGACACCCCGTTCGGGTTAACGTCGATATTGGACCGAGCGGGTTGCATACCCGACATTCGCAGTGCGTGATGACACCCTGGTTTGGTACATATGGAGCGCGCCAACGCAAGGACGCCAATCGGGTGCCAACCACCCAGCGGAGCGGCAGCGGCCTGGCCGGCGCGACCCGATCGTGGAGCGCCGTCACCCGAACGAGTGTCCCGCAGAACGGGATAGATCAGCTTTCGCGCGTGTTTGGTATGCGGATCGGTGCCGGTTTGCCGGTAGCCTTCGCGCAGCGGATGGTCCCGAGAATTGGGACCAGTACCCGGGAGGTGTATAGATGCGGCTCGCGGTGATCCCAGGAGACGGGATCGGGCCCGAGGTCATAGCCGAGGCACTCAAAGTACTCGGTGAGGTGATGCCCGACGCGGAGATCACCCGGTACGACCTTGGTGCGGCGCGCTGGCACTCCACCGGGGAACTGTTGCCCGAGTCGGTGCTGGGCGAACTACGTCAACACGACGCGATCCTGCTCGGCGCGGTCGGCGACCCCTCGGTGCCCAGCGGCATCCTGGAGCGCGGTTTGCTGCTGCGCCTGCGGTTCGAACTGGACCACCACGTCAACCTGCGTCCGGCGAAGCTGTACCCCGGCGTGCGCAGCCCGATCGAGAACCCGCCGGAGATCGACCTGATCGTGGTCCGCGAGGGCACCGAGGGTCTCTACGCGGGCAACGGTGGCCTGCTCCGCAAGGACACGCCGCACGAGATCGCCACCGAGGTCAGCATCAACACGGCCTTCGGCATCGAGCGCGTGGTGCGGGACGCCTTCACCAGGGCGGCCAACCGCCCGCGCAAACACCTGACGCTGCTGCACAAGACCAACGTGCTCGTGCACGCCGGTTCGCTGTGGTCACGGGTGGTGGAGGAGGTCTCGCTCCAGCACCCGGACGTGACCGTGGCCTACCAGCACGTGGACGCGGCCACCATTCATATGGTGACCGACCCGGCCCGCTACGACGTGATCGTCACCGACAACCTGTTCGGCGACATCATCACCGACCTCGCGGCCGCGGTGACCGGCGGAATCGGACTGGCGGCGAGCGGCAACCTGGACGTCACCCGGCGCAACCCGAGCATGTTCGAGCCGGTGCACGGCAGCGCGCCCGACATCGCGGGCCAGGGCATCGCCGACCCGACGGCGGCGGTGCTGTCCATCGCGCTGATGCTGGACCACCTCGGCGAGCAGGAAGCCGCCCGCCGCATCGAGGCCAGCGTCGCGTTTGATCTGGCCACGAGGGACGCAGCCACTCCCGGCGCCACCTACGCCATCGGCGACCGCCTCGCGGCACTGGTGTCGTCCAACGTCCGCCCGGCAGCGGCCAGCCAGAGCAGCAACTACATGTGATCGCCCCGGTTTCGGCGGTACCCCCCGGTACCGCCGAAACCGGCGCCGACCAGGTCAGGATGTGACGATCTTGACCGCTGTCCTGCCCAGCTGCCGGTAGACGTCATCCCACAGATTGCCCCGAATCGCCTTGGCGGCGTTCATCACCTCGTTCGAGGCCTCCGCCGCATCCCGGGTGACCCGCTGTCCCTCGAAAGTCCGCGCTTGGTCGATGAGCGGCTTGCAGGCGAAGCCCTCGGCGACCAAGGCGTCGAGCGTGCTCCGGAACGAGGACGCCTGAGGCGGCGCTTGCAGCTGTTGTCGCAGCGTCTGTGAGGCCTGGACGCAAGCCTTCACACTGCCTGCGAAGCCTTGCGCCCGCGTCTGCATCCTGCTTTGCACATAGGAGGCGACCGACTTGCCGACGAGCGCTTTCAGCGTGACCGCTCCCGCGATGCTGACCCACACGTCGACGCTGGTCGAGAGGTTGAACGAGCGCACGGCGGCGACGGCTCCCGGCGCGAGGTAGAGGCCCCGATCGGGAGCGATCTCGCCCGTGACGATCTCCCGCACCGTCTGCCCCGGCAGATCGCGCGGGCTTTCCGGGATGCCCTTCAGGCTGAGAAAGACCTCGGGACCCGCGGGTCGCAGGTAAAGAACGCCTTCCGTGCTGTTGGCGACCTCGAGGTAGGTGTTGTTGCTGTTGCCGCAGGCGGTGTAGGTGTGCAGCCAACCGGCGGACACCGGGAGGTCCCGAGTGCAGGCCGCCGCGGGAGGCGTTCCGGTTGACCTCCCTGGTCCCGGGGTGTCGTGATCGCACCCGACCAGAGTGAGAAGCAGGCAGCTCAGCAGTCCCGCGGTGATTCGATGGTTCATGGCGCGCCTCCGGATGCCGGGCATCCTCGTTGTGGCTGCGCCCGGAAGGCGCATACCCGCCCATCGCCCCGAATGCGGCGCCGTTAGCCGGGTTTGCCCGCTCGCGACGGTGTCGTGTCCTTCAGGGCGAAACGCAACGTCCGCGAGACCCCGTCGTGGCTTTCCAGTATGTGGGAAACCCGGCTCGGGATTTGGATTCCGCGGGAGCCTATGGCACGATTCGGCGCATGACCGCTGTGAGCGTGATCATTATCGACAGGCGCGTCGGGTAGCGAAGCCACTTTCGCCCGACGCGCAGACCTCTCGCATCCGCGGGAGGTTTTTTGTTTGCCCGGACCAGCGCCGTCTCCAGGCACAACGCCCAGACAGCACCGCCCGCCCGAGGAGAACAAGTGACCAGCGCAGCCCCGCTAGGCGACGACTTCCACGTCTACGACACGACCCTGCGCGACGGCGCCCAGCGCGAGGGCATTTCCTACTCCGTCGCCGACAAGCTGCTGGTCGCGAGGCTGCTGGACTCCATTGGCGTCGGCTTCATCGAGGGCGGATGGCCGGGCGCGCTGCCCAAGGACACCGAGTTCTTCGCCCGTGCCGCGGCCGGTGAACTCGAACTCGCCAACGCCAAGCTCGTCGCCTTCGGCGCCACCCGCAAGGCCGATACCAAGGCGGGCGAGGACCCGCAGGTCCGCGCGCTGCTCGACTCGCAGGCGCCGGTGGTCACGCTGGTGGCCAAGTCCGACATCCGGCACATTGAGCGCGCCCTGCGGACCGACGCGGTGGAGAACGCCGCGATGATCGCCGACACCGTGCGGCTGCTGGTCGCCGAGGGCCGCCGGGTGTTCCTCGACGCCGAGCACTTCTTCGACGGCTACGCCGCAGACCCCGACTGCGCGCTGCGCGCCCTCACCGCCGCCGCCGAGGCGGGCGCCGACGTGTGCGTGCTGTGCGACACCAACGGCGGCCAACTCCCGCTGCAACTCGCCGAGACCGTCGCCGAGGTCATCGCCCGCACCGGCTTCCGGGTCGGCATCCACTGCCAGGACGACACCTCCTGCGCGGTGGCCAACACCCTCGCCGCCGTGCAGGCAGGCGCCACCCACGTGCAATGCACGGCCAACGGCTACGGCGAGCGCGCGGGCAACGCCGACCTGTTCGCCGTCGTCGGCAACCTCGTCACCAAGCTCGACATGCCGGTGCTGCCTCCGGGCGCGCTCGGCGAACTCACCCGCGTCTCGCACGCACTGGCGGAGATCGCGAACCTCGCCCCCGACACCCACCAGGCCTACGTCGGGGCCTCGGCCTTTGCCCACAAGGCGGGGCTGCACGCGAGCGCGATCAAGGTCGATCCGCTGCTCTACAACCACATCGACCCCACCGTCGTCGGCAACGACCAGCGGATCCTGGTCACCGAGATGGCGGGCCGAGCCAGCCTCGAACTCAAGGGCCGCGAGCTGGGAATCGACCTGACGGACCAGGGCGACGCGGTCGGCCGCGCCGTGCGCAGGGTCAAGGAACTGGAAGCCCGCGGCTGGTCTTTCGAGGCCGCCGACGCCTCCCTGGAACTCCTCCTGCGCGCGGAGGTGTCCGAAGTGGACGCACCACCGTTCTCTTTGGAGTCCTACCGCGTCACCCTGGACCACCACGCCGACGGCGTCGTAGTCTCCGAGGCCACCGTGAAGGTCCACGTCGGAGGCGAGCGAATCATCGCCACCGCGGAGGGCAACGGCCCGGTACACGCCCTGGACGCCGCACTCCGCAAGGCACTGCGCCCGCAACTGTCCTGGTTGGACGATGTCGAACTGGCTGACTACAAGGTGCGCATCCTGCCTGGTAAGGGCGGCACCGACGCGGTGACCAGGGTCCTGGTGGAATCCGGCGACGGCCACGGCTCGTGGACCACGGTAGGTGTGCACGGCAACATCGTCGAGGCCAGCTGGCTGGCCCTGTGCGACGCGCTGGTCTACAAGGCCTCCAAGCTCGGCGTGACGGTCTGACCCCGCTCGAAAAACGTGCAATCCCCCTCGGGTTTACTTCTTCTCCGCACGACTCAAGGGGGTAGGAAGTGCTCGACATCCGAAAGGTGGCCGCCGCGGTACTCGCGGCGGCCGTCCTGACAGCCTGCGGCCAGGACGCCCAGCAGCCCGCACCGCCCGGCACCACCACACCGTCCCAGTCCGCCGACCCGGCAGGCCCGCCCTGGCAGGGCGAGGTCCAACCCGCTGCCAAGGCAGCGTCGGTCGGCGCCAAGGGCACCACCTGCGAACTGCCGGTCACCTTCGACCTGGCCGCGTCCTGGGTACCCAAGCCCATCGATGCCGCAGGCGCCGAGATGTTCACCGAACGCGGCTTCAAGCCGATCTGCGAGATCGACGCCAAACCAGCGGGCCATCTGGGCTTCCTACGCGTCTTCCTCGGCGAAGGCTCGGACCCCCGCAAGGCGGTGGAGACCTGGGTCGCGGGCAACCCGAAGCTGTCCGAGCCCACCTTCCGCGACATCACCATCGGCGACACGAAAGCTGCCGAGGTCACCTACCTCAGCGACTCCCTCGGCGACAAGAAACGCGAACGCGCCCTGTTGCTGTCCACCCCGAGCGGCATGGTCATGCTGCGCCTGTCCGGCCTGGACACCGACGAGTTCAACGCCATGCTCCCCGCCTACCTGCTCGCCAAGCAGTCACTACGCCCTACGGCCTGACCCCGCGTCATCCTGCGATCCCCGCTCAGCCACTTGTGAACACCCCCCGCCCGCCCGGGGGCTCAGCCCTTTCCGAGCCTATCGGCGTCACAAACTCGGCGTCGGCTGAAAGGCGCGGGCTGTGGATGGATGGGGTGGTTGTGGATAACACGCCGATGAAAGCAGTCTTTAGTATCGCTAACGATCGGGCGCTGGGTAAGGTTGGCGGGCCGCTAAGTCGATTTCAAGGGGAACCCACGCAATGCGCCTTGCCCGCATCGCCCACCCGGAGGGCGTGGCCTTCGTCGCCGTCGTCACGGACAGCTCGAGCGAGCAGCAGTTCGCCGCCGAGATCGCCGAGCACCCCTTCGGCCAGCCCGAGTTCACCGGCCGCCGCTGGCCGCTGGCCGATGTGCGGCTGCTCGCCCCGATCCTGCCCACCAAGGTGATCTGCGTCGGCAAGAACTACGCCGACCACGCCAAGGAGATGGGCGGCGAGGCGCCTGCCAACCCGATGATCTTCATGAAACCCTCCACCGCGGTGATCGGCCCCAACGCCGCCATCAAGCTGCCGCCGAGCTCCGAGCGCGTCGACTACGAGGGCGAGTTGGCCGTGGTCATCGGCAGGCCGTGCAAGGACGTGCCCGCGGAGCAGGCCTCCTCGGTGATCCTCGGCTACACCATCGCCAACGACGTCACCGCCCGCGACCAGCAGAAGTCCGACGGACAGTGGACCAGGGCCAAGGGTTACGACACCTTCTGTCCGCTCGGGCCGTGGATCGAGACCCACCTCGACCCCGGCGACGTGGCCATCCGCACCGAACTCGACGGCGAGCTCAAGCAGGACGGCCACACCGCCACCCTGATCCACACCGTGCCGGAGCTCATCGAGTGGATCTCCGCCGTGATGACCCTGCTCCCCGGCGACGTCATTCTCACCGGCACCCCCGCGGGCGTCGGCCCCCTCAAGGACGGGCAGTCCGTGGCCGTCACCATCGAAGGCATCGGCACCCTCACCAACCCCGTCGCCACCAAGGAGAACTAGCGCTTCGCGGTGGTGGGGGAGCGGCGGGCGAAGTCGGGGGCGTGCTCGGGCAGCAGACCGATCGCGACCAGGTAGGCGGGCAGGCTCTGCAGCCGCGGATAGCGCTGCGCCAGCTGGATCGGCTTCGGCGGCCGGGCCCCGGTGTCGAGCGTGCCGCTGAGCGCCTCGCTGAGGAACCGCTTGTGGATCACCCGCTGCACGGTCTGCGTGACCACGGTCGGCAGCCAGCGACGCAGCTGCACCCGCGCCAGATCGCCGGTTCGCACCTGACCGCGCCGCAGCGGCCCGGCTATCGCGCGTGCCGTGGCCACGGCATCCTGCACCGCGAGGTTGATGCCGACGCCGCCAACGGGTGACATCGCGTGCGCGGCGTCGCCGATGCAGAGCAGGCCCTCGGTGTACCAGCGCGGCATCCGGTTCAGCTTCACGTCCAGCAGCTTCACCTCGTCCAGCGAGGCGAGGGCGTCGACCCGCGACGCCAGCCACGGCACAAGCTCCACGATCTGACGGCGCAACTCCGCGATGCCCTTGCGGCGCAACTCCGCGTCGGTGCCCTTGCGGATCAGGTACGCCACCTGCCAGTAGTCGCCGCGGTCGATCAACACGGCCGCTCGACCGGAGCTGAACCTGCCGACCACCGCCTTGGCGTCGTCCTCGGTGCGGGGGAGCCGGAACCACCAGACATCCATCGGCACGCCGAACGAGCGCGTGGTCAGCCCCGACTGCTCCCGCACCAGCGAGGAACGGCCGTCACAGGCCACCGTGAGCGAGGCCCGCAGTTCGGTCTCCGTGCCGTCGTCCCGGCGGTAGCACACGCCTGCCACCCGGCCGTTCTCCCGCAGCAGCCCGGTCACCTCGGCCCGCATCCTGAGATCGAAGGTCGGCTCCTCGGCGGCCGCGTCGGCCAGCAGGTCCAGGAAGTCCCACTGTGGGACGAAAGCGACGTGCTGGTGGCGACCGGGCAGCCGGGTCAGGTCCGCCATCCGCACCGGCCCGCTGTCCAACATCACCGTGAAGCTGTCCACCAACTGATGCGGCACCTCGGCGAACGCCGGGCCGAGACCCAGCTCGTCGATCAGGGTCAGGGTGGACGCGTGCACCGTGTCGCCGCGGAAATCCCGCAGGAAGTCCGCGTGCTTCTCCAGCACTGTCACCCGTACTCCGGCCCGCGCCAGCAGCAGACCCAGCACCATCCCGGCCGGGCCCCCGCCGACCACCACGCAGTCCGTGCGCTCCGACACCGCCATCCCGATCGCCTCCCAGTTTTTCAACGCTTGATGAATAACTCGAGCATGCTCCTCCCCGCGGGGAGCGTCAAGCGTCGGCTCGGGTGAACTCCGCCGGAGGAACTCGTGCATGTGTACCAAGATCGAGTGTTACAGGGATCGGTGTGAGCATTGACTCAATGGCCCGACAAGCGCGGTCGATAATCGATTTGGCCTAGATTCGGCAGCGTTTGTCACCGATTGGTACTGCTTGACCGTGCCAGAGGTTTAGGTATCACCTTCTTAGCCGAATGGCAGCCGAGGTGAGCTCACCTAGTCTTCCAGGGTGACCACCGTGCTTTCTCCAGCGTCAACCGTCAGGACTCACCAAATTAAGGCGGTGTGTCTTGATATCGACGACACACTTGTTGACTATGTCGCATCTGCGCGGACGGCTTTGACGGCGCTGGTCGGTCACGACGATGCATGGCCGTTATGGAATCGAAGAACCGAGGAACACTACCCGCGGTTCACCGCCGGTGAGATCGACTTCGACACCTTCCGCAGGGTGCGGACAAAGCATTTCTTCGCCGACCTGGGCGAGTTTCTGGACGATGCCGAGGCCGTCGAACGGGAAGAGCGGCGGATGGCGGCCATGCGCCGCGCCTGGAAGCTATTCGACGATGCCATGCCCTGCCTGGAATGGCTGCGCGAGGCCGGATTGCGGCTGGCGGCCATTACCAATGCCGCAGGCGCCTACCAGCGGGGCAAACTCGCCGCCGTCGGCCTGGCCGACGTGTTCGACCACCTGATCATCTCCGGTGAACTCGGCACCGCGAAACCCTCCCCGGTGATCTTCCGCACCGCCTGTGTCGCATTGGATGTCGCCCCCCAGGAGACCGTCCACGTCGGCGACCGACTCGACCTGGACGCCATCGGCGCCCAGCAGGCGGGCCTGCACGGCATCTGGCTGGACCGCAGTCTCGGGCACGTGCTGCCCCGGCGGCCCGACCAGGCCTGTCACCCCGGCGCGACCGTCCCCGAGGGCATCTCGGTCATCAGCAGCCTCGCCGAGCTGCCGGAACTGCTGGTTTACGAGCTGGGCATGGGCGCGGGGAGCTGGTAGAACGCGGGCAGGCGGGGGCCGATTTTCGTTCCGCCCCGCCTGTGGTCTAACATCTCTACGCACAGCACGGCGCCGGTTGATCTTCCGCGCCCGCCTCCTCACCGGAGTACGGCCAAGATCAAACGACGTCTGCGGTGGGGTATGGTGTAATTGGCAGCACGACTGATTCTGGTTCAGTTAGTCTAGGTTCGAGTCCTGGTACCCCAGCAGAGTGATCACAATCCACCGTGATAAGATCTCTCTCGTTCCAAGGTCAAGGCCCCGTCGTCTAGCGGCCTAGGACGCCGCCCTCTCAAGGCGGTAGCGCGGGTTCAAATCCCGTCGGGGCTACAGTGGTGTGAGGGGTATGGAGGCAAAAAGCGCCTCCATACCCCTTTCGCTATAACTGTGGGGGGCTGAGCCCCCCACACCCCCACACCAGGGGGCTTCGCCCCCTGGACCCCCACAGTCTTGTTTCGGTGTTGTCGGTGGGCTGGTTTGTTGGGTATTTGGGTTCCTGTTTTCATTGGGTAAAGTTCTCGCTTGGGTGCTACACGTGTGGTGTATGTGTTGCGTGGGTACCTAGGGGTGGGTTGGGTCTGTGCTTTCCCGGATGGGTGTTCGGGTGGGTATTCCTCTTGAATATGCGGGTTTTGGTGCGGGTGTGTGGGGTTGGGCCCTGGGTGCATATCTTTGGGTTATTGCTTTGGGGGGCTTGGGTCACAAGTTTCATTGTGGGGCAAGGGGAATGGGGGGTGGAAGCGTTCTCTTTGTCGGGAGTTGGGGTTTTGAATGGTCTGGGGTACAGACGGTTTCCGGATCTGGATGGGTTTTGGGTGGGGGATGCGCTTTGGGCGGCCCCTTGGCTTCGCTTTGGAGCCTGTGGGGGTGCTTTGGGGTGGGCTGTTGTGGGCGTGGGTGGGCCCCATGAGGGCTTGGTGGTTGGGCGCTCATGGGGCCTTGGGTGTTCGGGTTTATTACAGGCGGCTTTGTAGGGCTTCGGCGGCGGCCAGGAGGTCTGCTGCCCAGCGGGCGCCTGGTCTTCTGCCCATTCGGTCTATGGGGCCGGAGACTGAGACGGCGGCTATGACGGTGCCGTTGGGGTCTCGGACGGGGGCGGAGACGCTGGCTACGCCTGGTTCGCGTTCGCCTGCGGATTGGGCCCAGCCTCGGCGGCGGGTTTCGAGGAGGGTTCTGTCGTCGAAGATGGCTTCGGCGAGGACCGCTCGTTGTAGGGGGAGTTCTGCCCAGGCTGTCAGGACTTTTGCGCCGGAGCCTGCGGTCATGGGGAGTCTGGAGCCGATGGGGACGGTGTCTCGCAGGCCTGAGGGGGGTTCTGCGGTGGCTATGCAGACTCTTTGCATGCCTTCTCGGCGGTAGAGCTGGACGCTTTCGCCGGTGATGTCGCGGAGTCTGGGGAGGATCGACTGGGCGGCTTCCAGTAGGGGGTCACTGGCGCTTCCTGCTAGCTCGGAGAGGGCGTCGCCTGGGCGCCAGCGGCCGTCGGAGCCTCGCCTCAGGAGGCGGTGGACTTCGAGGCCTACTGCCAGGCGGTGTGCTGTGGCTCGGGGTAAGCCTGTGCGGTTGCAGAGTTCGGCCAGGCCGCACGGGTCTTTGGCCACGGCGTAGAGCACGGCTACGGCTTTGTCAAGAACGCCTATCCCGCTATGCTGTCCCACGAGGCGATACTAACGTCTCGGTATATGGGAAGTCCACTGCGGAAGGTGTGACCCACACCTGGGGCGGGTGGGCTTTGGGTTCCGAAACTGACGGAGGAGCGGGATGGGCCGCACGCTGGCGCAGAAGGTGTGGGACGCACATGTGGTGCGAAAGGGTGACGGGTCGGCGCCGGACCTCCTCTACATCGACCTGCACCTTGTGCATGAGGTGACCAGTCCGCAGGCGTTCGACGGGCTGCGGCTGGCGGGGCGGAAGGTGCGGCGGGCGGATCTGACGATCGCCACCGAGGACCACAACGTGCCCACGGTGGGGGTGGAGTTGCCGATCGCGGACCCGGTGTCGCGGACTCAGGTGGAGACGCTGCGGCGCAACTGCGAGGAGTTCGGGGTTCGGCTGTATCCGATGGGGGATGCCGAGCAGGGGATCGTGCACGTTGTCGGGCCGCAGTTGGGGTTGACGCAGCCGGGGATGACGATCGTGTGTGGGGACAGCCACACCTCGACGCACGGGGCCTTCGGCGCGCTTGCTTTCGGGATCGGGACCTCCGAGGTGGAGCATGTGCTGGCCACCCAGTCGCTGCCGCTGCGGCCGTTCAAGACGATGGCCATCAATGTCGAGGGCAGCCTGCCTGATGGGGTCACCAGCAAGGATCTGATCCTCGCCGTGATCGCGAAGATCGGTACCGGTGGCGGGCAGGGGTATGTGCTGGAGTACCGGGGGCCCGCGATCGAGGCGCTGTCGATGGAGGGCCGGATGACGGTCTGCAACATGTCCATCGAGGCCGGTGCCCGGGCGGGGATGATCGCGCCGGACAAGACGACTTTCGACTACCTCGCCGGACGTCAGCACGCGCCGCGGGGAGCGGACTGGGACGCGGCGGTGGAGTACTGGGAATCGCTGCGCACCGATGACGACGCGGTGTTCGACCGCGAGGTCACCATCGACGCGAGCGCGCTGACTCCGTTCGTCACGTGGGGCACCAACCCGGGGCAGGGGCTGCCGCTGGGTGAGCGGGTGCCGGATCCGGAGGCCATCTCCGACGAGGTGCAGCGGGAGTCCGCGGCGAAGGCGCTGAAGTACATGGGCTTGACCGCGGGCACGCCGCTGCGCGAGGTCAGCGTGGACACGGTGTTCCTGGGGTCCTGCACCAACGGCAGGATCGAGGACCTGCGGGCCGCGGCCGCGGTGTTGCGCGGCAGGCACGTCGCCGACAGCGTGCGGATGCTGGTGGTGCCGGGCTCGATGCGGGTCCGGGCGCAGGCCGAGGCCGAAGGGCTGCACCAGGTCTTCCTGGAGGCGGGCGCGGAATGGCGGTCGGCGGGCTGCTCGATGTGCCTGGCGATGAACCCCGACAAGCTCGTGCCCGGCGAGCGGTCGGCATCGACCTCCAACCGCAACTTCGAGGGGCGGCAGGGCAAGGGCGGCCGCACCCACCTCGTTTCCCCGCTGGTGGCCGCGGCGACCGCGGTGCGCGGCACGCTGTCCGCCCCGTCGGACCTGGACTGAGAAGGAGCAGGAGTCATGGAGGCATTCGTCACCCACACCGGCGTCGGCGTCCCGCTGCGCGCGTCCAACGTCGACACCGACCAGATCATTCCGGCGGTATACCTCAAGCGAGTGAGCCGGACCGGATTCGAGGACGGCCTTTTCGCCGCCTGGCGCTCTGACGAGAACTTCGTCCTCAACCTGGGCCCCTACCGGAATGGCAGCGTGTTGGTGGCCGGTCCGGACTTCGGCACCGGCTCGTCGCGGGAACACGCCGTTTGGGCGCTGTCGGACTATGGATTCCGAGTGGTGATCTCGTCCCGTTTCGCCGACATTTTCCGGGGCAACGCGGGTAAGCAAGGACTCCTCGCCGCTCAGTGCGATCAGTCCGATGTGGAACTCCTATGGAAGGCTCTGGAGAGTGATCCAGGCGTGGAGATGACTGTCGATCTCCGGGAAAAAACGGTTCAACTCAAGGACCTGACAGTGCCGTTCCAGATCGACGATTACACCCGCTGGCGGCTCCTGGAAGGACTCGACGACATCGCCCTCACCCTCCGGGACGCGCAGGCCATCGATGCCTTCGAGAGGGACCGGCAACACTGGCTGCCAAGGACCACTGTCCACTAAGTGATCGATTACCCGCGATTCGCTTGCCGTGAAGCGGATGCGAGGGTGATCGATTGTGGGCATCGACGGGCCGATTCGCAACACGTGTAGGCGCAAGCCTCCCTCTGACGCGTGGAATTCGCCGCGTGACAAGCATAAATTGGGCGTGGCGCATGGTATTTGGGCTGATCTGGGCTTAACGTGAGCCAGCGAGTCGGCCCGACGGGCCGTTGGCAAACAGCCCTTGGAGGGACTGAAGGTGAACAAGGCCCAGCTCATCGAGGCGTTGGCCGGGCGTCTCGAAGGCGACAAGAAGATGGCTGCGGCAGCGGTCGACGGAATGGTCGACATCGTTATCCGCGAGGTGCAGAAGGGTTCGAAGGTCACCCTGACCGGATTTGGTGTCTTCGAAAAGCGTGCGCGTGCCCCGCGTACGGCGCGCAACCCGCGCACCGGAGAGACCGTGAAGGTGAAGAAGACAACGGTGCCTGCTTTCCGCCCCGGCACCGGCTTCAAGGAAGTGATCGCGGGACAGCGCAAGCTGCCCAAGGTGTCCGCCTCGGCGGCCCGGCCCGCGACGCGGAGCACCTCCACCAGCCGCACCACGACGAGGACGGCAAGCACGGCCCCGTCAACCAGGTCGACGAGCACCCGCTCAACCGGTACACGTTCCACTGGCACCCGCTCGACCGGCACCCGTGCCGCGGCGACGCGCTCCACCACGGGAACTCGTGCCACCAGCACGCGCTCGACCTCGACGCGGTCCGCCGCGGCGAAGAGCACCGCGGCGAAGACGTCCGCGGCACCGAAGCGGGCGACCGCGGCGAAGACGGCCACGAAGGCCACCACGGCCAAGGCCACCACCGCCAAGACCACCCGACCGGCCACCAAGAAGGCCACCGCCGCCAAGAGCACCACGGCGACGAAGGCCAAGGCCACCAAGAAGAGCACCGGTAAGAAGAAGTAACCAGGCGGAGCACGGCGCCTGGCACGGCTTCGGCCGTGCCGGGCGCCGCCGCTTTTCCGGCGCAGGCAGCCTCGATCGGACCGCGCACCGCGCCGTCCACCGACAAGGACTTCGCGTGCTGTAGGCAGGCCGCGTTCGAGGCGCTGTCGCTTGAGAAGGCCAAGTCCGGTGCGGACCGTCGGGGCGCGGACGACACCGTTGTGGGTGAACCCATCCATTGCGCTTGCCCGGCGAGCGTCCTGCCTGCACTCGCTTTCGGCCCGCAGCGGGGCGGGGCGTAGGGACTCCCAGTCGCCTCAGATGTGTAGGGCCACCGGCCGTCCTCGGGCATGCGCCACACTCGGGATAGGCGCGGACGGCGATTTCGTCTTCGGAGGCCAGGCCGCCTGCGAGGTACCGCAGCCCGGCGCGCACTCTGGACGCGTCATACGTTCGGGTCCTGCGCCGCCGCAAGCTGCGCTTTCATCACCGCTAAGGCCACCCGCGGTGCTTCGGGTGCCCGCACCTCGACCGAACGCGGTTGCCATTGCCTCCCACAGGTAGTTGCCCCTTCGACAGGAGCGCCCGGCCCCGTTCCCCGACAGGCACTCATGTTGTGTGGCCCCTCGCGGGCCTGCGGGATAGCCGGGCGCGGCACGGTCGATCGGGGTCGGCAATGGGCTGAGCTCGATCGTGGCGGCTGTGGTTCGCCGTGGGAGACGGCGACGTTGCGTCCGACGGCCCGCTCGGGCCCGGCCGAGGTCGCTTCGCGTTCGTGGGTGCGCTTGGTGCTGGTCGACTTGGTGCCGCCGCCACCGGCGATGGCCATCGTGGTGAGCACGTTGTTGTGACCCTCGACCTGCTTTGCGCGGCGAGTCGAAGGTGCCCGGCCGGGGCTCGGTGCGGCTGAACGGCCTGAACGCCAGGACTGAGTGGTTTAGGTGCATCGTCCGATCGGGTCACCGCGGCCGCGTCGTTAGAGTGCGGTGCAACCCGCGTTCGCGGGTGTCAGCCAAGAACGCCGAGGCGGGTTGAAGTGGACATCGCGCCCTCGCTGGACGAACTGTGTGCCCGGCTGCTGCAGAAGGTCGGAGAGATCCCCTCCATGGCGGATCCGGTGGCCGCGGAACTGGAAGTCGCGTCCTTCCTGGACATGATTTTCCGTCACCTTCCCGATGAGGACGCTGAGCGTTACGTCATCGAGGACATCATCAGCTACTCGCAGCGCCACGCCTCGGAGACCGCACTGGGCCTGTTCCGGGTGATGTCCTCGATGGGCCCGCTACCGGACCGCGCCCGAGAGGCCGCCGATTCCCTTGCCGAAAGGGGAGTTCTCGACCCGGTGTGGGCAGGCGTGGTCGGCGACGTGACACCCGGCCGCTGCTGGCGCCTCGGCGATCGCTTCGGCGACCACTCCACGATCGTGTGCGAGTTCTTCTACGGCCGCCACCCGCACGCCCTGGTGGTGCTCATCGACCACAACTTCGGCGGCCGCGTGATGGACCTGTTCTTCAGCAAGGACGTCGAGCCCGCCCGCGAGCACCACGAAAACCTCGCCTCCGGCGACCGCGGCCTGATCCTGCGCGACATCCCGCCTGCCAGTGCCCGCGAGCTGATCGAACAGGCCTACATGTTCCAGGTCGACGAGGTGTCCGATGAGGACAACGGCATGCACCTGCTGCCCTTGGTGCGCAGCCGCATGCGTGTCCTGTCCGATCAGGAGCCGGATCTTGACTGGCCGGTGGTCGATCCGGATGAGCATGACGAGGTCATCACCGCGTTCCTGGAGTCCCCCGAGGCCGCGGCACTGCCGTTGTCCCGTGACCTCTTGGAGGAGTGCGCGGGCCTGTTCACGGAGTTCAGCGCGACCATCGACCGCGGCCAACTGCTGCGGATCAGCCCCGTCAAGATGAAGGTCTTCCTGCTGCACTGGATGAACGAGCAGGACCCGTCCGACGACCTCGACGCCGCGCTGGGCACCATGATGCCCGCCTGGGCGGCGTGGGCGGGCCGAACCACCGGCCTGGACCCCGACGCGCTGGCCGCCTTGGACTCCGCCGCCCACCAGACCTGCCGCCGAGCGGTGGCGCACCGCACCCGTTACGAACTCCGGATCACCCTGCGCGACAGTTCCCCCGAGGTGTGGCGCACGCTGGCCGTACCCGGCTCGGTCCCACTGGCCCAACTGCACGGCATCCTGCAGATCATCATGGGCTGGCACGGCTGCGACGAACACACCTTCCGCCGCGGCGACACCGTCTACGGCCGCCCGGAACGACTCGTGTCCGAGGTGACCAACGAACAGTCCGTCGCCGTGGCCGACGTCCTCCCCACCCCCGCGGACACCCTCGCCTACACCGCCGACTCCTGGACCCACGACATCACCGTCGAGTCCCTCGTCCCCACCGGCCGCACCACCACCGACCCGGTCTGCCTCGACGGCTCGGTCCCCAGCCCCGTGGAACACCTCCTGGAAGCCACCTTCGACCTCACCCACGTCAACCGCCGCCTCAAAGCCTTCCTCACCAACTGACCCCGCGGCGTCGCGAATAGCCGGTGAGGACATCGAGGTCCGTGCGCCACCAGGTGGTGGGGCCTTCGTCGCCGCCGAGGGGAGATCAGGGCGTGCTTGAGCGGCAACTCGCGGCGACACCGCCTGCCGGCCCCGGCGCCGGGACGAGTTCACCTCCTCAGTCGACGACTTGCCCCGCGTAGTGGATGGTGTCCCGGATCGTGCTCGCCTGCCTCAACCGGTCTAGACCCGCGCGTCGAGAAGCCGCCCGCCGCCCCGCAGCCGCCGCCTGTCCCACAGCCGAGAATCCGTCCTGTCCTGCGGTTGAGAAGCGTCCTGCTGACGTGCGATTGAGAAGAGCCCCGTTGTCCCGCGGTTCAGAAGTGGCTTGCTGCCCCGCAGTCGACAAGCCGCCCGCCGTCCCACAGCCGAGAAGTCGCGCCGTGCCACAGCCACGAAGCCGCCGCCGTCCCCACAGCCGGAAGTCCGCCGCGCCGCAGCCGAGAATCCGTCTTGTCCTGCGGTTGAGAAGCGCGCTGCTGACGCGCGATTGAGAAGAGCCCCGCTGTCCCGCGGTTCAGAAGTGGCTCGCTGCCCCGCAGTCGACAAGCCGCTTCCTGCCTCCCGACACCCCTAAGCGCCATCCCCGCACCAAGATCCACCGAGGCTACGCTCGAAATCGGGGGGTTCTGAGATCGATCGCGCCCCGGGGGCGCATGATGTCGCCTCAGGACAACATCATGTCGCCCTGCGGCGACACCATGCACTCCCGCGAATGCCCCGAGGTTCAAGTCGAAGCTCGTTCGAGTGAATCCGGGCAGAAATCCGTGGGCTTGACGATTGGCCGGAACGTCCACGTGCAGCGCCCTCGGCCGGCATCACGAAGCACGCCTGCGGGACTCGGCAGCTTGGGGAAGAGTTCGCCCGGGTCACCGGCGGTTCGCCTTATCCCCAGAAAGGCGAAACGCCGGGAGCCGGGCCCCGAGGGCCAACTGCTGTACACACCAGTAGATGACCCGACGATGAATCTACACTGAGATATACGACGTCTGTCAACTGAGTTTTACGGTTTCCCTCGTTTCCTCTACGATCAGCCCGTACCAGTTGATGGTCCGGCGGAGTGCCGGAGTCTGGGGTTGGGGGTGAGCGGTGTCAGCCGCGGAACCGGTTCGATCGGCGTGCCGTCTCGCCGACAAGATCGCAGGTCTGATCAAGGGCGTTCAGGGGCCGACCGGGCGCCCGGGCGTACATGTGCTGGCCAAGCAGATCCATGACGCCACCGGGGTGTCCATCTCAGGCACCTATCTCAACCAGCTTGCCACCGGCAAGCGGGACAACCCCACGCTGCGTCAGTTGGAGGCGCTCGCCGAGTTCTTCGGCGTCGAGCTGTCCTTCTTCATCGACGAGAAACCCGCTCCCGAGCCGGTCCGGCCCGAACTGGCCGAGGTGCTCCGCGACCGGGGAGTCGAGATGATCGCACTCCGCGCGAACGGGTTGTCCGCCGCGAGCCAGCAGGCGATCCTGAGCATGATCGACCAGGCCCGAAGGATCGAACAGCTCGACGACGATGGCACCTCACCCTGACCGCCTGTCCACCCTGGTGTGGAAATGTGGGCGGCTGGCCGCTAGTTTCTATCGGTGTCGGGTGGACGTGTCGGAGGGCGGGGATACGTCGGAGATGATTGAGCGGGAGTTGCGGCGTCGGTGCGTGGATGCGGTGCGAAGCCTGCCCATCCCACGCCCATTCTCGGCGAAGAAGCTCTGTGAGAACGTCGCGGCCCAACGCGGGCGCCCGCTCTACCTGCACCCGCTGAACGCCGAGTGGGCGGGCGAGGAAACCCCGTGCGGGGTGTGGATCGCCACCGGTGTCGCCGATCACATCTTCTTCGAGGAGAAGACCTCCCCGTTCCACCAGGAACACATCATCCTGCACGAACTCGGCCACATGATCTGCGGTCACACCGTCCCCAAGCTGCTGGAACACCTGGATCCGACCAGCTTCGACCGCACCGTGGACACCGACCTGGTGCAGAGCGCCCTGCTGCGCACGAGCTACACCACCGAGCAGGAGCAGGAAGCCGAACTGGTGGCGAGCCTCATCCTGACCAGCGCGGGCCGCCGCTACCTCAGCCCGCCCGCGCAGGGCGTGACCGGCGCGCTGGAAGCGGCACTCGGCATCAACTAGAGCCGCAGCGTCGGCCGGTAGACCTCGGTCCACGCCGCGAAATCGAGCACGAAGTCCGCATACCGCCGCGTCGCCCCGACGACGTGACCGGGTTCCGCCTGCGCGACCTCGCGGGCCCAGGACCGGTCGAAGATGTCGAAGACCTGATGCCTTTCGGCCGCGAGTTGCGCCAACTGCTGCTGGATCGCGGCGATGTACTTGACGTCCTGCGTCTCCGGATACGGGCTCTTGCGGCGCTGCGCGACCGACGCGGGCAGCACATCACGGGCCGCCGCGCGCAGCAGGCTCTTCTCCATGCCGTCGAAGCTCTTCATCGGCCACGGCGTGTTGAACACGTACTGCACCAGCCGGTGGTCGCAGAACGGCACCCGCACCTCCAGCGCGGCCGCCATGCTGATGCGGTCCTTGCGGTCCAGCAGCATGTTCACGTGCCGGGTGAGGTTCAGGTAGTTGACCTCCCGCATCCGCCGCCAACCCGGGTCCTCGCCGTCCAACCGCGGCACCTCCGCCATCGACCGCGCGTAGCCGTCCGCGATCAGCCCCGGCAGGTCCAGCGGAATCAGCAGCGGCCAGTCCGGTCCCGGCGCCGATCCCGCGGGCGTGGCCAGCCACGGCAGTGTCGACTGCGTGGCGCGGTCGTCGTGGAACCACGGATAACCACCGAACAGCTCATCCGCGGACTCACCCGACAGCGCCACCGTGGACCGCTCCCGGATGGCCTTGCAGAGCAGGAAGAACGACAGGTCCATATCGGCATACCCGCCGGGAACGCCGCGGGCGGCGACGACCGCCCGGCGCACCTCGGGGTCGGCGAGCGCGGCGGAGTCCAGCACGATCTCCTCGTGGTCGCTGCCGGTGAACGCCGCGACCTCGGCCGCGAACGGCGCGTCCGGCGAACCCCAGATCGAGTTGGGGGCGAAGTTCTCGGTCTGCCCGACGAAGTCCACCGCCACCGTCCGCAGGCCGCGGCTGTGCCGGGCGGCGATCCCGGTGACCACGCTGGAGTCCAGCCCGCCCGACAGCAGCGAGCACAGCGGCACGTCCGCGACAAGCTGCCGTGCGACCGCGTCGTCCAGCAGTTCACGCACCCGCGCCACCGTGGTCGGGAGGTCGTCGGTGTGCGGCTCGGCCGTCAGCCGCCAGTACACCCGTTCCCGCAGGCCTGACCGGTCGACGGTGACGAGCGCCCCCGGCAGCACCTCCGCCATGCCTACCCACGGCGCGCTGCCCGGCGTCTTGTCCCGCAGCAGCATGCGCCCGAGCCGCTCCGCGTCGACCTCCGCCCGCGCCAGCGGGTTGGCCAGAATCGCCTGGGGCTCCGAACCGAACAGCACCCCGTCGTCGGTGCGATGGTAGTACAGCGGCTTGATCCCAAGCCGGTCCCTGACCAGCAGCAGTTTCTGGGCATGGTCGTCCCAGATCGCGAAGGCGTACATGCCGTTGAGGTGGTCGGCGACCTGCTCGCCCCACTCCAGGTACCCGCGTAGCACGACCTCGGTGTCGCTGTCGGTGCGGAAGGAATGCCCGCGCTGCCGGAGTTCCGCGCGAAGCTCCAGGTAGTTGTAGACCTCCCCGCTGTAGGTGAGCACGACCGGACCGCCGCGCTCGGCCACCATCGGCTGGGTGCCGCCGGGCAGGTCGATCACGGCCAGCCGCCGATGCGCGATGGCGGCCCGCGGGCCGAGCCAGGTGCCCGACGCATCCGGCCCGCGCAGCGCCATCGTCTGGTTCATGGCGTCCAGCACGGCCCGCTGGCCGCTCAGGTCGCGGTCGAAGGCGACCCAGCCCGCGATTCCGCACATGCCTACCGACTCCCGCTGCTGCGGTACACCGTGGCGACCTTGCGCAGGAACTCGATCTCGGTGTCCAGGTCGGCCCCGCCGAGGCTGGCGACGTTCAGCGGATGCGGCTGCGCGGGTGTGCCGTCGAGTCGGGCCTGGCGGGCCTTCCGCAGCCAGAGCGCGGTGATGACCGGCTCCCGCTCGGGTTCCGGGGTCCGCCGCACCATCGGCCGCCCCTCCACCTCGGCCAACTCCGCGGGCGCGACGTAGTCCCGCAGGATCAGGATCGCGTCCCGGATCTCCACCACGATCCGGTACACCGACAGCTGCAGGTCGCGGGAGGACAGCAGCAGCGCCCGCGCCGGGGAGCAGGCGGGGGCGAGCGCGACATGCGGCACCGCGGCGGTGAGCTCGGTCCAGATCGGCCACAGCCGCCGATACGTCCGCAGATCCCGCACCCGCGCACTGAGGGAGAAGACCAGCGGGATCGAGGTGGCCGCCGCGTACAGCAGCCCGGCGATGCTGATCATCAGCGGGATGAACGCCTGAATCGGCGTGTACAGGGTGAACAGGAAGACGATGTTGCAGGTCCAGAACAGCCCGAACAGCCCGGCGCCGACCCCGAACAGCCCCAGCGCGATCCGCAGGATCCTGCTGTCGCCGTGCCTGCTGTAGCGCCAGCAGACCGACACGCAGGCCGAGTTCACGGTGATGTGGGTGGCCGCGGCGAGCAGCCAGTACGGCACCGAGGGAGCGGGTGGCCGGTGGTAGAGGTGCGGCGGTGCGAGCACGTCCAGGACAAGCATGGCGATGAGGATGGCCGCGGCGGCGCCGTAGAGCAGGCGGGGATTCCATCGGGTGCCCGCCGCGGTGCCCACGAAGTCGAGCACCGCGATCGCGGCGAGGATCCCGAACAGGTTGCCCGCCAACGGCACGAAGTGGCTCTGCCCGACGAGCTCGAACAGCCCTCTGACCAGCTTCGGGTGGTGAATGGTCATGGCGGCCGCCGTCATGGCGACCGCCACCCACACCCCGCGCTGCGCCGAGTTCCGCACCGCCGACGGCGCCCGGACGAGCGTGACCGCCCACATGCAGACGATCGCGATGGCCTGCGTGTGGAGACCGAAGCTCCTCAGCGACTCAAGCATGCGCCCTGGCGGGAACCCCGGTGAGGGATTTCAGCGTCGCGCCGGGGTCCGCGCTGCGCAGCAGCGTCTCCCCGATGAGCGCCGAGTCGTAGCCGTCCCCGGCGATCCGCTCGATGTCGGAGCGGTCCTTCATCCCGCTCTCCGCCACACCGACCACGTCGTTCGGAATCAGCGCGCGCAGCCGGGCCGCCCGCTCCACATCCACCGTGAAGGTGTTCAGGTCGCGGTTGTTGACCCCGATGATCGTCGCGCCGACAGACCGCGCCCGCTCGATCTCGCCCTCGTCGAAGGTCTCGACCAGCGGGTCGAGTCCCAGTTCGCGGGCGGTGTCCACGATGTCTTTGAGCTCGGCGTCGTCGACGGACCGCACGACCACCAACACCCCGTCGGCGCCGCAGTCATGCGCGAGCCGCACCTCCCGGGGGTCCACCACGAAATCCTTATAGAGGACGGAGACGTCCACGGCCGCCGCCACCTCGGCGACCAGCGCGGGCGACCCGCCGAAGAACGGCTCGTTGGCCAGCACGGAGATCGCCCTGGCCCCGTTCGCCGCATAGGCCCGCGCCAGGTCGACAGCCTTGTTCGCGGGCCACAACTCGCCCTTGGACGGCGACCGCGGCTTGACCTCGGCGATGATCGACACGTCGTCCTGGCGCAGCGCCGCCGCGAACCGCCCCGCTTCCGCGGGCCGCGACCGCTCGACCCCCGGCGGCGTCGCCACCCCGCCCGCGGCCCACTGCTCCCGCTTGGCCGCGACGATCCGCCCAATCATTTCGTCCAAACGCACTAGAACTCCCCACCATGCAGGCCCCACCAGCACGGATTTTGCCTTGGACCGAATACGTACGAACCGATCTTAGCGACCCGAATCCGCCGCAGGAACGCACGTGACCAGGCCCGCAGCAGTCCGACCTCGTGCATTAACGAAAAACACACACCCTGTTCAGGGCATTCGGACGTTATCGGACAGTGATAAAAGCTTGATTGTGCAACCGATTGTCCGGCGACCATGAATCCATCTCGCGTCCGCCCGCCACACGCAGCGCCTCAAGGCCGGGGTTCGGCTCCTGACCAGGCCAGGCCCCGCCGCTCACAGGCCAACACCGAAGGAACCCCGGACAATAAAAAGCGCCGCGCTCAACCAGCCTGGGGGTCACCGGGAGCGCGGCACCGAACTTAGTATAGCGCAATCGTTATCCGCCGTCCAAGAGGCCGGCGCGAAACTCCGCCAACCTATGTCAAACCTTCACCACATCCGGCCACACCCCGACGGTGGCCAACCTCGCGAGGGTGCCCGCCATCAGCAGAAAGCCCGCCCGCACCGAACGGCGCCTTAAGGCTCCTGGTGCACACAGCGGTGCTCATGCTGAGCTTGATCTGACCGGCAGACTGTTCCGTATGGGTGATGAGGTGCGGGTTCCGCAGGGGGTTGGGGCTACTGCGGTGGGGGTGGCGCGGATCAGGGCGGCGGAGACGGCGCGGGCGGATCGGTTGTTTGCGGATCCGCTGGCGGAGGGGTTTGTGGCTGCGGTGACCGAGTTGGCGGGGTTGCCGGAGCGGGGGGTGCCTTGGGATGGGGTGGCGTTGGAGGTGATGTTGTCGATCGCGGAGAACGTCGTGATCAGGACTCGGTTCCTGGACGATTTTCTGCGGGAGGCGACTCGCGATGTGCGGCAGGTTGTTCTGTTGGCGGCGGGGATGGACTCGCGGGCGTTTCGGCTGGAGTGGCCGGAGGGGACGCGGGTGTTCGAGGTGGATGTGCCCGAGGTTGTGGACTTCAAGGAGTTGGTGCTGGCCAGGACGGGGGCCGTGGCTTGGTGTGAGCGGGTTGTGGTGAAGGGGGATCTTCGGGAGGACTGGGTGGAGGCGTTGGTTGCGGCGGGGTTTGATCCGCGGCGGCCGACGGTGTGGGTGGCGGAGGGGCTGCTGCTTTACCTGACGCAGGAGGACTGCGATCGGCTGATTGCGCAGGTGACCGAACAGTCGGTGTCGGGGAGCAGGCTGGCGTTGGTGCATTTCAGTGCGGAGGTCATGGCGGCTCGGCGTCGGGTGCTCGCGGCGGATCAGGGGTCGCTGGGGAGGCTGGCGCGGGAAGCGTGGCTGTCGGCGTTGGATGAGCATCCGGCGGACTGGTTGCGGCGGTTTGGTTGGGACGCTGAGGTTTTCGACTCGGTTGAGCGGGCTGTCGAATATGGTCGGCCGATCACGCCGATTGTGGAGTCGGCGGACGGGGCGCGTGGGATGTGGTTGGTGGCGGCCACGCTGGGGTGAGGGGGCTTGGGGTGGCGGATCAGTGGATTGAGGAGCTCACGGGGGAGATTCGCGCCAGGGAGACCGAGATCCGGCACACGCTTCGGTTGTCGATTCAGACGGCGAACCTGAGTGCGGTTGTGGTGGCGTTGAGCACGGCGTTGGTTACCAAGGGGATTGGTGACATCGCGTTGTCGATTCTGCCGGTGCTGTTGACGGTGGTGGCGTTGTCGAATCTGAACAGTGCCATTGATGCTGCGCATATGGCGGAGCATCGGGATTGGCTGGAGCGGTGGGCCAACGATGCGTTGGGCAAGCCGGTGTTCATCACCGGGGAGCTTGCGCATCAGCGGCGGTCCTCGCCGAGTGGGATCGCGGTGAACGTGCTGGCGGGGTTGGTGCTAGTGGGGAGTTGGGCGCTGGGGATCACGGCCTCGGCGGGGCAGTGGTGGTTCTGGCCGCAGGTGATCGGGACGGCGGTGTTGTTGCTGCTTTCCGGGATGTCCATGTACGACTTTCTGACCATCCGTACGCGGGTGCGGGCCTCGTTGGCCACGTTTGACCGGCCGGTGCCGCCTGCGAAGGTGCCTCGGCTGCTGGGGGCGCGGTCGCCTCGGGTGGGGCGGCGGCGGTGGGCGTGATCAGGTCGGTCTCCACCTGGCAGCAGCCGCTGCCTGCGCCCGTTTCCGCGGAGCGGACGGCGGTGGTGGACGAGATCACGGCGCGCGTGGCCGGCGGGCGGCGCATGGTTGCCATCGATGGGCTCACCGCGGCGGGCAAGACAAGCTTCGGGCATGAGTTGGCCGAGAGCCTCGGCCGGGGTGGGCGGTCGGTGTTGCGGGCCTGTCTGGACGACTTTAAGCGGCCGTGGCGGGACCGGCACCTCTACGACCGGGAGTCCGGTGAGGGTTACTACCGCAACGCCTTTGACTACGACGCCCTCACGCGTCTGCTGTTGGAGCCGTTCGCGGCGGGTGGGGAGTGCGTGTTGTGCTTGCGCGATCCGCTGACCGGGCTGGAGCACACCGACGTCGTGAACCGGGCTGCCGAGGATGCGGCGCTGGTGGTGGACGGGGTGTTCGCGTTCCGGCCGGAGATCAATCGGCACTGGGACCTCCGGATTTGGCTGGAGGTCGATGTCGAGACGGCCATTCACCGCGGGTGGGAGCGGGATGCGGCCTGGGGTGCCGAGGACCAGGCGCTGCACCGGGGCCGGTATCTGCCCGCCATGCGGCTCTACCTTGCCGAGGTGGACCCGCTTCGGTTCGTGGACGTTGTCGTGGACAACACCGACTTCGCGTGGCCGCGGCTCACTTTCGGGTGATGGCGGATTTGGTGTCACAGCGGGGAGTGCGGTAGATCAGCTGCGCCTACGCCTGCTGAGGAGAAACCACCATGAAGCGTCGTCACCTGATTGCGGGGGCGTTGCTGACGCCGTTGTTCGCGCGTACCGCGGCGGCCGCGGAGCCGATTCGGTTCAAGAGCGGGTGGTGCCGCTTCGAGCTCACCGCCGAGACCCGGCGCGTTCTGGGTGAACACGGCATCTCCTTCGCGGCGGTGCCGCAGGCCCAGCTGTTGGCTGGGCACACGGTGGAGTGTGCTCTCTGGGACGGCTGGGTCGGGGCGGACACTGTCGCGGGCGAGCTGACCTTTCTCGGAGGGGTGCGGTTCGCCAAGGAAGCGGCACAGCTGAGCATGCGGAGCTTCGCCGTCGATCTGGCGCGCGGCGAGACGTCGGCCATAGTGGCGGTCGGGGATGCCGAGGGCGTGGCCGAGTGCGTCCTCCGGCACGAGCCGGGCACGGCGCAGAAGACGCTGAGGCCGGAGGAGGTGCGGCTCGTCGTGCCCGCGCTGCGGCTGGCCCAGCGGGGTGTCGAGCGGTTCCGGCAGGTGTTCGGCACGGCACCATTCGCCGCGGGCCATGTGGTCGCGTCCGGGCTCTTCGTCGGTAACCGACGCAGGTAACGAACAGTCGGCGGTACGGGCACGAAGAGAACGCTTTCCCGCCAGACCGGTAACTCCGCGCGTCCTCGTGCGTCTACACAAGCGAGAGAGCGAACACGCGAGGGGTGAGGGGCGATGGAGTGGGGTTCGATCAACTTCCGTGAACGGGCGATGCTGCGGGCGGTCGCCGCTGGGAAGGCGCAGATGCTGGCGGGGTGCGGCTGCGATCTCAACGTGGACGGCTCGTGGTGTGACCACATCTCGGCGCAGCGGCTGTTCCACGCGGGCCTGATCCGGCCGGTGCGGGCGGTGCGCGTCGGGCACATGGTGCCGGTCGAGTTGACCACGCTGGGCGCGGGACTGCTCGCGAGCGTGATCAGGGCAACGGAGGCCCGCCTCTGAATTTCGCTCTGACGACGAGCATTACGCCTACGCGTTGCGCGGTATGCGGGCGGTGTACGGCGACCGGATCGAGGGCCGGCCAGTTCGTCGTCATCGGAGGCGTGCACCGTGGCGGTCAGCCGGCCCTCCAGACAGCGGGCCAGCGGTTCCATACCGGGCACGGGCAAACCGCAGATCCAGTTGCGCAACTGGTACGCGCTCGGGCGAGGCGGCGGGTGTTCCTGCCGCGTCAGTTCACCGACCTGCCGTCCTTCGTCACCACGCAGGAGGCGCCGGTGGGGAGCACACGTCGCTGAAGCACTCATGGATCGAGGGCGCGTTGGAATCGGCGGTTCGCGCGGGGTTGGAGGTCAACGGCTGATGGCCTGGTAGACCGGCCGGAGGCACTCGACGAGTTCGTGGCCGCTCAGGGTGATGCCGGACGGTCCGAGCTGGTCGAGCAGTGCGTCGGCGCGGACCTCGCCCGGGGGTGTGTCCGGTGTGGACGGTAGTTCGGGGGCGGTCCAGAAGCTCTCCAGGCAGTCCGCCAGGGGTACCTCGGCGGGGCGGATGGGGGTGGCGCCGCGTAGGTCGCGGAGGTTGGTCAGCAGCTCGTCGCGTCCGCGGCCCCGCCAGGCGAGCAGCTCGAAGGGGTCGGCGTCGAAGTTCTCCGCCAGCAGGTAGAACACCGCGGCCAGGTGTTTGCACGGCACACCCCAGTCGGGGCAGGTGCAGTCCATGGACAGCTCGCGGGAGTCCTCCGGCAGCAGGTGCAGCCCCACCTTTTCGAAGGCCTGCTCGATGTCGCCGGGCAGCTCACCGGCCAGCAGCAGCGCGGCGAAGCGAGCCTGCCCCGCCAGCTCCTGCTCGATGCGCGACCACTCCCCGGCGGTGAACGCCTTGATGCCCACCCGCACCTTGTACGGCTGCGGCTGCGAGCCCTGGACCTGCGCGATGACCACGCTGGTGGACAGCGTCAGGCTGAGCACCTGGCCTGCGCGGGCGTAGTTGCGGCCGCGTTGCAGCCTGCCGCCGAGGCCGAAGGACTCCAGCATGTCGATGAACCGGCGGGACCACCAGGTTCTGGCGATGGCGCCTCGGGTGCTGCGGGCCTTGATGCCGCCATCGACCCGCAGCGGCGGGCCGAAGTCCTCCCAGTTACTACTCACTCACGGCCTCCGGGGACAGCGTGACCAGCTCGCGGAGCCGCTCGGTGGACAACTCGGACAGCCAGCTTTCGCCGCTGCCGACCACGAGCTGGGACAGCGCCCGCTTGTCCTCGATCAGCTGGTCGATCTTCTCCTCCAGGGTGCCGATGCAGACGAACTTGCGCACCTGCACGTCGCGGCGCTGGCCGATGCGGAACGCGCGGTCGGTGGCCTGCTCCTCCACCGCCGGGTTCCACCAGCGGTCCAGGTGGATGACGTGGTTGGCGGCCGTCAGGTTCAGCCCGGTGCCGCCCGCCTTCAGTGACAGCAGGAACACCGCGGGGCCGCCCGCGGACTGGAAGCGCTCGACCATGGCGTCGCGGGCCTTCTTCGGCGTGCCGCCGTGCAGGTAGAGCACCTCGGTGTCGAAACGGGACGCCAGATGCGGCACCAGCAGGCCGCCGAACCGCGCGAACTGGGTGAAGCACAGCGCCTTGTCGCCCTCGGCGAGCACTTCCTCCAGGATCTCCTCCAGGCGCGCCAGCTTTCCCGACCGGCCCGCCACCCGGGAGCCGTCGCCGAGGAACTGGGCGGGGTGGTTGCAGACCTGTTTGAGTTTGGACATCGTCGCCAGTACCAGGCCCTTGCGCTCGATGCCCTCGCTGGAGGCGATCTTCTCCATCATGTCCTCGACGACCGCCTTGTAGAGGGTCGCCTGCTCCACGGTGAGATTGCAGAGCTGCTTGATCTCCAGCTTGTCCGGCAGGTCGCCGATGATGTTCGGGTCGGTCTTGAGTCGCCGCAGGACGAACGGGCCGGTGATGCGGCGCAGGCGGGCGGCGGCGTCGGTGTCGCCGTAGCGCTCCACCGGGACGGCGAACCGGGCGCGGAAGGTGTTCAGCGAACCGAGCAGGCCGGGATTGGCGAAGTCCATGATGGACCACAGCTCCGCCAGCCGGTTCTCCACCGGTGTGCCGGTCAGCGCGATGCGCTGCCGCGCGGGCAGTTCCCGCACCGCGCGGGACTGGCGGGAGGCGCTGTTCTTGATCGCCTGCGCCTCGTCCAGCACGACGCGGTCCCAGGTCACGGACTTGAGCGCTTCGGCGTCCCGCGTCGCCAGCTCGTAGGTGGTGATCACCAGGTCGTAGCCCGCGGCGGCCTCCGCCAACTCCTCGCCGCCAAGCCGGTCCGAGCCGTGGTGCACCAGCACCGACAGCTTCGGCGCGAACTTCGCGGCCTCCCGCTGCCAGTTGCCCACCACCGACATCGGGCACACCAGCAGCGTCGGCGGGCGCCTGCCCTCCGCGCGGGCGGCGGCCTCCAGCGCGAGCAGCTGCACCGTCTTGCCGAGGCCCATATCGTCGGCGAGGCAGCCGCCGAGACCCAGCGAGTCCAGAAAGGACAGCCACGCCAGACCGCGGCGTTGGTAGGGCCGCAGGGTCGCGCCGAATCCGTCCGGCTCGGCCACCGGCGCCAGGTGCCGATCCGCCTGTCCGGACAGCAGGTCGCCGACCCAGCCGTCGGCGGTCACCTCGACCACCGGCAGCGGATGCTCGGTCTCGGCGTCCACACCGGACTGGAGCAGCAGCTCGCCCGCGGTCATCCGGCCCTGTCCCTGCCCGCGCAGGAACTTCAGGCCCGCGGCCACCCGCTGCGGGTCGATGTGCACCCAGCGGCCGCGCAGCCGCACCAGCGGCACCTTCGCGGCGGCCAGTTCCAGCAGCTCGGCCTGCGTCAGCGTGTCACCGCCCAGCGCCAGCTCCCACCGGTAGTCCAGCAGCGCCTTCAGCCCGTAGTCGTCCTGTTTGGACACCGTGCCCGCGGAACCGGTGCGGGCGGTCAGCTTCAGGCCCAGCTTCTCGGTGCGCCGCCACCACGACGGCAGCAGCACCCCGAACCCCGCCTGGTCCAGGGTCGCGGCCCCGGACAGGAACGCGTACGCCCCGTCGGCACCCAGCGCCATGCCGACGGGTTTGGGCTCGCGCAGCGCCTCGGCGAGTTCGGGCACCAGCCTGCTCGCCTTGCCGAGGCCGGTGAGCAATTCCTCCTGCGGGCTGTCCACCCAGCGGTGCAGCACGGCGTCGTCGGAGCGCCAGATCTGCTCGGCGGGCACCAGCACGCTGGGATCGGCGACCGCCTGGAGCAGGAACTCCAGCCGCCAGCCGTCGTCGGTGTCGCGGTACTCGGCCTGCTCCGGCGAACGCAGCCGGAAGCAGGTGCGCACCGGGCTTTCCCGCGGCGCGGCGTCCTGCCACTCGGCAAGCTGCCGCTCCAGCCTGCTCACGTCCGAGGCTTTCGCGGTGAACCGCGGCGTCCCCAGCAGCGCGGCGAACCAGCGCCCCTGCGCGGTCCTGCGGGTGGCGGAGGGAAGCTCCGGCATGCGGTTGCGCACCTCGGCGTCCACCAGCACGTCCAGGGCGCGGGTGAGTACCTCGGCCGCGTCCCGGCCGGTGCCGCCGTCGACCTGTTCGGCCCGCAGCACGGGCGGCATGGCGTGCACCAGTTGCGCGAACCGGGCGGAGCCCGCGGTGACCGCCCGCCACCGGGCGAACGGCCCGCGCAGGTCCACGGTGGGCAGCACGCGGCCGCGGTCGACCAGCGTGGCGGCGAACTCACATACGGCGCGGAGGTGGTGGAGGGCCGCCCCTAGCCGCAGGTCCGCGGCGGCGAGTTCGCCGAGCACCGCATCGGCTTCGGCGGCGTCGGCGAGGTGCACCGGCACCCGCCACGGCCGCAGCCGCAACGCGCCGCGCGGTGCGGCTGCCTCGCGCAGGAGCTCGGGGGAGGGCAGCGGAGCGTTGCCCCTGCTGGGCAGCAGCAGGGTCAGCTCGGACGGGATGAGCCCGCCAAGTGGTGGCTCGGCGGCGGCGAACGGATGGCGATCCGCGGTGCGGGCGGTCTGCCGGGCGGGCAGGGCGGAATCCTCACTCCAGAGCGCCAGCCGCCCCGAGGAGGTCATAAGCCCATGCACCACCAGCACCGCCCGATTCTCCACACCGCGCTTCGGGCGCCGTCGGCGGGTGGGAGCGAAGGCGTCGGCCGGGATACCCCCAGTTGCCCCGGCCGACGCCTCGCGGGACGACTCGACGCGGCAGGCCCCCCGGCCAACTCCAGATGACTACAACCCCCAGGCGCATTCATCTCAGCTCACATCGAGTCTTCCGCCAGACTCCCGGATCGCCGGAAGCTTGTCAACTGAGATGAATAACGATCTCAAAGTCCTCTATGCTGGCTGCATCATTGTGGTAGGGAGGTGTCATGGCCGAGGGACCGACGCTTGCCGAGAAGATCGACAGGCTGTTCCAGATCATCCGGCGCCCCGATGGGGAACAGCACAGCCACGAGGAGGTCGCCAAGGCTTGCCGGGAAGCCACCGGTGAGACGTTCTCCGCCACCTATCTGTGGCAGTTGCGCACCGGGCGGCGGGACAACCCGACCAAGCGTCACCTCGAGGCACTGGCCGACTTCTTTCAGGTGCCCGCGGCGTACTTCTTCCCCGACGAGCGCAGCGCCCAGATCCAGGCCGAGTTGGAACTGCTGGCCGCGATGCGCAAGGCCGAGGTCCGCAACGTTGCCCTGCGAGCCGTGAACCTGTCCTCGGACGGGCTGGCGATGGTCAGCGACCTGATCGATGCCATCGCCCGCCGCGAAGCCGCGCGCAAGGAAGGCGAGACCGACTAGCGCGATCCCCGCGCGCCGCCGACCGGCCGTCCGCCGCACACGATCGCCTGTTCCGCCCGCGCGACGCGCCGAAAGCCCACTACAACGAACAGATCACGATCACAATTCTCTGCGTGACCGCCCGACTCGCGTGCGTGGTCCAAAGCCTCGAATAACGGCGTTATTGACGGCTTGAGGCCTCGAAAGCGGGCTTGACCTTGTTCACCCGATGGCCGGTTTTTGCGGGCTTGATCGGCGCAGGGGGGTCTGACCAGTGATGATGGGCACGCGTGCCGACGGGCGCGCGTACATGTTGAAGGCTCTAGGAGGCATCGTGCCACTTCCCCAGATGACCCCGGAGCAGCGAGCGGCGGCCTTGAAGAAGGCGGCCGAGGCCCGCCAGGCGCGGACCCAGCTGCTGGCATCGCTGAAGAGCGGTGAGAAGAAGCTGTCCGAGGTGCTGAAGAAGGCCAAGGAAGACCCGGTGGCGGGCAAGACCAAGGTCGCCCAGCTGCTGCGGGCCGTCCCTGGCTTGGGTCCGGTCAAGATCACCGCGTTGTTGCAGGAGGTCGGGATCGACGAGAACCGCCGGGCGGCGGGGCTCGGCGAGAAGCAGAAGGCCGCGCTGCTGGAAAAGCTGGGCTAGCCGAAGGTCAGGTTCTCCCTGGGCGATGGCGCCTTGCCGCAGCGCGCGCCGGGGAGGTCCCGAGGGCGCTGCGTGGACGCGACGCTGACCTGGTTGCGTCCCGCCCGCTTCGCCGCGTAGACGGCCAGGTCGGCGGTCCGGATCAGGTCCTCCAGCGTGCCCGCGTCCTGCGGGTACACACTGACGCCGACCGAGGCGGTCACGGGTGCCACGGTGGCGGTGCGGCCGTGCTCGTGCACGGTCAGCTGGATTCGGGCCACCCCGATCCTGATCTTCTCGGCGATCCGGTGTGCGTGCGGCTCGTCGCAGTCGGGCAGCAGCACCAGGAACTCCTCGCCGCCGACGCGGGCGATGACATCGCTGCTGCGCAGCTGGTCCCGCAGCACGCCCGCGGTCGCCCGCAGCGCGTCATCGCCCGCCTGGTGGCCCCAGGTGTCGTTGACCTGCTTGAAGAAGTCCAGGTCCACCGCGAGGGCGGCGATCCGCCGATGCCCGGCGAACACCTGTTGCGCCCTGCTTTCCCAGCCGCGCAGGTTGAGCACCCCGGTCAGCGCGTCGGTCTGCGCGTGCGCGGCCAGCTCCCTGGCACGGGCTTCCAGCTGTTCCTTGCCTTCCAGCAGCTCGCGTTCGCTGCGCACCAGCTGCTCGATCCAGGCCAGCCGGTTGGCCTTGATCGCGAACGGCACCAGGCCGACCACCAGCAGCGGCAGGTGCGCCGCCGCCACCGTGGTCATGGCGCCGACGCACAGCACCGTGCCGTCCAGCTGGTTGGCGGTCTTGGACCCGAACAGCAGGCACGAGCTCCACTGCGCCCTGGGCACGCTCAGCGCCGTCACCCCCGCCACCAGCAGGGCCTGCACCCCGCCGTAGGCCACCGCCGCTGCCAGCAGGGCGGTGGACTGCTCCAGCGCCTTGGCCGGGCCGTTCGCGACGGTCCAGATGTCATAGGCGGTGAGGAGGTCGTACACCATCGCGGCGACCAATCCGGCGAGCAGAATGCTGGTGGTGGAGAATATGTAGCGATGGGTGGGTTTCGGAGCGAGGAAGTACCGCTGGATTCTGATCCACAGGACGACAGTGAAGAAAAGCCATGGTTGTAGGAGAATTGCGGCAGGCAACATCCAGGCGCTGGCGAAGTCGATATGCGGTCCGGCTTCCCGCTGCCGATTGAAATGCCTGCGGTCGCTTTCGTTGAAGCGTGAATAAAACAGGTGAAGGGACGCGCACACCACCAGGACCAGCGCTGTCACATATTCACGGACGATGCAGGGTGAAGGCCGTGCGACATACCAACTCATCGCCAGAAGTGCTATGACTTCTACACCGAGGACGTACCCGACCGCCGCATAGGGCAGCTGCCAGATCCCCCAGGATCGGATATGCAAAAACGATCGCTTCCGTCGTTCGGCCGGAACGGCGACATCCATGCGTCCACCAGGTGGACAGTTGGGAGGTGTGGAGTATGAGTCGCGATTGGTGAAGCTCATCTCGCGGCCCCCTCGGGGATAGCGGCCCCGAGACCGCGGTCGTCCGGCAGGCATCCCAGGACAACCCCCAAGCCCTGGGCGCAGCAGGATGACACTGCACCGCAGGCGACCGGCGACCCCGCGGAACGGGGTCGCCGGGGCGCCCGCTCCCTGTGTTGCCGCATGAGACCCCCGTCTCCTTCCGGTCCTCCGCCCACCCGTGGACCACTCTTCGCAAACGCGAAAATACTGATCGTCAGCGAAGCTGTCCGTGAATATTTCAGCCTTTACCCGATTAGACCAGGGGCGATCTCGAATCGAGATTACCCCGAGTGATGCAATGTCTGCGCACAAACGGCGTTATGCTGCGCCGAACGGGGGCATCCCAAGGCGACATCATTTGGGCATTATAGTGATCCATGGCACATCCCATCATTACGTCTGTTATTCCTCGCGCAACAGCACAGTGCGTGTCGCGAGATGCAGCGCAAGTCGTTCGTCCCGGTCCCGCAGATCAACAGCGAGCAATTGCTCTATTCGGGCAATACGTGCCGCCACCGTATTTCGGTGCAGGCCCAGGATCGCCGACGTCTCCGCAATGGACGATTCGGAATCCAAATATGCGGCGAGTGTCCTGACAAGATCGCCGGTGGCGTTGTTCAACGGCGCCAGCAGGGCGCGTGCCGCCGGTTCGAAGGTGTCCGTTCGAGTCCATTCCAACAGCAGCTGCGACATGCCGAGCTGGTCGACGTGCAGAAAGTGCCCGCCCTCCGCCCGACCCGCGGCCAGCCGGGCTGCGTCACCCGCCTCGGCCACCGTGACCGCCAGCCCGGCGGCCCTGGCATGCGGCCTGCCGACGCCCATCCGCGCGGGCAGCACGGCCCGCAGCTCGCGGTGCGCCGACCGCAGCCCCACGGCCAGCATTCGAACCTGTTCGGCGCTGGGCTCGTCGGCGAAGGTGGTCCACGCCGTCCAGCCCTCCCGGTGCTCCACCACGGCGGCGTCGATGCCCTCGGCCGCGAAGGCCCGCCGCACCTCCTGGACGCGACCGTCGATCTCCACGCCCGCGGGCAGTTCGATGCGGATGCCGACGTGCCAGCCCTCCAGCTGCCAGCCCACCGCCGCGGCCCGGCCGCGCAGGTCGGTGCCCGCTTCTCCGTCCAGCGCCAGGATGTCGGTGAGCAGCGCCGCGCGGGAGCGCGCGTCCCGCTCGTCCTCCAGCCGCTGCACCAGCAGCCAGCGCTGCACCGCGTCCGCCGCCACGGCCAACGCCTCAAGCACCGCGTCCGCCCGCTCGGCCATCGACCCGCGCAGCCGCGCGGCCAGCCACATCAGCGGGCGTCCCTCGCCGCCGCCGCGCACCTTCAGCACCGGCTGCCCGAGCAGCGCACCGCCACCCACCGTCAGGTGCTGGCGCACCGGGTGGTTGAGCGGCAGCTCCTCCGGGTCGGCCAACTCGCCGACCAGCAGCGCGCCCTGGTTGTCCAGCAGCCCGACCGGGCTTTCCAGCATCCCGGTCAGCACCGCCACGATCTCCGACGGCCGCAGCAGCCGCTGACCCAGCGCGCGGTGCACGGCCAGCACCAGTCCGGCCTGGTCCACCTCCGGCGCCCGCAGGTGCAGCTGGGCGGCCATGGCCAGGTCGAGCGCGTTCTCCGCGCTGGCGAGCAGCCCGACCTCCAGCCGGTCGCACAGCGCCGAGGTGGCGTGCGACACCGCGCCGCCGCCATCGCCAAGCTGGAGCAGCACGCCGCTGGTGCCTGCCTCGGCGCTGCGGCGGATCAGCGTGTCCAGCCGCCAGTCGGTGAGCGTGGTCGGCGCGATCACCACCACCAGCGCGTGTTTGGGCAGCGGGGTGGCGTCGGTGAGGTCGATGCGCGGGTGCACCGTCTCCACCACCCGGTGCAGGGCGGCCGCACCCGCCAGCACCCGCACCGCGTGCGACCACGGCGGCAACGCGAGCAGCCGGGTCAGCGGGACGGGCGTGATCATCTCCTCACGCGTCCATCATCAGCGGGTCGCAGTCGATGCCGTAGGCCCGCGGCCCGATCACGGGCAGCCAGCGGTCGTCCCGCCAGAACGGCGCGGCGGGCAGGCGCAGTACGGTCACCTCGGCTCCGGTGCGCACCTGGTCGCAGTTGATCGGCACGCAGTCCCTGCGGTCCAACACGCACAGCAGGTCGGGGGTGGAGGCCACCGGCTGCCCGTCGCGCAGCGCGAACAGGTACTCGTTCTCCATCTCCAGCCGCAGCAGCGCCCCGCTGTCGCGGTCGGCGACCGTGACCACGCCGCGGCCGAAGGCCACCTGGCTGGACTGGTAGAGCACCTCGATCACGCGGCCGGAGGCCAGCACCTTCCCGCCGGTGGCGGCACCCAGCGCCAGCGCGGACGGGCTCTCGCCGAGGTCCAGCAGTCTGCGGCCCATCGCCAGCGCGGTGCTCACCGTGCCGATCACCGAGCGCTCGCGCAGGTCGCCGACGCTGACCGGGGCGAAGGCGATGGCCACCCAGCCGGAGGTGGCGGAGACGAAGGCGTACAGCGCCCTGGTCAGCTCCTCGGCGTCGCCCTGGCCGATCACCAGCACCTGCCCGCTGGGCTCGGCCAGCGCGCACGGGGTGTACTTGCCGCCCGCGGCGGCGAAGGCGAACTGCTCCAGTCGGGCCAGGCCGCGGCCTGCCAGGTCGGCGTCAACGCTGGGCAGCCCCACCTGGCAGCCCGCCAGCATGCCGACCAGGCCGTTGAGGCCGCCGATCTCGGCGGCGATCACCGCGTCGGCCTGCACACCGGTCCAGCGCTGGATGGCCTCGATGGCCTTCGGGAACTCATCGCCCGCGGGCAGTTTCTCGCCGAAGACGGTGGCGCCGCCGAGGTAGCAGGTCGACACCGCCATCGCGTCGTCGGAGAGCAGTTCCAGGGGCAGCACCTCGGCCTTGCGGCCTTTGGCCAGTTCCTGTCGCAGCAGCAGGCTGGTGAGCCCGGTGGGACCGCCGCCGCCGGAGCCGAGCACCGAGGCGCCCAGCTGCAACGCGGGCACGTCCTCGGCCTCGACCAGCAGCGGCAGGTACTCACCGTCGCGGTCCCAGAGCCCCATCACACCTCCCGGTAGCCGAAGTAGGCGGGTCCGACCAGGTCAAGGCCCTGTCTGGTGTACCACCGGCGATCGGCTTCCGCGGTGATCACGGTGATGCGTTGGCCATAACGCAACGATTCGGCCGAGATGGAGGACGCGGTCTCGGTGTCCAACGCGCAGATCAAGTCCGGCACCGCGGCCAGCACCGCGCCGTCGCGTTCGGCGATCAGATGCTCGTTCTGGAACCGCAACTCCAGCGTGGCACCCGCATCGGCCCCGGAACCGGCCAGCAGGGCGCTGCCGCGGGCGAAGCCGTCCTCGGTGCGGCGGTGCACGTCGACCAGCTTGCCGGTGAACAGCTGCCGCCCGCCGAGTGCGTCGCAGGTCGCGGCGACCGGGTCACCGCCGCGCAGCCGGGCCCTGCGCATCGCGGCGCCGATCTCCACGCACCGCGACAGCGTGCCTGCGACCAGCGCCTCCTTTGCCGTCTTGCCGTCCATCACGTACGTGCTGATCGCGGCGATGCAGCCCATGTCGATGGCCATCGAGCGGGCCATCCGCTCGGCCCACTGGTTGTCCACCGCGGCCAGCACCCCGCGGTTGCCCTTCTCGTCGGCGATGCCCATCGGGGTGGCGGTCACTCCGTAGAGGGTGGGCATGGTCATCTGCAACTCGGGGAAGGCCCGGCCCATGGCGTCGGCGTCGACCATGGGCAACCCCAGCCTGGCCGCGGCGAGCAGCGGGACCAGCGCGTTCACCCCTGCGGCCTCCAGCGCGTACAGGTGTGTCACGCGGGTGCCGAGATGCGCCGCCAGCGCCTCGACGGCGGCGGCGACCTGGTCGGCGCCGGGCACCTTCTCGATCATGACGGTGGGCGCGCCGAGCAGCCCGACCGTCAGCAGCACCGCGTCGTCGGGCAGCTCCTCGAGCGGCACCAGCGGGACCGGGCCGTGTCTTCGCAGGGCCTCGGTGGCCAGCAGCCTGCCGATGGTGGGGTCGCCGCCGCCCCCGGAGCCCAGCACCGCGGCGCCGCACGCGAGGTCCTCCAACTCGGTGACGGTCAGCTCGTTCATCGCGGGCGAGGCGCAGTCGGTGATCATGACGCCGCCTGCAGGTCGCCGACGGCCTTGACCCTGATCCGGGTGGCGTTGCCCGGCAGGTAGGGCACCGGCACCTCGTCGAAGTCCACGATCTCCACCGACCGCGGCCCGGCGCCCGCGGCGATGGCGCGGTTCACCGCTTCCTGGCGGGCCTCGTCGATGATCGCGTCGCGGCGGCCGGGCGCGATGGCGAACACCCGGTCCACCTCGCCGCCGACCTGGGCGATGGCCGCGCCGACCGCGTTGGCGACGGAGAAGTGCTGCGGGCAGGTCACCGGTCCGATGCCCTCCAACTCCTCGGGCAGCAGGATGGAACCGCCGCCGACAGCCACGATCGGCACCGCGTCGGCGCTGGTGCGCATGCGGTCCACGGTGGCGCTGATCTCTTCGGCGATCGTGACCAGCACCCCGCCGACAAGTTGTCTGTCCAGCCTGGACACCCGGCGGGTGTCGCCGATGTCGGCGCGGCCCGCGGCCACGGCGATGTCGGTGGCGGTCAGGGTTTCCCCACCGAACACCAGCGCCTCCGTGTTGAGGTGGTAGCCAACCGAATCCGGGCCGATGGTCGGGGTCCTCGAGCCCCGGATTCGGCTGCCCCCTCCGATGCCGACGTTGAGCACATCGGGCATGCGGAAGTTCGTGCGGATGCCCGCCATGGTGACCTCGGTGTTGGCCTGCCGCGGGAATCCCTGGTAGAGCATGCCGACATCGGTGGTGGTGCCGCCGATGTCGACCACCGCGCAGTTGTCCATTCCGGACAGCACCGCCGCGCCGCGCATGGAGTTGGTCGGCCCGGAGGCGAAGGTGGCCACCGGGTAGCGGCGGGCGAAGTCGGCACCCATCAGCGTGCCGTCGTTCTGCGACAGGTACAGCGGGGCGGTGATGCCCGCCGCGGTCAGCGAGCCGCTCAGGCCGTCCACGATATGCGCGGCCAGTTCACGCAGCGCTGCGTTGACGATGGTGGCGTTCTCCCGCTCCAACAGCCCGATGCGGCCGATCTCATGCGACAGCGAGATCGCCGCGTCGGGGAGTTCGTCGGCGATGATCGCCGCGGCCGCCGTCTCGAACTCGGCGGTGACCGGGGAGAACACCGACGTGATGGCCACGCTGCGCACGCCTGCCTGCGCCATGTCGTGGGCGGCCTTGCGAAGCTCGGACTCGTCGAGGTCGGCGATGCGGCGGCCGTCGAACTCGTGGCCGCCGCGGCACAGGTAGCTGCGGCCCGCGATGGCGCTGACCAGCCGCTGCGGCCAGTCCACCATCGGCGGCAGCGAGGCCGTCGCGGGCAGTGCCAGCCGCACCGCGGCGGTCGGGGTGAGCCGGGAGGCCTCCACCAGGGCGTTGACGAAGTGCGTCGTCCCGATCATCACGGCCTGCACCTCGTCGGGTGCGAACGGGTGGGTCCGTTGCAGGTCGTCCAGCGCGGTCACGATGCCGGTGGTGACGTCCTCCGTGGTCGCCGTCTTGACCCCGGCGAGCACGCGGTGGCCGGTCAGCAACACGGCGTCGGTATTGGTGCCACCGACATCGATTCCGATGCGCAAGCTCCTCGCCCCCTGTTCCCGCAAGTGCACCCAAGCGGACAAGGCGGACGATATGGGTTGGATCCAAGATCGTCACTGTGCGATGTGCACGGTGTCCGCTCGCGTTTCGACCGGAGTGCACATATTGGTAAATCAGAACGTAAAAACAAGCCAGTGACGGCCTGTGAACCACCCGAGTCAGCTATTAGAGCTATGCCGTTTCGGACCACCATTGTTCTGTTCGGGACATGCAAATGACACAGCTGTCACGGCCGAACGGGTGAGTGCCGGAGGTGCCGTAGAAAACCGGCGAAGCACAGCGCTGCGGTGATTCCCAGCAGGGCCACCCGCAGCCAGTGGAAGGTGTAGAACTCGTCCGCCACCTGGCGCAGGTAATCGGCGGAATGCACCGCGGGGCCCTCGGTGAACATGATGGTGTTGCGTGGCCAGAAGAACAGCATCGAGAACAGCCCGTCGCCCGCGGTGATGCACACCCAGGCGCCGAGCAGCCAGTACCTGGCCTGCCGGTGGCGCCAGGCCAGCGCCACCGCGACCGCGCCGGCCAGCACGGTGGCCATGCCGCCGGGCCGGAAGAAGTCGGCAGGGCCCGCGGCCACCATGAACGACTTCGCGGTCACCAGCGAGGCGGGCGGGTCGGCGAAGATGTTCGGGTACATGACCAGGGTTTCGAAGACCAGCGCCCCGAACATCAGCATCGTCAGCCAGGTGAAGGCCGACACGAAAACGAACGTGATCCTGTGCGTCATTACACGACCTCGAAGTTGGCCATCATCATCATGTCCTCGTGTTCCAGGTTGTGGCAGTGGAACACGTACTTTCCCCGGTACCCGTCGAACTTGATCAGCAGCTCGACGTCGCCGCCGTTGTCCATGCTCACGGTGTCCTTCCAGCCCGCGTCATATCGGTCCGGTGACCCGCCGCCGTCGCGGCTGAGCACCTGGAAAGGCGCGAGATGGAGGTGGAAGGGGTGTTCCACATTGAGCCCGCGAATGCGCCACAACTCGACCGCACCGAGTTCCGGATTCGCGTCGACCCGGTTCAGGTCGAACGGTTTCCCGTTGATCGACCACAGCTTCATCCCGTGCATTTCGCCGTCCCGGTGAAACCGGAACTCCCGCCGCACCGTCGCGTCCGAGCGGGACAGCGGCCGCACCTCGGCGAGCCTTGACGGGACGCGGCTGTCATCGCGTGCCCCGCGTGCCACCACGAACCGCATGACCCGCGCCGTCCCGCCGGAGCCGTACTCGTTGACCAGCGTGACCTGTGTGCCCACCGGGTAGGCGGCGAAGTCGATCACCACGTCGAACCGTTCGGCCTGCGAGATCCGGATCTCCTCGTGCCCGACCGGCGCGGACAGCAGACCCTGGTCGCTGCCGATCTGGGTGAACGACGGCCCGCTCGGCGGCGTGGGGTCCAGCGCCAGCTTGTAGCGGCGGGCGTTGGAGGCGTTGAGCAGCCGAAACCGGTAGCGGGCCGCGTCGACCTCCAGCACCGGCCACGGTGCGCCGTTGACCAGCACGCAGTCGCCGAGCACCCCGCTGGCGTAGAAGGGGTCGACGCCGGGCCGCTCCCGCAGGGTCGGATCGGCCGAGGGATAGGAGAAGGAGCCGTCGGCGGCGAACGCCCGGTCGGCAATCATCAGTGGGATGTCGCGGTCGCCCGAGGGCAGCCCCAGCGCCTCCTCATCGTCATCGCGGACGAGGTGGAAACCGGCGAGTCCCTTGTAGACCTGCGGGCCGGTGAAGTCCATCCGGTGGTCGTGGTACCAGAGCGTGGCCGCCTGCTGGTCCAGCGGATACACGTACTCCTTCGCCCCCGGCGCGCCCGGCCCGCTCCAACCCTGTTTCGGGAGCACCAGGTCGGTGGGGTAGCCGTCGTGCTCAGGCGGGGTCTTTCCGCCGTGCAGGTGCACCACGGTGGGCACCGGCAGTTCGTTGCGGTGCAGCACCACCGTGCGCCTGCCCCGCCGGGACTCGATGGTCGGCCCGGGGAACATCCCGTCGTAGCCCCAGATCCTGGTGCGCAGCCCGGGCAGGATCTCGGCGTCCGCCGCGCGCTGGGTGATCTCGTAGTAGTCGGTACCGGTATCGCTGCGCACCGGCCGCAGCACCGGCGGAATCGGCAGCGGCACTCGGAACGGCTCCGGCAGGGGGGCGGCGCTCTTGAGCAGCGTGCCCGCACTGCCCTGGATGCTGTTGTTGCCGCCCGCCGTTTCGATCAGCCCGCAACTCGCGAGGCCGATCCCGGCGCCCGCCGCCAGCCCCAGGCCGAGGAACCCTCTGCGGTTCACCGCTGCCCGCCCCGCACCCGGCGGTCCACGACCAGGGCGGTGACCACGCCGCCGATCGCCAGCGCGGGCGTCAGCCAGCCCAGCACCAGAGCCCAGGCGACGGGTGGCGAATCGCCGCCGGGATCGATGGTGGCCACCGCGAGGATCTCGGTGAGCATGAACCCGGCGAGCAGCCCGCAGAACAGCCCCAGGATGACGATTCCCAGTGTTCTCATGTCCTCCCCCTTTCGTGGATGGGAGGAAGTCTGGTGAGAAACGCCTGGTGAGGCGTCCGTCCGCGCTCTCGATCCGAGTACGTCCACAGGCGACACCGGGAGTAGGCATGAACCGGATGCCCTGGTCGGGGGAAATCCCTAGGCTCACGGTGTGCGCAAGAGATCCGCCCTGCTCATCGACGTCGCTCTGGGCGTCATGGTGGTGCTCGTCGTGGTCGCGGCGATCATCGCCGACCGCGGCGGGGAACGGCGGCCGGACGTGTTCGCCTACCTGTTCGCGGTGGGTCTCGGCGCGCTGATGCTCATCCGCCGCGGCCACCCGCTGCTTACGCTCGCGGCCACCGCGGTCGGCATCCTGGGTTACTACTGGGCGGGCTATCCGGCGATCGGGCTCGCGGTGCCCGCCGCGGCCGCGCTGTACTCGGCGGCCGAGGTGGGCAAATCGCGCTGGTCGATCGCCACCGCGTGCGGACTGCTCGCGGTGTCCACCTTCTTCCGCGTCGCGGAGGGCGATGACCTCGGCTACCTGTTCGGCTACGACCTCGCCTTCACGGTCGGCTTGATGGCCGCCGCGATCGCGCTCGGCGACGTCGTGCGCTCCCGACGCCTGCTGCGACGGCAGGCCGACGTGGAACGGGAGCAGGAAGCCGCCCGCCGGGTCGCCGCGGAACGCCTGCGCATCGCCCGCGATGTGCACGACGTGCTGGCACACACCGTCGCGGTGATCTCCTTGCAGTCCGATGTGGCCGCCGAGTCCATCGAGGACGGTGACCCGGCGGGCGCCAGGGAGGCGCTGGGCCACATCCGCGCGGCCAGCGGCGAGGCCATGCGCGAACTGCGCGGCACCGTCGCGTTGTTGCGGGAACAGGTGCCCGAGCCCACCCACGGCTTGGCCCAGCTGGAATACCTGGTCGGCGTGACCTCGGCCGGTGGGCTGCCGGTGTTCGTGCGGGTCGAGGGCGAGGCCGTGCCGCTGCCGGTCGCGGTGGACACCACCGCCTACCGCATCGTGCAGGAGTCGCTGACCAACGCCCTGCGGCATTCGGGGGCGAGCAGCGCCGAGGTGGTGTTGGACTACCGCGACGGGCGACTGGGGATCGAGGTCACCGACAACGGCACCGGACCGCCCGGACCACCGGGGCACGGCATCGCGGGCATGCGGGAACGCGCCGCGCTGGTCGGCGGCACCCTGCGCACCGGCCCGAACCCCGGCGGCGGGTTCCGGGTCAACGCGTCGCTGCCGGTGGTGCTGCCGTGATCAGGGTGGGGCTGGTGGACGACCAGCAACTGGTCAGGGCGGGCCTGCGTGCCCTGCTGGAACGCGCCGAGGACATCACCGTCGTCGGCGAGGCCGCCGACGGGGACGGTGGCCTGCGCATGGTGCGCGCCGAACTGCCCGACGTAGTGCTGATGGACATCCGGATGCCCGGCACAGACGGCCTGGTCGCCACCCGCGCGATCATCGCCGATCCGCGCCTGCGGGAGGTGAAGGTCGTCGTGCTGACCACCTTCGACACCGACGAGCACATCCTGGACGCCATCCGCATCGGCGCCGCGGGCTTCCTGCTCAAAGACATCCCGCCCGACGACCTGCGCGACGCGGTGCGTGTGGTCGCGGGCGGCGAGGCCCTGCTGTCCCCATCGGTCACCCGCCGCGTGATGGCCGCCGCCGCAGCGGCGTCCCGGGTGGACCCCCGCCCCTTGGCAGTGCTGACCGATCGTGAGCGCGAGGTGCTGGCCGAGGTGGCGCGCGGCAAGACCAACCACGAGGTGGGCGCGAGCCTGCACATCAGCCCGGCCACCGCCCGCACCTACGTCAGCAGGCTGCTGGCCAAGCTCGACGCCCGCGACCGCTCCCAACTCGTGGTGATCGCCTACGAAACCGGCCTGATCACCCCCGGCACTTGACCCACACCACGTGCCGGGTGGGGATCAGGCGTCGTCGGATGGCTTGACCTCGACGCGGTTGCACCAGCTGACGCGCCACTCGGGGTGCTCGTCCAACTGATCCTCCCGCCAGTCGTCGCAGGCGTCTTTGGTGTCGAAGCGCGGTTCGGTGATCCGGTATACCCCGACCGTGCCGTCGGGATTCATCTTCTTGAACACCACGATCCACACGTACTTCTCCGACACCTCCACCGAGGCGCTGGGAGTGGCCGCGGCGATCGGAGCGGTCAACGGGACAACGGTGGCGGCGAGAAGAATGGCGGCGAATGTCCTTCGCATTTCTGGCCCCTTCACGAGTGAGAGCTGGGAGTTATCGCCCCGTGATAGGAGTCCAGATTTACCGGTGACGTGGGAGGTCCGCCTCGGTAATAACCCGTGTGAGTGCCCGAATCGCCGCTGTGTCCCCGGGAAGGATGACGGGGGAGGGCGGCAGGCGGGTGAGCGCCTGCCGCCCGGCTCTCAACGGGAGCCCTGCACCTCGACCTGGACGCAGTCGTGCCAGACCCAATCCTTCTTGACCTGCTTCTTCGCCCACTTGGTGCACTCGCCCTTGGTGTTGAACCGCGGGGTGGTGAACCTGCCGACCTCGCCGTTCTTCTTCTTGAACGCCAGGATCCACACCTTCTTGTTCGCGCTCTGCGCGGTGACCGCGGTGGGCTCCGCGGCGACCGCGAGCGGCGTCACCGCGGGAACGAACGCGGCGGCGGTGGCGAGCAGGATCGCCGTGAATGTCCTACGCATCGACTGAACCCCTTATGAGCGGCTTTCGCCGCCGATGATTGAGGTGATTGGCTTCGCGAGCCGCGATGCTACTGGCGGAAAAACGACGCCTTCCGCAAGATCCGCCCGAAGGAGTGGGTGTTCGGCAATTTTTCGCTCGGACGGATGACGCGGTTTTTGTTCAGTACGGCAGTTCGCGGTAATAGTCGGCCTGCCGCAAATTCAGGGTGCTCGGAGCGAGTGACAGTACCCAGAAGCTGCCCTTTTTGCTTTCCACCTCGCCGAGCCGGAATCCCGAGCGGGCGGCGAGCCTGGCGATCACGTCGGGGATGACGCCGCCCTGGCTGGACACCACCGCGGTGCCCTCGCCCGCCGCGATCTCCAGCAGTCGCCCCATCCCGCGCTCCGGATCGGGCCAGTAGCCCTCCTCGGACAGCCGCGGCTCGTTCTCGACCTCCACGCCCAGCGTCCCGGCCAAGCCCGCCAGGGTGTCCACGCAGCGAACCCGCGGCGCGGAGTACACCCGCTGCGGGTCGAACACCGGCAGCACGATGTTCAGTCCGTTCACCTGCTTCCAGCCGCCCTTGCTCAGCGGCCGCAGGTCGTCGTCGCCGTCCCACTCACTGCGCTTGCCCGCCTTCGCATGGCGCACCAGCACCAGCGTGACCAACTCGGGGGACAGTTCCGTGAACGCGTCCAGGATGCTGTGGTCGTGGGAGTAGGTGAGCAGCGTGCGGGCCTGGTCGGCGGGCAGCCACTTCAACTCGTCCACCTCGTCGCCCGGCGTGAAATCCCCTCCCAGCGCCTGCCCGCTGAAGTAGTCCACCGTCTTCTCGGCGGTGCCGCCGTCCTTTGTGGACACCCGGTAGGCGGTGGTGCCCAGCGCCCTGCCCATGGCCACCCGGAACCCGGTCTCCTCGAGCGTCTCCCGCCAGGCGCCGGTCAGCGCCACCTCACCGGTGTGCAGCTTGCCCTTCGGCAGCGACCAGTCGTCATAGCGGGGCCGGTGCACGACCGCGACCTCCACCGGGCCGTCATCGACCTGCCGCCACAGCACCACGCCCCCCGCGCGGACGAGCTCCACGGGCTCAGCCCTTGGCACCGTGGCGGCGGAGCAGTTCCTCCTGGTGATCGCGCACCTTGGCGCCCTCCTTGGGCGATGGCACCCACTCACCGCGCGGGTCAAGCAGCCAGCACCGTGTCTCCGGGTGCAGCGCCGAGTCGAACACCGCCTTGAGCTCCCCGGTCAGCTCCGGGTCCGCGACCCGGACCATCACCTCGATGCGGCGGTCCAGGTTGCGGTGCATCATGTCGGCGCTGCCGAACCAGTACTCGTCGGAGCCCGCGAAGTGCAGCACGCGCGAGTGCTCCAGGAACCGGCCCAGGATCGAGCGGACCTTGATGTTCTCGCTCAGCCCCGGCACGCCGGGCTTCAGCGAGCAGATGCCGCGCACCACGACCTCCACCGGCACCCCGGCCTGCGATGCCCGGTACAGCGCGTCGATCACCTGCTCGTCGACCAGCGCGTTCGCCTTCAGCCGTATCCCGGCGGTCCGCCCGGCGACGGCGTGTTCGATCTCGGTGTTGATCCGGTTGACGATGCCGCGCCGCACCCCGTGCGGGGCCACCATCAGGCTGCGGTAGCTGGTCTGCCGCGCGTAGCCGGTGAGGGTGTTGAACAGGTCGGTGAGGTCGGCTCCGATGGACGGCTCCGCGGTCAGCAGGCCCATGTCCTCATACAGCCGGGCGGTTTTGGGGTTGTAGTTGCCGGTGCCGATGTGGCAGTAGCGGCGGATCATCGACCCCTCCTGGCGCACCACCAGCGAGGTCTTGCAGTGCGTCTTCAGCCCAACCAGCCCGTACACCACGTGCACGCCCGCACGTTCCAGCGCACGCGCCCACTTGATGTTGGCCTGCTCGTCGAAGCGCGCCTTGAGCTCGACCAGCGCCACCACCTGCTTGCCCGCCTGCGCCGCGTCGATCAACGCGTCCACGATCGGCGAGTCGCCGGAGGTGCGGTACAGCGTCTGCTTGATCGCCAGCACGTGGGGGTCGGCGGCGGCCTGCTCGATGAAGCGCTGCACGCTGGTGGAGAAGGAGTCGTAGGGGTGGTGCACGAACACGTCCCCGCCGCGCAGCGTGGCGAACACGCTCTTGGGCGTCTCGCGCTCGCCGAAGGCCGGGTTCGTGGCCGGGACAAACGGCTTGTCCTTGAGCTCGGGGCGGTCGCAGCGGTAGGCCTGCCAGAGGCTGGACAGGTCCATCAGCCCCGGCACCTCGACCACGTCGTGCGGGTCGACCTCCAACTCGCGCAGCAGCAGCTCGAGCATGTGCTCGCTCATGTCCGCCGCGACCTCGAGCCGCACCGGCGGTCCGAACCGCCTGCGTGCCAACTCCCGCTCCAGCGCCTGGAGCAGGTCCTCGTCGCGGTCCTCCTCCACCTCAAGGTCGGCGTTGCGGGTGACGCGGAAGACGTGCTGCTCCGTGATCTCCATGCCGGTGAACAGCTCGCCGAGGTGCGCTGCGATCAGCTCCTCCAGCGGCAGGAACGTCACCGTCTGCGCGTCGCCGTCCACCTCGACCCGGATCAGCCGCGGCACGTTGGCGGGCACCTTCACCCTGGCGAACCGCTCCCGGCCGCCCTCGGGGTCGCGCACCGTGACGGCCAGGTTCAGCGACAGGCCGGAGATGTAGGGGAACGGGTGCGCCGGGTCCACCGCCAGCGGCGTGAGCACCGGGAACACCTGTTCGCTGAAGTAGTTGGACAGCCGCAGCTGGTCGGGGCCGGTCAGGTCGGTCCAGCTGACGATGCGGATGCCGTGCGCCTCCAACGCGGGGCGGATGTCCTTGCTGAACACCGCGGAGTGCTGTTCGACCAGGTCCTGGGTGCGCAGCGAGATGCGGGCCAGCTGCTCCTTGGGTGTGAGGCCGTCCGCGCTGCGCACCGAGAGGCCGGTCTCGTCGCGGCGCTTCAGCCCGGCGACCCGCACCATGTAGAACTCGTCCAGGTTGGAGGAGAAGATCGCCAGGAACTTGGCGCGCTCCAACAGCGGCTGCGAGGCGTCCTCCGCCAGCGCGAGCACGCGGGCGTTGAAGTCCAGCCAGGACAGCTCCCGGTTGAAGTACCGGTCCTCCGGCAGCTCGCTGTCCACCGGCAGCGGCGTCACCGCGGGCGGGGCGGGCGGCACCGTCCGCGCTGTGGTCGCGGTGCTGCGCCGTGATCTGGTCGTCGCGACGGCCCGGCCCCGGCTGTGCCGGGTGGACGGACGGGGGTTGCGGCGCCGCTGGGGACGCGGCGTCGCGCCCGGCTGCCGAGCCGGTTCGGGCGCGTCTCCGCTATGGCCTTGCTCGCCGTTGCTGTCCGTGCTCACGGTTGTCCATTCTTGCTCACAAAAGCTGTCCTGAACGTGAACTTGTGCCAAGACACGGTGAATAAACCTGGCCGCCACCGCATGGTGGAACAGCCTTTACTACCTGCCCCTTTCGGGTAACGCAAGGTGTTCGGCCCCGGCGTGGCGACCCCGCGTCCGGGTGGTTACGCGGCGGCACCGACGGGTGATCCGGATACCCGTCAAAAGTACGGTCAAACCGGCTGAAGAGCTCTGCGGATTACCGCCTTGGCGCTTGATCTGGCCAGATGCGCGTGTCAGCGTGCAGCCAAGGATCTCCTGCGGAGGGTAAATCATGGGGAAGAAAGCGCTTGCGGGCGCGTTCGCGGGTGCCCTGCTGGCACTGACCGCGATCACGGCGACTCCTGCCGCCGCCGCTCCCGCGCCGCCGACCGCACCGAAGGCGGGTCAGGAAGGCAAGCCACCGCTTGCCCCCGCGTCCCGCAACGTCAAGCTCGAGAAGGCCCTACCGGGCACCGAACGGGCCATCTCGATCAACTTCATCCAATACGGGCGCCGCGACATCATGTTCGTCAGCGGCGAGTTCGGGCTCAAGTCCTTCGACATCACCGACCAGGACAACCCGAAGCTGCTCGACCACCTGACCAACAACGAACTCGTGCTGCCCGGCGACGACCCGACCAAGCGGTTCTGGGAGAACGAGGACGTCAGCGTCGACCCCAAGCGCAAGCTCGTGTTCATGGCACGCGAGCGGCACGCGTTCGGGCACCCGCGCGAGAAGGACTCGCCCACCGGCATCTACGTCCTCTCCGCCGCCGACCCCGCGGACCTCAAGAAGCTGAGCTTCGCCCCGCTGGGCACCGGCCACACCACCACCTGCATCAACGACTGCAAGTACCTGTGGACGGCGGGGTGGGACGGCGAGTACCGCGATCCCAACGACTTCTACCAGTCCACCGGCCGGATCTTCGTCACCGATATCTCCGACCCGAGCAACCCGAAGACCTCCACCACCTACGTGGACCTCGGGCGCAACCAGGGCAAGAGCCACATGACCCACGACGTGCAGGTGGACGCCATGGGCGTGGCCTGGGTCGCGGGCACCGGCGGTACCCGCGGGTACTACACCGAGGGCTGGCACCGCGATCCCGTGACCGGCAAGTTCCGCAGGGCAACGGCGACCGCCCCGATCCCTTACGCGGGTGGTGCCTCGCCCAAGGAGGACATGCCGACGCAGTTCACGCACAACTCGATCCGCCCCATCGGCAAGACCCTGAAGGACGGCCCGCGGCCCAGCGCCAAGCACCCGCCGGGCAGCCTGCTGCTGCACACCGAGGAGGCCTTCGGCTCGCCCCAGTGCAAGGGCCAGGGCCAGTTCGTCATCTCCTCGCTGAAGGGCTCGCGCGACGGCGAGTCGTGGAAGGCCACACCGGAGAAGCCGTTCTACACCAAGACGGTCAGCGTCTGGAGCCCGAAGGACCAGGAGGGCACGCTGCCCGGTCCTGACGTGTTCTGCTCGGCGCACTACTTCGACGTGTCCGACCGCATCGTGGCCTACTCCTGGTACGAGCAGGGCACCCGCTTCATCGACATCACCAACCCGGAGAAGCCGGTCCAGGTCGCCTACTGGCGTCCTGAGGGCGCGGTGTCGTTCTCCCCGTACTGGCACCGCGGCCGGGCCTACGTCGCCGACATCGCCCGCGGCGTGGAGGTCCTGTCGCTGACCGACGGTGCCGCCGCGGCCCAGGCCGCGGGGGAGGAGGTCACCCTGACCACCCCGGCGGGCGCCATCAGCCCGACGGCGGTGCACTCGCAGAACGGCCCGCGCAAGCGCCAGCCGTTGCAGCCCAGCCCCGACTTCGGCTGGATCTGCCCCCACCTCTCCGGTGGCCGCTGCGACGAGAACTCCATCTCCTGCTGCTGACCGCTGTCGTGGGTGCGGACCACTCCGCACCCACGACGTCAGTTGCCGCCCGAACAGCGGTTTAGCGACCAGAACTGCTCTGGTTCTGGTCGCTAAACCTGGGCCAGGGCCGCCTTGGTGTGTTGGCCCAAGCCGAGTTCGGTGGCGGCCGCCAGGTCGGCGGGGGTGTCGACATCGCAGCGCAAAGTCGGCCAGGGACCTTCGAGTCGGGTCGCGCCGGTGTCGGCGTGCAGGCGGGCCGAGTCGGTGCCGAAGCAGGGCGTCAGCGGGCCGTCCCGCCCGGCGACCAGCAGGGTCGTGCCGGTGCCCTGACGGTCAGGGCAGAACGCGCGACCAAAGCCGACCTCGGCCAAGGCGGCGTCCAGGTCTCCCGGCCGCAGCGCGGGCAGGTCCGCCTGCAACGCCCCCAGCCGCACATCCGGCCGCTGCGCCCAGCGGGCGCCGTGCCGCAGCGCCGCGTTCAGCCCGGCCGCGGGCTCGTCGGGAATCACGTCCACCTGCGGCAGCGCGGCCCGCACCCGATCGTCGGAGGAGATCACCACGATCCGGTGCACGGCGTCGGCCTGTGCCGCCGCCGCGACCGTGTCCAGCAGCATCGCCAGCACGAGGTCGGGATGCCGCTCACGGCTGACCGCCCCGGCCAGCCGCGACTTCGCATCGGTCAGCGGCTTGACCGGGATCAGCAGGGTGAGGTGTCGAGTGCGCGGGCCCACCTGTCCATACTCTCTCGCGACTCGTTGAGGGTACTGACGTATGGATCACAGCGAGCGTCCGGACTGGACCGACGCGTCCTTGCCGGGAAGACTCACGCCAGTTGCGAGCCAGGAGGAGGACACACCGGTGGCCAAGCGAGAAAAGGGCGGTTTCTGGGTAGGGGTGGCCGCGGTCATCTTCTACCCGCTCACCTGGCTCTGCGGCCGTCGCAGGCAGGTCGGGCAGGACCGCATCCCGCGCACCGGCGGCGCCATGCTCGTGTTCAACCACGTCTCCCACCTCGACCCCGTCTACGACGCGGTGTTCCTACACCACAGGGCGGGCCGTATCCCGCGATTCATGGCCAAGGACTCGCTGTGGAACGTCAAGGGCCTGCGCTCGGTCCTGCTCGGCACCCAGCAGATCCCCGTCTACCGCGGCAGCGCGGACGCAAAGGAGAGCCTGCGCGCCGCGATCGAGGCCGTCGACAACGGCAAGACCGTCGTGATCTACCCCGAGGGCACCATCACCCGCGACCCGCAGGGCTGGCCCATGCACTCCCGCACCGGCGTGGCCCGGCTGGCGTTGGAGACCGACGCGCCGGTGATCCCGATCGCCCGGTACGGCACCAACGAGGTCTTCAACGGCTACACCAAGAAGTTCCGCCCGTTCCCCCGCAAGCGCATCGACTTCCGCGTCGGCGCCCCGCTGGACCTGTCCGGCTACCGCGGCCGACCGATCGACGCCGCCCTGCTCCGCGAAGTCACCGACCTGATCATGCACGCGGTCCGCGACGAACTCGCCCTCATCCGCGGCGAGCAGGCGCCCGAGGCCTTCTACTCCACCGGCCGCAACGGGAAACCGGCGAAGGAAGACTGATGGCACTTCAGCGGATCGCGGTGCTGGGCGCGGGATCGTGGGGGACCGCCTTCGCCAAGGTGCTCGGCGACGCCGGTCGCGACGTGGTGCTGTGGGCCCGCCGCGCCGAGGTGGCGCGCGGCATCCGGGAGCAGCGCCACAACCCCGAGTATCTGCCCGACATCCCGCTGCCCGGCACGGTCACCGCCACCAACGACCCGGCCAAGGCCCTCGCGGGCGCCGAGGCCGTGGTGCTCGCCGTGCCCAGCCAGACGCTGCGGGACAACCTCACCGCCTGGCGTGAACTGCTGCCCGCGGGCGTGACGCTGGTCAGCCTCGCCAAGGGCGTCGAGCTTGACACCCTGAAGCGGATGAGCGAGGTGATCCGCGAGGTGGCGCGGGTGCCCGCGGAGCAGGTCGCGGTGGTCTCCGGCCCCAACCTGGCCAAGGAGATCGCCGCCGGTCAGCCCACCGCCACCGTGATCGCCTGCACCGACCACAACCGCGCCGTCGAACTCCAGCGGGCCACCCTCAACGGCTACTTCCGCCCCTACACCAACACCGACGTCGTCGGCTGCGAACTGGGCGGGGCCTGCAAGAACGTCATCGCGCTCGCCTGCGGCATGGCCGGGGGCCTCGGCTTCGGCGACAACACCATGGCCACCCTGATCACCCGCGGCCTCGCCGAGACCTCCCGCCTCGGCGGCGCGCTCGGCGCCGACCCGCTCACCTTCGCAGGCCTGGCAGGCCTTGGCGACCTGGTCGCGACCTGCGCCTCCCCGCTGTCCCGCAACCGCACCTTCGGCGAGCGGCTGGGCAGGGGAGAGACGCTGGCGCAGGCCCAGGAGGCGGCGCACGGGCAGGTCGCCGAGGGCGTCAAGTCGTGCACCTCGATCCGCGCGCTCGCGCTGCGCAACGGCGTGGAGATGCCGATCACCGAGGGCGTGCACCAGGTGTGCCACGAGGGCCTTGACCCCAAGGAGATGGCCGCCCGCCTGCTCGGCCGCGCCCACAAGGCGGAATGGTCATAACCGAGGCTCTACCGTTGACGGCATGAGCGATCTCGGCGACGGCACCAAGGTTGTGCACGCGGGCCAGCCCACCTCGGCTCGAGGCGGGCCGTTTCTGCCGGGCCCGGTGTTCGCCTCGGCGTACCGGCTGGGCGGCGAGGATGGCTACGCCCGCGACGGCAACCCCACCTGGCGGGCACTGGAGTCGGCGATCGGGGAGCTGGAGGGCAGCCTCTGCACGCTGTTCCCCTCCGGCATGGCCGCCATCGACGCCCTGTTCCGGGCGGTGGTCGAACCCGGCGACCGGATCGTGATCCCCTCCGACGGCTACTTCACCACCCGCAGCCTGGTGGAGGAGGTCCACCCCGGACTGGACATCATGGCGGTGCCCACCCCCGGACCGTGGCCGGACTTCACCGGCGTCCGCCTGGTGCTGCTGGAGACGCCCGCCAATCCGTGGCAGGACGTCTGCGACATCGAGGCCTTGGCAGCGCGCGCCCACGCGGCGGGCGCGCTGGTGGCGGTCGACAACACCACCGCGACCCCGCTCGGCCAGCGTCCCCTAGACCTGGGCGCAGACCTGGTGGTATCCAGCGACGCCAAAGCGTTGTGCGGCCACACCGACCTGCTCATGGGGCACGTCTCCACCCGCGACCCCGAACTCGCGGCGCGGCTGGTCAGGCTGCGCACCCTCTCCGGAGCGGTCGCGGGACCGTTCGAGACCTGGCTGGCCCATCGCAGCCTGGGCACCCTGGACCTGCGCCTGCGCCGCCAGGAGACCAACGCCGCCGCCGTCACCGCGGCCATCGCCGACCACCCCGCGGTGCGGACCCTGCGGTGGCCCGGCCGACCGGAGGACCCCGCCTACCCGCTGGCCGCCCGGCAGCTGCGTCGCTTCCCCGGCGTGTTCACCATCGTGCTCGCCGACAGAGGCGCGGCCGAGGCGTTCATCGCCGGATCGACGCTGCTCACCGCCGCCACCAGCTTCGGCGGCCTGCACAGCACCGCCGACCGCCGCGCCCAGTGGGGCGACCCGGTCCCCGAGGGCCTGGTGCGGGTGTCCTGCGGCTGCGAGGACCCCGACGATCTGGTCGCGGACCTGACGAATGCACTGGACGGGGTGAAGTAGCTCCCCTTGGTCGCTCATGGCTTGACTGCGGGCGGCCGAGGTGCTGCGATATGCGGCATGCTGCTGCGCGCCATGATCGACAGGCGGGGTCACATCGACCTCCGCCGTGTCGCCAGCGCGCTGTGTCCTCAGTGGTGATCTGACCCGCCCGAGCCCGTCGTCCACGGGCCCACCACCACGTTCACCGAGGACTCCCGATGTTCGCCGTTCCGCCCAATACGGTCGCGGCCCCCGAAGCGGCCGTCCCCGCCCACCCGGTCCGCATCGCGATGCGTTTCGCCGCCGACCGCGCCCGCTGGCGCCACCAGCTTCGCTACGACCCCGACCAGCGCTGGTTCGGCCTGCTGGAGAGCACCGACGACTACGAGGTGTGGCTGCTGAGCTGGCTGCCCGGCCAGCACACCGAACTCCACGACCACGGTGCCGCCGCCGGTGCGTTCACCATCGTCTCCGGCTCCCTCACCGAACGCGTCGTACGCGCAGGTGGGACCGCGGGCCACGACATCGAGGTGCTGCGCCCCCTCGAGGTGGGCCAGTCCCGGGTCTTCGGTCCCGGCTACATCCACCGGATCAGCAACGAAAGCGCCGACCCCGCGGTCAGCATCCACGTCTACCGCCCGGTCCGCGCCGAGATGAGCACCTACCGCTTCGACCCGCTGACGGGCCTGCACCGCACCTAGCTCGCGGCCCGCTCCACGACGTGCTCGGGCACGGCCCGATCCGCGGGCAGCAGCGCACAGGGCTCGGGCTTGCCCCACACGCGGCGGAGGGGAAGCACCCCGGCCCAGGCGATGTCGCCTGCGACGTCCTCCTCGTCGTCACCGGGGCCACCGGCACGAACCTTGACCGAGGCCTCGTGCAGGTCCAGGGCGAGCACGGCGGTGGCGGCCGCTTCCTTGGGCGTGGGCAGCCGGGCGTGGCCCCAGGAGCCGGGCGCGAGGTGCTCGGTGATCACCTTGAGGCCGTGCAGCTTCTCCTCTTCCGCCAGCACCGGGCGGGCTTGGCCGTGGATGACGGCGGAGCGGTAGTTGACCGAGTGGTGGAACACCGAGCGGGCGTAGACCACGCCGTCCAGCAGCGTCACCGCGACGCACACCGGCGTCTGGGCACCCGCGCGCATGGTGCGGGCGCCGGTGGAGCCGTGCAGGTACAGGGTGTCGCCGTCGCGGCCGAACCCGGTCGGTATCACCAGCGGACTGCCGTCGACCACCACCGAGAGATGGCAGATCAGCGCCTCGTCCAACAGGGCGTCCAATGTGGACCGGTCGGTGGCGGCGCGGTTCTTGCCGCGCCTGACGGTGCTGCGCTCGGTGGGGGACAGGGCGGGTCTGGTCACGCCATCCACCTGCTCACCTGCGGATAGTCCGGGGCGCCCGCGGCGAAGGTGAAGGTGCCCTTGTCCCTCATCTCCTCGGCCGCCGCGGCCAGCGCGCCGAACGCCACGCGGTGCAGGGTGCCGCCGAGGCTGATCCGGGTCGCGCCCGCCTCCGCGAGGTCCGTCACCGACTGGCGGAGACCCGCCAACACGTTCACGGGGACGCCCACCGAGGAACAGATCTCGCGGACGGCCGTCAGATCGGGCAGGCCCGGGGCGAAGACCACGTCGGCGCCCGCGGCCTCGAAGGCCTGGAGCCTGCGGATGGTGTCGGCCAGGTCCTGGCGGCCGTGCAGGAAGTTCTCCGCGCGGGCGGTCAGCGTGAACGGAAACGGCAGCGCCTTGGCGGCCTCGACGGCGGCGGTGACGCGCTCCACCGCGAACTCGAAGGGGTAGATGGGCTCATCGGGATTGCCCGTGGAGTCCTCGATTGAACCGCCGACCAGTCCGGTCTCGGCGGCCAGCCGGATCGTTTCGGCGACGGCTTCGGGCGCGTCGGCGTAACCGTTCTCCAGGTCCCCCACGACGGGCAGTTCGGTCGCGGCCGCGATGGACGCGGCGTTACGCAGCGCCTGCTCGCGGCCCGCCTTGCCGTCCCGGACGCCGACGGTCCAGGCCATGCCCGCGCTGGTGGTGGCCAGTGCGGGGAAGCCGAAGGCGGCCAGGACCCGCGCGCTGCCCGCGTCCCAGGGGTTGGGGATGACGAACGCGGCCTTGTGCAGGTCGCGGAACGCCACGGCACGGTCGTGCTGGTTCATTGCGGTTCTCCCACGGTGATCGGTTGCGTGCGCGGTGCCGGTCGGGTTCGGGACACGGCGACACCGGCGAGACAGAGCAGGCCGCCCGCCAGCGTCAGCCAGGCGGGCACCTCGTCCAGGACGATCCACGACATCACCAGCACCAGCGCCGGGACGATGTAGGTGGTGGCGCCGAGCTTGCCGACGGTCATCCTGGACAGGGCGTAGGCCCAGGTGGTGAAGGCCAGTGCGGTGGGGAAGACCCCCAGATAGAGGACGTTGAGGGTGGCACTGGTCGGAGCTAGTGCCACCTGATCGACGAGCTGCCCGGCGAAGGGCAGACAGGTGATCGTGCCGACCACGCAGCCCCACGTGGTGACCTGCAACGCCGAGGCGTGCCGCAGGGCGGTCTTCTGCGCGACCGCGCCGCCCGCCCACCCCGCCGCCGCCGCGACACACAGCAGCACGCCCAGCACCGAGGCGCCGCCGCCGTTCGATGTGGACAGTCCCACCACGACGGCGCCCGCGAAGGACACGCCGATACCCGCCATCAGCCGCGGCGGGAAGCCCTCCCGCAGCAGCCAACCCGCGAGCAGCGCGATGAGCACCGGACCGATGTTGACCACCATCGCGGCGGTGCCCGCGTCGACCAGTTCCTCGCCCCAGTTCAGCACGATCATGTAGAGGCCGAACCAGAGCACGCCGGAGCCGAGGATGCCCGGCCAGGCCGCGCGTGGCGGCAGCCCCTCGCGCCGGATCAGGCAGATCAGGCCGAGTACGAGCGAGCCCGACAGCATGCGGCCCAAGGCGACGGCGCCCGGGCTGAAGTCCTGACCCGCGTGGCGGATCGCGACAAAGGCCGACGCCCACAGCAGTACCGTGACGCCGACGGCGAGCAGCGCCTTGCGATCCACACCCGATGCATTCATGCGCGAAACCTAAGCCCCAGTGAGTTCGGCCCCAACCGAATTAAAAACCTGCTGGTCACCATCCTCACGCGGTAGAGTGGCTCGTCGGAAGGTCCATTTCACGTGTAAACGAGAAGGCCACTTGGTACGGCATTCCGAGCCCGCGCTGCCCAGCGAGGTCGCGGTCGTGTTGGAGCGCGGCACAGCACCCCTGGCGGTGCAACTGGCCGACGCGCTGCGCTCCGCCGCCGCGGGCGGCCAGCTTCGCCGCGGCGACCGACTGCCCTCGACCCGCGCGCTGGCCAAGCACCTGAAGGTCAGCCGGGCGGTCACCGCCGCGGCCTACGACCAGCTCCACGCCGAGGGCTGGATCGCGGGCCGCCACGGCTCCGGCACCTACGTCACCACCACCCCGCCCGGCGCCGAGCCGTCACCGTCCAAACAGGACCTCACCGAGGCTCCCGAGCCTGCCCAGGTCGACCTCACGCCCGGCTCGCCTTGGATCGGCGGGCTGGACCAAGCCGCTTGGCGGCGGGCCTGGCGCGCCGCCGCGGAGGTGCCACCGCGCAACCGCCCGCAGCGGGCAGGCCTGCCCGAGTACCGCCAGGTCGTCGCCGACTACCTGCTGCGGCACCGTGGCGCCGTATCGGGCGGCGCGGAGTCCGTGCTGCCCACCGCGGGTACCACCGCCGCCCTCACCGAACTCGCGTTGGCGGTGCTGCGCCCCGGCGACGCGGTGGCGGTGGAAGAACCCGGCTACCAGCGCGCCACCGGTGCGCTGGAGGCGGCGGGCATCCGCGTCGTACCGGCCAGGGTGGACACCGACGGCCTGGTGCCGGAGGCCGTCCCGCCGGGCGTGCGGGCCGTCTACTGCTCGCCCGCCCACCAGTACCCGCTGGGCGCCCGCCTGTCCGCGGCCCGGCGCGTCGAACTGGTGCGGCGCGCCCGCGCCGAGGGCAGGCTGATCATCGAGGACGACTACGACGGCGAACTCCGCTACGACGTGGCCCCGCTGCCGCTGCTGGCCTCGCTGGCCCCCGACGTCGTGGTGCACCTCGGCACCACCAGCAAGATCCTCACCCCTACCCTCGGCGTCGGCTGGATGGTCGCGCCCCCCGCCGTGGCCAAGGCGGTGCTGACCTACCGGGACCGCACCGGCACCCGTCCCGCCGAGGCAGGCCAGCGGGTGCTCATCGAACTGGCCCGACACGGCGACCTCGGCCGCCACCTGCGCAGACTCCGCCGCGAACTGGCCGAACGCCGCGCCATGCTGGTCGAGGCGTTCGGCGCGGCGGGCATCCCCGTCCGCGGCGACGAGGCAGGCGCCCACTTCGTGGTGCCGCTGCCCACCGCCCGCGCCGAGCAGCAGGCCATCAAACTCGGCTACCAGCACGGACTCCGCCTCGACGGCCTGGCCCGCCACCACCTCGGTGAGCCCCGCTGGTTCGGCATCGCCCTCAGCTACAGCGCCTGCACCCGTGACCAACTCGAGGCCGCTGTGCCCGTGCTGCTCGCCATCCTGGCTGGTCAGAACCCGTGAGTGGCAAGGCGCTCTGAGCACTAACGGGTGCTGGGCGGGGGGTATGCGGCGCCGGGGTATGGTCGCGGCCATGACGGACGGGAACAAGATCAAAGTGGCGGTTGTCTTCGGGGGTCGCAGCACCGAGCACGGCGTGTCCTGCGTGTCCGCGCGCAGCCTGCTGACCCACATCGACACCTCCCGCTTCGAGGTCGTTCCCGTCGGCATCACCCCCGAAGGCGCCTGGGTGCTGGGCGCCAGTGACCCGGCCGCGCTGGAAACCCGCGGCCGCGCGCTGCCCGCCGTGAAGGCGGAGAGCACCGCGCTGGCGCTGCCCGGCGACCCCACCCGCGGCGGCATCGTGCTGCTGGAGCCGGGCCGCGAGGGCCAGGTTCTGTCCAGTGTGGACGTCGTTTTCCCGGTGCTGCACGGCGCGTACGGCGAGGACGGCACCATCCAGGGCCTGCTGGAGATGGCAGGCATCCCCTACGTCGGTGCGGGTGTGCTGGCCAGTGCCGTGGCCATGGACAAGGAGTTCACCAAGAAGCTGCTCACCGTGGCGGGCCTGCCCGGCTGCGATCACGTTGTGCTGCGCCGCGATCGGCCAACGCTGACGCCCGAGGAACGCGACCGCCTCGGCCTTCCGGTGTTCGTCAAGCCCTCCCGCGCGGGCTCGTCCACCGGCATCACGAAGGTCACCTCCTGGGACGACCTGGACGCCGCGATCGCCGAGGCCCGCCGCATCGACCCGAAGGTGCTGGTGGAGGCCGCGGTCGTGGGCCGCGAGGTCGAATGCGGCGTGCTGGAGTTCTCCGACGGCCGCGTCGAGGCCTCGCTGCCCGCCGAACTGCGCGGCACCGCCGAGGACTTCGACTGGTACGACTTCGATGCCAAGTACCTTGACGACGTCTGCGAGTTCGACATCCCCGCCAAGCTGGACGCCGACATCATCGAACGCGTCCGCGAACTGGCCGTCCGCGCCTTCCAGGCACTGGACTGCCAGGGCCTGGCCAGGGTGGACTTCTTCCTCACCGCCGAGAACGAACTGCTGATCAACGAGGTCAACACGATGCCGGGCTTCACGCCGATCTCGATGTACCCGGCGATGTGGGCCGCCACCGGCATCGACTACACGAACCTGATCAGCGCGCTGATCGACACCGCCATCGCCCGCGGCACCGGCCTGCGCTAAGAGCCGGTGAAGCCGCTCACGGTCGGGCTGCGTTGTTTTCCGGCGTGGAGTACGCTCCCCAAGGTTTGACCGCAGACATTGGGAAAGCGAGGTGAGCGGCACATGCCGGGCGATAGTACCGACATTTCTGGACATAGCACGCTCGCCGTCCCCGAAGTGCTCTGACACCCGTTTTCACGGCTGAGCAGCTGTGTCTTCAATGCGGTAAATGTCCTGGTTTGTGTTCGCGCACCCCCGTACAAGGGGAGTAGCGACATGACCGTCCGTTCCGTGCTGCGCGCACACTGGTCCAAGGACTCCGCAGGCCGCCTGACCTGCACCTGGAGGCCGTTGGTGATCGCTTTGCCCGAGCAGCGAAGGAAGTCGATCCGCCTTTCCGGCGCACATCTGCCAACGGGCGGTGCGGTTATCCGCGACCTCAACAGGCTGCTTTCCGCCTGAGTGACACACAAAAAGGGGGTTTCGACGACATGGCCCAGGGAAAAATGCGGCGTCCGAACCTGGAACGCCAGGCAATCCTGTTCACCATCGGTCTGTATTTGTTCATCTGCGTGACGCTGCTGGTCGTGCACTATTCGGCACCCGAACCTCCCGCGAAGGAAAACACCAGCTCCTCCATTTCCCCGTTCAACCCCGGCCACTGAAAGGGAACGCCATGAGCCTTCAGGGACTGCGGGAGGGCGGCAGCCGCTTCGACCCGGCCGACCTGCGCCGCCGCTGGATTCAGGTGGCCGCCGACGACGCCGTGGAGGTCGCCAACATCGCCCGGATCACCGGCGTCGACTTCGCCGCCGCGGCGGGCCGCGTCTGGGAGACCGACGACTTCGTCTACCTGCCGGTGGTGGTCAACCTGCGCACCGGCGACACCATCACCCGCGTCGCCGTGGTCTTCGCCCTCGGCGAAGACGTGCTGATCACCCTGCAACCCGAACCGCACTTCGCGTTGTTCGACAAGGCCATCGCCCGCATGCGTCGCACCCCGCAACTCGCCGAGACCCCGCACGGCGTGATGTATTCCCTGCTCTACGCCCTCAACGAGGCCGCCGAACGCGTGATCGACTACGCCAGCGACGCGCTGGAGACGATGAACGACGAGATCGCCCTGGCCACCAACGGCTACGACGAGCGCGGCAAGGAGATCGGCGTCGGCGACATGCAGGACACCATCGCCAGGATGAACGAGGCGGAGGAGATCGTCTCCCGCTGCCAGGAATCCCAGCTCCTACTGGCCCGCGCCGCCCGCCACCTCCGCGCCGAGGTCCCGCCCCAACACGCCCAACTCGGCACGCTGATCGACATCCTGGTCGCCGACATCAACGGAGTGAAGGAACACGCCGGCTACGAACACGACAAGGTCCGCTACCTCCAGCAGTCCATCATGGCCTCGCTGGACATCAAGCAGAACCAAATCGTCAAGGTCTTCACCATCATCACCGCGGTGTTCCTGCCCCCAACGCTCATCGCCACCTTCTACGGCATGAACTTCACCGGCATGCACGAGCTGAGCTGGAAACACGGCTTCCTCGCCACCACGATCCTGACCTTCGTCGCGGCGTTGATCCCACTCTGGTACATCAAACACAAGGGCTGGCTCCGCTGAGCCGGCCGGCGATACCTTCTTCCGGCCCGACGTCGTGGATGACGACACCCGCTCGGCGGACCGCGACATCAAGCCGCCTGTCCACGCCAGGGGAAGCGTCCCCTGAACAGGGGTTCCCTCGGTCGGAGGACCAGTAGGTGCAGCGGCGGGCCAGCGGCGTATCGTCGCTGGTGGGAGTGCGGAGATGGTGGTACCGAACCCACCCGACCCGGAATTTGAGCCGTAGCTCAACGCAGAGCGCCCACTCCCCCGGATACAAGGAGGGCCTGCCACGGGCAGGCCCTCCGCCTATGTGTGCGGGTCAGTCCAGCACTGCCAGCGCGTCGATCTCCACCAGTAGGCCCTTGGGCAGCCCGACGTAGACCGTGGTGCGGGCAGGCAGCGGGTCGTTCAGGAACTCGGCGTAGGCGGTGTTCATTTCGTCGAAGTGGGCCGTGTCGGTGAGGTAGACGCGCAGCATCACCACGTCGTCCAGGGACGCGCCGCCCGCGGCCAGCACGGCCTGCACGTTGCGCATGACCTGGCGGGTCTGCTCGGCGACGCCGCCCTCCACCAGTAACCCGGTGGTCGGGTCGACGGCGATCTGGCCTGCCACCTGCAACACGTTGCCCTTGCGCACGCCCGGTGTGAGGGGCACCTGGGGTAGGGGCCAGCCCTCGGGAACAACAGCGGTCCTCGGCATCAGTTTCCTTTCTCGAATCCACACGCGACCGACGCCTGGTCGGCGGCTGCCCGCAGCGTGGGCAGCAGGCCGAGCAGGCCCTCCATATCGAGCAGCACGGTCGGCACCGACAGCGACACCGCCGCCAGCACCTCGCCGCGGTTGCCGCGGATCGGCGCGGCGATGCAGTGGATGAAGTCCTCGTGCTCCGCGCGGTCCACGGCGTGGCCTGCGGCGGTCACGGCGTCCAATTCGGACAGGTACTCCTCCGGCCCCGCGATCGTGTTGGCCGTGAGCTTGGAGTACTCCAGGCTCATCGCCACCCGCCGCCGCTCGGCCGCGGGCAGCGCGGCGAGCAGCACCTTCGCCACCGCTGTGCAGTGCAGCGGCGCGCGGCGGCCGATCCTGGAGTACATCCGCATCGGGTGGTGGCTGTCGTACTTGTCGATGTAGACGACCTCGCCGCCCTCGTAGCTGGCCAGGTGCACGGTGTGGCCGGTCGCGGCGTTGAGTTCACGCAGCGCCGGTTCGGCCAGCCGTCGCACGTCGCGGTCCTCCAGCGAGCGGTTGGCCAGGTCGAACAGCGCCGTGCCCAAGCGGTACCGCCTGCCCTCGCGCTGCACGAACCGGTGTGCCTCCAGGGTGCGCAGCAGCCGCAGCACGGTCGACTTGTGCACGCCCGCGACCTCGGCCAACTCGTCCAGGGTGTGCGGGCCCTCGCCCAGTTGCGAGAGCAGGATCAACGCGCGGTCCAGGCTCTGGATCATCGGCGGACTCCCTGCGCGGTCACGGTGGTGGCCGCCCACGCCTCGTCCTCGGCGGACAGCAGGGACTCGACCACCTCGGGCGGCAGCGGGTCGCCGACGTCCTCCGCGGTGGTCAGGGTGCCCGCGGCCTGGAGGTGGCCGTAACGCAGCCTGCCGCGGGCGTCGGCTCCGCGGAGGGTGCCGAACAGGAAGCCCGCGGCGAACGCGTCGCCCGCGCCGATCGGCTCCACAACCTCGACCCGCAGCGCGGGTTGGAAGCACCGCCGGTCGCGACCGTCGACGCGTTCGATGAGGGTGGCGCCCGCGGCTGCCTGCTTGACCACCAGCGCGGCGGGTTCGGGCAGCACCTCGCGGATCGCGGCGGGTTCCCCGGCGCCCCACAGCGCGGTGGCCTCGTCGGCGCCGACGAACACCAGGTCGGCCAAGGCGGCCAGTTCGCGCAGCACGTCGGCGTCCCGGTCGGCCCACAGCGCGGGCCGCCAGTTCACGTCGAAGCTCACCCGGTGCCTGCCCTCGGCGGCGAACACCTTGCGCAGCAGCGCCAAGCAGCTTTCCGACAGTGCCGCGGTGATCCCGGACAGGTGCACCAGCGCCGCGCCGCCCAGCGGAAGCGGCAGGTCGGGGCCCATCGCCGAGGCCGCCGAACCGGTGCGGTAGTAGCGCATCACGCTGCCCTCGGGGCCCGGCTCCTTGACGTACAGGCCTGTCGGGCGCACCGGGTCGACCGGCACGGCGGAGACGTCCACTCCGGACTCGCGCAGCGTCGCGACCACGGCCCGGCCGAACGCGTCGTCGCCGACCGCGCCCGCCCATGTCACCGGGACGCCGCGGCGCGCCAGTTGTCTGGCCACATTGGACTCCGCGCCGCCCACGGTCCGGCGCCAGGTCACGGCGCGCTCCACCGGGCCGTCCTCGGCGGGCACGAACAGCGCGAGCGCTTCACCGAGGCAGATCACCCTGGGCAGCGGTAGTTCGGCCGAACCCAACGACGCCTCCCGGGAAGCATTGACCATCGTCAGGTCGGATGCTACACACCAATGCGCACAGCGCAATATCCGTTGCGTCCAGCGCAATAAAGCGGGGGCTGATGGACGACAAGCAGATGGCCGCACTGCGGGCCGAACGCGTGGACTGGCGGTTCAAGGGTATGCCCGCCGCGGTCGGGGACAGCACCGTCGAGGAGGTCGCCAGGGCCGGGCTGAACCTGTTCACCAGCGGTTTCATCCCGCCGCTTGTGGTGATCGACGAGGACGCGTTGCAACACAACCTGACCACGATGGCGCAGTGGTGTCACCGTCGCGGCATCGCGCTGGCCCCGCACGGCAAGACCACGATGGCGCCGCAGCTGTTCGCCCGCCAACTCGCCGCGGGCGCCTGGGGGATCACCGCGGCGAACGCCGCCCAGCTGCGGGTCTACCGCGCGTTCGGGGTCCGCCGGGTCGTGTTCGCCAACCAGCTCACCGACCCCTCCGCACTGCGCTGGCTGGCGGGCGAACTCGACGCCGACGAGGACTTCGAGTTCTGCTGCTGGGTCGACTCCGTGCGCGGCGTCGAGCTTATGACCGAGGCGCTGCGCGGGGCCCGCAGACCGGTGGACGTGCTGGTCGAACTTGGCGCCGCCGACGGCCGCACCGGCGTCCGCGACCGGGCGGCGGCGCGGGCCGTCGCCGGAGCCGCCGCGGACAGTCCCGCGCTGCGGCTGGTCGGCGTCGCGGGCTACGAGGGCGCGGTCGCCTCCGACGTCTCGGTGGCCGCGCTGGCCAGCGTGGATGAGTATTTGCGGGCTCTCCGCGAGCTCACCGTGTACCTGGCGCGCGAAGGCCTGCTCACCGGCCGGGTGATCGTCACCGCGGGCGGCAGCGGCTACTTCGACCAGGTCGCCGACGCGTTGACCGCGCACTGGCCGGACGACCTCGAGGTGATGCCGGTGCTGCGCAGCGGCGGCTACCTCACCCACGACGACGGCCTCTACCGCACCCTGTCCCCGCTGGGCGCCGCGCCCCGCATCACCGACGCCCAACCCCTTCGTCCGGCCCTGCGCGCCTGGGCCGAGGTGACCTCCCGGCCCGCCAACGACCTCGCGCTGCTCACACTCGGCCGCCGGGACGCCTCCTTCGACAACGGCCTGCCCGAACCGCAGCTGATCCGCACCGGCGGCCGAACACTGCCGCTGACCGGGTGCAGGCTCACCAAACTCAACGACCAGCACGCCTTCCTGAAGCTGCCCGCGGACTCCGAGGTGCGGGTCGGCGACTGGATCGGCCTCGGTCTGTCGCACCCCTGCACGGTCTTCGACAAGTGGCAGCTCATCCCCGTGGTGCGCGGGGAGACCGTGGTGGACCTCATCCGGACCTACTTCTAGGAGTCCACAATGGACGTCCTGATCCGCGGCGCGAGGATCGCCGACGGCACCGGCCGACCCGCCTACCGGGCCGACCTCACGATCGGCGACGGCCGCGTCGACATCGGTGAGAACCTGAGCGGTCGACGCGTCATCGACGCCGAAGGGCTGGTCGCCGCGCCGGGATTCATCGACATGCACTCGCACTCCGACCTGGCGCTGCTGGCCGAGCCCGACCACCTCGCCAAGGTCTCCCAGGGCGTGACCAGCGAGGTGCTCGGCCAGGACGGCCTGTCCTACGCGCCCGTCGACGATGCCACGCTGGCCGCGTTGCGCACCCAACTCGCGGGCTGGAACGGCGACCCGCCCGGCTTCGACTGGAACTGGCGCACCGTCGGCGAGTACCTGGACCGCCTGGACACCGGCATCGCCGTCAACGCCGCCTACCTCGTGCCGCAGGGCACCCTGCGGGCGCTGGTCCTCGGCTTCGAGGACCGTCCACCCCGGACGGACGAGCTGGATCGAATGCGGGAGATCCTCGCCGCGAGCCTGCGCGAAGGCGCCGTCGGCATGTCCTCCGGGCTGACCTACACGCCGGGGATGTACGCCGACACCGCCGAACTCGTCGCGCTGTGCGAGGTGGTCGCCGCCCACGGCGGCTACTACTGCCCGCACCACCGCAGCTACGGCGCGGGCGCGTTGGAGGCCTACGCGGAAATGGTCGAGGTCGCGCGCCGCGCCGGCACGGCGCTGCACCTGGCGCACGCCACCATGAACTTCCCCGTCAACGCGGGCCGCGCGGGCGAGTTGCTGCACCTGCTGGACACGGCGCTGGCCGAGGGCTGCGACATCACGCTGGACACCTACCCCTACCTGCCCGGCTCGACCTCGCTGTCCGCGCTGCTGCCCAGCTGGGCCGCGGACGGCGGAGTGGACGCCACCCTGGCGCGCCTGTCCGATGTGGACGAACGCGAGCGGATCAGGGTCGAACTGGAGGAACGCGGCTCCGACGGCTGCCACGGCGTGCCTGTCGACTGGGACAGCATCGAGATCAACGCCGTCCGCCGCCCCGGGAACGCCGCCTTGGTCGGCCACAGCGTCGCCGCATCGGCCCGGCGCACCGGAGTCGCGCCCGCGAAGCTGTACTTCGACACGCTCGTCGACGAGCGCCTGGGCACCTCGTGCCTGATGCACGTCGGCCACGAGGACAACGTCCGCGTGATCATGCGGCACCCCGCGCACACCGGCGGCAGCGACGGCCTGCTCACCGGCCAGCGACCGCACCCGCGCGCCTGGGGCACGTTCCCGCGCTACCTCGGCCACTACGTCCGTGACCTCGGCGTGCTCGGCCTGGAGGAGTGCGTCGCGCACCTCACCGGCCGCGCCGCGCGCCGCCTGCGGCTGACCGACCGCGGCCTGCTCAAACCCGGTTACGCCGCCGACCTGGTGCTGTTCGACCCCGACACGATCGCCGACCGCGCCACCTTCGACCACCCGCGCACCCCCGCCGAGGGCATCCCGCACGTGTTCGTCAACGGCGTCGCGGTGATCGACGACGGCCGCCCCACCGGCGCGCTCCCGGGCCGATCACTGCGACGTGGCATGACCTAGGAAACGGGAGGCTGGGGGATGGAGTGGTTGCGGCAGGACACGGCGGGGTTGCTGACGCTGGCCGCAGTCGGCATCGCGGTGCTGCTGGTGCTGATCATCCGGTACAAGATGGAACCGTTCATCGCGCTGCTGGTGATCGGGCTGCTCACCGCGCTGGCCGCCGGGCTGCCGGTGGAGAAGATCGTGGGCTCCGCGCAGAAGGCGTCCGGTTCGCTGCTGGAGACCGGCTTCGGCGGCATCCTCGGGCACATCGCCGCGATCATCGGGCTCGGCACGCTGCTGGGCGCCATCCTGGAGGCCTCCGGTGGCGCGCAGGTGCTTACCGGTGCGCTGCTCAGGGCGGTCGGTGAAGGCCGGGCGCCGTTGGCGATGGGCATCTCCGGGCTGGTGTTCGGCATCCCGGTCTTCTTCGACATCGGCATCTTCGTGCTCGCGCCGCTGGTGTACGTGATCGCCAAACAGGGCGGGCGCTCCATCCTGCTGTACTGCCTGCCGCTGCTGGCTGGCCTCTCGGTCACCCACGCCTTCCTGCCACCACACCCCGGGCCGGTGGCCGCCGCCGGGCTGCTGCACGTCGACCTAGGCTGGGTGATCCTCATCGGGCTGGCCTGCTCGCTGCCCGCCTGGGCCGTCGGCGCGCTGGTGTTCTCGCCCTGGGTCGGCCGACGCATCCACGTCGCGGTGCCCGAGGAGATGCTGGCCGCGGCGAAAGTCGCTCCGACCGGCGGAACGGCCGCACCCGAGCCGTCCGAAGAGGACAGCGCACCCAGCCTGAAGCTGGTCGCGGCGATCATCGCGATCCCGCTGGTGCTGATCCTGCTCGGCACCTTCGGCAGCATCGCCCTGCCCAAGGGACCTGCGGCCTCGGCGGCGAACTTCTTCGGCACCCCAGCGGTCGCCCTGACCATCGCGGTGCTGCTCGGATTCTGGCTGCTCGGCTACCGGCGCGGCATGACGCGGACGCAGGTCGCCGACATCGCCGCCGTCTCGCTGCGCCCGGTGGCGATGATCCTGCTGGTGGTCGGCGCGGGCGCCTTCTACGGCGCGGTGCTCACCGCCACCGGCATCGGCAACGCCGTGGCGGGCGCGCTGGGCGGCGCCGGACTGCCCGTGGTGCTGGCCGCCTACCTGATCAGCTGCGGGCTGCGCATCGCCCAGGGCTCGGCGACGGTGGCCATCGTGACCACCAGCGGCATCCTGGCGCCCACCATCGAGGCCCTGCACTACTCGCAGCCGCGGATCGCCGTCGTGGTCGCCGCGATCTGCGCCGGGTCAATCATCGCCTCGCACGTCAACGACGGCGGTTTCTGGCTGGTGTCGCGGTATTTCGGCATCTCGGTGCCGGACACGATCAAGACCTGGACGGTGCTGGAGACGGTGCTATCGGTCGCCGGATTCGCCGTCGCCGCGATCCTCAGCCTGGTCTTGTAAGTGGTCCAGACCCGACATACGATCCATCGGTTGCAAAGAGCGAAACTCACGTTGCGCCCTACGCAATATCTTGGGGGTCTCATGCGCAGACTGTTCGCCACCGCGTTGCTGGCCGCGCTCGTCGCGGGCTGCGCACCGCCGCAGGCCGGTCCGTCCGGTCCCGCTGGCGATGAGAAGACCGGTCAGCTCAAGGTCTGGCTGTTCGACGAGGCCTCCCGCGCACCCAAGGAAGCCGTGGTGAAGCAGGCGGTGGAGGAGTTCACCGCCGCCCACCCCGGCGTCACCGTGTCGGTGGAGTACATCCCGGTGGAGGGCAGGGCGGGCAAGTTCAACGGCGCCTTCAACGACCCGGCCAGCGCCCCCGACGTCGCCGAGTTCGGCAACACCGACCTCGCGGGCTACGTCGCCGCGGGCGGCTTCGCCGACCTGACCGGCACCATCGGCGACTGGTCCGACGGCAAGGACCTCTCACCATCCTCATTGGACACCGCGAAGGTGGACGGCAAGATCTACGGGCTGCCGTTCTTCACCGCTACCCGCGCCCTGTACTACCGCACCGACGTCTTCACCGAACTCGGCCTCCAGCCGCCGACCACCATGGACCAACTGGCGGACACCGCGCGCCGGATCAGGGCCGCCAAGCCCGATCTGTACGGGATCTCGGTGGGCGGCAAGTACATCTACGGGCTGCTGCCGTTCATCTGGGCGCACGGCGGGGACATCGCCGCCCGGCGCGACGGGAAATGGACCGCGACCATCAACAGCCCGGAGGCGCAGCGCGGGCTGGCGAAGTACGCCGAGCTGATCTCCGAGAACAGCTGCCCGCCCGCCGCCTGCGCGAACCTGACCGGCAGCCAGAGCGTGCAGGCCTTCGCGGGCGGCAAGGCAGCCATGGCCATCGGCGGCGACTTCAACCGCAAGGCCGTGGAGGCGGGCGCCGCGGGCGGCAAGTACGCGGTGGTGCCGCTGCCCGGCACCACCCCGGGCTCCATCGCCCCGGCCTTCGCGGGCGGCAACCTGCTCGGCGTTTTCGCCAAGACCCAGCGCCGCACGCTGGCGACGGAGTTCATGAAGCTGTTGGGCGGCAAGAAGTACCAGCTGGAGTTGCAGAAGGCGATGGGCAACCTGCCCACCTTCACCGACCTCCAGCAGAAGGTCGCCGCCGAGCAGCCGTTCGCCAAGCCCTTCATCGACACGCTCCAGGCAGGCACCAAGTTCGTGCCGGCGACCCCGGCGTGGACGACCATCGACGCCCAGGGCGTGCTGCCCGCGGCGGTGCAGCAGGTCGCGGCCGAGGGCAAACCCGTGCAGGCGGCGACCGACCAGGCCGCGGCGGCCATGAACGCGGCATTCGGGAACTGACTTGGCGGCGGACCTGACGCTGACCCCGGTACCACGCCCCCAAGCACGACGGCGCTCGCGGCGAGACGGCCTTGCCGCGCTGTGGTACCTGGCGCCCGCGGGCGTGCTGCTGCTCGGCATGCTCGCCTACCCGCTGTACCAGTTGGTGCTGATCTCGCTCTACGACTACGGCCAAGCGCAGGCCGCCGGGGCCGCGCCACCGCGGTTCCTGGGCTTCGATAACTACGCCGACCTGTTCGACAGCGCCCGCTTCTGGGTGGTGCTGCTCCAGACGATCGGCTTCGCCGCGGTCTGCGTCGCGGGCACGCTCAGCGTCGGCACGGCGCTGGCGGTGCTGGCGAGCAAGGTCCGGCCGTGGGCCCGCACGCTGCTGTTCCTGGCCGCGCTCGGCGCCTGGGCCACCCCGGCGCTGGCGGGCTCCTACGTCTGGCTGTTCCTGTTCGACGCCGACTTCGGACTGGTCAACGAGGTGCTGATCGGCGTCGGCTTCGACAGCGCCGCGGGTTTCAGCTGGACCTACGACCGCTACGTCGCCTTCGGGCTGGTCGCCGCCGAGGTCGTCTGGTGCTCGTTCCCGTTCGTGCTGCTCACCATGTACGCGGGCATCACCTCGATCTCCTCGGAGGTGGTGGAGGCCGCCGCGCTCGACGGCGCGGGCGGCTGGCGCACCGCGGTGGACATCATCCTGCCCATGCTGCGCCCGCTGCTGATCATCGCCACCGTGCAGTCGATCATCTGGAACTTCAAGATCTTCACCCAGATCTACGTGATGACCGGCGGCGGCGGTGTGGCGGGCCGCAACCTGGTCTTCAACGTCTACGCCTACCAGGAGGCGTTCGCGGGCTCCCGCTACGGCCTCGGCGCCGCGATCGGCGTGGTGATGACCGTGCTGTTGCTCGCCGCGACAGCAGGCTATGTGCGAGTGGCGCGGAGGGCGGAATGAGACGCGGCAGGTTCCTCGCCGAGGCCGCCACCGTGTTGATCGCGGCGGTGGTGGCGTTCCCGCTGTACTGGATGGTGCTCTCGGCGGTCAAACCCGAGGGCGAGATCATCCACCCCCGGCCATGGACGCTGGCGCCGACGCTGGACAGCTTCCGCAGGGTGATCGCCGCGGAGAACTTCGGGCTCTACTTCCTCAACAGCGTGCTGGTCGCCGTGGTCGTGGTGCTGGTGTCGCTGCTGCTGTCGTTCCTGGCCGCGGTGGCGCTGACCCGCTTCGCCTTCCGCGGTCGCACCGTGCTGCTGGTGATGCTGCTGGTCTCGCAGATGGTGCCGATCGAGGCGCTGACCATCCCGCTGTTCTTCCTGATGCGCACCGTCGGCGAGGTCGCGCCCGCGTTCGGTCTGAACCACCTCGGCTCCCTGATGCTGGTGCACCTGGCGTTCAGCCTGCCGTTCGCGATCTGGATGCTGCGCGGCTTCGTCGCCGCGGTACCCGCCGAGTTGGAGGAGGCGGCCATCCTGGACGGCGCCAGCCGCGTGCGTTTCGTGTGGCAGGTGCTGTTCCCGCTGGTCGCACCCGGGCTGGTGGCGATGAGCGTGCTGTCGTTCATCCACGCCTGGAACGACTTCCTGTTCGCCAAGACGTTCATCATCTCCGATGTGGACAACCGCACGCTGCCGCTGGCGCTGCTGGTGTTCTTCAAACCGGAGGAGCAGGACTGGGGCGCGATCATGGCCGGGTCCACGCTGATGACGATCCCGGTCCTGGTGTTCTTCGTGCTGGTGCAGCGCAGGCTGGTGGCCGGTATGGCGGGAGCGGTGAAGGGCTAGCCGCCCGTGTTGACCGGCTCCTTGGCCAGGATGTCGGCGACCACCGCCGAAAGGTCCTGCACCGGACCCGTGCCCACCCCAGCGGGCAGCGTCACCGCGACGTGCACCGCGCGGTCCACCACCACCCAGGTCACCGCGTCAGGCCCTTGCAGAGGCAGCCACTGCACACCCGAAACGACGGTGAGCTGCGCGGTCGGGGTCAGCTCGGCGGGCCGCTCCAGCCCGCAGCGCAAGATCACCCGCTGCTGCTCGCCCCAGGCCGCGGTGGCAGGCGGCGCGGGCTGGGCCAGCTCACGCCGCCGCAGCACGTCATCGCCGGACTTCAGCTCGGCCGGCAACGCGCCCATCAGCGCCTCGCAGGGCGCGGTCGCGGCGAACGGAGCGGGCACCGGGGGCAGCGCCAGCGGACCGTTCGACGGTGCGGGCGGCGGCTCGTCGGGGCTGCGCAGGCCGATCACCGCGACACCGGCGGCGAGCAGCAGCGGCAGCAGCACCGCCAACCCGAGAAGGACTCGACGCACGCTCAGTTCAGGTGCACGACGGGACAGGTCAGCGTGCGGGTGATGCCATCGACACCCTGGATGCGGGCGACCACCAGCTGGCCGAGTTCGTCGACGGTGTCGGCCTCCGCGCGGACGATCACGTCATAGGGCCCCGTGACGTCCTCGGCGGTGGCTATACCGGGCAGCGTGGCGATCTCCGCGGCGACGGCGGCTGCCTTGCCGACCTCGGTTTGGATGAGGATGTACGCGTGAACCACGGCGCGCCCCTTCGTCTCGACGACTTACCCCGGGTAGGAACGTGAAGAGCAACCTACCCCAGCGAGGCATGGAAAGCTCGTACCGCGGGGCTACAAGACGGCAATGAGTGCAAAGCCACTCACGTTAGGAGGTACCGTCCGTGCGGCCCGAACCGCCGGAGGACACGCGCACCATCGCTGAGCTGGGTGAGTTCAACCTCATCCGGCTGGTCACGGACAAGCGCGTGCAGCCGGAGACCACCCTGCTCGGCCCCGGAGACGACGCCGCCGTCGTGTCTGCGGGCGACGGCAGAGTGGTCGCCACCACCGACCTCCTCATCGAGGGCGTGCACTTCCGGCTGGACTGGTCGACCCCCCTCCAGGTGGGCCGCAAGGCGGTCGCCGTGAACCTCGCCGACATCGCCGCCATGGGTGCCGTGCCCACCTCCGTGCTGGTCGGCCTCGGCGCCCCCGCGACCACCACCGTCTCGGTGGCCGAGGACCTCATGCGGGGCATCGGCGAGGAGGCCGAGGCCCAGGGCGTCGGCGTGGTCGGCGGCGACATGGTCACCTCCGACCTGCTGACCGTCGCGATCACCGCACTCGGCGACCTGCAGGGCCGCCGACCCGTGACCCGCGCAGGCGCCAGGCCGGGGGAGACGGTGGCGGTCTGCGGCAGGCTCGGCTGGGCGGCCGCGGGCCTGGCCGTGCTCGGCCGCGGCTTCCGCTCCCCGGTGGCGATCGTCGGCGCCCAACGCGTCCCCGAACCGCCCTATGCCGCGGGCCCGCAGGCCGCGGACAGCGGCGCCACCGCCATGGTCGACATCTCCGACGGCCTGCTCGCCGACCTCGGCCACATCGCCGAAGCCTCGGGCGTGGCCATCAACCTCCGCGCCGACCGCCTGCCCGTGCACCCCCGCCTGGTCGACGTCGCGCAGGCACTGGGCTCGGACCCGCTGCACTGGGTGCTCACCGGCGGCGAGGACCACGGCCTGGCCGCCACCTTCCCCGGCGAGGTGCCCCAGGACTGGCAGGTGATCGGCACCGTCACCGAGGGCTCCGGCGTCACCGTCGACGGCGCCGTCTACGACAAGCCCGCGGGCTGGCAGCACTGGCGTTAAACCGCTTGCCGCGCCCCATACGCTCGGAAGCGATGCGGTTCGAGATCGTCGGCTACGAGCACCCGGACGCGATAACGCTGGTCGGGCGGTTGCAGCGGGAGTACCTGTCCCGGTACGGGACCGTCGATGAGACACCCGTCGCCTCCGACGAGTTCGACCCGCCGGACGGCCTGTTCCTGCTCGGACGCCTCGGTGACCAGGTCGTCGCCTGCGGCGGTTGGCGACGCCTCGCACCCGACACCGCGCTCGGCCTGCGTCCCGGCGATGTCGAGATCAAGCGGATGTACGTGGTCCCGGAGGCCCGCCGCCGAGGCCTGTCCCGCCGCCTGCTCGCCGAACTGGAACGCACCGCCGCCGAGGCGGGCGGCCTGCGCGCCGTGCTGGAGACCGGCATCCCGCAACCCGAGGCGATGGCGCTGTACGCGGCCTGCGGCTACGAACCGATCCCCGGCTTCGGCTTCGCCCGCGACTGGGGGGCCACCCGCAGCTTCGCCAAATCGCTTGCGCCAGCAACGTAGGCTCCCCGGCGTGCAGGTCGAGGTCGTCGGATACGAGCACCCGGACGCGGTCGCGTTGATCGCGCAGGTCCAGCAGGAGTACGTCGTCCGCTACGGCGAGACCGACGACACCCCCATCGATCCCGCGGAGTTCACCCCGCCCGGCGGGCTGTTCCTGGTCGCCTACCTGGACGGCGCCCCGGTGGCCTGCGGCGGCTGGCGGGTCCGGGAACCCGACCCCGAGGTCGGCCTCCGCGCGGGCGACGTCGAGATCAAGCGCATGTTCGTGATCGCAGCCGCCCGCGGCCGCGGCCTGGCCCGCGCGGTGCTGGCAGGCTTGGAACAGCGTGCGGCGGCCGCGGGCAAGCTGCGGATCGTGCTGGAGACCGGCACCGAACAGCCCGAGGCGATCGCCCTGTACGAGAGTTCCGGCTACACCCCGATCACGCCGTTCGGGCACTACCGCCACGAGCCGAAAAGCCGCTACTACGGCAAGCCGCTGACCACCCTGCGCACCGTGTCCTTGCGCCACCCCGACGCGGTGCTGCTGCTCAAGGAGGCGGCGGAGGAGCTGATCAGCCGCTATGGCCCGGAGGGCCTCCAGCACCCGATCAACGACAGCGAGTTCGAACCACCCCAGGGTGTCTTCGTCCTTGCCTACCGCGCCGACCTCCCGGTGGCCTGCGGCGGCTGGCGCACCGTAGCCCCGGACACCGAAAACCTGCCCGCCCTACCGGACACCGAGCCGATCGCAGGCACCGCGGAGCTCAAGCGCATGTACGTCCGATCCGCCGAACGCGGCCGCGGCCTGGCCCGCCTAATCCTCGGCGAACTCGAACGCTCCGCCGCCGCGGCGGGCCACCGCCAACTGGTCCTGGAAACCGGCGAACAGCAGCCCGAGGCCCTCGCCCTCTACACCTCGGCCGGCTACACCCCGATCGCCCCGTTCGGCGACTACCTCCACGACCCGATAAGTAGATGCTTCCGCAAGCAACTACAACCCTAGGAATCACCCCGCGCGGCAAGGGGATCCCTTGTTTTGACCCTAGCGCAGCCCCCCGACACTTCCGCCCCGCCCGGCGCCCGCCTGTGGACAACTCGCGGCTTGTGGACAACTCGCCGAGGAAGGGCGGTTGGAGAACGGCTACCGGTCCGTAATGCTGTACGCGGTCAAGTTCGTGCGGGCGAAGGGAAGCGGACGTTGCCGATCTACGCACTGGGGGACAAGGTGCCCTCCATCCACCCCGACGCCTACGTGCACCCGGACGCCACCGTGATCGGTGATGTCACCATCGGCGCCCAGTCCTCGGTCTGGCCGCAGGCGGTCCTGCGAGGGGACTACGGCCGCATCGACATCGCCGAACGGACCAGCGTGCAGGACGGCACCGTCATCCACTGCACGCCGATCCACCCCGTCACCATCGGCTCCGAATGCGTCATCGGGCACAACACCCACATCGAGGGCGCCACCATCGGCGACCGCTGCCTGATCGCCTCCGGCTCCGTCGTCCTCAACGGCGCCGTCGTCGAGGAAGGCGCCACCGTCGGCGCGGGCGCGGTGGTCCCCTTCAACGGCAAGGTGCCCACCCGCCGCATGGCCCTCGGCGTCCCGATGAAGCTGCGCGAGAACTACGAGTGCCCGCCCGACCACGTCGACCTGCCGGTGCAGATGTACATCCACAACATCGCCGTCTACCGCGACGGCCTGCGCAGGCTCTAGGCGACCGTCGCCAGCGGCTTCACGTACTCCGCGTCGACCGGGGACACCTCGGTCGCCAGCGGCTGCCGGGCCGTCTCCGGGGACAGCACGACCGCGACCAGGGCGACGGCGCCCGCGGCCATCAGGTAGAACGCGGGCATGTAGTTGTTGCCGGTGCGGTCGATCAGCAGGGCGATCATGAACGGCGCGGTGCCGCCGAACAGCGAGGTCGAGACGTTGTAGCTGATCGCGAACGCCCCGTAGCGCACCCGCGTCGGGAACAGCGCGGGCAGCGAGGCCGCCAGCGGCGCCAGGATCAGCGCCAACAGCAACGCCAGGATGCCCAAGCCCAGCAGCGTGAACGCGGTGGTGCCGCTGTTGATCAACATGAACGCCGGGTAGGACAGCACCAGGAAGCCGATACACGACGCGGCCTGCAGCGGCCGTCGGCCGATCCGGTCCGACAACGCGCCCAGCGGCGGCAGGATCGCCATCACCCCCAGCAGCACGCCGATCAGCGCCAGCAGCGCCGTGGTCTTGTCGATCTCCAGCGTCACCGCGAGGTAGGTCTCCATGTACGCCACGACCGTGTAGTTCGCGACGTTGATCATGATGACGATGCCGACGCAGATCAGCAGCGCCCGCCAGTTGTGCAGCATCGTCTGAAGGAACGGCATCTTCTCGGTCAGCCCGCGGCGCTCGATTTTCTTGAACTCCGGTGTGTCGTCCAGTCGCGACCGCAGGTACAGGCCGATCGCGCCGAGCGGACCGGCGATGAAGAACGGCACCCGCCAGCCCCAGGAGGCCATCGCGGGCTCGGACAGCAGGAACGTCAGCGCGGTCGGCACGCTCGCGCCCAGCGCGAAGCCCGCGATGCTGCCGAACTCCAGCCAGCTTCCGTAGAAGCCGCGGCGGTCGTTCGGGGCGTACTCGGCGATGAACGTCGCCGCGCCCGCGTACTCCCCACCCGCGGAGAAGCCCTGCACCATGCGGGCCAGGATCAGCAGGACGGGGGCGAACAGGCCGATCTGCTGGTAGGTGGGCAGCAGGCCGATGGCCAGGGTGGAGCCCGACATCAGCAGGATCGTCAGCGCCAGCACCCGCTGGCGGCCCAGCCTGTCGCCGATAGGGCCGAGGATGACGCTGCCCAGCGGGCGGATCAGGAACGCCGCGGCGAAAACGGCGAATGCGGACAGCGTGGCAACCGTTTTGTTCTCGGCCGGGAAGAATTGCGAGCCGATATATACCGCTACATAGCTGTAGATGCCGAAATCGAACCATTCGGTGCAGTTTCCGATGGCGGCTGCGCCAATCGCCCGCCGCATCTTCGATTGGTCGGGTTCAGCAGCCGCCTGTTCGCGCCGCATAGGTGTTCCTTCCCTCTTTCCGCCATCGACGACTCAAGGCCCCAGTTCGGAGGGATCGGGGCAGATGGCCGGTAACGCAGGGCGGCCGCTCCGCGATGACACCCGCGACGGCGAAAAACGGGGTCCGATCCGCACTCTGAAATTTTTGGGCACGCCAAATAAGCGCTCGCCGCAGTTGCCGCGTGCCGAGCGACATAGCTTTTTGAGCGTAGGTGAAGGCGCCGCCTTGGCAACCCGGAATCATGCTGCTTACTTGTGCCACCACGCATTCGTCATGCGAAAACAGCAGCGTTGTGATGTGCATCACGTTTGGCTTTTTGTGAGGCGTCGCACGCAGGGGAGATCGCTTTCCGCCGCCCGCCTGCGGACGCCGTGACCCACCTCGCTATGGTGATTGTTCGTGGCTGCGCGACCGTTGCACGAAGTTGTCGAATCCGGGTGGGCCAAGGCTTTGGAGCCGGTGGCCGATCGAATCGGGGCGATGGGCGAGTTCCTTCGCGCCGAGATCGCCGCGGGCCGTCGGTACCTGCCCGCCGGGCCGCATGTGCTGCGCGCCTTCCAGCAGCCCTTCGACGAGGTCAAGGTCCTCATCGTGGGCCAGGACCCGTATCCGACGCCCGGTCACCCGGTGGGCCTTAGCTTCTCGGTGGCGCCCGATGTCCGGCCCATCCCCCGCAGCCTGATCAACATCTACCGCGAGTACAGCGAGGACCTGGGCTACCCGACCCCGTCCTGCGGCGATCTGACCCCGTGGACCGAGCGGGGCGTGCTGCTGCTCAACCGCTCGCTCACGGTGGAACCCGGCCGCCCCGCCTCGCACCGCGGCAAGGGCTGGGAAGACGTCACCGAACAGGCCATCAAGGCCCTGGTCGCCCGCGGCACGCCGATGGTGTCGATCCTCTGGGGCCGCGACGCCCGCGACCTGCGGCCCATGCTCGGCGACCTGCCCTGCGTGGAGTCCGCGCACCCGAGCCCGATGTCCGCCGACCGAGGCTTCTTCGGCTCCCGCCCGTTCAGCCGCACCAACGACCTCCTGGAACGCCTCGGCGCGGCACCTTTGGACTGGAAGCTCCCCTGACACAGCAGAAAGCCCCGGCGGACACCGCCGGGGCTTTCTGAGCTTGGGATGGCCTCAGCCGCGAACGACCTTGCCCGCCTTCAGGCAGGACGTGCAGACGTTCAGACGCTGCCGCTGCGAAGGGCTGACCAGCGCCCGGATGCTCTGGATGTTCGGGTTCCACCGGCGGTTGGTGCGCCGGTGGGAGTGCGAGACCGACTTGCCGAAGCCCGGCCCCTTGCCACAGACGTCGCAAACGGCAGCCACGTCGACACTCCTTACGTTGGTTCGTACGATCCGGCCCAGATGCCCAGAGGGGCCGGACCGTGAGCTCGAACGAAGTCGAGCAACCCGGAAAGGGTAACGGGTCACCGGCGAGCCGACCAAACCGGCTCCCCGCTAGTCTCCCTCCAACACTGGCGACGGGAGGCGGGGGAGTGCTGCAGGCGCTGGATGCGGCGGCCGTGCGCCGCTGGGCGGCGGCCTGCGTGGAGGCCCTGGACGCCAACCGCGAGCTGATCGACCGGATCAACGTGTTCCCGGTGCCCGACAGCGACACGGGCACCAATCTGCTGCTCACCATGCGCTCGGCGCTGGACGCGCTGCTGCGCAGCGAGAACGTCGCCGCGGTCGGCCAGGCGCTGGCCGCGCTGGCCCGCGGCGCGCTGGCAGGCGCCCGCGGCAACTCCGGTGTGATCCTGTCCCAGGTGCTGCGCGGGCTCGCCGAACCTCTCCGGGACGCCGTCGAGGCCAGCGGACCGCAGCTTCGGCAGGCACTGAAGCGGGCCGACGAGCTCGCCACCGCCGCGGTGACCAAGCCGGTGGAGGGTACCGTGCTGTCGGTGCTGCACGCCGCCGCGGCCGCCGCCAAGGACTGCTCCTCCGACGAACTGGGCGAGCTGACCTCCCGAGTGGCCAAGGCCGCCGCCATCGCGCTGGCCGAGACGCCGAAGCAGCTTGCGGTGCTGGCCCGCGCGGGCGTGGTCGACGCGGGCGGGCGCGGGCTGGTGGTGCTGCTGGACGCGCTGGCGTCGGTGGTCACCGGCCGGACCGTGGCCACCGAGACCGAGCACAACTGGGTGCCGCGCGACGCCGAGGCCCTGGTCGCCGAGCGGGAGGCCGGGTCGAGCGAATACGAGTACGAGGTGATGTACCTCCTTGACGGCACCGACGACACCCGCGCGACCCGGCTGCGCGCCAGCCTCACCAAGCTCGGCGACTGCGTCTCCGTGGTCGGCGACGGCGACGACCTGTGGTCGGTGCATGTGCACTGCGCCGATGTCGGCGCCGCCGTCGAGGCGGGCATCGAGGCGGGCAGGCCGCACCGCATCACGGTGATGCGCTTCGCCGACCAGATCGCCACCGAACCCACCCGTTTCGTGCGGCCCCGCGCGGTCGTGGTGCTGGCCGCCGGCGACGGTGTGATCGAGCTGTTCGGCGGCGAGGGCGCCACCGTGGTGCCGGTCAACCCGGAGCAGCCGCCGTCGGAGGCGGATCTGCTGGCCGCGATCTCCGGCAGTCGCGCCGCACACGTCATCGTGCTGCCCGGCGCCCAGGAACTGCGTCCCGTCGCGGAGGCCGCGGCGCAGCAGGCCCAAGAGGCGGGCCAGGATGTGGTGGTGGTGCCGACGTCCTCACCGGTGCAGGTGCTGTCCGCGCTCGCCGTGCACGACCTCCAGCGCCGTGCCGGCGACGACGTGGTGGCGATGGCCGAGGCGGCCGCCGCCACCCGCCGCGGCGAACTGCTCATCGCCACCGACGAGGCACTGACCTGGGTCGGGCGCTGCCAGCCCGGCGATGTGCTGGGCATGGCCGACGGCGAGGTGGTCCTCATCGAACCGGTCGGCGACCAGGCCGACAACACCCCGGCACTGGCCACCGCCGCCTGCAACCTCACCGACCTGCTGCTGTCCTCCGGCGGCGAGCTGGTCACCGTGCTGGTCGGCCAGGCCGCCCCCGAGGGCCTGTCGAAGGCCCTGGAGGAGCACCTGCGCACCAGCCACCCGGAGGTCGAGCTGACCGCCTACGACGGCGGCCAGCCCGACACGGTCCTGCTGATCGGCGTCGAATAACTCAGCGGAGATACCGGGCGAACCAGTCCAGGTTCTGCTGCATCGCCGCCGCCCGGTGCTTGGGCTGGTGAAAGCCGTGCGATTCGTTCGGGAAGATCACCAACTCGGTCGGGATCCCCCGCGCCCGCAGATCGTCGAATGTCGGGACGCTCATGAAGCCCGCCGCCTCACCCATCTGCATGAGCAACGGCCTCGCGGGCTTGACCGTCGTGCCCGGGGTGGGGCCGCCGTCAGCCGACGACCCCGCCTTGAACACCGTCGACAGCGACAACGCAGCCTGGGTGACCTCGGCGCCGCGGCTGTAGCCCATGATCGCCGCCCGCTCCCCATCGCCGTGCCCGTCCGCCACCGCGCGGGCGACCGCGGCCTCCATCATCGACACGGCGTCGGCCACATCCCGGCTCGCGGGTGACTCGTTGACGGCGAGCACCACGTAACCCTTGGCCGCGAGCACCTGCGAGGGGTAGTTCCACTCGTGGCCGACGTCCATGAACCGGTTGCCTGCGTCGTACCCGTGGGTGATCACCGCGATCGGGCAGCGCTTCGCATGGCACCCCGGCGGCACGAGCCGGTACCCGGTTCCGGTCTGCCCCTTGGCATTGGTCCAGGTCATCGGCTCCGGCTGCTGGACGCGGACGCCGTCCAGCGCCCGGTTCGGCCGGTATCCGTCGCGGATCTCGCCGCCTTGCAGGTCGAGCACCGACAGTCGCGGCGGTGTCGAGGCGTTCTGCCGGGCGCACACCCCCAGCGTGCGCTCGGCGGAGAACGAACAGGCCGACAGGTCGTCCTTGACCGACGTCGCCTGCCGCAGCGTCTCACCGGGCTTCCCGACGTAGACCGACGTCTCCGCCGCGGTCTTGCCTGCCACCACGAGCCCCGCGGAGGTCCACTGGAACCAGCCCGCCCGCGCGCCTTCGGGGAGGGACGCGACCGGCTTCGGTTCGCCGCCCGCGACCGGCAGGCCCAGCAACTGCGGACCCGCGGCGAGCCCCAGCATGCTGCTGTCCGGCGACCACGTGACCGCCGCGCGCCACTGCTTGTCGACCGTGGTCACGGCGCCGCTGTCGACATCGAGCACCTGCACCTCGCCCGCGTGCAGCGACAGCTTCCTGCCGTCCGGCGACCAGGCCATCGTCGGGCCGTAGGTGGCGCGGCCCATCGTCAGCTCGGCGAGCTGCCGGGTCCGACCGCCCTCCCACAGCATCACCGCGACCCGGGTGCGGTAGTAACCGCTGGTCAGCAGCGACTCCAGGTGCATCTTCGATGGGTCGTAGGACACCCCGCCCTCGGTGTCGGCACCCGGCGGAAGCGGCGCGGTGAACGCCAGCCGTCGCCCGTCCGGCGACCACTCCGCGCCCAGTACCTTGGCCTGGTGCAGCGGGATGTCGAACCCGCGCAGCGGCCGGTTGGCGCCAACGGTCTGTGCCGCAACGGGCGCGGCGAACAGCCGCCGCGCCTGCCCACCCCCAGCGGGCACGGTCCAGACCTCGTCGGCGCCATCGTGCGGCGCGATGTAGGTCAGCGAACGTCCGTCGGGCGCCCACCGCAGGTTGTGGATCCGCTCGGTCACCCCGGTTACCGTCACCGCGGTGCGCACTCGCTCCGGCGCGTCCACGGTGGTCACGAGCACCCTGCTGGTCACCGTGTTGTCCGCCAAGGTGGGCTCGGACACCAGCGCCGCGGCCTGTTGGCCGTCCGGCGAGAGCCGGGTCTCCTCGATCTGCCGCACCTGCACCACATCGGCGATCTCCATCGCCCGTGCAGGCGCCGACAGCGCGGAACCCGCGGGCCCCGCCAGCAATGCAACACCCGCCGCGACAGCGGCGAATCTCAGTCGTCTCATGTCACCCCAAGCTAGGAAAACGCCGCAGCCACGACGTCGGTCTGCGGGCCGATCCGTCGGTTGACCTGCGTTGATCCACCCATCAACCAAAGTCGACCCGCTTATGCTTGGCGCATGGGGAACTGGGGGAAGCCATCCGATCCCGTCCTGGCGGCAGGCTTGGCGGCGGGGCTCATCGCGCTGAACTGGCCGTGGCTGCGCGACGGCAGCCCGATCGCGTCACCGGAGCATCTCGCCGTCATCTACGCGACCATCATCGGCGGCTGCCTCGCCCTGGTGTGGCGGCGCCGCTTCCCGCTGACGGTGTACGGAGTGATCGTCGGCGCCTGCGTGCTGTGGACGGTGGCGCGCCTGCCCGGTGGCTTCCCACTGGTGGTGATCACCTGGGTCGCCATCTACAGCGCCATCGCGCACGCGGGCCGCCCGCGACTGCTGGGCGGGATCACCGCGGGCATCGCCTTCGCGCTGGTCGGCTACTTGGCGTTCCACCAGGCCAACAACGGCTTCCGCCTCTCCGTCATCGCGCCGCTCGTGCTCACCACCGCCTACGTCGGCACCGCATGGACGGTGGCCCAGTACCGCCGCACCCACCTCGCCTACGTCCGTGAGGTCGCGCAGCGCAGCGCCGCCGAGGAGCGCCTACGGATCGCCCGCGACCTGCACGACGTGTTGGCGCACACCCTCAGCGGCATGGTGGTGCTCGCGGGCGCCGCGGGCCGCATCGCGCGCAGCAGCCCCGACCAGGCCGCCACCGCCCTCGCCGAAATCGAAAGCACCGGCCGCACAGGCATGGACGAGGTGCACCGACTGCTGGTCACGCTCCGCGCCGAAGCACCCGACCTGAACGTCCTCATCGGACACTTCCGCAACGTCGGCCTGCGCGTCGACGCCGCCGACCTGCCCGCAGGCGTCGACAACACCACATACCGCATCGTGCAGGAGGCCCTCACCAACTGCCTCCGCCACGCACCCGGCAGCACCGTGCACGTCCACATCGGACCCACCCGCATCCGGGTCGACAACGACGGCCCCGCCGTGCCGCCCAAACCCCTCGGGCACGGCCTCACCGGCATGCGGGAACGCATCCGCGAACTGGGCGGCGAACTCACCGCGGGACCGCGCCCGCACGGCGGCTGGAGCGTCAACGTGAGCCTCCCGGCGGTGCGGTCATGATCCGGGTACTGATCTGCGATGACGCCCCGATCGTGCGGATGGGGCTGCGCATGCTGGTCGACGCCGAGGACGACCTCACCGTCGTCGGCGAGGCCGCCGACGGCGCCGAGGCGCTGCACAAAGCCGAGACGCTGGAACACGATGTGCTGCTGCTCGACCTGGAAATGCCGGTCATGGGCGGCCTCGAGGTCATCCGCAAATTGGACCGGCGAGCCAGGGTCCTGGTGCTCACCACGTACGAACTGGACGACTACATCAACGCCGCGCTGCGCGGCGGCGCCGCGGGCTTCCTCGTCAAGGACGCCCCACCCGAACAGGTCGTCAGGGCCATTCGTGCGGTCGCCCAAGGCGACGCCTGGCTCTCGCCGTCGGTGACCCGCAGGCTGCTCGACACCGTCACCCCGCTGCTGCCCGCCGAGGACCCGCGCGTCGCGACGCTGTCCGGCCCAGAGAAGACGCTGCTCGAACACCTCGGCAGGGGCCGCAGCAACGCCGAGATCGCCGCCGAACTCGGCCTCACCGTGAGCACCGTGAAGACCTACGTCTCCCGGCTGCTGGCCAAACTCGGCGTCCGGGACCGCGTCCAAGCGGCGGTGCTCGCCAGGGATGTCGGGCTCATGCGGTAAAACGAAGGCCATGACCACCGTGCGGATGTCCGACAAGCTCACCGCGCTGATGGGTGCCAAGAGCACCAAGCCGCTGGCTGAGGCGCTGGGCATCGTCACGGTCGGCGACCTGCTCCGCCACTACCCGCGCCGCTACGCCGAGCGCGGCAAGCTCACCGACCTCACCGGCCTGGAGATCGGCGAGCACGTCACGGTGATGGCCCAGATCACCAAGGTGACCAGCCGGAAGATGAAGACCCGGCAAGGGTCGCTCACCGAGGTGGAGGTCACCGACGGCAGGCGGTACCTGTCGATCACCTTCTTCTCCGACAGGGTCGGCCACGTGCTCAAGCACAAGATCGGCAAGCTCGGCCTGTTCGCGGGCCAGGTCAGCGTGTTCGCCCAGAACAGCCGCGACGGCGTGAAGCGCAAAACCCAGCTCACGCACCCCAAATTCGTGATGCTGGAGGGCGACGACGACCAGAGCCTGATCGAGGAGTTCGCCCGCCCGCTGATCCCGGTGTACCCGGCGAGCAAGGACATCTCCTCCTGGGACATCGGCCGCTGCGTCAGCCACATCCTGCGCCTCTGGGACGGCACCGAGGACCCGCTGCCGGACGCCATCAAGGAACAGCAGGGCCTCATCGACCTCTCCAGCGCCCTGCGCCTTGTCCACCACCCGGAGAACTGGCAGCAGGTATCCGAGGCCAGTGACCGCCTGAAATGGGACGAGGCGCTGTCCGTCCAACTCGCGCTGGCCCAGCGCAAGCAGTCCGCCACCGCGCGTCCCGCCCCGGCCTGCCCGCGCAAGGACGGCGGCATCCTGACCGCCTTCGACCAGCGGCTGCCCTTCACCCTCACCGACGGTCAGCGCCAGATCGGCGAGGAGATCGCCGCCGACCTCGCCGTGGAGCATCCGATGAACCGCCTCGTCCAGGGCGAGGTCGGCTCCGGAAAGACCGTGGTCGCGCTGCGCGCCATGCTCCAGGTCGTGGACTCCGGCAGGCAGGCCGCGATGCTCGCCCCCACCGAGGTGCTGGCCGCCCAGCACGCCCGCTCGCTGCGCGAGCTGCTCGGCGACCTGGGCAGCGGCGGCGAACTCGGCGCCGCCGAGAACTCCACGAAGATCGCGCTGCTCACCGGCTCGCTGACCACCGCGCAGCGCAAGCAGGCGATGCTGGACGCCACCTCCGGCGCCGCGGGCATCGTCGTCGGCACCCACGCCCTCATCCAGGACAAGGTGTCCTTCGCCGACCTCGGCCTGGTCGTGGTGGACGAGCAGCACCGCTTCGGCGTCGAACAACGCGACGCCCTGCGCACCCGCGCGGGCGAGGACGCCAGCCCGCACGTGCTGGTCATGACCGCGACGCCCATCCCGCGCACGGTCGCCATGACCGTCTACGGCGACCTCGAGGTCTCCGCGCTGCGCCAGCTACCGGCGGGCCGCTCGCCGATCTCCACCAACGTGGTGCCGGTCGCGGAGAAACCGGCTTGGCTGAACCGGGTGTGGGAGCGCATCCACGAAGAGGTCGGCAAGGGCCATCAGGCCTACATCGTCTGCCCGCGCATTGGCGACGAGGAGGAACCCGCGAAAGGCAAGCGCAAGAAGGCACGCGACGAGGAGTCCGACTTCGACGACTACGAGTTGGACGAGCCCGCCGAGGAAGGCGAGAAGCGCAGGCCCCCACTGGCCGTTCTCGACATCGCCGCGAAGCTCGCTGAAGGTCCGCTCCAAGGCCTACGGATGGGGGTGCTGCACGGCAGGCTCCCCGCCGACGACAAGGACGCCGTGATGCGCGCCTTCGCCGCGGCGGAGCTTGACGTGCTGGTTGCGACCACCGTGATCGAGGTCGGCGTCAACGTCATCAACGCCACCGCCATGGTGATCATGGACGCCGACCGGTTCGGCGTCAGCCAGCTTCACCAGCTACGCGGCCGCGTCGGCCGCGGCAGCGCACCGGGACTGTGCCTGCTGGTCACCGACTCGCTGGACGGCTCCAAGTCGCGGGAGCGCCTGGATGCCGTCGCGGGCACCACCGACGGCTTCGAACTGGCCAGGCTGGACCTCGAACTGCGCCGCGAGGGCGACATCCTCGGCCAGGCGCAGTCCGGCAAGCGGTCCGGCCTGCGCATGCTGTCGCTGCTGCGGGACGAGGAGGTCATCGCCGAGGCCCGCGAACAGGCCCAGGCGGTCGTCGCCGCCGACCCCGGCCTGAGCGAGCACCCCGGCCTGGCCCAGATGCTGGCCGAGGTGATCAGCGAGGACCGCGCCGAGTACCTGGAGAAGACCTGACCTACGCGCTCCAGATCTTCACGTAGGTCTTGAAGGTGGAGTTGTGCATGGTGTCCTTGCGCTGCTCCGCCACCCCGGTGATCTTGATGTAGACGATTCGGCCCTTGCCCGTCCGGTAGCAGATCTGTTTGCCGGTATCGGCCGGGATGGACTGCACCGCGTTCAAGGCGATCTGGTCCTCGCATTGCTTCTTGGTCGGCGGGGTCGGCAAGGTCCAGACCGCTCCATCGCCACCGACTATGAGGTTTTCGCGGGAGTCCTGGGTGAGACCGCCATAGTCGCCTTTGTTCTCCGGCTTCGCGCCGTCGAAACCTACGTACAGGTGGAGATTGAACGACCCGTCGAAGATCACTTCGGAATCGGTGGGCACGGGTGGGGGCTGGGCACCGGTCGTGGCGGCGGGCGCCGGTGCCGCCACGGAGGTGGTGGTCGTCGTGGCGGGCTTGGCGTCCTTGCCGACCTGCTGGGCGGCTATCGCCCCGATCGCCGCGATCACCGCGGCCGCGATGGTGGCCAAACCCGTCGTCTTCCAGAAGGCGGCGCTCACGAAGACTCCCCAGCGAAATTCGAATGCTGACGCAACACGATACCGAGGCAGTCCTCGGCATTCAGGCGATTCCCATTATGCCGGTTGGCCACCCTAGGCAGCTGCCTTTCCGATGAGGCCGGGAAATCCCGGCCGCGCTGTCGAAGCCTTGACATACCCAGTGGTCTAGTCCACTTTGAAAGCCGTGACCTCCCCTGCGTCACGACACAAGGGCCGCCACCCTCTTCCCTGCACCGGAGGTGAGCTGTGCTCAGGCGATCCCGCCTGCTCGGCGGACTGCTGACCGGAGTCCTCGCCCTCTCTTTGACCGTCACGGCCGATGGCGCCGAGCCCGCCCAGAACCGACTGCCGGCCAGAGAACTGACCGGCTACTGGCACAACTTCGACAACGGCTCCGCCGCGTTGAAGCTGCGCGATGTGCCCAAGGCCTACGACCTGATCGCGGTGGCCTTCGCCGAGTCCGTGCCGGGCGAATGGGGCAAGGTCACCTTCACCATCGACCCCGGCCTGGCCAAGAAGCTCGGCGGCTACACCGACGAGGAGTTCATCGCCGACGTCAAAGCCAAGAAGGCCGAGGGCAAAACCATCGTGCTGTCCATCGGCGGCGAGAAGGGCAACGTCGACTTCTCCAGCCAGCAGGCCGTGAACAGCTTCGTCACCAGCATGCACGGCCTGATCACCAAGTTCGGCTTCGACGGCGTGGACATCGACCTCGAACACGGCATGAACGTGCCCAACGTGACCACCGCGATGCGCCAGCTTCACCAGAAGATCGGGCCGAGTTTCGTGCTGACCATGGCCCCGCAGACGCTGGACACCCAGCCAGGCGGCGCCTACCTCCAGTTGGCGGCCAACCTCAAGGACATCGTCACGGTCGTGCATACCCAGTACTACAACTCGGGCACAATGCTGGGCTGCGATCAGCAGGTCTACGCCCAGGGCGGCGTCGACTTCATCACCGCCCAGGCCTGCATCCTGCTCAAGACGCTGCGCCCCGACCAGGTCGCCCTCGGCCTGCCCGCGACCCGGCAGGCGGCGGGCAGCGGCTACGTCGACCCCTCGGTGGTCACCAAGGCCCTGGACTGTCTGGTCAAGAAGACCAACTGTGGAAAGTTCACCCCCGAGCAGCCCTACACGGGGCTGCGCGGCGTGATGACCTGGTCGATAAATTGGGACAAGACCGGCGGCCAGAATTTCTCCAACACCGTTCGCAAACACCTGGACTCACTGCCGAAATAGCGGGTTTTCAATAGGTAGGCGGACGGCTGGACTTGGCGCCGGTGGAGGAGAAAAGTCGTGCGTGTCCGGTCGCGGTAGTGCCGGATGCACACCCGGTGGGCTCGGGTCAGCTGCCCTGACCCGAGCCCACCGAGCTCATGCCGCGAGGGACCTCACGCGAGGTAGAAGGCCCACTGCTGGTTGGTGTTGCCGGTCACGACGGGCGTGCGCTGCTGCACGGGGGCGCCGTCGAAGGTGCTGAACTGCGGAACCTCGAGCACCTTGTTGCTGTGCACCGGCCGGATCTCGTAGTAGCCGTTGCCCTTGTGGATCAGGTTGAAGCGCTGGTAGGCGCGGTTCTGGCAGTAGTACTGGACGACGTTGACGGCGTTGGCCGTGCTGCCGTTCGGTACGGTCAGGCACAGACCGCTGTGCACGTTGCGGATCTCGAAGTAGCCGGGGGAAACGTAGAACAGCCGCCATTCCTGGTTGGGTGTCGCAGTGCAGCTCATCTGCTGGATCTGGGCGTAGGGCTGGTTGGCCGACAGCGTCGGAACCTCGGCGCACTTGGCGCTGTGGCGGTTCACGATGAGCAGGTCGGTCTGCTGCGCCTGGGCCGGGTCGGCGGGCGCGGCGGAGGCGGCGGGGACGAGGCCGCCCAGCACGGCCAGCGAGGTCGCCGCGGTCAGCATGGCGAGGCGTAGGAACCGGGATCTCACGGAGTTCTCCTCCTGTAAGTGGAAATGATTCGGGCCGCGTGTCGGATCTGCGCGGCCAACGCCCCAAGTACGGATTTGAAATGCTTCCGCATCCCCGAATCCGAGAACTTCAACACCATGGAGTAGAGATCCGCCATTTCGGTCGCGGGCGGTTGGACGCAATGGTGGAGTCACACTCTGTCCAATGCTCCGTCACCGATGGTGCGGTAAGCATTTCTATGAGTAGGCAAACAGTTAAACCCGTCCGTGGCTCGAAAAGCGGTCCAGGTCGCCTGGACATACCAAGACAGGCGCCCCCGCAGCCGTTAGGCTTTGATCAGTCCCCGATGCATCGACCTGGCGGATCTGACACCGAGATGACTTCCGTCACCTGAGATGCTCCTCCCGAGGAGCGGGACAGCACGGTAACGTGCGACGACCGACCCCGGAGCGGGCGGCACGCGCAAGACAAGCCCGCCGATCCAGGTGACGGCGGGCCTGCTCGTGTCGGCCCGTTCGTGTCCCACCAGGAGGGAGCCGGCATGTTCCGCAAGATTCTCGTCGCGAACCGCGGCGAGATCGCGATCCGGGCTTTTCGCGCGGGCTACGAACTCGGCGCGGGCACCGTTGCGGTGTTTCCGTATGAGGATCGCAACTCGCTGCACCGTCTGAAGGCCGACGAGTCCTACGAAATCGGTGAGCCAGGTCACCCCGTTCGGGCCTATCTTTCCGTGGACGAGATCATCAAGGCCGCCAAGAAGGCGGGCGCCGACGCGGTTTATCCCGGCTATGGATTCCTTTCGGAAAATCCCCAACTCGCGCACGCATGCCGTGACGCGGGTATCACCTTTGTCGGACCCACCCCCGAGGTCCTCCAGCTGACCGGCAACAAGGCCCGCGCCGTGGCCGCCGCCCGCGAGGCAGGCCTGCCCGTGCTGCGCTCCTCCGCGCCGACCGACGATGTCCAGACGCTGCTCGCGGCGGCCGAGGACGTCGGCTTCCCGGTGTTCGTCAAGGCCGTCGCGGGCGGCGGTGGCCGCGGTATGCGCCGGGTGGACCGCCCCGAGATGCTGCGTGAGTCGCTGGAGGCGGCGATGCGCGAGGCCGAGTCGGCCTTCGGCGATGCCACCGTCTTCCTGGAGCAGGCCGTCGTCGAGCCGCGCCACATCGAGGTGCAGATCCTGGCCGACGGCGAGGGCAACGTGGTGCACCTGTTCGAGCGCGACTGCTCGTTGCAGCGGCGGCACCAGAAGGTCGTCGAGATCGCGCCCGCCCCCAATCTCCCGCCCGAGCTTCGCGAGCAGATCTGCGCCGACGCGGTCGCCTTCGCCCGGCACATCGGCTACCGCAACGCGGGCACCGTGGAGTTCCTGCTGGACCGCCGCGGCAAGCACGTCTTCATCGAAATGAACCCGCGCATCCAGGTCGAGCACACCGTGACCGAGGAGGTCACCGACGTCGACCTCGTGCAGACCCAGCTGCGCATCGCGAGCGGCGAGACCCTGCCCGGCCTCGGCCTCATCCAGGACACGCTGCGCCTGCGCGGCGCGGCCCTGCAGTGCCGCATCACCACCGAGGACCCGGCCAACGGCTTCCGCCCCGACACCGGCCTGATCAGCGCCTACCGCTCACCGGGCGGCGCGGGCATCCGCCTGGACGGCGGCACCATCGGCGCGGGCACCAGCATCAGCGCCCACTTCGACTCGCTGCTGGTCAAGCTGACCTGCCGCGGCATGGACTTCGCCTCCGCCGTGCGCAGGGCCCGCCGCGCGGTCGCCGAGTTCCGCATCCGCGGCGTCTCGACGAACATCCCGTTCCTGCAGGCCGTGCTGGACGACCCGGACTTCATCGCGGGCAACGTGACCACCTCGTTCATCGAGGAGCGGCCGCACCTGCTGACCTCCCGGCACTCCGCCGACCGCGGCACCAAGCTGCTGACCTACCTCGCCGACGTGACCGTCAACCACCCCAACGGCGAGCGCCCCAAGGTGATCGACCCCGAGAAGAAGCTCCCGGTCGCCGACCTGGCCGCAGAACCGCCCGCCGGTTCCCGGCAGCGACTGATCGAGCTTGGCCCGGAGGGCTTCGCCCGCTGGCTGCGCGAGACCCCCGCGGTGGCCGTCACCGACACCACCTTCCGCGACGCGCACCAGTCGCTGCTGGCCACCCGCGTCCGCAGCAAGGACCTGCTCACGATCGCCCCGCATGTGGCGCGCAACGCCTCCCAGCTGCTGTCGCTGGAAAGCTGGGGCGGTGCGACCTACGACGTTGCGCTGCGCTTCCTGGCCGAGGACCCCTGGGAGCGGCTGGCCGCGCTGCGCGAGGCCGTGCCCAACATCTGCCTCCAGATGCTGCTGCGCGGCCGCAACACCGTGGGCTACACCCCGTACCCGACGAAGGTCACCGAGGCGTTCGTGCAGGAGGCGGCGGCCTCCGGGCTGGACATCTTCCGCATCTTCGACGCCCTCAACGACGTCGAGCAGATGCGCCCGGCCATCGAGGCGGTCCGCGAAACCGGCACCACCATCGCCGAGGTCGCGTTGTGCTACACCGCCGACCTGTCCGACCCGGCGGAGAAGCTGTACACGCTGGACTACTACCTGCGGCTGGCCGAGCAGATCGTCGAGGCCGGTGCCCATGTGCTGGCCATCAAGGACATGGCGGGCCTGCTGCGCCCGCCCGCGGCCCGCACGCTGGTGACCGCGCTGCGGGAGCGTTTCGATCTGCCGGTGCACCTGCACACCCACGACACCCCCGGCGGACAGTTGGCCACCCTCACGGCGGCCATCGACGCGGGCGTGGACGCGGTCGACGCCGCGGTGGCGTCGATGGCGGGCACCACCTCGCAGCCCGCGCTGTCCGCGCTGGTGGCGGCCACCAACCACACCGAGCGGGAAACCGGCCTGTCGTTGCAGGCGGTGTGCGACCTCGAGCCGTACTGGGAGGCCGTGCGCAAGGTCTACGCGCCGTTCGAGGCGGGCCTGGCCGCGCCGACGGGCCGCGTGTACCACCACGAGATCCCCGGCGGACAGCTGTCCAACCTGCGCACCCAGGCGGTGGCGCTGGGCCTCGGCGACCGCTTCGAGCAGATCGAGGACGCCTACGCCGCGGCCGACCGCATGCTCGGCAGGCTGGTCAAGGTGACGCCGTCCTCCAAGGTGGTCGGCGACCTCGCCCTGCACCTGGTGGGCGCGGGCGTGTCGCCGAAGGAGTTCGAGTCCGAACCCGGCAAGTTCGACATCCCCGACTCGGTGATCGGCTTCCTGCACGGTGAGCTGGGCGACCCGCCCGGCGGCTGGCCGGAACCGTTCCGCGGCAAGGCACTCGGCGAGCGCAGCGCACCCAAGCGCGTCACCGAGCTCACCGAGGACGACGAGAAGGGCCTGGCAACCCACCGCAGGGCGACGCTGAACCGGCTGCTGTTCCCCGGCCCCACCAAGGAGTTCACCACCCACCGCGAGGCCTTCGGCGACACCTCGGTGCTGCGCAGCAAGGAGTTCTTCTACGGCCTGCGCCCCGGTGAGGAGTACGTGGTCGACCTGGAGCCGGGCGTGAAGCTCCTCATCGGGCTGGAGGCCATCAGCGAGGCCGACGAGCGCGGCATCCGCACCGTGATGTCCACCCTCAACGGCCAGATGCGTCCGATCCAGGTGCGGGACCGGTCGGTGGCCTCGGCCCTGCCCGCCGCCGAGAAGGCCGACCGCACCAACCAGAACCACGTGGCGGCGCCCTTCGCGGGCGTGGTCACCCTCTCCGTCGGCGAAGGTGAGGCCGTCGAGGCGGGCCAGACGGTGGCCACCATCGAGGCCATGAAGATGGAAGCCAACATCACCGCCCCCAAGGCAGGCACCGTCAAGCGCCTCGCCATCGGCGCCGTCCAGCAGGTGGAGGGCGGCGACCTCCTCATCGAGATCGGCTGATCTCCTGAGCACATGCGGCACCCGGTCCCGACATCGGACCGGGTGCCGTTGCTTGGTGGGGAATTCACGCATGTGACGCAGTCGACGCCAATTAGACCCGCTTGGGCGCTGACTGGATCGGTTGGTCACGGAAAGATCACGGCGTCGTTGGCGAAACGATGGGGGCAAGATGCCGCAGACAGCCGTGGTGACCGGCGGTGGCACCGGGATCGGCAAGGCCATCGCGGCCAACCTGATCGCGGTCGGACTCGATGTGGTGATCACGGGTCGGCGCACGGGAGTGCTGGACGCCGCCGCGGACGAGCTTGGGTCGCGGTCCAGGGCGATCGCCTTCGACGCGAGCAACCCCTACGCGGTGCGCGAAGCTCTGGCCAAGCTGCCCGACCGGGTGAATGTGCTGGTCAACAACGCGGGCAGCGATGTGGCCTGCACCGGCAAGGAGCCCGAGCCGGACGACCTCGTCGCCATCCGCGACCTGTGGCTGTCCAACTACAAGCAGAACGTGCTCAGCGCGGTGCTGCTGACCAGCGCGCTCACCCCACGCCTCGCCGACAAGGGCCGGGTGGTGTTTCTCGGCTCCATGGGCGCCCGCCCCGGCGCCGAAAGCTACGCCGCCGCCAAATCCGGGCTGGTCGCCTACGCGGGCAAGCTCGCCAGGTCACTCGGCCCGCGCGGCATCACCGTCAACGTGGTCACCCCCGGTCTGATCGAGAAGACCGAGTTCTTCAACGACACCGTCTCCGACTCCGAGTGGCGCAGCATGATCGCCGCCACCTGCACCGGCCGCGCCGGACTCCCGGAAGACGTGGCAGCCGCGGTCGGATTCCTGGTGTCCCGCAACGCCTCCCACATCACCGGCCAGGTGCTGCACGTCAACGGCGGCTCCTACTTCGGTCGCTGAGGACCGCCGCTCGGACGGTCCTCAGCGTCGCGGGCGGCTCAGGCGCTCGGGTGGACGACGGACTGCGGGTCCAAAACCACCTTGGAACCGCCGCAGGCGGCGTGCGCGAGTTCCAGCCGCACGTGCCCTGCGATCGCCTTCTCCAGCTTGGGGTCGAGGGCGAAGTCCAATGCCTGCACGTGGAACGCACCGTTCTCGTCGGTCCACTGCTTGTTGAAGATCAGCGTGGCGACACCGGGAATGCCCACCTTCTGGTTCGGCGCGGTGCTGTAGGGAATCGTGCGCTTCTTCCCGTACACCTTGATTTCCAGATCACCACCGCTCGAACTCGACCCGGTGATCCCATTCGCGTTGGCGGTGCAGGACGCGGAAAGCGTGTCCACCGCCATGCTGAGAACCGATTTGCCGGGGGCCGTCGGGTGAATGTTGAAGAGGTCGAACCCGGTCTTCGTCAGGGTCGTGCGCGCCCAGGAGTTGCCGTGATCGCGGTTGGACTCGGACTCCATCTCGCCGAGCACCACCAGGTCGTGGTGGGTGTTGACGAACGAGGAGCTGTGGGACGGACCGCTGGGGTAGTGGCTGTAGGCCACCGGCCCGAGGTTGAAGTCGTGAATGGACACGAAGGCCGCATAGGACCCGGACTGGTAACTGGGATTGCTGTTCCCCGCCACCGCGGAACCGGACGAGACGGCGATGACCGCAATCAACCCACTCGCCAGCACAACGGATCGGGAAAGCCGGTTGAACAACGACAATGGACACCTTCCCTAGACAGAAACCCACGATTTGGGTGCCTGACGCCGTTGGCAGTCATCCACTCCCGGCCCAACGACGCACACCCACGCGAAAGACCTCGATGTGATGTGAATCAAATTCAGGTCTGACTGGTCGAACGGTTGAGGGCCGAGAGCCCCAACTTCGGCTGCGCTCACCCGGTCAGCGGTGCTCGGTTGCGTTGCGCCGGCGATACCTCTTAAGTGGAGGCCACTGGGGATATCCGCGTCACAAGCGCGGCTAGGGGAGGAACACCGTGGACACAGGGGGAATTTCGCCTGCCGATGGCATCACCCGCCGGAACCTGCTGGTCGGCACCGGAGTGGCCGCCGCGATCGGCGGCGTCGGTCTGACCCTGCCCGCGCAGGCCGCCACCGAGGAGCGGGGAGGACCGCGGGTAACCGTCAAGCAGGGCACCAACATCGCCGCGGCCGCCTCCCCGGACGGCAAGTGGATCGCCTTCGACCTCTACACCGGCATCTGGCTGGTGCCCGCCGCGGGCGGCGCGGCCCGCAAGCTCAGCGACGACCTCCAGGACGCCACCCGCCCGCAGTTCTCGCCCGATTCCCGCACGCTGACCTTCCAGGCCTACCGCGACGGCAACTACCACCTGTGGACGCTCGACATCGCGGGCGGTGCCCCCGTCCAACGCACCAAGGGCGAGTACGACCACCGCGAACCCCGCTTCTCCCCGGACGGCAAGCACCTCGCGTTCTCCTCCGACCGCGGCGGAAGCTACGGCATCTGGCTGCTCGAACTGGCCACCGCGAAGATCACCAAGGTCACCGACACCACGGCCGAGGAGGCCGAGCCGAACTTCTCGCCCGACGGCGGGCGCCTCGTCTACACGGTGGACGGCACTGCCATCGACGCCATCGACCTCGCGTCGGGCGCCGTGACCCGCCTGGTGGAGCCCGCCCCGCACACCACGCTGTTCGGCCCGGCACCCAGCCTCTATGGCGCTTTGGCCTACGTCAGGTTGTTCGGGGCCGCTGCCCAACTGGTCGTGGACGGCAAGCCCGTCAGCGACGAGGGTGAGGACGTGTTCGCCTTCGCCCCGCAGTGGATCAGCGGCACGGAACTGCTCTACACCGCCGACGGCACCCTGCGCCGCCGCAATCTGGAGACCCGCAAGACCAGCGCCGTCCCGTTCACCGCCACCGTGGGCTTTCGGCCGCACGAGGACCGCCCCGCCCGCCGCACCATCGACACACCCGTCACCCAAACCGCGCGGGGCATCGCGAGCCCCGTGCTGTCCCCGGACGGAAAGCAGATCGCCTTCCGCGCCGTCGGCGCCCTGTGGCTGCTTCCCATCGGCGGCCGGATGCAGCGCATCGCGGGCGGCGCCTTCGACGCCGACCCTGACTTCTCGCCCGACGGCAAGACGCTGGTGTACTCCAGCGACCGCACCGGCAGCCCCGCCCTGTGGCGGCACGACCTGGCCTCCGGCAAGGAGACCCGCCTGACCGACCTGCCCGGCGCGCAGATCACCCCGCGCTGGTCACCGGACGGCGGCCGGGTCGCCTACCAGGACCAGGACGGCGCGACCTGGGTGCTCGACGTCGCCACCAAGCAAACCCGCAAGGTCCTGCCCGCCCTGTTCCTGCCCGGCCGACCCACCTGGTCACCGGACGGCAAGGTGCTCGCGCTGGCCGCGGTCAAGCCCTTCTCCAAGCGATTCCGCGAGGGCACCAGCCAGATCCTCACCGTGGACCTGGAGTCCGGCGAGACCCGCTACGCCGAGCCGCTGCCGTTCCGCTCGCTGTCCACCCGCGGCGACGACGGCCCGGTGTGGTCGCCCGACGGCAAGCACCTCGCGTTCGTCATGGACAGTCTGCTGTGGACCGTCCCGGTGGACGCGAAGGGCCGCCTGACGGGCGCCCCCAAGCAGGTCTCCACCGAGGTCACCGACGCCCCCAGTTGGAGCGGCGACTCCCGCACCCTGCTGTACCTGAACAACGGCCGCCTGCGCCTGATCCCCGCCGCGGGCGGCAAGCCGCGCACCGTGGAGATGCCGCTGGTCTGGGCCAACGCTCAACCACCCGGCCGCCTGGTGGTGCGCGCGGGCGCGCTGTGGGACGGCGTCGCCGAGAAGCTGCGGTCCGATGTGGACATCCTCATCGAGAACAACAAGATCGTGTCGGTGCAGGACACCGCGGGCGCACCCGACTACGGCGACGCCCGCGTCGTCGACGCCAAGGGCCTGACCGCCATGCCCGGCCTGATCGACGCGCACAACCACTGGCACCTGCGCGGCAGGCAGTGGGGCTCCCGCCAGGGACCGGTGTGGCTGGCCTACGGCATCACCAGCACCCGCTCACCCGGCGACCCCGCGTACCAGATGCTGGAAACCCGCGAGGCCCTCGCGTCCGGCGCGCAACTCGGCCCGAGGTTCTTCGCCACCGGCGAGGCCATCGACGGCACCCGCGTCTACTACAACATGATGCGCCCGACCCGCGACACCGAAGGCCTGCGCCGCGAACTGGAGCGGGCGTTCGGCCTGGAATATGACCTGATCAAGACCTATGTGCGGATGCCGGTAGCGCTCCAACGGGAGACCGTGGCCCGCGCCCACCGCGGCGGCCTCCCGCTCAGCTCCCACTACCTCTACCCGGCCGTCAACATCGGCATGGACGGCATGGAGCACACCGGCGCCACCAACCGCCTCGGCTACTCGCACACCGTGAGCCGACTCGGCAAGTCCTATGAGGACGCGGTGGAGCTGTTCGCCCGCTCCGGCATGTCCATCACCCCGACCCTGTTCTCCTCGCTCGCCCTCTACGCCGAGGACCGCTCGCTGGCCGACGACGTGCGGACCAAGACGCTGTACCCGGCGTGGGAGTACGAGCAGCTACTGGCCAAGGTCGCCTCCACCCAGAACCCCGACCCGACCACCGCGGGCCGAATGGCGACGCTGCCGCACAACGTGGACATGGTGCTGCGCATCCACCGCGCGGGCGGCCTGGTCATCGCGGGCACCGACGCGCCACTGGACAATCCCGCGATCAGCCTGCACGTGAACCTGCGGGCGATGGTCAAGCACGGCTTCACCCCGTATGAGGCGCTGACCACCGCGACCCGCAACCCCGCCCGCTGGCTCGGCGTCCCCAACCTGCTGGGCACAGTCGAGAAGGGCCGCCTCGCCGACCTCGCGCTGGTCCGCGGCAACCCCCTCACCGACATCAAGGCCGCGGCGGCCGTGGAAGCCGTCGTCCACAACGGCACCCACTACCCGGTGTCGGACCTGCTCGCGCCGTTCCAGCAGCCCTCGGTCCGGTCCGCGGGCACCACCGTCGCCGACGCCCTGCCCTCGGCGGACCCCGACCGCTTCTGGTGGCACGGCGAATCGGAGCGCACGCTGCACATCTGCTGCTCCCACGGGTGACCCATCCAGGCGGCGTGGCAGGCGGGATGATGGACCGGTGACACGGATTGTTGCCGGTGCGGCGGGTGGACGGCGGTTGCAGGTGCCGCCGAAGGGCACCCGGCCCACCTCGGAGCGGGTGCGGGAGGCGTTGTTCAGCGCGCTGGAGTCCAGCATCGGGCTGGACGGGGTGCGCGTGCTGGACCTGTACGCCGGTTCCGGCGCGCTCGGGTTGGAGGCGCTGTCCCGCGGCGCGGCCGAGGTCACGTTCGTGGAGTCCGACCGCAAGGCCGCCGAGGTGCTCCGCCGCAACATCACCGATCTGGGCCTGCCCGGCGCGCGGCTGCACGCGGGCACGGTGCAGGCCGTGCTGGCGAACGAGCCTGACGAGCCCTACGACGTGGTGCTCGCCGACCCGCCCTACGACGTGGCCAACGACGAGCTTCACCAGGTACTTCAGGCGCTCAGCGGCAACGGCTGGCTGGCAGCCGAGGGCGTGGTGGTGGTGGAGCGGGCCAAGCGCAGCGGCGACCCGCGGTGGCCCGCCCACCTGACCCCGGAGCGGAGTCGCCGTTACGGCGACACGGTGCTGCACTGGGCGGAGTGGACGAGCGGTTCAGATTCCCTCGATAGGACGAGTGACTAATCCCACGGTGTGCTTCGGCCCAGATGGCAAGCCCGCATTCGGCTGCTAGCGTCCCGCTTCATGAGGCGCGCGGTGTGCCCCGGCTCGTACGATCCGGTGACAAACGGTCACCTGGACATCGTCGAGCGGGCTTCCAAGCTGTTCGACGAGGTTGTCGTTGCCGTTCTGATCAACAAGAGCAAGAAGAGCTTGTTCAGCGTTGAGGAACGCATCGACATGCTCGGCGAGGTCACCCGATGTTGGCCGAACGTGCGGATCGACTCCTGGCACGGCCTGCTGGTGGACTACTGCAAGACGCATGGCATCCAGTCCATCGTCAAGGGCCTGCGAGCGGTCAGCGACTTCGACTACGAGTTGCAAATGGCCCAGATGAATCAACAGCTCTCCGGCGTGGAGACGCTGTTCATGTCGACGAATCCGACGTACAGCTTCCTGGCCAGCTCACTGGTCAAGGAGGTCGCCACCTACGGCGGGGACGTCTCCACCCTTATTCCGCCGACCGTGGAAAAGCGCCTGAAGGCCCGCCTGGCGGAATTGCGTTGAATTTCGCCGAAGGGTTGCCTTCGACGGTTTCGCCGGAGTGCCCTGTGCGTTAACGCGGGTTTAGCGTTGGGATCATTCGCCGATCCTAGTTTCGCCCCATGAGCCTGAACGCATCCCGTTTCACGCGAGTCCTGCTCGCCGCCGTGGTCGCGGTCCTCGGTTTCGCAGGCGTCGCGGTGGCGACCGGCGAAGCGAACCTCGCCCACGGTGCCGTCGCGCAGATCTCGCAGGCACAGGCGAACTGTGGGGACACCTCCGGTTTTCGCAAGGTCGCGCTGTCCAGCCTGCCCACGGAAGCCACCACCACCGTCAACCTGATCAAGAAGGGCGGGCCGTACCCGTACCCGCAGGACGGCACGGTCTTCCAGAACCGCGAGGGCCTGCTGCCCAAGTGCGGCACCGGCTACTACCACGAGTACACGGTGAAGACGCCCGGTGTCAGCCACCGCGGCGCGCGCCGCATCGTGACCGGTGACCGCGGCGAGTTCTTCTACACCTCGGACCACTACAAGAGCTTCGTTCTGGTGAACATCAACTCCTGACCACCTAGCCCATACCGGCCAGGCGGCGTAATTCTCACCGCCTGGCCGGGTCCTTTTCGGGGGGCAACTGCGCCACGGTCTTGACACGCGCGGGCCGATAATGCAGCGGTTTGCCTGTCAGGCAAGGCAGACTAGACGGGGCAGGCTGATCCACCGCCGCAAGGAGAGCGACGTGTACCGGGTGTTCGAGGCGCTCGACGAACTCGTCACGATCGTCGAAGAGGCCAGGGGCGTGCCCATGACCTCGGGCTGCGTCGTGCCCCGCGGCGATGTGCTGGAGTTGATGGACGACGTCCGCGAGGCCATCCCGCAGGAGCTTGACGACGCCCAGGATGTCCTGGACCACCGCGACGCCGTGATCGCCAAGGCCACCGAACAGGCCGACCGCACCCTCACCGAATCCCGCGCCGACGCCGAACACATGCTGGAGCAGGCCCGCGTCGAAGCGGACCGCTTGCTGGCTGAGGCCCGCGAACGCGTCGAACGCATGCTGTCCGACGCCCAGGCCGAGGCGGAGCGATTCAACATGACCGCCCGCCGCGACTACGACGAGGCGGTAGGCCGCGCCCAAGACGAGGCCGACCGCATGCTCGAAGCGGGCCGCGCCGCCTACGAACGCGCCACCGCCGAAGGCAAGGCGGAACAGGCCCGCCTGGTAGCCCAAACGGAGATCGTCCAGGCGGCACATGCGGAGTCCGCAAGAATCCTCGACGCCGCGAATGCCGAAGCCGACCACCTCCGCTCCGAATGCGACGCCTACGTCGACAGCAAGTTGGCGGATTTTGAAGAACTCCTCAGCCGCACCCTGCGAACGGTAGGCAAGGGCCGCGATCAACTCCGGTCCCCCTACGCGGGCCGAGTAGCGGCGGGCGGTTTCGACTACCGCGATTAATTGCGGGTGGAACAATTCGCCCGCCGGTCTTCACCCTTTCAGCACTTGCTCCCGCTGTGCGAACTTCGAGAAGGTCGCGGCATGGGCAAACACGAGCCGCCCGCCAAGGGCGATGGGTATGTGCCAGGCGGCTACGACCACTCGGCGACCAAGCCGGTGGAGGAGTGCAGCGGCGGCACACGCTGCAAGGACGACCAAGCGGAAGAAGACGATAAGTGAAGATCGTTCATTTCCCTTGGCGGCACCTGCTGGATGAAGTGCCGCGCGAGCACTTCATTCCCGAAGTGATTTGGATCGACGACGACGGCGGCTTCGTCGCGCTGTCGAAGAAGGACGACCCCGAGCGGTGGAATGCCGAGGTGGCGGCGAACGCGCCGGTGATCACCCAGGTGAATCTCGGCGAGGTGCGGCCAGGACAGCGGGGTTCCTTTCCCAGCAGCTCATGCAGCATGCCCGAGGTCGTGGCCCAGATGCTGGACGCGTTGGACGTGCGGCCGGGACACGCGGTGCTGGAGATCGGCACCGGCACCGGGTGGAACGCGGCGCTGTTGTGCCACAGGGTCGGCGAGAACGGGCGGGTGTGCACCGTCGAGGTCGATCCGAGCATCGCCGAACCGGCGCGACTGGCTCTGAAGAACGCCGGGTTCGATCCCCAAGTGGTCATCGGCGACGGCACCCAAGGGCACCGCGACGGCGCCCCCTACGACAGGGTGATCTCCACGGCGGCGATCTTGGAGATCGTTCCGCCCGCCTGGATCGACCAGCTGAAGCAAGGGGGCCGGTTGGTGGTGCCCTGGGACAGCGACTTCCAGATCGGCGCCCTGCTGAACCTGGACAAGCGCGAGGACGGGTCCGCGACCGGTCGGTTCTCCGGCAACCTCGGATTCATGCGCCTGCGCGACCAGCGCGCATCGCTCTACGGCTGGGAGCCCGACGAGCAAGTGATCGCGAGCGTGGAGCCCACGATTACCCACTGCCACCCCGCCGATATGGATCGGATGCTCGACCCCGAGCGCGGCCGTTTCGGGATCGGTGTGTGCCTGCGGTCCTGCTACCTCTACCTCGACTTCAACAAGCTCGGCGAGCGGCACCACATCGTGGACCTCGACGACGGCAAGACCAGGTCCTTCGCCCGGCTGGAAGCCGACATCGACAATCCCCCCTTCACGGTGCGCCAGCTAGGCCCCCGCAAGCTGTGGGATGAAGTGGTAGCTGCGGACACCTGGTGGCGAGCCCAAGGCGAACCGGAGATGGAGCGGTTCGGGTTCGAGGTGCGGGGCGGGCGCCAGTGGATCTGGCTGGACGGGCCCGACAACGTGGTGCGCGAGCTGGCTTGAGCCGCAGAGGCTCGCAAGTGCACAGCCGAGGGCGTCAGCTCTCCTGGCCGGAGCCGATCTCGGCGAGCACTCCCAAGGCCTGCTTTTCCAGCAACCGGTGGCCGTGGTGCCGGGCCACATCGAGGGCGCTTCTGCCGAGTCCGATGGCGCGGTCCGGTTGGTCCAGCCGCAGCAGCGTGCGGGACATCCCCAGCAGTGCCTGCGCCTCGGCCTGACCTGATCGGATCTCGCGGGCCAGTTCGAGGGCATGCTGGTGGTAGGCCAGCGACCTGCGCTGCTCCGCCAGTTCCCGGTGGACGTCGCCGAGGTTGTTCAGCGCGATCGCCTCGCTGGCCCGTGCCCCGCCGTCCCGGTGCATGGCGAGGGCGACCGTGTGACAGGCCTTCGCTCGGCGGGCGTTGCCGGATTCGAGATAGGTCATGCCGAGATTGCCCAGGGTGATGGCCTCGCCGTCGTGCCAGCCGAACCGCCGGTGCACCGTGAGCGCCCGTCCCAACTGGCGGATCGACCGCTGGTAGTGACCAAGCTGCCGATGTGCGTGGCCGAGGCCGTGGCGCATCACGGCCTCGGCACGGTGGTCGCCCGCGCGGGATGCCGCCAGCAGGCCCGCGCCCGCGGTCGCCCGCCATTCCCGATGGTGTCCGCCGAGCCAGAGGTAGGCCCGGAGGGCGTCGGCCAGTTGCCAGACCAGATCCGGATGACCATGCGCCGTGGAATGCCTGATCAGCCAAATCATCATCGGGCGGTGAACGTCCAGCGTCGCGAGCGCCTCGGCCGGATGCCGGAACCCGTTCACCGTCCGGGTGGCGGGCAGCCGGAGATAGCCGGGGTAGAGGGTGTTCGCCGCGGCCGTGGCGGTATCAAGGCACCAACTCGCCAGGCGTTCCAGTGCCGCCTGTTGCTGGTCAGGACTGTCCGTGGCGTCACAGCTCTGCCGAGCGTGCCGCCGCAGCAGTTCCTGGAGCAGGTACGCGTCACCGGGCTGGCGTTCGATCATGCTCGCGGAGCACAGCGAGTCGAGCGCCTCCCGTACCTGGTCCTCGGGTCCGTCAACAAGCGCCGCCGTACTCGCCACGGTCAGGGCGCCGGGTACGAACCCCAGCAGCCGAAACAGCCGCCTGCCCGCCGGTGACACCGCGTGGTAGGAATGGTCGAACTCCGCTTTGAGATCGGCGTGCTCGCCGTCGCGCGGAGCCAAGGCCGTGAAGACACCATCACCCGCCAGTTCGGCTGCGAGCGCCCGCGGCCTGCCCGACAGCAATTTCGCCGCGGCGATACGCAACGCCAACGGAAGATAGCCGGTACGGCGAGCGATATCGGTCGCATGGGCAGAAAGGCCGGATTTCACGATGTGTTGCAACAGGGAGACAGCTTCGCGCGGTTCGAGCACTGAGAGCTCGACGCGTACCGCATCGCGAAAGGCGACCAGGCCGGACAACGAGTCCCGGCTGGTGACCACGGTCAGACAGTTGTTCCCCGCGGGAAGCAACGGAATCACCTGAGCCGCGTTCGCCGCGTTGTCCAGCACGATCAGCAGGTGTTTGTCGGCCACCACTGACCGGTACAGGGCGGCTCTGGCCTCTCCGTTGTTCGGAATGGCCGGGTCGGGAACTCCGAGGCCGCTCAGAAGGCGGCCCATCGCCTCTTCCGGACGCAACCGCGGTTGCGCGGCGGAACCGCGAAGATCGACGTACAGTTCGCCGTCGGAGAAGCGGTGCCGGTTGCGCTGGGCCCACTGCAGCACGAGTTCGGTCTTTCCCACCCCCGCGCTGCCGACGATAGCCACCAGGTTTTCGGTGCCTGCCGACAGCACGGCATCCATCCGGTCCAGTTCCCGCTTCCTGCCGAGAAAGACCTTCGTCGCGGCAGGCAGTTGGCGGACCGGCCCGCTCCGTAGGACCGTGACCGCGGGTGGGTCCAGCGAGGGTTCGCGGCGGAGGATGTCGGAGGCGAGCTGTCGCAGGTGGGGGCCGGGATCAACCCCATGCTCATCGGCGAGTACGCGCACGGCGCCGCGGTAGACCTCCATCGCCTCGGTACCCCGGTCACAGCGATGCAGGGCCAGCATCAAGTGACCGACCACGCCTTCCCTGGTCGGGTGCGCGGCGGCGAGTTCCATGAGCTCGGGCAGCACCCGCCGGTGATTGCCCAGCCGCAACTCCGCCTCGGCGCAGGTTTCCCACGCGGCGAGCCGCTTCTCCTCCCACGCCGCCCCGAGCTGAAACTGGACTTCCGCGGATGCGGTTCCGTCGAGCAACCCGCCACGCCACAAGCCCAATGCGTCACGCAGCAGAGCGACGCGTGTTTCGTCGTCTCGTGCCGTGTCAGCCCGAACTGTCAGCTCGCGAAACCGGTGTGCGTCCACCGACAGCGGGTTCACCCGCAACAGGTAAGCCGAGGTCGTCGTCTCCACCGCGATATCGTCGGCGCCGGAATCACGCAACGTCCTGCGCAAACGGGAAACGTGGCCATGAATGGCATTACGTGCGTTCCGCGGGGCGTTCTCGCCCCACATCAGTGCGTATAAACGATCAACGGAAACGGGTCTGTTCGGTTCCAGCAACAGGATGCCGAGAAGCAGACGGCGAAGTCGAGGGCCCAACTCCGCCCTGCCTGATTCCGACTCCGCCTCGACCGTACCCAATATGCGGAAATCCACGTGATCTCCCCCCAGCGAGCACTTCCGTCTTCAGCGTAGACAAAAATCAGAGCGGCGTAAGCGTCCGGTGAAAGCATCGGTTCCGTGGGGATACAGATCACGGGGACGAATCACAACACGGCGCCGACAGCTCTTCGCCCTTCGCTGAGCGTGCGGGGTGCTACGGCGATGGCCGTGGGAGCGGTGCTGGGCCCCGGCGTGCTGGTGCTGCCCGCGCTGACCGCCCGCGAGGCGGGTCCGGCTTCGCTGCTCGCGTGGGCGGGCATGTCGTTGTTCGGTTTGGCGTTCGCGGTCGCACTGGGCAGGGCCGCGGCGCGGATGCCGGACGCGGGCGGCGTCGTCACCTGCGTGGAACGGGTGTTCGGATCTCGATGGGGCGAAGCCGCCTCGTGGTGGATGCTCGCGTCCGTGCCGTTCGCGGTGCCGGTGGTCGCCCTGGTCGGGGCCAACTACGTTGTCGCCTACCTCGGCCTCGGCCAGGGCTGGGCCGTGGGGATCGCGGCCGGGTTGCTCGCGGTGTCCTGCCTGCTCAACGCCCGAGGGCTGCAACTGGCGGGCTGGGTCCAGACCGGCTTGGTGCTGTTCATCGCCGTCATCCTGCTCGGGGTCTCCCTGCTCGGAGCCGGTCGGGTCGAAGCACGCTCCTTCGACCCTTTCCTGCCACATGGCTGGGCGCCCGTCGGAGTGGCCGCGCTGCTCATTTTCTGGTCCTACATTGGATTCGAGATGGTGGTGCATCTCGCCGAGGAGTTCCGCAAGCCCGCGCGGGACCTTCCGCTCAGCATGGGAATCGCCTCGATCATCCTTTCCGTCCTCTACTGCGCGGCCGCCGTGGTCACCGTGGGAACTGGTGCCTACCTTGTCGGGTCCGGATTGACACCGATGAGCGCGATTGTGGAACAGGGCCTCGGCGAGGCCGCGGGACTGATCGTCGCGGTGGTGGCACTGTGCTGCTCATTCGCCGCGGTGCACACCAACATCGCCGGTTTCTCGCGATTGATCTACGCCAGGGCGAGGGACGGGAAACTGCCTGCCGTGCTTGGCAGGCTGCACCCGAGGCAACGCACCCCGGTCACCGCGCTGACCGCCCAGGCCGTGGTGTTCGGGCTGGTACTGCTGATCGGCGCGGTCTTCGGCCCTGGGCTTGCCGACCTCATCATCTGGCCGAGCGTGACCTTTGTCGTGATCTACCTTCTCGCCGCGGCCGCCACCATTCGAATCCTCCCGAAAAAGGACTTCGGCCGCTATTGCGGAGTGGTCGTGCTGGTGGCATGTCTGGTGATTCTTCCGTTCGGCGGCTGGGCCTGCCTGTATCCGCTTCTCGTCTGGCTGATCGGTTCGGCCGTGTCCGGGCGGCGAAGTAAGAGCCTCCTTTCCAGGAATCAGTTCAAAGCTACGGGTGGGTGAAGTGTCGAATCTTGCACAGCTTGATGTCGCTGTTTCCTTCGACGGAAACAGCCTGGGAATCGCCGACCTGCGAAAGGTCGCGGAATCGGGCGCGGTCTGTGGAATCGACCCGAAGGCACTGACCAAGGTGTCCCACAGCCGTGAGATGTTCGAGGACATCGCACGGGAAGGGCTGCCGATCTACGGTGTGACCACCGGCTACGGCGAAATGATCTACATGCTGGTCGGCGTCGAGAAAGAGGTGGAACTCCAGACCAACCTGGTCCGCAGCCACAGCGCGGGCACCGGCCCGCTATTCGCCGAGGACGAGGCGAGGGCCATCCTGGCGGCCAGGCTGAACGCGCTGGCCAAGGGCCACTCCGCGGTCCGTCCCGCCCTGTTGGAGCGCCTGGCACTCTACCTGAACAAGGGCGTGACACCCGCGATCCCGGAGATCGGTTCGCTCGGCGCGAGCGGCGATCTCGCGCCGCTGGCGCATATCGCGAGCACCGTGATCGGCGAGGGTTACGTGCTGCGCGACGGCGCCCGCGTCCCGACCGCGACCGTGCTGCGGGAATTGGGGATCGAACCGCTGGAACTCCGGTTCAAGGAGGGACTGGCGCTGATCAACGGCACCTCGGCGATGACCGGCCTTGGTTCGCTGGTGGTCAGCCGGGCACTGGAACAGGTCCGACAGGCGGAGATCGTCACCGGCATGGTGCTGGAGGTGCTCCGGGCCTCCACCAGCCCGTTTTTGGCCGAGGGCCACGACATCGCCCGGCCGCACCGTGGGCAGATCGACACAGCCGCGAACATGCGCGCCCTCACCCGCGGCACGACTCTCGCGGTGGAACACGCCGAACTGCGCAGGCAGGCACAGGCGCAGAAGGGCGCGGGCGGCGGCGTGCAGAAGACCGACGTGTACCTGCAGAAGGCCTACACCCTGCGGGCCATCCCGCAGGTGGTCGGCGCCGTGCGCGACGCCCTGTACCACGCGACCGAGAAGCTGGAGATCGAGCTCAACTCCGCCAACGACAACCCGCTGTTCTTCGAAGGCCGGGAGGTCTTCCACGGCGCGAACTTCCACGGCCAGCCCATCGCGTTCGCGATGGACTACGTCACCATCGCGCTGACCCAGCTTGGCGTGTTCTCCGAACGCAGGACGAACAGGCTGCTCAACCGGCACCTCAGCGACGGGCTCCCGGAGTTCCTTGTGGCGGGCGACCCGGGCCTGAACAGCGGTTTCGCCGGCGCCCAGTACCCTGCGACGGCCCTGGTGGCGGAGAACAGGACCATCGGCCCCGCCAGCACCCAGAGCGTCCCGTCCAATGGCGACAACCAGGACGTGGTCAGCATGGGACTGATCTCGGCCCGCAACGCCCGGCGGGTCCTGCGCAACAACAACACGATCCTGGCCGTCGAGTTCCTCGCCGCCGCGCAGGCCGTTGACATCGCAGGAGTCCACAGCGGACTCAGCCCGGCCGCGAAGGCGGTGCACGACCACGTTCGGTCGGTGGTGCCAACGCTGGCGCGGGACAGGTTCATGAGCGACGACCTGGAGACCGTCGCGGCCGCGCTGGACCGCGGTGAGTTCCTTGACGCGGTCAAGGACATCGTCGAACTGCGCTGACAAAGACCGGGGGCGGTTGCCGTGCACCCCGAGCGCGGCAGCCGCCCGCCTTCCCGAGGTGAGGAGAACCATGCCGGATGTCATGACCACAGCGGGGCCGGTGCCCGCGGTCGAACTGGGCCGGACGCTGCCGCACGAGCATGTGTTCATCAACCTGATGCGCGAGGTCCGTCAGGCCGGACTGCTCAACGACGAGGAAACGATGGCCGAGGAGCTCAGCCACCTCGTCGCGGCCGGGGGCGGCGCACTGGTCGAGGTCAGCAGCGGCACGCTGACCTGGGGCGCGGCGCCCGATCCGCTCGGGCAGTTCGGCGACTCGCCGCTCGCCGCGCACAGCGAAGACGGCAGCAGGCCTGCGGCGAACGTGCTGGCGCTCGCGCGGCTGGCCGAGCGGACCGGGCTGCACATGGTGCTGGGCACCGGCCACTACCGCGACCCCTACCTCGACCGCGACCTCATCGACCGCAACAGCGTCCGGCAACTCGGGGAGCTGCTGGTCCGGGACCTGACCGAGGGTTTCGCGGGCACCGACATCCGGGCGGGCGTCATCGGTGAGGTCGGCGCCGACAAGTGGTACATCTCGGCGGCAGAGGAACGCTCGTTCCGCGCCGCCGCCTATGCCCAGTCGCGCACCGGGGGGGCCATCACCACGCACGCCGCGCGCTGGCCGGTGGGACTGCCGCAGTTGGAACTGCTCATCGAGGCAGGCGCCGACCCAGCCCGAGTGATCATCGGCCACTGCGACAAGGTGAACCTGCCCGACTACCACCTGGAACTGGCCCGGCGCGGGGCCTACGTGCAGTTCGACACCCTGCACGACTGCGTGCGCCCGCAGGAGACCGCCCGCCGCGTCGAGTACGTGATGAAGCTGGTCAGAAGCGGCCACCTGGACCGGATTCTGCTGTCCCACGACGTCTGCGTGGTCCACCACCTGAAGGGCGCGGGCGGCGTGGGCTACGACTTCCTCTTCACCGGCTTCGTCCCCGAGCTGTATGCCGCCGGGCTCAACGAGGAAGAGGTGTGGCAGCTCGTGGCGACCAACCCGCAGCGAGCGCTGGCCGGATGAGGCAGTCCGGCAGGCGGGTGCTCCTGGGCAGCTACGTCGGCAGCGTCGTGGAGTGGTACGACTTCCTGCTGTACGCGGTGACCGCGCCACTGGTGTTCGACAAGCTGTTCTTTCCCGCTCTCGACTCCCGCGCGGGCACGATCGCGGCCTTCGGCACGATCACCGCCGGATACTTCGCCCGGCCGTTGGGCGGCATCGTGTTCGGGCACTTCGGCGACCGGCTGGGCCGCCGGTCGATGCTGGTGCTCAGCGTCGCGTTGATGGGACTGGCGAGCGTCGGTATCGGGCTGCTGCCGACCTACGCGACGCTCGGCGTGCTGGCGCCGATCCTGCTGGTGACCCTGCGGCTGGTGCAGGGCTTCGCGGTGGGCGGGGAATGGGGCGGGGCCGCGTTGTTGGCGATCGAGCACGCGGGTGCGGGCAGCCGGGCGCGGTGGGGAGTCGTCACGCAACTCGGTGCGCCCTCGGGACTGCTGCTGTCCGCGCTGGTGATGGCGGTGTTCTCCGGTTTACCCCGCGAGGAGTTCCTGGCGTGGGGCTGGCGGGTGCCCTTCCTGTGCAGCGCGGTGTTGCTCGTCATCGGGCTGCTCATCAGGCTCGGGGTACCCGAGAGCCCGGTGTTCGCCCGGCAGGCGTCGGCGGGCTCGCCGCTGTGGGCGGTGCTTCGCGGGCAGCCCCGGACGGTGCTGCTCGCGGTGGGCGCGTGTCTGGGAGCCTTCGCGGGCAACGGAATGCTCATCGTCTACCTGCCCAGCTACGCGGCCGAAATGGGTTATCCGCGATCCACCGTCGTGTCGGCGCTGATGGCGGGGGCCGCCGTGTCGTTGGTGACGCTGCCGTTGCTGGCCTGGTGGTCGGATCGGGCGGGCAGGCGTCCCATGTTCCTGGTCGGTGCCGCGCTCCTCGCGGTGGGCGGGTTCGGCTGCGCTGCCGTGATCGACAGCGGTTCGGCGGCGTTGTACGTGGCGGCCTACGTCGTGATGGTCGCGGTGTTTCACGCCGCGATGTACGCGCCGATGGCCGCGCTGCTGGCGGAGATGTTCTCCACCCGCACCCGATACACCGGGATCTCGCTCGCCTACCAGGTCGCTTCCGTGGTCGGCGGCGGTCTGACGCCGCTGGCAGCGGCGGGCCTGCGGGCCGAGGCGGACCTGTCCGGCGGTCTGGCGGTGGCGGTGGTCGTGGCGGCGGCCTGCGCGGTCAGCGTCGCGTGTGCCCTGGTCATCGGTGAGACCAAGGACAGCGGACTCACCTGACGTAGGCGCGAGAATTCGCCCGGTGCCGGGCTGGTCTCTGGCAAAAGTGTCACAACCCCCTTGACCATGCCGTAGCGGCATGGTTTCGACTGTGCTCTGTCGGCGCTTCCGCGTCGGAGGAAACCGGTTCCCGAGGAGCGACCGTCGTGGGGTGGAGCACCAGTCAACTCGCCGAGCTCACCGGCACGACTGTGCGTGCGGTGCGGCACTACCACGAGGTCGGGCTGCTCGCCGAGCCCGAACGGCGGGCCAACGGCTACAAGAGCTACGGCGTGGCCCATCTCGTCCGTGTGCTGCGGATCAAACGGTTGATCGGGCTCGGGTTCTCGCTGGCCCAGATCGCCGAGCTGGGCGACGCCGACGAGCACCCCAGGGAGGCGCTGCGCGCGCTGGACGCCGAGCTCGCCGAGACCATCGAACGGCTCCAGCGGGTGCGGGTCGAGCTCCGGCTGATCCTGCGCCAAGCCACCCCGACCGACCTGCCGCCTGAACTGGCCAAGGCCCTCGCGGGCACGGAGATGTCCGCCGCCGACCGGGCGCTTTTCATCGTGATGACGCAGGTACTCGGGCAGTCGGCAACCGGCGTCTACGCGGAGCTGTTGGAGGGCTACACCCCGGACCCGTCCGCCGTCGAGTTCGACAACCTGCCTGCCGACGCCGACGAGCAGACCCGCCAGGAACTGGCCGAACGCATGAAACCCCACGTCCGGAAGCTGTTCGCGGACGCGCCGAGCCTTCAGGAGCTGTGCGCCGACGCACCGCGGGGGCCGGACTTCGCCCTGCGCACGATCGGGCGGGCCGTTCTCGACCTGTATAACCCCGCCCAAATCGACGTGATGACCCGTCTCAACGACTGATTCCGCAGTCGAGATGAATTCCCGAATGAATTCGGGATGCTGCACGACAATTCCTAGAGGGGGAGAAGTATGAGAAAGTTACGCCTCGCCGCGGTGATTCCGGTGGTTGTGGGTGGGTTGCTCGCCGGGGTGACCCCGGCATCAGCCGCGCTGAACACCACGGACATCCCAGTCCGCTATTCCGAGCAGTCGTTGGACTGGCATCTCTGTGCCGATGACGAACTGCCCACCCCGCGACCGCCGGGCACCGAGGACCTCGAATGCGCCGCGTTCCACACGCCCCGCGACTGGGAGCGCCCGGACGAGCGGCAGTACCTGCGGATCGCGGTCAGCAGGCTGCGCTCCACCGGCGCGACGACGGACTCGGTGCTCACCAACCCCGGTGGCCCCGGCGGGGAGGGCCGCTCGTTCCCGGCCTACTTCCGCAACCAGAGCAGGCTGCGTGCACATCAGGAGATCATCGGTATCGACCCGCGCGGCACCGGAAAGAGCACCAATGTCACCTGCCGCGGAGCGGCTTTCAGTGAATTGGACGGGCGTGACCGCGATCCCCGCAACCTGGACATGATCATGGACGCCGCCAAGAACCTGGCCAAGTCCTGTCAGCACGCCTCCGGTGAGCTGGGCGGCCTGATCAACACCTTCCAGACGATCAAGGACATGGACCTGTTGCGGGTCCTGCTCGGCCGGGACAAGATCAACTTCGTCGGCTACTCCGGCGGTACCTGGATGGGTGCGCACTACGCCCAGCGGTTCCCCGAGCGCACCGGCCGATTCGTGCTGGACTCGAACATCGAGTTCACCTCCACCTGGCAGCAGATGCGTTACTGGCAGCCGCTCGGTTTCGAGCGGCGCTGGCGACAGGACTTCCTGCCGTGGGTCGCGCGTTATGACAGCAAATTCCACTTGGGCACCAACGGCGAAGCGGCCCGGCAGACCTACGAGAACATCCGGTACGCGCTGACCCGCAACCCGGTTGACCTCGGCGGCGGCAAGATCGGCCCGGCCGCGCTGGACGGCTTCGTCTCCTCGGTGCTGTACCGCAAGGAGAACTTCCCCCTACTGGCCGAAGTCCTGGCCAACCTCAAGAACGTGACCGAGGGAGATGCGTCGGAGCAGGCCCGCGCGTCGGTTAAGGCCGCGATGTCGGAGCGGAAGCGGACCTTCCCGCTCGGCCGCGCTGCCGACGCAAACGATGCGTTCATCGCCACGCTGTTGTCCGTCATGTGCAACGAGGGGCCCTGGACCGGTGACCGGGCGTCGGTGATCCGGCAGTCGCAGGAGTTCCTCGACCGTGGCCTGACGCTGGACTCGAACTGGATCAACCGCCAGCAGTGCGTCTTCTGGCAGACCCAGCCCCGTCCGCTGCCCACGCTGGACGGCAAGGGTGTCCCGCCGGTGCTGATGGTCCAGTCCGAGAACGACCCCGGCACTCCGATCGAGGGCGCCCGCAGGGCGCACGCCGCGTTCCAGAACTCCCGGCTGCTGACCGTCACCGGCGAAGGCGACCACGGCATCTACGCAAGCGGTAACCCGGGCGTGGACAAGATCGTGAACGACTACCTGGTCGACGGGATCGTCCCGGCGGACCAGAGCGTCCCGGGGATGCCGTTGCCCGAACTCACGGGATGAGCAGGACGCGGTAGTCGACCTGTCGTTCGACCGCGGCGCGGCTGTAAGCCAACGGGAAGTACTTGCCTGAGTTCCACAGGTCGGCCAGGTCGCGGTAGTGCGGGTCGGCGGGGTTGCCCGACTGGCCCGGGGTGTTGACCGCCACCGAGGAGTCCCAGTTGCCGACGTCGAGCACCATGCGGAAGGACGGGCCGCCGTCCTCGCCGAAGGTGTTGGTGTCGTAGGAGGACTGCTCCACGGTGTCGTGGGCACCGCCCCGGGCCAGCGGGCCGACGTTGTGGCCCAGCGGGTGTTTGAACAGGATGTGGTGCAACTTGCCCCACTGCCAGGCGCCCTCGTCGGGGCCGAGCAGGCGGGTGAGGTCCTGGTGGGCTTTGGCGAGGGTGTCGAGCAGCAGGCGGTCGCGTTTGGCGGCGGCGTTGTCGCCGAACCAGCGTTCGGGATGCTCCAGCGCGGTGATCATGACCTGGGTGTCGGGTTGGCCGAAGACGTCGGCGGCGGCTCGCGGCAGCACGGCGCGCTTGAAGTCGGGCTTGAGGTGGCGGGACAGCCACACCTCGAACAGTGCGCCTGCGCCGGACGAGGTGCTGAGGACGTGGTCCCAGTTGCGCAGCATCGTCAGTGCTCTTGCGGTCGCCGGGTCGTCGCTGTGCAGCGGGGCGAGCAGGGGCGTGATGCGGCGGGCGGGCATCGACAGCCGGTCGGTTTGCAGGGCGGTGCTGTCGGCCAGGGAGAGCTTGGGCTTGGCGGCGAGCACCTCGGTGATGCGTTGGTGCCGGAAGGGGTTGCCCCACTCGTAGCCGAGCTTGATCTTCTCGTGCGGGAAGTCCTTGGGCAGGTTCATTTCGTTGGCGGTGTTGAAGGTGCCGTCTTTCGGGTTGATCGAGTTGGGGAACAGGGCGTTGTCGTGGAAGCCGGTCCACTCGTAGCGGCCGTCGCCGGGGACGGGGAAGAGGCCGTCGTAGTTGTCGCGGATCGGCGCCATGCCGCCGGGAACCCAGGCGATGTTGCCCTTGGTATCGGCGTAGACCTGGTTTTCCGATGGGGCGCCCCAGGTGCGCATGGCGCTGCGGAACTCGTCCAGGTTCTTGGCGCGGAGGAAGCCGACGCTGCCGAAGTAGGGGGACATGCCGGGTTCCAGCCAGGCGGTGCGCACGGCGTAGGCCAGGTTGCGGGACTTGTCGATGTGCAGCAGCGGGCCGTGGCGGGTGTACGACAGGGTGGCCGGTTGCGGTTCTTGGCCCTTGACCGGGACCTTCTCGGTGAGTGTGCGGATGGATTCCCAGCCGTCGCGGTAGCGGTAGCGGGTGGGGTCGTTGGGGTCGAGTTGGTAGACGTAGAGGTCTTCCTGGTCGATGGAGAAGATCGTCAGGCCGAAGGCGATGGTGCCGTTGTGGCCGATGGAGATGCCGGGCAGGGCGGGTTCGTTGGCGCCGATGACGTTGAAGCCCGGGGCTGAGAGGTGGGAGATGTAGCGCAGCGACGGCGCGCTCTGCGCGCGGTGGGGGTCGTTGGCGAGGATCGGGCGGCCGGTCTGGGAGCGGTGTGGTGCCACCACCCAGTTGTTGGAGCCCTCCAGCGGCGGTTCGGGGATGTCGCGGAGGGTCGCGGTGGTCGGGTCGAAGCTGACCTGTTGGGTGGCCAGTCGGAAGGTGCGGAGGATGTCGTCGTTGATCGCGCAGACGTCCAGGCCCGCCGGGATGGTGGGGGTGATTTCGGGTTCGATGGCCCGGCGGATCAGGTCGGCGCGGACATCGGCGGCGCAGGTGACGCGGGAGCGAGCGACCTCGCTGGTGAGGTTGCGGGTGAGCCCGTGGCTGCGGATGCGGACGACGTCGGCGGGTTCCCAGCGGTTCGGTCGGTGGCCCAGCTTGGTGAATTCGGTGGGGAGCGCCTCGGGGTGCTTCTCCAGCCAGGCGATGTAGGCGTTGATGCCTTCGGTGAACTTGGTGGCGATACGGCGGGCGTCAGGGCTGTAGTGGTTCCACTCGCGGTCCATGTCGCCGCGATAGAGGAAGAGGCGGGTCGCGCGGTCCTGGTCGAGGTAGCGGGGGCCGAAGGATTCGGAGAGCAGGCCGAGGCCGCGCTTGCGCCAGAGGTCGATTTGGAAGAGGCGCTCACGGGCGATGTTGAAGCCCTGCGCGAGGAAGAGATCGTCGGTGTTGGTCGCGTAGATGTGCAGCACGCCGAACTTGTCGACCAGCACCTCGGTCAGCTTGGAAAGCCCCTGAGCTGGAAAGACCTGAGTTCGGGAGGCGGGACTCGCCTGCGCTGGCAGCAGCGAGGTGGCGAGCATCAGCAGGCAGATGAACAGGCCTTGGAGACGACCGCGCCGGTGTCGCATCATCGGTTCCCCAATCGACCGACTACGAACGCGAAGCAACCTCCACAAAAGCACGCCAGCGCGCTGGAGGGAAGGACAACACCGGACCGGCTGGGTTCTTGGAGTCCCTCACCAGGATCGCCGTCAGTCGACCGGCTACTTCAACACAGTCGTTGTTCACGCTGTGGCTGCTCTTGCGCCAAACGATCATCGCGATCCCTCTCGCTGGCGTACCGGGATGCCAGGCTGACAATCACCTCCCTCGATTGTCCCTCAGTGAGCGCAATGTCTGCCAAGTCAGACAGGGCACGACGATAGGTCTCGATCTCGTTGGAGCGTTCGAGGAACAGGCATGTGGTGGCGCTATCCAGATAAGCCACCGGCTTGAACCGGTCGAACTCCATCAGCTTGAAGTTGCCTGAAGTTGATCCGCCATGACGGCGCTGCCTCCGATGGGCAAGTCGAATTGCAGCTCTTGAAGGAAGAAGGTGCATTCGGGCGGATGCTTCTTCGCGAGGATTTTCTGGCGTCTGATCCGTGCTGAGACCCGATCATCCAACTCATCCTCCGGAACCTGGCGAAAGCCAGCCATCACCGCGCGCGCGTAGCCTGCGGTTTGAAGCAGCCCAGGGATCACCGAGGCTTGGAATTCGCTGATCCGGACGGCGCTCTCCTCATGATCGATCAATGTGCGAACCGGTTCGGGCAACGGAGTGGCGAACTGCTGAAGCCAGCCTGGTTTGTGCAGGTCGCGGCAGATCTCCAGCAGACGGGCGCGTTCCTCGCCGATCACGTGGCAGAGCGTCATGAAGGCGATGACGTCATGCTCCGAGCCTCCCCGCTTGCCTGACAGAAGCCGGGAGACCCTGGCTGGGTCCCAGTCGAGGATTTCCGCCGCCTCTTTTTGGTTCAGGTTCATGCGCTCCATGGCGTCGGCCAACGCCTTGCCCAGCTCACGGGCTCGGATTGTCGGTTCTCTGTCGCTCGCGCCGCCCATGTCACCTCCGGTTGCCCGCTGATCACTGACCGGAGTCGACGGTAAGACCAAAAAGGGGCTGCGCCGGGGAGTTTGGGGGAATTGCGCCCGATCGAAGGCTCGATTGTCCGCGTGACAACCGGCTCCTATATCTCTGGCGGGGCGCTGGGCTCCGCCATGCCTATCGGAGGATGCCTTGGTCGACCTCATTTCGCCTGTCATGACCGACGCCTTTCGGCTGCTCAGCAATGAGATGTTCCGTTACCTCGGCGAAACCGAGCATCTCGCCCTCAAGTACGACGACTGGTCCGATGGAGACGCCACTTTGGCCCGCGAGCTCATCCCCGACCTCTGCGACGTGATTCGCCAGCTCTTGGTCCAGCACACCCACCGCAACGGCAACTGCAACAGCTGCCGGGCGCACTGGCCGTGCCACACCGTCGCCACCATCCACCATGAGCTGAAGAAGCCAGAGCACAACTTCCTCAAGCTGGTCCGGGCCGTGGACCAGGCAGCCTCCGATCGGGAGAAGGTCGCCAGGAACCTCCGTCCGGACGGAGCCGACAAGCTGGAGTCCGCCGACTGCGACTGACGCCCGCCGACGACGCGCCGGGGGCGAATTTTCCTCATTCCGGGGGAGTGCCGTACCCTTGACAAGTTGGCCGCGATCGGGTCACTGGTGCGCGCATGCGCATAGGTCGATTCCCGGGTACCGCGCCCATTACCAGCAGCAGGGTCATGCTCCGCCGACCGAGTACGTGAGAAAGATGCGTTCCGAAACCAAGCGTGCCGCCACGGCCGGTCCATGGGTGATCGACACCCGGGACCTCGGCCGTCGTGCAGGCGCCAGCAAACGCTACTCCCGGGTCGCCCCCGCACCGCGGGGTTTCGGCAACGCGGACATCATCTCCGTTCCCGAAGGCGGCGATGTCAGGCTTGAGCTGCTGGCCGAGTCGGTCATGGAGGGCGTGCTGATCACCGGCACGATCGCCGCGACCGCCGAGGGTGAGTGCTCGCGCTGCCTCGACAAGGTCTCCGAACCCGTCGAGGTGTCGATCACCGAACTGTTCGCCTACCCGGACACCGCGACCGAGGCGACCACCGAAGAAGACGAGGTCAGCAGGGTCGTCAACGACCTCATCGACCTCGAACCCGTGGCCCGTGACGCCATCGTGCTCACACTGCCGCTGGCGCCGCTGTGCTCGGAGGACTGCCCTGGGCTGTGCCCGGACTGCGGCGAGAAATGGGCCGAACTCGGTCCAGACCACAAGCATGAGAAGATTGATCCTCGCTGGGCCGCTCTCGCTGAGCGGCTCGGTGACACCGGTTCGGACCGGTGAGGATCTACACCCAAGAGGAGAACTAGCCGTGGCCGTCCCCAAGCGCAAGATGTCGCGTGCCAACACCCGCATGCGCCGCTCGCAGTGGAAGACCAGCGCGCCGACCCTGGTGGACTGCTCGAACCGGGCCTGCAAGGCCAAGAAGCTGCCCCACATCGCGTGCCCGACCTGCGGCACCTACGACGGCCGCAGCGTCGTCGAGCCTGCCTGATCGGGGTACCGCCATGGCGGGGGGAAAGGCGCCGCGGGAACCGGAACCTGACCGCGCCCAGCTGATCGCCGCGATCGGCATCGACCTTGGCGAGGATCTTCTCACGCTCGCGCTGACCCACCGTTCTTTCGCCTATGAGAACGGTGGGCTGCCGCCCAACGAGCGGTTGGAGTTCCTCGGCGATGCCGTACTCGGCCTCGTTGTGACCGATCACCTTTACCGCACGCATTCGAACCTCGCCGAGGGCCAGCTAGCCAAGCTGCGCGCCAGCGTCGTCAACATGCATGCCCTCGCCTCCGTGGCGCGGGGACTCGGTGACGGTGGCCTCGGCGCACACCTGCTGCTGGGGCGCGGCGAGGAACTCACCGGCGGACGGGACAAGGCCAGCATCCTGGCCGACGGCCTCGAAGCGCTGATCGGTGCGGTCTACCTGCAGCACGGTATCGACATCTCGCGGGCACTCGTGCACCGCCTGTTCGACGACCTGCTGGAGGAGGCCCCACGGCTCGGCGCGGGCCTGGACTGGAAGACCAGCCTCCAGGAACTCACGGCCTCGGCCTCGCTGGGCGTGCCCGAATACCGGGTCGCCGAAGAAGGCCCCGACCACCGCAAGGAGTTCACCGCGACGGCTGTCGTCGCAGGTGACGCCTACGGCAGCGGAGTCGGCCGCACCAAGAAGGAAGCCGAGCAGAAGGCCGCGCAGGCCGCCTACCGCGCCCTCCAGGCCCGTTTCATCGCCGAGGCCGAGCGCACGGAAGCCATCTCCGAGGCCGCCCAAGGCAACGGCGAAGTGGCCGAAGACCCCACCAAGGGCTCCGGCGGCAACGGCGCGGGCCCCCGAGCGGGCACCGCCGAGGCAGGCGACGCCGAAGGCGAAGAAAAGCCCTAGGCCTTGCCCGAGCTACCCGAGGTAGAAGTCGTCAGGAAGGGTCTTGCCGACCACGTGATCGGCAGGACCCTTTCCTGCGTCGAGGTGCTGCACCCGCGCGCCATCCGCCGCCACCTGCCCGGCCCCCTGGACTTCTGCGCCCGCCTCCAGGGCCGCGTCCTCACCGCCGCCCGCCGCCGAGGCAAGTACCTCTGGCTCGAACTGGACGACCCTGAGCCCGGCTCCGACGCCGTCATCCTGCACCTGGGTATGAGCGGCCAGCTACTGGTCCAGGCCGTCGGCACAGCCGACGAGAAGCACCTCCGCATCCGCCTGGACTTCGCCGATGACGGCCCCCAGCTGCGCTTCGTGGACCAACGCACCTTCGGCGGCCTGCACCTCGCCGAACTCGTCCCGGTACTCGACCCATCCGCCCCGGCGGGCGGGCCGTCCAGAAGCGGGGGACCGCCCGACCTGCCCGCGAGCGTCGAACTGCTCCCCGAGCCCATCGCGCACATCGCCCGCGACCCGCTCGACCCCCTCTTCGACCCCGACCACTTCGTCACCGCCCTGCGCCGCCGCCGCACCGGCATCAAACGCGCCCTCCTGGACCAGACACTGGTCTCCGGAATCGGCAACATCTACGCCGACGAATCCCTCTGGCGCGTCGGCCTGCACTGGGCCCGCCCCACCGCCACCCTCCCCAAGGCCAAAGCCGCCGAACTCCTCGCCGCGGCCACCGATGTCATGACCGAGGCCCTCCAGGTCGGCGGCACCTCCTTCGACGCGCTCTACGTCAACATCAACGGCCAGTCCGGCTACTTCGACCGGTCTCTGAACGTCTACGGCCAGGAAAACCAGCCCTGCCCCCGCTGCGGCACCCCCATCCGCCGCGACCCGTTCATGAACCGCTCCTCCTACACCTGCCCCCGCTGCCAGCCCCTCCCACGCAACCCCCACCCCTGACGGCCATCCCCGCTTCAGCGCCCTAATCTCGGAAACCCGAATCGGCATGGTGCGCCCCCAGGGGGTCATGATGTCGTCCCAGGGGGCCATGATGTCGCCGCAGGTGCGCATGGTGTCGCCCCAGGGGGATAGGCGTTCTGAGCAGCCCCCGATCTCCAGCCTAGCCTGGAGCACCGACAGAACCGGGAGAGAAGTCGATCTTGAATTGATCGCTTCAGCTCGGTCAAGATAAGCACCTCCCGCTGCCGCTGCCGCTGTCCTAGTCCCCAGCCTCCAGTCCCGGCTGCAACCCCAGCCCTAGTCCCCAGCCTCCAGTCCTGGTCCCCAACTCCATGCCTCAGCTCCAGCCTCCAGCCCCGGCCGCAGCCCTAGTGCCAGCCCTAGCCCTAGTGCTAGCCCCAGCCCCAGCCCAGCCCCAGGCCCCAGCTCCAGCCGCAGTTTCAGTCCCAGTCCAGTCCATAGCCGCAGCGCCAACCGCAATCGCGGCCGCTCCGGTTGGCGAGGTGCGTCCAAGCACACTAGTGCGCATTGCGTGGTAGTGTCTGCGGCGTAGGAGTGCCGCTGGGAGGGTGGATGGACACGAGTCAACTGCTCAAGGGGGTGCTCGACCTTGCCGTGCTGGCGGTGCTGCGCGGGGAGGACGGGTACGGGTATGACGTGCTGCGGCGGCTGCGGACCGCTGGGCTGGACGAGGTCGGCGACGCCTCGGTCTACGGGACGCTGCGGCGGCTCTACCGGGGCGGGCTGCTGAACTCCTATGTGGTGCCCAGCGAGGAAGGCCCGCACCGCAAGTACTACAGCCTCAACGATCAGGGCCGCTCGCGGCTCGAGGAATCAACACACACCTGGCAGTCCTTTGCCAAGACGATGACAGAACTGGTGGGGGAGGCGGCATGAGCGCCATCGAGGAAACCGCAGTCACCGACTACCGTGCCCGCGTCAAGGTGGCGCTCGACGACGTGCCCGCCGCCGAGCTTGAGGAGATCCTGGAGGATCTCGACGGCCACCTCGCCGCCGTCGCGAACGAACTCGGGCCGGACATCAGCACCGCCGCGTTGATCACCAAGTTGGGCACGCCCGAGACCTACGCGGCCGAACTGCGGGCCGCGGCCGGGCTGCCCGCCGTCGACGTGGTGGCCAAGCAGCAGCAGACCACCACCGAGACCCAGGCGAACCTCGCGCTGTACTGCATCGCGTTCGCCGCGATCTTCGCCTTCCTCGGCGCCACCTTCGGCGACGACGGCATGGCCCTGCTGCTGTTCGTCGCCGTGGTGTTCGCCGCGGTCGCGGCCTGGTTCGTCTACCGCAGCGGCGTGCCCGCCATCGCGGAGCTTCCGCCGGTGGTCAAGGTCCGCGAGTGGCGGGAGCGCCAGAACGGGACCCCGGTCGGGGCATCGATCGACTTCTTCGCCAGCCTCCAGACCGTCTGGTGGCTGGCCCGCGCCGTGGTCGCGGCGCTGCTCGTGACGTGGGTCCTGGGCGTCAACTTCGTCGGCGGGGTGCTGATCGGCCTGCTGGCCGTCGTGATCTCGGTGTGGCTGGGCTACCGCACCCGCACCGACCGCCGCCTCATCTGGTTCATCGTGCCCGCCAACGCCTTCGCCATCGGCATGCTGCTGTTCCTCGGCGGCTCCTACCACCTGCCCGGCTACTACCTGGCGGGCGGCAGTTCCGCACCCACCACCTACTCCCCGCCGGGCCTGAGCCTGGACGGCAACCACGTCCAGAACATCTTCGTCTACGGGCCGGACGGCAAGCTGGTGCCGGAGGCCAACCTGTACGACGAGCGGGGCAACCCGATCGCGGTGCGTGTCGAGCGCTGCCGGTACGACAACAACGAGGAAACCAAGCGCAACCGGTTCCCGCAGCCCACCACCGAATACGGGTCCAACGGCTGCCGCGAGATCCAGCCGACTGCTCCATTCGAGACCGTCGTACCGGCCAAAACGGGCTCATCGGTAACGCCGACGCCCACAACCACGACGACTCAACCAGCTACCCCCATTCCGCCCACGGGCTGAACGGGCGTCAGAGGGCACCGCGCCCCGCCGTGCATCGGGGGCATGGCGGGACGCGATGCTCTGCTTCAGACCGTGACATCCTCGGTCAGCTTGCGCAGCAGCGGCGCCGCGGCCATCAGCGTCCGCTGCTCATCGTCGGACAACTCGCGCATCCGCTCCGCCAACAGCGCCGCCTGCCCGTGCGCCATCGCGTTGATCCGCTTCTGTCCGCGCTCGGTGAGCGTCACCAGCACCGCCCGGCCGTCATCGGGGTCGGGCTCCCGCCGGACCAGGCCGCCGGGCTCCATGTTGGTGACCACCGTCGTCGCGGTGGGCTGCGAGCACGGCACCTTGTTGGCCAGCTCACCCAGCCGCATCGGGCCCTGCTCGGACAGCACTGCCAACACGATCAGATGAGTGGGCGGCAGATCGGAGGTCGGCAGTCCGCGGCGGAGGCTGCGAATGAGTCGATGCACCGCGAGCACCACCGCGAGCGCGTCCTGTTCGGTGACCTGCTGCGCCACCACCCTGCACCTCCGAGTTCGGTTTTGTCTGCTTCGTCTATTCAGGACAGTTTCAGAATCGGATGGTGCATGTCCAGCCGGACCGGCATATCCGGCATCCGTTTGAGCAAAGTGCGATTCATTGAGCCAACATTCGACGGCATTTCTTGCACTGTCCGGCGTAGCTTCTGGCCAGTTGGACAATTGTGCCGCCTCATGACCCGTGTGGCGGAGATCGCTTGCCCGCGAGTCGAGCCTCACCGTGAATACGCACTCCACCGGCCGGTGATCACAAAATGGCACCGTACCCGCGCACGGGAACGCGGCGGGCGCACCTCCTGGAGAAGGCGCCCGCCGCGCTCGGGAGGGGCTAGAGGCGCTCGATGCCGTAGCGCTGCGCGTTGATCGAGACCGGCATCGCGGGGGTGCTGCTGCCGTCCGGGGAGACGAGCACCGCCTTGCCCTCGGACATCAGGGTGTCGCCCTTGATGGTCGCCTTGTGATAGGCGCGCACCTCGCCGATATAGGTGCCGTTGGTGACGACGAAGTGCCGGATGCTGAACTCCAGCGTGTTCGGGCCGAGCGGGGCCCAGGACCCGGCGGCGGGGTCGCCGTCGGAGTTGATGTGCACGACACCGTCCGCCTGGAAGGTGGCGATGAGCTGGGCCGACGAGTCCGGCCGTGCGTTGGTGCCGCGCCAGTTGCCGATGGCCGGGTGCATGCGGGGACGCGAGGCCCCGGCGGGGGTCGCGCCTGCGAGCAGGCCCGCGGTGGTCAGGGCGCCCGCGCCGCCGACCGTCCGCAGCAGGCTCCGCCTGTCAACGGCATCGCCCACGGCGAATCACCTCCTGAGATTGTTGATCATGTGCCTACACGGTTCCCTAACGCGCTGGAGAACCGCTGGAGCCCGGCCCGCGCAGGCGCGGATAACGGCTTGGTAACCAGGCGTTATGCGGTCTTTGCCGATCATGTCGGGCTGGAGACGGCTGTCACCCGGCGCGTCAGGATCCCGTAAGTGAGTGCCTCGGGCGTGTCAAGGAGTCGTTAGCCGCCCTCGGACCGGCGTTTGCGACCTGCACCCTGGCCTGAACCGGCTGCCGACGGCGGCAGCCCGACCGGACGAGAGGAGCGCGGTGCAGATGGCCGATATGGCCTTTGCCGTGCTGTTGATCGCCGTTTTCCTCGGCCTCGCGTTGACGCTGCGAGGTTTCGAGCGGCTGTGACAACTTCACTGGGGACGCGTCACGAGGAGTTCTGGGGACGCACATGACTGATCTGTTGGCAAACACCGCGGGCGGCATCCTCGCCCTGCTGTTGATCGCCTATCTCTTCGTGGCACTGATTCGGCCGGAGAAATTCTGATGTCTTCCACCGCGGCCGGCCTGGTGCAGGTCGGCCTTCTTCTCGCTGCGCTGGCACTGGTGTACAAGCCGCTGGGCGAGTACATGGCCAAGGTCTACACCAGCAGCAGACACACCCGCCTGGAGCGGGTGATCTACCGCCTGGTCCGGGTCGACCCCGACTCCGAGCAGCGCTGGAGCGCCTACGCGGCAGGCGTGCTCGGCTTCTCGTTCGCCTCCATCGCCTTCCTGTACCTGATGCAGCGCCTCCAGCCGCTGCTGCCGCTGGACTTCGGCCGCGGCGCGGTGGAGCCCGGCATCGCGTTCAACACCGCGGTCAGCTTCGTGACCAACACCAACTGGCAGTCCTACGTGCCGGAGGCGGTGCTCGGCCACACCGTGCAGCTGGCCGGGCTGACCGTGCAGAACTTCGTCTCCGCCGCGGTCGGCATGGCCGTCGCGGTGGCGCTGGTGCGCGGCTTCACCCGCGCCAAGACCGACCGGCTGGGCAACATCTGGGTGGACATCACCCGCGGCACGCTGCGCGTCCTGTTGCCCGGAGCGGCCATCGCCGCCGTGCTGCTGGTCGCGCTCGGCACGGTGATGAGCCTGTCCTCGGGCGTCACAGTGACCGGCGTGGACGGGCAGGAGCACACCATCGCGCTGGCGCCCATCGCCTCCCAGGAGGCCATCAAGGAACTGGGCACCAACGGCGGCGGCATCATGAACGCCAACTCCGCGCACCCGTTCGAGAACCCCAACGCCTGGACGAACCTGCTGGAAATCTTCCTGCTGCTGGTGATCCCGGTCTGCCTGACCCGCACCTTCGGCCGCCTGGTCGGCCAGCCCAAGCAGGGCCACGTGCTGCTCGCCGTGATGGGCACCATCTGGGCCGGGCTGTTCGCCATCGCGCTGTGGGCGGAGACCAGCACCGGTGGGATCGCGCGACAGGCCGCGGGAGCGGCGCTGGAGGGCAAGGAGATCCGCTTCGGCATCCCGTCCTCGGTGCTGTTCGCCGTGTCCACCACCGGCACCTCCACCGGCGCCGTCAACTCCCTGCACGACAGCTACAGCGGTCTCGGCGGCGGCGTGCTGATGCTGAACATGCTGCTCGGCGAGGTCGCGCCCGGCGGGGTCGGCGCGGGCCTGTACGGCATGCTGGTGCTGGCCGTGATCGCGGTGTTCCTCGCCGGTCTGATGGTCGGCCGCACGCCTGAGTACCTGGGCAAGAAGCTGGGGCGCCGGGAGGTCACGGCGGCGGCGATCTCGCTGCTGGCCATGCCAACCGTGGTGCTGCTCGGCGCCGGTCTCGCCCTCGCGTTGCCCTCCACCGTGAACGCGTTGAACAACGACGGCGCGCACGGGCTGTCCGAGGTGCTGTACGCGTTCGCCTCGGCGGGCAACAACAACGGCAGCGCCTTCGCCGGCCTCACCGTGACCAGCGACTTCTTCCAGTCCGCCCTCGGGGTGGCGATGCTCATCGGCCGCTTCGTGCCGATTCTGGCGGTGCTCGCACTGGCCGGGTCGCTCGCCGAGCAGAAGCAGCACCCGCCCACCGCGGGCACCCTGCCCACCTCCGGCCCGCTGTTCGCGGGCATGTTGGGCGGCACCGTCATCCTCGTCGCCGCGCTGACCTTCCTCCCCGCGCTGGCACTCGGCCCGATCGCGGAGGCCCTGGCATGAGCACCACCCTGGAACACCGTCCCGTGGAAACCCCGCCGCAGCCCAGCAGGGTCGCCGCGGGCGCGTTCAGCCCCCGCCAGCTGGTGGCCTCGCTGCCGGACGCGCTGCGCAAGCTCGACCCCCGCCACCAGGCCCGCAACCCCGTCATGTTCGTGGTGTGGGTCGGCTCGGTGCTGGTCACCGTGCTGGCCATCGCCGAACCGGGGGTGTTCAGCTTCCTGGTCGCGGGCTGGCTGTGGTTCACCGTCCTGTTCGCCAACCTTGCCGAAGCGGTCGCCGAAGGCCGCGGCAAAGCTCAAGCCGAATCGCTGCGGCGCGCCAAGAAGGAGGCCGTCGCCCGCAGGCTCCGCGAGGACGGCACCGAGGAGTCCGTGCCCGGCACCCAGCTCCGCGTCGGCGACCTGGTGGTCGTGGAGGCCGGGCAGGTCATCCCCGGCGACGGCGACGTGGTCGAGGGCATCGCCACCGTGGACGAGTCGGCGATCACCGGCGAGTCCGCGCCGGTCATCCGCGAATCCGGCGGCGACCGCTCGGCGGTCACCGGCGGCACCACCGTGCTGTCGGACCGGGTCGTGGTGCGGATCAGCACCAAACCCGGCGAGTCGTTCGTGGACCGCATGATCGCGTTGGTGGAAGGCGCGCAGCGGCAGAAGACACCGAACGAGGTCGCGCTGACGATCCTGCTGTCCACCCTTACCATCATCTTCCTGCTCGCGGTGGTCGCGCTCCAGCCGATGGCCGGGTACTCCGGCGGGCTGCTGTCGGTGATCGTGCTGACCGCGCTGCTGGTCTGCCTCATCCCCACCACCATCGGCGGGCTGCTCTCCGCCATCGGCATCGCGGGCATGGATCGGCTGGTGCAGCGCAACGTGCTCGCCAAATCGGGCCGCGCCGTCGAGGCGGCGGGCGATGTGGACACGCTGCTGCTGGACAAGACCGGCACCATCACCTTCGGCAACCGGCGCGCCACCGAACTGCTGCCCGTGGGCGGCGTGTCCACCGCCGAACTCGCCGCCGCGACCCGGCTGTCCAGCCTGGCCGACGAGACGCCCGAAGGCCGCAGCATCGTGGACCTCTGCGTCGCCGAACACGGCCTGGCGGCCGAACCCGACGCGGTGGAGCGGGCCGGGGAGTTCGTGCCGTTCACCGCGCAGACCAGGATGAGCGGCATCGACCTCGGCGGCAGGCAGATCCGCAAGGGCGCCGCCGGTTCGGTCGCGGTGTGGGTGCGCACCAACGGCGGCACCGTGCCGTCCGAAGTGGACGACCTCGCCGACCGCATCTCCGCCCAGGGCGGCACGCCGCTGGTGTGCGCGGAGGACAACCGCGTGCTCGGCGTGATCCGGCTGTCCGACGTGGTCAAGCCCGGTATGGCGGAGCGGTTCGCCGAACTGCGCGCCATGGGCATCCGCACGATCATGGTGACCGGCGACAACCCGCTGACCGCCAAGGCCATCGCCGAGGAAGCGGGCGTCGACGACTACCTCGCCGAGGCCAAACCCGAGGACAAGCTCGCGCTGATCAAACGCGAGCAGGAGGGCGGGCGGCTGGTCGCCATGACCGGCGACGGCACCAACGACGCGCCCGCCCTGGCCCAGGCTGACGTCGGCGTCGCGATGAACACCGGCACGGCCGCCGCCAAGGAGGCCGGGAACATGGTCGACCTGGACTCCGACCCCACCAAGCTGATCGAGATCGTGGAGATCGGCAAACAGCTGTTGATCACCCGCGGCGCGCTGACCACGTTCAGCATCGCCAACGACCTCGCGAAGTACTTCGCGATCCTGCCCGCCATGTTCGTGGCCATCTACCCGCAACTGGACAAGATCAACATCATGCGACTGGCCACCCCCGCCTCGGCCATCACCTCCGCGGTGGTCTTCAACGCGCTGGTCATCGTCGCGTTGATCCCGCTGGCGTTGAAAGGCGTGCGGTACCGGCCGTCCTCGGCCGTCACGCTGCTGCGCCGCAACCTGCTCATCTACGGCCTCGGCGGCATCGCCACGCCCTTCCTGGGCATCTGGCTGATCGACCTCGTAGTCCGCTTCATCCCTGGAATCGGGTGATCACCATGCGTTGGACAACCGCGTTTCTGCGCCAGAGCGGCGCAGGCCTGCGACTGCTGCTGGTCATGACCGTGCTCACCGGCGTCATGTACCCGCTGACCATCTGGGGCTTCTCCCGGCTGCCCGGTCTGCATGCGAACGCCGAGGGCTCCATCGTCCGCGTCAACGGCCTGCCGGTGGGCTCGGAGCTGGTCAACGTCACCAGCGCCGACGACCGCTTCTTCCGCGGCAGGCCCGCCGCGGCGGCGGAGGAACCCCTCGGCGGCGGCGACCCCACCACCTCCGGCGGCTCCAACAAGGCCATGGACAACACCAAGCTGGCCGCACTCATCGAGGAGCGCCGCAAGCTCATCGCGGCGACCGACGGTGTGCGCCCCAACCAGGTGCCCGCCGACGCCGTGACGGCCTCAGGCTCCAGCCTGGACCCGCACATCAGCCCCGAATACGCCCTGCTCCAAATCCCTCGGGTGGCCCGAACCAACGGCCTCACTCAGGATCAGGTGCGAAGCCTGGTCACCGCCCACATCCAGGGCCGTGACCTCGGTTTCGTCGGCGAGCCACGGGTCAACGTCGGGGAGTTGAATAGAGCACTGGCAACTTTTCGCAGGTAGAACACCGTGAGTGGTAGAGATCGGTCGCCACTCACGGACCAGGAGGTGTGGTGGAACAGGCGGGCAGGCGGCGGGGGGAGCTGCGGATCTACCTCGGTGCCGCGCCGGGCGTCGGCAAGACCTTCGCGATGCTCGGCGAGGCCCGTCGGCGTGCCGACCGCGGCACCGACGTGGTGGTCGGGTTCGTGGAAACGCACGGCAGGGCGAAGACGGAGGCGCTGCTGGAGGGGCTCGACGTGGTGCCGCGGCGGCGCGTCGAGCACCGCGGCGTGGAGTTCGCCGAGCTGGACACCGACGCCGTGCTGGCGCGGGCGCCGCAGGTCGCGCTGGTGGACGAACTGGCGCACACCAACGCGCCCGGTTCGGAGCGGGAGAAGCGCTGGCAGGACATCGAGCTGCTGCTCGAAGCGGGCATCGACGTGCTGTCCACGGTCAACGTGCAGCACCTGGAATCCCTCAACGACGTGGTGGAGCGCATCACCGGCGTGCGGCAGCGCGAAACCGTGCCGGACGAGTGGGTGCGCCGCGCCGAACAGGTTGAACTGGTCGACATCACCCCGGAGGCGCTGCGGCGGCGGATGGCGCACGGCAACATCTACCCGGCGCACAAGGTCGACGCCGCGCTGTCCAACTACTTCCGCCCCGGCAACCTCACCGCCCTGCGCGAACTCGCGCTGCTGTGGGTGGCCGACCAGGTCGACGTCGCGCTCCAGCGCTACCGGGCCGAGCAGCGCATCACCGACACCTGGGAGACCCGCGAACGCGTCGTGGTGGCGATCACCGGCGGCCCGGAGAGCGAAACGCTGATCCGCCGCGGCCGCCGCATCGCCCACCGCGCGGGCGCCGACCTGCTCGTCGTGCACGTGTTGCGCGGCGACGGGCTGGCCGGGCCGTCCCCGTACGCCATCTCCCGCGCCCGCAAGCTCGCCGACGCGGTCGGCGCCACCTTCCACTCCGTGGTCGGTGAGGACGTGCCGACCGCGCTGCTGGACTTCGCCCGCGGCGTGAACGCCACCCAGCTTGTGCTGGGCACCTCCCGCCGCGCCCGGCTGGCCAGGCTCTTCGACGAGGGGATCGGCGCCTCCGTGGTGCAGGCTTCGGGTCCGATCGACGTGCACATGGTGACCCACCCCGAATCGCGGCAGCCGCTGCGCATCGGGTCCTCGCGCAGCGCGATGCCCACGCGGCGGATCGCGCTCGGCTGGCTGCTGGCGCTCGTGCTGCCCGCGGTGCTCACCGCCGCCGGGGTGCTCTTCCGCGACCACCTGGTGCTGTCCACCGACATGGTCGGGTACCTACTGGCCACCGTGATCGTCGCGCTGGTCGGCGGGCTGGGACCCGCCCTGCTGGCGGCGGCGTTGAGCGCGCTGGCCCTGAACTACTTCTTCACCCCGCCGCTGTACACATTGGACATCGACACCCAGCAGAACGTGATCACGTTGCTCGCGATGCTCCTCGTCGCCGTCCTGGTGGCGCTGGTCGTGGACCGGGCGGCGCGGCGGTCCGAACAGGCCGCCAGGGCACGCACCGAGGCCGCGCTGCTGGCCTCCTACGCCCGGATCGTGCTGACCCACGAGGACCCGGTGCAGGAACTCCTGGTGCAGATCCGGGAGAACTTCGGCCTCACCTCGGTGAGCCTGCTGGAGCGCCGCGGCAAGGGCTGGCGCCGGGTGGCGTCGGCGGGCCACACGCCCGCGACCACCCCCGATGACGCCGACACCGCGGTGCCCATCACCGCCGATGTGCAACTCGCGCTGCGGGGCGGCACGCTGGCCGCCGCGGACCGCAGGGTCGTGGAGACCGCGGCCGGTCAGGCGCTGCTCGCGCTGCGCCAGCAGCGGCTCGCCGCCGACGCGCTGGCCGCGCGGCAGCGCGCCGACACCACCGAACTGCGCACCGCGCTGCTCTCGGCGGTCGGCCACGACCTGCGGACACCGCTCACCTCCATCAAGGCGTCCATCGGCAGCCTCCGCGACGGTGACCTGCCGCTGTCCGAACAGGACAGAGCGGAGCTGATGGAGACCATCGAGGAGTCCGCGGACCGGCTCACCGCGCTGGTGGGCAACCTGCTGGACTCCTCCCGCCTGGCCACCGGCGCGGTCCGCCCCCAGTACCGCGACGTCGGTTACTACGAGGTGGTCGCCCGTGCGTTGCGCAGCCTGGACGAGCGGCGCAGGCTGGTCGCGGTGCACGTGGACGAGCGGCTGCCGTTGCTCAGCGCCGACGTCGGCCTGCTGGAGCGGGTCATCGCCAACGTCGTGGACAACGCCCTGCGCCACGGGCGCCCGTCCGATATCGGCGACGGTGAGCCGTACGTGGTGGTGCGCGCCAGTGCGCACGCGGGCACGGTGGAACTGCGGGTCACCGACCACGGGCCCGGTTTGCCCAAGGGCGCGGCCGAAGAGGTGTTCGCCCCATTCCAGCGGCTGGGCGACCGCAGTCCCAGCAGTGGCGTTGGTCTCGGACTGTCGGTGGCCAAAGGGTTCACCGAGGCGATGAACGGGACCATCAGGGCGGAAGACACCCCGGGCGGTGGTTTGACCGTAGTCATCTGCTTGCCCGCTGCTTTACCGTCCACGGTGGACAACACTGGGGTCACGCATGGCACGGAGGCGAGAGCATGACAAAGGTGCTCGTGATCGATGACGAACCCCAGATCGTGCGCGCGCTGCGGATCAACCTCACCGCCCGCGGGTACGAGGTGCTGACCGCGCACGACGGGAACGCCGCGCTGCGCGCCGCGGTGGACGGCAAGCCCGATGTGGTGGTGCTCGATCTGGGTCTGCCCGATGTGGACGGCACCGAGGTGATCGCCGGGCTGCGCGGCTGGACCAGCGTGCCGATCATCGTGCTGTCCGCCCGCACCGACTCGGTGGACAAGGTGCACGCGCTGGACGCGGGCGCCGACGACTACGTGACCAAGCCCTTCGGCATGGACGAGTTGCTGGCGCGGCTGAGGGCCGCCGTGCGGCGGGCCACCGTCTCCGCCGACGACGAGCAGGCCATCGTGGAGACCGCGTCGTTCACTGTCGACCTGGCGGCCAAGAAGGTGCACCGCGAGGACAAAGAGGTGCACCTGACGCCCACCGAGTGGGGTGTGCTGGAGGTGCTGGTGCGGGCCCGCGGGAAGCTGGTGTCGCAGAAGCAGTTGCTCCAGGAGGTCTGGGGTCCCGCGTACGCCACCGAGACGCACTACCTTCGGGTGTATCTGGCTCAGTTGCGGCGGAAGCTGGAACCCGAACCCTCACGTCCGCGTCATCTGGTGACGGAAGCAGGTATGGGTTACCGCTTCGAAACCTGACGGACACTCGGAGTGTGCGTTGTATTGCACTTCATCACCGGATCGTGGACTTGCCTGTTGTAATTTCAGGTGGCTACTCTCGGTTATAGTGACATAACTGGGGGTGTTGAAGATGCCACCGGTTCCCCCGAAACCGGACCGCCCTTTATTTGAAGCCCTACACGACGTGGAGTGGAGGCCGCTTTCCGCTGAGGACTATCTCGAAGACTTCTGGCAGCGTTACGCCCAGGTTCGCCAGCTGTTCTGGAAGCTGGAATGCAGGCAGTTCGTACAGGAGCCGGAAAGCGACAGCTGGTGCGCGCTCGACAGCGGCAGGTGGCAGCTGGCTCTGGACCGTCTACCTGCGGTGATGGGCTCGGTGGCGAACCGGTACCAGAGCGGTGGCAAGCGGACGTTTTCCGGCATCCGGGTGAGATTGGTGGACGAGCCCCTCACGCCGTACCTGCACTGGGAAATGCACGCCCTGCGCTTCCGCGCGGACGCGGGCGAGCACATCCGAGTGCTCAAAATGAGCGACGTGCGCGAGGCGTTGAATTGCAGCGAACTGCCCGAATTGGTCGGTTTGGGCACAAAGATCCTGTATCGCGTCAAATACGACGAGCTGGGCCGCCTGCAGGGGGCCGACCGCACGCTGTCGGCGGAGGCAATCGCGCGCATCGGTGTCGACGTCCGGTGGCTTTACGACCGCGGTGAGGATTTCGAGCACTACTTCACCCGGGAGATCGTGGACCGGCCCCCGCCGCTGTGCATGTCCTTCTGACGCCACCCTCCGTGCCGTACCCGAATGCTTCGTTGACGACGAGGCCTTCGGGTACGGCAGGAATCTGTTGAGTCGGAGCGCCCCAGCTATATCCGGCGCGGGTCACTGCCGCCCGGGAATCGACAACGTTCGTATCACGACGCACTGAACAGTTCATCAGGCACTGTACTGTTCGGCGGGTGTTGAGGAGTAAAGCGCGCGAACAGGCGCTGGCCAGGGTCGGGCGGGCGTTGGCCGATCCGACTCGGTGCCGCATCCTGATCGCTCTGCTCGACGGTGCCGGGTATCCGGCTCAGGTGGCCGAGCAGCTCGGGTTGACCCGGTCGAATGTGTCGAATCATCTGTCGTGCCTGCGTGGTTGCGGTTTGGTCGTGGCCACCTATCAGGGCAGGCAGGTGCGTTACGCGTTGTCGGACCCGCACCTGGCCCAGGCCTTGCGGGAGTTGGTCAAGGTCGTGCTCGCCGTCGAACCGACCGAGTCCTGCGTTGACGAACCGGCCGTGACGGCATCGGAGGCGCCGGAATGATCGGGCCATCCCACCAGGACCTGCCGTTGCCCACCGATCAGGCCGCGGCCGACCACTGCTGTTCAGCACAGACCACGGCGGTCGCCGACGCCGACCAGCGGCGCGTCGTGTTGACGCGGCGGCTGCGGGTGCTGGTGGCCGCGACTATCACCTACAACGTCATCGAGGCCGTCGTGGCGATCACCGCGGGGACAATCGCCGATTCCACCGCGTTGATCGGGTTCGGCCTGGACTCGGTCATCGAGGTCGCCTCGGCCACCGCGGTGGCCTGGCAGTTCGCGGGCGCCGACCCCAAGGCACGCGAGCGGGCCGCGCTGAAGGCCATCGCGCTCTCGTTCTTCGCGCTGGCCCTGTATGTCACGGTCGAATCCGTCCGGGCGCTGGCCGGTGTCGAACAGGCCGCGCACTCCACCGCCGGGATCGTGCTTGCCGCCGTCTCCCTCGTGGTCATGCCGTTCCTGTCCCATGCCCAACGCAGTACGGGCCGTGAGCTTGGCTCGGCCAGCGCGGTGGCCGACTCCAAGCAGACGCTGCTGTGCACCTACCTGTCCGGCGTCCTGCTGGCCGGTCTGCTGCTCAACACTCTGTTGGGCTGGTACTGGGCCGACCCGGTCGTCGCCCTGGTTATCGCGGGGGTGGCGGTCAAGGAGGGCCGCGAAGCATGGCGCGGACAACACTGCTGCTGACCTGAACCACGTCTTCGATGACCGGCAACCTTTCCGCCGGTCCGCGCACGACGATTCGTGACCCACTTCGCTGTCGCACAGCCTGAGGCGCGAATTCGCTGCTGCTGAAGACGGTCGAACCGGAGACCACCCACAGGCTGTGGGAGGGCTGCGCTGCTTATTGGCTAGATGCCGGTCCCGCAGTTCATGGCCCTGATCCGACGCCACATCGAGTCGTGTGCCTGGCGGCACGACAGGCCGATGTCGAACAACGAATCCCCAATCAGCCGCACTCCACCCGCTGAGCCAGGCGGCCCCCACGAAGCCAGGTCTCGGCCAAAGGCAGCGTCGCCATCGGGTTCCACGCCACCCGCCTGAACATGCCTGCTCAGGTTCCGGTCGGCGGCTCGGTGGTCGTCGGGGGAGGAGTGGTCGTCGTCGGAGTCGGCGGCGGGGTCGTGGTCCTCGGCGGCGTGGTGTGGGTGGGCGGCTTGGGTGGCGTGGTCCCGGGACCACCGGTCGGTCCGCCGGTCTGACCGGGGACCGACCGGGTGGTTGACGTCGGGGAGGTGCTCGACGACGGTGTGGTGCTGGTCGAACTCGCGCTGGACGAGAGCGAGGACAGCACCGGCACCGGAAGCTGCGTCGGCGGCGAGGAGACCGGTCGGGTGGCGGGGGACGGCGTGCCCGCGGCGTCGCGGTCGCTGTCCGCCGCCGCGGCCGCCAGCGTCGCGATGGACGCGAACACGGTGGCGGTGAGAACGCCTACCCCCGCGAGCAGAACCTGGGCGGGTAACCGCCGCTTGGTGCCCTCACCCGACAGATCCGCCACTCAAGTCACCAACCAAAGTTTTGCGTCCAGTACCAACCGCGCTCGTCAACGCCCATGCCGATCGTCTTGAAGCCGCAGTTCAGGATGTTCTCCCGATGGCCCTGCGACTTCATCCAGCCGTCCATGACCTGTTCGGCCGACCGGTAGCCCTTGGCGATGTTCTCGCCGCCGGGTCTAGGGTATCCGGCCGCCTTGACGCGGTCGGCGAAGGACCTGCCGTCTTTGGAGGTGTGCGAGAAGTACTTCTGCTCCGCCATGTCGGAGCTGTGGCCCTGAGCGCTGGTGTTGAGCCGGTTGTCGATCTTCAACGGCTGACAGCCCGCCTCCGCGCGCTGCTGGTTGGTGATCTCGACGGCCTTCGCCACGGCCGGGTCCGTGCCGGGCGGCGCCTTCGGCTGGGTCGGGGCGGCCTCGGTCGTCTTCGGCTTCGTGGTGGTGGGTTTCGCCGTTGTGCTGCTGGTGGCGGGGGGAGTGGTCGTGGTGGTGGGAGTGGGAGTCGGGGATTCGCTGCTGGTGCTGGTGATCGTCGGGGAGGTCGCCTTGAACAGAGGGTGGGTGCTGGTTTCGGAGTTCACCGTCGCAACCGCGATCTTGGACGCCGGTAACGTCCATAACACGGTGAGGCCACTTCCGAGAGCCGCTACCACCAAGGCCGACAGCGCGATCCACGTTCCGCGAGACCTGCGCTTGCCGCTGCCGAGGCGTTGTCGCTCACTCATGGCCACGGACCGTACTAGAGGTTTTTCACTCTTTCGAGGGATCAAGCGGTGTTGATTTTCGACTCCGCGTGACAAGTTTTGGAGAGGTATTGACAGCCGACGACAAGAAAGTGCGCCTGCTCGCCTGGGTCCACGGCCGCGTCCAAGGCGTGGGTTTCCGCTGGTGGACGCGCAGCCGCGCGCTCGAACTCGGTCTGGTGGGCACCGCGACGAATCTCGCCGACGGCCGGGTGGAGGTAGTGGCGGAGGGCCATCGGGACGCGTGCACCCAGTTGCTGGCGCTGCTCCGATCGGGGGATACTCCCGGAACCGTGGACACGGTAGTCGAGCAGTGGTTCGCCGCCAGGGGAAATCTCACAGGATTCAGCGAACGATGATCTCGCGCTGATCCCTCAGTCGTGGCGGGCGGGTTGCCGGAGTCCGAACAGGTCCACAGGTACCCTTCTGCGGATACCCACGCCGTGGGATATGTGGTAAAGCGATCATCAGGAAGGCAAGCGCACCGTGTATTTGAAGAGCCTGACGCTGAGGGGCTTCAAGTCCTTCGCCTCGGCTACCACGCTGCGCTTCGAACCCGGGATCACCTGTGTCGTCGGCCCCAACGGCTCCGGCAAGTCCAACGTCCTGGACGCGCTGAGCTGGGTGATGGGCCAGCAGGGCGCGAAGGCGTTGCGCGGCGGCAAGATGGAGGACGTCATCTTCGCGGGCACCTCCGGCCGCGCCGCCCTGGGCCGCGCCGAGGTCACCCTGACGATCGACAACTCCGACGGCGCACTGCCCATCGAGTACACCGAGGTCTCGATCACCCGCCGGATGTTCCGCGAGGGCGCCAACGAGTACGAGATCAACGGCAACTCCTGCCGCCTGCTCGACATCCAGGAACTGCTCTCCGACTCCGGCATCGGCCGCGAGATGCACGTGATCGTCGGCCAAGGCCAGCTCGCCGCGATCCTGGAGTCCAAGCCCGAGGAGCGCCGCGCCTTCATCGAAGAAGCCGCGGGCGTGCTGAAGCACCGCAAGCGCAAGGAAAAGGCGCTGCGCAAACTCGACGCGATGCAGGCCAACCTGACCCGCCTGACCGACCTCACCGCGGAACTGCGCCGCCAGCTCAAGCCACTGGGCAAGCAGGCCGAGATCGCCCGCAAGGCCCAGGCCGTGCAGTTCGACCTGCGCGACGCCAAGCTCCGCCTCTTCGCCGACGAACTGGTGTCCAAGCGCTACGAGCTGGCCAAGGACGAGGCCGACGAATCCGCCGCCCGCGCCAAACGCGCCGAGGTGGAAGAGGCACTCCAGGTCGCGCAGGCCCAGCTCACCGAGCTGGAGGAGCAACTGGCCGCCGACGCCCCGCGCGTCACCCAGACCCAGGACACCTGGTACCGCCTGTCCGCCCTGGAGGAACGCCTCCGCGGCACGGTCCGACTGGCCGTGGAACGCCACCGCCACCTCGCCGAGCCCGTCCAAGCCGCCCGCACCGGCCGCGACCCCGACGAGCTGGAGGCCGAGGCCGAGCACGTCGCAGCCATGGAGGACGAGCTCCAAGCCGCCGTCGAGCAGGCCCGCTCCACCCTCACCGACTCCATCGAGCGCCGCAGCGAACTCGAGCGCGAACTGGCCGCCGCCGAACGCGAGCACATGGCGGCAGTCCGCGCCGTCGCCGACCGCCGCGAAGGCCTGGCCCGCCTGTCCGGCCAGGTCGAGGCCCTGCGTAGCAAGACAAGCGCCACCGCAGAGGAAATCGAACGCCTCTCCATCGCCCTCGCCGAAGCAGCCGAACGCGCCGAACTCGCCCAGCGCGAGTACGAGGACCAGCAGGAGTCCAACGGCATCGACGACGACGGCCGCGGTGACCTGGACGAACGCCACCGCCAAGCCGTGGCCGCGCACGAAGTGGCCAAGCAGCGCGTGGACGAACTGGTGGCCGCGGAACGCAAGTCCGAACGCGACATCGCCTCCTGGAAGGCCCGTGTCGACGCGCTGTCCCTAGGCCTGACCCGCAAAGACGGCGCGGGCGCCCTACTGGCCGCAGGCGCCAAACTCCCCGGCCTGCTCGGCTCGGTCGCCGCGCTGCTCACCGTCGAACCGGGCGCCGAAATCGCCCTGGCCGCCGCCCTCGGTACCGTCGCCGACGCGGTGGCGGTATCCGGCCAGTCCGACGCCGTGGCCGCCCTGGAACTGCTGAAGTCCACCGACTCCGGCCGCGCGGGCATCCTCGTCGGCAACGCACCCTCCACTATGGACCGCTCCCAGTGGCCGTCCCTGCCGGACGGTTCCCGCTGGGCACTCGACTTGGTGCGTTCTCCCGAAGCCCTCCGCCCCGCCCTCGCTCGAGCCCTGGACCAAGTGGCGGTCGTGTCCACACTGGACGAAGCCCGCACCCTGGTCGCGACCCACCCGACCGTCCGCGCGGTGACCCCCGATGGCGATCTGCTCGGCGCCGACTGGGCGGTAGGTGGCTCCGGCCGCAGCCAAAGCGTCATCGAGGTCCAAGCCGCCGTCGATGAGGCAGAGGAAGCCCTCGGCGCCGCCCAACGCGCCGCCGAGACCGCAGGCGCCGCCCTGGAAGGCGCCCGAGCCGAACAACAGGCCCGCCGCGCCGAGGTCAACGCGATCGCCGAGCAGCGCAACGAAGCCAAGGTCGCCCAGGCCCGCACCTCCGAACGCCTCGCCCGCCTCGGCCAAGCCGCCCGCTCGGCCACCGCCGAGGTCGACCGAGCCGCCGCCCAACGCGCCAAGGTCGAAGCCGCCCGCGCCGAAGCCCTCGCCAAGCTGACGGAACTGGAAGAACGCCTCCTGCTGGTCGAGTCGGAGCCCCTGGACGAGGAGCCCGACACCACCCACCGCGACGAGATCGCCGCCTCCCTCGGCACCTCCCGCCAACAGGAAATGGACTCCCGCCTAGCCCTGCGCACCGCCGAGGAACGCGCCAGGGCACTCGCAGGCAAAGCCGACCAGCTCTACCGCCAGGCCAGGGCCGAACGCGAGGCCCGCGCCCGAGCCGAAGCCGCCGCCGCAGCCCGAATCCGAGGCGCCCGCGTAGCCGAGGCCGTGGTCCAAGCCGGCGAGATCGCCCTCGAACGCATGACTCTCTCCCTCACCCGAGCGGTAGCCGAACGCGACGAGGCAGCATCCCAACGCGCCCTCCGCGAAGCCGCCGTCGCCACCGTCCGCACCAAGGTCCGCGAACTCTCCACCGACATGGAGAAGCTGACCGACGCCGTCCACCGCGACGAGATGCTCCGAGCCGAACAACGCCTCCGCATCGAACAGCTCGAAACCAAGATCGCCGAAGAGTTCGGCATGGGCTTGGACGACTTGGTGGAGGAGTACGGCCCCCAGGCCCCCATCCCACCCAGCTCCGCTGAAATCACCGAATACGAGCAGGCCAAGGAACGCGGCGAACAGGTCACGGCCCCAGCGCCGTCGCCTTTCGACCGCCCCACCCAGGAACGCCGAGCCAAACGAGCCGAACGCGACCTGGCTCTGCTCGGCAAGGTCAATCCCCTGGCCCTGGAGGAATTCGCGGCCCTCGAGGAACGCTACAAGTTCCTCTCCACCCAGCTGGAAGACCTCAAAGCCACCCGCCGCGACCTCCTCACAGTCGTAAAGGACGTCGACGAAAAGATCCTGGAAGTCTTCGCCTCGGCCTACGAGGACGTGGCCCGTGAATTCGAAACCGTCTTCGCCACCCTCTTCCCCGGCGGCGAAGGCAGGCTGCTCCTGACTGACCCCGAAGACCTCCTAACCACCGGCGTAGAGGTAGAGGCCCGCCCCCCAGGCAAGAAAATCAAGCGCCTCTCCCTGCTGTCCGGCGGCGAAAAGTCCCTGACAGCGGTAGCGATGCTCGTGGCCATCTTCCGAGCCCGCCCCTCACCCTTCTACGTCCTGGACGAGGTAGAGGCTGCTCTAGACGACACCAACCTCCGCCGCCTCATCACCCTCTTCGAGCAGCTACGCGAAAAGTCCCAGCTGCTGATCATCACCCACCAAAAGCCCACCATGGAAATCGCCGACGCCCTCTACGGCGTCAGCATGCGCGGCGACGGCATCACCCGAGTCATCTCCCAACGCCTCCGCAGCACCGAACCCACCCCCACCCCGAACGGTCACGCCGAACTGTCGGTCGCGGGCGGCTCGTGCACGGCCTGATTGACCAGGTGCCCAAACCCTTTGGCCCAATCAAAGCGCTCTGACATCGTACGAAACGGCCGAAAAATCTCATCGGTGAGAGTGCTCAGTAGCCACGCCCGATCCAAATGCTGGTGATTGCACATGATATTGATGTAAATCAGTCGGAAGTAGCGTTCCGTGTCAGAACTTCGCCATCGTTTGCCAAACTTAATCAACCTTTCGTACCGTTGAGTAAGGATATCTTTCTCGGTTAGGTATGCCTCGTTTAGGAGAAGTGTGACTAGTTCGCGTGCCGGGGACCAATATTCTCCATCGAATGCAATGACGTAGGGTGCGCCTTCGAGTATATCCGAAAGCTCCTTATAGGCGAGTTCATGAAAATCGACGACGTTGTCGCAGGCCATATTGCGCTCATTTGCATTCGGAAGTATGTATCGCCTGGCGGAGTCGCGGAAGTGCATGTCTTTTGCTTGGCGTTCGGCTAGCCATTCTATATCAGGTGTTTGCGGCCTACTTCCGAAGGCTGTGATTCTGAAATCTTGCGACATAGTGCTCCAGGCCGGGGTCAGGGCGAGGGTATCGCAGAGACTTCCCCAGGATTCGGAATCCAGTTGCGATTTCCAGAACCTTGTAATGGATCTCCATTTGTCAATGGGTCTCTCATTTGAGAACACGAGTGTTCCGAGTAGTCCGGATGACCCTGCGGTCGCCGTCAATAGTAGGACAAGATTGGCGGAGTAGCAAGCGTAGCCCTCGGGTAGGGAGTTTGGAATTGGCTGGTAGCTATCGTATCCAGTCGGAGTTTTGGGGTCCATGCAGTCGTTGAAAAGGTTGCTGAGTACTGTGCAAATTTGATCTTGTTCTGAAGCGGGCTTTGTGTCAAATAACTGCATTAAGAATCGGATAGTGGGTTCGCGCAGAGACAACGGCAGGCAGGCGAGCAGAGCTCGCAGGAAGCTGTCGTCGACTGGATCGGGTCGGCGTCGGGAAATGGTGGACGCTCGAAGTGCGAGTTCCCGAAGTTCCTCCATGATGAGTCTCGCCACCAAGAATTCGCCGAAGGTGGCATGAAGAAATTCATAGGTCCGGAGTCGTTCAGCTTCCCTGGTGGCTCGCGCCTCATGCACAAAGAAGAAGCGCCCCACAATACGCTGAGCCGGTGTCAGCCGTGCCCCCAGTCCCTGTTGCGATGGCTCCACTCCCCGGTGAGGCAGCAACACGGTGAGGTCATTGTCGAGTTGTTGTTCGGTGATCCATTGCTGCCCGCGATTGAACATCCCGATCGCCGTGATCGACAGGTCGAGCAGCTCATCCTCGACGAGTTGCTTCACCCCCTGTGGCGGGAGATATGGCACGGTCTTCTCGATCTCTCTGCGGACGAAGCTCGTCAGCAGGCGTTCGTACAGCTGAGAACTGCTTATGGCGGTTCCCTCTCGCTGCAATGCGTTGCTGTCGGCGTCGTAGAGCGCGAGCATCATCAAGAGGAGCGGTTGGGCGGAGAGTTCTGGATGGCGGACGGCGACCTGTGGAGGCAATGGACTCAGGCCGCGATCGGCAAGCAGGGCACCATTTGCCTTGGTCCACATCGTTAGGAATGCGGCGATCTGTTCCTGTCCGAATGGCTCCAACCGTACGGTGACCGTTCTCGTCGGCAGCCGTGCCCGATCGATGACCGCAGTTCTGCTGGTCACGATCATCGCGACCGGCCGTCCAAGTTCGGCTTCGCGGTCCTGGAACTCATAAACTTTTTCCAGGTAATCCGACTGAGAGGTGCCGGTAGCCTGGAGCAACTCGTCAAATCCATCCAGCAGCACGACGGGAAGTGCGCCTTCCGCCGATCTGGCGAGTTCCGGCCAGGAGGTGTTCTCACCGGTCAAGTCCGCGACGGCGGCCTCGATCTGCCGCTGTATAGAACCATCGGCCGGTACTTCCCGGAGGGGGACTCGGATGACGAGGAAATCACTGACCGGCAGCCGAGCCGCCAGTACCTTCGTCAGGACCGACTTGCCTGAGCCCGGCTGTCCGAGCACCACCAGCGGCGCCATCACGGACCTCAGTGAGGTCAGGTGTCCGGCGAGAAACGTTTCGAGATCTTCGCGAACCGGCAGCGTTGACCACCAGGAGTCCTGTGACAAACAACGTGTCTCGCTGGTGACGCGGAAGTCGGGGTTTACGTAGCCTTCGCCCAGCAAGGGGATACGCAGGTTCTCTGGCATATCACCCGCGGTGAGGATGGGTTTGTCCAATGCGGCCCGATAGCGGACAGCGAGAGATTCCCGGGCGTGTCGGGGGACCCTGTTTTCGGTCAGTTCCGAGAGCAGCCGCTCCAGTCCTTGAAGGCTGTTTCGTACTTCTCGGACCTGGTTTCTTGTTGCTTGGTGATCGACAAAATTGGCCCATAGGGCGACTTCGGGGCATTCTGAGGCTAATTTGCGCAAGTGTGTTTCGTAGCAAATCTTCGATTCCGCTACTGCTTCTTCTCGGAGTTGTTTGGCGAACTTTTCACGGAAGCGGTCAGGAAGTTCTTCCCACTGTTTTAGGCCATTTACGAATGAGGCCAGTCGAACACCAATGGTGAAGTAGTATTCCGTGAGACGTTCCAGTGTGGTCTCAAGCGGTGAATGCGCAGCGGGAATCGGTAGATCGGCGAGCAGAATGAGTTCTATGATGCCGTCGAGATGATTTGTGCCGTGATCGTCCCCTGTGGTTAATCGGAGTTGCTCGGCTCTGCTAAGTTCGAGTTCTGCGAGATCGAATGGAAGCGGGAGTTTCTGGAGCGCTTCGAAGTAGGCGCTCACTACCACTATTCCGTGCGCAGCCGCGATGCGCCGTGTGCGGTCGTAGCGACTTTGACCGCGGAGTTTTTCGGCTATACCGGTGATCAGCTTGTTGCCTAGGCGGACTGCCTCGTTCTTGGCGCCGAGTAGGCCCAGGGTGGGCAGCGCTCCGGTGGCTGCGGCTGTGCCGAGGATGAGGCCGCCTGCCAGGTTGTCGAGTCTGGCGACGGTCTCGCTGTCCTTGCCGCCGAGGATCTTGACGGCGTCGGCGTAGCTGAGGAGTTTGGGCACCGCTCGTACCTCCGGAAATCGCGGGAGGTCAATCGTGGTGGGGGAAGGTCAACTTTGGGTGGCGAATGGGGTGGGTTCGCCCGGCTGGGCTAATGGGATTCCGGGCTGACCCCTTTTGGTTGACGGAGCAATTGTTGAAACGTTTTCCGGCTTTTCGAGGCAGGTGGCAGTACAATTGCGGTGGGGAAATGTTGACCGTTGATCGCGATGTGCTCTCGGGGATTGATCGGTCTGGGTGGGGTTCTGGCGGGGTAGTGGGTTTGTGGGGATGCTCTGAGTGGGGGGATGCGTTTGGTCTGTTGGGAAGGGCTGGGGCTGGGGTAATCGGGCGGGGAGGTCCGGGGTGTTCGGGAAGCTGGGCAAGCGGCAGCGGGCGATTCTCCTGTTTGTTTCCACGGCGCTGGGGTTCGTGGTGGCGCCGTCGATCAAGTTCTTCACCGAGCGGTGGTCCTGGTCGTTGGGGTTGTTCGCGTTCGCGGTGGTGCTCGCTGTCGCCGTGCTGGTGGTGCGGATCGATGCCGACGACAACGCCGACGAGGGCGAGGCGGGCGACCGGGCGGCGGAGGCGGGGCATGCGATCGAGTGCGATCTCGGTGGGCTGGAGGTCGACCACCGGTTCTTCGCGCGGCCGGGGTTGCGGCGGAGCATTCGGCGGGCGTTGCCTCGGCGGCACACTGAACTGCCCAGCAGTGAGCGGATGGTGGTGCTGCTGGGGGTGCCGGGGGTGGGGACCACCCAGTTGGCGTTGCAGTACGCGCGGGCTTCCATGCGTAGTTACCCGGTGATCCGGCTGATCCACGCCAGCGATGAGGCGTCGCTGCGGGCGGGGTTCGAAGACCTGGCGGGGTTGTTCAAGGTGCGCAGGCACGCCTCGCTGCCCGACCACCTCCAGGCCATCCAGCACGCGATGAGCCGGACCAGGGGATGGCTGCTGATCATCGACGGGGCCGCTGGCGACCCGCGGAAGGTGATGGACCTGATCCCGGACCGGCACCGCGGGCATGTGATCGTCACGACGCAGAACCGCGAGTGGCAGCACTGGGCGCCGTGCATCGAGGTGCCGCGGTTCACCGTCAACGAAGCGGTCGCGTTCCTCCGGCGGGACGAGATGCTGCCCGCCAGGGACGCCCGCCGGGTGGCCGAGGCGGTGGACCGGATTCCGTTGCTGCTCGCCCACGCCGCGGACCAGCTCAAGTTGATGACCGTGGACGAGTTCCTGTCCTCCACGGAGCAGGCCGGGCTGCTGGAGCGGCGACCGCCCAGCTACCGGGGGACCGTGGCCGCGGTGTGGCAGCAGGCGTTCCCGCGGCACTCCGACGCCCAGATGCTGCTGAAGATGCTGGCCTACGTTGCGCCGTCCCGGCTGGAACTGGGGTTGCTGAGTCCCGCCGCGCAGAACTCCGCGGCGTCCGACGTCATCGCGAACGTGGAGCGGCGGCGAGCCGCGCTCGCGGTGCTGCACGGGAACTCGCTGGTCAACGTGGCGCAGGGCGATGTGGTCGTCTCCTCCGCGCTGCAAGCCGCGGTGCGGCGCGGGATGAACCGGGTGGTGGCCCGCAACCACGCCCACAACGTCGTGGACATCCTGGACGCGAGCTTCCCCGCCGACGTGCGGTCGCCCGCGGAGTGGCATAGCTGCCTGCACCTGCTGCCGCACGTGTTGGCCGCCTCCCGGCAGCTGGCCGAGCTGGAGGAGAAGTCGATCAGCGGGGCGCGGCTGCTGTACCGGGTCGGGTGCTACGAGATCGAGCGCGACCTCGGGACGCAGGCCGCCGACACGTTCGAGCGGGCGCTGGAGTTCCTGCACACGCCATCGGAGTCCGCGGACGAGCGGGAGTTGCGGACCCGGATCAGGGTGAACTGCGCCGTCGCGCAGCGGATCAGCACCGGGGTGGACCAGGACCTGGCCGCCGCCCAGCTGGTCGTCGACCGGGCCGAGGAGGTGCTGGGGCCGGAGGACTACGACACGTGGCGGGCGCAGACGAACCTCGCGCACGTGTACTTCCTGCTCAACCACCGGGACCGGGCGATCGAGATCGCGCGGAACACCGCCGAGGAGCAGATCGCGCGGTTCGGGCACAGCAGGGAAACGCTGCTGACCATGGGCGATCTGGCCACCTACCTGGGTTCGCCGGAGGCGCGGACGCAGCTGCTCGACCGGTTGTGGACGGCGCTGGAGCTGGAGAGCTTCGTGCTCCGGGAGCGGCGCTCGACGCTCGGCGAGGACGACCCGACCACGCTGCTGGCGGTGGCCAACTACGCCACCACGTTGTCCAGGCTCGGCGAGCACCGCGACGCGATGGTGTTGGCGGAACCGGCCTACAAGCTGGCCGAAACCAAGCTGGGGCTCGGTCACCCGCGCACCCTGGACCTGCTGCGGGTGCTGGTGGAGGTTCCGCTGCGGCGCAGCGACAACGAATCCGCCTGGCGGGAATTGCGCTCGCTGGGGCGGGCCGAGTTGCTGGCCGACCAGGCCATCGATCGGATGGCCAGGACCTACGGCTACACGGCGGCGGAGACGTTGAGCATGCGCTGCACGAGGACCACCATCCTGCTGCGGGCGGGCCGGGCCAAGGCCGCGCTCAAGGAGCTTGAGGTACTCCGGCAGTTGGCCGTGGAGACCTGGCCGGGCGATCACGCGGACCTGCTCAACATCGAGATCAACTACGCGCGGGCGCTGTGGCGGCTGGGCAGGAACACCGCCGCCATCGAGGCCCGGCGGCGGGTCTGGCAGCAGTACCTGGCCATGGACCCCGGCGGGGTCGAGGTGTTGCGGCAGACCGACCGGTTGGCGGACTGGTGCGAGCAGGCAGGCGACGCGGCGCAGGCCACCGTCGTGCTGCGGCGCGGCTACCAGGCACTGCACACCGCCGACGACGAGGAACTCACCGAGGACTTGTTACGCCGGAAGCTGCGCAGCCGAGACAGGATCGTTTCGCTGGGTGGCCGAAGTTGAACCATCTGACCGATGCGCACCCTTTGTAAGGTGCGCCACACTAAGTACAGTCTGTCCTTAGCTGGATGCGGGGAGTGACAGGTATGAGCGGTTTGCCGATGGGGTCCGGGGGCTTACACGCCTCCTCCGACCCTGGTGCCAACAAGACCGAGTCGATCACTGTGGACGACCTCGAGGACACGTCGGAGACCAGGCTGTTGGGCATCGCCCGCTTCCCGGTCCTCGGCGCCGCCATCGGCGCACTCATGGGCACCTTCGCGGCGCCGACCCTGGACGCCGACTGAGCATGCGCGCCGCCCACCGATCGGCCCCCGCAGGGCCGACGGGCAGTGACGCACATTGATCGCTTTGACGTGCCTGTGGCCATTCTTGGCGCCCGGACATGTGCTTGCGCCCCTCGGAGACGAGGGCTGCCGCCGTATCTGATCATCAGCGTGGGCGCGCTCCACGGTCGATCCGACAGCCGGCTGACGCGCCGTCCCCTGAAGCATCGTGAACCGTCTTCTCCGCGAACTTCGGACACGGAGTTGGACTCGGGGACGCGTCCGCCGCTCGAAGGGTCGGAAAGAGGCCGCTAACGTTGATCGTGGTGGTGGCGCCTGCCGCCCGGCGGCAGCGCCACACCCCGTGACGTCAGAACTTCGACTGCAGGACGAGCGCGCCCTTGGTGTCGCGGACCTCGAGGCCTGTGGCGTCGGGCCGCAGCACCGAGGAGTTGAGGCTGCAGTTCATCTCCTTAGGGCCTACGCCGATGAACTCGCCCGCGCTGCTCTGCCTGCCCGCGTTATCGGTCACCACGACCTTGTACTGCTGGCCCTCGGCGAAGCCAGTGCCGGACAGCACGACCTCGGAACCCCAGGTGTGCGGGACCAGCCCGGCGGAGGCGCTGACCGCGGGGGCCAGGGCGGTCACCGGGACCTGTTCGATGTTGGGTTTGACCGGCTGCCCCAGGCTGTAGCCGACACCCGCGCCGACGATGCCCAGCACGACCGCCGCCGCGGCCGCCGGTATCCAGCGCGGTTTCTGGCGGGTCTGGCGCTGCTTTTCCCAGCGAACCCGGTCCAGCACGGTCGAACCGAAGTCCGCAGGCGGGGCGGGTTCGGTGGCCAACCGCTCGGGGTCGACCTTGCGCAGCAGTTGCGCGAAGGGCGCGATGGAGGACAACTCGGCCCGGCACGGGCGGCAGCCGTCAAGGTGCGCCTGAATCGCGATCCGCTCCCGCGGATCAAGCTGGTTCAGAGCGAAAGCACCCAGTTGCTCCCGCAACCAGCGGTGCTCGTCGACGTTCACGGTTGTACTCCCATTTCCTCCAGCGCCAGTCTCAGCGCTTTCAATCCATAGAACACCCTGCTGCGCACGGTGCCGACCGGGACACCCTGTTCGGCTGCGACCTCGGCATACTTTCGTCCCCTCAGGTACGTCTCCACCAGCGCGCTGCGGTGCTCCGGGGTGAGCTTGCGCATCGCCTCCTCGACCAGCCAGCTGTCCAGGCTCGACTCCGTGAACGTGTCCGGCACACCGGAGCCGCTGCCCAGCATCGCGGTGAGCGCGATATCGTCATGCGCGGTCGGGCGGATCGCCCGCCTGCGCGTCTCGTCGATCACCACGTTGCGGGCGATGGCGAAAAGCCACACCCGCAGGCTGGCGACCGAGGGGTCGTAGCTGTGTGCCGCCCGCCAGGCGCGCAGGAACACCTCCTGCACGACATCCTGGGCGGCGCCCTCGTCGTGAAGCTGTCGGAGGGCGAAGCGGTAAAGCTCCGCACCGTGAGCCGTGTAGGCCGCGCGGATGCCTTCCTCGCAACGTAAGTCGACTTCGGTGCGCCGAGGTTCGGCCCACCGGTTTCTCACTCGTCCTATACGCGCCATGCCACCTCGTCCTGACAGATCCGGCTGCGTGCCGGCTCTTGCCGCTTCATACGGGCGTGGCGCAATGGGCGTTCAGATAAAGGGGTGTTTCGCGTCGGGAATCCGGTGCCCGGATTTCGTGATCAGGTGGCCGCGACAAGCCGCTTGTACCGGGCGTACCGAGGCTTGTCGCGAACGCCGCCTGCGGTCGCTTGGGCGTGGACGACGGGTGACGGATTCCCGACGCGGAACACTCAGTCCAACGGAGCGGTTCCGAATCCTTCTTCCACTACGTTCCGGTATTCGGGGTGCCGTTCGATCCACTTCGCGATGTATGGGCACAGCGGCCGCACCGGCTCCTTGGCGGCCCTCGCCTTGTCCAGGACCTGCCTGGTCATGCTGGATGCCACGCCTTTGCCCTCGAACTCGGAGCCGACCTCGGCGTGGGTGAGCACCAGCCTGCCGTTGCGGCGGCGGTAGTCGGTGAAACCGGCGAGGCCGCCGTCGACGTGCGCCTCGAAGCGGCTGCGCTCGGGTACTTCCGTGACCACTACGTCCATGGCGTCAAGCCTTCTCCGCCACGGCCCGCCGCGCCACCGCTGACACCCACCCCACCGCCAGCGTGATCGCGACGCCGAGCGGGATGTACCAGGGATAGGCCAGCACCTTCGCGCCGGTCGCGGTGGGGATGCGCACCACCAGGATGATCACCGCCATGGCCACCACCGTCACCAGGAACGCGATGACCGCATCCACCTGGCCCGCGCGTTTGACCAGCAGGCCGAGCAGGAACGCGCCGAGCAGCGCGCCGTAGGTGTAGCCGGTGATGGCCAGGCCCTGTTCGACGATCGGGTTGTCCCGGCTGGTGAACATCGACGCAAAGCCGATCAGCAGACCCGCCCAGATGACCGTCCACAGCCTGCCCTGCCGCAGCGCCTCGGCATCGCTGAGCGCCCGGCCGCGGATCCGCGCCAGCACATCGGTGACGGTGGAGGAGGCCAGCGCCGACAGCGAGGAGCTCATCGCTGCGGCCAGCACCCCCGCCAGCACGAACCCGGACAGGCCCGCGGGCAGTTCGGTGAGCACGAAGGTGGGGAACAGCTCGTCCGGTTTGGACAGCCCCAACGCGCCGGGCGCCGCGCCGCCGTAGAAGGTCCACAGCATGGTGCCGATCAGCAGGAACAACGCGAACTGCACGAACACGATCACGCCGCTGACGATCACCGCGCGTTGGCTGGCGCGCAGGTCGCCGCAGGCCATCAGCCGCTGCACGATGAGCTGGTCGGCGCCGTGCGAGGCCATGGACAGCGCCGCGCCGCCGATGACCGCGGTCACCACGGCGTAGGGGCTGGTCAGGATGTCGGCGTTGGTGTCGATGAAGGTGAACTTCCCCGCCTCCGCGGCGCGGGAGAACCAGTCCGCGGGCACCTCGCTCGCCAGCACCCACAGCACGGCCAACCCGCCGATGACGTAGACCAGCAACTGGATGGCGTCCACCCACACCACGGCGCGGACACCGCCGAAGTAGCTGTAGACGACCATGCCGATACCCAGCACCAGCACGATCTGCCAGTAGCTCGAGGCCACCCCGTAGGCGGCGAGCATCACCTTGATCGGGATGGCGGTGGCGAACAGCCGCAAACCGTCGGCGAGCAGCCGGGTGAACAGGAACGTCACCGACGCGGTCGCCTGCAACGCACCACCGAAGCGTTTGCCCAAGAACGCGTACGCGGTGACCAGGCCGCCGGTGGCGTAGCGGGGCAGCAGCACGAACGCCACGAAGATGCGGCCCAACAGGTAGCCGATGGCCAACTGGAGGAAGGTAAAGCTGCCGAGGTAGGCCACGGTCGGCACGCTGAGCACCGTCAGCGTGGAGGTCTCGGCGGAGACCACCGAGATGCACACGACCCACCAGGAGATGCGGCGCTCGGACAGGAAATAGTCGTCCGCCGACTTCTGTCTGCCCGCGATGAGCACGCCCAACAGCGGCATCCCGACCAGAAACACCAGCACGACCGCGAGATCCAGCGTGCGCATGCCTGCCTCCCCCCATTGGGCTTTGCACGAGCATGGTCGATCAGGGGCGCCCACGTCACGCTGACACGCAATCTCCACTCAAGCGGCCGCCACGCGCGGCCACCGGCCCTGATGCGAGGATGACTGCGTGTCCACCTCCACGATCTGGATCATCGCCGCCGTCGCTCTGCTGGTAGTGATCGCGGTGGTCACCGGCCTGCTCCTGGTCCGGCGCCGTCGCATCAGCCTCGCCGAGCAGCAGCGCACCGACACCGGCCGCGCCGGCTACCAGGCGGGCGGGGGAATCAACCTCGCCCCCGGCGGCGCGCCACCGGTCGCCGAACGCACCGAGACCGACGGCGAACCCGGGGTCGGCGAGGACGCCGCCGTGCCCCGCGACTCGGTGCGCCGCGACATCGTCGACGTCCCGCTGCCGGACGCCCCGGTGGCCGCACCGCAAGCCCCGCCGACGCCGCCCGCGCCCGAGCGGGAGGCCATCGAGCCGACCGAGGGCAGGCTGGAGCGGCTGCGCGGGCGGCTGTCGCGGTCCCGCTCCGCGTTCGGGCAGAGCCTGCTTGGCCTGCTCGGCGCCGGTGACCTGGACGAGGACTCCTGGATTGAGGTCGAGGACACGCTGCTGATGGCCGACCTCGGCGCGGCCACCACCCACGAGATCGTGGAGCGGCTGCGCTCGGAGATCGCCGCCCGCGGGGTGCGCACCGCCGAGCAGGCCCGCGCGTTGCTGCGTGAGGTGCTCATCGAGGCGCTGCACCCCGAGTTCGACCGCGCGGTCCGCGCGCTCCCGCACGGCGTCAACGGCAGCGGGCAGCGGCCCGGCGTGGTGCTGGTGACCGGGGTCAACGGCACCGGCAAGACCACCACCACCGGCAAGCTGGCCAGGGTGCTGGTGGCCGACGGCAGGCAGGTGGTGCTCGGCGCCGCCGACACCTTCCGCGCCGCCGCCGCCGAGCAGTTGGCGACCTGGGGCGAACGCGTCGGCGCCGAGGTCGTGCGCGGCCGCGAGGGCGCCGACCCCGCCTCGGTGGCCTTCGACGCGGTGAAGCGCGGCACCGAAGCCAAGGCCGACACGGTGCTGGTCGACACCGCGGGTCGCCTGCACACCAAGACCGGGCTGATGGACGAGCTTGGCAAGGTCAAGCGGGTGGTGGAGAAGCAGGCCGAGGTGGACGAGGTGCTGCTGGTGCTGGATGCCACCACCGGCCAGAACGGCCTGACGCAGGCGAGGGTGTTCGCCGAGGTCGTCAACGTGACCGGCATCGTGCTGACCAAGCTGGACGGCACCGCCAAGGGCGGCATCGTGTTCCAGGTGCAGCGTGAACTGGCGGTCCCGGTGAAGCTGGTCGGCCTGGGTGAAGGCCCGGACGACCTCGCGCCCTTCGAGCCTGCCGCCTTCGTGGACGCCCTCCTCGGCTGAGACCCCACCGCCAGGCGGCTTCCCGCCATTGGAGGTCTTTCACCCGGCCGAACTCCAACCTAGCTTGCCTCGGCAAATATTTAGGTGCCGTAGGGTCTGGTGGGGCGGTCCCATACGGTTAAAGATGCAACGCTGGAGTTCCGGTTGCTTGGCCCGGTCGCCGTCCTCCGCGGCGGCGAGTCGCTGCCGCTGGGCGGCCCCAAGCAGCGGAGTCTGCTGGCTCTCCTGCTGCTCAACGCGAACTCGCCGCTGCCGCTGACCCGGCTGCGCGAAGCCCTGTGGGGCGAGGACCAGCCCGCCTCCGCCGCGGCCAACATCCGCAGCTACGCCGCCGCACTGCGCCGCGTGATGATCGACGAGGACGGCACCCCACGGCTGCGCACCGGACACGCCGGATACCAACTGCGGGTGCGACCCGGCGTGCCCGCCCACTACGAACTGCTCTGCGCCGCCACCGGAGCGCTGCCCGCCCGGCTGCCTCGGCTGGCCGTCTGCGCGGGGGAGCTGCTGCGGCCGGAGGTGTTCGAGGCGTTCGAGCGGCGGTTCGGGCTGCGCATCGGCCAGTCCTACGGCATGACCGAGACCGGGGCGGTCGCCTCGACCTGTCCGGCACCAGCGCACCGCCCACCGCCGGACCGCCCGTGCCCGGCGTGGAGACCACAGTGGACGGCGGCGAACTGTATGTCGCGCTGCCCCACTCGCCGTACCTGGCCGACGGGCCCGGCCGGTGGGTCGACGGCAGGCTGCGCACCTTCGACCGCTGCGACCACGACCCCGCCACCGGGGCGCTGCGCATTCTGGGTCGCACCGACTCGATGGCCATCGTCGGCGGCCTCAACGTCGACCTGGTCGAGGTGGAACGCGTGCTGCTGGCCCACCCCGCCGTCGCCGAGGCGGTCGTGGTCGCCGCCCCCGGCATCGAAGCCTGGATCGGGACCCGCGCACAGGTCGAGGCCGCCGAACTCGTCGGCTGGACCCGCCGCAGGCTGGCCGACCACAAGGTGCCCAAACGGTTCCACATCGCCGCCGAGGTTCCCCGCGCGTCCACCGGGAAACCGCTGCGCGACCCCGCACTGCTCCGGGCGGCCCTGGCCCGGTGAGAGGAGGAGGTACCCATGCACACCGAGGTGCGCCGCTTCGTGCTCGCCCTGATCCGCGACGTCACCAACACCGACCTCGCCGACGAGATCCCCGACGACGTTCCGCTGGACGAGCAGGGCTTCGGGCTGGAGTCGCTCGCCCTGCTGGAACTGCATGTCCGTGTCGAGGAGGAGTACGGCATCGCGCTGACCGAGGACTACCTCGAGCACCCCGGCGAGACCTGGGCGCGTTCGTCGACCGCGTCGTCACCCGGCGAACCGCGGGTGCGGCGTGATCACGCTGACCGACGTGCAGGCCATCCTCACCCACCGCGACCCGTTCGCCGCCGACGCCCCGGACCTGGGCCCCGACGATCCGGTGGTGCTCGACTCGCTGGCACTGGTGTGGCTGATCCACGACCTGGAGGAACGGCACGGCATCAGCATCGATCCCTCCGAGGCCGACCTCGCCGGGTTCACCTCGGCGCGGGCCATCCACCGCTGGCTGGTGCCCGCATGAGCCGACCGGTGGTGGTCACCGGCGCGCAGGCCTGCACCGCCTTCGGGTACGGCTTGGACGCGCTGGCCGACGGCGTGTTCTCCGGCCGCCACGCCTTCGTCCCGGTCACCCGCTTCGACGCCACCCCGTTCCGCGCCCGGCACGCCGCACTCTGGCGCGGCAACCCGGCGGCCCTGGACCTCGCGCTGGACTGCACCCGCGACGCCCTCGCCGCCGCCGGACTGTCCACACCGGACGCCCCGGTGTTGCTGGCCACGCACGGCGACCTCGGCGCCACCGGCCGCTTCCTGGACGGGGACTGCTCCGGCGTCGCCGCGAGCGCCGCTTGCTGGCTGCCCTGGACGGTGGGCGAGACGCTGGGACTGGGCCATCCCCGGGTCGCGGTCACCTCGGCCTGCATCGCCGCCACCAACGCCATCATCCGCGGCGCCATGCTTATCGCCCGCGGCGCAGCCGAGGTCGTGGTGTGCGGCGGCGTGCACGTGCTGGACGTCGAGACCTTCGCCAACTTCGACTCCGGCCGCGCACTCACCACCGACCCGGTGGTCCGCCCCTTCAGCCGCGACCGCGCGGGACTGCTGCTCGGCGACGGGGCGGCCGTGCTCGTGCTCGAGTCCGCCGCGCACGCCCACGCCAGGCGGGCGGCGCCGCTGGGGGAGATCGCGGGCTGGGGGCTGTCCACCGACGCCCACCACGTGGTCAAACCGCACCCCGAAGGCGCAGGCCTGCGCCGCGCCATCCACGCCGCGCTGTGCCGCTCATAACCGTCCACTGTGGACTACGTCAACGCGCACGGCACCGGCACCCCGCTCAACGACGTCGCGGAGACCCGGGCGCTGCGAGCCGTGTTCGGCGACCATCCACCCCCGGTGAGCAGCACCAAAGGCGCCACCGGGCACATGATGCAGGCCACCGGCGCCGTCGAGGCCGTGATCTGCCTGCTGGCCCTGCGCGACCGGCTGCTGTCGCCCACGGTGAACCTGACCGAGCCCGACCCCGACTGCGACCTGGACTACGTGCCGCACCGCGCCCGGCCCGCCGCGGTGCGTTCGGCGCTGACCGTGAACGCCGGGTTCGGCGGCGTGAACGCCGCGCTCCTGCTGCGGGAGGCGGCGTGAAAGCCGTGGCGGGCACCGCGATCCTCGGGTCGGAGGGCGTGCCCGCGGTGCCGGGCTTCGCGCTCTCCCCGTCCGGCCCGCTGGCGGTCGAGGCGGTCGCCCACTGCCTGCGCCACGAGCCCGGCACCGAGTCGACGGCCCTGGTGCTGGGCAGCGGCTGCGGTGACGCGGTCAACGCCGAGGAACTGCAACGCAACCTGCGCCGGGGCCGCCACCGCAACCCGCTGCTGTTCTACCAGGCGGTGCCCACCGCGGTGCTCGGCCACATCGCCCAAGCCCACGGCATCGGCGGCCCGGCCACGACACTGTCCACAGTGGCCGATCTGGCGGGCGAGATGCGGGCGGTGGCGGGCGAACTGCTCGCCGAGCCCGGCGTCGACCAGGTGCTGCTGCTCGGCGTCGAACTCGCCCCCACCCCGCGCACCGCCGCGGTGTACCGGGAACTGGGCATCACGCCCCCTCGGGCCGACTGCGCGGTGGCGCTGTTGCTGCGGCCCTCGGCGGAGGTGTGTGAACCCATGCGGGCGGTTCCCGGCTTCGGTCCGCTGGCGCCACTGGCGGGAGAGGTACGGCATGACTGAGCACGAACTGGTGACCAGGCTGGGCATCACCATCATCGAACGCGGCCCGGACCGGGTGGTCGGCAGCATGCCGGTGGCGGGCAACCGGCAGGCCTACGGGCTGCTGCACGGCGGCGCCAACGCCGTGCTCGCCGAAACCCTCGGCTCGGCCGCCGCCATGGCCCACGCAGGCGACGGCGGTCTCGCGGTGGGCGTCGACCTGTCCTGCACCCACCACCGCGCCGCCCGCCACGGTCGGGTCACCGGCGTGTGCACCGCCCTGCACCTGGGCACCACCACCGCCAGCCACGAGATCGTCATCACCGACCAGGCGGGCCGCCGCACCTGCACGGCCCGGCTCACCTGCTCGGTCGTCCGCCGCACCAGGACCGCGGGGACCTGAGCGCCACCCGGCCGGGGATTTCCGCGCACTCTCCTGGCGTGCCGCGGCTAGGCTTTCGGCCGGGGCCCTCAACATCGACTGCAAGCGGGCCGATGGACGAGGGGATGTCGCGCTGTGGTGACCCAGGAGAAGCGCTGGTCGGGTTCGCTGGCGAAGGCCACCACCGAGGCGTTCGCGCCCTGGGTGTGGGTCGTGCTGATGCCGCCGCTGATCGCCTGGCGAGCCCTCGCGCATGTGCCATCACCCACCGCGCGACTGGCGGAAACCCTGGGCTGGGGGCTGCTCATCGCGGTCTTCGGCGCCGCCATCCCGATGGGGGTGATCGTGCGCGGCGCGCGGGCGGGCCGCTATGACGGACACCATGTGCGCAACCGCGAGGGCAGGCTCATCCCGTTCATCGTGGGCAGCGCTTCGCTGCTGGTCGGGGTGCTGCTGACCGCCTGGTTCGGCGGGCCGCGCGAGCTGATCGCGCTCACCGTGGCAATGCTCGGTTCCATCCTGGTCACAATCGTGATCACCAGTCTCGGCAAGTGGAAGATCTCTGTGCACGCCGGGGTCGCCGCGGGTAGCGTGATCGTGCTGATGTTGGTCTACGGACCGTGGGCGGCGCTGCTGTGGCCGGTGGTGGCGCTGGTGTGCTGGTCGCGGGTGAAGCTGACCGACCACACCGTGGCCCAGGTGACCATCGGCGCGGTGCTCGGCGCCATCGAAGCCGGTGTGCTGTTCACTCTGCTCCGCTGACCACTGGGGGAAACCCATGCGAACCCTGCGCACCGAGATCGACATCGCCGCCGACCCGCGGCGGGTGTGGCAGGTCCTCACCGACTTCGCCGCCTACGAACAGTGGAACCCCTTCATCGTGCGCGGCCAGGGCAACGCCGAGGTCGGCGGCACGCTGCGACTGAACATGCTGCTGCCCGGCAAGGACGAACCCATGCTGATGCGGCCCACCGTCACCGTCGCCGAACCGGGTCGGCACCTTCAGTGGCTCGGCAGGCTGCCGGTGCCCGGCCTGTTCGCCGGGCGCCACGAGTTCGTGCTGCGCGCCACCGACACCGGCACCCACCTCGCCCACAACGAGGACTTCACCGGTGTGCTCGTGCCGTTCCTCGGCGATGTACTGCGCAAGACGGAACGGGGATTCGGCCAACTGAACGACGCGTTGAAGACGCGGGCCGAAGCGGACCCCGCGTAGGTCACGCAACCGTTATTTTCGAGGCTGGGGGCCGAGAAACAGACAGGCGGGAAACCGATGGGTGGCGGGCATGCGCCGGGTACCGGACGGCGGGGGACCAGCGAGTTCCCCGCGGGCTGGAGCCGGGAGCGGATCACCGCGGCGGTGCTGGACGTGGCGACCAACCCGGTCGGATCGCCCCGCAGGCAGCGCAACGGGCGCCGCGTCACCGCGGGTGTGTGCGACGGCGTGGAGATCGTGGTGCTGGCCAAGGACGGCCAGATCTGGGCGGCCTACCCCGTCGCGGGGCCCGGCGTGACCCGCAACCCCGACGCCGCGGCCGACCCGGACAACCCCACCGCCGAGGACCTCGCCGCGGGCAAGGTGAGCTACCTGCTCGAGGCCCTGCTCACCCAACTGGCCGAGGTGATCGAGGCGACCGAACTCGAGCACTACCGGTCGCTGCTGTTCGCGGGCGAGTGGGAGGAGTTGACCGACGAACTCGCCGCGCACATCAGCACCGAGCGCATCCCGCTGGACCGCGACGCCCGAAACGACCTCGAACTGCTGCTGCACTCCTACGAGGTGCCCATCGAGGGCTACGCCTACCTCAATGATCGCGACGCCGTCCTGAAGGCCCTGCATAACGCTTAGTGGATCTTCCCGGTGACGCGCCGGTCACAGTGCGGGTTGCGAAACGAGCCGGTAACAAAGCCGGTGAGACAGTTCACTTCGCGGAAACGTACCGCGTAACCAGCGGAAACACGCCATTTCAACACTTGCCGCGACCGTTTGGCGCACGGGAGGCAAGTACATGAATTCCGGAGATACCGCCTGGGTCTTGATCAGCGCCGCACTGGTGCTGCTCATGACGCCCGGGCTGGCGTTCTTCTACGGCGGTATGGTCCGCTCGAAGAACGTCCTGAACATGATCATGATGAGCCTGGGCAGCCTTGGCGTGGTAGGCGTGCTGTGGGTTCTCTTCGGCTACTCGATGTCCTTCGGCAAGGACATCGGCGGTGGCCTGCTCGGCGATCCCGCCGAGTATTTCGGGCTCGAGGGGCTGCTGTCCCCCGAGTCGCTGTCGGGCACCCTGCCCAGCACGGCCTTCGTGGCCTTCCAGGCGATGTTCGCGATCCTGACGGTCGCGTTGATCTCCGGTGCCATCGCCGACCGTGCCCGGTTCGGACCGTGGCTGCTGTTCACCGCCCTGTGGGCGACCGTCGTTTACTTCCCCGTCGCGCACTGGGTTTTCGACTTCGACGGCAAGGACGAGGCGGGCAACGTCGTCGACCCCGGCGGCTGGATCGCCAACAAGCTGGCCGCGATCGACTTCGCGGGCGGCACCGCCGTCCACATCAACGCCGGTATCGCCGGTCTGGTGCTGGCGTTGCTGCTCGGCAAGCGCCGCGGCTGGCCCCGTGAGGTCATGAAGCCGCACAGCCTGCCGCTGGTGGTGTTGGGCGCCGGTCTGCTGTGGTTCGGCTGGTTCGGCTTCAACGCCGGTTCCGCGGTGGCCGCGAACGGCACCGCCGGTCTCGCGTTCATCAACACCCTGGTCGCCACCTCGGCGGCGTTGCTGACCTGGCTGCTCGTCGAGCGTATCCGCGACGGCCACGCCACCACCCTCGGTGCCGCGTCCGGCATCGTGGCCGGTCTGGTCGCCATCACCCCCGCCTGCGGCTCGGTCACCCCACTGGGTGCCATCGCCGTCGGCGGCATCGCGGGCATCCTGTGCGCGCTGGCGGTCGGCCTGAAGTACCGGTTCGGCTTCGACGACTCGCTCGACGTGGTCGCCGTGCACCTCGTCGGCGGCATCGTCGGCACCCTGCTCATCGGGTTCTTCGCCTCCGCGGAAACCCCCGCCAAGATCGACGGCCTGTTCTACGGCGGCGGCTGGGACCAGTTCATCAAGCAGGCCATCGGCGCGGGAGCCGTACTCGGCTACTCGCTGGTGGGCACACTGGTCGTCGGACTCCTGGTCAAGTACACGGTGGGCTTCCGGGTCACCGAGGAGGCCGAGATCGTCGGCGTCGACGAGTCCGAGCACGCGGAAACCGCCTACGAGTCCGGCGGGTTCGGTTCCCGCAAGGCGGCTGTTGAGGGGAGCAAGGCATGAAGCTGATCACGGCGATCATCAAGCCGTTCACCCTGGATGAGGTGAAATCCGCCCTCGAGCAGCTGGGTGTGTACGGCATGACGGTCAGCGAGGTGCAGGGCTACGGCAGGCAGAAGGGCCACACCGAGGTCTACCGCGGCGCCGAGTACGCCGTGGACTTCGTGCCCAAGCTGCGGGTCGAGGTGCTCACGGCCGAGGACAAGGTCGCGGACGTGATCAACGTGATCGTCGAGGCCGCTCGCACCGGCAAGATCGGCGACGGGAAGGTCTGGGTGACGGCCGTGGAGGAAGTGGTCCGGGTCCGCACCGGGGAACGCGGTACCGATGCGCTATGAGCGGTGCCGCCGGTGGATCGACCGCCGGCACCGCTGACGACCTGGTGCGGGCGCGGGCTCTGCTACTCGCGCCCGCACCGGGTCATCGGCGGCTTGCCGCAGAGCCGCTCCGCGAGGCTCTTGTCGATCTCCACGACTTCTGGCTGACAGCCCACGCGGGCAATTCCGGGGTGACTCCAGGGGGAGACACCGCGCTGGTGGCGGTAGGGGCACTGGGCCGCCGCGAACTCGCACCGTACTCCGACCTCGACCTGGTACTGGTCCACAACGGATCGAAGAAGAAGGTCGGCGAGATCGCCGAGAAGCTGTGGTACCCGCTCTGGGACGCCCACCTCGGCCTCGACCACTCCGTCCGCACCATCCCGCAGGCACTCACCGCCGCGGGCGAGGACCTCCGCGTCGCCTTCGGGCTGCTGGAGATCCGCCACCTCGCGGGCGACACCGAACTCACCCAACGGCTGGTCTCCTCGGTCCGCCAAGCCTGGCGGGCGGGCATCCGCAACCGCATCACTGAGGTCACCGAAGCAACCCGACAACGTTGGCAGCGGGCGGGCGAGGTCGCCCACCGAGTCGAGCCGGACCTGAAGAACGGCCACGGCGGCCTGCGCGACATCGCCCTGATCGACGCGCTGGCCGCGACCCAACTCACCGACCGACCCGGCCAGGAGGTGCTCGCCGCGCGCACCCTGCTGCTCGACGTCCGCACCGAACTGCACCGCAGCGCGGGCCGCGCCCGCGACGTGCTGCGCGCCCAGGACGGCGACGAGATCGCCGCCGTGCTGGGCATGGCCGACCGCTTCGAACTGATGCGCGCCCTGTCCGGCGCGGGCCGCACCGTGGCCTACGCCCTCGACGTGGCGTTCCGCAGCGTGCGGGCGGCGATGCCCAAACGCGGCCTGGCCGCACTCCGCCGACCCCCGGTGCGCAGGCCGCTGGACGACGGCGTCGTCGAACACGACGGCGAAGTCGCCCTGGCCCGCGACGCACTGCCCAGCAAGGACTCGGCGCTGCTGCTCCGGGTGGCCGCCGCGGCCGCCCGCACCGGCAACCCGATCGCGGCGGGCACCCTGACCCGCCTCGCCGACACCGCCCCCGAACTGCGGGAGCCATGGCCGCGGTCCGCCCTGTCGGAACTGCTCGCCCTGCTGGGCAGCGGAAACGGCATCATCGACGTGATCGAGTCCCTGGACCGCACCGGCCTGTGGGGCAGGCTGTTCCCCGAATGGGGCGCGATCCGCGACCTCCCGCCCCGCGACGCCCCGCACGTGTGGACCGTCGACCGCCACCTCGTGCAGGCCGTCGCCGAAACCGGCAGGCTGCTCACCCGCACCTCCCGACCGGACCTGCTGCTGCTCGCCTCGCTGCTGCACGACATCGGCAAAGGCAGACAGGCCGACCACTCGGAGGTGGGCGCCGCACTCGCAGGCCAGATCGGCAGAAGGATCGGCCTGTGGCCCTCCGACGTCGACCTGCTGGTGGCCGCGGTGCGCCACCACCTGCTGTTGCCGCACACGGCGAGCCGACGCGATGTGGAGGACCCGGCGACCGTCCTCCGCATCGTCGAGACGCTGGACGGCGACCCGGTCCTGCTGGAACTGCTGCACGCACTCGCCGAGGCCGACGCCCTGGCCACCGGCCCCGGCGTGTGGACCGGCTGGAAAGCCGCGTTGATCAACGAACTGGTGGCCCGCTGCCGCACCGCGATGGCGGGCGAGCGGCTCCCCGAACCCGAACCACTGAGCCCGCGACAACGCGAACTGGCCGAATCGGGCCGCACGGACGTGCTGATCGGCGAGGAGAACCCCGACGGCCACACCGCCACCGTCACCGTGGTCGGCGCCGACCGCCCCGGCCTGCTGTCCAGGGCCGCAGGCGTACTGGCGCTGAACTCCCTGGAGGTGCACGCCGCCGAACTCCGCAGCCACGGCGGCGTCGCGGTCGACGTCTTCACAGTCTCCCCCCGTTTCGGCTCACTCCCGGACGCCGCCCTGCTGCGCGAACAGCTGATCGGCGCCCTGGACGGCAGCCTCCCACTGCCCAAACGCCTGGCAGCCAAGGAGAAGGACTACGGCGGCCCCCCACCCGACGGCCCCGACCCGAGAATCCTGTGGTTCGACGACGAAGCCACCGGCGCGGTCGTGCTGGAGCTCCGCGCCACCGACCGAATCGGCCTGCTCCACCACGTCGCCGCCGCCCTGGAAGCCTGCGACGTCGACGTCCGCTGGGCCCGAGTCACCACCTTCGGCGCCAGCGTCGTCGACGCCTTCTGCATCACCACCGCCGACGGCACCCCACCGGCGCAAGCAGTCCGCAAACGCCTGGAACACGCCATCCTGGCCGCCGCCAGGTCATGACAAGGGCGGGGTCCCCTCCACCGAGCGGCCCCGCCCACACCACCCAGACGCGGCGACCGCGGGCCGCGCCGCCCACTCCACGGGCTCTACTGCGGCGCCTGGGGGCCGCGCCGTCCACAATGGACACCGCTTCGCCGAGCAATAGGTCCATTTGTTCTGCGCAGCTTCCGCCCGCTCGGTGGGGGCGGGCACGCAGCACGGGTTGAGTAGCTCTACGCACTACTCATCGGGGGCCATCACGCTCAAAACTCGCAGCTCAACCCGGCAGTCTTGGTGTCGCGACAGAAAAGCTCGACGGGGAAGGGGAGGGCCGCCGCCCTGGGCCTGAGGGGGACAGGGGCGACGGTGCTGAACCGCCGGGCTCCGCTGAATCTGTCGCCGGGGAGCACCTTTGGGCCGGCTCGCACGAGGGGTCGGGCTGCCCGGGTGCTTCCCGTCACGGCAGGGGGAGCCGTGACAACCGCAGGTTGTTCCGGAGGTCTTCGCGGCCAGGGGGTGCGAAGGCTCCGGAACACCGGCGGAACTACTTCCTCGCCGCCTCCCAGGACGTGTATCCCGCCGCCTCGGCGTCGGCCTCGGTGCGAAACCACACATCGGCCCGCATCCGCCGGTAGTTCGGGGAGCGCTCGCAGTGGTAGCGCTTCGACTTGCGATTCCCCTTGATCACGAACCCCGCGCCGGGCGGCTCGGTCTGCCCGCGCTGCGCGGGCACCGCCTCATCGAGCAGCCGTCGGTCGATGGCGGCCAGCGCGGGATCCGTCGCAGGCTCGGGCACTGAAACCCGCGGCACCACCGCCCCGATCACTCTGGCATGCCGCGGTGCTGGGGATTCCGTCCGTTCCTCGTCCGCGGGCTCTTCGGAATCCGCCGCCCTCGAATCCGAAGCGTCGGCAAGCTCCGCTTCGGCGGAGGTGGTCACCGACCACACGGGCTCCGGCACATCCGGCGCGAAGTCCTCCCGTTCGGAATCCGCCACCGCTGGGTCAACCCATCCGGTGCCCGAGCGCCCCGACACCGGCGTCAACGCCGACGCCGACGTCGAAACGCTGTCGTCCTGCCGTGCATCCGAGGCGGCAGCCCGCCCCTCGGACGCCGCGGCCCGCTCGGTCTCCCGCGACCACCGCCGTCGGGCAGGCCCGACGAGGAACAGCGCGGTGCACAGGCCACCGGCCACAAACGACACCAGGCAGATCAGCGCCATCTCCCAGAACAACCACAACACGTCGTCTCCTCCTCATCGGGGTGCCACGAGGTGGTTGCGCACCGGCACACCGGGCACCACCTCCTGGACCTTGCGCTGCACGGCCGCACCGTCGGCCGAGGTGCCCACCAGCACCGCACCCGCCCGGCTGAGCAGCACCGCGACATCACCGCCCTGTCCATGGGTGAGGAACTCCTCCAACGCGGCGGCGAGTTCCGGCTCCAGCACCACACCGCTGCCCACCCGGGTCACCTGCCCACCCGCGACCGCCAGCAGCAGGAATCCCTCCGAATCGACCGCGGCGCCGCGCACCCCGCCGAGCCCGCGGACCTCGGCCAGTGCCCGGGACTCCCGGCCAAGCGACACCTGTGACAGCCGCAACTCCCGCCCCTCGGCCCGCACCATCGCCGACGGCAGCCCGATCGCCGCCAAGGCCTGCTCCGCCCGTCCCGCCAGCTCGCCGGGGACGCCCACGACCGCGACGCCCGCCGCGGCGAGCGCCGCAGGCACGAGCACCAGTGAGGCCAGCCAGGCCTGCCACCGCAGCCGGTCCGGCTCCGGTGCCCTGCGATGTGCCGCCTGATTCCGCTGCTGACGCATGGTCGCCCCCGCGGTGTGCACGAGTTTCGAGTCGACTCTCTCTACCCCAACCCAGCGCCCGAACCGGTGATCCGTCACCTGATGGCGGTGTGTCCCGATCCCGCGGTCACGCTTGGGACAACGGGGAACGCCGGACACCCGCCCGCGCGTTGGATCGGCATGGAGCCAGCGAGCACGACGCCCGTGACCCTTGTCCTGCCCGCGCGTTCGCTGCTGCTGGTCGCTGGTCTGCCCGGCTCCGGCAAAAGCACCATGCTCGCCGACCTGGAAGCACCGCCCGGGGTGCTGGCGCTGGATTCCGACCACTTCCGGGGGTTGCTGCGCCGATGGCTGCCCGCAGGCACGCCCTACCGCGCCTACCGCCCACTGGTGCACCTGCTGCACTGGCTGCGGTTGGCCGTCAACGTCGTCTTCCACGCCGGCCCGGTACTGGTGCACGAACCCGGCACCCGACGCTCCTCGCGCCGCGTGCTGCGCGCCCTGGCGCGAGCCACCCGACGGGAACTGCACCTGATGTGGGTGGACACCCCACCCGAGCAGGCACTGGCCGGTCAACACGCCCGCGGACGGCTGATCCCGTCCGCGTCGTTCACCAGACATGTGCGGCGCGCGGCGCGCCTGCGCGCCGACCTGCTCGCGGGGCGGACACCCCATGGCTTCGCTCGGGCTAGGCTAGTCGACAGGGACGAGGTGTCCGCGGGCCTGCGCGTGCGGGTCGGCGAGCGGGCCGACAACGCCGTCCGCCGGATACCCTCCCGGGAAGCCTCCCGGTAACCAGCCTGGATATGGAGTCCGAGACCCCGTGTTCGACACCCTCTCCGATCGCCTGTCCGCCACGCTGCGCAACCTGCGCGGCAAAGGGCGGCTGTCCGACGCCGACATCGACGCCACCTGCCGCGAGATCCGCATCGCGCTGCTGGAGGCCGACGTCGCGCTGCCGGTCGTCCGCGCCTTCATCGCCAGGATCAAGGAGCGGGCGCGGGGCGCCGAGGTGTCCGGGGCGCTGAACCCCGCCCAACAGGTCGTCAAGATCGTCAACGAGGAGCTCATCGGCATCCTCGGCGGCGAGACCCGACGCATCAACCTGGCCAAGAACCCGCCCACGGTGATCATGCTGGCGGGCTTGCAGGGTGCCGGTAAGACCACCCTGGCGGGCAAGCTGGCCCGCTGGCTCAAGGGGCAGGGCCACGCGCCGCTGCTGGTGGCCTGCGACCTGCAGCGCCCCAACGCGGTCACCCAGCTTCAGGTCGTCGGTGAACGCGCAGGCGTGGCGACCTTCGCGCCCGAACCCGGCAACGGTGTCGGCGACCCCGTCGACGTGGCCCGCCGGGGCATCGAGGAAGCCCACCGAGCCCAGCACGACGTGGTCGTCGTCGACACCGCTGGCCGCCTCGGCGTCGACGCCGAGATGATGGCGCAGGCCGTGGGCATCCGCGATGCCGTGCAACCCGACGAAACGCTCTTCGTGGTCGACGCCATGATCGGCCAGGACGCGGTGACCACCGCCGAGGCCTTCCGTGACGGCGTCGGCTTCACCGGCGTGGTGCTCACCAAACTCGACGGCGACGCCCGCGGCGGCGCCGCGCTGAGCGTCCGCGAGGTCACCGGCCAGCCGATCCTGTTCGCCTCCAACGGCGAGAAGCTGGAGGACTTCGACGTCTTCCACCCGGACCGGATGGCCAGCCGGATCCTGGGCATGGGCGACCTGCTCACCCTCATCGAGCAGGCCGAACAGCACTTCGACGCCGAGCAGACCGCCGCCGCGGCGCAGAAACTGGGCACCGGTGAGCTGACGCTGGAGGACTTCCTCGAGCAGATGCTCGCAGTCCGCAAGATGGGCCCGATCGCCAACCTGCTCGGCATGCTGCCCGGCGCAGGGCAGATGAAAGACGCCCTCGCCCAGGTCGATGAGAAGCACCTGGACCGCGTCCAGGCCATCATCCGCGGCATGACCCCCGCCGAGCGCACCGATCCCAAGATCATCAACGCGTCCCGGCGGCAGCGCATCGCCCGCGGCTCCGGCGTCGCCGTCAGCGACATCAACGATCTGGTGAACCGCTTCTTCGAAGCCCGCAAGATGATGCAGCAGATGGCGGGCCGATTCGGCCTGCCCGGCGGCGGCGCACGAGGCGGCAGCAAGACCCGCAAAGGCAAGAAGGGCAAAAAGGGCAAGGGCCGCGGACCGACGCCGCCGAAGGTGCGCGGCGGGTTCCCCGGGGGCATGCCCGACCTCTCCCAGCTGCCCCCGGGACTGCGCGACCTACCTCCGGGGCTGGCCGGCATGGACCAACTTCCGCCAGGATTCGACCCGTCCAAGTTGAATTTCGGCAAGAATTAGGTCCTCATGTCCACGTTCCACCTGCGGGCCGTGCTGCTACCGGGCCACGACGAGGTCGACCTGTGGGTGCGTGACGGCGCCGTGCACTTCGACCCGATCGCGGGCGCGGACACGCTGGCCTACTCCGGCTACCTGGTGCCCGGCCTGGTCGACGCGCACTGCCACATCGCGATCGGCGAGGACGGCCCAGTCGACCTGGCCACCGCCGCCGAACAGGCAGCCCAGGACCGCGACGCGGGCACCCTGCTGATCCGCGACTGCGGCTCCCCGATCGACGTCAGCCCACTCCAACGACGCGAAGACCTGCCCCGGATCATCCGCGCAGGCAGGCATATCGCCCGACCGAAGCGCTACATCCGCTACCTCGGCGTCGAACTGGAAGACCCCGAACTGCTGCCCGATGCCGTCGCCGAGCAGGCCGAGGAGGGCAACGGCTGGGTCAAGCTCGTCGGCGACTGGATCGACCGCGACGAAGGCGACCTCGCCCCGCTGTGGCCGGACGACGTGCTGGCCCGCGCGGTGCGCGCCGCCCACCGGGCAGGCGCCAGGGTGACCGCGCACGTCTTCGGCGAGAACGCGCTACCCGGCCTGATCAACGCGGGCATCGACTGCATCGAGCACGGCACCGGCCTCACCGACGAAACCATCGCGGCGATGGCCTACCGCGGCACCGCACTGGTCCCCACCCTGATCAACATCGAGAACTTCCCCACCTTCGCCGACCAGGCGCAGGAGAAGTTCCCCGGCTACGCCCAGCACATGCGGCGACTGCACGAGGGCGTCCGCCGCACCGTCCGCAAGGCCATCGACGCCGGTGTCCCGGTGTACGCGGGCACCGACGCGGGCGGCGGCATCCGGCACGGCAGGCTCGTGGATGAGATCATCGCCCTGCACGAAGCCGGGATGGACACGGTGTCCGCGCTGGGCGCCGCGTCCTGGGCGGCGCGGGACTGGCTCGGCTGGACCGGCATCAGCGAAGGCGCGCCCGCCGACCTCGTGGTGTACGACACCGACCCGCGCACCGACCTCGGCGCGCTGCGCGACCCGAAACTGATCATGTTGCGGGGCAAGGTGGTCGGCTGATCGCACAGGCGCCGGACGAGTTGGAGCGGCAGTGACCCACGAGCCGGAACGCGACCCGGGACCCCAGCCGCGCCTCGAAGTCCGGGACCGCCTGCACTGGGGCTTCCTGGCGTTCTTCTTCGGCTACGGCGCCTACTACCTGGTGTCGCTGGTACTCACCGGCGTGGTCAACGGCAACGTGGAACCCTTCGACGCCGCGCACCCCCCGCGCTTGGGCCCGCTGCTGCTGCTCGCGTTCATCCCCAACCTGTTCCTCGGCCTGTTTCCCGCCTTGTTCTCGTGGTGGCACGGCCAAGGCCTGCGCCGCGACTTCGGCATCATCCCGAACTGGCGCGACATCAAGGTGGGCTTGGTGTGCGGCGGCATCTCGCTGGGCCTCGCGGTGCTGATCGGCATCGTGATGAGCGTGATCGCCCCGACCGAAGCGCCCGCCGACCCGCCCCTCGCCGGACTCAGCGTCGCCGCCGAAGGCAAGACCGTGTGGCTGGCCCTGTTCGCCGCGTTCATCTTCATCGGCGCCCCGCTCACCGAGGAACTCCTGGTCCGCGGCGCCTTCTGGAGCGCCCTCGAGCACTACCGCCTACCCCGAATGGCGATCCTGTGCCTGACCGCCCTGATGTTCGCCTTCCTCCACGGCGAACCCGAACGCCTCCCCACCCTCTTCGCAGGCGGCCTCGCCATGGGCGTCGCCCGCATGATCACCGGCCGCATCGGCTCCAGCATGGTCGCCCACGCGACCAACAACCTCCTCCCCGCCCTCGGCGTCTTCTTCACCGCAACCTGACCCACCCACAGGCCCAGCCGCTCCACGCTGCCGCCCCACCTACCAAGGAAACGGCGCTCGACCAAGGTCGTTCGCAACCCCTGTTCGCAACCCCTGTTCGCAACCCCTGTTCGCAACCCCTGTTCGCAACCCCTGTTCGCAACCCCTGTTCGCAACCCCTGTTCGCAACCCCTGTTCGCAACCCCTGTTCGCAACCCCTGTTCGCAACCCCTGTTCGCAACCCCTGTTCGCAACCCAGCGTCAGTGGCGCTCTACCACATTCCGCCTCCGACATACGCAGCCCACAGCCCGTTTACGGCGTGTTATCCACAAACACCGGAGTTATCCCCAGATCATCCGTTTCGCTCGAAACTCGTCCGCGTGCGGCGATAGGCTGACCGAGGGCTCGTCCCCCCGGGCGGGCGGGGGCTGTCCAGGGGGTCTGTGATCCACGGCTTGAGCGGAAGTGCTTGTGGCGTCGAAGAATCGGAGCGCGGGTCGCGAACCGCGCAGGGCGACATCATGACCACCCAGGGCGACATCATGCGCCCGCGGGACGACATCATGGCGCCCTGGGGAGAAATCGGCGAGCGACGCGCGCAGGGCAGGGACGACCGCTAAGTTGGAAAGCGGGGACCGCCACAGCGATATAAGTGACTTTCGAGTCCGGGGTGTGGGACCGCGAGTTGGCCCGCCTGGTCGGTTTCCCGGTGGGGTGGGCGGGCAGCAGGTGTAAGAGGAGCGGAGACTAGCCTCACTGCTGCTCCGTTCGAGAGATCCGGCTGGCGTGAGGAGGGGGCTGTGGAAATCACCCAGACGCCCGCCGCCCCGGACGACCATATTCGGCCCTACCACCGCTGGGGCCTCGGCGCCTTCCTCCTCGTCGAACTGGTCTTCCTGCTCGCATCGGTCTTCGTCGTCGCGCCCTACTCCGGCGAAAGCCGCGAGCAACTCGAGGCGGGCGGCCTGCTCATCGCGCTGATCGTGCCCATCGTGCTCGCCGCCGCAGTCGCCACCGCGATCACGATCTTCCGCGGCAACGGACCGAAGATCGACCTCGGCCTGATCTGGCGCTGGTCCGACTTCACCTGGGGCGCCGCCCTCGGCGTCGCGGGCCTGGGCGTCACGCTCGTCGCCGCCACCCTGTGGACCCACTGGGTCGGCCCCGCCGAGGCGCACTCCGCGGTCGGCAAACTGCTGGCCGGGCTGAACCTGCCGCCGCTGCTGGCCGTGGTGATCTTCCTCCACGTCTGGCTCGTCGCCCCCATCTGCGAGGAGATCATCTACCGCGGCCTGCTCTGGGGCGCGATGGAACGCCTGCGCTGGAGCCGGTGGACCGCGTTCTTCCTCAGCACCGTCATCTTCGCGATCGCCCACCTCGAACCCAAGCGCACCGTGCTGCTGCTGATCATCAGCGTGCCCATCGGCCTGGCCCGCCTCATCACCGGCCGCCTCACCGCCAGCATCGTCGCCCACCAGGTGAACAACTTCCTCCCCGCGCTGGGCATCCTGCTCGTCGCGCTGGGCGTGATCCCCGCCTGAAAGCGGACCCGATTGGGTAACGGCGGAGACGTCTGGCAGAATTGCAGGCTGATTGTTGCTCTCGGTCCCTCTCACCGGCGGCGACACCCATAACTTCCAGCGCTCAACCGGATAAACCCCACGCCGGAACGGGCACTGACACCGTTTGAACCAGCGAGAGCAGGAGCAACCCTACCCGTGGCCGTCAAGATCAAGCTGGCTCGGCATGGCCGTATCCGCCAGCCGTACTACCGCATCGTCGTCGCCGACGCCCGCACCCGCCGCAACGGCAAGGCCATCGAGACGATCGGCAAGTACCACCCGAAGGAAGAGCCGAGCTTCATCGAGGTCGACTCCGAGCGGGCCCAGTACTGGCTGGGCGTCGGCGCGCAGCCGACCGAGGCCGTGCAGCACATCCTCGAGGTCACCGGTGACTGGCAGAAGTTCAAGGGCCTGCCGGGCGCTGAGGGCACGCTGAAGACCCGCGAGCCCAAGGCCGACAAGGCCGAGCTGTTCGCCGCCGCGCTCGCCGCCGCGGGCGAGGAGCCCGTCGTCGAGGCCACCACGGCCAAGAAGAAGGGCAAGAAGACCGCCGACAAGGCCGAGAAGGCCGACAAGTCGGAGGACAAGGCAGAGGCCAAGACCGAGAAGGCTGAGGAAGCCGACGCGTGAGTGTGCTGGCAGACGCCCTGGAGCACCTGGTTCGGGGCATTGTTGACCATCCGGACGACGTCCGTGTCAACCTGCTGACCACTCGCCGCGGCCGCACTCTCGAGGTGCACGTGCACCCCGAGGATCTCGGCAAGGTGATCGGCCGAGGTGGCCGGACCGCGACCGCGCTGCGCACCGTGATGGCCGCCATCGGCGGCCGCGGCGTGCGGGTGGACGTCGTCGACACTGACCGCTGAGAACCCCGATGACCAGCGCATCCGACATACTCGTCGTCGGCAGGGTGATCAAGCCGCACGGCATTCGCGGTGAACTGGTCGTCGAGGTGCGCACCGACTCCCCCGAGGAGCGGTTCGTACCGGGCACCGTGCTCGGGGCTCGCCCGAGCACCGGTGCCCCCCGTGAGCTGACCGTGGCAGCCGTCCGGCCCCATACCGGACGGCTGCTCGTGTTCTTCGACGGCGTCGCGGGCCGCGAGGGCGCCGAGGCGCTGCGCGGCGCTCTGCTCACCGTGCACCGCCACGAACTCCCGCCGATCGAGGACCCCGAGGAGTTCTACGACCACCAGCTGGAGGGCCTGTCCGCGGTGCTCTCCGACGGCACCGTCGTGGGCACCGTCCGCGAGGTCCTGCACGGGCCCGGCGGGGAGGTCCTCGTGCTGACCAGGGAGGGCCGCGAGGACGCGCTGGTGCCGTTCGTGACCGAGATCGTGCCCCAGGTGGACCTGCCCGGCGGGCGACTGGTGCTCGACCCGCCAGAGGGACTGCTCGACTAGTGCGCATCGACGTTCTCACGATCTTCCCCGAGTACCTCGCCCCGCTGCGCGCCGCGCTGCTCGGGCGGGCCATCGACCGCGGGCTGATCGAACTCGGCGTACACGACCTGCGCGACTGGACTCACGACGTGCACAAGGCCGTCGACGACTCGCCCTACGGCGGCGGCCCCGGCATGGTGATGAAACCGCAGGTGTGGGGCGAGGCGCTGGACACGGTGTGCCCGCCGGACGCCCCGCCCGCCCGACTCGTGGTGCCCACGCCCGCGGGCCGCCCGTTCACCCAGACCATGGCCCACGCCTACGCGGCCGAACGGCACCTGGTCTTCGCCTGCGGCCGCTATGAGGGCATCGACCAGCGGGTGATCGACGACGCCGCCCGGCGGATGCCGGTGGACGAGGTGTCGATCGGTGACTACGTGCTGGTCGGCGGCGAGGTCGCGGTGATGGTGATCGTCGAGGCGGTCTCGCGCCTGCTCCCCGGCGTGCTGGGCAACCCCGCCTCGGCCCGCGAGGACTCCTTCTCCGACGGCCTGCTGGAGGGCCCCTCCTACACCCGGCCCGAGGTGTGGCGCGAGCTGGAAGTACCGCCTGTGCTGCGGTCGGGCAATCACGCCGCCATCGCCCGCTGGCGCCGTGACCAGGCACTGGAGCGCACGTACCACCGTCGTCCCGACCTGCTGGCCGCCCTTCCGCCTTCCGCCCTGGACAAGCACGACCGGGCACTGCTGGCACGGCTGAGTGACGAAGAACCCGGTTCCATCGGTTGAAATAGATCGAACCGTTACCCGTCACACGCTATCGTTACCCACTGTGTCGGTCGATTTACCGGTTGTGAGTCTGCTGATCACCATCACCGGCGGGGACGGTGACGAGGCGCTGTCGCTGCTGGACTGGCTCCGGCACGAGGAGGCGCTTCGCGATCGGGTTCGGCTGCACCAGGAGCCCCCCGAGCCGGGCACTCTCGGTCCGCTGCTGGACACCATCACCGTGCGGCCCGCGGTGGGCGACACGGTCGGCGCGCTCATCGGCGCGCTGTCGGTGTGGATGCGCAGTCGCGGCCCGAGCCTCACCGTCAAGCTCACCAGGGGTGGCACCACCGTGGTCATCGAAGGCGAGTTGATGCAGCGGTCCGACCTCGCCGAGTTGGAGACCTTCGCGGGCGAGCTGGCGGGCAGGCTCGGCCAGGAGTGACCGCGCTCTCACCGGTGGTGAACTTCCCGGGGTGATTTCGTCGGCGCAGGTGCCGTCTGGCACACTGGAGCGGTTGCTGCAGCCGGGTGGCCTTGCCCGCCCGTGTGGCTTTGAGATGCCCGGGCCATCGCGTAGGCAGCGAATCGTGCTTGAGACGATGACAGCGCCGACGTGTTCGGGCACCTGCAGACCTGACTAGTGAGTACCAACGAGGACGGACCAAACCGATGAACACCCTGGACGCTCTGGACGCCACCTCGCTGCGTTCCGACATCCCCGACTTCCGGCCTGGCGACACGCTGAAGGTCCACGTCCGCGTCATCGAAGGTTCCCGCGAGCGGATCCAGGTGTTCCAGGGCGTGGTGATCCGCCGCCAGAACGGCGGCATCCGCGAGACCTTCACCGTCCGCAAGGTTTCCTTCGGTGTCGGCGTCGAGCGCACCTTCCCGGTTCACTCGCCCAACATTGCCAAGATCGAGGTCGCTACCCGCGGTGACGTCCGCCGGGCGAAGCTGTACTACCTGCGTGATCTGCGCGGCAAGGCGGCCAAGATCAAGGAAAAGCGCGAGACCAGCCCGGCGTCGTGACCTTTTCGCGACCGTCTGTAATCTGACCCGGTGGCTAACGTCGTGCCCTCAACCTCCCCGCAAGACGAACCGGACGCGCTCGGCTCTTCCGCAGAGAGCCGCAAGGCGAAGGACGAGAAGAAGAAGGGCTCCTTCTGGAAGGAGCTCCCCATTCTTCTCGTCACCGCGCTGGTGCTGACGTTCCTGATCCAGACCTTCCTGGCCAGGGTGTACGTCATCCCATCCCAATCGATGGAACGCACCCTGCACGGCTGCACGGGCTGTCAGAACGACCGCGTCCTGGTGGACAAGGTGACCTACCTGTTCACGGACCCCGGCCCCGGCGACGTGGTCGTCTTCCGCGGCCCGGATTCCTGGAGCCCCGAATTCGCCGGGGCCCGCTCGGGCAACCTCGTCGTCCGCTGGTTCCAGGACTTCGGGTCCGCCATCGGCATCGGCGCGCCCAACGAGCGCGACTTCGTCAAACGGATCATCGCCACTGGCGGCCAGACCGTCGAGTGCTGCGATGAGAACAACCGGGTGAAGGTCGACGGCAAGCCGCTCGACGAGCCCTACCTGTTCTACCAGCCCGGCATGGGCGAGCAGCAGCAGGAGTTCACCAAGATCACGGTCCCGGACGGCCACCTGTGGATGATGGGTGACAACCGGAACAATTCCTCGGACTCCCGCGCGGGCAACCACGGCGCGGTCCCGGTGGACAACGTGATCGGCAAGGCCAGGGTGATCGTGCTGCCGCCGACCCGTTGGCAGGGCATCGACGACCACAACCCGCAGAACGTCGCGCTGGGTGCCCCCGGCTGGCAGCAGGGCCTGCCGCCCGCGCTGGGCTTCGCCGCGGCTTTCCCGGTGCTGTGGGCCGGAAAACGGTTGCGGGTGCGCCTGGTTCGTCGTTGAGGGCGCACCGGGCCAGGCTGCTTTTCGGGTAGCGTGGCCTGGTGGTCGAACTGGGGCGGGACATCAGCGAACAGCCAAGCGGGCGCGGCGCCGGAGGACGGCGCCGCGCCCGTTCGACTGCGGGCTCCGCGGTCCGCGAGCTGGTGATCCTGGTCGTGATGGCGCTCGTGCTGACGTTCGTCGTGCAGACCTTCGTGGCCAGGGTCTACAAGATCCCCTCGGGTTCGATGGAGCAGACGCTGCACGGCTGCGAGGGCTGCGTCGGCGACCGCGTGCTGGTCGACAAGCTGACCTTCGACTTCACCGAGGTGGAGCCCGGCGAGGTCGTGGTGTTCCGCAGGCCCCCGTCCTGGGGCGGACCCGAGTCCGAACCCGATGTGTTCACCGGGTGGTGGCGTGACCTGCGTGGCGGCCTCGGCCTGGGCCCCCAAGACCTGGACACCCTGGTCAAGCGCGTCATCGCGGTCGGCGGTCAGACCGTGCAGTGCTGTGATCAGCAGAACAGGGTCCTGGTGGACGGCAAGCCGCTGGACGAGCCCTATGTGTACTACGTTCCCGGCACCGGCCCCACGGACAACACCAGGTTCGGCCCGGTGACCGTGCCCGAGGGCCACCTGTGGGTGATGGGCGACAGCCGGAACAACTCCGCGGACTCCCGCTTCGCAGGCCAGGGCCCCATCCCGGTGGACGCCGTGGTCGGCAAGGCCAGGATCGTGTTGTTCCCGTTCGACCGCTGGAAGGTTGTCGGCGACCACAACCCCCAGAGTTGAGCTCCGGTGCCTCCTTCAGGCGCGCGAAGCCACCGCTCTACCCTTGTCCGGTGAGTGTGCGGCAGGCCGGTAGAGCGATGGCGGAGAACTTGCACTGGCCGCCCAGGGCGGTGGTGCGGCGCACCGGGACGTGGGCGTTGCAAGGTGCACTGGACCGCCGCGGGCTGGGCCCGGTGGCGGGCGTGGACGAGGCGGGCCGAGGCCCCTGCGCGGGCCCCCTGGTGGTGGCGGCGTGCGTGCTGCGCCCCGGTGACGGCCAGCGCTTCGACGGCCTGACGGATTCCAAGCTGCTCACCGCCGCGGCCCGCGACCGCCTCTACGACCTCGTGCTGCGCCGCGCCGTGGCCCACTCGGTCGTGGTGATCCCCGCCGAGGAGATCGACGCCATCGGCATCCACGTGGCCAACCTGGAAGGCATGCGCAGGGCAGTCGCCCGCCTGGGTGTTCACCCCGGCTATGTCCTGACCGATGGTTTTCGAGTGCCCGGTCTCACCGCCCCCAACATGCCGGTTGTCAAGGGCGACCAGGTCGTGGCCTGCGTGTCCGCCGCGTCGATACTGGCGAAAGTCACCCGCGACCGGATCATGGCAGGCTTGCACGAGCAGTACCCGGTGTACGGCTTCGACGAGCACAAGGGCTACTGCACCCGCGAGCACACCCAGGCGTTGAACGAGCACGGCCCCTGCGTCGAACACAGGTGGACCTACATCAATGTGGTGACCGCCGCGGCCAGGCATCGGATGACTTCACCGCGGCGTGTCGTGTCCAAACCCGGGTTGTTCGATGGCCTCGGCGGCGGCGTGGTGAACAATGGTGGTTCCGACCCCGTCGAGTTGGGCGCGGAGGATGTCACCGAACTGCTCGTCACCCTCGACGAGCACACGACGGCGCAGGCCAGAAACTAGGAGGAGAACGAGCCCGATGAGCGCGGAGGATCTCGAGAAGTACGAGACCGAGATGGAGCTGCAGCTCTACAAGGAGTACCGCGACATCGTCGGCCAGTTCGCCTACGTCGTGGAGACCGAGCGTCGCTTCTATCTCTGCAACGGCGTCGACGTGCAGGTCCGCAACTCCGACGGCGAGGTCTACTTCGAGGTCCGCATGTCGGACGCGTGGGTGTGGGACATGTACCGTCCCGCCCGCTTCGTCAAGAACGTCCGGGTGATCACCTTCAAGGACGTCAACGTCGAGGAACTGGACAAACCCGACCTCCGCCTCCCCGAAGGCGGCCCCTTCGGCACCTAGCGTCGCGGTAGCTCTCGTTCTCTCCGATGGCCAGGCCTCCCGCCTGGCCATCGGCATTTCCGGCTCGTCGCGTTGTGACAGACGTGATGCCGTCGAACCCGCCTGACTAGTTGCCAGCGGCGACTGGGATGAGTCTTTCGCCCTGCTCCGCCGCGCCGCGTCTCAGCCCGGGCGTGCCCTACCTGCGGCGGCGCTCGGCATCTGGCACCGCATATCGATTCACGTCCAACCCGCGCCGTTCTACACCGACAGCGGGCACGAACTGCCGCGAGCAGATCCTTGTACCGCGGGGCTTCAAGTGAACTGACTGATCGCTTGCCAGCGGACCTTCGGGCCCCGGCTCCTGCGCCGAGTTCAACCAAGTCAGCCCATCCATCGATTTGGGCCACTACCACATTCGACCGCCACCCTTCGCCCGTGAACTCACTTTCCGGGCGTGTTATCCACAGCAGGCCCTCTTATCCACAGATCGCCCGATGCCGCTGGTCCAGACGGCCCAATCCCGGAAATGTTGATATCGACCGGCCGCACCCGGCGGCCATCACCGAGGGGAACCCGCCGTGGGCACATCGACTCTGCCATCGAGTCCAGGCCCCAGCCTGGACAACAGCTTCGAAGAGCCCCCGGCGGACCCCAAACAGCTCGGCCGCCGCGGCGAGGACCACGCCACCAGGTATCTCGAACGCCTCGGCTTGGTCGTGTTGTCCCGCAACTGGCGAACCAACGGCGGCGAACTGGACATTGTCGCCACAGACGGCAGGCAGCTGATCGTCTGCGAGGTCAAAACCCGCTCCGGCACCGGCTACGGCACCCCGCTCGAGGCCGTGACCCCATACCAGGCCCGTCGAATCCGACAACTCACCCTGGACTGGTTGCGCAACCACCGCGTCGGCTGGTGCCCGATTCGCCTTGACGTGATCGGCGTCCTCTGGCAACCCGGCACCCAACCCGTCATCACCCACTATCGGGGGGTGCTGTGATGGCGCTCGGCAGGACATGGTCGGTAGCCCTCTTCGGAGTCGATGGCGTCCCCGTCGAGATCGAGGCATCCGTCGGCCCCGGCCAAGCAGGCACCGAACTGGTCGGCTCCGCGGACTCCTCGCTCAGCGAAGCCAAGAACCGAGTCAAAGCGGCGGTTCGGAACTCCGGCAAGGACTGGCCCGGCGGCAGGGTCACTATCGGCCTTGCCCCTGCCATGCTGCCCAAGGGCGGCTCCGGCTACGACGTCGCCCTGGCACTCGCGGTACTGGCCGCCGCGGACAACGTCCCCACCGAATCGCTGCATGGACTGGTCCTACTCGGCGAACTGGCGCTCGACGGCCGGATCCGACCCATCCGAGGCGTGCTGCCCGCGGTTCTCGCCGCCCGAAAGGCCGGTTTCGACCGAGCCGTGGTTCCCCTGGCGGCCCTACCGGAGGCAGCGTTGGTCCGAGATATCCGCCTCTACGGCGCCCAACGCCTCGACGAGATCGTGCGCTGGCTGGCGGGCGAAGCCGAACTGGCCCAGCCCACCGAGCCGATGCCCATGCCCGTCATCGACGTGCCCGACCTCGGTGACGTCGTCGGACAACCCGAAGCGCGCTGGGCACTCGAGGTCGCCGCCGCAGGCGGCCACCATCTGATGCTGGGCGGACCCCCGGGAACAGGCAAGACCATGCTCGCCCAACGTCTGATCGGCTTGCTGCCTCAGCTCTCCCCGGAGGAGGCACTGGAGGTCACCGCGATCCACTCGACCGCGGGCACCCTGCAACGCGAATCCCCATTGATCTCCACCCCGCCATTCACTGCCCCGCACCACTCCATTTCCATGGCGGCTTTGATCGGGGGCGGTTCGGGCATGCCCAAACCCGGCGCGATCAGCGCCGCCCACCGCGGCGTGCTGTTCTTGGACGATGCCAGTGAAAGCAACCTCATCCCTCAGACAGCATTCTACCAGGGGAAACACCGGCCCGGTACCGCATCGCCGCAGGTCAGAGGGTCTGTCGCCGCCCCTGGTGGCTGGCGTGGTCGGAGACGAAAACGAGGGCCGAATTGAGCCCGGAACCTTCGCCGGTCATAGACAGACCTTCTACGCGCACCTCAGCGGCCGGAAAATAGGCGGCTACTTCCGCTGACCCTATCCCGGTGCGCGTTGTCGTCTCTTGAGCCGGACGAATTCACCCCTCCACCCGCACCCGGTCCGCCGCCAAAATCGACCCGGCCACAATCGCGACGAGTCCCAGCACGGTCGTAGGCGTGACCTCTTCCCCCAGCAACCACCAGCCCAGAAGCACTGTCACCCCAGGGGACAGGTAAAACACCAAGGTGGCCCGTACTGGTCCAGCACGGGCAATCAGGCCGTAGAAGAGTGTGAGTGTGAAGCCGGTAAACACGATGCCAAGCGCTACCAGGGCAACCACACTCTGCGTCGATGGCATCGTGTCCGGCAGCGTCAACAAACCCGGTATCAGCAGCACTGTGGTGGAGACCAGCATGGCGCTGGTGGAAATCCCCAGCGGCTCGGCGAAGGTCAGTTTCCGGTGGATAAGTAGCGCCCCCACGGCGTAGCAGATGGCAGCTCCAACCACGAGGCCGCCGCCCAGCAGTGCCTGGCTTCCGCCGCGAAGGTCAACGCCAAACAGCAGCACGAGGCCCGCGAAACCAACCAGCAGGCCAAGCACACCCTTGACGCCGTGCAGCCGTTCGGTGGGGTGGAACTTCAAAGCCAATAGCGCCACGAACAGAGGTTGTGCACCGATCAGGATGCCGGTCAGTCCAGATGAGAGCCACTGTTGCCCGAAGGTCAACAGCAACAGGGGTGCGGTCGACTGGATGAGCACCGTGATCAGGACCAGCCAGGGATGTTGCTTCAGCGGCGCCAATACGTTCCGCCGCAGGGCAAGCGGAAGAAGGACCGCTGCGGCCAGCACCACGCGACCCAGCACGACAACGGCGGGAGAAAACTCCTTCAAGGCCACCTCGATAACGAGGTACGCCCCACCCCAGAGCACAGAGAGCAGTAGAAGCCCGGCCCAGGTTGTGCGGTTCATATGGCAACGGCCAGGCGGTGATGGTGACGAAGCGGCACCAAACCAGCCTAGCCGCGAACTTCATCGGTCAAGGCACCCACAGCCGGAAGCCGTTGGTAGGGCACGAACATTGGCAGCAGTTCGTGCACCCGCCGTTGGTTGCGGCCCGACTGCGTGGCAACAGCCATCCGGTAAGCGTTACTGGCCGTGTGCGCTGCCTGTTCAGCATGTTTCTCTGCCAGTTGCGCTGATGCCAGGTCGATCAATGTGCCGGAACGTTCCCGTACGAAGTGCTCTGGCAGCAAGGAGACAGCCTCTTCCAGCATGGTGATGGCTGCTTTCGTGTCCCCGAGGCGAACCAGGCACCGTCCAGCCAACCGCGCCGCGTGGCAGTTGTCGTTAAAAAATCCCAGGTAGACAGGCACATCGGCGGCACTGACGGCATCGAACAACGCTTCGGCTTTTGCCAGTGACTGGATTCCGGCCGCCTTCTCTCCGGCCATGCCGTACGCCTCTCCAGTTGCTTCGAGCAACCATGAACGCACCGCCGGGTTCACGCTTGCGTCATCGGCCACGACGCAGGCGGCTTGCAGCAAACGCAACGCTTCCGGACCCCGACCCGCATGCAGGTGGATGTAACTCATGATGCCGAGCACGTAGGCATGAAGCCCCCGACTGCCACCTTCTTGGGCCGAGGACAACGCCAGCGAGCAGTACTGCCGTGCCGTCCCATAATCCTGGCTGTCGATGGCTAGCCACGCTGCCAGCTGCGCCACGTCGCCTAGGCCCAGGATGAAGCGTTGGAACAAGCCAGACGGCACGTGGTTGGCCATGGCCAAAAGCCGCTTGAGGTGATGCACCGTTTCGGCGTAGATCGACTGCGCGCCGGAGTGGTAGTCGATCTGGCGGTAAGTATTTGTCAGCATCTCGAACTGGTCCAACAGTGCGGGGTGCACTCGTTGGTATCCCCGGGGAGGGACTACTGATGGTGTTTCCAGTAGCGTCGGGAGTTTCCCGTCACTCGGTCGAGTGGCCAATAGTCCGCCATTAGTGGACGACGGCTCGTCCGAGAAAAGCTCAGCGAGTTCCTCCCGCGACACCTTGAGCAACTTCGCCAGCTTCGGCCAAAGATACGGCTGCGGTTTGCTCTTGCCCTGTTCCCACCGGGCCACGGTGCTCACGGCGTCGACCGGAAGGGCTGCCGCCAGCGATTCCTGCGTATGACCTGCGTTCTTCCGTGCCTCGATGAGTCGGACTCGTGCCACGGCCACCGGTTTGCCCCCTTGGACTCTTCGCGTCCATGCCGTTGCTGCTGGTCAAGCCTACCAATGCGTGGTTTGCGTACAAACCGCCCAGTAACACGCTCTGTCCTGGCGGTTAGGCCATTTGGGAAGGTCGCCACCAGGCACCCAGCCCAGGTCGGCCCTCCCCCCGAGGCCGCCCTGTGTCCCTCCGAGGTAGGTGGATTCCTGCCTGTGACACAGGGGATTGCTTCCCCCACGTTTTTAGCGATCCCTGGGCTGGGTCGCCGCCAACAAAAAATTCCGGCGCTCCCAGGGACGGCCCCATATGGCAAGCCTCGCAACCCATCCGCCAGAAAAACAAGTCCGCGACCTTCGGCCCGTTGTCTTCGGGTATGTGCGCATGGAACATCCGGACGAGGAATCGATAAAACTTTCTCGGTTGGAGATTGCCGCCTATTGCGTCGCCAAGGGGCTACGACTCATCACCACCTTCTGCGACCGTGGGTACTCCGACACCGACTTGGTGCGCTCCGGTTTTGCGGGTCTGCTCGATGTCCTTGTTGTTGACACCACGCACGGTGTCGTCATCCCTGATCTTGACCACCTGTCGAGGCTCGACGTCGCCCGTGAAGCCTTGCGTCGCAACATCGCCCGGACCGGGGCCGAACTGCTTGTAATGAGCGACGCGATCAAGGCGGCCTCGTGAACGACAACGACCGCCCCATCTACGAGGCCATCTTTGCCGTCAACTACAAGCTCGCAGCCCTACGGTTTGTCATGCAGGAAGAGCAACCCGTGTCGTCTGAGACGTGGTTGAAGACGGCCGCCGATCTTACGGACCTGGCCGAACTGATGCAGCAGCGGGCGAACAGTGCGGGTGACGTCATCGAGGGCACGGTCGCTCATGAACTGCCGCCCGCAACCAGCTAACACGCTGCTTCAAGCGCCGCCCGCGGAAGCCTCCCTTTTCCGCGGGCGGCGTCGTCATGGGTAAGCACAGTTTGCCGCCTCGGCTTGAGCATCCGCTTCACGCCTACGTCTTTGGTGGTGAAGCTGCCGCCGATGACGTTGCTCCCTCTGTCGTCACCGTGGCCGAGCTGGTAGAGCAAGCCATCCACGAAAGGCGACCCATCAGGTTGAACTGGCGGGAAGCCGACCGTGGCAACGACGGCTTGATGGTGCGGCAGCGGGTGGAGTGGCCGACGGGGGAGCTGGCGGTCATTGCCGAAGACGAAGCATTTAATGCTGACTCAGAAGACGGTAGATAAGCCGTACAAGGAGAAGTTTTTCTATGTCGCACACCACTGCATATCCCTTGCCGCTGCTTAATGCCGCAAACTACGGCACCGCAGACGGGGAATTGGTGTACCTCAGTTGCGCCCTGGCAGGTGGCGGAACGGTTGAGGGAGCGCTTCTTTGCATCGCGGACAGCATCACCATCGTCACCGATGGCGGTGATGAAGTCGACGGTATTCAGCCAGAGCAGGTGCTCGCGGCCACGGTGGTGGATATTAAGGACGAACCATGGGAGACGCCGCCGGTGGTGTTGCCGGGAATCCCAACCATCAGGCCCGAGGTCGTGGAAGCCACGTTCAGCAACCAAGTGTGTCGAGGATGCGGAGCGGCATCAGGGTGGCATGCCGCTGCTGGTGATACCGACTCTTCAGCCTGGGACGTGCAGCACGCCCAGGCTGGCTCCATGCATCGGAAGTTCTACGTCTACTCGCTCACGCGGCAGACGGCGCGGGTGATGTTGGCATGAGCCGGTAGGAAGACGCCCGCCGAAGCGGCCCTTATCCCAGATACGAGACTGTCCCCGTCAGGTTTGTCGGTGCCATCTGAGACGATCTTGGTCCAGATGGCACCGAGACAACCTTGGCGGGGACATTTTTGTGGCGGTTGACGATCTCGGTAGAACCCTGCGTCAAGTAGTACGGGAGCTGCCAACCAGCACCCTCGATAGCGCTACGGACATACTGCGCCTGGCCCGCAACCGGCTTGCTGACGTGGCCAAGGGAACGAAGGCCGACGAACTGTCGCAGGCCCTTGCCCGCTACGACGGCGTGCTTGGCCGTCTTGCTGAGCTTCATCAGGAACTCGCCAACGGCCGGAAAGCCATCGACACCTACCTTCGGAGTCTCGGCCTCGCAGGCGTCGATCTTCAGACGGCCTCGACAACGGAAGCATTAGGAACGAGTACGGCCAGCAGCCCGGCGACGGCAAAACCGACGACTTCACCATCGCCCGCGGCTTCCGCAGGAACCAGGTCGGCTACACCGCCGCCTCGGGCCTGGAAGACCATCGCCGAAGAACAGGGCGAAGTGCGCTCGTACCGGTCGTACTCGGCAGCGAAGCGGGCCATCGGTACCAGGCCAGGCGAGGAAATCCACCACCTCGTGGAGCAGTCCCAGGCCAAACCGCACCGTAGTGGGTTTGACATCGCCCGGATTAACACCACGGACAATATGGTGCGCCTTCCCACGGTGGTGCACCGGGAAATCAGTGCGCGGTACTCAGAAAAAGTCGAAGGCACGAACAGCACCCTGCGGGACGCACTGAACGGTGCTACCTGGCAGCGGCAGTACAATAGAGGGGTGCGGGAAGTTAACCGTGCCTGGAGAAAAGGAGCGTCGCAGCAGTGACCACTGACCCCGTTTCCACCGCCCGGGAAGCCTTCCGCGAAAACGTACAGGCCCGCTCAAGCATTCCCGCCGGACAGGACCCTGATGCCAAGCACTACAACTCTTACGTTGATGCCCTCAGTGCATTGGTCCAAGGTTGGGACGAACAAGGAACGACCAAAGATATTCTGCTCCCCCTCCTCCAGGACGAAGACCCCAATATCCGAGGTGCTGCCGCCAGTTATCTGCTGCGTCGTGGTGCCACCGACGAAGCCGTTGCCGTACTCGAAGAACTGGCTGACAACGATGAGTATGGGGCTGCTGCTTCGCGGGCGGATACGGCTTTGTTGGTGTGGGAGAAAGAACGGGATGGGTTGTCCTAAATTCTTCAACCTGCATGAAACGTCCCGCTCTCTGCGAGCCCTAAAAGGGCTCAAGCAGAAGAGCGGGACAGTTGGTTACTCAATCTTCTTGTTTGAGTAACCAGGCTTGCGGCCCCGAGTTCCTCGGGCCTTACGGACCACTTCGTCAGGCACTAGCTTGCGGAATTCCGCGTGAGTCATCACCACTTGGCGTTTCTTACGCCCCTTACCGACCTCCAATACGACGAGTTCCTCTGTATCCTGGAGCTTGTAGGTTTCACCGGCAAGGACATCCAGACATCGGGGTTCCTTGATCTTCGGATGTTTCCTGATGATCAGCGAGACGAATTCTTCATCACTAGCTTCTTTGCCGCTGAGGTCACAAACCGTCCGGCTAATGAATGACACAATTTCTCCCATAGGAAGAGTTGACGGTATCCATACAATTTATATTGAGACTGGATGATTCGTCAATGCTTACTGCGTTTGTGCAAACTGGCTACCTCAGGGCCGTTATGTCCCACATAAAACTATGGCGTCCCGCAGAATCGCGGAACGCCATAGTAATCCGAGTCCTTCTTTAGCTTGCTTTGGGCCTTGTCTCAGGCTGTTTTGATGCGTTACTTGGTGGTGTTCGCTCTAGAGTGTGGAAGATTCGACCGAGCAGGGTGGTCTGAATCCTCATTTGAGCTGTCTGTTGCCGTATTTGATTGTATATATCTTGCAGGGCAATCAGTACGGGGTCATTGTCCTGTCCGCTGAGGGCTTCTGTAAACTTTTCCCTAATCTCTTCTGCTTCGTTCCTGCTGGGTATGCTCATAGGGTTTTTCTCGAACATATCAGCAAGGGAGGCGAGCAGCTCATCGGTCAGATCATCGTTCGTTACCGATAGGTGAGACCTGGTGAGTATCGCGGCTAGAACGCTGATAGCTTTTCGCTCCCAGCGTCGTAGTGTTGCCTCGGATACACTTGGGAATCTGTTAGAAGCGATCAGGCGGGCACGACGTTCGGATAGTTTTGTGTTTTTACCGGTTTGCACATCTTCAATGCCGAGAGCGTTTCTTAGTGACTCCGAAAAGCGATCATCCGGCATTGAATCAAGTGTATCGACAATTGCTTCGTATACCTTGCGTGGCTCTGTCGTTCCAGTGACTTTGAACAGAGCATCACCGTTAAACTGGATGCGGGTCAGCGTTAACCCATCATCTTGTATGAGGGCAGCAAGGTTATCCGCGACCTTCGCTTGAAGCTTGTCGATGTCCGGCATGTTGGGCATGCCGTCTCCTCCTGCCTACGTGCGAACTCGCAGTCTAACACGTAGACACTCTCCGCAACCTTGTTGCTAGGTAAACGACTGTCAATGACATTGCAGTCATCTAGCAGTTAGATGCTAGTCTTCAGCGCGTAAGGTGTCCGACCGGTTACAACCTGTCGAACGCGAGGGCACGCCGAACACAGCAAGGAGCAGACACGATGGGTGAACTCGAACGCCTCTCCGCACGGGCGGAGGTGATGCCATTGATGCGTACCCACGGTGGGCTGGTGCAGTCGCCGCAGGGCAAACGTCTCCTGGCCAACCTGCGTCAGGAAGCTGCTGATGGCATCGTGGCGAAGGCCAAGATCGCTATCGCGGAGGAGATCACCAAGGACGCGATGGACAGCGTCGCAGGTGTCCATCACTACCGGCAGCAGGTCGCCGGGGATGACGCCGGACTTAATAGTCTCCTCGTACAGCTTCAGCTCAACCACGTCAACGTCCTGAGTCGTATCCAGCGCGGCAGCGCGTTCTAGGCGGAAACCGTGACCAAGAAGCTGCTGCGCAAGCTGACGGGCTTGTTTAAGAAGCCGCACAGGTCGCCAGCGCGGACCTGCATATCGAACGTGGTGCTGTTCCCGGCGGAGCGTGCATGCGACCCAGGGATTGCCACCACCTTGCTCGCGATGGACTCGGTAGTGAATCTGAACCACTACCGCAAGTCGTTGGCCGAGGGTGATCCGGCGCTGCTACAAGCCCTCGGGCAGATTCAAATCGCTCACGTCAACGAGGTGCATAACATCTGGCGTTCGTCGGGGGTGATCTAGTCCATGGACGACCTCGCGACGATGCTCGCCACCTTCTTCGGCGCACTCATCCTGTTTGCCGTGGTGGTGTCCGGCTTCGTGTGGTTCGTGATCAATTTCTGGTGGGTCTGCGTGCTCATCGGCATCGGCGTCGGGGCCTGGTTCATCTACCAGCATCCCGGCGTGAAGGCCAAGCGTGATCTACGGGCGATGGTCAAGCGGGGAGAACACGCCCGCGACGGCATCCACGAAGCGACCGTACGCACGAAGGCCGAAATGGACCGGATTGCACGGGAGTGGCGGAACCGGTGAGTCTTGCCAAATTCCGTGCCGGACTGGTGACCGCGATCCTCTTCGCGGTCACCATCCGCATCTTGTGGTGGGCGATCGAACCGTGGCTGCCGCTGCTGGTGTCCATCTTCGTGGTCGTGCTGGCCCTCGGGTTCGTCTACCACCGTTTGACCCGCTGGTAGACCCTTGAAGCGGCCTGTTTCTCGTGAGCGGAACGCGTCCTACGTGCCCACCCCCATCACCCTGGGGCTTGAAGTCACGGTGACGAATATTTCCGCTGGTCGAGGGACAGGCCGCTTCTTGTACGTGAAACGGATGACGTACATGACGTCCTCGAAGATCGACAAGTCCAAGCGTCTGCGCTTCGCCTTGACCTTCCCCTCGCGCTTGGAGGCCGTGCAGGTCAAGTCCTGGCTCACCAGCATCAGCGGCACGTTGCGCACGGTGCCCGCGTCCGGCTTCGGCACGCCGGTCCTCGTGATCGAGCTGCTGGCCACCGACCGACAGATCAGCTACCGCCTGGTGGTTCCCAAGCCGCACGCCGATCACCTCGTCAGCCAGCTGCGCAGCCTCATTCCTGGTATCCGGGTTGAGCCGGAAGTCGGGGAGCTGCCTCACCACGAATGGTTGGCGGCCGTCGAACTCGGACTGACCAACTCGACGCAGAGTCTTACGGTGACGTCACCGGAGGTCGTAACGGCGAGTGTGCTGGCCAGCGTGCAGGGCCTCAAGACCGGCCAGGCCGTCGTGATGCAGTGGGTTTTAGCGCCTGCACCCCGCGAGAAACCGCCGGTCACATCGAAGGGCGAGAGTGGCAGCAGTTGGTTGCCAGGCAAGCGCGATGCCGACGTCATCGGTGGCCAGCGCAGCAAATTGGCCGAGCCAAACCTGTACGGCCTGCTTCGTCTTGGCGCCGCTGCTGGAGACGACGACCAAGCTCACCAGCTGCTCTACCGCGTGCAAGCGTCGCTTGCGAGTACCCGCAACGCACAAACGCAGCTCCGCAAGAAGCTGCTGCTCCCGTCACGGTTGAAGCGGCGCATCAACGTGCGGAGTCCCGGCCTCTTCGGGGCTGGGAAGTTCTCGGTGAGTGAGTCCACGGCCTTGTTGGCGTGGCCGATCGGCTCGCCGCACGTGGCGGGATTGCCCGGCGGAATGAGTCGGCAATTACCGGCGACCGCGGCTGTGCCCTTGAAGGGGCGGATTATCGGGAGGTCGAACTTCCCAGGCGCCGAGCGGGTAGTTGCGCTCGACTACCGCGAAGCCGTGAAACATGTTCATGTTCTGGGGCCGACCGGGGTAGGAAAAACCACTTTGCTTGCCAATATGGCGGCGCAGGACCTAAGAAACGGTCACGGCGTGATCATCATGGAAAGTAAAGGCGACCTCTTTCACGCTGTGCTCGACCGCATCCCGCGGCGTCGGATTAACGACGTCATCGTGCTCGACACCGCCGACACCGACTTCCCGGTCGGCTTCAACATCCTGAACTCCGGCACCACCAGCTCGGCCGTGGACGAGTTGAGCGCGCTTGTCACCGGGATTTACGGCGACCACGGCGGCGTCTACGCTCCGATGCTGCTCTACTACGGCCTCCACGCCTTGGCCGCCACCCCTGGCAGCACCTTCATTGATCTCCCCGCATTGTTAACCCCGCAGGGACCGGAAGAAATCGCCTGGCGGGACCGAATCGTGCGCAGCGTGCCAAACCGCGATGTGCGGTTGTTCTGGCAGCGGTACTTAAGCGACAAGAACAAGGAACGCGACCGCATGGCCGCGCCGGTGCATAACCGGATTTGGCAGCTTGCTGTACGACCCGAGATTAGAAATATTATCGGGCAGTCCACGAGTAGCTTCACGTTCGAGGAAGTGCTCACGCAGAATAAAATCGTCCTCATTTCTCTGAACGGCACCCGCATCGGGGAACAGACCGCGAGCCTGACAGGCACGCTGCTGATCAATTCCTTGTGGTCGGCCGTGCGCACCGTCAAGGTGAAGAAGCCCAACTTCCTGTACTTGGACGAGTTCCAGGATTTCGTGAACTTGCCCGTCAACGCCGCCGACATGCTGGCTAAGATGCGCAGTTTCAACCTCGGCGCCGTGCTGGCACACCAAGATTTGGACCAGCTCACCAAGGTGCGCGGGCTGGAGCAGGCAGTTTTAGCCAACTGTCGGACAAAATGTGTCTTCCAAACAAGTGCGCGTGACGCCCGCACCATGCAACGGGAATTCGGCCGTCTGGTCGATGAAGAAGACTTTCTCAAGCTGGGCGCGTACGAGGCACTGGCGCGCTTGTCCACGGCCGACGGCGTGAGTTCCCCTATTTCGCTGGTGACTGATCCACCGTCGCGGACTGCGGGGGTCGCAAACGCCGTCAGAGCTGCGAGTCGCACGAAGTACGGCCGACCCGTTGCCGAGGTCGAGACCGAGATTGAAGCCCGCCGCCGTAGCGGCGGCAAAGGAAACAGGAAGCCGAAGTTCGGCCCGCAGCCCTGGGAGTGAGCATGTTTGGATTTCTCCACCGTGAGCGGGTGAACGCCGCGCTTGATGATCTGCGCCGCCTGCTTGAACAACAGAACCTCGAGATGACACGTGCGATGTCGGACATCCTGCTGGAGCTCGCCAAGGTAGAAGACCTCGCCGAGGAACGGCCTTCGGCGGATGTAGCTGCGGCCATCGATGCGACGTCCATCAACGCGAAGCACCAGCTGCGCGACGCCCGGTACGAACTCCAGGAGGCGCATCGCCTGCTTGAAGAACTCGGGCGCACCATCGCGGACACGCCCGCAAAGGATGAAGGCGACCAGTAGCGGTGTCCGCGCCCAGACAGGTGCCGCCGGTGAAGAAGCTGCCGGACCGCGACCACGCAGTGGTTGAACTGGTGGGCAAGTTCCGCCAACTCACCAGCAGCCATATCCGCGACGCGCTGTTTGCCGATGTCGCCTCGTCCACGCCGTGCGACCGCAGTTTGAAGCGGCTGGTCGAGGCCCGCTACCTCAGTCGCTTGCGGCGGTTAATCGGGGGTGACCACGGCGGCAGCAGCCAGTTCGTCTACCAGCTCGGGCGCCGGGGGTGGCAGCTGCTGGATAAACCGGGGGCTTACTGGGCACCGCGGGCAGTGAATCTGCATACCCTCGCTATAGCGGACTGCTTCCTGGCGTTGAAGCGGGTCGAACACGCGGGCCGCCACCGCGTCATCTCCTTCATCACGGAACCGGAGTGCCACCAGGCCGTGGGCTACACCTTGCTCACGCCAGACGCCTCGGTGGAACTGGGCCAGGTGGAAACCAGGACCAAGCAATGGTTGTGGCTGGAAGTCGACAGAGGCACCGAGCATCCAGCGACCATCAAGGAGAAGTGCCAGCGCTACGGGCAGGCGTACGAGATGTGGGACCAGGAGTACATCCCAACCGTGTTGTTCGTGGTGCCGGATGAACGGAGGAAGGTTGTCATCCAGCGGGTGATCGACTCGTGCGGGGTTGAGCCGACCAGCATGTTCGTGGTTGCCAGCTACGCGGAACTTGGCGACGTCGTTGAGGGACTGTGAGGCGAAGAGAGCGTGGTTGTGGTGCGGCCAGCTCGGGGAGTTGGCCGCACCACGTCTCTACCGAGGGATGAACTGTGCCGCGATGTCGAGCTTGATCTGCTGGCACTCTGGAGCATCATCAGCAAGCCATGCCGTCACCCGTGCCAAGTCCGTACCGTTGACGAACGGCACCGCCACGCTGTTTTTCCCGACCTGTCCAGGCTCGTTTGGAGCATCCATGACGACAGGCGATGCACCTGGCAGATCGGCGGCCTGCTCAGCGACAGCTTCAACGTTGACGTGCGCGTTTTCGCAGCCAGGGCCGTGCGCCGAGGCTTCCAAGTCCGCTTGGAACCCGGTGACATCTGTGCTGCCGGTCGACCGGAGAAGTATCGTGACCTTGCGCTGGTTCGGGTTCGTCGTCGACATGTCGAAGCCCAAATGACGGGCACCCTCCTGCGCGTTGTCGTCTGAAGCCGGGGGGGTACCGCTGACCTGGTGGACGCCGGGGGCCTTCGTGCTACTCACGGCCCGCGAAGTCGATGACGACGGAGCCGCCTGAACTGCGGGTGCAGTGTCATCCATGAAGAGCAGTCGGACAGTGCCGAGGACAAGTCCCACAGCAAGCACAAGCCAGCCGAACGCAAATGCCTTTGTACTTCGCTTCGACTTCTCCTTCTTCCACTCAAGGTGGAGATGGTTGGCTCCGTAGCAGAGCGCAAGGATGGCTAGGAAACCAACAACGCCAGCCTTGTCAGTTATCGCGGCCGTGTCCGCAAGCCTCCCAATAATTAGCCAGGTGACGGTAGCTTCTGACGAAGCAGCTACTGCCGCTTTGAAAGCAGTAGTTCTATGCGCCATCCACGAGCGCGCTCGTAGAACCCCGCTCTTGATATCGAGCATCCAGACCCCTCCGACGAATGTTGGTAGCTCGTCGCCCGGCACGGTACCTGTAAACGCGGAAATTCTGAAAACTAAAACTCATAGGACTACCCATGTGGAGTAATGCCCCGCGCATCGATTGGAAGCGCGGGGCGACGAAGAGGGGCTATTCCTGAGTGGTTGTGGTGACGTCCTCCTTGGGTACGGCATCGAAGAGAACCCAGTCGCCGATTCTCGCCACAACCAAGAACGCACACACAAGCGTCACCGTGACGCTTGCATCAAGGACAACATCGTTGGCGATCGAAGTCTTTGCCGCTGCCTGCAAAATTGCAGTTCCAAGCGCTATCACGCCGACGGGTGTCGCAACTTCTCCGCACTTCTCAATCACAGTACGAAGGAGTCCTTTCTTGCGACTCATCCAACCCCCTTCTCTTCAAACCCACAGAGCAAATACCCCGTGGAGCTACCGCCTCCCGGTAGCCAGTCCCTCCACCATCCCGATGTGTGTTTGCTGGAGGAGCTGGCTGCCGGGAAGCAGCCGGAAGGACGACTATTTGCCCACGAGGCGGACCAAGCGGTCTTGTTCATCGTAATTCTGGAAGTTTCGCACCAGCGTGTAACTCCCATCTTCGTGCGGCAGCTGCGTGTCCTCGAAAGTGACGAATTCTTCGCCATTTGGGTCATGCCATACCACCGCGAATGCTGGCCGGGGTGTGTCGCCGGAGAAGCGGCCCAATTCGACCCGCCGCATCTGGTTGGCCGGAACGGTGAACCATTCACCGAGGTCGACATCCGTAAGTAGTGTTAATGTGTGGTTGGTGTGGGGAGTGTGCGTGTTCATACCGCAGTACCTCGTTTAGTGGTTAGTAGTAGATAGGTTGCATCTACTGTCACCCTCACAACCAACGAGACAACCACGCCAAGCCCTGAGAGAAACAAAAGCCACAACCATCCGCCAGCCCCAAACTTAAATAAAGCGGGGGGGGGGGGGGGGGGGGGG
>NZ_JBREYE010000001.1:3878919-3964299 GCF_056323685.1 Actinorectispora metalli
GGGGGGGGGGTAACTTCCAGGCTATCTTTTTACGAACCACTGCCCAAAAGGCGACACGTGCGCGCCTTCAGGCCGAGCTGGCCCATGAGGGTACTCCTTTGGCCCATCCCCTTTACATAATTATATCATCTTTCGTGATCTTGAGCGGGCGCCAGTTGGCGAGCAGGCTAACGCCCACTGCGACGAATGGCCGCAGAAAAGCGACGCAAACGGCTGAGTCAAATGTGAATGTGCTGAAGAACCTCTCCGAGTGTCAACCTTCTTGATAAACCGCTAGACTGCCGTGTTCCTGTCCAGGGATATGCAGCTCAGGGGTAAGCGTGAAGAAACCAGCAAGGCCGCGGCGGCTAGGGAAGAAGCATTGGGTCGCCCTCGCTGTACCAGTGATCGGGGGCCTGTTCGTGCTCGGCGCGGCATTCATCAAACCGAGCCTGAGTGCTCAGAGCGGGTCGCAGTCATCGGGCCCACCGACCTCCATGCCGTCCACACTTACGAACTCCTCCAGCTCGCCAAGCGCGACGGCGGTAATGCCTCCGCCGACTCAACCGCCTCCGGCACCAACGAAGGAGAACGCTACGTCCACCACGCCTCCTGGGCCTGCGCTGCTGGCTGCGGAAGTACCTACCGCCTACACGCTCTTCACCAAGACCAAAGAATTTCGGCTTGCTGGCAGGGTGGTCTGGGAACCCGACGGAAATGTCAGGATGGGCGGGGATATCTATGAGGGCAGCAACAAGCGGTGCGCACCGGGCTTGAAGGTAGTTGTAGAGGTCAAGAATTCCGCAGGCCGCCCGAGCGGCGGATGGACCCACAACTGCGACACGACCGACCGGTCAGGTTTCTCCCCGCGCTTTTCCGCTGAGACCATGCGGGTGGAGATCAAGTTCTACCAAGACGGCCAACTCGCAGGAGCGGCCTTCTGCACGCGGGCTGGCTGCTGAGTTTCAGCGTGACCGAGTCGAAACCATCTTGCCGAGGGTGGTGACTGCACCCAAAACCCGATCATGAATCCCGGAGACCGACTTAACGGCCTCCGGGTCGTTCCTTTCCTGACCATGCTCGAACTGGTGAAGTTCCAGTGCAGCGCGTCTCCAATGCATAACGATGACTGTCTCGGCATCCTGCATGTGGTACGGCTGACCTCTTAGGCCGTATCGCAGATGGAAGGTGCCAGACGATGGACGACTCACCTATCGAGCAACTTATGGCCAGGGGCGTGCCGAGATCTATAGCCCAGCGTGCAGCAGTATTTGTGACCGGCAAAATGCGATACCACGATGCGGATATCACCTGGGCGGACAATGCTGATTCCACGGGGACGTTTGTCATCTTGACTGAATCGACGGTTATCCGCGGAGGGTGGTTCAAAGACGCATTTGGGCGCGTCACTGCACAGGGGACGCAGTGTTGGTCACGTCGAACCCTGCAACAGATAGTATTGGTCGAAGTGCGCGATGATGGACTTATCGAGTCTCAGTGGGAAGATCTTGACCAGCGTGGCTGGGCACGTGGTGCGCAACTATCGTTGCAATATGCTGGCGAGTCGATTCAACTCCCCTTGACTCGGCAACGCATGCCATCGGGTGGAGCTGAACCGTTCCGCGAGCTGATTGATTCGTTGATTAATGACATGCAGTGTCAGGCGAAATCTAGTGACGATTAAGGGTACGAGCTGTGTGCTTTGCCTAAGATGCGACGGCTGATGGATTGCCAAGCTGGATAATAAACACCTTGCCCTCGGAATCGGCCAGCCCAATATCCGCGGCCGCGGCAATTTCGTACGCGTAATTTCCGGCATGCTCGCTAGGGTCGATGCCGTGCTTCTTGAAGAACTGTTCCGCCCGAATGGCTGTCGGGTACTCCTTCGTAACGCCGAGGGGGTACGCCTTCCTGTTGCTGCTGTCGGTGAACGAGATAGCCATCCGCTTCGTCTCGTTGTCCCAGAAGATGCGCGCCCGATCACCTTGGTTAATGTCGTACTCGGTCACGAAGTGCCGACGCAGACCGATGCGTCCTTGTGTGCTGAGTCGAAAGCAGCCGTCAGCGCCTTCTTTTTCTTCATATGGTGCTTCTATAAATGATGCTTTCATAGTATCCAGAATAAAATGGCGGGTGCATAATGTAAATACCTTTTCCGGCAGGCTCGTGTCGGTTCAGGCGCAGGAAGGCGGCGGCAGGGCTTCAAACCGGCTGTGTGCGTCGCCGTGTCCATCGCCCCACAGCCATAAGCGCCTTTGACCAGCATCTGGACTGGCCGCGCGCAGCGGCATAACGCCTCGTTTGGCACTTCGCCGTCCTCGGCCCCGGGCGGGGTGAAGGTGGTCGTCGTCGCCGAGCTGGTGGACGCGGCGGCTTTGCCTCTGGGGCCGCCTGCGCCGGAAATCCGGACCCGCAAGCTCGAAGCCGCGGGACGGCCCCAATTCCACCCCGTTGGAGTTTTCCACAGGCACCCCTCATTTCGCCCGCTAACAGAGGCGAAAACCCTTCTCAACAGAGGTCGAAAGAGATATAATAGAAGTACAACCAAATAAAAGAAGCCCCGATTGCGGCAGGGCTCCCATGAAACTTTGGCTACGTAAGTAGTCAAAGCCCACTGCTATTATTAGCACCCCCTGCCGCATTGGGCAAGGGGGATAGTCATATGCCAGTACCGTAACCACTTTTCTCTGACCGTGAGGCCGTGCCTCACGCGTCATGCTTGAACAAATATCCAACAAATCAGTAAGCGCCCTGACAGAACCGGCGACGGTACTCGTCGTGGTCCGCGCGTAGTTCGTGGGATGGGCGGAAGGAATATGTGTATGGGAACAACATGTGAGGAGCGGATAGCAACAGAACTACAAACCACCGAGGCGTGGCTCACTGATACCTACCGCAAAATCGAAGCCAGTGAAAGCCGCGGGGACTATAGCGAGGCCGACGGCCTGCGGGAAGAAATACAGCCTTACAGCGCCGACATCAAGTACACCATGAAGCTAGAGTTATCCGGTGGTGGTCCGGCCTCGTGGGTAGAGGTAGACCTAGAACGCGGGGGATTTGGCTATCAGGCAGTGGCAGTGTCCTACCACTTTGCCGATTGGTTCGACCACGCCCAGCGTGTAGTGAAGGAACATGAAGCGCCTGGCGTCTGGCGGCTGGCCGAGTACTACGCCGAACATGCCGACTGGCTGATACAAGCTAATGCCAAGCAGGCAGCGTAAGCAGGAGTGCCATGTATGCCAGACTGGACACTCAACATCGTCATCATAACTGGCGAAGCCGCTGCTATCCAGAAGATGAAGCGACGCCTTACCGGACAAACACCTTTTGACTTCAATCGCCTGGTGCCCACTTCGGCCAAAACATCTGAACGCCTCGCGTGGCGTGAAGACCGCTGGGGGACGAAATGGAACGCCCGCAAGGTCGCACTCTTTACGGATAGTACCTACCTGCTGGGCTACAGCTTTGAGACGCCCTGGGGTGCGCCCTATCCCATCGCCAGTAAGCTCAGCCGCCTGTGCCTGCACCGTGGACTATTCCTGACGTGGACGGCCACGGATGAGGGCGAAATTGCCATATATAACGTGCTGGCCGAGGATGCCGAAGAGTAAACAACTAAACAAGGGAACATCATCATGCAGACCGAAACTGATAAACGACCCATCACCTCCTGCCCGCACTGTGGCAGTGACGAGTTCTACATGTGTGAATCGATTGTCTGGAAAGCGGCGATTTACCCGGACAGGCCCGGAACGCTTAAGACGTGCGGCATGTCAGACAGCAGCACAGATTCCATCACGTGCAGGGGCTGCGAGGCCGAATTCGACCGTGAACAGTTTGAAGAAGTCGACTACAGCTAAGAGGTAATACGGTCATGCGCTACAAAGTCATCGACTCATGGACTAACACTCAGGTCGCAGAGCTGCCCTACAAACCACAACCCACAGTTAAGTGGTCGTACTCACCCCGCGTACAGCTGGTGCAGGACATAAAGCTGGCGGCTGCGATAGTGGTACTGCTTGGGCTTGTACTTCTGTTGTCAGGGTAGTAACTGGGCAGCAGCAAATCACGGCCGGATTGGCTGGCTGGAGCGGTAGGTACGTGGCCTACCGCTCTTAGTATTTTTCCATGGATGGTTCTCCTGTATGAAGTTGTGTCAGTACGGTAGGTTTACGTGCCTGTTGACATGATCAAGCTTGGCGCATAGATGGATGCGTATGGCAAAGCTCAAACCCCTCGAGCTGCACGAGATGATTGGAACGTCCACCGAGTGGACTGATGAACTATGGGATGGAGCGCTCATCTATCTACTAGCTAATACCTGCACGTTTGATGCCATCGTAATGGGACACGTCATCCACGGGCATCTTCTTCCCAACTACCCGCATAAGATTGGCTTCTTGCGCGACTTCCGGCGGTTCCCGCCAACGCTTCTGCTGGGTGCCTTTGACAAGATGCGCCTGGATAAGCATGTGCGGGCTGAAGCCGAGGAATACGAACGAAGAGTGGGATGTTCTCTATGGGCAAGCCGGGGTATCGGTAAGCACCCTACATATTGAGAGGCGTTTTGACGGCTAGGTTGACGGCAACGATGCCGAGTAAGTGGTTTCTGCTTTGGCGCAGTACTGTATCTTTAGTCCCGGAAGCGTGTGGCTGCCGCTCCTTGTTTTTGATTTCTCGAAGGCTGTGTATCCAGGTGTACCATAGAAGACATGATTGTACTCGTAACAACGCTCTCCCCTGTTGGAGGGCATTGTTTTGTGGTTCGAGAAGTCGTTGCAGCGCCAGATAGTCAGACACGGCTTTTTCGAGTAATTTGGCTTCCTCTTTCAACTCCGCAAGGAGGAAACTGCCACGTAATTGCAGGTTCGAGAAAACTTCCCTCAGCAGCACGCGGCGCTTGTCTGCGTCGGCAGCAGCAAACCGCTCGGCGATGGTTTGCGACCTATCCCAAAACGTCAGGCTCTCATCGACATCATCTTTGGGCGCGTCCTTCTCGCATACGAGTTGCCGCTCCAGTTCCCGTACCTCGCTTTCTAGCGCCTCCTGCTTTCGGTCGTACGTATCGACCGAGATACGTTCGTCTAAGCGGTCATCGTAAAGCCGCTCTTGTCTTCGCCGTAGCAGCTCGATTTGCTTCTGGATGGCACCAATACGTGCTTGCTGCTCCAGTTCGCGCTGTTCCTCGTCCTTGGCGCTTCGCACCAGTTGATTCCGAATCCAGGTAGCCCATGTTGGTGAGGGAATCAGTAAGCCCGTCAATCGGTCTTGCAGCTGCGCAAGAATACGGTCTTCGCGTGCCGTCTGGGTAACAGGACAGGCTTTTTTCTTGCAGTCACCATAGATGTGTCCCTTGCCCTTATACCAAGAGATGGTGCTCTGGCAGTTCGCACAACGAAACAAGCCCTTGAAGGTCCAGTTATACGTGCTCCACATGACCGTATTTGGCTTCAGGAGTATCCGACCGACACGTTCATGAAGCTCTCGGCTAATGGACACAGGATAGTTTCCGCGGTAGGTCTTACCGCCCCAATGCATCTCGCCGATATAGAAGGGGCTAAGAAGAATATCGTAGGCATGGGTGCGTACCAGCTTGCGGCCTTCCTGCGTACGCAAGCCTTCACGCGTCACCTGGTCTAGCGCCCTAGGAACAGAATAGTTGCCGGTATTCACGAGCTCGAACATGCGCTTGATGTGCGGCATCCGGTCCTCGTCAATCACCTGGATGGTCTTCTTGTCTGGTCCCTTGACGTTCTTGTAGCCAAGCATCGGCCTGCCCGGATACCAACCTTGTTTGAGCTTCTCAATCATGCCCTTCATGACTTCGCGCCGGATAGTTTCAGCCTGCCCCTTGGCAGTCGTCACCTGGAAGCCAAACATCATCCACTCGTTAGGCGCGGAGTGTTTATGAATACGGAAGCTTTCTTTCACGAAGTAGACAGAGCGTCGGTCGTCCTCCTTGACCCAACGCTCAATCTTGGCTGCATCGCCGAAATTGCGTGTCAGGCGGTCAACCTTCTCAAAGACCAGATGGCGGATACGCTCGACCTCGACCTTTTCCAAGGCGGCATAAAATTTTTGGCGTTTCTCTTCGTTCGAGGCGGTTTCGGCTATAGGGATGACTTCGTGGACAGTGAGACCTGCTCGCAGGATGGAATCTCTTAGGAAACGTTCCTGAGCGTCGAGCGAGTAGCCTTTCGCCTGCTCTTTACTGGAGACGCGCATAATGAGCACTGCTCGCGTGTCTTCTTCGGCGCTACTTGCCGCCGGTTTAATTGCACTTGGCCTGCGTGGCATACATCGGTACCTCCATATTTGGTTATGCTTCTATTATAAATCTTCGAGCAGGCGGGTAAGGCGTAGTAGAAATGCGCCTAGCCGTTGCGCTTGTTCTAAGCTCACTGCCTGCCCTGTTTCTCGTTGAAGTATCTGGCGCAGTTGCTCGTAGTCGGGTTCTCTCGGGAGGTTCGTCAGTGTTGTAGTTTTCCCATCGCTGGTGTGGGTGAGGTCTCCGATGGTGCTCATGCCAGGTCCTCGCGGCTGAGGGTGTCAATAAGTTTGTCGATGGCACTGGTGGGAATCAGGCGGCGCCTGCCGATGCGGATAGATACAAGCTGGCGCGAGTTAATCAGGCCGTACAAGGTCCGTTTACTGATGCGTAGTGTCGTATACGCCTCAGTGATAGTCAGAACGGCAGGCTTCCCATCTCCCTTCATGTGCAAGTTGTCGGTCACGGTGGTTGCAGTTGTCGGTTTCATCTCGATTGCTCCTGTGATTTACACAATTATTTTGCCTGGGTTCTAGGAGTAAATCGTCACGGTGGCCCCCGCGCCAACACCTCCGCCGCTTCATCCAACAACCCGACCGCAAACAGCGGCCGTGCTTCTACTGCCAGCCGTCCCAGTACCTGCAAAATCCGCTCCCGCCGCTCCTGATTCGGCACTAACCACACCACCCGCGGGAACACGCCAAAGCGTTGCTGTTCAACCCCAGCCTGCCAGTAAGCAATAAAGCGCAGTGACTTACGCTCAATCGTGGTGAGTCCCTCCGTGGCTAAGTCCACCTCGACAAACCACCGATGTTCAAACTCGCCAACGCCCAGCCGCACGGACGCATCCGGCTTCAAAATGACCGACTCACCACCGAGGCCGGAGAAGTACCGCCAGCACGCCGGTTCGCCCTCGAAACGCAGAAGGTCAAACCTTCCAGCTTCGGCCGCCTCGTGCAGCCGGACATACACCTCGGCCACTGCCAGCTTGTGGTCCTGGAAATGCGGCGTCGTCTCCCACGCGCGACGCCGCCGTTTACCGCAGGGGCCAGAGATATCCAGTACCGCTTGGCCAAGGGCCGAGAGGCCGTAGACGAAACCCGAGGAACCAGCACGTACGCCACCGACAACACGGGATAGGCGAACTACCAAGGAGAGTCCGTGCAACCGCTTCATCAGCATCTGGGTGCGTCGGGTACGTGCCCCAGCCGACCCGTCAACGAAATGCAGCCGTTGCACCTGGCGCAGGGTCACTATGCGTACCTCGTGCAGCGTCTCCAAAACCGCCAGTTCGCGCGGCGAAAGTTCCCGGCGCAGACGACCGGCCCGCCCGCGTGGTAAGTGGGAGGTCATAGACCATCTCCTGTACGGGAGATATCCACTGGCCTCAAGCAGCTTCTAGCAGGGGCCGAAGTGTCCAGTTGGCCTACACGACGCGAAGGGCGAGGCGAAACCAGCGACCAGACCATCAGGCAGTCCTCCGAGGCACGATGCCGATAGGACTGCCGGTTTCACCGCCTGCCTGCCAGCGTCGAAGGAGTGCCCTGTCAAGGTCGTGACCGTCGCGGCCGTACCGCTTGCGGCTCAGGTGGCGCAACATGTTTGGGTCGCTTACCGGCAGGTCGAGCGGTTGCGTGTGAACAAGCAGCGGCCGACTGACTTCATGCTCATGCACCAGCCGCATGTAGGCGTCGAAGCGGTGCAACCTGGCAAAGTCCTCGGCTTCCAGGTGGCCGAAGGCTCTCGCTAGCAGTGGCACATCATCGCTGCTGGGCGCGAAGGCGATACGGGAACGCGCGTTCGCCAGCAGGGCTGAGAGCAGCTTGGGGGACAGTTGGCCCAGATGCTGATGCGCCACCGTTAAGCCGACCCCAAGCGCACGGGCTTGGGCGAACATGTCGCCAAGGTCAACCGGCAGCTTCAGGTAGTTCTGGAACTCGTCAATCACCACCATCACCGGCTGCCGCTCCTTGGCCGGTTGCAGTGCTCGACGCTGGATGGCTTGCCAGAGCTGAGTCAGAAGAAGCGCACCCATCAAGGAGGCGGACTCTTGGCCGAGTACGCCAGCGTTGAGATTCACCAGCACGATGCGCCGCTTGCTCAGCAGCTCGTCCAACGAAAAGTTTGGTGCCCCTTGGCCCAGCAGGTGGCGTATGGCACTGCGGCTGAGGAATGCCCGCGTCTTGTTCAGTACCGGCGCGACCACCTGTGCACGCTGCTCCGTGGAAAGTCCCTCGAACCACCCGAAGAAGGGCGCCAACACAAGCGGGTCGTTCACCTTAGCGAGCACCTGGCGGCGAAACGCCTGGTTGGTCAGAAGTACCGGCAGGTCCGCCAAGGTGCCGTCATCAAGACGGGAGAGGGCAATAAGGGAATGCAGCAGCACATCGGTGCTCCGAGGCCCAACGCTGGAACCATGCAGCTGGTGGAACAGCGAGAGCAGGTCATCAGCCCGACGTTCGGCTTCGGCCTGGGGGCCAGCTAACGGGTTGATGCCCACCGTCACGCTGCTTTTACCCGGCTCAATCACCACCACGTCGTCGTGGCGATGCGCCGGGATGCCAGCCAGTACGTCACTTACGAGGTCGCCGCGAGGTTCAACCAGCAGCACACCATGACTGGCCGCGATGTCGTCACGCAGCATCCGGGCTAAGAGCGTGGATTTTCCGGCTCCAGTAGCGCCCACGACGTGTAGGTGATGCAGTGTCGAGGAAACCGGCAGGATTACCTCCCGCCCGCGGCTGGCTGGATGAAGACTCTGACCAAGCACGCGGCCGGGAACAGATTGACCGCCTGCACCAGCGGGCAGCAGAAGGCTCGGTGGCACCGGCGCTTGCTGGCCGTAGGCCGTGCGCAGGGAAGCCACGCCATCAAGCGGCCACGCGAGCAAGGCCGCCAGTTCGGCCGCGTTCGCGATGCCGCCCCAGCGGGTGGCACGTGCTGGATTAACCACCTGCTTCGCCTTGGCGGCGGTTGGCGGTTTCGCTCGTAGTTCGCTGTGACTGGCACTGGCAAGACACAGTGCCTCGGCCAGCATGCTGATGATGGCCTTGGTAACTGCCGCGTCCCTGGCATGAGCACCAACCCGGCCGGAGACAGCAAACAAGGGTTCGACTGTCTTCTGCCGCCACCCATGCTTGTCTTCCGAGGTGGGCTTATCTGGCGGCACCAACCCAAGCGATGCGCCGATGTTGAACGGTGACGGCAACACCTTCCGCGGCTGCGCTGGACCAACGACCCACTGCACCACCGCAGACTCTCCTTTATCCAGTGCGCTGAGCACTTCCAGCACGCCCGTACTGATGGAGGCCGCCATGTCAGTGCGCAGGGGTTGAGATACGCCCGTGAGGTAGAGGGAACTGGCCAGCAGCACAGAAGGCCGCTGCAACTGCGGCCGGGGCACAATGATGAGTTCTGGAAGTTGGGCGCGTAGTTGCTCGGCAAGGTGGTCGAGCCGGTCATCGACGCCTAGGACGTAACGGATGGTTTTCCCGTCACCCCAGCCTTCAAAGATCACAAGAGGGGTGTGCCTTCGCCATCCCAGGCGCGGCCGATGAGCCAGGAGGCGAAGTACATTGGTGACGGTTGCCAGCGCCACGTGCTGCGGAACAAATAACTCACACCAAACGAGGTTAGGCACAGATACCTTCCCGCGTCGCTACTGTGTTTCGACCGTTCACCCATCACCTCCTTCTTGCCTGAAACCAGGGCAAAATAAATAGAGTGTCCGCTCGATAAGAAGCGTCACCCTCGTTGTTGTAGTTGGCCCCCGCCTGGTGCTGCTGACGCACACACCAGGACGGGGGCAAGTGGAGAATGGGCCGCTTAGGTCACTTAAGAACTTGCGTTCCTGGACGGCGACCCTTGACGCCATGGGCTTCTTGCAGAATCTCGGTCATGCTGCCTGCCGTTGCCAAAGCATCGAAGTCGGCCGCCCGCGCGATAATCTGTTGTTCGACTCCGCCGGGTCGCTTGACCTCGATAATCACGACGTCTTCGTCAGCCTTGAGGCTGTCAATGACTTTGAGCAGCACATCAAGGCGCCTCGGCATCACCTCATTCAGGCCGGGATACTGGCGCACGATGACGTTAGCGAAATCGCTGTCTTTACCCGCTTTGCCGGTCAGGTCGCAGGCAATCTGCGAAATACGGGCCATGCTTGGTTCCTCTCCACGTTGTCTATCTTCGTTGAGTTCCCATCACCTCAACTGGTTTTATTTAGCCACAGTGAGAGGGGCCTGCATATGGTAGAAAAATCCGGCCGCCAGGGGTGGCGGCCGGATGTAGGGGGTTACCTAGGTGTATTGATGGCGGGCGGTGTGGGTGTTATAGTGGAAATATAACTAAATAAGGAACAGTGGTGTGGGTGAACAAGGACAAGTTGTAGATATCGCCAAGCACGTCGCGCAGTCGCGAGCCAGGCAAGGACTACCGCCAAAGGTGACGGACAAGGCGACCATCGCAAAGTTGGCCAACCTGGTTATACTTTCCAAACGATCTCGATCGAATCAGCGGGCGCTCCCCGACCCGGCTTGATAATCACCTTCTCGACCACAAGGTCGATGACTTTCCGTTGCCAACTCAGGCTTCCCTGCTCGAAGGAGTCTCGCAGGGTTTCCCCGACAGGAATGGAGAGTGCGACTTTCTTGGACTGGAGTGTACTAAGTTCAGCCTCCGTTTCATTGAGCTTTTGCTCGGCAACCTGCTTTGCAATGAGCAGTTCATCGCGGCGAAGAAGCCCGGCCCCGTAATCTGCAACCAGTTGTTGGATGTGAAGCTTCTGCTTGGAGTAGAGGGCTACTAGCTCTTTGATGCGGTCGCGATTTTCTTCCGGTGCGAGCAGTGCAGCCACTTCCGGGCTTTCGAGTGCAGTAAGTACGCACTCCTTAACCCATTCATCTACGATAGAAGCCTTGCGAAAGGTCTTCGGGCCGGGAAGCCGCTGACCGTGACTATCCTGGGCGGGGCATCCATATCGCCGATCGTATTTTCCGGGGCCGCGCTTCACCCCTTTGCCATGCATTGGTCCGTGACCTTCGTGAGTGCAATGGGCTTTTCCTGCGAGTAGATAGGAACTTTTTGTGCAACTCTTGCGTGGGTCGGCATTGACCCTAAAGGCGGCAATCATCAGCTCGTAGTCTTCTTTGGAGATGATAGCGGGCCAGATTGCCCGGTATTCTTTACCTTTGTGAACTCGCGTGCCCGGTCCGGGAAACTCTTCAAACGCAACGTCACGCTTGCGAGTCAACAATCTCTTAAGATTGCCGACACGCCACTTCCCGCCATGCGTGGCGGGGATATTGCGAGAGTTGAAGTCGCGCACCAAATCCATCTCCCGCTCACCGGCAATGATACGCTGGGTAGCTTCGAGCCTCACTTTGGCTTCGGATTCAACGATAATCACGCCAACTCGGCCAGGATTAAGCAGGCGACCGTTGATCTTTTCACCGCCAGGTGTGGTCAGTTCCTCGTAGATAGCGCCTTCGTATCCGTACGGACGGGTGCCTCCGTGATAAGCGCCTGCCTCGGCCAGTTTGTTTTTGCGCCGACCTTGCCGTACCGATGTTTGGTCGGATTCAAACTCGGCATCACTCACTGCTTCGCGAAAGGCCTTCCGGCCGCGTGGTGTATGAAGATCATAAACCATTCCGTCTGTTGTTCTAACGTAACGCAGAGAGGTCGTCTTTGAAAGTCGAATGAGCTCTAGGGCTTCTTCGCTTTGGCGGCAAAGACGTGGTACCTCTGTCACTATAATCTCGCGCACGAGATTGCGCATGATATGTGCGATGAGTTCGATGTAATCATCGCGGACCTTGACGCCAAAGGCTGAGGCGCTGATGTTGTTATCGCAGAAGTGTCGGGCAACCGGCTCGCCAGTATCTTCGGCGCATTCGTCAATCTCGTCCCGCTGGATTGTAACGCTTTTACGTCGCAAAGCGCGGTCAGTGCTCAGACGTTCATAACCCACACGCTCACCAAGGACGTCGGCCCTCGTCGTGGCAGTTGGTAGGTGTTCCTTTATATATGGTGCTGTTGCGGTACCCATTGTATGCTATTCATCCCTTATGTCCAAATTATACTATTTGGTGGATGAAGTTTCAATCATCGGCTGAAGCCGCGGAATGGGGTCCGAAACGCCTCCAGTCGTTGCGCATCCCGTTGGAGGAAGGAGAGATCAGACTCGCCAGGAGAGACGGCGTCATCCGCTACCCGGCGCGTTTCCAACTCGTCCTCGCCACGAACATGTGCCCGTGCGCCCCGCCGAGGGACACCGACTGCATCTGCACACCCCACGCACGAAGGCAATACCTGTCCCGTCTGTCCGGCCCCCTCCTCGATCGTGTGGACCTCCGCGTCCGGGTCCGTCCGGTGCGGGCGATGGCGCTGGAAACCGCCGACGCGGAGCAGACCTCCGTGGTTCGCAACCGCGTGATGCTCGCCAGGGAACGCGCCGAGAAGCGCTGGTGCGAACACGGCTGGCGAACCAACGCCGAGGTGCCCGGACCTGCGCTGCGACGAGAGTTCCGCCTACCCCGAACCGCAACGGCGTTGCTGGACCGCTCCCTGGACTCCGGCACCCTCAGCGCTCGCGGCGCGGACCGCTGCCTTCGGGTGGCATGGACGTTGGCCGATCTGGACGGACAGGACGAACCCGCCGAGCAGCACGTCCTCGCCGCCCTGGAATTCCGCGACCGGAAGGTGGCCTGATGATCGCCACCAAAGCCGGAGGACTGCTTCCAGGCCACCGCGAACTGCTGCTCGCCCGCAGCTACCTGCTGCGCGTCGCCGAACCACCCGCACCCGCACTCGACCTCTTCATCGCCGAGCACGGCCCCCAACACGCCGCCGCGATGGTGGCAGCGGGCCACGTGCCCGAACCGGTGCGGGCCGAGACCGCCGCCCGCAGCCATCTGCAACTGGCCGAACAAGACCTCGACCGCGCAGCCGACGTAGGCGCCCGACTGCTGATCCCCGAAGACGAGGAATGGCCTGCCTGGCGTTTCAACGCATTCGCCGTCGCCAACCGAGCGGGCCTGCCCAACACCGTGCCCCCGATCGCCCTATGGCAACGCGGACTCGTCAACCTGGCCGATCACACCGAACGAGCCATCGCCGTGGTGGGCGCTCGAGCCGCCACCGGATACGGCGAGCATGTAGCCGCCGAATTCGCCTACGCACTCGGCCAACGCGGATACACGGTGGTATCGGGCGCAGCCGTGGGCATTGACGGTGCAGCCCACCAAGGCGCTCTGGCCTCAGGCGCCCCCACCGTCGCCGTGCTGGCCTGCGGCCCCGACATCGCCTATCCCCAAACCCACACCAACCTGCTGACCAAGATCGCCACAACCGGAGCGATCCTCAGCGAATACCCACCTGGCACTCCACCTGCCAGGCACCGATTCCTCATCCGCAACAGACTGATCGCCGTCCTCAGCACAGGCACCCTGGTCGTGGAAGCAGGCGCCCGAAGCGGCGCCAGAAACACGGCCACCCACGCCCGCTACCTAGGCCTGCCCGTGATGGCCGTACCGGGCCCCGTCACCTCGGCGATGTCCCTCGGCTGCAACGCCATGCTCCGCTCGGGCGAAGCCATCGCCGTCAGCACCCCCGACGAGGTCCTCGAAACGGCAGGCCGCCTCACCGACACCCCAACCGCAGCGACCCCCACCACCGACCAACGCCCCACCGACCATCTCACCCCACAAGCCCTCAAAGTCCACGAAGCCCTGAACCGCACAACCGGCAAATCCGCCGAACAAATAGCCACCGAATCAGGAGTCCCCCTGCTGCAAACCAGAGCGCTCCTCTGCCAACTCGAACTGGAAACCTTCGCCACCCGCCACGAAGACGGCTGGCGCAGCCCACCCACCAAACCCAACGGCGCTTCCCGCACGGCTTCGCAATTCCCAGCCCAGCGCGCCTCACCCACACCCGCCACCACCGCGCCAACCGAACCCCGCCGATAACAACAGTCCAAGCCCAACACCAGTCGCGACAACCTCAAGAACCCGCGCGCCAAGGTCGCTGTCACAGACAGCCTCAATCCGAGTCGATGACCTCAAGCCACCTCACGCGAAGAACCAAGCCCAAGGCTTGCGGAGGCCCAACGCCGTGCCCTCGCCAACGCCAATATCCACAACCCGCAACCAGCGCATATCCCGGCGGTGGCTGGCCTTCACAAGCAACCTCGTGAGGCCGGCCGCTTACCGAACCACGACTCCAGAGGAACCGCAGCTCCATTCGAGCGCACGGGCAACGAAGGTGGGAGGGGAGGGGCGGGGGGGGGAGCCCCCAAGCCAAACTCTAATGCGGAGTGCACCGTGGACCACGGTGAAGAGCCAGCCCGGCTTGGCGTTGAACGCCGACGATGTTGTGCAGCATCGAGGTGGCCGTGAACACGGTGAGAATCTGCGGTTTGTGCTCATGCATCGACAGGCCGCACAGCCAAGGGCTGGGTGATCGATGAGGTGTGGTGCGCCACGGTCAATAGGTCTGGGGCCGAGGTAACTGTTTGGTGGGCTTCGGCCCGTGGATTCCCCTCAGCCTTGGGGAGTCTTGGGGTGATTGTGCGGACTGTCTTGAGGGCGGCGGCTGGGGTTTCTGTGCCGTTTACTGATCAATAGCTGCCGCTTGGCGGGTGCAGGCGTGGCGCTACTTGACCGGACGCACTTTGCAGCGCAACGTCATAGGGGTGGGTGAGACTGAGTCGCAGCGTGGCGACCGGCCAGATTTTGTCGGTGAGCGCGCCGGGCTACCGGCCGAGTTCGCCGAGACCCTGGACGCTTTCGAGCGGTATCTCCGCAGCGAGCGTGGGTATTCGCGGCACACCATCCGAGCCTATGTCGGTGATGTGGTTTCGCTGTTCACCCACTGCGTGCGTCACGACGTGCGAGCGGTATCGGGCATCGATTTGAACCTTTTGCGCGGGTGGCTGGCCACGCTGCACGGGTTGGGCAACGGTCGATCCACCGTCGCGCGTCGTTCGGCTGCGGTCCGCACTTTCACGGCGTGGGCGGGCAAGCATGGGTATCTCGAGGTCGACCCGGGGCCCAGGCTCGCCACCGCGAGAGGCGCTCGGACGTTGCCCGCCGTACTGGGGGTGGAGCAGGCACGAGAGGCGATGTCCGCGGCGGCATCCGGCGCCGCCGAGGGAGATCCTGTCGCGCTCCGCGACCTGGCTGTGGTGGAACTGCTGTACGCAACAGGTGCGCGGGTCTCAGAACTCTGCGGCACGGACCTGGCTGATCTTGAGCCGGCACGGCGGGTGGTGAAGGTTCGCGGTAAGGGTGACAAGGAGCGGGTGATCCCCTACGGGACGCCCGCCGAGGCGGCGCTGACGGCCTGGTTGGAGCGGGGGCGGCCTGGGCTGGTCACGGCGAGTTCGCCTCCCGCGCTGTTCCTCGGCGCCCGCGGTGGGCGCCTGGATCCGCGAGTGGCTCGTCGGGCAGTCCACGATGTGGTGCAAGCGGTGCCCGGCGCATCTGACATTGGGCCGCACGGGTTGCGACATTCGATGGCAACTCATCTTGTGGAGCGTGGTGCTGACCTCCGAAGCGTCCAGGAGCTTCTCGGTCACGCTACGCTCGCTACAACCCAGCTATATACCCATGTGACCGTTGAACGGCTGAAGGCGATCCATGACCGAACGCACCCCCGTGCCTGACAATGTCGGGGGAAGCTCTCGTATGAGGGTCAACGGGCCGCGTCCCTCGGTAAGCGATCGTCGGAACCACCCAGGTAGTGACCGTATGCCACATCGTCGTCCGGCTGCTCCAGCCGCGCCTCGGCATGCGCCGGGGGAGTTCGACGATGGCGGATCCGCCGCTCCATCCCAACCGGGCAGAGGAGACGTCGACGAACGCGGCTACCCTGAAAACGCAGTCACCGTCAGTCACAATGGGCAGAGCCAGTCGGGTGGCTATGCGCTGACCCAACCGGTCGAACAGGCAGCGGGAGACCTGGTGGAGTTGGCCGATGCCGACGAAGTCGAGGCGGGCATCGTCGCGCTATGGCAGTCCTATGGTGCCGAGAGTGACCAACGGCTGCGGGACAGGCTGGTGCTGCACTACGCGCCGCTGGTGAAGTACGTGGCGGGACGAGTGGGCACCGGGCTGCCATCGCATGTGGATGTCGCCGACCTGGTGCAGTCCGGCATCTTCGGGCTGGTCGACGCCATCGAAAAGTTCGAACCCGCCCGCGGCCTCAAGTTCGAGACCTACGCCATGCAACGCATCCGCGGCGCGATCCTGGATGACCTGCGTGCCCAGGACTGGGTGCCGCGTTCGATCCGCAGCCGCGCGCGGGACGTGGAGCGAGCGCTGGAGCGGCTGGAGGGCAGACTGCAGCGCACCGCGACCGACAGCGAACTGGCGATCGAGCTGGGGATCGCGCTCACCGAACTGCGTGAGCTCTACGCTCAGCTGCAGCTCACCAGCGTCGTCGCATTGGACGAGCTGATCACCGCGGGGCGCGGGACCGCTTCCCTCGCCGAGACGCTGCCCGACGATCGCATCGAAGATCCCGTCCTCGCACTCGTCGACCGGGACAGCCGCCGCCAACTCGCCGATGCCATCGCCCAGCTCTCCGAACGCGACCGGATCGTCGTCACCCTCTACTACTTCGAAAACCTGACCCTCGCCGAGATCGGGCGGGTCCTGGGCGTCACCGAGTCCCGTGTCTGCCAGCTCCACACCCGCGCCGTCCTGCGCCTCCGCAGCAAACTGGTGGACCAGCCCGAAGAAGACGAGTAGTCGCTGGCCGCTTGACGCTCGGGAATTCGAATTCGCGCTCTTTCTCGGTGGGGCCCTCCCCCCCGCCCCACCCCCCTCCCTCCCCTTTTGTTGGTCTTGCGGTTGGTGTGCTTCATGGACCGGTGGTTTTGACCATCGGTGGTTTGCGGGTGCCGGTGGACGCGGGTGTGCGTTCTGGCGGCGCGACTTTGTGATGACGCTGGATCCGGAGCGCCATGTTTAGTGGTGGTTGACGGCTGCAGGGCTGTGGCGAGTCGTCGTGGGTGACTTTGCGTTCTCGGGTTCTTCTTGGCTCGGTGAACCTTTTCTTTGTTCTCGGGTTTGGTGCTTTGTATGTGCTGGGCGAAATGTTGATGCTGGGCGGCTGGGTGTCGGGAGCTTGAGTTATCCGGAGGTTTGGACCTTGCGCGGGGCGCGGATGGCAAGAGCTGGGTGGCGGGGTTTAGGGGGTCCAGGGGCAGAGGCGGATGTTGGTGGGGAGGACCAGGCGTAGGGGGTCGAGGTACTCGGGGCCCCGGCGGACGCCCCAGTGGAGGCAGGTGGGCTCCGGGCATTCGGGGTGGGCGGGTAGCAGGAGGCCGATGGGGGTGCCTTGGTGGACGGGGTGGCCTGCGGTGAGTAGCGGGGTTACGGGTTCGTAGGTGGTGCGTAGGCCGTTGGGGTGGTCGATTGAGATCACGGGGCGGCCCGCCACCTGGCCTGCGAAGGCGATGGTGCCCGAGGCGGGCGCCAGGACCTGTTGGGTGGGGTGGCCGCCCAGGTCGACGCCTCGGTGGCCTGGGCCGTACGGGTGTGGGGGTGGTTCGAAGTGGCGGAGGACCGCGGGTCGGGGCGACAGGGGCCAGGTGAAGCGGGCTCGTGGTACCTCGTCGGGCGCGGGGGTGGTGGTGAACGTCGAGAAACGGTGGGTCGCCGCGAAGTCGAGTGGGGGTGTCCGGGATGGGGGCGGAGGAACGGTCGCGGGATTGGTGGGGAGCGGGGGCGTGGTCGAGGGGTTGTGGGGTTCGGGCCCCGGGGTGGACACGGAGGGTGGCCTGGGCGTGCGCAGGGTCGGTGGGAACGCGGGTTCGGTGGCGGTTCTTCGGTGGTCGGGCAGGGGCGGGGGAGAGGTGGTTGTCGGGGGGAGGAGCAGGGCCGTGGCCAGGAGGGTTCCGGTGAGGAGCGGGTTGGTGGTCATGGATTCAGGTTGCCGGGCGGTGGGGTGGTGGGGCCAGGGGAGGTGTGGATCTGGGGATAGGCGAGGGGGTTGTGGACAACACGCCGTGAAGGGGTCGTCCGGGTGAGTTGGGGGTCCGGGGGTGGGCGTACACTGTCGAGGCGATCCGCGTGTATGCGGGTCGACTTCGCGTGTCAGCGCGGGTTCCTCGGTTTATCGGGGGGCACGGCGTCCGGCGGTCCCGCCTCAGGGTGGGTTCGGGCGGCGGCGCGGCACCAGGGCGGGGGTCCGACCGGACCGTCGCGTCAACCCAATCCGCGCGCCCCTGCGGCGCGCCCGAGAACACGAGGTGCGAAACCGGCCATGGCCGTCGTCACCATGAAGCAGCTGCTCGACAGCGGCGTGCACTTCGGGCACCAGACCCGTCGGTGGAACCCGAAGATGAAGCGCTACATCTTCACCGAGCGCAACGGCATCTACATCATCGATCTTCAGCAGACGCTGAGCTACATCGACCGCGCCTACGAGTTCATCAAGGAGACCGTGGCGCACGGCGGGACCATCCTCTTCGTCGGCACCAAGAAGCAGGCCCAGGAAGCCATCGCCGAGCAGGCGCTGCGCGTGGGCATGCCCTTCGTCAACCAGCGCTGGCTGGGCGGCATGCTGACCAACTTCTCCACCGTCCACAAGCGTCTTCAGCGCCTCAAGGAGCTGGAGTCGATGGAGCAGACCGGTGGCTTCCAGGGTCGCACCAAGAAGGAAATCCTGATGCTGACCCGGGAGAAGGACAAGCTCGAGAAGACCCTCGGCGGTATCCGCGACATGTCCAAGGTGCCCAGCGCCATCTGGATCGTGGACACCAAGAAGGAGCACATCGCCGTCGGCGAGGCCCGGAAGCTGAACATCCCGGTCGTGGCGATCCTCGACACCAACTGCGACCCCGACGAGGTCGACTACCCCATCCCCGGCAACGACGACGCGATCCGTTCCGCCGCGCTGCTGACCAGGGTCGTCGCCGATGCCGCCGCCGACGGGCTGATGTCCCGCGCGGGCCAGCGCGGCGCGCCCGAGGGCCAGGACAAGCCGGAGGCAGGCGTGGGCAGCGAGGAGCCGCTCGCCGAGTGGGAGCAGGAGCTCCTGGCGGGCGCCACCGCCGGTGCCGGTGCGGGCGAGGGCGACAAGGCCAAGTCCTGACCTTCTGATCGACCACAGGGTGCCCGCCCGCACACCGGGCGGGCATCCACCCCAAACCCAAACCGCCGCGTACCACGAAGGACGGAACGAAGCACCATGGGCAACTACACCGCGGCAGACGTCAAGCGCCTCCGCGAGCTCACCGGCGCAGGCATGATGGCCTGTAAGAAGGCCCTCGAGGAGAACAACGGCGACTTCGACGCCGCCGTCGAGTTCCTGCGCATCAAGGGCGCCAAGGACGTCGGCAAGCGCGCCGAGCGCTCCGCCGCCAACGGCCTCGTCGTCGCCGAGGACGGCGTCCTGGTCGAGCTGAACTGCGAAACCGACTTCGTCGCCAAGAACACCGAGTTCCAGGAACTGGCCTCGAAGATCGTCGCCGTCGCCAAGGCCACCAAGCCCGCCGACATCGAGGCACTCAAGGCCGCCGACCTCGACGGCAAGACCGTCGACGAGGCCGTGCAGGCCCTGTCCGCCAAGATCGGCGAGAAGCTCGAGCTTCGCCGCGTCGCCGTGTTCGACGGCCCCGTCGCCGCCTACCTGCACCGCCGCGCCGCCGACCTGCCGCCCGCCGTCGGTGTGCTCGTCGAGTTCAACGGTGGCAGCGAGGACGCCGCCCGCGGCGCCGCCATGCAGATCGCCGCCATGAAGCCCCGCTACGTCACCCGCGACGAGGTCCCCGCCGACCTGGTCGCCAACGAGCGGCGCATCGCCGAGGAGACCGCCCGCGAGGAAGGCAAGCCCGAGCAGGCGCTGCCCAAGATCGTGGAAGGCCGCGTCAACGGCTTCTTCAAGGACGTCGTGCTGCTGGAGCAGCCCTCCGTGCAGGACTCCAAGAAGACCGTCAAGGCGATCCTCGACGAGGCAGGCGTTACCGTGAGCAGGTTCGCCCGCTTCGAGGTGGGCCAGAGCTGAACCCCGGCCCAGGCTGGTGCGCCCCGCCTTCGGAGTAACCCGGGGCGGGGCGCAGTCACATAGAGCTTGATCAACACCGGCGGCCGCGACCGGGGCAGCCGAGAAGGAGGACGGGTGCCGGAGAACCACCATCCAGTCGCCTATCGGCGGGTGGTACTCAAGCTGGGCGGTGAGATGTTCGGCGGCGGCGGAGTCGGCGTCGACCCCGACGTCGTGCAGACCGTCGCCCGGCAGATCGCCGACGTGGTCCGCAAAGGCACCCAGATGGCCGTCGTCATCGGCGGCGGCAACTTCTTCCGCGGCGCCGAACTCCAACAACGCGGCATGGACCGCTCCCGCGCCGACTACATGGGCATGCTCGGCACCGTCATGAACTGCCTGGCCCTGCAGGACTTCCTCGAACGCGAACACGGCATCGACACCCGCGTGCAGACCGCCATCACCATGGGCCAGGTCGCCGAGCCCTACATCCCCCGCCGCGCCATGCGCCACCTCGAAAAAGGTCGCGTGGTCATCTTCGGCTGCGGTGCGGGCATGCCCTACTTCTCCACCGACACCACCGCCGCCCAACGCGCCCTGGAGATCGGCTGCGAGGTGGTACTCATGGCCAAGGCCGTCGACGGCGTCTACACCGCCGACCCCAAGATCGACCCCACCGCCACCATGTACAACGAGATCACCCACCGCGAAGTCCTGGAGCTGGGGCTCAAGGTCGCCGACGCGACCGCGTTCAGCCTCTGCATGGACAACAACATGCCGATCATGGTTTTCAACCTGCTGGTGGAGGGCAACATCGCCCGCGCGGTCAACGGTGAGAAGATCGGCACATTGGTCAACACCCCGACCGCCTGATCCGCGGGCCGGGACGAGAAGGACAACTGCATCTCCGGCACGTGTGAGCAGCCCGGAAACCTTAGGAGCAGCCGTGATCGACGAAACACTCCTCGATGCCGAGGAGAAGATGGAAAAGGCCGTGTCCGTGGCCAAGGAAGACTTGGCCGCAGTGCGCACGGGCCGGGCGAACCCGGCCATGTTCTCCAGGATCCACGTCGAATACTACGGTGCGATGACCCCGCTGAACCAACTCGCCAGCGTCAGCATCCCGGAAGCCCGGCTCGCCGTCATCAAGCCCTACGACGTCAGCCAGCTGGCCTCCCTCGAACGGGCCATCCGCGATTCCGACCTCGGCGTCAACCCCAGCAACGACGGCGCCATCATCCGCATCTCCATCCCGCAGCTCTCCGAGGAACGCCGCCGGGACATGGTGAAGATGGCCAAGAGCAAGGGCGAGGACGCCAAAGTCTCCATCCGCAACGTCCGGCGCAAGGCCAACGAGGAACTGCACCGCATCCAGAAAGACGGCGAAGCGGGTGAAGACGACGTCGTTCGCGCCGAGAAGGAATTGCAGAACCTCACCGACAAGTACGTCGGCCAGGTCGACCTGCTCGTCAAGCACAAGGAAACCGAACTCCTCGACGTCTAGTGGCGGAAGCTCGTCACCCGTCCCTCCGCGCCAAGGCGGTCGCAGACGGCGACGAAATCCTGGTCACGCCCAGGTACAAGCGGTTCGCCGCCTCGCCTGCGAGCGGGCAACAGGCTTCCGACTCGGCACCAGACCGACGCGGACACATCAGCGGCGTGTCCACCCCTCGCCCGCGGCGGGCACCGGCTCGCCCGCGGGCCACTGCTGCGCACCGCCGAAACCCGGCGGCTAGGCTGGAGCGCGCCGCGCGCGCCCCACGCACGCATGGCATCGGTGAGCTGCGAATAAGGCGGTATCCCATCAACAAAGGCGTTACGGTGGCAACCAGTCAGGACGCGGACTCAGGGCCGGAGCCCGCCAAATCCTCGCGGGCCGGACGGGACCTCAAAGCCGCGATCACGGTCGGCGTGAGCCTCGGCGCCGTCATCCTCGGCTCCCTGTTCACCGTCCGCTACGTCTTCATCGGCATCGTCGCGCTCGCCGTCGCCATCGCCACCTGGGAACTCGCGGGCGCGCTGCGCCGCGCGGCGGGCATCCGCATCGCGCTGCTGCCCGTGCTTGTCGGCGGCCAGGCCATGATCTGGCTGTCCTGGCCCTTCGAACGCAACGGCCTGCTCGCCGCCTTCGTCGTCACCATCCTCGCCTGCCTGGCCTGGCGGTTCAGCGGCGGCGTCGACGGCTTCGTCCGCGACGTCACCGCCTCCGTGTTCACCGCCGCCTACCTGCCGCTGTTCGCCGCGTTCGCCGCCATGCTCGTGGTCCCCGACGACGGCGCGTTGCGGGTGCTGTGCTTCATCATCGCCGTGGTCTGCTCCGACACCGGCGGATACGCCGCGGGCGTCTTCCTCGGCCGCCACCCCATGGCGCCCTCCATCAGCCCCAACAAGTCGTGGGAAGGCTTCGCCGGATCCCTGCTCGTCGGCATGGCGGGCAGCGTCCTCACCATCACCCTCGGCCTGGACGGCCAGTGGTGGCACGGCGTGCTGTTCGGCGCCGCCATCGCCGTCACCGCCACCGCGGGCGACCTGATGGAATCGCTGATCAAACGCGACCTCGGCATCAAGGACATGGGCACCCTGCTGCCCGGCCACGGCGGGCTCATGGACCGCATGGACTCCCTGCTGCCCTCCGCCGTCGCCGCATGGCTGCTGCTGCGCTGGTTCGTGCCCGCTTGAGCACCGCCGCCGGTAAATCGTTCGCGAAAACCGCAGGTCGGCAGGCAAGCTCGAATACATGACCGAACGACTGGCACCCGCCGATCCGCACGACGCGGACTGGATCGTGCGCGGCCTCGGTCCCTTCGCGCGTGACGTCGGCTCCGTCATCCCCGCGGGCTTCGAGGCCTACTGCCGCATCCTGCACCCCGCCACCGCGGCCGACGGCGAAACCCCCGTGCCCTGGCGCACCATCGCCGCCTGGAGCGGCCGCCGGATCCACCCCGAAGTGCAGTTCCACGCCATCGCCACCCCCCGGACCGCGGCGGCAGGCCCGCCGCCCTGGGACGGCGAGCAGCCCCGAGACGACGGCAGCCTCCCGCACGACCTCGCCCTGCGGCTGTCCTGCCTGCTGCGGTCCCGCACCAACACCCCCGACGACTGCCGCTTCGCGACCTGGGAGGGGTTCGGGCAGCTCAAGGAGATCTTCGGCGCCGACTTCGACACCTGGCCGCGCATGAGCATCCCCAACCGCGACCTGATGCTCTTCCGCGGCCCGGCGCAGGCCGCGGCGGGCGACACCTGGTCGGGCGCGGACTTCTGGTACCAGAGCCCCAACCTGTGGTGGCCCGCCGACCGCGCCTGGTGCGTGGCGACCGAGATCGACTTCTGCTGGACCTACCTCGGCGGCACCGCCGAACTGATCGCCGCGGTCCTGGCCGAACCGGCCTTCGAAGCCCTGCCCGCCGACATCGGACAGGGCATCACCATCAACTCCGACCTCGTCAACCGTGACTGATCAGGCCTTGACCGTCGTGTCGATGATCGCGAACGCCGCGCCCGCCGAATCCGTCACCACCGAGATCCGGCCGTGCGCGCTGTCGAACGGCGGGACGTGGACCGCGCCGCCCAACTCCTCGACCTTCTTCGCCCCGCCATCGGCACCCAAGGCCGGGTCGATGCTGAAGTAGACCAGCCAATGCGCGGGCAAATCCGCGGGGAACTGCGGCCCCATCCGCAGCCTGCCCATCGCGGGGTCCTCGCCCAACGCCCACGTGGTGTAGTCGAAATTCACGCCGTCGCCGATCTGCTCCTGCCGGTAGCCGAACAGCTCGGCGAAGAACGCGTCCGCCGCCTCGCCGTCGCGGGTGTTCAGCTCCGTCCACACGAACGAGCCGGGCGTGATGCAGCCGAACTCCCACTCGCCGAGAGGCTGCCAGAACGCCAGCACCGCGCCCGTCGGGTCCTGGGCGGTGATGAACCGCCCGGTGTCGGGAATCGTCGCCGGACCGTCCAGCACCGTGCCGCCCGCCGCCGCCACCGCGCCCGCGGTCTCGAGGAGGTCGTCGCTGGTCAGGTACAGGGTCCAGGCGATCGGCTGCGCGTCCGGCCCGGTCGGGCGCTTGCCCAGCCCCGCCACCCGCACCCCGTGCAGGCGGGCCACCCAGTAGTTCGGGGTCCGCTGCTCGAACTCCCAACCGAACAGGCCGGCGTAGAACTCCTGCGATGCCGCGGGATCGTCGGCGAAGACATCCACCCAAGAGGGCAGCCCCGCCGAGATCGCAGCCTTGACCGGTACCGAAGTGCTCATGTCCACCCCAGGGGAAGAAGGATCGTATTGTCGCGCCGCACGCTACGCGCGGGGTCCGACAGTTTCCGGGAAAGCGCCGATTAGGGTTTGGCCCATGGGCATCGGACGGCTGCTCGGCGCGGCGGGACTGCGTGGGCTCACCGGCGGACCCACCGTGCTGCCCAGCCCCAACATCTGGCACTGGCCCGAGGTCTACGAAGCGGAAAACGCCGCGCAGGACGTCGACGGCGCCATCTGGGCCGCCCTGCGCCGCCACGCCCCGCACGACGGCGAAGACGTCCTCGACCTCGGCTGCGGCGACGGCTACCACCTGCCCGTCCTCGCCGCCCGCGCCGCCACCGTGATCGGCGTCGAACCCCACGAGCCGCTGCTGGCCAGGGCACGCCGACGCGTCGCGGACCATCCCCGCATCCGCGTCGAAGCGGGCACCGCGCAGCGCATCCCGCTGCCCGACCGCAGCGTCGACCTCGTGCACGCCCGCACCGCCTACTTCTTCGGCCCCGGCTGCGAACCCGGCCTGGCCGAGGCCGACCGGGTGCTGCGGCCCCACGGCATGCTGGCCATCGTCGACCTCGACGCCACCCGCCACCCCTACGGCGAGTGGATGCGCGCCGACCTGCCCGCCTACCGGCCGGGCGAGGTCGAAGGCTTCTTCGCCGACCACGGCTTCCGCTGCCTGCGCATCGACACCCGCTGGCAGTTCCAGGACCGGGAGACCCTGGAGGCCGTGCTGCGCATCGAGTTCGGCGAACGCACCGCCGCCCGCGCCATCGCCGCCACCCCCGGCCTGGGCTTCCCCGTCGCCTACCGGCTGCACCTGCGGGCCAAACCCGGCGGACTGATCACGGCGTGAACCGTGGGACAATAGGCGGGCTATGACCAGCCTCCCCCTCGTGTTCGACGCCCCCCGCCGCGGCCTGCCGCCGCGCCACCTCGCCGACCTCACCGCCACCGAACGCAAGGACGCCGTCGTCGGACTCGGGGAGAAACCGTTCCGCGCCACCCAGCTGTCCAACCACTACTTCGCGCGGCTCACCACCGACCCCCAGGCGATGACCGACATCCCGGCCGCCACCCGGGACAGGCTGGTCGGCGAGCTGATGCCGCCGCTGTTCACCGAGCTTCGCAAGGTGACCTGCGATGCGGGCACCACCCGCAAGACGCTGCTGCGCGCCCACGACGGCACGCTCATCGAAAGCGTCCTCATGCGCTACCCCGACCGCGCCACCCTGTGCATCTCCAGCCAGGCGGGCTGCGGCATGGCCTGCCCGTTCTGCGCCACCGGCCAAGGTGGACTCCAGCGCAACCTGTCCACCGCCGAAATCGTCGACCAGGTCCGCATGGGCGCGGCCGCCATGCGCGACGGCGAACTCCCCGGCGGCCCCGGCAGGCTGTCCAATATCGTGTTCATGGGCATGGGCGAGCCACTCGCGAACTACAAGCGCGTGCTCGAGGCCGTGCGCCGCATCTGCGACCCCGCCCCGGACGGCCTCGGTATTTCGCAGCGCACGGTCACGGTGTCCACGGTCGGGCTGGTGCCCGCGATTCGCAAGCTCACCGAGGAGAACCTCCAGGTGCGCCTGGCGGTGTCGCTGCACACCCCGGACGACGAGCTGCGAGACACATTGGTGCCGGTCAACGAGCGCTGGAAGGTCGCCGAGGTGCTGGAGGCGGCGCGCGGCTACGCCGACAAGACCGGGCGGCGGGTGTCCATCGAGTACGCCCTGATCCGCGACATCAACGACCAGCCGTGGCGCGCCGACCTGCTCGGCAAGCTACTGCGCAAACACCTCGGGCAGTTGGTGCACGTCAACGTGATCCCGTTGAACCCGACGCCGGGCAGCAAATGGGACGCCAGCCCGAAACCGGTGGAGCGGGAATTCGTGCGCCGCGTCAACGAGCAGGGCGTGGCCTGCACCGTCCGCGACACACGCGGCCAGGAAATCGCCGCCGCCTGCGGCCAACTCGCCGCCGAGGGCTAGCCGAAACGGTCGCCTTGCCGCGCCGTGTCAGCAATGCTAGCATTGACAGCAGCGACCGATGCGGGGGTGGACATGGCAACCCTGACTATCCGGGATTTCGATGACCATTTGAAAACCAGGCTGCGTATTCGCGCTGCCGAACATGGTCGGTCGATGGAAGCCGAAGTGCGTGCGATCCTCGCTTCGGTGTTGACCAAGGCCACGTTCGACTCCGGCATGGGCTCGCGGATTCGACAGCGGTTCAGCGACATCGGCGATCAGCCGATGGACTTGCCGCCGCGAACCGAAGCCCCACGAGCCGCGGAGCTCCCTGAGTGATCGTTCTCGACACCAACGTCGTCTCCGAACTGATGCGTCAAGCGCCGGACGACGGCGTTGTGGAGTGGGTCGACCGGTATCCGCCCGACGAGGTCTTCATCACCGCGGTGACCGCGGCCGAGCTTGCCTACGGAGTCCAGCGACTGCCCGACGGGCAGCGCAAGACGACGTTGATGGCGAGGGTGTCGGACCTGCTGGTCGAGGACTTCGACGGCCAGATCCTGCCCTTCGACGGTACGGCGGCGATGTACTACGCGCAGATCGCCGCGTCACGCGAACACACAGGACGCCCGATCAGCATGGCCGACGCGCAGATCGCCGCGATCTGCAGGCGTCATGCCGCCTGTCTCGCCACGAGGAACACCAGGGATTTCGCCGATACCGGCATTCAAGTGCTCAATCCGTGGGACGGCGTCGCCGAACCGTGAACACCCCGGCACGGGGGTTGAGGTCACTGCCGCCAGGAGGTGCGGCGGCGGATGCGGTCGGCGATCAGGATGCCGACCAGCACCAGCGCGGAGGCGATCAGCCACAGGTCGGCGGTGATGTCGTCGTGGTTGCCGATCAGCATGAGCAGCAGGAAACCCACCGTCAGCCAGCCCGCGGCGCGGGTGCTCTTCGGGAAGCCGCCGTGCCAGCCCCAGGCCGCCGACGGCTCGTCGGCTGCGTCGACGGTGTGGCTGTCCCGGGTGGCCGGCGCGGTGCCGGGCTTCGAGCTTGCCACGTGTTCCTCCTGCTGCCGATGGTCATCATGTGTGCAGCCTCATCGTGTCATACGCCCATTTGACGCCTCCCGCCCCGGGCGCAAGGAGCGGGAAACTTCACATCCGAGAAGGACGCGCCGACGAAGAAGGATGTGGGAGTGGTCGAGCCCGCCCAGGTGGCGTTGTGCGGATTGCGCAAACGCTTCGCCGACCACACCGCGGTGGCGGGCCTTGACCTGGAACTGCGGCGCGGTGAGTTCTTCTCCGTGCTGGGGCCATCTGGTTGCGGGAAGACCACCCTGCTGCGGATGATCGCCGGGTTCGAGCGGCCCGACGCCGGGCGGATCGAACTCGACGGCACCGACGTCTGCGCCGTGCCGCCGCACCGGCGCGAGGTCAACACCGTCTTCCAGTCCTACGCACTGTTCCCGCACCTGACCGTCTGGGACAACGTCGCCTACGGGCTGCGCCGCCACCGCGTGGGCGGCGCCGAGCTGCGGCGCCGCGTCGGCGAACACCTGGAGCTGGTGGCGCTGGCCGCACACGCCCGGCGGCGACCGCACCAGCTCTCCGGCGGCCAGCAGCAGCGGGTCGCCATCGCCAGGGCGCTGGCGGTGCGGCCCAAGGTGCTGCTGCTGGACGAGCCGCTGGCCGCCCTCGACGCCGAACTGCGCGCCCAGCTGCGCGGCGACCTGCTGCGCATCCAGCGCGAGGTCGGCATCACCTTCTGCTACGTCACCCACGACCAGCAGGAGGCGCTGGCGCTGTCCGACCGCATCGCCGTGATGAACCGGGGACGCTTCGAGCAGGTCGGGCCGCCGCGCGAGGTCTACGAGCGGCCCCGCTCGGTGTTCGTCGCACGCTTCCTCGGCGGGGCCAACCTGCTGGCCGGGCACGTCACGGGTGAGGATGCGGGCATGGCCGCGCTGCGCTGCCCCGCCGGGGAGTTCCGGGCGCCCGGCCCCGCGCCCACGGGGCACGCGGCGGTGGCCATCCGGCCGGAGCAGCTCGTGCTGCGCGCCCCCGGCGACACGTGGCCGAAGGCGTGGTGTGCGCTGCCCGCCACCGTCGTCGACGCCGTCTACGGCGGCCGCGACACGCGGTACCGGCTGCGGCTGGAGGGCGCCGAGCTCACCGCCGCCGGACGCGGGGAACACCCGCCCGGCCAGGCGGTGATCGCGACCTGGGACCCGGCGGCGACCGTCCTGTTCCCGCAACGGGAAACACCATGATTGCCCGCAAAGGTCCGGTAACCGGCCGGATTTCGGGTTCAATGGGAGCCAGCTCAAGGCAAAGGTGGCTGAATCGGTGAACCTGCGCGACGAACCGCTGCGGATCGCACGGCTCTGGGACGCGGAGTCCCCCCGGGTGAGCAGACGCGGCATGCTGCGCTCGATGGCGTTCTTCGCCATCGCCGCGGGCAGCGCGCCCGGACTGGCGGCCTGCGGGATCTCCGAACCCAGCGGCACCGGCGAACCCACCACTGAAGCCGAGCGCGCCGTCAACCGGGTCGACGAGCGGGCGCTGAACTTCTACAACTGGGTCGACTACATCGACCCCAACCTGCTCACCGGGTTCGAGCAGGAGACCGGCATCCGCGTGCGGTACGACAACTACAGCTCCAACGACGAGATGCTGGCCAAGGTCGGCGCGGGCGCGGGCGGCTACGACCTGGTCGTGCCCAGCAACAACATCCTCACCAAACTGCTAGAACGCGGCGTCCTGCGGCGGCTGGACCACGAGCTGCTGCCCAACCTCCAGCACCTGGAGCTGCGGTTCCGGCAGGAGGACTACGACCGCGGCAACAGGTACTCCGTGCCCTGGGCCTGGGGCACCACCGGGCTGGCCTACTCGCCGGAACTCGGCGCCCCGGTCACCGGCTACCAGGCCTACCAGCTGGCCGCGGCGCAAGGTCGCAGCACGATCCTGGACGAGGCCAGGGAAGCCATGGCGCTGGGCCTGCGGTCCATCGGCCACGACCCCAACACCTCCGACCGCGAGCAGATCGAGCAGGCGGGCCGCTACCTGGTCGACCTCAAACGCAGGATCGGCCAGATCACCTCCGACGTGATCGAACCCCTCGCGGGTGGGCAGATGCTGCTGGCCCAGGCCTACTCGGGGGACGCCTTCCAGGCCAAGAACCAGCGCAGGCAGCTGGAGTACGTGATCCCGGTGGAGGGCGCGGTGTCCTATGTGGACCTCATCTGCGTGCCCAAGGAGGCGCCGCACGCCGAGAACGCGCACCGGTTCATCAACTTCATCATGCGTCCCGAGATGGCGGCCAAGCTCGCCAACGCCATCCGCTACTACTGCCCCAACGCCACCGCCCGGCCCCTGATCGACCGCGAACTGCTCAACAACGAGCTCATCTACCCGCTGCCGGAGACAATGGGCAGGCTGCCGCTCATCCGGCAGCTGTCACCGGAGATCGAGGAGCACTACGCCAACGTCTGGACCAAGGTCAAGACCGGCTGACGGGGGAGACGTGACCGACCAGCAGCACGCCACACCACAGCTTCTCCCCCCAGGTGGCCTCGCCCCTGGCACGCGCTACCCGTTCGCCGGGCGCACCGACCGCTACCGGTGGTGGCGCCCGCTGCTGGCGGGGCTGGTGATCGTCGCGGTGTTCCTGCCGCTGATGACCGTGTCGGTGCTGGTCGCGGGCGCCTTGCCCGACACCGGAGCGGTCAAGGTGGGCATGGCGTTGTTCGTCATCGCCTGCATGATCCCCGCCATCTGGGCGGGGGTGCGGGTGGCCGAGAAACGGCCGCTGGGCAGCGTGTCCTCGGTGACCGGGAGGCTGCGCCCATCGTGGCTGGCGCTGTCGGTGGTGCCCGCCGTGGTCTACGTCGTGGTGATGGTGGTCATCCTCGGGCTGCTCGTGGTGGTGGCGGACGACCCCGCCTTCGGCGGCGACCAGGACCTCCCGAAGACGCCCGAGGCGGGCACCTTCCTCACTCTGGCGCTGGTCATCCTGCTGCTGACCCCGCTGCAGGCCGCCGCGGAGGAGTACCTGTGCCGCGGCTGGCTGTTCCAGACCGTCGCGGGGTGGGTCGGCGCGCGTCGCGAAGTGCTGTCGATGATCGTGGCCGCCACCGTGTCCTCACTGGTGTTCGCGGCGCTGCACGGGGACCAGAACTTCTGGCTGTTCGCCGACCGCTTCCTGCTCGGCGCCGTGCTGTGCTGGGTCGCGGTGCGCACCGGCGGGCTGGAGGCGGGCATCGCCATGCACAGCGTCAACAACCTGCTGCTGTTCCTCATCTCGGCGCTCTCGGGGGCGCTGGACGGCGGACTGGAATCCGGGGGCGGCGACGCGCCGTGGTGGTTCACCACCGTCAAATTCATCCTGGTCGTGCTGTTCGCGGTCGCGGTGGCAGGCATGACGAGCATCGTGAAGCTGACGACCGCGGTCGCGGCGCCGGGCGAGGACACCCCGCCGGGCATGCCGCCCTGGCCGTCCGCACCGACGCAGCCGGGACAGTACGGGCAGCCGTGGGCAGGCCGGCCCGCACCGGTCGATCCGCGGTCCGCCGACTCGCCGTGGGCGCGTCCCACCGAACCGGGACCGCCCGCCGAACCGCCGCTTCCCCCACCGCGGTAGCGCCATGCGAAGGCCACCACGGCGGATCTCCTCCGCCGCTCTCGTGCTGCCCGCGGTCGGCTGGCTCGCGGTGTTCCTGCTCGGCCCGCTGGCGCTGGTCGCGCAGTACAGCTTCGCCACCCGCGACGTCGGCATCGACCACGTGGTGCTGCCGTGGACGATGAACGCCTACCGCACCGCGCTGGACCCGGCGTTCCTGCCGATCTTCGGCCGCACCGTCGCCTACGCCACGCTGACCACCGGGATCTGCCTCGCGCTGGCCTTCCCGCTGGCCTGGTTCATGGCCCGGCACGCGGGCCGCTGGCAGCCGGTGCTGGTGGTCGCGGTGCTCGTGCCGTTCTGGGCCAGCTACCTGGCCCGCGTCTACGCCTGGAAGGCGCTGCTGGCCGAGGGCGGCATCGTCAACCGCGCGCTGGCCGTGGTGGGCATGGACCGCGACGGCGGGTTCCTGCTCACCGACGCCGCCGTCGTGCTCGGGCTCAGCCACGGCTTCCTGCCGTTCGCGGTGCTGCCGCTGTTCGTGGCCTGCCTGCGGTTCGACCACCGGCTCGTGGAAGCCTCCTACGACCTGGGCGCCGGGCCCCTCACCACCTTCCGCACGGTCATCGTGCCCGGCGTCGCGCCCGGCCTGGTCGCCGCCGCGCTGCTGGTGTTCGTGCCATCGGCGGGTGACTTCGTCACACCCAGGCTGCTCGGCGGTGTCGAGCAGAGCGGCTTCGGCAGCGTCATCGACGACCAGTTCCGCGGCGGCAACAACTGGCCGCTGGGCTCCGCGCTGGCCGTGCTGCTGCTCTGGCTCGTCGCCGCGGTGCTGCTGCTGCGCGGCAGGCGACAGGCGGACCTGCTGTGAACGCCCGGCTCGGCGCGGCGGCGGGCGCCGTCCTGCTGTTCCTCTACGCCCCGATCTGCTGGCTGGCGCTGGTCTCGGTCAACTCCGAACGCAGCATCAGCTCCTTCACCCGGCCCTCATTGCGCTGGTATGAGGAGTTGGCGGGCAACGCCGAGGTGCGCCGCGCGGCGCTGCTCAGCCTGGAACTGGCCGCCGCCACCACCGTCATCGCCACCGCGCTCGGCACGCTGGCCGCGCTCGGGCTGCGCCGCGGATTCCCCGGCCGCGGCGCGGTGTCGGTGCTGTTCACGCTGCCGCTGGCGGTGCCGGAGGTGGTGGTAGGGGTGAGCCTGCTGGCGTGGTGGGTGAAGGCCGCCGGGTTGCCGCTGGGATTCTGGGCGCTGCTGGCCGCACATGTCACGTTCGCGCTGAGTTTCGTGATCGTGGTGGTGCGGGCGCGCCTGGCCGGGCTCGATCCGCGGTTGGACGAGGCCGCCGCCGACCTGGGCGCGGACCCGATCACGCGCTGGCGCACCGTGACCTGGCCGCTGATCGCGCCCGCCGTCGGCAGCGCCGCGGTGTTCGCGTTCCTGCTGTCCTTCGACGACGTGGTGATCTCCAGCTTCCTCACCGGCGCGGGCTCCACCACGCTGCCGGTGCTCATCTACGGCCAGGCCACCAGAAAAGGCATCTCGCCGGAGATCGTCGCGCTGTCCACCTCACTGGTGCTGCTCAGCACGGTGCTGTTGGTCGCGGGCGCCCTGCTGGGCAGGCGGCGCGTCCGGTCCGGAAAACCGAACACCGCAGGCAGCGCTCGGCGCTGACCTGCGGTGCGCGGAAATGTCGGTGCTGTGGCCTAGCGTGGGAAACCGCCACCCGGGCCGCTTCGGAAAAGGGAGGAGCCGCGGCCCCTGGGGGTCAGGCCGCGGCTCCAAGTCGTATCAGGGTTGATGGTACACCGTGTCAGCCCGGAGTGGGTCAGGCGGCGGTATGCCGACGGCCCACGAAGACCCGGTACAGCCCCAGCAGGATCAGCGATCCCACAATGGCCAGCAACCAGGTGCTCAAGCTCCAGAACCTGTCGACACTCACGTTGAAGATCAGGCTCCCCAGCCAGCCGCCCAGCAGGGCGCCCGCCACACCGATCAACATCGTGATGATGATCCCACCCGGGTCCCTGCCAGGCATGATGGCCTTGGCAATGGCACCGGCGATCAGCCCGAGAATGATCCAGCCGATAATGCCCACCGGCTCGCTCCTTCCTCCTGCGCACCGGGGTCCAGCGCGCTTGCTTGTGATGGTGATACCCACGGCGCGTGGCCTCATGCCAAAGTTACGGCGCTGTTATCTGCAACGCAGCGTGAAATCGGTGCCGCCGCAGGTCCTCGGCCCGTTTGGGGGACAATAAGCGGTGATGAGCACGCTTTCTTCAGCCGACGCCCGCACCGTGGTGATCCTCGGCTCCACCGGATCCATCGGAACCCAGGCCCTCGACGTCATCCGTGACAACCCCGACCGCTTCCGCGTTACGGGGCTCGCCGCGGGCGGCTCCGACGCCGCCGCACTGGCCGCCCAAGCCCTGGAATTCGGCGTGGAGGCCGTCGCCGTGGCCCGCGGCAGCGCCGTGGAGGACCTCCAACTGGCCTGCTACGCCGAGGCGCAGCGCCGCGGCTACGCCCAGGGACGGTTCAAGCTGCCCCGCATCCTCGCCGGACCCGACGCGGCCACCGAGATCGTCACAAGCACCCCGGCCGACATCGTGCTCAACGGCATCACCGGCTCCCGCGGCCTGCGCCCCACCCTCGCCGCGCTGGCGACCGGCGCCCGGTTGGCGCTGGCCAACAAGGAGTCGCTGATCGCGGGCGGCCCGCTGGTGCTCAAGGCCGCCGCCCCCGGCCAGATCGTGCCGGTGGACTCCGAGCACTCCGCGCTGGCCCAGTGCCTGCGCGCCGGTCGGCTGGAGGAGGTCGACCGGCTCATCCTCACCGCCTCCGGCGGCCCCTTCCGCGGCCGCGCGCGCCACGAACTCGACGGAGTCACCGTCGAGCAGGCGCTGGCGCACCCCACCTGGTCCATGGGCCCGGTGATCACGATCAACTCGGCGACGCTGGTGAACAAGGGCCTGGAGCTCATCGAGGCGCAGCTTCTGTTCGGGCTGCCCTATGACCGCATCCAGGTGGTCGTGCACCCGCAGTCGATCATCCATTCGATGGTGGCCTACACCGACGGCTCCACCATCGCCCAGGCCAGCCCGCCCGATATGCGGCTGCCGATCGCGCTGGCGCTGGGCTGGCCGGACCGGGTTCCCGGCGCGGCCCTGCCCTGCGACTTCGGCGTGCCCGCGAGTTGGACGTTCGAGCCGCTGGACGACGAGGCGTTCCCCGCCGTGAGCCTGGCCAGGGCGGCCGGTATGGCGGGCGGCTGCCTGCCCGCCGTCTACAACGCCGCCAACGAGGAGGCGGTGGCCGCGTTCGTGGCTGGTGACACCAGTTTCACCTCGATTGTGGAGACTGTGTCCCGGGTACTCGACCAGGCCGACGCCTGGCGGGCCGACCCGGCCACGGTGGACGAGGTGCTGGCCGCCGAGGACTGGGCGCGGACGAGAGCCCGCGAACTGACCGGTGCGCCGGTGGAGTCGGGAAGGAACTGACAGACGTGCTGTTCGCCCTCGGGGTGATCCTCTTCGCATTGGGCATCGGGATCTCCATCGCGCTCCACGAGTTCGGCCACCTGCTCACGGCCAAGGCGTTCAAGATGAAGGCCACCCGGTACTTCATCGGCTTCGGCCCCAAGGTGTTCTCCTTCCGCAAGGGCGAGACCGAGTATGGGCTCAAAGCCATTCCGGCGGGCGGGTTCGTGCAGATCGTCGGCATGACCGCGCTGGAGGACGTGCACCCCGACGACGAGAAGCGCGCCTTCTACAACAAGCCGGTCTGGCAGCGCGTCATCGTGCTGTCGGCGGGCTCCATCACGCACTTCATCCTGGGCATCCTGATCCTGTACGTGATGGCGCTGTCCACCGGGCTGCCCAACCTCGAGGCCAAGCCCATCGTGGGTTCGATCAGCGAGTGCGCGGGCGCCACGCAGGATCTGAAGACGGGCGAATTGGCGCCGTGCAAGCCTGGCGAACCGGCCCCGGCGAAGCAAGCGGGACTGCGCGAGGGCGATGTCATCCTTTCGGTTGGCGGTCAGCAGGCGAAGACCTACCAGGACGCCGTCGAGCTCACCCGTAAGACGTCCGGCCCTACTCCGTTTGTGATCGAGCGGGACGGGCAGCGGCAGACGATCACCGTCGACGTCGTGCCGGTGCAGCGGATCAAGCCCGTCGCCAAGCCCGAAGAGCAGAAGCAGCTGGAAACCGTCGGCGCCATCGGCCTGGGATTCGACCGCAACCTCAACTACAGCGCGGTCGGCGCGGTGCCCGCGACCATGGATTTGACCGGCCAGATGTTCGTCAACACCTGGGAAGGCCTGAAGAAGCTGCCGCAGAAGATCCCCGCGGTGTGGAACGCCATCCTCGGTGAGGACGACCCGGAGCGGCCGGTCAGCGTGGTGGGCGCCAGCATCATCGGCGGCGACGCGGCCGAGCGCGGGCTGTGGGGCCTGTTCCTGCTGGTCCTGGCGGCGCTGAACTTCTTCGTCGGCGTGTTCAACCTGCTGCCGCTGCTGCCGCTGGACGGCGGGCACATCGCCATCAACCTCTACGAGAAGGTGCGCGACGGGTTCCGCAGGCTGCGCGGTCTGCCTGCGGGCGGCCCGGTCGACTACACCAAGTTGCTGCCGCTCACCTATGTGGTGATTTTCCTTGGCGGTGCGATGGTGCTGCTCACAGTGACCGCGGACGTCGTCAATCCGCTGCGGCTGGGACAATAGGAGCAAGGGAGTTTTCTGTCAGCTCCCGCACAAGCCGCCACGCAGGGAGAGTTGACCCGATGAGCACCGTCGAACTCGGGATGCCGTCCGCACCGCCGCCCGTGCTGTCCCCGCGCCGCAAGACCCGTCAGCTCATGGTGGGTTCGGTGGGGGTGGGCAGCGAGTTCCCGGTGTCGGTGCAGTCGATGACCACCACGCTGACCTCGGACGTCAACTCCACCCTGCAGCAGATCGCCGAGCTCACCGCATCGGGCTGCGACATCGTGCGGGTGGCGTGTCCGTCGCAGGACGACGCGGAGGCGCTGCCCGCCATCGCGCGCAAATCGCAGATCCCGGTGATCGCCGACATCCACTTCCAGCCCAAGTACGTCTTCGCCGCCATCGACGCGGGCTGCGCCGCGGTGCGGGTGAACCCCGGCAACATCAAGAAGTTCGACGACAAGGTCAAGGAGATCGCCGCCGCCGCCAAGGACCGCGGCACCCCGATCCGCATCGGCGTCAACGCCGGTTCGCTGGATCCCCGCCTGCTCGCCAAGTACGGCAAGGCCACCCCCGAGGCGCTGGTGGAGTCGGCGCTGTGGGAGGCGTCGCTGTTCGCCGAACACGACTTCCACGACATCAAGATCTCGGTGAAGCACAACGACCCGGTGGTCATGGTGCGCGCCTACGAGTTGCTGGCCGAGCAGTGCGACTACCCGCTGCACCTCGGCGTCACCGAGGCCGGCCCGGCGTTCCAGGGCACCATCAAGTCGGCGGTGGCCTTCGGCGCTCTGCTGCGCCAGGGCATCGGCGACACCATCCGGGTCTCGCTGTCCGCGCCGCCGGTCGAGGAGATCAAGGTCGGGCACCAGATCCTGCAATCGCTGAACCTGCGCCCCCGCAAGCTGGAGATCGTGTCCTGCCCGTCCTGCGGCCGCGCCCAGGTCGACGTCTACACCCTCGCCGACCAGGTCACCGCGGGCCTGGAGGGCATGGAGGTGCCGCTGCGGGTGGCCGTCATGGGCTGCGTGGTCAACGGCCCCGGCGAGGCCCGCGAGGCCGACCTGGGTGTCGCCTCCGGCAACGGCAAGGGCCAGATCTTCGTCAAGGGCAAGGTCATCAAGACCGTCCCCGAGCACCAGATCGTGGAAACCCTGATCGAAGAGGCCATGCGCATCGCCGAGGAAATGGGCGAGCCCGTGGACGCCGACTCAGCGGGCGCCCCGGTCGTCACCGTCGGCTGAGGCGCGCCCTCCGGCCGTACTGAGCGTTTCACCGCCAGGTTCCACCCCGGTCAGCGCATCTCGACGTTCAGCAGGTTCTGGAACTCCTGCCACGTCTCCACCAGGTCCCAGAAGTCCGAGATGGCCAGGGACGTGGTCATCACCTGGTCCAGCTGGCCGCTGGGGCGGGCCTGGCTCCACATGGGCAGGAGCAGCTCCATCAGGTCGGCGGCCAGCTGGCCCGAGCCGGGGTTGGGCTCCGGGTGCTCGGCGCCGCGCTGCGGCAGGCGCGGCACTGCCTCGTGGGCGGCGGCGAAGGCCGGGCCGAAGTTCGGGCGCTGTCCACCAGTGTGCGTGCCCGGGGGTGGGGGCAGGCGGCGGTCGAGGCGGACGGTTTCGCCGACGTCCTCGATCTCCTGATGCAGCACGAAGGTCGCAGGGTCGTCGGCCGGGGGTGTGGCGGCGAGCATGCGCTACCTCCTTCTCGTCGTGGCAGACGAAGGGACTGATCGGTTGATCAACGCAAACCGTGAACGCGTGTTACGGTTCTGTGACTGCCCGCGGGGCGATGTCACCCGGTTGGGCTCTATTTGTCTGCGCGACCCCGAAGCCAAGAACGCATTTCCTCTGGCAGGCTTACCGGCGTGCTGAAACTGGCCGGTGCGCGGTTATTGGGCGATCGGGACACCCACGCGGTGCGTGCGGTGCTCGATGTCGACCCCGTCTCCGGGTGCATGGTCGCCGCCAGGGTGGAGAGCGTGGGCCTCGACCCGTGGCGTCTCGGCGGCGAGATGTGGGCCTGGGGCGGTTTCAACGGGCTGTGCTTCTCCGGCGCCAACCTCGTCCCGCTGCGCGGCAACCGCGATGCCATGCGGGCCTTCGCCGACCGCGCGCTGCGGCGCAAGCGGTGCTGCTCCTCCCTGGTCGGACCCGCCGAGCAGGTGATGGAGCTCTGGGAGGAGCTTGCAGGCGGCTGGGGTCCGGCGCGGGAGATCCGCGACGATCAGCCGCTGCTGGCGCTCTCCGACGTCTCGCTGCTGCGGCCGGACCCGATGGTGCGGCCGGTGCGGCCCGACGAACTCGACCGGTACCTGCCCGCGGCGATCGCGATGTTCACCGAGGAGGTCGGCATCGACCCCCGCGTCGAGGACGGCGGGGCGGCGTTCCGCTCCCGTGTCGCCGAGCTCATCGCGGCGGGGCGGGCGTTCGCGCGGTTCGACGGCGGCGAGGTCGTGTTCAAAGCCGAGATCGGCGCCTTATCCCGCAAGGCCGGGCAGATCCAGGGCGTCTGGGTGCACCCGGAGCGGCGCGGCGGCGGGCTCGGCGCCGCGGGCACCGCGGCGGTCGCCGACCGCCTGGTGCGCGGGCTGGGCAAGGTCGCCAGCCTGTACGTCAACTCCTTCAACACCGCTGCGCGCAAGGCATATCAGCGGATCGGGTTCCGGCAGGTCGGCCGGTTCGGCACCGTTCTGTTCTGACCCGCCCCGTCGGTGTGTCCCCGGCACGGCCGTTGCGTGACGGGCATACTGCATGGCGTGACAGGCCTCCCTGCTCATCACCGGCTCCGCGGAGTACTCGCATCCGTACTGGTCGCCCTTCCGCTCGCGGGCTGCGGGCTGTTCGGCGACGACGGCGCCGAGAACACCGCACGTGATTTCCTTGCCGCCCTTGCCAAGGGCGACACCGCGGCCGCCGCCGCGTTGACCGACAACGAGAAAACCGCCAGAACCCAGCTGGACGCGACCCGCAAGGCGCTGGATGTGGTGTCCCTACAGGCGAACCTCGGCGAGGTCCGCGCCGCCACCCACGACGCGCCGGGCAAGATCGCCGATTTCGACGCGGCGTGGGAGCTGAAGAACAACCGCCGCTGGACCTATCGCGGCAACCTGGCGTTGCTGGAAGTCGACGACGGGTGGCGGGTGCGGTGGGCGCCGTCGGCGCTGCACCCCAAGCTCGGCGCCCAGCAGACCCTGGCGCTGCGCGAGAACCCCGCCCAGCTCGCACCCGTGCTGGACCGCGACGGCACTCCGCTGCTGTCCCCGGAGCGGGTCGTCGCCATCCAGCTTGACCGCAAGGCCACCACCGATCTCGGTGCCGTGGCCGGTTCGCTGGCCGCCGCACTCAACCGCTTCGACCCCGCCATCACCCAGACCTCCATCACCGACGGCGCGGGCAAGGTGCCCGAGGGGAGGGCCTATCAGGTCGCTGCCCTGCGGGAGGCCGACTACGTGCAGGTCAAGGCGCAGATCTACGACCTGCCCGGGGTGCGGTTCGTGGTTCAGGACCGGCTGCTGTCGCCGGTCAAGGACTTCGCCGCGCAGGTGCTCGCAGGCATTCGCCGCAACCTGGAGGACCAGGCGGTCGGCAAGGGTGGCTGGCGGGTGGTCACCCTCGACGCCGCGGGCGGCGAGGTGGAGACGCTGCACGAGGAAAGACCGCAGGTGCTGGAGGCGGTCAACACCACGCTCAGCACCAGCGTGCAGGCCGCCGCCGAGAACGTCATCGACCCGATCCCGCAGCCCGCGATGCTGGTGGCCGTCCAGCCCTCCAGCGGCGCCCTGCTCGCCGTCGCCCAGAACGCCCCCGCCGACGCACAGGGGCCGCTGGCGCTGACCGGGCGGTATCCGCCCGGCTCCAGCTTCAAGATCGTCACCGCCGCGGCGGCGCTGCAGGCGGGCAGCGCGCCCGATTCGGTGCTGCCCTGCCCGTCGACCTGGACCGTGCAGGGCCGCGAGATCCCCAACGACGAGCGGTTCGACCTCGGCCAGGTACCGCTGCGCACGGCTTTCGCCCGGTCCTGCAACACCACCTTCGCCCAGCTTGCCTCCCGGCTGCCCGCCGACGCGTTGACCCGCAACGCCGCCGCGCTCGGGCTCGGCACCGACTTCGAGGTGGCGGGCATCACCACCAACACCGGCTCGGTGCCGCCCGCCGACAACGAGGTGCAGCGCGCCGAGGACGGCTTCGGCCAGGGCAAGGTGTTGGCCAGCCCGTTCGGGATGGCGATGGTGGCCGCCTCGGTCGCCAAGGGCGGCCTGCCGACGCCGAACCTGATCAAGGGCGCGGAGACGAAAGTCAAGCAGTCGGGGGCGCAGACCATCCCGGAACCGGTCTTCGGGTCAGTGCGCTCGTTGATGCGCGAGGTCGTGCTCAGCGGCACCGCCACCGCGCTGGGCCGCCTCGGTGAGGTCGCGGGCAAGACCGGGACCGCCCAGTACGGCGACGGCGCCAAGGCGCACGGCTGGTTCGTCGGCTACCGCGGTGACCTGGCCTTCGCGGTGCTGGTCACCGACGCGGGCAAGTCGGTGCCCGCGGTGGATGCGGCGGGAAGGTTCCTCACCGCGGTGGGCTGATCGGTTCGACCGAAGACGAAACGGCGTTTTCGAGCCGTCCGCTGTCGCGGTTCGACCGTTCGGCGACGGCACCCCGTATCTCTTCGACGCCGTGACCTGGCAACGGGACTATGACGGCATGGGTAAACCTTCGCCATGCGGTGACGGGAAAGAGCCGTTGCCGCGCCAGGTGATCGACATCCGCAAGCTGCTCGAAGGCGTCGACCGGTCGAGCAGAACGCGGCCCGAGCCACCTCGCGATGATCCCCGCGGCAAGCCCGCCGAGGAGCGGTCGTAGAAGCGTTGCGACGGCAACGCCGCGTGCCGCCAGGGCTGCCCGCCGCGGTGCCGCGGCCGGCCGTAGGGTAGAGCGCATGCCCGTTCGCTCCGCTCTCGAACCAGGTCGGTTGTCCCCGCGACGTGAGGTGCCGGACCACATCGTCCGCCCCGAATACGTCGGCAAGCCCGCGCCCAAGCGCGGCGGAGAGCCGTGGGTGCAGCCGCCCGAGGTGATCGAGGCGATGCGGGCGGCGGGCAGGCTCGCGGCACAGGCACTGCAACTGGCGGGCAAGACGGTCGCTCCCGGTGTCACCACCGACGAGATCGACCGGGTGGTGCACGAGTTCCTCTGCGACAACGACGCCTACCCGTCCACGCTGGGCTACCGGAACTTCCCGAAGTCCTGCTGCACCTCGCTCAACGAGGTCATCTGCCACGGCATCCCGGACTCCACCGTCATCGCCGACGGCGACATCGTCAATGTGGACGTCACCGCCTACCTCGGCGGGGTGCACGGCGACACCAACGCCACGTTCTTCGCGGGCGAGGTGAGCGAGGAGGCGCGGCTGCTGGTGGAGCGCACCAGGGAGGCCACCGACCGCGCCATCAAGGCCGTGAAGCCGGGCAGGCAGCTCAACGTGGTGGGCCGCGTCATCGAGTCCTACGCCAAGCGCTTCGGCTACGGCGTGGTGCGGGACTTCACCGGCCACGGCATCGGCCGCGCCTTCCACAGCGGGCTGGTGGTGCTGCACTACGACGAGCCGAGCGTGGACACCGTGCTGGAGGCGGGCATGACGTTCACCATCGAGCCGATGATCACCCTCGGCACGATCGACTACGACATCTGGTCCGACGGCTGGACGGTCACCACCAAGGACAAGCTGTGGACCGCCCAGTTCGAGCACACCATCGTCGTCACCGCCGATGGGGCGGAGGTCCTCACTCTGCCGTGAGCTCGCCGATGAGCTCCAGCAGCGCGTCGGCCACCGGCCGCGGCTCGTTCGCGGTCGACAGGTGGTGCCCGCCGACGCGCCGCACCGGCCACCCGGCCCGCTCGGCGGCCGCGGCGTAGCCGCCGTAGGCCACGGTCGCCAGCAGCAGGTAGCCCAGTTTGCCCGGCCACGGCGTGTCCAGCCGCGGCTCGTCCAGGAACGCGGCGGGCACCCTGGGCAGCTCGCCCGCGATGCGCTCCCGCAGCGCCTCGTCGTCGACGAGTTCGACCAGCGGGTCGGGGGAGAACCACCGGTTCCACGGCGGCAGCGCGTCCTCCTCGGTCAGGTCGCGGAGTTGGGTGACCAGTTCACCGGGGGCGTCCTGCGACCAGGACTTGCCGGGGGTGGGCAGCCCGGCGTCCATCATCACCAGCGCCGCGACCTGGTGGTCGATGGCGGCGGCGAGGTCGGGCAGCAGCGGCCCGGCGGCGCTGTGTCCCACCAGCACCAACCGGCCGGACGGCTCGCTCGACCGGATCGCCTCGGCGAAGGCGCGGGCGAAGCCGCGGACCACGGGTGCCGCCGCCACGCCCGCCCGCAGGTCCGGCAGCAGCACCGGGTGGGCTTGGCGCAGCATCGCCCCGGCCAGCGGACGCAGGCTGCTGGGGCCGAGGAACGGACTGTGCACCAGGACGGTGGTGATCGGTTGCGGCACGCCGACGATGATCGCAGGCCCGCCGGGCAGGCGATGATGTGCGTGGCGGAAGGAGCAGGTGTGGGTGCGTTGCTGGTCGCGGGAACCACCTCGGACGCCGGCAAAAGCGTGTTGGTCGCCGGGTTGTGCCGGTGGCTGCACCGCCGCGGCGTGCGGGTGGCGCCGTTCAAGGCGCAGAACATGTCCAACAACTCCGCGGTCACCCCCGACGGCGGCGAGATCGGCCGCGCCCAGGCACTCCAGGCCGCGGCGGCGGGGCTGACGCCGCAGGTGCGGTTCAACCCGGTGCTGCTCAAGCCGGGCAGCGACCGCAGCTCGCAGGTGGTGGTGCTGGGCAAGGCGGTCGGCGAGGTCAGCGCGATGTCCTACCGGCAGCGCAAGCAGGCCCTGCTGGAGGTCGTGCTGTCCACCCTGGCCGCGCTGCGCGGCGAGTTCGACGCGGTGGTCTGCGAGGGCGCGGGCTCACCGACCGAGATCAACCTGCGCGCCAACGACATCGCCAACCTCGGCTTGGCCACCGCCGCGCGGCTGCCGGTGCTGGTGGTCGGCGACATCGACCGCGGCGGGGTGTTCGCGCACCTCTTCGGCACCCTCGCCCTGCTGGATCCGGCCGATCAGGCGCTCATCCAGGGCTTCGTGATCAACAAGTTCCGCGGCGACCCCGCGTTGTTGGAACCGGGCCTGCGTCAGCTCACCGCGGTCACCGGGCGCCCGGTGCTGGGGGTGCTGCCGTGGCGGGAGGAGTTGTGGCTGGACGCCGAGGACTCGCTGTCCTACGCCGCCGACGGCGTCATCGGCAGGCCGCGCCCGCCGGTCGGCGGGCAGTGGCTGCGGGTCGCGGTGCCGCGGCTGCCCAGGATTTCCAACGCCACCGACGTGGAGGCGCTGGCCGCAGAGCCCGGCGTGCTGGTGCGGTTCGTGACCGAGCCGTCGAGGCTGGCCGACGCCGACCTGGTGGTGCTGCCCGGCTCCAAGGCCACCGTCGCCGACCTGGACTGGCTGCGCCGCACCGGCCTGGCCGACGCGGTGCTCCGGCACGCGGGCGAGGGGCTGCCGGTGGCCGGGATCTGCGGCGGCTACCAGATGCTCGCCGCCAAGATCACCGACGATGTGGAGACCCGAACGGGCGTTGTCGACGGCCTCGGCCTGCTGGATGTCGACATCACCTTCGCCCGCGACAAGACGCTGGCCCGACCGCGCGGCACCGCCTTCGGTGAACCGGTGAGCGGCTACGAGATCCACCACGGCACGGTCACCCGCCATGAGGAGCAGCCCCTGATCGGCACCGAGGGCGCGATCACCGACGGAGTACTGGGCACCCACTGGCACGGCCTGTTCGAGAACGACGCCTTCCGCCGCCGCTTCCTCACCTGGGCGGCCGACCGCGCGGGGCGCACCGGTTTCCGCGCCGCCGCCGACACCAGCTTCGCCGACCTCCGCGAGGCCCAACTCGACCTGCTCGGTGACCTCGTCGAACAGCACCTCGACACCGCCGCGCTGCTCCGCCTGCTCGATCACGGCCCCCTCGAAGGGCTGCCTTTCATCCCGCCGGGCGCCCCGGGTCGTGGGTGACTGGCCTGCTGACACCGAACAAGCCACTCACGACCCTCAGGCGTTGCCGACCGTGTGCAGAAGCTCCTCCAGGAACCCGCCCGCCTCCCGCGCCGCGAGTTCGGCATCGCCCTCGCGCACCGCGGCCAGCAGCGCGGTGTGCGAGGTGAGGTCGCCCTGGGAGGGCTCGTGCACCTCGATGGCCGCGATCACGCTGGAGCGCACCGCCTCGGTGAACCCCCGGTACAGCCCGCTCAGCACGTCGTTGTGGCCCGCCTCCACGAGCAGCAGGTGAAACGCGGTGTCGGCCTCCACGACCTTGCCCCAGTCCCGCGCCGCGACCGCGCCGTCGCGCTCGGCCAGCGTGCGCTCCAGTTCGACCAGGTCCGCGGCCGTGCGCCGCTGGGCGGCCAGCCGGGCCCCCTCGACCTCCAGCGCCCGCCGCACCTCCAGCACGTCCCGCAACTCGGCGCCGAACAGCCTGCGCATGGCGCCGGAGAGCTCACTGGTGGCCCGGACGAAGGTGCCGTCGCCCTGACGGACCTCCAGCAGACCGGCATGAGCCAGCGCACGCACCGCCTCCCGCACGGTGTTGCGCCCCACCCCCAGCGCGGCGACCAGTTCCGGCTCCGGTGGTATCCGGGAGCCGATCGCCCATTCCCCGGCAGCCACAAGCTGCCGCATCTGGTCGATCACCTGGTCGACAAGGCCGGCCTTTCGCGTAGTGGCCAAAGGCACAGCTTCATCCTTTCATCCAAACATCCTACGTCTGTAACACTGTCGGCCGTGACGGCCAACCCGGAACTCCGAACCAACCACAGCCTTTCGAACGACCAGCCTGCCATCAGCCGATCGCTCCCGGCAGTCGATACCGCACAACGCTTGCGCCGCAAAGACGGAAAATCCGGCCAAACACCTCGATTCGCCCTTCTCGCGGTCGCGGTCGCATTGGTCGCGGCCAACCTGCGGCCCGCGCTGACCAGCGTGGCCGTCGTCCTGACGGAAATCCGCCAGGCGCTGAGCCTGAGCGCGGGCACCGCGGCCGTGCTGACCGCCGTCCCCGCGGTGTGCTTCGGGATCGTGGGCATCGCGGCGCCGTCGCTGGCCAGGCGCTTCGGCACCCGCACCGTGATCGAGTTCTCGGTGATCGCGCTGGCCGTGTCGCTGGCCGCGAGAGTGGCAGGCGGCACACCCGCGTTGATCGCCGGAACTGCAACGGCCTGTGCCGCGATCTCGATCTGCAACGTGCTGATCCCAGTGGTCATCAAGGAGTCGTTCGGGGCCCACCTCGGTGTGGTGACCGGTATCTACGCCGCTTCGGTCGCGGGCGGAGCCGCGCTCGGAGCGTCCTTGACCGCGCCGAGCCTTGCCCTCTTCGGAAGCTGGCGGCCGGCGCTGGGCGGCTGGACGACGCTTGCCGTCGTCGCCGCCGTCGTGTGGTCGGTCGCCCGGCGCAGGGGCCGGGTGACCGACCACACCCCGGCAGGTTTGCCCGCCCGCAGCGGCCGGGTGCTGCGCAGCCCGCGCGCCTGGCTGATCACCGCCTTCTTCGGCGTGCACTCGCTGGTCACCTACATCGTGCTGGGCTGGCTGCCGCAACTGCTGCGTGACCTGGTCGGCTTCGACCGGGCCACCGCGGGCCTGATGCTGGGCGTGCTGCTGCTGATCGGCGTGCCGCTGTCGATGGTGGTGCCGCCCATCGCCGCCCGCACCGGATCGGTCAGCGCCTGGCTGCTGGGCATGTTGGGCCTGGCGTTCCTCGGGGTGCTCGGTCTGCTCACGATGCCCACCGCGGTCCCGGGGCTGTGGGTGGTGCTGATCGGCGTCAGCCCGTCGATCTTCCCGCTGGCGCTGATGGTGATCACGCTGCGCACCCGCAGCGCAGCCGACACCGCCACGCTGTCGGCGATGGCGCAGAGCGTGGGCTACCTGATCGCCGCGGTCGGCCCGTTCGGCTTCGGCCTGGTGCACGCAGGCACCGGAAGCTGGACGCTGCCGCTGATCCTGCTGCTCGCGGGAATCGTCGGGCAGGCCGTGCTGGGCTGCCTCAGCGGCCGCCGCCGCTACGTCTGATCAGCCGCCAGGAACAGACAGAACGGGTGCCCTGCGGGGTCCAGCATGACCCGGACATCGTCTTGCGGCTGGAACTCGGCGAGGGTGGCACCGGCTCGCCGCGCCCAGTCAACCGCCGCGCCGAGGTCGTCGACCGCGATGTCGAGGTGTGCCTGCACTTGCTGCTCGCCCGCGGCCGACGGCCAGACCGGCGCCACGTGGTCGGCCTCGTACTCGAAGTTCAGGGTCGGTGCCGGGGAATCGGCCGGGGGTCGGATCTGCGCCCAGCCGTCCTCGGGCGGGAAGCCCGCGCGCGGCGGTTCGGTCGACGTCACGGCCATACCCAGCAGCCTGCTGTAGAACGCGGCGAGCGCACGAGGGTCCGGTGCCGCGATCGACACCGAGGTCACGCGCAAGGTCGGTGGCCTCACCGCACCGACACTATCGACATAAAGTGGGGATCATGCGCGTCGGCATCGTGATCCTTCCGGAGTACCACTGGCCCGAGGCGGCCCCGCGGTGGCGGGCGGCCGAGGAGTACGGCTTCTCGCACGCCTGGACCTACGACCACCTCGGCTGGCGGTCCCTGGTGGACGGCCCGTGGTTCGGGGCGATGCCGACCCTCACCGCCGCCGCGGCGGTCACCACGCGCATCCCGCTGGGCACCTTCGTGGCCAACCCCGCCTACCGGCACCCGGTGTCGTTCCTGCGCGAGCTCACCGCGGTGGACGACATCTCGGGCGGCCGCTTCATCCTCGGCGCCGGTGCGGGCGGCTCGGCCTTCGACGCTTCCGTGCTGGGTGGCCCGCCGCTCTCGCCCGGCGAGCTGGCCACGCGGTTCACCGAGTTCGTTGAGCTGCTCGACCTGCTGCTGACCACTGACCACGTCGACTACCAGGGCAAGTACTTCTCCGCCGTCGACGCCCGCACCCTGCCGGTGCGCAACCCCCGGATGCCGTTCGTGCTCGCCGCCAACGGCCCGCGGATGATGCGGCTCGCGGCGAGGTTCGGGCAGGGCTGGTCCACCACCGGCGCCAAGTCCGACACCCAAGAAGGCTGGTGGGCCTCGGTGGCCGAGCGGGCCCGCCGCTTCGACGACATCGGCGGCACCACCATGGACCGCTACCTACAGATCGACGCGGGCCCCGTCTTCGCGCTGTCCAGCCTGGAACGCTGGCGGGACGCCGTCGGCCGGGCCGCGGAACTGGGCTTCACCGACGTGGTCACCCACTGGCCCCGCCCGGACGGCCCGTACGCGGGCGACGAACGCATCCTGGACGCCGTAGCGGCCGAGCTCTAGGCCGGTTCGGCGCCCTGAACGCGGCTCGCGGCATCCGGTTCAGGGGGCTGAACCTTGAGCTGGAGGAGGGCGTTCTCGACCACCTCGGGCAGCGCGGGGTGGATCCAGTACTGGCCGCGGGCGAGGTCGCGCACGTGCTGGCCGAAGTGCATGGCCTGGATCAGCGGCTGGATCAGAGTGGAAGCCTGCGGGCCGATCAGGTGGGCACCCAGGAGCAGGCCGGTATCGGGGTCGGCCAGCAGCTTGCAGAAGCTGGTGGTGTCCTCCAGCGCCCAGCCGTAGGCGGTGCCGCCGTAGTCCTGGGTGGCCGTCACGTAGTTCACGCCGCGCACCCTGGCCTGCTGCTCGGTCAGGCCGACCGAGGCGATCTGTGGGGAGCTGAACACCGCGTGCGGCACGAAGCGGTGGTCGGCGGCGATCGGCTCGTCGGGGTGCAACAGATTGTGCTGCACCACCCGCGCCTCGTGGTTGGCGACGTGCTTGAGCTGGTAGGGCGAGCAGATGTCGCCCAGCGCGTAGATCCCCTCCACCACGGTCTGCTGGTTGACGTCCACCGCGATCCGGCCGTCGGGGCAGGTGGAGACGCCGGTGGCCTCGGCGTCGAGCAGGTCGCCGTTGGGGATGCGGCCGACGGCCAGCAGCAGGGCGTCGCCCTCGACGGTTTCCGCGCCGTCTGGGCCTTCCAGGTGCAGGCGCACCGTGTCGCCGTCGCGTTCCACCGACACCGTCTTGCGGTGCAGCCGCACGTCCCACTGGTCGGCGGCCAACTCGGTGAAGCGGGCGGCCACGTCCTCGTCCTCGACGCGCAGCAGCGCCTCCGAGCGGGCGATCACGGTGACGTCGACGCCGAAAGAGCTGAAGACGTGGGCGAACTCGCAGGCCACGAAGCCGCTGCCCAGGATCACCAGGCGCCGGGGGAGTCGCTCCAGCCGCATGATGTCGTCGTTGGTGTAGTACCCCGACTCGGCCAGCCCCGGGACATCGGGCACCAGCGGCCGACCGCCCGCGGCGATCACGAAGCGGTCCGCGGTGATCACCTGGTCGTTCACCGTGAGCTGCTTGTGCCCGGTGAACCGGCCGTGGCCGTTGTAGACGGTGATGTTGGGGCAGTCCTGCATGCGGTAGCGCTTGCCGCCCGCCGCGATCGGGTCGATGCGGCCGAAGACGCGGTCGCGCACCTCGGCCCAGCGCACGCCGTGCAGTTCGGCGTCCACGCCCAGCTTGGCGCCCGCCGCCGGGGCCCGCGCCACATCGGCGGTGTGCACGAACATCTTCGTCGGGATACACCCGACGTTGAGGCAGGTGCCGCCGAAGGTGCCGCCCTCGACCACGGCGATCCGCCAGTCGTCGAAGCGCTCGTCGGGAATCGAGTTCCCCGAGCCGGTACCGATGATCACCAGATCGTAGTGCGCCACCACATCATTCTGCCCCGCTGCATCGCTCACGCAGGCGTCAACCTGCCCAATGCGGCCTCGCATTCCCGCCGCAGCCGTTCCCGCAGCGGCGCGGCCCGGTCGGCGAAGGCGCGTTGCATCGCGGCGTACTCGGCGCGGCCCTGCACCGTCTCGATACGCACCGGGGTGTAGCCCAGCTCCGACAGGTCGTACGGGCTGGCCCGCATGTCCAGCTCACGGACCTCCCGCGCCAGCTCGAAGCAGTCGGCGACGAGCTCGGAGCAGACCAGCGGCAGCAGCTTGTAGCTCCACTTGTACAGGTCCATGTTCGCGTGCAGGCAGCCCGGCTGCTCCAGCTCCGTCTGGGTAGCCCTGGTCGGCCGCACCGTGTTGCGGGGCGCGGCGGCGGGGGTGAAGAAACGGAACGCGTCGTAGTGCGTGCAGCGCAGCCCGCGTTCCTCTACCACCTCGGCGGTGCCATCGGCCCCCAGCCGCAGCGGCCAGTCGCTGTGCCGGACCTCGGGCTGCCGGTACACCATCGCCCACTCGTGCAGCCCGAAGCAGCCCAACTGGGCTGGGCGCCGAGCGGTGCGGGCCAGCAGGTCCGCCACCCAGCGCAGCGTGTCCGTCCGCCGACCTGCCACGGCCGCCGCGTCCACGGTGACCCCGCCGTCGACCCGGTGGTAGCCGCTGAACTCCAGGAACTCCTCGGCGTCGGCGAGCACCACGCCCTGGCCGGGGTGCCAGCGGCGCAGCAGCGACGGGCGCAGCGAGTAGTACTCGAAGAGGAAGTCCTCCACCGGGTGCTTGCGGCCGTGGCGGCGACGCTGCCGGTGGGCGCCGATCAGGGCGTCCACGCGTGCGGCGTGGGCGGCCCGCCTGGACCGCCACTGCCGCTGCTCGAGAACCCGCACCGCACCAGGGTAGGCGTCAGCTCTGCTGGTACGTCGGGGTGATGATGGCCCGCGCCAGCGTGTGGAAGGCCAGGTTGAAGCCGACCACCGCGGGGCTGGCGTTTTCGTCGACGTCCAGCTTGTCCACGTCGACCGCGTGCACCACGAAGAAGTAGCGGTGCGGGATGTCGCCCGCGGGCGGGGCGGCGCCGCCGTAGGCGCGGTCGCCGAAGTCGCTGCGCACGTGGAACGCGCCACCGGGCAGGTCCGTGCCGTTGCCCGCGTTGGTCGCCAGTTCCACCACCGAGGACGGCAGGTTCACCAGCACCCAGTGCCAGAAACCGGAGGGGATGGGGGCGTCCGGGTCGAAGCAGGTCACCACGAAGCTCTTGGTGGCCTCCGGGAAACCCTCCCAGCGCAGGTGCGGGGAGCGGTTCTCGCCCGCGTGGGTGTGTGCCTCCGACATCGGCTCGCCGTCGCGCACATCGTCGGAGGCGACGGTGAACGAGGGGACCTGCGGCAGCAGAGCGTACGGGTCCGGGGCGGTCGGGCGCTCCAGGCTCATGTGTCCTCCACAACTCGATCGACTCGCCGACAACCCTAGTGGGGATGACGTCAACCGTCCGTGCGCACATGCCCGTGCATTTGCATGGTGCAAAATACTCCGCTGGCGTAAATATGACGCCTGTTCGGCGTAAATGCGCCAGGAATGAGCAGGAGCCGACTCCGGGAGCGAGTCGGCCCCTGCGTGTTTTTCTCACGTTTTGGAATGGGCGGCCTGCCCAGCGTCGCCCATCCGCATGGCGTCCCGAAACGGAAGAATTGTCCGTTTGTCCGGGAGGCGCCAGCGCTACAACTGGACGAACGTGCCAGCCTTGGCGGCCGTGTGGAACGCTTTCCAGCCACTCTCGGTGAAGCTCAATATCGGACCGGTCGGATTCTTGGAGTCGCGCATGGCGACCCGGTCGAAGGCAAAGGCGACCTCGACGCAGGCACCGCCGTTGGTGGCGCTGCGTGTGCTCTTGCGCCAGCCCGTGCCGGCCAGATCGGGGGTGTTCATGGTCCCACCTTCCCGAGACGTATCTGTCACATGTACTCCTCGACTGCGGACATAATCATTTCGCGTGATTCATCTGGACTGGCAGATTTCACCTGCAGCTGTCCAAATACCACGTTATGCCACTCTATGTCGGAGCGCCGCTCCGGATAAACAGCGCCGGACAAACTGTCGAGGTAAACAACGTCGGCCCCCGGCTCACCACCGAAGCGCAACAGGTAGAACGAAAGGCCGACAGCCGGATGCGCTCCGGCTGCGAACGGAAGCACCTGAAGGGTGACGTTGGGAAGTTTGCATACCTCCAATAGGTGTCTCAGTTGCTTGCACATCACCTCCGGCGAACCGATGGTGCGACGAAGAACCGCCTCATTGAGTACGAACCAGAACAGCGGGGCGGCGGGCTCCCGGCGGCGCAACAGCGCTTGCCTGGCCAGCCGTACCCGAATGCGCCGTTCGATCTCGTCGCCGCCCACCATGGACTGCACCGACGCCATCAGCGCCCGCAGGTACTCCTCGCACTGCAACAGGCCTGGTACGAGTTCCACCTCGAAGCCGCGGACCTCGTCGGCGTCGGCCTCCAGCGCGGCGTAACGGCGGAACCAGTTCGGCACCGCATCGGTATAGGTCGTCGCGGGCCTGCGCTGCCGGGCGGCGATGCCGATGGCGAGCACGTTCTCCCTGGCGTCGCCGGAGGCGCCGTAGAGGTCGAGCAGCTTTTCCAACTCGGCGGGCCGCACCGCGGATAAGCCGTTCTCGATTCTGCTCACCGTGGAGAGGTCGCGGCTGATGGCCGCCGCGGCCTCGTCACGGGTTCTGCCCGCCTCCTCGCGGAGCCGTTTGAGCTCCATTCCGAGTTGGCGGCGCTGCAGGCTCGGGCTGTCCGGCATGCTGCGACCTTTCTGTCACCGATGAATAATCAGTGTTTCACGATCACAATCCGTAATGCGTGGAATCCACCTACTGGGCACATGTGCGCGGCACATATGCGCGCTACAGTTCTTGCCTGATCATCGGCCTGACACTGGGGGCCGGATCGAAAACGCTGCGAGACCGGCAGTTTACCCACAGTGACAACACCTGTGGGTGGCTGTGTCGGCCCCTGCGAAATATCAGCCACAGGCAAGGGGTGATCACGGTCGTGAACAAGGTGTTCGTCACGTGGATGCGAAGTTCGGTGGATGCCTACGACCACGCCGTCACCGACGAGTACGCCGCCGCGGGCATGCAGCGCGGCCGCGGCGAGTACGAGTCGCTGTGCGGGCACATGGTCGAGGTGACGCCGATGACCGTGGAGAACGGGCCGCGCTGCGCCCGCTGCCACGCGGTCTACCTCGCCCAGCAGACTCTGCGCGGAATGGACGAGTACCAGCCGCGGCATGAGCGGCGCGGTTGGCTGGAGCGCCTGCTGCATCGCTGAAGCTCTTGATCGAACAAGTTCTGCGGGTGATCATGAGTCAGGCCCGGTGTCCGCCCCCCGACCGGACACCGGGCCACCCCGGGAGACCGGTGGTGTGTGAAGACCTCCCCGAGTCACACACCACCGGTCTCCGCCATGTCGGCTCCCCGTGATCGCGGTTGTGGCCCGCCCCGCATGGGAAAACAGGCCTTACTGTGGAAACCGGACAAGGGGAGGCCATGGTCTACAACCTGCACCTCAGGCGGCTGCCGACCACAGCGGAGCGGGCCGGGGCACTGATCGACGGACTGGCCGGGGACAACGACCTGCTGTGGCCGCACACCATGTGGCCCGCCATGCGGTTCGACCGCCCGCTGGAGGTCGGCGCCATCGGCGGCCACGGGCCGATCCGGTACCGCGTGGTGGCCTACCAGCCCGGCCAGTGGGTTAGGTTCCGGTTCCTCCGCCCGCGCGGCTTCGACGGCTTCCACGAGTACACGCTGTGGGAGACCGAGAACGGGGTCGAACTGCACCACCTGTGCGCGATGCGGCTGCGCGGCACCGCCCGGCTGACCTGGCCGTTGTTGTGGCGGCCGCTGCACGACGCGGCGCTGGAGGACAGCCTCGACCGCGCCGAACTGGCCCTCAACGGACCGGTGGCGCACCCGGCGCGGTGGAGCGGCTACGTGCGCTTCCTCCGCTCGCTCGCCGCCCGCGCCTCACGACGCCGAGTATCCGGTGATCACCTCCGCGGGTGAGGCGCCACCGGCCTGGGTGAGCGGGGACCGCGCATCACGGCGCGGGCACGTTTGCGAGGTGAAGCACCCTTTGCCCGAATGGCCGCGCAACCCCCGCGGTCCCGGTACGTCCACCAGTCACCCCAACGGGTAAGAGGGAGGACGAAATGACACGCAAGTTCAGGCGTGCGCTGACCGCGCTGGGTCTGGCTTTCATCGCGGGCGTCGCCGGGGTGGTCTCGGCCCCTGCCGTCGGCGCGACGCAGACCCCGGAGCTCACGAACATCCGCACCGGCAAGCACGAGTACTTCGATCGGATCGTGTTGGACTTCAACACGCCCAACGCCCCGGGCGTGCTCGCCAAGAAGTACGTGCCGCAGCTCATCGAGGACGGCTCAGGCAAGCCCGTCACCCTGCCCGGCAACGCCTTCCTCGAGGTCGTGCTGAACCCGGCGGCCGCCCACGACGGCAACGGCAACTCGACCTACCCCGGCCCCCGCAAGTTCGAGACCCCGGGCCTGGGCAACACCAAGGCCGTGGCGATCACCGGCGACTTCGAGGCGCACCTGACGATCGGCCTCGGCGCCGGCCACAAGACGCTGTTCAACGTCTACACGCTGAGCAATCCCACCCGCGTCGTCATCGACATCGGGCACTGAGCCCAGGAGGGAGACCGCCATGCTCCGCACGCTGTTGGCTCTCACCATGGCGCTGGTCGCGGCGGTCGTCGCGACCCCGGCGGCAAGCGCGACCCACGTCGGCGAGGTCACCGACCTCCGCACCGGCAAGCACGAGTACTTCGACCGGCTCGTCATCGACGTCCGCGGACCGGCGCCGCAGGTGCTGTTCCAGAAGTACGTGCCGCAGCTCACCGAGGACGGCTCGGGCAACCCGGTCTCGCTGCCGGGCAACGCCTTCCTCCAGGTGACGCTGTCGCCCCTGGCGGGCTACGACGACAACTTCGAGCCCACCTACACCGGTCCCCGCAAGTTCACCACGCCCGCACTGAGCAACGTCAGGGCCGTGGCGATCACCGGGGACTTCGAGGCCACCTTCACCGTCGGCCTCGGTGTGAACCACAAGTCCCTGTTCCGGGTCTTCACGCTGAGCAATCCGACCCGGGTGGTCATCGACATCGGGCACTAGCCCAGGACCGGGCGCCCGTGAGTGGGCCGCGCCCACTCACGGACGTTCACCCGCCGGTTTCCGAATTCGGCGCGGTGACCTCCTTGGACTGCGAGGAGCCCTGCTGGCGCAGGAAGATGCCGAGCACGATCAACGCGCCGACGGCCAGGAACTCGCTCTGCCAGTTCTGCATGGACTGGAACCAGAACTCCTCGTCGCCGAGGAACTCCCACACACTCACCGGCGGCTTGCCGAGCAGGGCCTGCTGGTCGTTGTACTCGGCGGAGCCGCCGATCAGGTGCAGCACGAACGACACCCCGAAGAGCAGGAACATCGCGATGGACAGGCTGTTGCGGTACAGCACGTTCACCAGCCCACCCCATTTGGCGGGTGTCGGGGAGTCGACCCGCAGGTCACCAGGGTGCCGGTCCTTGGCGTGCAGCGGCTTGGACTCCGGCGAGCCCTTCTGCACCAGCCACGCGGTGAGCACCACGTAGGCGCCCATCTGCAGAAACTCCGACTCCCAGTTCTCGAAGGTGGCCTCGACGAAGTGCCCACTCCCGAGATAGCTCCAGAAGTCCTCGGCGGCCCGGCCGTGGTCGGCCAGCTCGGAGTTGTTCGCCTGCCAGCCGAAGATGCTCTGCAGAATGAGGAACAGCAGGAACGCGCCGAACATGATCAGCGCCAGCCCGTTGTCGTGCAGAAAGCGTTTCACCGTGGACCTCCTGGTTCGAGGTGTCCCCCGATCTTGCTACGGCCATACCCGGCCCGCTCGGCGGAGAATCCCCGGCTCTCAGCGGAACGAGCGCACCGTCTCGGTGCCAGACCGCGACCCGTCGACCCAGCTCAGGTACCGCCGCGCCGACCGGGCGACGGCGTCTTTGGCGTCGGCGGCGATGGTCCGGCCGGGCCACCCGCCGTGGACACGGGTGAACTCGTACGGCTCGACCCGGCCCGCGACGACCCGCACATCGCGTTCGGGCAGCGGCAGGAAGCCGGGGTAGTTGCGCATGAACGACACGTGCGCGAGGTCGGGCCCCACGGTCATGGTGTCGCCGACGAGCAGCCTGCCGCCGTGCCGCGCCCAATGCGCGACGGCGCTGCCCTCGAAGTGGCCGCCGCACTGCACGAGCGTGATCCCCGGCAGCACCTCGAGGGTGTCCGACCAGAACTTCACCGCGGAATCGGGACGCGCCACCCAGTCCCGGTCGGCCTCGGCGAGGTGGATCGGCGCGCCGCCGAAGGCCCGGCTCCACTCGACCTGAACGCCGTAGAAGTGCGGGTGGCTGATCGCGATGGCCGCGATGCCGCCGAGTTCCGCGATCCGTTCGATGCCCGCTTGGTCGATGAACCCGACGCAGTCCCACAGCAGGTTGCCTTCTGGCGTGCGGACCAGCAGCGCACGCTGCCCGATCGCGACGGGGGCCGTCACCGCGACCTCGTACAGGTCCGGTTCCAACTCGGTGATCCGCGTCCGGTGGCCCGCCGCGGCGAGCTCACCCAGGGTCGTCCAACCCTGGGCGCCGGGCGGCGGCGACTGGCGTTCGTCGGCGCAGATCGCGCAGCCGGTGGGCGGCTGTTCGGACTCGGCGTACTGCACACCGCACGCGGTACAGATCCAAGGCGTCATGGCTGGCTCCTTCAGCAGGGAAGCGCTGTCGCCAGGCAGTCTCAAACCTCAACCGGACTGGAGGTCAAGCCGTCCGCTGCCGCCACGCCAGACATCCCCCGCCCGCCCGGGGGCACGGCCCTTCTCGAGCCTATCGGCGCGCCAAACACCGCGGAGGCCGGAAAGCCGAAGTTGTGGATAGCCAGGGCGGCTGTGGACAACACGCCGGGGGCGCGCGGTTCCGCGCCGGGCTGTTTCGCCGGATCTGGTAAAAGCGATCTCCGGCGCCGTCCGCCTGAGGCCGCGCGTCCGCCCCCGAGTCGGTGCTGTCGCCGAGCCGATGATTGTCCGCCCGAGCCGGTGCCAGTTGGCCCGAGACGGTCGTTCCCAGTCCAGGGACCGTCGCCGTCCGGCGCGGGACGTCACAGAATCGACCATCGGCGGGTTCGGCCCGACTACGATGAGCCGACGAATCGGCGGGGCGCGAGGAACCCGGTGGGAATCCGGGGTGGTCGCGCCACTGTGACCGGGGAGCGCACGACCCAACCCATGACCACCGCGGGCGCGGGAAGGTCGGGGGAGTGCGCGTCGATCCGGGAGCCAGGAGACTCGGCTCCGCCGAAGACCTCGACGAACGGGGCGCGAAACCCCGAGGAGGGACCTGGAGTGAGCGCGCGCATCCTGCTCCTGTCCACTGCGGACACCGATCTGCTCGCCGCCAAGGCATCCGGGGGTGACTACCGGGTCGCCAACCCCGCGCGGGTGCAGCCCGAGGCGGTGGCGGAACTGCTGACCGGCGTGGACATCGCGGTGGTCCGCCTCCTCGGCGGCCGCCGCGCCTGGGAGGGCGGGCTGGACGCGGTGCTCGCCGCGGGCATCCCCACCGTCTGCCTCGGCGGCGAGGCCACCCCCGACGCCGAGCTCATGGCCGCCTCCACGGTGCCCGCGGGCGTCGCCGCGGAGGCGCTGGCTTACCTGGTCGAGGGCGGCCCGGCCAACCTCGGCGAACTGGCGCGCTTCCTGTCCGACACGGTGCTGCTCACCGGCGAGGGCTTCGCGCCGCCGGAGAAGACCGCCCAGTTCGGCGTGCACGGCGACCGCGCGGCGGACGCCGCCCGCCCCACCGTGGGCATCGTCTTCTACCGGGCCCACGAACTGGCGGGCAACACCGCGTTCGTGGACGGGCTCGCCGAGGCCATCGAGGCGGCGGGCGGCAACGCGCGGCCGGTGTTCTGCGGTTCGCTGCGCGGGCTCGGCGAGGCCGACAGCGAGGGGCTCCGGCAGCTCCTGACGGGCTGCGACGCGATCATCGCCACCGTGCTCGCCGCGGGCGGCGCGGTCGCCGCCGACGCCAGCGCCGGGGGCGACGAGGACTCCTGGGACGCGGGCGCCCTCGCCGAACTCGACGTTCCCGTATTGCAGGGCCTGTGCCTGACCAGCCCCCGCGCGACCTGGGCGGACTCCGACGCCGCGCTGACCCCGATGGACGCCGCCATGCAGGTCGCGATCCCGGAGTTCGACGGCAGGCTCATCGGGGTGCCGTTCTCGTTCAAGGAGACCGGCGCCGACGACATCCCCGTCTACGTGCCCGACCCCGAGCGCGCCGCCCGGCTCGCGGGTACCGCCGTGAAGCTGGCCAGGCTGCGGCACGTGCCCAACGCCGAGAAGAAGCTGGCCGTGGTGCTGTCGTCCTATCCGACCAAGCACTCCCGCGTAGGCAACGCCGTCGGCCTGGACACCCCAGCCTCGGCGGTGGTGTTGTTCCACCGGCTGGCGGCGGCGGGCTACGACCTCGGCGGCCTCGATCCGTCCACACTGGACGGGGACACGCTGATCCACCGGCTCATCGCCGCGGGCGGTCACGATGTGGAGTGGCTGACCGAGGAGCAGTTGCAGCAGGCCAAGGTGCGGGTGCCGCTGGCCCGCTACCGCGAGTGGTTCGACCGGCTGCCCGACGCGCTGCGCGAGCCGATGCTGGCGCACTGGGGGCAGCCACCGGGGCAGCTGTACACCGACGGCGACAGCATCTGCGTCGCGTCGCTGTGCTTCGGCAACGTGGTGCTGATCATCCAGCCGCCGCGCGGGTTCGGCGAGAACCCGGTCGCGATCTACCACGACCCCGACCTGCCGCCCTCGCACCACTACCTGGCCGCCTACCGCTGGCTGGAGGAGGACTTCGGCGCGCATGCCGTGCTGCACCTCGGCAAGCACGGCACCCTGGAGTGGCTGCCCGGCAAGGGCGTCGGCCTCGCCCAGGACTGCCCGCCCGACGCGGTGCTCGGCGACCTGCCGCTGGTCTACCCGTTCATCGTCAACGACCCCGGCGAGGGCACCCAGGCCAAGCGCCGCGCGCACGCGGTGATCGTGGACCACATGATCCCGCCGATGGCCCGCGCCGACACCTACGGCGACATGGCCAAACTCGAGCAGCTGCTGGACGAGTACGCCACCGTGCAGGCGCTGGACCCGGCGAAGCTGCCCACGCTGCGTGCCCAGATCTGGACGCTGATCACCTCCGCGCAGCTGCACCGCGACCTGCACCAGGACGAGGCGCCCGACGAGGAGTCCTTCGACGACTTCCTGCTGCACGTCGACGGCTATCTGTGCGAGATCAAGGACGTGCAGATCCGCGACGGCCTGCACATCCTCGGCCGCGTCCCCGAGGGCGAGGAGCTGGTCAACGACGTGCTCGCCGTGCTGCGCGCCCGGCAGGTCTTCGGCGGCACCGTCGGCGCCCTGCCCGGCCTGCGCGGCGCGCTGGCCGACCACTACGGACTGGACGAGGAGAAGCTGCTCGCCGAGCCCGCAACGCCCGTGACCATCCCGGACACAATGACCTCCCTTGTGGACGGACCGGCGGTCACCGCCTCCGACGCGGTGGACCTGCTGGAGGCGCTGGCGCGCAAGCTGGTGCTGGGCACCGCGGTACTGGACTGGGACGCGGGACGGCTGCCCGCCGTGGTCGCCGAGGTGCTCGGCGAGGACGTGCCCGAGGTGTTGCGGGTGCTGCGGTTCGCCTGCACCGAACTGGTGCCGAGGCTGCGCCGCACCAGCGATGAGATCGACAACGTGCTGCGTGCCCTGGACGGGCGGTTCATCCAGCCAGGGCCGTCCGGGTCGCCCACCCGCGGCCTGGTGTCGGTGCTGCCCACCGGCCGCAACTTCTACTCCGTCGACCCCAAGGCGATCCCCACCCGCAACGCCTTCGACGTGGGCAGCGCGTTGGCCGACTCGCTGCTGGCCCGGCACCGCGAGGACACCGGAAGCTGGCCGCGCAGCGTCGGCCTCACCGTGTGGGGCACCTCGGCCATGCGCACCCAGGGCGATGACATCGCCGAGATCCTGTGGCTGATCGGCTGCCGCCCCGTCTGGGACGACGCCTCCCGCCGCGTCACCGACTTCGAGGTTGTCGGCCTCGGCGAGTTGGGCAGGCCGCGCATCGACGTGGTGCTGCGCATCTCCGGCTTCTTCCGCGACGCCTTCCCGCACGTGGTGTCCCTGGTGGACCGCGCCATCACCACGGTCGCGAAGCTGGACGAGCCCGACGAGGACAACCACCTCGCCGCGCACTACCGCGCCGACCTCGCCGCGCACGGCGACGACCGCCGGGCGTCCACCCGCATCTTCGGCTCCAAGCCCGGTGCCTACGGCGCGGGCCTGCTGCCGCTGATCGACTCCCGCAACTGGCGCACCGACGCCGATCTCGCCGAGGTGTACGCGACCTGGGGCGGCTACGCCTACGGCAAGGGTCTGGACGGGCGCGAGGCGCGGGCGGACATGGAGAGCGCGTACCGGCGGATCCAGGTGGCGGCCAAGAACGTCGACACCCGCGAGCACGACATCGCCGACTCCGACGACTACTTCCAGTACCACGGCGGCATGGTCGCCATGGTCCGCTCGCTGACCGGCGAGAACCCCGCCGCCTACGTCGGTGACTCCGCGGTGCCGCACGCGGTGAAGACCCGCAGCCTCGGCGAGGAGACCCGCCGCGTGTTCCGCGCCCGCGTGGTCAACCCGCGCTGGATTTCCGCCATGCAGCGCCACGGCTACAAGGGCGCCTTCGAGTTGGCCGCCACCGTGGACTACCTGTTCGGCTTCGACGCCACCGCCGGCGTCGTGGACGACTGGATGTACGCCAAACTCGCCGAGTCCTATGTGTTCGACGCCGAGGTCCAGCAGTTCCTGCGCAAATCCAACCCCTGGGCGCTGCGCGGCATCACCGAGCGCCTACTCGAGGCCGCCGACCGCAAACTGTGGGCCGAACCCGACAGCGCCATTCTCGACCAACTCCGCGAGGTGTACCTGGAGCTGGAAGGCGATCTGGAGGAGTGAAGCCGAACCCGTGAGTGGTAACCGACCTGACGTCGGTTACCACTCACGCTGAATCACCAGTGCCAACAGCCGACGAGCCGCGAAATAGGCGACGCCCGCCAAGACCGCGCTCAGGCATGGCAGCAGCAGGAAAATCGCCGTGTCCGCCGCGAAGGAAACGTCCGGACGGCCTTCCAATCCGGTGGACACCTTGAGCAGCATCGCGAGCAGGAAACACGAGATCGCCGCAAGGATCGTGCTCAGCAACCACATTCCCAGCAGTACCCGCCTGTTGCGCCGGGCGGCGGGACCGTTCGCGACGACCGCCCGCAACCCGGCCACCACCGCGCCGGACACCAGCAGAACCAGCGCGGTCATCGTCGCCACCACGACCATTACCCCGTTGATCGGGTGGTAGGCGGTGGGTAGCGCATTGCCCAGCACGATGGTGGCGATACCCAGGACCAGGCTCGCCACGATCAACGCGGCGCCGAGTCCACCGCTGTGAGTGGTAGGCGGGTTCCAGCCTCGGTTAGCACTCACGGGTTCTCGTCGGGCTTTTTCGCCGCGCGCCGTTGTTGTTCGGCGCGTTCACGGCAGCGGCGGAGGAACTCCTCGTCGTCATCGGGGTCGGCCGCGATGTGGCGACCGGGGCGCTCGTACTCGGCGAAGCGGCCTGCGGGTCGGTGTCGCGCGGGCTCGTCCCAGGGACGCCCGGCGATCAGCCAGGCCAGCGAGCCGACCGTGGGCAGCAGGATCACGATGATCAGCCACCCAACCTTGGGCAGGTGGCGGCAGCGCGACTCCTCGGTCCTGATCACGTCGATGAGGCACACCAGCCACAGCGCGAAGACGGCGACGGCGATGATCGGCATTGCGAACCCCCTTGTGTGCCCGGGAATTATGTCAGGACTTTGGTCCCGGACATGCGGGAAATAGGGCCGTTTTCGTTCCTCCGATTGACGTCGAGAATGGATGTGACGACAACCGGGGGAAATTCAATGCGTGTAATGTTCGCCACCGCGCCCTTCGTCGGGCACGTGTATCCGATGATTCCGCTGGCCTGGGCGCTGCGCGCGGCGGGCCACGAGGTGCTCTTCGCCTCCACAGTGGACGGCTTGAGTGCGGTGGACGCGGGGCTGCCCGTCGTCGACGTCCGTCCCGATCTGACCAAGGAGCGGCTGTACCAGGAGCTGCTCGGCGAGGTCGCCCACGTGCTGCAGCCGATCATGGAGAGCGACGGCGACCCCAAGGACGCCGCCGAGCTGTTCGCCGCGATCGACCGGCGCATGATCGACGGTGCGCTCGCGGCGGGCCGCCGGTTCCGGCCGCACCTGGTGGTGTTCGACCCGCTCACCACAACCGGTCCCGCGGTGGCGAGCGTGCTCGGCGCCCCCTCGGTGTCCTGCGACAACTCGTTGCCCAACACCCACGGCATGACCGAGGCGATGTTCGATGTGCTGGCGGGCCACTACGCCCGGCTCGGCGTCACCGAACAGCTCAGCCCCACCCGCCGGATCACCATCGCCCCGGCCAGCTTGCGGGACGGTCTGCCCGGTGACTGGGTGATGCGGCCGCTGCCGTTCAACGGCGGCGGCGTGGTGCCGGAGTGGGCGTGTCGGCCACCCGTGCGGCCCAGGGTCGCGGTCAGCCTCAGCACCATCCCGACGCTGCCCGGCCAACCCGCGCTGCTGCCCGCCGTGCTCGCCATCGCCGATCAGGTCGACGCCGAGTTCCTGCTGCTGGTGGACGACAACGACGACCTGCCGCCGGTGCCCGCCAACGTCCGCGCCATCGGGCGGCAGCCGCACAACAACGTGCTGCCCGCCTGCTCGGCGGTCATCCACCACGGCGGCGCGGGCAGCGTGTTCAGCGCCCTGCACGCCGCGACCCCGCAGCTGATCATCCCCACCGGCGCCGACCAGTACTTCAACGGCGCCGCCGTGGCCAAACGCGGTGCGGGCCTGTGGACCCGCCACGGCGAACTCACCGCCGACCACCTGAACCGGCTGGTCGAAGACCGCTCCCTCGGCGACGCCGCGATGGAGGTCAGCACCGAACTCGCCGCGATGGCCGCGCCCGCCGACATCGTGCCGCTGCTGGTCGACTTGGTCGGCTGACCGTCACAGCCGCAGCGGCTCCAGCAGCCTCGGGTTGTGGACCGCCGAGCGCAGGCCCAGGTCGGTGATCACCGACCGCAGTTCGGCGGCCGGGGCGTCGGGGACGACCGGGTGCTCCTCGAGCGGGGTGACCATGTCGTCGTGGTGGCAGGGGATCACCAGGCGGGGGCCCGCGCCCGGTTCGGACAGGGCCTTGAGGGCGCGCCGCGGGTACTCGAAGACGTTGCGGTGCCCGCTCATGCCGAGCACCAGCACGTCCGGCCGCTCGCCCGCGACCTCGCGCTCGGCGAAGTTCGCGGTGCCGGACAACAGCATCACCGACATCCCGCCCGCGGTGACCTGATAGCCGAGGGTGCCGCCCTCCACCAGGTCGGCCACCGTGCGGGGACGGCGGGGTTTCGCGGTGAGGGTGCCCGGCGCGAAGTAGCCGTAGCCGCCGAACCGGCTGTGCAGACTGCGGTGCACCTGGACGGTGAAGCCGTGGAAATCCAGGTACTCCCCGCCTGAGCACACCACGAACCGAGCAGGGTCGACACCGAGAGCGTGCAGCAGGTGCAGATGCGTCTCGGTACCCAGCACCCGCGCCTTCGAAAGCGCTTGGCCAGGTACGGCACGTCCATGGCGTGGTCGAAGTGGCCGTGCGTCACCAGGATCAGCTCGGGCTCGGCGGTGATGTACCGGTCGATCACCTCGGTGCGCACCTCCAGCGGGGTGCCCGGCACCAACTCCTGCTTGTCGTCGAAGCAGTCCAACCGGCTCAGATAGGGGTCGATCAGGACGCGCCGGTCGCCCATCGTCAGTTCGAACCCCGCGACACCGAACCAGCGCAACGTCAGGTCGCTGCCGCCCGCGGGCACCGGTTCGGCGGCCTGCGCGGTCGCACCCGCGGTCGCCGCCATCGCGGCACCGGCCGAGCCGAGCAGCAGCCGTCGCCTGCTCACACCGCAGGACAAGCACATGTCAACCCCCGGAAAGTTTCTTGCCGAACGCGTGTCAGACCCAAGGGAAAGGCCTCTCTCTTACGTAGAGACGTGCAGGAGCGCGCGAGGAGGGCACGACATGAAGCGAAAATCGCGATGGTTGGTCAGGGACCGTGCGTTGATCACGGCCCTGGATGAGTTGGTGCGCGAGGCACTGCCCAGGGTGTTCGCGCTGTGCGAGGTGCGCGGGCTGCCCGCGATCTTCGGCTGGGGCATGCAGTTCGGCGAGAGGGTGATCGTCTACCGGCCCAACCTGTCCACCCTGGGCGTTTTCGTCGGACCCGAGGTGGCCGTGACCATGCTCGGCGCCCTGCACGACCGGGAACTGCGACTGGTCTGGCTGGACGAGTTACCAGGCGAAACCCGCTGGCCCTGGGCCCGCCCGCGTGGCTAGCCTGCGGCCATGACCTTCACGCTTTCCGGTGACACCAGCGAGGAGCGGGCGAAGCTCGTCGAGCAGCGCTTGGTCGACTACAACAGCAGCCGCAACGAGGCGCTGCGGGCCAGCCGCGACCTGCCCAATGAGGGCGAGGAGAAGCTGCAGGTCTACGCACTCGACGGGGACGAGGTCGTCGGCGGGATCGTCGCGCACACCTGGTGCGGGTGGATGTCCATCGAGCTGATGTGGGTGGCCGAGAACCAACGCGGCAACGGGGTCGGCACCGCGCTGCTGGCCGAGGCCGAGCGCCGCGCCAGTGAACGCGGCTGCGAGTACGTGAAGGTGTCCAGCTGGGACTTCCAGGCGCCCGGCTTCTACCTCCGCAACGGCTACCAGCAGGTCGGTGCCATCGAGAACTACCCGAAGGGCACCACCGACTACTTCTTCACGAAAGCTCTGTAGCCAGCCACTTGTCCACCTCGGACAACGCGTGCTCCCGAACCGGCGGCGCCGACAGGAACAGGTCGTGCATGCCGCCCTCGATCACCCGCACGTCGACCCTGCGGCCGATCTTCGGCGCGAAGCGGGCGATGTCGGCCACCCGCAGCACCGTGTCCGCCTCCATCGCCTCCGGCGCCCACCGCGAACCCGCCCAGGTGCGTGCGGAACGCAGCACGAGCACCGGCATCGGCACGTCCAGCCCGCGGTGCAGCCGCGCGTGCCCGCGTCGGATCGCCCGGAACCAGCCCGCGCGCACCGGGAAACCGCCGGTCGGCTTCCAGGTCAGGTCATAGACCCACTCCCCGTGGTGCTCCTTGAGCAGGCTCTGCCCGTACACCCCGGACAGGCCCGCGGGCAGCGGGTGGTCAGGGCGGAACCGGCCGATCAGGTCGATCAGCCAGGTGCCGATGGTGCGGATATACCACGGTTTCGCCAGTTCGAGCCACGGGCTGTTGAGCACCAACGCGTCGGCAACCGGGGTGGCCCGCCGCTCATGCGCCCACAGCGAGGTGACCAACCCCCCGGTGGAGTGCGCCAACACGACCAGCCGTTGCGCCCCGTCGTCGAGCACCACCTGCCGCGCCGCGTCCAGTTCCTCGAAGTACACGTCCAGTTCGCGGCAGGCGTTGGGGGAGTCGCTCTCCCGCAGCGACCGGCCGTAGCGGCGCAGGTCGAGCGCGTAGAAGTCGTAGCCCGCCGCGGCGAAGTGCTCGGCGAGATGCGCCTGGAAGAAGTAGTCGGCCCAGCCGTGCACGTACAGCACCGCGCCGCGGCGCTCTCCCTCGGCCCGACGACGTACCAGGGTGGCCTGCGCGGGCACGCCGCCCTCCGGGGCCAGCGTCAGGGTGCGAGCCTCGAACGGCGCTCCGAGCAGGTCGGCGATCCACGACATGGTCGACAGTGTGCACCGCCGAACGCATCCGAATGGGGCAGGCGTGGGTCACTCCACAGTGTGCCGACTTCCGTTGGTCGCACGTAGCGGGCCGTTGATCGCACTCACCCGTTCGGCGGACAGGTGGGTGCGGATCTGCTCCGCCGAGTGTCACTAGGGTGTTGCGGCGAACGTGCGGCCACGAAGGGACAGTCATGGCGGGAGCTCCGCTTCGGATAGTGAGGACAGCGGCGGTATCGGTGTCGGCCGTGGGAATGGGCCTGATGTCGACGCTGCCCGCCCATGCCGTCGTCGCGCAGCAGCCGCAGGCAGCTCAGCCCTTCGTGGTCAACGGGGAGCAGGCGAGCACCGCCGCGTATCCGTGGGTGGTGGCGCTGACCTCCGCCCGCGGTGACCAGTTCTGCGGTGGAACCCTGGTCACCCCCACCAAGGTGATCACGGCCGCACACTGCGTGAAGGGAGTTCGTCCCGCCGCCATGCGCGTGGTGGCGGGACGAACAGACCTGCGCACCAAGGCGGGGGAGGTGCTGGAGGTCTCGGGCGTCTGGGTGCACCCGAAGTTCAGCGACGTCGAACACGGCAACGACATCGCCGTGATCACCCTCAAGACCCCGTCGCGGTACCGCACCCTGGACCTCGCCGACGCCGGTGATCAGCGGCTCTACGCTCCCGGCACCAAGGCGACCGTGCTCGGCTGGGGCGACACCGCCGAGGGCGGGCAGGGCTCCCCGGTCCTTCGCTCGGCCACCGTCCCGGTGATGACCGACAGCCAGTGCAAGACCGCCTACCGCAGCTTCAGCCGGGACTCGATGTTCTGCGCCGGGTACGAGGAGGGCGGTATCGACGCCTGCCGAGGCGACTCCGGCGGACCGCTGGTGGCGGGCGGGAAGCTGATCGGCATCGTCTCCTTCGGTGACGGCTGCGCCCGCCCCGGCAAGCCCGGCGTCTACACCAGGGTGGCGAACTTCTCCGAGCTGATCCGGGCCCAGCTCAACAGCGACGGCCGGTCTCGGGACGTGCTGCTGGAATCCCTGCTCAGCTGAGGGTTCGCGCTCCGCGACCGAGGCGGTTCATCAGTTAGGGCACCGATCGGCACCGTTGGGGTGTTTCGATTCACCCGCTCTTGTTGATCTCTTTGTAGTGGCGGCGGACGGGCCGCCGTGGAGACAACGGGAGGGCGACATGGCGGGAGTGCTTCGCCGACTCATCAGACCCGCCGGTGCGGTGTTGCTCGCGGTAGTGCTCGCCGCGGGCGCGGCGCTGACGGCATCCGCCGCCGACGACGGGGAACGGATCGTGGGCGGCACACCGACGACGATCGAGCAGCACCCGTGGATGGTCGCGCTGGTGGACGTCGCGGGCAAGCAGTTCTGCGGGGGCACGCTGGTCGCGCCGACCAAGGTGGTCACCGCGGCGCACTGCACCAAGGGCAAGGAAGGCACCCCCACCATGATCAGGGTGCTGGTGGGGCGCACCGACCTCAGCACCGACGAGGGCAGGACCGTCAAGCTGGAGCGGATCTGGGTGCACCCGGAGTACACCAGGGTCAGCGAGGGCTACGACGTCTCGGTGCTGACGCTGAAGGAGAAGGTGGAGGCCAAGACGCTTCCGGTTGCCACCGAGGAGGACGCGGCGCTCTACGAGAAGGACAACGAGGCCACCGTCCTCGGCTGGGGCGCGACCGAGGAGGGCGGCCAGGGCAGCGACGTCCTCATGCTGGCCACCGTGCCGGTGGTGGACGACGAGACCTGCAAGAAGAGCTACGCCACCCAGTTCAAGGCCGAGCACATGGTCTGCGCCGGTTTCAAGAAGGGCGGCATCGACACCTGCCAGGGCGACTCCGGTGGCCCGCTGGCGGTCAAGGACAAGCTCATCGGCGTCACCTCGTTCGGACACGGCTGCGCGCGGCCGGACAAGTACGGGATCTACACCGAGCTCAAGAACTACCAGGAGGAACTGTCCGAGGAGCTTGGCGAGGACGATTGACCCAGTTTTGACAAACGAGGGCGGCGACTTTTATCGCCGCCCTCGTTCTTTTGTCGCCATGGCACCGGGGCAATGGGAAAGGAAGCTGTCCTATGCGGCAAATGCGGTAATCGGTACCGCTCACTGTGGGGACCGTCGAAAGTACTTATTGACGTTGGGGTCTGTCATCAGTTGTTCTGTGTGCACCCTGCACAGCCGGTCTCGTGCCCTCGTGGGCCGGTGTGCCGTTCAAACAGAATAGGAGACCCCCATGGCGGGAACCCTGCGCCGCCTGCGTGGTGTCATCGTTGTCACCGCGCTCGCCACCCTGCTGCCTGCCGCCGCGATGTCCACGGCGGGAGCCAAGGAATTCGACGACCCTGCCAACGGCTACATCATCGGCGGTGAGAAGGCCAGCACCAAGGACTACCCGTGGATGATCCACACCACCAGCGGCGGACGCGCCTGGTGCGGCGGCACGCTGGTGGCCGAGAACAAGGTCGTCACGGCCAAGCACTGCTTCACCAACACCAACGCCGCGAACTACACCGTGGTCGCGGGCCGGGACAACCTCAAGACCACCTCGGGCAAGCAGGTCAAGGTCAGCAAGGTCTGGAACCACCCGGACCGCAACGCCGACCTGACGGTGCTGACGCTGGCCGAGCCGATCACCGGTTTCGCGCTGGCCCCGCTGGCCACCTCGGCGGATGCCGACCTGTACAAGGCGGGCACCAACTCCACCACCCTGGGCTGGGGCGCCACCTCCGAAGGCGGCCGCGGCTCCGATGACCTGCTCAAGGTCGACGTGCCCGTGGTCAGCGACGCCGACTGCAGCCGGGCCTACGGCTCCTCCTACGTGGCCAGCGCGATGGTGTGCGCGGGTCTGGACGCGGGCGGCAAGGACGCCTGCCAGGGCGACTCCGGCGGGCCGCACGTCGCGGGCGGCAAGCTGATCGGCGTCGTGTCCTGGGGCGAGGGCTGCGCCCGTCCCGGCAAGTACGGCGTCTACACCAGGGTCTCCACCTACGCCGACGAGATCAAGAAGCAGATCGAGTCCTGAGGTCGCGGGCCGTGAGTGGGGGAATTCTCCCACTCACGGTCTCTGACCAGTCGAAATGCCATGTCGGTCAGCACTTCTCCCGGCTCGCGCACCCGGAGCATCAATTGTCAAAAGTTGTGAAGAAGCTGTTGTCGGGCGGAAAAACTTTCCCATTCGGGTGTCGGGACACGCCGATTCTCAACTAGGTTCGGTTGCACGTCGGGGATCGCCCACCATCGCCGTTCGTCTCCCTGGACGACCGTGCGGTGTCTCCGACAACGTTGTCAGTTCGGGAGAAGGAGACATCGTGGCGACATCCCTGCACCGCCTGCGCAACGCGGCCCTCGTCGCGGCGGCACTGGTGCTGCCCGCGGCCACCGCATCGGCGGCCGAGCCAACTCCGCCGCCTGCCGGTTACATCATCGGCGGCGAGAAGGCGTCCACCAAGGACCACCCGTGGATGATGCACACCACCTACAACGGCAGGCCCTTCTGCGGCGGCACGCTGGTCACCCCGACCAAGGTCGTCACCGCGGCGCACTGCTTCGAGGGCGCCAGTGCTGAGCAGATCACGGTGATCGGCGGCCGGGACAACCTCAAGACCTCCGAAGGCAAGGAGGTCAAGGTCACCAAGGTGTGGAACCACCCCGACTTCAAGGATGTCACCAGCGGTGACGACGTCGCGGTGCTGACGTTGGCCGAGGAGATGCCGTTCACGACCGCGCCGTTGGCCACCAGCGCCGACGCCGACCTCTACAAGCCGGGCACCACCTCCACCGTGCTCGGCTGGGGTGACACCCAGGAAGGCGCCAACACCGGCAGCGACGACCTGCTGAAGGTGGACGTGCCGATCGTCGGCGACGACGTCTGCGGCAAGGCCTATGGCAACCGCTTCATCCAGCAGGCCATGGTCTGCGCGGGTCTTGAGGCGGGCGGCAAGGACTCCTGCCAGGGCGACTCGGGCGGCCCGCTGGTGGCGGGCGGCAAGCTGATCGGCATCGTGTCCTGGGGCGACGGTTGCGCCCGCCCCAACAAGTACGGCGTGTACACCCGCATTCCGACGTATCTCGATCTGATCAAGCAGCAGATCGAGTCCTGATTCGCCGCGCGTCACGGGCCTGCGCGGTGTTGTGCCGCGCAGGCCCTTTTCGTTTCAATACTGTTGAATCCGGCATTTGACTGGGAGAAACGCGGCACGGCATTACGCCGGTCGGGCGGATCACCTGAATGTGGTTGTGTCTCGGCCCGCCATGAGATTTGCTGATCGGCAACGACTTCCGGCTCCGCGGGAAATCATTCTTCGCGGAGCCGGGTACTGCGTCGGAGTTCGTGGAAGGAGTCCACGTGGCGGAAACCCTGCACCGCCGGCGTGCCCACGCCCACCAGCCATGGGCGATGCGCCACGAGCCGACTGACGACCGATGAGGGCTTCCGGCCGGTCGGGTCGGAGATGTGTGGAAGGAGAGAACAATGGCGGAAACCCTGCGCCGCCTGCGTGCGTTCGGTGCGGCCTTGGCCGTCGCCGCTGTCGCGCCGATGGCCGCCGTGTCGGTGGCCGGTGCCGCGGAGGACCCCGGGGCCTACATCGTGGGCGGTACCCGGGCGAGCATCGCGGACTACCCGTTCACGGTCATGCTGACCAGCTCGTCCGGCAGCCAGTTCTGCGGCGGCACCCTGGCCAGCGCGACCAAGGTCGTCACCGCGGCACACTGCGTGTCCGGCTCCAGCCCCTCCAGCGTCCGCGTGGTCGCGGGCCGCGAGGACAAGCAGAGCTCGGCGGGCCAGTCGGTGGGCGTCAGCCGGATCTGGGTGCACCCCAGCTACCGCAGCGTGACCAGCGGCTATGACGTCGCGGTGCTGACGCTGTCCAGCTCGGTCTCCCAGACCCCCGCGCCGCTGGCCACCCCGTCGGACACCGCGCTGTACGCACCCGGCACCAACACCACGACGCTGGGCTGGGGCCGCACCTCTGAGGGCGGCTCGGCCTCGCGCTACCTGCTCAAGGTGGACGTGCCGATCACCACCGACGCCGACTGCTCCAGCGCCTACGGCAGCCGGTACGTCAAGAGCGCCATGGTCTGCGCAGGCCTGAAGGCAGGCGGCAAGGACTCCTGCCAGGGCGACTCCGGCGGTCCGCTGCTGGCGGGCGGCAAGCTGATCGGCGTCGTGTCCTGGGGTGACGGCTGCGCCCGTCCCAACAAGTACGGCGTCTACACCCGACTGGCCACGTACTACAACGATGTGAAGGCCCAGATCGGCTGATTGTCGACACCTGTGGAAACCGGCGTGGAACGCGATTCCACGCCGGTTTTCTTGTTCGCAGGAATTGAAATCGCCGCCCGTCAAAGGACGGTGGTGCGATGGCGGTCCGGTCCGCTTTTTGGCAGGCGCAACGGCGTTCCCCTGCGAGTCCGAAAACGCCGATTCGAACCTGTACCAGGAGGGCACGAACTCGACCGTGCTGGGTTGGGGCTACACCAGGGACGGCGGTCCGGTCTCGCGCTACCTGATGAAGGTGGATGTGCCCGTGACTTCCGACGCCACCTGTTCGCAGGCCTATCCGGGCAGCCCTGGGTACACCCGGACCGGGATGGTGTGCGCGGGCCTGCCGCAGGGCGGCAAGGACTCGTGCAACGGCGACTCCGGCGGACCGCTGGTGGCGGGCGGCAAGCTGATCGGCACCGTGTCCTGGGGCGGCGTGTGCGCCGCGCCCAACCAGCCGGGCGTCTATGTCCGGGTGTCGACCTACCACGACCTGATCAAGCAGCAGATCGGCTGATCGCCGCGGCGTGCGGCAGGCCCGTCCGGCCTGCCGCACGATCGCTCACCCCACCACCAGGCCGATGGAGATGCCGAGGAACGCGACCGCGCACACCGCGTCCAGCGTGCGGTGCACGCTCGGCTTGCGCAGCCGGTCGGCCAGCGCGGACGCCGCCATCACGATCGCGAGCTCCCAGACCGCGGCCAGCGCCAGGAACAGCGTCGCCAGCAGCGCCAGTTGGAGCGTCGGGTCCGCGGCGGAGCCGAGGAACTGCGGCAGGAACGCCAGGCAGAACAGGATCATCTTCGGGTTGGTGATGTTGCACAGGAACCCGCGGCGAAACGCCGCCAGCCCGCTCACCCCCGCCACCGCGGCCTCCGTCGGGGCTTGGCCGCGCAGCAGTCCTCGCACGATCGAGACGGACAGGTAGCACAGGTAGGCCGCGCCCAGCCAGCGCAGCACCACCAGCGCCGACGGATGGGCGGCCAGCACCAGGCCGAGCCCGGACACCACCGCGCCCACCTGGACCGCACTGGCCAGGTGGATCCCGGCGAGCGCGGCCAACCCGGAGCCGACGCCCGCCCGCAGCGAGGTACGCAGCAGCAGGAAGGCGTCCACTCCCGGCGTGAGCACGAAGATCACGCAGGCCAGCAGAAAACCGGGCAGCACGGCCACATCAATGGACATCCACGACATCGGGAGACACCTCCATCGAAAACAAGGTCAAGCAGGTCAATGACAGGAAGAATCACTGCATTGATGGGATCTTAACGTAGATTTTCCTGAGAATGCCAGTCGGGGCGGGCTGGCTCACGTTCAACGTGAGTCTTGCTCGCAGATGTGATAGGCCTACCCGATGACCGCCGCGCGCCTGCCCGCCACCCTGCACCGAGCCTGGGCCGCCGACCTCAGCCCGGCCCGGCTGTACGACCTGCTCCGCCTGCGGGTGGACGTCTTCGTCGTCGAGCAGCGCAGCTGCTACTCCGAACTGGACGGCCACGATCTGGCTGCCGGCACAAGGCATTTCTGGTTCGAGGACCGCACGGGATCGGTGCCGGTGCTCGCGACCCTGCGCCTGCTGGAGAACGCCGCTGGCGAGTTCCGCATCGGCCGCGTGTGCACGGCGACCGGCTACCGCGGCCACGGGCTGTCCCGCCAGTTGATGGAGGCCGCGCTCGCCGAGGTCGGCCACGCTCCCTGTGTCCTGGACTCGCAGGTCCATCTACAGGACTTTTACGCCCGCTTCGGCTTCGCGCGGAGTGGTGAGGAGTTCGACGACGGCGGTGTCCCGCACGTCCCCATGCGCCGCCACTGACCACCGAGGCCGCGACCCGAAGCGACGGTGTCCGCACGTCGCGATTCGCCGCACTGAGCGCGGTCCAGCGGCACGGTGGGCATGGGAATGCGCGGGTGACACCGCGGCCGTGGCGTCACCCGACTGTCGCGGGCATGGGCCCTCCTGCACCTCACGTGCCGGAGGGTCCTGCCGACGTCGTGGGTGCGGGTCGCGTTCTAACGCAACGCCGCCGGTGCGGTACTGGTGATCACGTCCACCGCGCGGTCGAGGTCAGCGGCCGTGAGGTCGGCGCGGGCGGTCAGCCGCAGGCGGGAGAAGCGATCGGGCACCGACGGCGGCCGGAAGCAGCCGACCTGCACGCCCTCGGCGCGGCACGCTGCCGCCCAGGCCACCGCCTCCTCCGGTGACGGTGCGAGCACCGAGACGACCGCCGCTGCCGGGTCGCTGCTGGGCAGGCCCGCGGCGCGCAGCCGGTCGGCCAGTTCGCGGGCAACCGCGCGGCAGCGATGGGCGCGTTCGGGTTCGGCGCGCAGCAGCCGCAGCGCGGCCAGCGCACCGGCCGCGCAGGCGGGCGCCAGCCCGGTGTCGAAGATGAAGGTGCGCGCGGTGTCGATGAGGTGCTCGATCACCCGGCGCGGGCCGACCACCGCGCCGCCCTGGCTGCCCAGCGACTTGGACAGCGTCATGGTGACCACCACATCCGGCGCTCCCGCCAACCCGGCCGCGGCCACCGCGCCGCGCCCGCCGTCGCCGACCACCCCGAGCCCGTGCGCGTCGTCGACGACCAACGCGGCCCCGTGGTCCCGGCAGGCCGCGGCGAGGTCGGCCAGCGGCGCGAGGTCGCCGTCGACGGAGAACACCGAGTCGGACACCACCAGCGCGCGTTTGCGGTCCCGCTCGGCCAGCGCGGTGCGCACCGCGTCGACCTTGCGGTGCTCGACGACCTGCACCGACCCGCGGCTCAACCGGCAGCCGTCGATCAGCGAGGCGTGGTTGACCGCGTCCGCCACGATCACGGTGCCGGGACCGGACAGCGCGGAGATCGCCGCGAGGTTGGCCGCGTAACCGGAGGAGAACACCAGCGCGGCCTCCGCACCGCAGAACTCCGCTAGCTCGGACTCGAGTGCGGCATGAAGCTCGGTGGAGCCGGTGACCAGCCGCGACCCGGTGGACCCCGCACCCCACACCCGCGCCGCCTCGGCCGCCGCCTCGGTCACCGCAGGGTGCCTGCTCAGGCCGAGGTAATCGTTCCCGGCCAGGTCAAGCCGGGTGTCGGCGGCGGGCCTCGGCCGCAGCGCGCGCCGCAGCCCGGCGCGCTCCCGCGCCGCCGAGCGCACATCCAGCCAGCCGAAAACGTCCTCAGTGCCCGAACTCACGGGAGGCAGTCTGACATCCCGGGGTTACGGTCTTGCCTCGTGCGACAGCCAGCGACGACGCCTGACCTCTTCGGTGACGACTTCGTGGCCGACCCGCACCCCGTGCTGGCCGAGTTGCGCGAGCAGCGTCCCGTCTGCCACCACCCCGCCACCGGGCTGTGGCTGGTGAGCAGGCACGACGACATCCGCGCGGTGCTGACCGACCCCGCGCGGTTCGCCCCGGACAACGCGTTGACCGCGATCACACCGCTGCCGCCGCCTGTGCTCCGCGTGCTGGCCAAGGCGGGCTTCGCGCTCCCGCCCACCCTCGCCAACAACGGCACCCCCACCCACGGCGGCCTGCGCAGGCTCGTGCAGTCCTACTTCACCCGCGCCCGCATCGACGCCGCGGTGCCGCGCATCCGCGAGTTGACGACCCAGGCGCTGCGGCGGGCCGAGCCGGACCTGCGGGCGGGGCGCGCCGTCGACCTCGCCCCCGTCATCGCCCGCGAACTGCCCGCCCGCGTGGTGTTGGAACTGCTCGGCATCGACGACGTCGATCTCAGCGCGCTCAAGGCGTGGAGCGTCGCGTCGCTGGAGCTGTTCTGGGGCCGACCCGACCCTGGGCGCCAACTTGAACTCGCCGTCGCCGCGGGCGAGTTCCACCGTTGGCTGGCCGACCGCATCCGCGGCGCCGACCCGGCCGGAACCGGCCTGTTCAGCGCGCTTGCCCGCTACCGGGTGGACGGGAAGCCGCTGGGCGTGAAGTACGCCGTCGGCGTCTGCTACTTCCTGCTCATCGCGGGGCAGGAGACCACCACCCAGCTGTTGTGCACCGTCCTGCACCGGATGCTGGCCCGCAGGCAGGACTGGGCGCGGCTGGCGGCGGGCGAGCGCGGGTTCGCCGAGGCCTGCGTCGAGGAGGTGCTGCGCCGCGAACCGCCGGTGATCACCTGGCGGCGGGTCGCCACCGAAGCGGTGGTGCTCGGTGGCGTTCCGCTGCCCGCGGGCGCCCACGTGCTGCTGATGCTCGCGGGCGCGGGCTCCGATCCGGCTGTGCACGACTCGCCCGAACAGTTCTGCCCGGCCCGGCCGGACGGGCGCAGGCACCTGGCGTTCGGCTACGGCAGGCACTTCTGCGTCGGAGCGGAACTGGCCAGGACCGAGGCGACGGTGGTGCTGGACGAGGTCGCGCGGGCGCTGCCCGACCTGCGACCGGCCACAGAGGACCAACCGCCGATGCTCGGTCTGCTCTCCTTCCGTGCTCCGCTCAGCGTCCCCGCGCGCCTGTTCTGAGGCCGTCAACCAGCCGAAACGCCGTCGGCGGACGGCGGTTGTAGCAGGCCTGAACGCGACGTTGGCTGTGTCCACCACAGGTGCCCCGTCCGTTCCCCGCCTCCCAAGTGGTCCGGTCGGGGCGGAATCGGAGAAACAATGCGAGGGCACAGATCAAGTTGGAGCAGCGCGCTGGCCGCGTTGTTCTGCCTGCTCTTGGCGGCACCCGCCCAGGGTGGGGACTACATCGTCGGCGGTGAGCGCGCCAGTACCAGCCAGTTCCCCTACGCCGTGTACCTGCTGAACACGGCGAACCACCAGTTCTGCGGCGGCACCCTGGTCACGCCGCGCAAGGTCGTCACCGCCGCGCACTGCGTCGCCAAACGCGAGCCGAACGCGGTGCGCGTGGTCGCGGGCCGCGACGACGAACTCGGCACCGACGGCGTGGTCGCCGATGTCACGGCGAAGTGGGTGCATCCGCAGTACGTCTCGCTTACCGCGGGCTACGACGTCGCGGTGCTAACCCTGGGCACGTCGCTGCCCTACCGGACCCTGCCGCTGGCAGGACCCGGTGACGCCGGGCTCTACGCGCCCGGCGTGTCCGCCACCGTGCTCGGCTGGGGGCTGACCGCGGAGGGCGGCGCGTCCTCCCAGTTCCTGCTCCGGGCGACCGTGCCGGTGTGGTCCGACGCCGACTGCGGCAAGGCCTACGCCACCTATAAGCCCGCGCTGCACACCTGCGCGGGCCTGCCGCAGGGCGGGGTGGACACCTGCGGCGGTGACTCCGGCGGCCCGATGACCGCGGGCGGCAAGCTCATCGGGATCACCTCCCACGGCACCGGCTGCGCCCGCGCGGGCAAGCCCGGCGTGTACAACCGGGTCGCCGCCTACCACGCGGACCTGACCGCTCAACTGGGCTAGTCCCGGGCTCTCCCCAGGGAGTCGGCACCGTCTCCCTGGGGAGACAGCGGACGGGGGTGTCTGCGACGATGCGAGGGAACCCTCGCGTGGGAGTGGGAGGAAGCCGGTGCGAATCCGGCGCTGTCCCGCAACTGTGACCGGCACCCGGGAGCCAGGAACTCCGCCCCACGCGACTCCCTTTGATCGGGCGTGGACACCTGAGAAAGGAACGTGGGGCATGACCGCTTGCGGTGGCCGCCGATGACGGCCCGTTTCCCGTTTTCCGCCGTCGTCGGCCACGACGACCTGCGGTTGGCGTTGCTGCTCAACGCCGTGCACCCCGGAATCGGCGGGGTGTTGGTGCGCGGCGAGAAAGGCACCGCCAAGTCGACCGTGGTCCGTGCGCTGGCCGCGCTGCTGCCCGCCGTCGACGTTGTCGAGTCCTGCCGTTTCGCCTGCGCGCCCGGCACTCCCGACCCCGGCTGCCCGGACGCGCCGCACACCGGACCCGGCGCCCGGCGGCCCGCGCGGCTGGTCGAGCTGCCGGTCGGTGCCACCGAGGACCGGCTGATCGGCTCCCTCGACCTGGAACGAGCGCTCACCGAAGGTGTGCGGGCCTACCAACCAGGGCTGTTGGCCGCCGCGCACCGCGGCGTGCTGTACGTGGACGAGGTCAACCTGCTGCACGACCACCTGGTCGACCTGCTGCTCGACGCCGCCGCGATGGGCCGCGCCCACGTCGAGCGGGAAGGCGTCTCGGTGTCGCACGCCGCGTCGTTCCTGCTGGTGGGCACCATGAACCCGGAGGAAGGCGAGCTTCGGCCGCAGCTTCTGGACCGCTTCGGCCTCACCGTGCACGTCGCCGCCGCCCGCGATGTGGACACCCGCGCCGAGGTGATCCGCCGCAGGCTCGCCTACGAGGCCGACCCCGCGGGTTTCGCCGCCCGCTGGATCGACGCCGACGCCGCGCTGGCCGACCGGATCGTCGCCGCCCGCACCGCACTGGGCGGGGTGTCGCTGCCGGACGCCGAACTGCGCCGGATCGCCGCGTTGTGCGCCGCCTTCGAGGTCGATGGCATGCGCGCCGACCTGGTGGTGGCCCGCACCGCCGTCGCCCACGCCGCCTGGCGCGGCGCGGCCGAGGTCGCGGAGTCCGATGTGGAGGTCGCGGCGCGGCTCGCGCTGCCGCACCGCCGCCGCCGCGACCCCTTCGACGAACCCGGCATCTCCGAGGACCAGCTTCAACAGGCCATGCAACAGGCCGCCGAAGAAGCCGACGGCGAAGACCCCGAACCGCCCGACGGGGAAGGCCCGCCCGAAGGCGACGGCCCCGACTCCCCGCCGGACGGCGGGGGCGAGCGGCCCGAAACCGGCCCGGAGGGTGGCGAGCGGCCGGACTCCACACAGGACGGTCAGCGCAACGGCTCGGACCGCACCCAGGGCGGCCAGTCGACCAAGCCGCCCGCGGCACCCGCGCCCGCCTTCAAAGCCCGCCTGCTCCAGGTGCCCGGCATCGGCGAGGGCGCCCCGGGGCGGCGGTCCCGCTCGCGGTCCCGCTACGGCCGCACCGTGCGGTCCGCCACGCGAGACGGCCACGGCCTGCACCTGGTCGGCATGCTCACCGCCGCCGCCCCCCACCAGTCCGCCCGCGGCCGCAGCGGCCCTGGTCTGCTGGTGCGCGGCGAGGACATCCGGCTGGCGGTGCGCGAAGGCCGCGAGGGCAACCTGGTGCTGTTCCTGGTGGACGCCTCCGGCTCGATGGCCGCCCGGCAGCGCATGTCCGCGGTGTCCGGCGCGGTGCTCTCCCTGCTCCGCGACGCCTACCAGCGCCGCGACAAGGTCGGCCTGATCACCTTCCGCCGCACCGAGGCCGAGGTCGTGCTGCCGCCGACGTCCTCGGTGGACGCCGCGGTCGCCCGGCTGCGCAGGCTGTCCACCGGGGGCCGCACCCCGCTGGCCGACGGCCTGCTGCGGGCCCGCAGGCTGCTCGCCGTCGAACGCGTCCGCGACCCCCGCCGCCGCCCGCTGCTGGTGCTCGTCACCGACGGCCGCGCCACGGTCGCCGCCTCCGCAGGCGGCGACGCCGTCACCGACGCCCTGCGCGCCGCCGCCCAACTCGCCGCCGACGGTGTCTCGGCGGTGGTGGTGGACTGCGAGAACGGTCCGGTCCGTCTCGGCCTCGCCCCGCAGGTCGCCGATGTGCTCGGCGCACCGAGCCTGCGGCTGGAGGAGCTGTCCGCCGACCACATGACCGCGGTCGTGCACGCCAGTCGTGCCGCGTAGAAGGGAACCAACATGCCACAGGGGCAGCCTGAACAGGTGCCCGCGGACGGGCTGACCACGCGGCAGCGGCGCAACCGGCCGCTGCTGGTGGTGCACACCGGCGAGATGAAGGGCAAGTCCACCGCCGCGTTCGGTCTCGCCCTGCGCGGCTGGAACCAGGGCTGGTCGATCGGGGTGTTCCAGTTCGTCAAGTCCGCCAAGTGGAAGGTGGGCGAGGAGGCCGCGTTCCGCGCGCTCGGTCAGGTGCACGCCGACACCGGCCAGGGCGGCCCGGTGGAGTGGCACAAGATGGGCGAGGGCTGGTCCTGGACCCGCAAGCAGGGCACCGAGGACGACCACGCCGCCGCGGCCGTCGAAGGCTGGCGGGAGATCACCCGAAGGCTCGCCGCGCAGACCCACGGCATGTACGTCCTCGACGAGTTCACCTACCCCATGAAGTGGGGCTGGGTGGACGTCGACGAGGTCGTCTCGGTGCTGCGCGACCGCCCGGGCCACCAACACGTCGTGATCACCGGCCGCGACGCCCCGAAGGCACTGGTCGACGCCGCCGACCTGGTCATGGAGACCACGAAGGTCAAGCACCCGATGGACGCGGGTCAGAAGGGCCAGCGAGGCATCGAGTGGTGACTCCGGAACCGAGTGAACGCGACACTCGCGCCGTTGTACCGAGCGAATACCGCATTCACCCCATGCCTCGACTGGTGGTCGGCGCGGCTGCTTCAGGCAGCGGCAAGACCACTGTCGCGACCGGACTGATGGCCGCCCTGCGCGCCCAGGGCTCGGCGGTCGCAGGCTTCAAGGTCGGCCCCGACTACATCGACCCCGGCTACCACGCGCTGGCCACCGGCCGCCCCGGCCGCAACCTCGACCCTGTCCTCGTCGGTGAGGCGACCGTCGCGCCGCTGTTCGCGCACGGCGCCCGAGACGCCGACCTCGCCGTCGTCGAGGGCGTGATGGGGCTGTTCGACGGGCGGCACGGCACCGGCGGCTTCGGCTCCACCGCGCACGTCGCGAAACTCATCGGTGCGCCTGTGGCGTTCGTGGTGGACGCCCGCGGACAGGGCGACAGCCTCGCCGCGGTGCTGCACGGCTTCCGCGGCTACGACCCCGGCATCCGGCTCGGCGGCGTGATCCTCAATCGCGTCGGCTCCGCCCGCCATGAGCAGGTGCTCACCGCCGCCTGCGCGCAGGTCGGCCTCGAGGTGCTCGGCACCCTGCCCCGGGAGTCCACACTGGACGTTCCCTCCCGCCACCTCGGCCTGGTCACCGCCGCCGAACACGGTGCCGCCGCCGTGGACGCCGTGGAGGCGATGGCGGCCATCGTGGCCAAGTCCGTCGACCTCGACGCCGTCCGCGCCCTCGCGTCCACGGCACCGTCCCTAGACACCGAGCCGTGGTCGCCGCAGGTGTCCGCTGTGGACGGTGCGCCGCTGGTCGCGGTGGCGGGCGGACCCGCGTTCACCTTCGGCTACGCCGAGGGCGTCGAGCTACTGCGCGCCGCGGGCGCGCGGGTCGCGGTGCTCGACCCGCTGCGGGACACGGAGCTGCCGGCGGGCATCCGCGGGCTGGTGCTGCCCGGCGGGTTCCCCGAACAACACGCCGATGCGCTGTCGGCCAATGCGGAGCTGCGCCGCGCGGTGAAGGCATTCGCACAGGCAGGAGGCCCGGTGCACGCCGAATGCGGCGGTCTGCTCTACCTCGCCCGCAGCCTCGACGGCGTGGAGATGTGCGGGGTGCTGCCCGCGGACGCGCGCATGTCGCCGCGGCTGACCCTCGGCTACCGCGACGGCGCCGCCGCCGCCGACTCCGCGCTGTACGCGGCGGGGGAGCGGATCAGCGGCCACGAGTTCCACCGCACCGTCATCGACCCGCCGCACGGCGCCACCCCTGCCTGGCACTGGCGGGACGGGGAAGGCCGCGCCGTCACCGAGGGCTTCGTGCACGGCGGGGTGCACGCGTCCTATCTGCACACTCACCCGGCAGGGGCGCCGCGGGCGGTGGCGCGGTTCGTGGCACGGTGTGCGGCATGAGCAGACTTCTCGGGCTCGGCGTCGGCCCAGGCGATCCGGAGTTGCTGACCCTGGCCGCGCTGCGTGAGCTTCAGTCCGCGGGCCGCGTGTTCGTGCCCGTCGCGGACCTGTCCGAACAGGGCAGGGCCGAGGCGGTGGTCCGCGCGCACGTGCCCGACGACCGGATCGAGCGGCTGCTGTTCGCGCTGGCCGACCCGGTGGAGGGCTCCCAACGGCGCCGCCACCAACAGTGGGACGCCGCGGCCGCGCGGGTCGCCGACCACCTCGCCGCGCAGGGCGGCACGGCGGTGTTCGCCACATTGGGCGATCCGAGCGTCTACTCCACCTTCGGCTACCTCGTCGCCGGGGTGCGGGCGCTGCTGGCGGAGGTGGAGATCGCGATGACCCCCGGCATCACAGCGATGCAGGCGGCAGCCTGCTCGGCGTCGGTGGCGCTGGTGGAGGGCGCGGAACCGCTGATCGTGGTGCCGGTGACGCGGAACGTGACCGCGCTGGAGGAGGCGTTACGGGCAGGCGGTACGGTCGTTGCCTACAAGGGCGGGCGCCGCCTCGATCAGCTACGGGACGTGATCGCGGCCGCCGGGGCGCTGGAACGATCGGTGTACGCCGAGAACATCGGAACCCCGGCAGCGCGCATCGTGCCGTTGTCCACTGTGGACACTAGCGGTGGTGCCCCCTACATGTCCACCGTTGTCGTTCTTCCGCCGCGGGGCGGGAGAGGGGAGCAGCTGTGACCGCGCGGGTGTCCTTCGTAGGCGCCGGGCCGGGGGCCGCCGACCTCATCACCGTCAGGGCCGCGCGCAGGATCGCGGAAGCCGACGTCGTGGTGTGCACCGCGAACCCGCTCGCGCCGGACTGCGTCCGGGAGAACGCACGACCCGACGCCGAGGTGATCGACTCCTCTCGGCTCGGCAACGATGCCACCCTGGAAATCTACCGCAGAGCGGCCCGCGACAAGATCAATCTTTCGGTGGTCTTCACCGGCGACCCCACGCTGTGGGGCAATGTGCGGGCTCACCACGACTTCTGCACCCGGCTGGGCGTCGAGGCCGAGATCGTCCCCGGCGTGTCGCCCATGATCGCCGCCGCCGCGGGCCTCGGCCGTGAGCTCACGCCCGCCGAGGGCGAGCAGAGCGTGCTGCTGGCCAAGCTGGAAGGCGGCGAGGACTCGCTGCGCGACCTCGCGGGCCGCGGCGGCACGCTGAGCATCGAACTGCCGGCCGCCCGCGCCGCGCTGCTGGCCGAGGAGCTCAAGTCCGGCGGCTACGCGGGCGACACCCCGGTGGTGGTCGGGTACAAGATCAGCCTGCCGGACGAGGTGCTGGTGGAGACCACCCTCGACGAGTTGGCCGCGGTGGTGAAGCAGCACAAGCTGTGGCGCAACGCGGTGTTCCTCATCGGCGAGGCGCTGCGGGCCAGCGGCCCCCGCGCCCGCCGCGGCACGCCGCCGCCGCTGGCCCGCACCCGGCCCAGCCGCTGGGCGGTGGCCGCCGCCCGCAAAGCTCGCGCCGCGAGCCTGAACGGCACCCCCACCGACGAGTCCGCCCCCGAGAGCCCGGCGCCCGCCGCGGTGTCGGCGGCGGCCAAGACCGGGCGCACGGTGTCGGTGTCGGCGCCCGCGAAGATCGCCGCGCATGCCCGGCTGGCCGCCAAGTCGACGGCGGACGCAACGGCCGCCACCGCCGCGGCGCGCCCGGCCGAGCCCGTCAAGGCGACGGTAGGCAAGGCCCCGGCCGCCGATGCCGATGGCGAAGCACCGGCCGACACCCAGGGCGTCACGAAGTCCGCGGGTGCCACTAGTGACGGGCACACGAAGCTCGAGGATTCCACCCGCGATGGGCGGGCGAAGTCCGAGGGTTCCGCCCGCGATGGGCGGACGAAGACAACGGGCTCCGCCCGGGGCGGGCAGGGTTCGGAGCAGACGCCATCCACGGACTCCGCAACCGGCGGGCAGGCGAAAGCCGCGAACTCCCCCCGCGCGGCACAGGCGAAATCCGCCGGTTCCGCCACTGGCGCCCAAGACGCGGCACAGGCGAAATCGCGCGAAACAGGCTCCAACGCGGCGGACGGCGCCGCGGCACTGAAATCCGCGACGGCCTCGCCGCAGGCGAAGCCCACGGCGGGCACCGAGTCCCCGCAGGCCAAGCCCGGTGCGAACGCGGGAGGCCAGGCGCAGCGGAAGCCCGCCGGGGCCGGTCAGCAGCGCAAGGCCTCGCCGAAGACCGCCGCCAAGAATGCCGCGGCCAAGCCGCGGGCCGCCGCCGCGGAGATCAAGACCCCGGCCAAGGGCGCCCAGGTCAGCGCGCAGGCACCCGAGGGTGACAAGGAACCGGCCCGCAAGAACCCGCCCGCCGGTCAGGCCGCCAACCGCGGCGGCCAGAACAACGCCAACCGCCGCAAGAAGCGGCCGTCCAAAACCGCATGATCACCCTGATCGGCTGTGACGGCGACCGGCTCCCCGCGGGCGCCGACAGTCTGCTGGCCGGGGCCTCGCTGGTCGCGGGCGACGCGGTCGCGCTGGCCCGGCACGCCGCGGACGGCGCGAAGCAGGTGGAACTCGGCGACGGCCTGATCCCCGCGCTGCGCGAGCACCCCGGCGACGCGGTCGTGCTGAGCACCGGCGACCCCGGCTTCTTCGGCCTGCTGCGCGGTCTTCGCGCCGCCGGGCTGCGGCCCGCCGTGCTCCCGACACCGACCGACCTGCAGCGGCTGCTGGCCAAGCTGGGCCGGTCCTGGGACGACCTGGCGGTATGCGGCACCGCCGACGGCGCGCTGCGCCGCGCCCTCAACCTGTGCCGCGCCCGCCGGGCGGTGGCCGTGCTCACCGCCCACGGCGCCGGACCGGCCGAACTCGGCTCCGGGCTGGCGGGTTGGGACCGCACTCTGATCGTCGCCGAGGACCTCGGCGGGCGTCGGGAACGCATCAGCTTCGTCACTCCCGGCGAGGCCGCCGCCAAATGGTGGCGCGAGCCGAACCTGGTCATCTGCCTGGCCGACCCCGAGGAAATCCCCGCCCGCGGCTGGCTCGCGGGCGGCGAGCCGCTGCCGCCCGCCGCGGGTTGGGCGCTGCCCGACGCGGGCTTCGCCCACCGCAACGGCGACCTGCTCTCCGCCGAGGCCCGCGCCCTGATCCTGGCCCGACTCGCCCCACGCCCCGGCACCATGGTGTGGGACGTCGGCGCCGGGCCCGGAGCCATCGCCGTGGACTGCGCCCGGCTCGGCGCCGCCGTGGTGGCCATCGAGCAGGACCCCGTCCAATGCGTGCGGATCACCGCTAACGCCACCGCCTACGGCGTGGAATGCAACGTGGTCGAAGGCTCCGCCCCGGTCGCTCTGCGCAGGCTCCCGCGCCCGGACGCGATCTTCATCGCGGGCGGCGGGCCCGAGGTGGTCTCCTACTGCTCGCGGGCCGGTGCGGCCCGCATCGTGCTGGCCCTGCGCAGCCTGGAGTACTACGGCCGCATCAAGGACTCCCTGGTCTCCGCCCGCTACACGGTCGACGGCGTGCACCTCTCCGCCGCCCGGCTCACCGACCTCCCCGACGGCACCAGCAGGCTGGCCGCCACCGACCCGGTTCTGCTCCTCTGGGCCACCGCGGGCGCCGACGATGAGTGAGCCCCTGACGTCTCGTGATCGGGTTGTCGTCGGACTTGGTGCCTCGACCGGGGTGCGGGCCGATGCGGTGTTGGCCATCCTGCGGCGCATCGGGGTGATGGTCGAACGGGTCGCGGCCTTCGCCACCATCGATGTGAAGGCCACCGAGCCCGGTCTGCTCGACGGCATCCGCCAGTGGCGGCGGGGCTGTGTCCGGCGACTGTGGCTGCTGTCCTACCCGGCCGAGGACCTGGCCGAGGTGGAGGTCCCGAACCCGAGCGAGCTGGTGCTGTCCAAGGTGGGAACGGCCAGTGTCGCCGAGGCCGCGGCGTTGCGGGCGGCCGCCGTGCTGGCCGGGGTACCCGCCCGGCTGGTGGTGCCCAAGCTCAAGGGCGACAACGTGACCGCGGCCGTCGCGGCGCTGGGATGATCGAGCCGCTGCGCTTCACCGAGGCCTGTACTGCCTGCGGCGGCTGCCTGCTGACCTGTCCGGAACGGGCACTGCGCCCTGGGCCCCGGCGGCCTGTGGTGGTCGCCGGGGCCTGCACCTCGTGCGGGGAGTGTGTGGAGATCTGTCCCGCGGACGCCATCGAGATGCGTCTGGGGTCCGGTGATTTCGGGCTCCCCGGACCGCCGGTGAATCAGGTGTGACAGAGCGAGCAGTCCGGCGGCACCGGAACCGGCGGCGGCACGGCCGCGGCGGTCCCCGCACCGGCGAGAACCAGACCGGCGCCCAGCGCAAGTGACAACAGCGCGTTAGTGATCGTGCGGATCATCGTTGTTTCCCCCAGGTAATGTGACCCGGTTGCCGGGTCGACACCCATATTAGCCACGCTCCGTGGCGTCTGTGATCATCCGTTCGGCCGCTACTGATCACGTCTTGGTTACGGTAGGGCCACGCCCAGTCAAACGGGCCGAACAGCCCGAAGCACTCGGTTATGTGACCTTGGGCGTATTCCACCCGGCCAGCCCGGACAGGCATGCTGTGGGGAACGGAGAGAGGAGTGTGGGTGGAGCGTCACTACTTGGCGGGGCTGAACCTGACCGGACGGCAGGTCGTGGTCGTCGGTGCGGGCACCATCGCGCAGCGGAGGCTGCCGAGACTGGTGGCCGCGGGCGCCGTGGTGCGGGTCATCGCCCCCGAGGCGACCCCGGCCGTTGAGGCCATGGCCGACGCGGGCGAGGTGCAATGGCTGCGCCGCCCCTACGCCGACGGCGATCTCGACGACGCCTGGTACGTGATCACCTGCACCAACGTTCCCGCCGTCAACGCCGCCGTCGCAGCGGAAGCCGAACGCGGACGCGTGTTCTGCGTTCGTTCCGACGCGGGCACCATGGGCACCGCCGTCACACCCGCCGTCGCCGAACACGACGGCCTGCTCATCGGCGTGCTCTCCGGCGGCCTGCCCCGCCGCTCCGCCGCGGTCCGCGACTCCATCGTGGAAGGTCTGCGTTCCGGCGAACTGGCCGACGCCCAAGCTCCGGTCGTTCCTGGCGTGGCACTGGTCGGCGGTGGCCCCGGCGACCCGGACCTGATCACCGTCCGCGGCAGGCGCCTGCTGGCCCGCGCGGACGTCGTCGTCACCGACCGCCTCGCGCCGCGCGAACTGCTGGAGGAACTCGCCCCGCACGTCGAGGTGGTGGACGCCGCCAAGATCCCCTACGGCCGGGCCGCCAGCCAGGAGGTCATCAACTCCACGCTGATCGACGCCGTCAAGGCGGGCAAGTTCGTGGTGCGCCTCAAGGGCGGCGACCCCTATGTCTTCGGCCGCGGCTTCGAAGAGCTGCTGGCCTGCGCCGACGCGGGCGTCCCCGTCACCGTGGTGCCCGGCGTCACCAGCGCCATCGCCGTCCCGGCCATCGCCGGGGTACCCGTCACACACCGAGGCGTGGCGCATGAGGTGACCATCGTGTCCGGCCACGTTGCCCCCGACGACGAGCGCTCCTTGGTCGACTGGCCCGCCCTGGCCCGGCTGCGCGGCACCCTGGTGCTGCTGATGGCGGTGGAGCGCATCGCCGCCTTCGCCGACGTCCTGCTGGCGGGTGGTCGTGCCCCCGACACCTCGGTCGCGGTCATCCAGGAGGGCACCATGGCGGGCCAGCGCGTACTCCGCAGCACCCTGTCCGAGGTCGCCGCCGCCGTCGCCGCGCACGCGATCCGCCCACCGGCGATCATCGTCATCGGCCCGGTCACGGCGCTGGGCGCCCACCTGGACGCCCCCTAGGCTCCTGGCGGCTGGGCGTCCGCCTGGACGGCCCCTAGGCCCTCGGCGGCTGCTGGACAACCCCGAAATGACGCGGTGCCCCAGGCGAACATTCGCCTGGGGCA
>NZ_JBREYE010000001.1:3964309-4078804 GCF_056323685.1 Actinorectispora metalli
GTTGGCCTCACCGCGTTGGTACAAGGATTCGTCAGCGGCTCGTGCTGCGGCCGAAGCGGCTTTGGGTCCGGTTGCCGCCGCCGGTGCGGGTCGGGCGTCCCGCGCGCTGGTCGCCGAAGGACTGCTCGCCGCGGCGGCGCTGGCCACCCTCCCCGGTGCGGGGCTGGTAGCGGCGCTCGCCGTCGCGCTGCGGTGCGTCCTGCCTGCGGCCGCGGCCCGCGTACTCCGGTGCCCGCTCGGACCGGCCGAACTCGCCGGAACGCTCGGTCCGGCCGCGGTCGGCGGACTCGGGCGCCCGGCCGCGGCGCTCGCCACGGTCCTCGACGCGAGCGTAGGAGCCCTCCCGCCTGGCACCGCCTGTGCGACCCTGCCGGACGTTCTCCTCGGCCCGGCGCTCGGAGCGGTTCCCACCGCGCGGAGCGGCGTCACGACGGCGCTCGGGACGGGCGCCCCGGTCGCGGCCACCGCCGCGCGGGCCGCGCCGTTCCGGTCGGTCGACCGGCGGAGCCGCGGGAGTCAGCGTGAGCGGGGTCAGCTCGCCGATCAGCTGCGTCAGGTGCTCATCGCCCGGCTTGACCTGCTTCACGTAGGGCTCGATGCCCGCCAGTTCGGTCAGCTTCCGCACCGACTTGCGCTGATCGGGCAGCACCAGCGTGAACACGGTGCCCTTCTCGCCCGCTCGCGCGGTGCGGCCCGCGCGGTGCAGGTAAGCCTTGTGGTCGGCGGGCGGGTCGACGTGCACGACGAGCCCGACATCGTCGACGTGGATGCCGCGGGCCGCGACGTCGGTGGCCACCAGGACCGGCACCCGCCCGTCCCGGAAGTCGGCCAGCGTGCGGTTGCGCGCGCCCTGGGTCTTGTCGCCGTGCAGCGAGCCCGCGGGCACACCTGCGTCGGCAAGCCGCCCGGCGAGGCGGTCCGCACCGCGCTTGGTGCGGACGAACATGATGGTGCGGGCCGCGCGGTTGCCGATCTCGTTGAGCACCGCGAACTTGGTGCCGCCGGAGACGTACAGCAGGTGGTGCTCCATCGTGGACACCCCGGCCGAGTCCGGCACCACCGAGTGCGTCACCGGGTTGTGCAGGTACTGCCGCACGACCGCGTCCACGTCGCCGTCCAGCGTCGCGGAGAACAGCAGCCGCTGCCCGTCGGCGGGCGTGACATCGAGCAGTTCGCGGACCTGCGGCAGGAAGCCCATATCGGCCATCTGGTCGGCCTCGTCCAACGCGGTGATCATGACGTCGCCCAGCGAGCAGGTGCGCGACCGGAGGTGGTCGATCAGCCTGCCGGGCGTGGCGATGACGATGTCCACGCCGCGCTTGAGCTCGGCGATCTGCCGCGACATGGAGGTGCCGCCCACGATGGGCCGAACCCGCAGGCCGATGGCCTGCGCGTAGGGCCGCATCACGTCGCTGACCTGCATGGCCAGCTCGCGGGTCGGTACCAGGATGAGGCCAAGGGGCATGTTCGCCGCGGCGCGCTCGTCACGCAGCCGGGTGAGCATGGCCAGCCCGAAGGCCAGCGTCTTGCCGGAGCCGGTCTGGGCGCGGCCGAGGACGTCCCGGCCCTTGATCGCATCCGGCAGCGTGGCCGCCTGGATCGGGAAGGGCGCGGCGATCCCCGCGCGAGTGAGGGCGCCGGTCAGCGCCCTGGGCAGGCCGAGCTCGTGAAAAGAAGGCAGCGTGGACTCTGCGGAAATGTCTGAAGACACGTAAAAACAAACCTCTCGGACGTGGCACGTCGCGAGGAGGTGACCGCAGAAGCCTGCGGCAGTGTCACAAGGACGGGCCCGGCGCGGGGTTGCGCCGTGGATGCTGAACGTCGTTACCGGGCGGGCGCCCGGCTCGGTTTGCCGGGCGCACCGGACTCTGGAGAGGCCCGGCACTCGAACGAGTCTACATCGTTCAGGTGTTCGAGCCCGACCGGCCTGTCCGTTACGTCAGCCCCGCCTCCTCCCGGAGCTGCTCCACCAACTCCACCGGATCACCTGTTTTCGCAGGTAGACCCCGTGCCGCGAACCAGCCTGCGATGTTGCGCACATCGCGCGTGAGGAACTGCGCGCCCTGCGGGTTGGCCACCAGATCCACCACCTGTGGGAGGTCGATCAACACGATACGGCCGCGGTGCACCAACAGGTTGAACGCGGAGAGATCACCGTGGGTGAGCCCGTTGCGGGCCAGCAGCATCAACGCGTCCACCACCTGCCCCCACAGCTCCGCCACCTCATCGGGTTCGGGCCGAAGCTGCGCCAGCCGAGGCGCGGCCTGCCCGTCGGCGTCGCCGACGAACTCCAGCAGCAACTCGGTGCCCACCCGCTGGGCCGGATACGGCACCGGAGCCCCCAGCGCCCACAGCCGCCCGAGCGCGCCGAACTCGGCGATCGCCCATTGCTCGGCGAGCAGGTTGCGCCCGAAGGCGGTCCGCCCCGCCATGGCCCGCATCTCCCGGGACCGCCGCACCCGGCGCCCCTCCAGATACCCGGCGTCCCGGTGGAACATCCGGTGATCACCGCTGCGATACCGCTTGGCCGCCAGCAGACAGGACCGGTCGGTGCCGGGCAGCAGCCGCCGCACAAGGTGCACATCGGCCTCCTTGCCCGTCTTGACCACCCCCAACTCCTCGTCGACGGCGGCCAACTCGGTGATCAGCCACGACGGCCGCGGCCGCGGCCCCTGATCTCCATCGCCCCAGTTGGTCCACCGATCACCGATCTCGGGCGTGTCCGAGGAGTGCAGCGTGTCTTCACGCCGCAGCGCCAACAGCCTGCGCTCCTCCTCGGTCAACCGCCCCCGCCGCGCGGGCTCATCGTCAAATCGCTGCCGACGCCGACGGCCTCCGCCGCCGCGCTTGCTGCCGAAGTCGTTAAAAGCCTGGTCATCCCAGGAAAAGTCGTGCTCGCGCACTGTTGGGGTTCTCCTTGCAGAGTGGCTGGAAGCCCCACACAGCCGCACCACGAAGCGCCGCGCCTGATCAGCGCGGTGAAGAAAGCGAAGTTCGCGTCAGCGGCGAGCGAGTGAGGCTGCGGGACGGGCGCACACCACGCCCCGGACAACGGGCTTGTACATGTCCCACCTCCCCACTCCGCCGACCCAAAGGCCGACGAGCTGATCGTCGCGCCTACTCTCCCGACCGTCGCGAATCGCGGCAACCTATTTTTCGCCCGCGGCGGGTCAGCCGCCCACGCGGACGATGTAGGTGTAGCTGATCCACTCCGGGCCCGCGAGCTGGTCTTCATCCGCGCGCACGATCTCGGCACCGCAGTGCTGGAACAGCGAGCGGACCAGGTCGGTGTGCAGCCCGTACATGTTGATCAGCTCGGCGCTGTCCACCTGAGCGGGTGCGCCTTCCTCCGCCGGGGTCGGCTCTGCGTCGGCGCTCTCCTCCGAGACGACGACCCCGACGACCGGCTCGGAGGCGTGCTCATCGGTCGACCGCTCGGTCACCTCGACGGTGGTTTTGCTTGTCCGGCTGCCCTGCTGGGCGAACCAGGTGACCAACTCGTGCACCAAGTCCAGCTCCAGCTGATAGCGCCCTGCCGCGGCGGGCGCGGTGACGGCCAGTTCCAGCTCGACCGAGGCGCCAGGCGCCAGTTCCGGCAACTCGGTGCGGCCGTCGTCGTTGATCTCGATCCGGCCGTCGCGGCACCAGTGGTTGCCCAGCTTCACCGTGGGCCCCGTGGGCCAGGCGTGCCTGCTGCGGTTGGTGACCCGCACTCGGATCGTGGCGTTCTCCCCGGCGGTGAGGGCATTGAGCGGGGTGAGCAGGTCCAGCCGGGCGCGGTAGGCCTTCTTCGGCAGCTCCTCGGCGGGACGCAGGTGGCTTGGCACCTGGAAGTACAGGATGCCGCCGGGCCGCACCACCCGCTGCAATTCCAGCAGGCAGCGCAGCGAGATCGCGGGCGGCGCGTGCTGCAACACGATCAGGCTGACCGCGCTGTCGAAGGAGTCGTCGGGGAAGGGCAGCGTGCTGCCGTCGTAGGCGACGAAGCTCGCCCGGTCGGGGTTGTGGTTGAGCCGGTCCGCCTGCTCGATCATGGACTCGGCGATGTCCACGCCCACCACCTCGGTGGCGTGCTCGGCCAGGCCCTGGGTCAGGCGGCCGACGCCGCAACCGAAGTCCAGTACCCGCTCGCCCAGCGCGGACCCGGCGCTGTCCAGGTGGGCGACCACCCTGGCGATCTCGGTCCGGCCGGTGGCGAAGAACTCGTCCAAGTCCCAGCGGCCGTCCTTGCGGCTCGGATCGCTCAGGATCGCCCAGAGCGGATCTTGCTTGCCGAGTTGGTCCCAGTTCGAGACCAGGTTGTCCAGACGCACGGGGTCCCCACCTGCCTGCCTGCAGCTCCACTTTGGGGCGTCAATCTCGCATACCGCCGAGCGGCCGGGACAGCCGGGGTGGATAGCGTCCCGCGGAAAGAAAACTGGCGAAGATCCGCAAGCGCCGCTAATCTGGAAATGCGATTACGTGCAATGCTATCAATTTATGAAATTGCGAATCGCGACCATTGTCTATCTGCTGGACGCGCATTTCCGTTAACTCCAGATTCGTGTGATCTGTATCACCTTGTCCTGCTATTGAGCTGCGAGAATCGGTCAGCGACGCTTACGCCCGGTTACCGCTATGACGCCTGGTCGAGGGCCCAGTGCGCAGGGTGATCCACTGACGAAAGTCAGTCGAGGGGCTTTGGGGATTTCTTGATGCGATGGCGCATGTCCGCGGCATGCCTGCTGGTGACCGCGATCTGCATGACTTCCACCGTGCCGCTCGGCGCGCGGCAGGCCGAGCCTGCCGCTCCCGCCGAACTCGCCGACCAGAGCGCGGCTTCGGCGGCGGCGCGCAAACACCAGCGACCGGTGCGAGTCGGCTCACTCACCACCGAGACCTCCGAGGTGCACGCCAACCCGGATGGCACTTTCACCCTGACCCAGGGCCTGCTGCCGCAACGCGTCCGCCGAGACGGTGGCTGGCGGCCTGTCGACCTGACCCTGCGCAAGCGGCCCGACGGGGCGATCGCCCCGGCCGCGGGGCCGGTCGATCTGCGGCTGTCCACCGGCGGCAGCGGCCCCTTCGCAGTGCTGGCCATGGATGGCAAGGAAGCGGGCCTGACCTGGCCGGGCAGGCTTCCCGAGCCGGTGCTCGACGGCGACTCGGCGACCTACCACGAGGTGCTCCCGGAGGTCGACCTGGTGGTGCGGGCGACGCCGCGCGGCTTCAGCGAGGTGCTCGTCGTCAAGAGCAAACGGGCCGCCAGCAACCCCGCGCTCGCCAAGGTGGCCTTCGGCACCCACGCCAAGGGCGCGAAGATCGAGCAGGACGCCGACCGCAACTGGCGGATCACCGACGCCGCGGGCAAGGTCATGATCACCCCGGTGGCCACCAGGATGTGGGACTCCGCCGACGGCGGCACCGCCGCTCGGCCCGGGGAACGCAGCCGCCGCGCCGAGATGGGCGTCGAGGCGACAGACCGCGCCGTGGCCGTGACCCCGGACGCCCGGTTCCTCGCCGACCCGGCCACCACCTTCCCGGTCTACCTCGATCCCGAGTATCCGACGAACAGCGGCCGCAACCACCACGTCGTGGTGCAGAACGGATTCCCGGGCGCGGCCAACTACGACCAGACCGCGGGCGACCTCGGTGACCTGAAGGCCGGGCTGACCAACGCGGACTCTTCCGGCGTTTCCAGGTCCTTCGTGGAAATGCTGATCACTGGCTTGGCGGGCAAATACGTGCACAGCGCGACCATGCGCTCCAAGGTGATCCACTCGCACTCCTGCGGTGGCGGTGCCACCCAGCTCTGGCGCACGGGCGGCATCGGACCCGGCACCAAGTGGAACGCCCAGCCCGCCTGGCTGTCCCACCTCGGCGACATCTCGAAGTCCAACAACGCCAGGCACTGCCCGTCCGACGGCGGTGCCGACGTGGTCATCACCAACGCGGTCCGGGACGCGGTGAACGCCGGACAGCCCGCCATGACCTTCGGCTACCGCGCCGCCAACGAGACCGTCTTGGACCAGTGGCGCCGCTTCGACCTCAACCCGATCATGGAAGCCACCTACAACTCGGTGCCCAACGCGCCGACGGAACTGGGCATGCAGGGCGGCCTGGTGTCGTGCGTCAACGGCCCCGACCGACCGGTGATCCCCACTCGCACGCCGCGGTTGCGCGGTCGGGTGTCCGACCCCGACGGCGGCCACCTGGGCTTCGCCGACTTCTCCCTGGTGCGCAAGCACGACAACGGCAGCACCACGCCGATCAAGCAGTACCAGGTGCGCGACGTGCCGTCCGGCTCGATGGCCGAGACGACCGTGCCCGGCGGCGACATCACCGACGACGGCCTGCACGAGTGGTCGCTGTCGGCCAGTGACGGCCAACTGCGCTCGCCCTGGGTCGGCAACTGCGAGTTCACCATCGACACCACCGTGCCCGGTGTGCCCGCGGTGTCGTCGGCGGAATACCCGCACGACACCCCCGCGGGCGGTCTCGGCCAGACCGGCACGTTCGAGTTCAAGGCCAACGGCACCTCGGACGTGGCGTACTACCTGTACTCCTTCACCCAGGACGAGACCGACGACCCGCAGCACCGAGTGGACGCGGGCGGCATCGGCGGCAACGCCACCGTGCGGTGGACCCCGCACCTGGAGGGCCCGCAGACACTGTTCCTGCGCTCCGTGGACCGGGCGGGCAACCGCTCGCCGATCCACCGGCACCGCGCTTTCGTCAAAGCCGGACCGTCCGGGCCGATCGCGCACTGGAAGCTCAACGGCGACCTCATCGACGCCAGCGGCAACGGCAGGCACCTGACGCCGTACTCCGGGTCAAGCCAGATCGTGTTCGGCGACGGCTACCAGGGCGGGGCGGCGGTGCTCGACGGCATCGACGACGGGCCCGCCCGCGACCCGCTGCTGGACACGTCGGCGAGCTTCTCGATCGCGGCGTGGGTGAAGCTGGACCGCAAGAACGGCCGGTTCACCGCGCTGAGCCAGGACGGGCACCGCAACAGCGGCTTCTACCTCCGGTACTCCCACCAGGACGACCGCTGGTCGTTCGCGATGACGGCCGCCGACACCGACAACGCCGCGGTGACCAGGGTTTTGTCGCAGCAGGCGCCCGCGGCGGGCGTGTGGGCGCATCTCACCGGCACCTACGACGCCGCGAGCCAGAAGTTGGCGCTGTACGTCAACGGCGCCAAGCAGGGTGAGGCCTCGATCCGGAACTGGAAGGCCCCCGGCCATTTCGTGATCGGCCGGGCTCGCTGGAATGGTGCCTTCACCGACTTCTTCCCCGGTGCCGTGGACGAGGTCCGCTCCTACAGCCGGGTTCTCGTCGACAAGGAGGTCGCCGCCATCGCCACCACGGCGGACCGGCGCGCCGACTACCGGTTCGAGGAAGGCGCCGGGACAGCCGCGGCCGACCTGGTGACCGGGCGCGGCGCCGCGCTGAAGCCGGGGGTGACCTGGCTGGAGGAGGACTCCCGCTCGGTGCGCCTGCCCGGTGCGGCCAACGCCACCGAGGGCTTCGTCTCGGCGCCCGCACCGGCGATCCGCACCGACCAGTCGTACACGGTGGCCGCCTGGGTCCGCCACGATCAACTGGACGCCTACACCAGGGCCGCGGTGAGCCTGGGGCACGAGAGGTTCGCCCCGTTCGCCCTCGGCTACCGGGCGTCGGATCGGAAGTGGGAGATGCTCGTCTCCTGTTCGCCGACCGAGCCCTGCATCAAAGCCGCCTTGAGCACGGAGGAGGCCGTCGCCGGTGAATGGGTGCACCTGACCGGTGTGCACAACGCGGCGACCCGCGAAATCCGGCTCTACGTCAACGGAAGGCTTTCCGGAAAAGCCGAGGGCGTCACCGGATGGCACAGCGGTGGCGAACTGCTCATCGGGAAGAAGATCTGGGAAGGCAACCACTGGAACCCCTGGCACGGCGCGATTGACGACGTGCGGGTGTATTCCGGGGTGCTGGCGGATGCGGATATTCGCACTATCGCGACTCGCTGATCGGTAGTGGCCTGCCCGGCGGGGTGCCGGGCAGGCGAATCTCTGTCGTTACTTGTCTGGTTTTCCCGCACCCGAGGGGGTCGCGATGCGAGGGCGTCGCAGAGTTGTCAGAACGCTGGGTTTTGCGATGGTGGCGGCGGTTGCCGTTTCGATGGTGCAGGCGGGAGCGGCGCCTGCCGCCACCGGTGTGCGGGCTCAGCTTCCGGAGATCCAGAAGGCCAAGTCCGTGCCGGGCGGGAAGGTGCCGGTTCGGGGACTGCCGCCCAATGAGGCCGCGGAGCGGGCGCTGAAGGGCGCTCCGCAGGTCGCGCCGGTGCGGGCGGGTTCCGCGGAGGCTGAACTGTCCCGCGACACCCGCAAGGTGGGCGAGTTGCCGGTCGCCGTCGGCGACGCCGAAGGCAGGCCGGGCGCGAAGGTCCGGGTGGAGACCTTCGACCGGGCCGCGGCCGAGAAGGCGGGGGTGGCCGGGTTGGTCCGGCTGACCGACCTCGGGGGCGCCGCGGACCGGACGGTGTCGGTGCGGCTGGACGCGGCGGCGCTGGGCGTCGCGGACGCCTCCCGGGTGCGGTTCGTGCAGCTGCCATCCTGCGCGGTGTCCACTCCGGACAGCTCATGGTGCCGGGTGGCCAAGTCGGTGCCGGGTGACGGCAACACCGCGCGGGTGGCTATGACGGCGCCGACGCGCAGCGCGCGGTCGATCGGCGGCCAGTCCGTGGTGCTCGCGGCGGTGGCGGACGGGTCGGGCTCCGGCGGCAGCTACAAGGAGACGCCGCTGGCGCCGACCGGGTCCTGGGCGGGCGGCGGCTCCAGCGGGGCGTTCGGCTACACCTACTCCTTGCGCACCCCGCCCTCCCTGGGCGGGCCCGCGCCCGTGCTGTCACTGGGCTACTCCTCGTCCAACGTGGACGGACGCACCAGTGCGACCAACAACCAGGCCTCGGTGGTCGGCGACGGCTGGGACCTGGCGGGGACCGGCTTCCTGGAGCGGCGGTACAAGCCGTGCGCCGAGGACCTCGGCGGCAACCAGGGACAGACCAAGACCGGTGACCTGTGCTGGGCGACCGACAACGCGACGCTGTCGCTGGCGGGCGTGTCCACCGAACTCGTCCGGGACACCGCGACCGGCGTGTGGCGGCCCAAGAACGACGACGGCTCCCGCATCGAGAAGCTGACCGGCGCGGCCAACGGCGACGACAACGGCGAGCACTGGAAGGTCACCCGCACCGACGGCACCCAGTTCTTCCTCGGCCTCAACCGCCTCCCGGGCTGGGCCGACGGCAAGCCGGTCACCAACTCCACTTGGACGGCCCCGGTCTTCGGCAACCACGGCGGCGAGCCCTGCAACAGGGCCGAATACGCTGCCTCGTGGTGCCAGCAGGCCTGGCGGTGGAACCTTGACTACGTCGTGGACCCGCGCGGCAACGTCACCACCTACTACTACGGCACCGAGACCAACCACTACGGCCGCAACGTCACCGCCTCGGCGGGCACGCCGTATGTCCGCGGCGGGTTCCTCCAGCGCGTCGAGTACGGGCTGCGCTCCGACGCCGTGTTCGCCGCGGCACCCGCCCGGGTGCGGTTCGACCAGGCCGAGCGCTGCGTGCCCGGCGGCACGATCACCTGCGACCCGGCGCAGCTGAACAAGGACACCGCGGGCTCGTGGCCGGATGTGCCGCAGGACCAGATCTGCAACGCGGGCGAGCAGTGCACCAACCGGTTCTCCCCGACCTTCTTCACCCGCAAGCGCCTGGCCAAGGTCACCACCGACGTACGCAAGGACGACAACACCGGCTGGCGCGACGTCGACTCCTGGACGCTGCGGCACCAGTTCCCGGCCACCGGCGACGGGCTGCCCGCCCCACTGTGGCTGGCGGGCATCACCCACACCGGTCACGTCGGCGGCACCGCGAGCACGCCGGAGATCACCTTCGCGGGCACCTCCAAGCCCAACCGGGTGGACGCGGCCGAGGGCATCGCGCCGATCAACCGGTACCGGATCACCGCGATCACCAACGAGAGCGGCGGCGTGACCACCGTCGAGTACTCCGGCGCCGATTGCAGGCGCGCGGACCGGATGCCCGCGAACGCCGAGTCCAACACCTACCGCTGCTACCCGACGTGGTGGACGCCGGAGGGCGCCACGGCCCCGATCCTGGACTGGTTCCACAAGTACGTGGTCACCCTGGTCACCGACGACGACCGCACCGGCGGGTCCGAACTGGTGCAGACGCGGTACGAGTACGGGCCCGACGCTGCCTGGCACTTCGACGACAACGAACTCGCCAAGCCCGAGCACCGAACCTGGTCGGAATGGCGCGGCTACGGCAAGGTCCGCACGCTGGTCGGCGCGATCGGCAAGACCCGCACCGTGACCGACACCGTCTACCTGCGCGGTATGGACGGCGACAAGCTGCCCAGCGGCACCCGCGACGTGTGGGTCACCGACAACGACGGCGGCCGGATCGAGGACCACGAGGCGTTGCAGGGCTACGTCCGCGAAACCGTGCGGTTCAACGCCGGGATCATGGCCGAGGCCGCGGTGAACGAGCCGTGGGTCCATGGCCCCACCGCCACCGAGGGCGAGGACCGCGCGTTCATCACCAACACCGCCAAGGCATCCGGCCGGACCCGGCTGGAGGACAAGACCTGGCGGCGCACCCAGGCCGTGACCAGCTTCAACGCCCAGGGCCTCGCCGAGCGGCTTGACGACGCGGGCGACCTCGCGGTGACCGGCGACGAGAAGTGCACCAGGACCCACTACGCCCGCAACGAGGGCGCCTGGATGCTCAGCCACGCCTCCCGCGTGCACACCGTCGCGCTGCCCTGCGCCGCGGGGGAGGGCAAGCCGGAAGACCTGATCAGCGACGTGTACTCCTCCTACGACAACCAGGAGCACGGCGCCGCGCCCACCCGCGGCCTGATCACCAAGGTCGAGCGCGGCACCGGTTCGGCCAGGCAGCCCGTCTCGAAGACGGTCTACGACGCCTACGGCCGACCGACCGAGCAGTACGACGCCGCCGACGCCAAGTCCACCATCGCCTACACCCCGGCCGCGGGCCTGCCGGTGCGCGAGGTCGTCGCCACCAACCCGCTGGGCCACACCGTGACCAAGGCAGTCGACCCCGCGTGGGCGGCCACGACCGCCGAGGTCGGCCCCAACGGCGAGCGCACCGAGGTCGCCTACGACCCACTCGGCCGCACGCAGAAGGTGTGGGCGCCGGGCCGCGTCGGCAAGTCACCCAACGCCGAATACTCGTACCAGTACCGCACCGACGCGCCGTCGGTGGTGACCGCGAAGTCGTTGCGCGAGGACGGCCAATACCACACCAGCCACACCTTCTACGACGGCCTGCTCCGCAAACGCCAGACCCAGACCCCCACCGTCGGCGGCAGGCTGGTCACCGACACCGTCTACGACCACCGCGGCCTGGCCGCCAAGGTCAACGGCGCGCTTTTCAACAATCAGCAACCCGGCACCACGCTGTTCGGCGCGCTGGACGACGCGGTGCCCAACCAGACCGTGACCGAGTTCGACGGCCTCCAGCGCCCCACCGCGGTGATCTACCGCAAGCTCGCGGTGGAACAGTGGCGGACCACCTCGGCCTACGGCGGCGACCGCACCCACGTCACCCCGCCCGCGGGCGGCACCGCGGTCACCACGGTGACCAACGCCCAAGGCCAGAGCACCGAGCTACGGCAGTATCACGGCCCCACCCCGACCGGCGGCTACGACACCACCGCCTACGGCTACGACCGCGCGGGCAGGCTCGCCTCGGTGACCGACCCAGCAGGCAACGCCTGGACGTACCGCTACGACACGCTGGGCCGCAAGGTCCGCACCGAGGACCCCGACCGCGGCGCCACCACCTTCACCTACGACAACCTGGACCGCTTGGCGTCCACAACGGACTCCCGCGGCAAGGTGATCGCGTACTCCTACGACGTGCTGAGCCGCAAGACCGGCTCGTTCGAGGGTTCCACCACGGGCACCAAGTTGTCCGAGTGGACCTACGACACGACGAAGAAGGGCCTGCCGCACACCAAAACCAGGTTCGCAGGCGGCAACGCCTACGGCGAGAAGTACTACTACGACACGCTGAGCCGCCCGTCGGCGACGGACTACATCATCCCCGTGGCCGAGGGCAAGCTGGCGGGCACCTACAAGTTCCGCACCGAGTACAGCCTCAACATCGGCCTGGTCACCAAGACCACGATGGCCGCGGGCGGCGACCTGGAGATCGAAGGCCTCTACCACGAGTACAACGAGTTCGGGCAGCCCACCAAGACCCAGGGCTGGCAGGACTACGCCCAGGAGCACAAGTACTCCCCGTACGGCGAGACCAACTTCCTGACACTCGGCCAGGACGCCGAGAAGTCGTGGATCAACAACTACTACGAGGAAGGCACCCGGCGACTGCAGCAAACGGTGCTGGACCGCAACACCACCACCAGCCACCGCATCGCCGACCGCACCTACAGCTACGACCCGGCGGGCAACATCACCAAGATCGCCGACCTCCCCAAGGACGGCCCGGCCGATGTGCAGTGCTTCGCCTACGACCACCTGCGCCGCCTGACCAAGGCGTTCACCTCGCTGGCCAACGATTGCGGCGTCGCACCGACCAAGGACAACCTGGGCGGCACAGCGCCGTACTGGCAGGAGTTCGGCTACGACAAGACCGGCAACCGCACCTCGGAGATCCGGCACACCCCGCAGGGCGACACCACCCGCACCTACACCTACCCCGCGGCCAAGACGCCCCAACCCCACACCCTGCTGAACGTCACCCAGTCCGGCCCGTCGGGCACCTCGAAGGACGAGTTCACCTACGACCCCACCGGCAACACCGCCACCCGCAAGGTCGCAGGCTCCACCCAGATTCTGGAATGGGACACCGAGGGCCGCACATCGAAGGTGACGGAGGCGGACGGCAAGTCCTCGTCGTACATCTACGACGCCGAGGGCAACCGCCTGCTCAAAAAGGAACCGCAGGCCCACACCCTGTATCTACCGGGTCAGGAACTGGTGCTGGACAAGACCCGCGACACGGTCACCGGCCGCCGGTACTACGCGCACGCCGGGGAGGTCGTGGCGCTGCGCACGGCAGGCGCGGTGTACTTCCAGTTCGACAACCACCAGGGCACCAGCACCGCCCAGGTGAAGGCGGACGTCAACCTGGAGATCACCCGCCGCTACTTCGACCCCTTCGGCAACCCCCGCGGACAAGCGGCACCGTGGCCGGATGAGAAGACGTTCGTCGGCGGCACCGCGGACAAGACTGGCCTGACTCACGTCGGCGCCCGCGAGTACGACCCGGTGACCGGTCGGTTCGCCTCGGTGGACCCGATCATGGACCTGGCCGACCCGCAGGCGATGAACGGCTTCTCCTACGCCAACGGCAGCCCGGTCACCTTCAGCGACTCGACCGGCCTGTGGATTCCCGCGGACGCGAACGGCACGTGGGGCGTCCGCCCCGGCCCGGGCGGCGACGCCCCCGTCGGGAATGTGCCGATGAGCCAGCGCAAGCACTTCCCCAACCATTACAACGCCGACGGCAGCTCGAAGACCGGCAAGCCGACATCCAGCCGCGGCGGCGGTCAGGACCGGCGTAACAGCAAGCAGTACCAGGACGCGAAGGCGAAGGCGCAGAAGACGAACTTCCAGATCATTGTCGAGGTCGGCGCCGACTTCCTCTACGAGCTGACGGTCGCCGACATCGACAACTGCTTCTCCAAAGGCGACGTCTGGGCATGCGTCTCCCTGGCCACCAGCGTCCTTCCACTAGGCAAGGTGCTCAGCCTCGGCAAAACGATCTTCAAAACCTTCATGAAGGCGATGAAGATCTTCGACGAGGTCAAAAGCGCGAAGGCTCTGGTCAGACAGATGGACGACGAAGCCGCTGCCGCGTGCAAGCTCAACAGCTTCGTCCCGGGAACCAAGGTCTTGATGGCCGACGGCTCCAGAAAGCCAATCGAACAGATCAAGATCGGCGACAAGGTAGCCGCCCACGACCCCGAAACCGGCCGACAAGGCCCCCGCGAAGTCATCGCCACCATCATCGGCAACGGCGAGAAACAGCTCATCGACCTGAGGATCAAAACTGCCGCCGGCTCGCTGGCGACCGTCACCGCCACGGACGGCCACCCGTTCTGGGTGGACAACGAAGGCCGCTGGGTTGAGGCAGGCGGTCTTGGCATTGGCGACAGGCTCCGCACTGCGGACGGTACCGAAGCAACGGTGGCATTTAGCGTTACCCGTACGCAGGCACGCCAGGTCCACAACCTCACCGTCGACGGCATCCACACTTACTATGTTGCCGTCGAAGACCGGGATGTGCTCACCCACAACTGCGGCGGCGAAGTGCCCTGGGTTACCGGGAAGCTGCCCGCGGCCGAGGAGAAGGCGCTCAACAACACCATTGCAAATATCGATGCCGGAACGGCCCCAGTCGGGCCGACCGCCAAGAAATGGGGAACTCCGTTCAGAAACCGGGACGGGGATCTTCCCGGTGCGCAGGGTGCCGATTCTCCTTATCTGGAGTACCGTGTCGCGCCGCCTCCCGGCACGAAGGGCGCCGGTCCGCTCCGAGTCGTTCGTAACAGCGATTCGGGAGAGATGTACTATACGTGGACTCATTATGGAGACAGCGGCGATCCAGCATTTGTACGGATTAGGTGATCGAGTGGAACTCATCCCAGGTCTCAGCACGGCTTCGACCTCAACGATCGGTGATCTGAGTGCGCATGCGCGTCGATGCGATGTACCTGTATTCGTGCTGACTACCGGAGATCCAGGCGGAAGAGAGGAGTTTTTCTGCAGCGTGCGCGACGTGCTTCCGCTTGATCCGCCGCTGCAGAGCACATGTAGCTGGGAAGCTCTGAACGACTCGATCTGGGGCGGACTCGATGCCTTCGAGGCGGAGAGCGTCCTCATACTGTGGCCTGACGCTCCCGCAATGAAAGCGAATTTCGCAGAGGACTACGCCATTGCTGTCTCTATCTTGGAGCAGGTGGCTAACTCGTTGAAAGATGCGTCGGCGACAGCGGGGTTTCCGACTAAGGTGAGCATCGTCGTTGGTGCGGAGGAATAACCGTAAGACTGATTACGTCTCGGAGCCATGTTTGATTCTGTTCACCCGGATGTGCTGGCAGCACTTGGCGCATCCGGGTGGCACCCTGGCCGGCGCGTAGACGCGACTCAGTGGTTGGTCCTGTTGGCCGGTGAAGGTTATCGCGTCAGTTCGCTCGCAGAGGATGTGTTGTCTGTCTTCGGTGGGCTGGTGGTGGTCCCTGTGAATCAGGACGGCCCGAACTTCAGTAATGATGAGCCGTTCAACTTCGATCCCATGTCCGCAGGCTCCGGGCAACGTGAGCTTGCTGAGGAGATCGAAGCAGCCGTGGGGGGAAACTTTTTCCCTATAGGTGAATGGTTGAGCTATTCGAGCGTCTTCCTCGAAGGAAACGGGCGGATGGTTGTCGCTGGGATGGGCTGGATCTGGGAGCTTGGCCGATCCTTCGCGGAGGGAATGGAATTGGTCATTCGGGCGGACCGGCCGTTGATTTGCCTGCACGCCGATCCCGGCCTCGATCCCTGGCCGCCCACGGCTGCCGGCTGACTTCATCGTGGGTTTGCGTTCTGCTAGAGCCGGTGGGGGCTCGGCCATGACGGGTGTTGCGTTTTCCGAGTGTGGTTGGGCTGCGTTTTTGGCGGGGGTTGCGTGACTGGCCGGCCACGGTGGGATTGGTTGTGCCGAGTGTCGCGTTTGCCCTTGAGGCTGGGGCTGGAAGGGCTAGGCTCGGCGGACGGCCTGGTGAGAAAGCCACAGTGTGGAGCAGGTGATGGGGCAGCATTCGCGAGATGATCTGGGGTCGCGGCAGTTGACGGCTGTTGTGCAGGTGGATGACGGGCGGGTGTTTCGGCTGCGGGAGGGCAGCAATGTCGTCGGGCGGGGGTGGTCGGCGGACATCCAGCTTGTGGACACGGCCATCAGCAGTCGGCATATCGAGATCAGCTGGGATGGGCGGCGGGCTCAGCTGGCTGACATCGGGTCCACCAATGGGACCGGGGTGAACGGGCAGGTTGTGCAGGCCTGGGCCTTGTCCGAGGGGGACGTGATCAGCATTGGGCGGTCGCAGCTGACCTATCGGACTCACGGCTGAGGGACGATCAGGTCCAGCGTTCGGGGAGCGGACTGTTCGACGGCCATGCCCGTTGCGGCGGCTATGCGGGCCACGTCGGTGATGGTGGCGGGGTCCTTGCGGGTTGCCAGCAGGGCTCGGGCGAGCCTGCCTTTGTGGGCTTTGTTGAAGTGGCTGATGACCTTGCGGGTGCCCGCGGCGTCCTCGGACAGGACGCGTACGGTGATGGCGCCGGGGACCTTGGCAAGGGCGGCGTAGGTGCCTGAGCGGAGGTCCACCACCAGGTCTTCGCGGGCCTTCAGGATCGGCTCCAGTTCGGGGCGCCAGAGGGTGCGCAGGGTCGGCAGGCCGGGTAGGGCGCTGTCGCCGGACAGGCGGTAGGCCGGGATGTGGTCACCGGCCATGACCAGGCCGAACAGGGCCGAAGCCACGGCCATTCGCTCGTGGGCTCGGCGGCGCATCGCCGGGGTCAGGCTCGGGGTGTCCAGGGCGTCGTAGAGGACACCGGTGTAGCGGTCCAGGGCAGGCATGGTGGGAGAGGTCAGCAGCTCAGCGTTGCGGGCCACCTCGTCGGCCTGGCGGTCGGACAGGTCGAGGGCTTGCAGGCTGGCGGGCACGTCTCCGGACAGGTGCACCAAGGCGTCGGCCAGCTTGGCTCGCAGCGGGGTGAGCTGCGGGAAGCTCAGAGCGTCCAGGTCCAGCGCGGGGGAGGTGCCGCCTGCGGCCTTGGTCTCGGAGGGTGGGAGTAGTACCAGCACCTGAACAGCGTAGACGCGCGGTGGTAACGGCTCCTGTTGCCTTGTCCGTCAAGGACAATCCGGCGCTACCATGATCAAGTAGGCAGGGATGGGGAGGCTTTCGGCGTGACGACACTGGCGGATGGGGTCTTTGATCCGGCGGTGGAGCGGCCCAACTGGGGGCAGGTGCCCGTCACGGTGCGGCGGGCCGTCGAGCGGCGGCTGGGGGCGCCCGCGGTGCGGGTCCTGCGCCACCCGCCCCGCTTCACCCACGGCCTGGCCTGCCTGTTGACGTTGGCGGACGGGCGGGAGGTGTTCGTCAAGGGGGTTTCGGCGGGGCACTCGCGGGCCGGGCGGATTCGGCGGGAGGCCGAGGTGTGCGCCCAACTGCCGGAGCAGGCGCCCGTGCCGAAACTGCTGTCGCTGGTGGATGGCGAGTGGGTGGTGCTGGTCTTCGAGGCGGTGGACGGGAATCGGCCGGTGATGCGGCCAGGTTCACCGGATCTGGCGGCCGCGTTATCCCTTTTGGGTGGTCTGCACCGGACGGTCACGCCCTGCCCTGTTTCGCATGCTCCGGACGTGGTCGAGCACTTCGGCAACCGAACCGGGTGGGCGGGCCTGCAGGCCGCGCCGCCCACCGATCTGGACGCGTGGGTTCGGCGGAACCTGGACGCGTTGACCACGGTGGAGACCGCGTGGCATCCGTGGGCCGACGGGGACACGTTGCTGCACAACGACATCCGGCCCGAGAATATGGTGCGGCGGGCCGGTGACGGGCGGGTGCTGCTCGTGGACTGGTCGACCGCGGTGCGAGGCGCGGCCTGGCTGGACGTGGTCGCATTGGTGCCGCACCTCATCCTGGCGGGGCACCGGCCGGGCCGCGCCGAGAAGCTGGTGGCGTCGCGGCCCGCGATGGCGGGCATCCCGGCTTGGGCGGTCACCGGGTACGCGGTGGCGCTGGCGGGCTACCTCGAGGCCAGTTGGCGGCTTCCGGAACTGGCCGGGTACAGCGGCCAGCGCGAGTACCAGCTACAGGTCGCGACCGCGGCCAGACAGTGGGTGCAGCACCGCACCAGATGGCCGTGACGGGTTAGAGGGCGGCGACATCCGCTGTTTCGGACAGGTCCCCCGGGGCGCGGATCATGTCGCCTGGGCCCTCCGCCACGCAGAACTCGTTGCCTTCCGGATCGCACATCACCATCCAGGTGAAGCTGCCGACGATGAACTCGCCGACGGCTTTCGCGCCGATGCTGGTCAGGCGCTCCACCTCCAGCGGCAGGCTTTCGGTGGATAAGTCGATGTGCGTTCTGTTCTTGGTGGTCTTCGGCTCCGACACGCGCTGTAGGCCGATGGGCGGGATGCCGGGGATCGGCTTGAGCAGGACGAAATCGTCGTACTCGTGTCCCACGGTCGTCCCCAAGGCGGCCGACCAGAACACGGCGAGGTCCTTCGGGTTCCGGCAATCCATGACGATCATTCCCAAACGGCTGGACATGGTGAGGGATTGGCCGGAACAGGGGGGCTGAAACGGGCCGTTCGGCCTAATCCGGCTGCGCTGTCAACAACCCGTTGGAAGATCTGGTGGGGCGTTCACTACGCTGCCGACCTGTGAGTTGTGCGGCCAGGTGCCGGACCGGCAACGAGGAGTAATCACCGTGATCACCAGGATGTCGTCGTTGTTCCTTCGCACGCTGCGTGAGGACCCGGCGGACGCCGAGGTGCCCAGCCACAAGCTGCTGGTGCGCGCGGGCTACGTCCGCCGCGTATCCCCGGGTGGTTACTCCTGGCTGCCGCTGGGTCTGCGGGTGCTGCGCAACATCGAGCGGATCGTGCGCGAAGAGATGGACGCCATGGGCGCCCAGGAGATCCAGTTCCCCGCGCTGCTGCCCCGCGAACCCTACGAGGCCACCAACCGCTGGACCGAGTACGGCGACAGTCTGTTCCGGCTCAAGGACCGCAAGGGCGGCGACTACCTGCTCGGGCCCACGCACGAGGAGTTGTTCGCGCTCACCGTGAAGGGCGAGTACAACTCGTACAAGGACTATCCGGTCACGCTGTACCAGATCCAGACCAAGTACCGGGACGAGGCGCGGCCCCGCGCGGGCATTCTGCGTGGGCGCGAGTTCCTGATGAAGGACTCATACTCCTTCGACCTGGACGACGCGGGCCTGGAACGCTCCTACCAGCAGCACCGCGAGACCTACATTCGGATCTTCGAGCGCCTCGGCGTCGAGTACGTGATCGTCAAGGCCACCTCGGGCGCGATGGGCGGCTCGGCGTCGGAGGAGTTCCTGGCGGTCGCGCCGACCGGTGAGGACACCTTCGTGCGGAGCACGGAGTCCGGCTACGCGGCCAACGTGGAGGCGGTCGTCACGCCCGCGCCGCCCGCGCGGTCGGTCGAGGACCTGCCCGCGGCGGTCGTGCATCACACGCCGAACACCCCGACCATCGAGACGCTGGTCGACTTCCTCAACACCGCGGGCCTCGGGCGCACGTTCACCGGGGCGGACACGTTGAAGACCCTGATGGTCAAGGTGCGCGCGCCCGGTGAGAAGGACTGGACGCTGCTGGGCATCGGCGTGCCCGGCGACCGCGAGGTGGACTTCAAGCGGCTGGAGGCGTCGCTGGAGCCCGCCGAGGTCGCGATCCTGGAGGCCCCGGACTTCGCGGCCAATCCCTGGATGACCAAGGGTTATCTCGGTCCGAAGGCGTTGCAGGCCAACGGGGTCCGGTTCCTCGTGGACCCGAGGGTGGTCACCGGCACCGCCTGGGTGACGGGCGCGGACAAGGTGGACCACCACGTGGTCGACCTGGTGTGCGGCCGGGACTTCACCCCGGACGGCACCGTGGAGGCCGCCGAGGTCCGCGAGGGCGACGCCTCGCCCGACGGCGCGGGCACGCTGGTCGCCGCTCGCGGCATCGAGATCGGCCACATCTTCCAGCTTGGCCGCAAGTACGCGGACGCGTTCTCGCTCGACGCGCTGGACGAGAAGAACAAGCCGATCCGGATCACCATGGGCTCCTACGGCATCGGGGTGTCTCGGCTGGTCGCGGTGATCGCCGAGCAGCAGCACGACCAGTACGGCCTGGTGTGGCCGCGTGCGGTGGCGCCCGCCGACGTGCAGGTGGTCATCGCGGGCAAGGACCCCGCCCAGCGCGAGGCAGGCGAGAAGCTGGCCGCCGAGTTGGACGAGGCAGGCCTGCAGGTCATCCTGGACGACCGCAACGCCTCGCCGGGCGTGAAGTTCAAGGACGCCGAGTTGATCGGGGTGCCCACCATCCTGGTGGTCGGCCGCGGCCTCGCCGACGGCAACGTCGAGATCAAGGACCGCCTCACCGGCGAGCGCTCCGAGGTGCCCGTCGACAAGGCCGTCGCCCACCTGGTCGACCTCATCCGCGGCTGACCAGCAGACTCATCTCGTCATCGTCCTGGGGTGACTGTTGATCAAGGCGTCCAGCGGACACGCCACGCCCAGCCGAGCGTCAGGTGCGAGGTCCCCGCGGCGGACGAGCCGACAGCAACACCCCGCAACTGATCACCAAAGCCACGACGACCAGCACGGTGGCCAGGAACTCGATGATGAGAGCGATCAACATGGCTACTGTCCCGATCTGACGGGCTCTTTGGCGTGTTGACGAGCCCGGAAGCTGGTAAACGTGATGATCCCCAGAATGAGCACGATGACCACCAGGGAAGCGGGTGTGGGCACCTCCGGCACCATGGGCCAGATTTCGTGGGCCCAGTGCAGCACGAGTTTCGCGCCGATGAATGCCAGGATGATGGCGAGTCCGTGGTTGAGGTGCACCAGCTTGCCCATCGCCGTGTGCAGGACGAAGTACAGCGCACGGAGACCGAGCAGCGCGAAGGCGTTGGTGGCGAACACGAGGTAGGGGTCCTCGGTGATGCCGTAGACAGCGGGCACCGAGTCGACGGCGAACACCACATCGGTGGCGAAGATCGCGACCACGACGACAGCCAGCGGCGTGAGCGCTCGGCGCCCGGCATGACGAACCGTGAACTTGGTGCCCTCGTATTCGTCGGTGACCGGCAGCAACTTTCGCAACAGCCGGACGGACCGCAGCTGGGAAACGTCTCGGTCGAAGGCCGCGCCGGTGATCGCGTCACGCAGGATCTTGAGGGCTGAGACGAGCAGGATCACGCCGAAAACCAGGAACGCCCACGTACCTGCCCGCAGCATTGCGGCGCCTATCGCGATGAAGACACCACGCAGTACTAGAGCCCCGACAATGCCGAACAGCAGCACCCGTTGTTGTATCGCCACGGGCACGGCGAAACCCGAGAGCAGCAGCATGAACACGAACAGGTTGTCCACCGACAGCGACTTCTCCACGACGAATCCGGTGATGAACTCCATCGCCTGGCCGTCGCCGAAGGCCCACCACAGCCAGAGGCCGAACACCAGCGGCAACGCCAGGTAGAAGGCCGACCATCCGACGGCCTCACGCGTGAACACCTCGTGCGGCCTGCGTGTCACCAAAAAAATTCGCCATCAGCAGGCCCGCCAGGACGGCGACGCTGATAGCCCACAACCACGGCGAGCCGATGGAGTCCGGTCCGGCGGCGAGTACGGCTGATTCGGCAGACAAGACGGGTCTCGTCGAACATCATCGTTCGAGGTCTCCTTCACCCGCTGTGGGCGGTCTCCCGAGGACATCGTCGGGATGTCCGTCCTGACCGGAAAAGACCCTAGGGAAGTACTCCCCTCGGTAACCATCCAGTGTCGACACAATCCCGCGCGTTCGCAAACGGCTCAACACAGTTACGGCCGCTTGGGCGGCGGAGACATCCCGATCCGGGGACGATCCGGTTACGCACTGCTCGCTCAGCGCAGTCCGCTCATCGGCCTGAGTGGCTCAGGCGCCGCGGCCATCGGCGCGGGCCAGCAAGATGGCGCGTTCGCGGTCGTTGCGGGTCATCGAGGCGGCGCGTTCGAACTCGGCGCGGGCCTCGTCGTGGCGACCCAGCCGCGACAGCAGGTCGCCGCGGACGCTGGGGAGCAGGTGGTAGCCGGGGAGCCGGTCGGCGATGCCGTCCACGATCTCCAGTGCCTCCTCCGGAGCGCCCGCCATGCTGACCGCGACCGCGCGGTTGAGTTCGACCACCGGGGACGGGACCAGCCTCGCCAGCACCTGGTACAGCGTGACGATCCGCTCCCAGTCGGTGTCCTCGGCGACCGTGGCGCGGGCGTGGCAGGCGGCGATGGCGGCCTGCAGGCCGTACGGGCCCAGCCCGCCGACCTCCTGCGCCCGGTCCAGGGCGGCCAGTCCGCGGCGGATGAGCAGCCGGTCCCAGCGGGCGCGGTCCTGGTCGAGCAGCAGGATCGGCTCACCGGACGGGCCGGTCCGGGCCCGCAGCCGCGACGCCTGGATCTCCAGCAGCGCCACCAAGCCGTGCACCTCGGGCTCCTTGGGCATCAACTCGGCCAGCACCCGGCCCAGCCGCAACGCGTCCTCGCACAGCGCCGGACGGATCCAGTCCTCACCGGCGGTGGCGGAGTAGCCCTCGTTGAAGATCAGGTAGATGACCTCCAGCACCGAGGCCAGCCTGCCCGCCAGTTCGTCGGGCGCGGGCACCTCGAAGGGGACGTCGGCCTCGGCGAGGGTCCGCTTGGCGCGGCTGATGCGCTGCCCCACGGTGGGTTCGGGCACCAGGAACGCGCGGGCGATCTCGCGGGTGGTCAGGCCGCCCAGCAGCCGCAGGGTCAGCGCTACCCGTGACTCGGTGGACAGCACCGGGTGGCAGGCGGTGAACACCAGCCGCAGCAGGTCGTCCTCGATGTGCTCGAAATCCGGCGCCGATTCCTCTTCTCGCAGGTCACGGCCGATTTCGACGATCTTGCGCTCGAGCCGCTCGCGGCGGCGCAGCGAGTCGATGGCGCGGTGTTTGGCGGTGGCCATGAGCCAGGCGCCCGGGTTGTCCGGGACGCCCGACTCCGGCCACTGCTCCAGCGCGGCGACCAGCGCGTCTTGCGCGAGTTCCTCCGCGAGGCCCACATCGCGCACCAGGCGCGCCAGGCCCGCGATCACCCGCGCCGACTCGATCCGCCATACCGCGTCGATCGCGCGCCGCACATCCGTCACAGCGACACATCAGAGCAGCCGCGGCGGGGCTGGGCAAGCGCCCGGCCACGCGCGCTACCGCTGGTTGGCCTCGATCTGCTCACGCAGCCGGGTCTCCTGCTCCCTGAGGCCCGGCGTCAGCTCCTCGCCGAAGTCCTCCGCCTCGAAGACCTGGCGGATCTCGATGTTGGTCTCGCCCGTGTTCGGGTCGGGGTGCGGAACCCGCTTCATCCACTCCACGGCCTCCTCCAGCGACTTGACCTGGATCAGCCAGAAGCCCGCGATGAGCTCCTTGGTCTCGGTGAACGGCCCGTCCACCACGGTCCGCGACCCGTCGTCGTTGAACACCAGGCGGGCGCCCTTGGAACTGGGGTGCAGGCCTTCGCCCGCCAGCAGGACACCGGCCTTCACCAGTTCCTCGTTGAACTTGCCCATCTCGGTGAGGATCCGCTCGGAGGGCATCTCGCCCGACTCGGACGCCGGGGTCGCCTTGACGATCACCATGAAACGCATCGGATGTCTCCTTCTTCCGTTCTCGCGCAACTTAGCCTCTACCTACGCGTCGAACGGGAGTCGGCTACTTCGACACGGCAGCCGAAACTTTTCTGAGATTTCTGTTCACACTGGTCAGCGGCCCGCGATGACGTCGACCGCGGTGCTGTCGGACAGGTCGTCGAACGCGGCGTGCGCGCCCGCGGCCAACAGTTCCTCGCGGCTGCACCGCCCGGTGGCCACCCCGATCGCGGTGGCTCCGCAGGCCAGGGCCCCGGCCACGTCGTGCTCGGTGTCGCCGATGACGACCACCGAGGCGGGCTCGAACGAGCCGTGCTTGTCGGCGGCGCGGCGCATCGCGGCGGCGACCAGGTCGGCGCGGTCCACCGACTCGGAGCCGTAGCCGCCGATCTCGTAGTCGATGTGGGTGTCCAGGTCCAGCGCCCCCAGCTTGACCTCGGCCAATTCGCGCAGGTTGCCGGTGACCACGCTCTGCACCACGCCGGGTAACGCGGCCAGCGCGGTGAGCACGGCGTGCGCCCCGGGCAGCGCGTGGCCCCGCTCGGACACCTCGGCCCGCCGGCGGACGGCGACCCCGGCGAGCGCGGCCCACAGGGCGGGCAGGTGCCGTTCCGGCTCCGGCACGCCGTGGGTGTGCAGCAGTTCGAGGCTGATCGCGCGTTCGGTGCGGCCCGCCATCGGGGGCGTGCGCAGCAGCTTGGCGCCCAGGACCTCCTCCAGCGCGGCGGCGTACCACTCGGCACCCACCCGCAGGGTATGCAGCAGGGTCTGGTCGATGTCCCACAACACCAGGCGCCTCGTCACCCGCCCATCCTGCCCCTCGGTCAGGGGAATTCCGAGCCACCCGCGCCTCGCTCGGGATGTGGAATCGGTCACCACGCGGTAGGCACGAATGCGGCCATCCCCACATTTGACCAGGGAGTACACGTGTCCACCGACGCCGTCACGCTGATCACCGCCGACCACCGCGAGTTGGAGAACCTGTTCGACAGGCTGCGCAGCAACAAGAGAGGCCGCAGGCAGCTGCTGGCGAGCATGGGTTCGCTGCTCGTCGCGCACTCCAGGGCGGAGGAGGACCACGTCTACCCGGCGGTGGCCAAGGCCGCGCCGGACGAGCGGGAGCAGGTCAAGCACTCCAAGGAGGAGCACGAGGAGGCCGAGCGGCTGCTGCACCAGCTTGAGCGCTGCGAACCGGAGTCCAAGCAGTTCGACCAGGTGCTGGGCAAGCTGATCGACGCGGTGCGCCACCACATCCGGGAGGAAGAGGAGAACGTGCTGCCCGCTCTCCAGGAGGCCGTGGACGCCCAGGAGCTGATCAAACTGGGCGAGGCGTTCCAGGAGCGCAAGAACGCCGAACTCGCCGAGCACGGCGTGCCGTCGCAGGCCGTCAAGCAGCCCAGCCCGGCCGAGTTCGCCGCCAGACGCAGGGGCTGACCTCGCGGGCGGACGGGGCGGGCGGCGCGACGCCCGCTTCGTCCGTTCGAGTGCACTGGTTAACGCCTTGGCTCCCGGCAGGAGTAGGACTGCGAGCAGGACCGGCGAAAGGGATCACCGCGTGCGCGAGCAGGACTCCGACCGGGTGGCAGCCGGACTGGCCGAACGCGATGTGGCACTCATCGCGCTGACCTTCGTCGACAACGCCGGGATCACCCGGGTCAAGGCCGTCCCGCTGAACCGGCTCGGCGAGGTCGCCGAGTACGGGGTGGGCGTCTCGCCGTGCTTCGAGACCTTCGGCTTCGACGACGCCATGGACATCGGCCGCTTCCTCGGCGGCCCCGACGGCGACCTGCGGCTGCGCCCCGACCTGTCCAGGCTGGTGCCGCTGGCCTGCCAACGCGGCTGGGCGTGGGCGCCGGGCGACAAGTACACCCAGGACGGCGAGCCGTTCCCCGCCTGCCAGCGCACCTTCGCCAAGGCGCAGGTCGACGCGGCCGCCGCACGCGGACTGACCCTGCGGATGGCGTTCGAGCACGAGTGGGTGCTCGGCCGCTTCACCGACGAGCCCGACGTCTTCGACGCCGCCATCACCGGACCCGCCTATGGTCTGGCGCGGCTGGGGCAGCTGTCCGACTACGCCAGGATGCTGGTCGACACGCTCACCGAGCAGGGTCTGACGGTGCTGCAGTTCCACCCCGAGTACGCGCCCGGCCAGGTGGAGCTGTCCGTCGCCGAACAGGACCCGCTCACCGCGGCCGACGACGCGGTGCTGGTGCGGCACACGATCAAGCAGGCCACCGCCGACTACGGCTGGCAGGCCAGCTTCGCGCCCAGCGTCAACCCCGACGGCGCGGGCTCCGGCGCCCACCTGCACCTGTCCGTGCACGACGGCGACGGCAACCTCTTCGCGGGCGGCGACGGCCCGCACGGCATGCGGGAGGCGGGCCGCTGCTTCCTGGCCGGTGTGCTGCGGGAACTGCCCGCGCTGGTGGCGGTCGGCGCGGGCAATCCCGCCAGCTTCCTGCGCGCCGTGCCCTCCCGCTGGGCGGGCGTCTGGCGGTGCTGGGGCCACGAGACGCGGGAGGCGGCGCTGCGGTTCATCACCGGCAACTCGGGCACCGAGCAGCGCGCCGCCAACGCCGAGGTCAAATGCTTCGACGCGACCGCCAACCCGTACCTGGTGGTGGGCGCGGTGATCGCGGCGGGCCTGGCGGGCATCGCCGAAGGCCTGTCGCTGCCCGCGGAGATCCGCGGTGACCCCGCGACCTGGACCGAGGAGCAGCGGGCGGAGGCGGGCGTGACCCGGCTGCCCACCTCCCCGGAGGAAGCGGCGGACGCCTTCGCCGGCTCGCGGGTGCTGCAGGCGGCTATGGGTGAGGAGCTGCACGACGCGGTGCTCACGGTGCGGCGCGGCGAGGCCCGCCGTCACGCCGACAGCACCCCCGGGCGGCTCGCCGCACTGACCCGCTGGCTGTTCTGATGATCGACCACCACTGCCACGGCGTGGTCCGCGAGGACCTGGAGCGGCCCCGCTTCGAGGAACTGCTCGCGGAGTCGCCGCGGCGGCGGGAGGGCACCACCCGGTTCGACTCCATGCTGGGCTTGGCCGTGCGCCGCTGGTGCGCCCCGGTGCTCGACCTCGACCAGGGCAGCGAACCCGAGCACTACCTGGCGCGGCGTGCCGAGCTGGGCTGGCGGGAGACCACCTCGCGGCTGTTGCAGTCCAGCGGCGTCGAAACCTGGCTGGTGGACACCGGCTACGACGCCGCGGCGCTCACCCCGCCCGCCGAGTTCGCCGAACTGGGCGGCGGGCAGGTCAAGGAGGTGCTGCGGCTGGAGGCCGTCGCCGAGGAGGTCGCCGCGGCCGATGTGCCCGCGGGGGCGCTCACCGAGACGGTGGAGGAGGAACTGCGCGGCAGGCTGTACACCGCGGTCGGCATGAAAAGCATCATCGGCTACCGGTGGGGGCTGGAGGTGCCGCCCGATCCGCCGTCGGACGCCGAGGTGTCCTCGGCCGTGGACGGCTGGCGGCGCCACGGCGGCAGGCTCGCCGACCCGGTGCTGCTGTGCTGGCTGCTGCACCTCGGCGCGCGGCTGTCCGCGGAGTACCGGCTGCCGCTGCAACTGCACACCGGCTTCGGCGACCCCGACCTGCGGCTGCACCGTTGCGATCCGCTGCTGCTACAGGACTTCGCCGCCGCCACCGTGGACACCGGCGCCCGGCTGATGCTGCTGCACTGCTGGCCGTTCCACCGCAACGCGGGCTACCTGGCGCAGGTGTACCCGCACGTCTACGTCGACGTCGGGCTGGCGATCCCACACGTCGGCGGTCGCGCCGACGCGGTGCTGGCGGAACTGCTGGAACTGGCGCCGTTCGCCTCGGTGTGCTTCTCCTCCGACGGCTACGGCCTGCCCGAACTGCACTACCTCGGCGCCCGGCTGTGGCGGCGCGGCCTGCACCACCTGCTCGGCAACTGGCGCGAGCAGGGCCTGCTCGGCTGGTCCGATGTGGACCGCATCGAGAACGGCATCCTCGCCGAGAACGCCCGCCGCCTCTACCCGATCAGCTGAGCCCGGCGCTCACTTGAGCGGTCGGAGACTGCCGACGATCTGCTTGAGCTGCTCGGCGGCGACCGCGTCCGGCACGTTCTGATCGGCCAGCACCACCAACACCACGGTGCCGGTGCTGCCCGCCACCGCGACGGTGTGCACGACGGCGGTATCCGGCGAGCAGCGGTCCTCCAGCACCGGCGTGACGGTGGCGCTGCTCTGCATGCCCTGGATGCCGTTGGCGGCGAACGGCGTCGGCTCGGCGACCTTCACGCTCGGCCGCTCGTCACGTGTGGTCAGGTAGCCCGACACCGCCCACGCCTCCGCCAGGTCGCGGGCGGCCTTGGCCAGGTCGGTCTCCTTGGCGCCGCCGATGCCGGTCATCGCCCGCTGTCCGGTCGGCCGCTTGCCGGGCCGCTCGCAGAAGTCCTCTTTCCACGTGGCCGTGCCGCCCATGCCGACCAGCGGCTTGCCCTCGGCGCTCTCGAAGCCGCGGATCGTGCCTGCGGAGTCGACCTGCCAACCGGGCGGCACGTCGTAGGCCATGCCCCGCTTGGCGACGGCGACGCCCTGCCAGCCCGGGACCACCGGCGCGGTGGTCGGCGGCGGGGTGGGTGCGGTCGTGGTCCTGGCCTGCCGCGTGGTGGTGGTCGTGGTGGGTGCCGCGGCGGTGGTGTCGGTCGGCTCGCGGTCGCCGCCGAGCGTGACCCACGCGAAGATCCCGAACACCACCAGCGCCACCACGGCGGCGGCGATCACGATCAGGCCGCCCTTGACGGTGCGGGGCTTCTCCGGCTCCTTGTCGCCGTAGATGCCGAGCCCGCCGTAGGGGGTCGAGGGTGGGGTGTTGTCGCTGCCCTGCCACGTCACGCGGTCACCGTAGCCGACGCCCTGGACGCGGGTGTGGCGAATCCTAGATCTTGCCGACGCTGTCCACGATGGACTCCAGTTCGGCCTCGCCCGCCGGGGACGGCTCGGCGGGGCCGCCCAAGGTGTCGCCGTTGACCACCACAAGCTGGTAGCCGTCGACCACCTCGAAGGCCAGCGCGATGACCTTGCCCTCGGTCGCCGCGCAGGGCCCGCCCGCGGTGGTCGCGACCGTGTCGACCCGCGCGGCCGGGCGCCCGCCGACGGTGACCTTCCGCGGCGCGGCCGTGCTGCCGGGGACGCCGTAGGCGCGTTGGGCGAACGCGGCGGAGAAATCCGCGGCGGCCCGCGCCGGGTCGTTGAGCTTGGCGATGCGGATGCTGCCCACCCAGCCGCGCAGGTACTCCCGGCCCTCGCACGCATAGGGGCTGCGGGCGGCGACACCGCGCAGCGCGATGCCCGGCAGCGTGTCGGCCGTCAGCGTCTGCTGCGGTTCCTCGCGCCAGTTCTCGGGCACCTGGTAGTGCAGCCCGGCCTGCTCGTTGAGCACCATCCGGAAACCAGGCTTCGCGGTGGGACCGCTCGCGGGCGGCGGGGCCACCGTCTGCGGTTCGGCGCCCGGCCTGCTCATCAGCACCGCGGTCACCACGATCGCGATGATCAGCAGCAGGCCGAACCCGCTGAGCCACAGCGCCAGCATGCGCTTCTTCCCCGGTGGGGACGGCGGCGGTGCGGACGGCTGGAACTGCTGCGGCGCCTCGTACACGCCCAGCCCCGAGTAGGAGCTGTACTGCGACTGGTCCTCGCCGCCCTGCGGCCCGAAGGCACCCGGTCGCCTGCCCTGTTCGTCACCAGCCTGCCCCGTCACGGCACAAACCGTACCGGTTTCACCTCAGCGCGCTGCGGCGTGTCTCCGGGGCGCTCGCCATGCCGATCACCGTCAGCAGCAGGCACCCGCCGAGCAGCGCGGTCAGGATGGTCACCGACCCCGTCCGCCGCAGCAGCTCGGTACCGACCAGCGGCGCCGCCGCGCCCGCGAGCACCGTCGCCGCCTGGTAGCCCAGCGATACCCCCGAGTACCGCACGCTGGTGTCGAACAGCTCCGCGTAGAACGCCGCCTGCGCCCCGGTCAGCACACCGTGCAGGCTCAGGCCCACCGCCAGCGCCACCAGCTGCTGCCCGTCGGCGACCAGCGGGAAGAACGCCCATGCCCATGCGGCGCAGCCGAGCGCGGCGGCGATGGCGATCGGTCGGCGGCCCAGCCGGTCCGACAGCGCGCCGCCCGCGAGCATGCCGCCGACCTGTAGCACAGAGGCGATCGCCACCGCCTGCGCGGCGTCGGAGCGGCTCAGGCCGACGGTGCTCGCGTACACCAGCAGGAAGATGGTGAAGACGTAGAAGGTGGCGTTCTCCCCGACCCGGGCGGCGAACACGCTGAACAGCGCCCTCGGCTGCCGCAGCGCGTCCAGCAGCGGCGCCCGCCGCCGGTCGGACACCTCGGTGAACAGCGGCGATTCGGCGACCCGCAGCCGCACCCAGAGCCCGACCGCCACCAGCACGATCGAGGCCAGGAACGGCACCCGCCAGCCCCACTCCAGGTACTGGGCGCTCGTCGTGGTGGCCGCCATCAGGGCCAGCGCACCGGTCGCCAGCAGGTTACCGATCGGCCCACCGGTCTGCGGCCAGGACGTCCAGAACCCCCGGCGCTCCGCCGGGCCGTGCTCGGCCACCAGCAGGACGGCCCCGCCGAACTCGCCGCCGAGCGCGAAGCCCTGCACGATCCGCAGCAGCACCAGCAGGATCGGCGCGGCCACCCCGATCTGGTCGTAGCCGGGCAGCAGCCCGATCAGGACGGAGGCGCCGCCCATCATCAGCAGGCTGACCACCAGCAGCTTCTTGCGCCCAACCCGGTCGCCGTAGTGCCCGAACACCAGCCCGCCCAGTGGCCGGGCGGCGAACCCCACGGCGTAGGTCGCCAGCGCGGCCAGCACGCCCAGCAGCCCCTCCGCGTTGGGGAAGAACACCTTCCCGAACACCAGTGCCGCCGCCGCGCCGTAGAGGAAGAAGTCGTAGAACTCGACCGCGGTCCCCACCACACCCGCGCCGACAACCCGCCCCAGCCTGCTCCGATCCCCAGTCATGGCGGCATCCTAAGTGCCTAGAACTCCAGGTCCATCGGCAGTTGGCGGACGTCCTCCAGGTACGGGTCGAGTTCGCCGATCTCGAAGCGGCACATGCCGATGGCGTGCCAGAACTGGCCCCCGACGTCGCCTTCGAACTTGTACTTGCCCTCGTCGTTGACCGCGCCCCAGCCCTCGGGGAGGCCGATCAGCGTCATGCGCGGGGTCGCCGCGCCGTCCTCGATTCGCCAGACCCGGGAGGTGCCGTCGTCGCTGCCGCTGGCGAGCATGGTGCCGTCGGGGGAGAAGGCCAGCGACCAGATGCTGCGGCTGTGGCCGGTCAGGGTCTGTAGCCGCCTGCCGGACTGGGTGTCCCACAGGCGGACCACCAGGTCGTCGCCCGCGGTGGCGAGCAGGCGGCCGTCGGGGTGGAAGGCCAGCGTCCACAGCCGCTGCGAGTGCCTGGTGAGTTCGTGCAGGGTGTGGCCGGTCTCGGCGTCCCAGATGCGGACCGTGCTGTCCCAGGACGCGCTGGCCAGCACGCCGTCCCCGAACGCCACCGCGTAGACGCGGTCGGTGTGGCCGCGCAGGGTCCGCAGCAGCTTGCCGCTCGCCGCGTCGAAGAGCCGCACCGCCGAGTCGTCGCAGCCGGTCGCGATCACCGAGCCGTCGGGGACGAAGGCGATGGAGCGGACCCGGCCCCGGTGCTCGCCCAGCACGTGCACCTGCCTGCCGGTGGAGCGGTACCAGATCCGGACGGTGTCGTCGTCGTTGGCGGTGGCGATCTCCTCGCCCGACGGGCTGAACGCCAGCGCCCAGATCGGGGAGGACTCCACGTTGAGGTGCCGTTCGTACAGGCCGGTGGTCACGTCGAGCAGGTTCACCCTGCCGTCGTTGCTGACCGTGGCCAGCCGGGTGCCGACCGGGGAGAACAGCGCCGCCTCCTGGGCCAGCAGGCGGTCGTCGGCGCCCGCGAGCGCCTGGATCTGCTTGCCGGTCCTGGGGTTCCACAGCCGGACGACGCCGTCGTTGCCGCTGGTGGCGAGCATGCTGCTGTCGGCGGAGAACGCGACCTGGGTGACCTGTCTGCCGTGACCGGTCAGCACGGTGGTGCACTGACCGGTCTGCGGGTCCCACAGGCGGGTGGAGAACTGGTCGTCGGAGATCGCCAGCTGCTTGCCGTCGGGGCGGAAGGCGAAGGGCCACACCGAACCGGTGTGGCCGGACAGCGCGTGCAGCAGGGCACCCGAGTCGACGTCCCACAGCTGCACGAGGCCCGCGCTGTCGCCGGAGGCGAGCACCGTGCCCTCCGGGTTGAAGGCCACCCAGTAGATCGCGGCGCGGTGACCGCGCAGGACGTTGCGCACGGTGTGCGACTCGGTGTCCCAGATCTGCACGCCGCCGTCGGTGTCGCCGCTGGCCAGGATCGGCTTGCTGGGATGGAACGCCACCGTGTAGACGCGACCGCTGTGGCCGGGGAGGTCGGCAAGCTGGTCGCCGGTGGCGGCGTCCCACAGCCGCAGCGCGCCCGCCCGGCCGCCGGAGGCCAGCACAGTGCCCGCGGAGTTCACCGCGACCCGGTACACCGCTCCCGGCGCGCCCCGCAGCTCGCCGGTCAGGGCACCGGTGTCGGCGTTCCACAGCAGCACACTGCCGTCGGCGTAGGTGGCCGCGAGCCTGCTGCCGTAGGTGACCACGCTGTAGACCAGGCCGCGGTCGGCGGTCATCGTGCGGCGCAATTCGCCGCCGGGCAGGTCCCACTGTCGCAGCACGCCCTCGGCGTCACCGGTGATCAGCATGTTCTTGGCGCGGTCGATGTGCAGCGGCCACGGCCATCGGGCGTGCTGGCCGAGGATGGCGAGTTCCCGGCCCGAACTGGCGTCCCAGATCCGCGCGTTGCCGTCGGAGGAACCGGTGACCAGCACGTCTTCGGCGAAGGCGACGGCGAACACGCGGCCGCGGTGGCCCTGGAGGGTCCGCAGCGGCCTGCCGGTCGCCACATCGCAGACCAGCACGCCGCCGTCGTCGCTGCCGATCGCGATCGTGCCGCCGTCGGGGCTGTAGTCCAGCACCTGGGGCAGCCTGCCCATCTCGGCGTGGAAGCCGTGCCGCACGCCGATGGCGGCGGGGGAGAACTCGGTGTCCACCGGCCTGCCGGGGGCGATGGCCGCGGTGCGCAGCTCGGTGGCTTCGGGCAGCCCGGACGGGTCGATCACCGCGGCCCGCGCCCAGCGGCTGCCCTCGAGGCGGGCGCCCGCGAGGTCCACCCTGGCGAGTTTCGCCCCGGTCAGGTCCGCGCCGCGCAGGTCGGCGCCTCGCAGCGTGGCCTGGTCGAGGCGGGCCCCCGCCAGGCGGGTCTCGCGCAGCACCGCGCCGCTGAGGTTCGTGCCGATCAACCGCGCACCGGTCAGATCCGCCCTGGTGAGGTCCACATTGGACAGGTCGCGGAAGGAGAGGTCCTCGCCCTTGAGCACCGCCTCCCGCAGATCCACCCAGCTGGGGATGCGCAGTCGGGTGCTGACCTTGATCGCGTTGCCGCGGGAGGTGTCGTCGGCCTCGGGATCGGTCAGCACCCGCTCCGTCCACGCCTGCGCGGCCTTGGCCTCGGCCAGGTCGCACAGGAAGTCCACGGTCAGCTGCGACAGCGGACGCTGCTGCAACTCGGGTGGCATCGACACACCCGAGTTGAGCTGGTCCGCGATCACCTCGGCGACCAGCCACTCCGCCACCGAGGAGTGGATGAAGCCGAACAGGCCGTCCTCGTTGCGCACCAGCAGACTGCCCGCGCCCACCGCGTAGGTGGTCTGCTCCGCCGACAGCCTGCCCTCGGTCAGGCCTGACAGGACATCGCCGACCTCGCTGAGCTGGCCAAGGTCGAGATAGGCCTCGCCGGTCTCCCACAGGTGCAGTGCCAGCGTGCTCACCGAGTTCCACAATTCGTCGAGGGTGAGCATCATCGGTGTGCCGGGCCTGCTGCGGGTGCGTTCGGCCTCGAAGTTCAGCCAGGACGACAGGATCTCCCGGTACAGCGCCGCCGCGCTGATCGTGTTGCGGCCCTGCGCCGCGGCGCGAAGCTGGTCGGCGTCCAGGGCGGCGATGAAGCTCAGCATCCGCGGGTTGCGGGACAGGCCGAGCAGGTCCTGGATGTCCTTGATCAGCCGGAACCGCTCCTCGGCCTGTTCCTCGTTGCCCTCGTACAGGTTGACCAGGTACGCCCGGATCTGGTCCGGCGTGAAGTCCTCCACGCCCAGCACCCGCCGCTGCGGCAGCAGCCCCACCCGGTCGCCGAGCGCCGTGGAGACCTGCTTGTTGGACTTGAAGTGCTGGGTGCGGCTCGCGACGATGATCTTGGCTTTGTCGGTGGCGGCCTGCACCAGGGTCTCCAGGTGCGCCGCCGCGCGGTCGTAGGTCAGCCGCGTGACCAGCTCGTCGAAGCCGTCGAAGAGCAACACGATCCGGCCTTCGCGCAGCATGTAGTGGAACGAGCGGAGGTTGATCAGCTCCTCGCCGTGGTTGGCCAGGTGCGCGGCGACCAGACCGGGCACCGAGTGCGCCTTGTCCAAGGCCCGCAGCTCGATCAGGATCGGGATCAGGTGCGGGTGGGACTCGGTGATGCGGCGGGTCGCCTCCCGCAGCACGAACGTCTTGCCGCGCCCGAAGTCGCCGAGCACCAACACGAAGCGCCCGTGGTCGGAGGTGGCCTCGCGGACCAGTTCGGCCGCCAGGTCCTCCCCGAGCGGGCCCTCCGCCCGCACCAGGTCGCGGAACCGCTGCGGCACATACAGATCCGGCGAGTAGCGCGGGTCGTTGCGCAGCCGCATGGTCTGCCAGCCCACGTAGTCCGACAGGTCCAGCAGGCCCTGGAAGTCGGCGAAGCTGCGTACCCGCACCCCGCGCCGCAGCGCCTCCTCCCGCAGCTCACGGCTGGGCGCGGGCCCCTGGTACACCAGTTCCGAGCCGTGGTCGGGCTCGTACCGCAGGAACTCCTCCAGCGCCTCCGCGGTGAGCTCGCCGACGCACACCGCGATCCGCCACTGCGGGTTGAAGCCCTCCTCCTGCTTGGTGATCAGCAGATGCGCCGGATCGGCCTCCACCTTGCGGATCTTGACCTGGTCGTACCGCGTGCGGCACACCTCGGCCACCCGCTCCAGCAGCAGGCTATGCGGGTCGACCATGCGGGTCTGCGCGGGCCCGTCCAGGGCCTGCCGGTCCGCCGTCGGCACCGCCTTGTCCTCGGGTGCGGCGAAGGTGCCGGTGAGCTTGCCGAGGTCATGCTGGATGTTCTCGACCACCGGGTCGCCGCGGTGCGCGTTGTAGCGCTGGATGCCGTCCGGTCCGATCACGATCAGCTCGTCGCGGGCCGGGCCCAGTGCGGGCAGCACCGGCAGTCCCGAACCCAGCACCGCGGCGTGCTCACCGCCGCTGCCCGGCCCGTGCAGCAGCAGGTTCAGCCGGGCGCCCAGCAGCCGGTCGAGGGTGGCGGAGTCCCGCAGCAGCGTCTCGTCGGCGTCGGCGGGCCGCCCGCCGGGCACCGGGTCGTGCCGCAGCACCCCCATCCGCAGCCAGCCCAGCCGCTCGAAGGACCGCAGCCGCTCGGCGAACCACGCGGCCTGCGCGTCGCCCAGCCAGCCGTAGTCGTCGTCGCGGCGGTGCGTCATGGCCATGGTGGAGTTCATGCCCGCCACCACGATCCGCAGGTCCGGCACCGCGAACAGCGTCCAGGGCTGGGCGACGTCGAACACCGGCTCGTCCAGGCCCTGGTAGAGCTCCTCGAACAGCTTCGCGTAGTGCTCCAGCTTCGGGAAGTAGGGCTCCTGCGGCTCCAGGTCGTGTGCCTCGCAGCGCGCGAAGTAGGCCACAGAGGACGGCTTGGACACGTCGTGCCGCCCCGGCACCACGATCAGCCGGTGCGGCTCCAGCCCGAGCAGCACCCGCAGACCGGTGAGGAACCGCAGCGCCTCGTCCAGTTCCCTCGGCTTCGCCGACTCCATCAGGTCACCGGAGACCACCATCAGGTCCGGCTTCGGCGCGCCCGCGTCCACCAGCCGCGTCACGTTGGCCCAGATCCGGGACTGGAGTTCCTTGGCGGTGTAGGGACCGTCCTCGCCCAGCGTGCGCCCGAACCGCGGCCCCGGCACGTGCAGCACCGAGATCGACTCGCGTTTGCCGCCCGCGCTCGCCGCGGGCGGGAACTGCGGCTCCGCCACCGGGGTGCGCCGGGTCCTGGCCGGTTCCCGCGAGGTCCGCTCGCGCGGCATGGGGTCGGGGTCGGCGGGGTCGGTGGGGAAACCGGGGGCGATCGAGGGCTTGGCGCGGCCCGCCAGCGCCTGCCGCATCCGGAACAGCAGGGTCTGCGCTGCCTCGTCCGGGTCGGCGATGTCCAGCAGGTCCAGCCACGTGATGGTGGCCAGCAGCCCCTCCAGCGGCGCGTCCCCGACCCGGACGGTGATCAGCTTGCCCGGGTCGGTGCGCAGCGTCGCCTGCCACTCCATGGTGCCGTAGCGGGAGTTCAGGTAGTTGTGCGTCAGCACCGCCACCACCACCCGCGACTCGCGGACCCCGCGGTCCATGAAGTCGATGAAGTCGGTGCCCGGCACGAAGTCCCACGCCTGGATCAGCGTGCGGTAGCCCGCCGCCTCCAACTGCCACGCCACCCACGTCGCCCAGCGCTCATCGGCGGGCGAATAGCTGATGAAGAAATCGATGGGTGTGCCGTTACCCCGCTGCTGGTCCCCTCGCCACGTCACACCGCACAGTATTCCGGGTGGAGCAACCTGCGGTAACCGTATAACCACCAGTTGTTGCCTGGTCGGGATTGGCATTGAGATCATGCGCGGGTGCCCAGTCCCGCTCTCGCCCGCCGACGCTTGCCCCGGCCCGCTCCGCTGGACTGGATTCGGTTCGGTCTGCTCGCCGCCGGTCTGCTGTTCGTCGCGACCGGTCTGCTGCCCGCGGCGGAGGCCGAGGACAACCTGCGCCGCATCGCCCCGCTGCTGCTGTTCCTGGGCAGCGTGATCGTGCTGGCGCAACTGGCCAAGCAGGCGAAGGTCTTCGATGTGATCGCCACCCGGCTGGCGATCATCGGCGGCGGCAACTACGTGGCGCTGTTCCTGCTGTGCGTGTTGTTCGCCTCCGTCACCACGATATTTCTGAATCTTGACACCACCGCGGTGCTGATCACGCCGGTCCTGTTGGCGTTGGCCCCCCGCGCGGGCATCGCCGCGGTGCCGCTGGCGATGTGCACGATCTGGCTGGCCAACACCGCGAGCCTGCTGCTCCCGGTGTCCAACCTGACCAACCTGCTGGCCGCCGACCGCGTCGCGTTGGCGGCGTCCTCGTTCGCGTACCGCATGCTGCTGCCCCAGCTGGGCGCCATCGCCGCGACCATGCTGTTCCTGTGGATCTTCTACTGGCGTCGCGCCGAACGCGGGCGGGACCGCTACGACCCGCCCGCCCCGCTGAAGCTGACCGATCCCGGCGAGCGCACCCTGTTCTGGGTGGCGGGCGCGGCCTGCCTGCTGTTCATCGCCGCGATCCCGGTGGTGGGCGAGGCCATCGGCTACGCCGCCCTGATCGCGGCCGCGGTGGTGGTGCTCGCCTTCGCCGTGGTGGACCGCTCCCACCTGCGCCTGAGTCTGATCCCGTGGCAGCTTCTGGTGCTGGTCACCGGGCTGTTCCTGGTGGTGCCCACGCTCAGCCGCTTCGGGCTGTCCGAGGTGATGACCGCGTTGGTCGGCACCGACAACGGCGTGGTCGGCTCCTATCGGGCCGCCGTCGCGGGCGCGGGCCTGTCCAACGCGGTGAACAACCTGCCCGCCTACACCGCGGGCGAGTCGGTGATCCCCGCCGAGAACCGGGTCCAACTGCTGGCGCTGCTCATCGGCACCAACGTCGGCCCCATCGTCACCCCGTGGGCGTCACTGGCCACCCTGCTGTGCCTGGAGTCCTGCCGCCACCACGGCGTGGTCATCGGCCTGCGCAAGTTCATGCTCACCGGCCTGGGCCTCGCCGTGGTCGCGCTCGCCGCCTCCGTCGGTCTTCTGCTGTTGCAGTACTAGCCTGCGGGCGGCCCGCCGGGACCAACAGGCGGGACGGGCGGCACCGGCGGTTGGTTCGCGGTTTGGGGATTCGTGGGGTCGGGTTTGCGCAGCGCGCCCCGGACGCGGGTTTCCATGTTCTGCGCCCACGGGGTCGAGCGGGCCTGATCGACCATCTTCCGGCCGGAGTCGAGCGCACGGGCGGTCCGCTCGGATTCCATGACCCGCTGCGTCGCGGACCTCAGTTGGCCCGCCGTCCGCTGGGCCAGCACCATCGCCTGCTGCGATGCCTGCCGTAGCTGCTCGAGCAGGCTCCGCGGCACCACCTCGGTGTTGGTCCACCGGTCATGCCAGCAGGACTTGCCGTAGGGCGTCTGTCGGTGCGGGATGCAGGCGATCAACGAGAGGACGAGCAGCGCGAAACTGAGCAGGAACAGCAGGACGTCCAGGTGCAGGATCGCCGCGATGAAGAAGACCCAGGCGAACCCGGGGACCAGCACCGTCAGGAAGGTCCGGCCCGCCGCCTGGCCGAACCGGAGCCGCGGCTTCTGCGGGTCGCGTGGTGTGGCGGGCACGACGGCCAGCGACAGCATCGTCTTGCCCAGGGTGCGCCCCACCAACAGGTTCAGCGTCAGGTCGTACACCGCCACCAGCAGCACCTGGACCGCCACCGTGCCCGCCGTGAACAGCACGATCGTGCCCCACAGGGCGCCTGCTTCGTCCCCCGCGCCTTCCGCGATCCCTTCCCAGCCACCGAACAGCAGGCTGGAGAAGCTGTCTCCCGCGAAGAACGCGGTGTGTTTGACCGACGCGTGCTTCGCTTGCACAGCGGTCAGAAACCACAGGGGTGCGCTGGCCGCTATGACGATTCCCCAGTCGATCAGGCGGGCCAGCCATCGGCTGCCGCCGCCTGCCTGTTCGGTCTGAATGGGACCTGCATTCGGAAAGACCGCCGGGCCGTTTCCATAGCCGGGATAGGACAAGACCGCGCCCCTCTCGCTCCCTCAATCCGCCTCACAGCAGCCCAGATAAGTCCAAGGTCGGATTTGTCTGCTTCGAGGCCCCCTGTCCAGGGAAGCTACCAGTACCGGAACGCGCCGGGGGCTTCTCGCCGTGTTTCACTCGATCGGATCGCCCGCAGGCTCGAATGATCGTCGCGGTCGCGCATTCGTGATCCATTTCTGGAGGTCGCGGTGGCGGAACTGCACGGCGATACCCGAGAGCCTGATCAGCCCGGCGGCATAGGCCCAGTCCAAGAATTCCGCGGGATCGCGGGGCAGTCGGTTGTCGCGAGCCGCCAAACGCACCGTCAGGGCATATCGCGGCCACGGCGAGTCCGCCCGAATGAACAGCCCGCCCGCCAACCCGCCCGGCAGCCCGAGCACGAGTGCGGCCTTGAGGCCGACCACCGGGTCGCCCCAGGTGGTGGTCCACAGTCCGATCATCGTCGCGGTGAGCACGACGCAGGCGGAGACGACCGCCCGGTCGTAGACGAAAACCTCGCGGATCACCCGGCTCGGGCGGTCCGTCACCACCGGCCTGCCCGCCTGCATGACCAGGAAGATGAACCCGAGGTAGCAGACGATGAAGGTGATGACCCCGACCACCGCCCCGGCTTCCAGGCCGAAGATGACCGCCGCGAACAGCGCCCCGACCAGACCCGCCTTGACCTCCCTGCGGCGAAACCCCACGCGGATCTGTTGAAGCTCCAGGCGCAGCAGCCTCGACCGCGTCCGCAGTCCAAAGGCGAAGGCCGCGAGACCGAAGCCTCCCCCGATGGCGACGAGGACCCAGACGAACGGCCAGCCGACCTCTGGTGAGGCGGCGCGATAGGTCAGCAGGTAGAGCACGGCCACCCCGAGCAGCGGGAGTGCGGTGAGCGTGCTGTAGATCCCGGCGGTGACGAAGCGGAGGAAGCCCGCGCGTGGCGCGCTTCGCCACAGCTCGTGCAGGTGCAGGTCGACGGGGGAGGAGCCGTGCGCACCCATCCATCGGAGATGCTCGCCCAAGGTGACCAGCCAGCGGGAGACGTCCTCCGGCTGGTAGTGGCTGCCGTCCGGTCTGCCGTGGTGGGCGGTGACGGCGGGGATGAACCGGGAGAACAGGCGCTCCTCCAGCTCGTCCGCGGAGAGGTCCAGCAGCTCATCGGGTTGCGGCCCGTCGGGATCGCGGTAGCTGTTGACCGCGAGATAAAGCCGCAGTGGGGAGGTGAGGCAGGTCGCCAGTGGTCCGGTCGGGTCGTCCTCGATCGCCCTGATGACTCCGGCCCAGCGCAGCGGATGACCCTGGTCCGTGGTTTGGCCCCGGAAGCGGTGCACCAGCCACCCGGTGGCCTGGTCCACGGTCAGCGGTTGGGTGATCACCGCGGTGGCGTCCTCCAGCACCCCGGTGGTCGGGGACGGGCCGTCCCGCAGCTCCCAGTACCGCGCCGTCCGGGCGACCAGCACCAGCGGGGGCAGCACCCCGCCGCCAGGGAGGTTGAGGGCGGCCAGCAGCGCACGAGCACGGTGCGGCACGACTTCGTGTCCCCCCTGCCGGTTCCTGTCCGGTTCCGGGTCCATCTCGTCCAGACCGTCGAGGATGGGCAGTACCCACCCCCGCTCGACCAGCGTGCGAGCCACCGGGCGCGCGACTCCGTACACGGTGGCCAACTGGTCGGCGATCCACCGCTGAAGCTGGGCCCTGACGGCCTTGGGCGGACCCCAGCCGGGCAGGAACGCGGGCAGGCTCAGCCGCACCGGAATCCGACCCACCCCGCCCCGGTCCCTGTCCGCGGCGTCCACTTCGGTGTCCACGTCTTTGACCAGGTCCAGCAGTAGCTGGATGGCCAGGATCGTCTTTCCCGACCCCGGTTCGCCGAGCAGGACCAACCGGCCGCGCTCCAAACCGCGGTAGTACTCGGCGATGCGGGTCAGCGTCCCTTCGCCGGGCCCGCCGTCGGTTCGCCACCGCAGGTCCGCCGCGTCCGGTTGGGCGAAGCCGACATCAGCGGGCCGCGGGTCGCCGCTGTCCCCCAGAAGCTGCTGCCGTGCGACGGACTCCGCCTCGGCGACGTCGAGGGCCAGTTTCAGGGCGGCCGTGCGCAGGGACTTCGACCGCGCTCGGCGCCTGGCGGCGAGGGGTCGGACCACCGTGATCCACGCCACGAGGATGCCGAACAGTGCGCCGACAATCGAGGCGATCTGGTCGCCCTCGTCCAACCAGCCCATGCTTCTGACCATCCCAGAATCGCCAATCGAATGACGTCGGCAGCGGAAAACCAGAAGCTCGACCGTCCGGGCCAATCATGTCGATTCGATGGCCGCGACAAAGCCGACACCGCTCTCGGTTGCCGGAAGACAACCCTAACGGCGCACAGGTGATTTCCTGTTCAAATACTTTGTGGACGAGTCACAGGCCGGTGACGTGGATGGCGCCCGCGGAGCGCACCGCGGCGAGCAGGTCGTCGATCACCTCGGGGCGGCCCGCGACGTAATTGCGCTCGGCGTCGGTGAGGTCGAGGTTGCCGTCGAAGGGGTTGCCGTCGAAGTCGCGCACCTCGATGCCTGCCTCCACCGCCAGCAGCAGGCCCGCGGGCAGGTCGACGCCCTCGGCGCGGTAGCCGACGAAGCCGTCGATGTCGCCGCGCGCCAACAGCACCCAGGACAGCAGCGGCGCCCACAGTTGCAGCAGCCGCCGCGAGCGGGACTCCAGCGCCACCCGCAGTCCCAGCGCGGTCTTCGCCGCCTCGGGGTCGCCGATCACCGCATGGCCCTGCGTCCAGGCCAGCACCGGCGGCCGGGTGCCCGCGGAGCGGCGCCGCAGCGGACCCCGGGTGCCCTGGCCGCGCACCGCCGACCAGGTCTGACCGGCCACCGGGTCGTGCACCACCCCGACCACCGGCAGCCCGCCGTCGCACAGCGCGATGCCGACGACGTAGGTGTTCAGGCCGATCGCGACGTTGTTGGTGCCATCCAGCGGGTCGACCAGCCACGTCCATTCGGCGTCCGCGCCCGCCCGCACGCCGGACTCCTCGGCGATGATGCGATGCTCGGGGTATTCGGCGCCCAGCCGCGCCACGATCAGTTCCTCGGCGGCCACGTCCAGCTTGGTGACCAGATCACCGTTGCTGCCCTTGCTGCGGATGCCGAGGTCGGCGTCCGCACCGGCGCGGAGCAGCAGCCCCGCCTCCTCCGCGGCCCGGACCGCCAGCCCGCGAGCCCTGTCGAGATCCACCGCTGTCTTCTGGGCCCGCATAACGTCGCTCCCTATCTCGCGCCAACACCCGCGAGCCGCCGGGTGGCCACCCTGGCAGCGTAGGCGGTTTCCGCCGGTGTGCAGCGCTGTCGCCGCACCCGGTGGCTTTTGGTGGTGTGCGGGTTCCCCAGCGACAGGTCCAGGATGCCTGGCCTGCCCACCCCGAGTGCCACGGTCGCGGCCTCGCCCCGCACGTCGGTGGCGTGGAAAATCCCGGCGGGCAGCGAGTACACCTCGCCCGAGTCGACCTGCTCCGACTCGGCGAGCACGCAGTTCACCAGCCGCGGCGTGCTCCGCAACTCGTCCACGTCGCCGACGCTGTGCACCTCGAAAAGCCGGTACGGGGCGTCGGGCGCGTCCGTCACGTGCAGCAGATCGTTGCGCAACTGTCCATAGAGGACATAACTGATCAGGTCCCAGCTGTGTGCGTGCACCGTCGAGGTGGTGGGCGTCGCGGTGTGCAACTCCTCGCTCCACACGTGCACGCACAGCCCGGTGTCCTCGGTGCGCTCCACCGGCAGGCAGATGAAGCCCAGCGGGTGCCGCAGCGCGGTCAGGGTGGTTTCGCCCCTGCCGACCTCGGTCAGCGTGCGATTGGCCCAGTGCGGGATCTCATCGGAGGCCCTGCCCTCGGCGATGGCGTGCTGGATGAGGTCGTAGTCCATGTCAGTACGGGTTCTTCGCTTTGAGCGCCTTGCGGATCACGTCGCCGACATCGCGGTCGGTGAACGCCCGGGGCAGGTCCACGCCGAGCCCGGTGAACAGCGCACGCACCTCGTCCACCGTCGGCTCGTCGGACAGCGGCAGGTCCCGCACCTTGTCCACCTGCACCGGCCGGGCCTGGTGGAAGCTCGCGACCAATTCGCGGCTGTAGGCGCGGTAGAACGGCCTGCCCTTCTCGAACATCAGCGCCGGGCCGGAGGGGTCCTCCTGCGTCATGATCAGGCGCTGCGAGGACATGTCCCAGCGGAAAGTGGTCATCGTGGCGGACAGGCCGACCTCGATGGACAGGAACGTGAAGCGCTGTCGGTACCAGCAGGCGGCCAGCACGGTGGCATAGGCCTCCTTGCGGGTGCGCTCCGGGGTCCACGTCTCGCCGGTGCCGTCGGGCCCTGGCGTGAGCGAATGCCGGAACTGGGCGTACTCCGCGCAGAGCGCGGCGTTGGTGGGATCGATGATCTCCAGTTGCATGCGCAGCGGACGCCGTTCCCGCCGTGCGTTTTCGACGCATTCACGAAGCGTCACCGCTCTAAGGTAGGTGCCGGTGCCGCCCTTGAACACCCACTGATCGGTCTCCCGGCGTGCCTCCGCATGTTCCTGTCCCACTTCGACACCGGAAAGCACTCGAACGGCGGCAGCGTCCGCCAGTGCTTTGGCCGCCTGCTTGCGGTCCCGCAGCAGGGTGGCCGCCAGCAGCGCGAGGACCAGCAGGATCGCCGAGCTCAGCGTCTGGTCGTTGACGCCCTTGACTTCCAGCACCGCGAGGAGGCCGACCGTCACGGCGACCGTGAGCGCCAAGACGACCTCGGCGTTCCCCCGCAGCCAGCGCACAAACCGTGTCATTGGCCGATCTCCTTACCGAGTGCGACCGATCGTATCCACCCCGGTCGTTTTGCCTGGTCGATTTTCGGTAACTAGCCGAGGCTGCCCAGGAACAGCGGATTGCGATCGCTGTGCGGGCCGATCAGCAGTTCCTCGTGCGGGTCACAGGGAATGAGCCCTTCGGCCTCCCACGCCGTGCGCACCTCGGCGGGCGGCTCGCCGATCCACAGCCCGTCCGGCGCGGTGATCGGCGCGGGCTGCCCTGCGCGCGGCAGGATCACCAGCCGCGCCAGGTAGTTCTGCCGGTCGGATGGGCGCAGGCTCTCACTGGCGGCGTCCACAGCGGACAGTTGTCGGCGCAGCCTGGCCAACCAGGCCTGGTGGTCGATCATCGCGCGCCGATACTCGGCCTGGGTCGGCCCGAGGTCGCTGGGGAGGTCGTAGAGCAGCATCCGCCGGAACACGTGCGGCTCGCCCAGCAGCACGGTGCGGAACAACGCGGTGTCGATCTCGTCGCGCAGTCGCTGCCACTCCGGGTCGGTGCACCAGCGGGTGGTGAGCTGCACCAGCCACACCCGTTCGGCGCCCGCCGCCTCGGTCGCACGCTCCCGCCAGGCCGCCAGGTCAGACATCGGCCATCACCTCCCCGACGATGTCGAGCAGTTCGTGTTCCTGCGCCTTGCGCGGGCCGAGCACGGTGGGCCCGCCGGTGTTGCGGGACAACACCACCGCCTCCCCGCTGCCGCGGTCGGACAGTGCGAACCGCGCCTGCTGCAACGCGCCCGCGAGCAACGCGTCCGGCAGTCGCGTCACCAGCAGCTTCGCCTGGTCGGGGTGATTGAGCAGCAGCCGCACCACGCAGGCCAGCGCGACCGAACCGGGACGCTCGGACAGCGAGTACAGCGGCAGGCCCCCGGTGTCGGTGTAGCGCGCGAACGCCGCCATGGTCACATTGCCCAGGCTTGGCATGGTCGGCGCCGCCGTCAGCGCCTCGGCCATCCAGTGCAGAGCCGACTCGGCATCGGGCAGGCAGTCGTGGGTGGCGAACATGGACAGCCTGGTGCGCAGCCTGCGCCGCGACACCGCGTAGTCGGGGTGCTTCTCGAAGCCCTCCGGCGGAACGAATCGGCGGTTGCGCAGCCCCGCGATGACCGTCGCCGCCAGTTCCATGCTGACCGAGGTGAGGCCGCCGCACTCGGCCATCAGCGGGCTGTCGCCGATGCGGCGCTCGATGGTGCTCAGCACGCAGTCACCGTGCCAGTAGTTGCCGTAGAACTTCTCGCCGGTGACCACCTCGCACAGGATGTAGAGGCCGTTGCCGACGTGGCTGCTGCCGAACTCGCACATGGCATACATCCACACCAGCGCCGCCTTGGGGTCGCTGAACCCGTAGGGCCAGGGGTCCTGCGGGGTGCGGAAGAACCCGGGCGGGTCGGGGTCGACGAAGCGCACGATGCGGTGCCGACCCTGGTACAGCGCGCCGATCAGCTGGAGCATGCTGCTGTCGTCGGGGTGGCGCTGGAGCTTTTCGTGCGCGCACTGCTGTTCCCAGGCGATCACCCGGCAGATCTGCCCCAGCGCCACCGCCGCGGGCAGTTCGTCGCGGCGCCGGTCCGGGAAGGTCAGCGACGCTAGCCGCCAACTGGCGTGTAAAGACCCTTGCAGCAGCGGGGGAACGGCGGAGCGCACGGCATCGCCCGCCAGGTTCTCGAACAGCACCGAGCGGCCAACCCGGTTGAGCAGGTGGGTGAGCAGCGCCAGCCGCCAGCGCGCCTGGTCGGCGGTGCGGTCCTGCTCGTGGCCCGCCACGACCTCCGAGATCCTGGCCACCAACTCGGCGACGTCGTTGCGGTCGATGCAGTACTCGATCTCGTCCTGCAGGTCGGTCAGCGGACCCAGCGCCGCCAGGTCGGGCCGGTCACCGGATTTCGCCGCCCGCTGCAGCCGCTTGGTCGCCAGCCTGCGCAACAGGGCCGCCCGCCCCGCCGCGGTGCGCAGCCGCATCAGCACCACCAGCGTGTCGATGCCGAACCCCAGTTGCAGCACACACAGCATCGCGCCCAGCGAGGTGGCGGGCGCGCTGTCCAGCACATCCCCGACCGCGGCCAACAGGATGCCGCTGACGGCGGCGGCCAGCCAGGATGTCGCCGCGATCGCCGCGATCAGGTCGCCGAAGGAGGGCCAGCGCGTCTGCTGCGAGGTGGTGACGGCGAAGACGATGGTCAAGGCGGTGATCAACGCGGCGAACAGGCCAAGCCCGACGTCCCACACCACATCGGCCTTGCCCGGGTCGACGGCGTGCTCGGAGCGCCCCAGCACGATGCCGCCCGCCACTGCCAGCAGGATCAACACGATCCTGGCCATCTGCCGCGGGTTCAGGCTCAGGTAGCGCCGTCGCGTCGACTCGGACTCGGTGGTTTCCCCCGGCTCGGTCTCCGGCAGCCCGTTGCGCACGGACTCGGACGATAGTCGATCAACCCGCGGGCGAGTCCGGACGCGCCTACATGCGGATTCGCCCACGGTGGCCGGTCAGTCCCGCAGCAGGCTCAGCCGCACCTTGCGCACCGGGTTGTCCACGTTGGTGTCGACCAGGCAGATCGACTGCCAGGTGCCCAGCATGAGCCTGCCGCCGATTACCGGGACCGTGGCGAACGGCGGGATCAGCGCGGGCAGCACATGGTCCCGGCCGTGCCCGGGGGAGCCGTGCCGGTGCCGCCACCGGTCGTCCGAGGGCAGCAGGTCCCGCAACGCGGCCAGCAGATCGTCGTCGCTGCCCGCCCCGGTCTCCAGGATCGCCAACCCAGCCGTGGCATGCGGCACGAACACATGCAGCAGCCCGTCGCCGCCCGCGGACCCGACAAAGCGTTCACATTCGGCGGTCAGATCGTGGACGACCTCACGCGCGCCGGTGTGGATCTCCAATTCCCGACTCAACACAGGCACCACCGTACAAACAACGGAAGGCTCGATTCGTGCGGCGCGGAACTACCCGATAAGGTGACAAGTCGTGTCGGATCGGCAAGTTCCACCTGATCACACGGTACGCGATCACCCGACGGTACCGGTGCAGGACGTGCGGCCCAATCACACGGCGCTCCTGCCGCATGTGAGCCCCGAGCACGCGCACCCCTTCGAGGTCCGCAGGCCACCCCAGCTACCGGCCTACCACCACGCGCCGCCGCGCCAAACGCGCCGCACGGGCGGTTGGGTCAGCTACCTGCTCTACGCCCTCGGCCTGTTCCTGGTCGCCGTCATCGCGGGCCTGATCTGGCTGATCGCGGGCTCCGAGCAACACGCGGGCGAGCCGATCCCCAAGCCCGCCGCCAAGGACTTCGCCAAGGTCGACAAGCAGCAAACGGCCAACTGCGCCGCCAACGCCTACGACGACGTGGCCAGGTTCTTCCAGCAGCACCCCTGCACCGACCTCACCCGTGCCCTCTACACCACGCAGACCGAGGACGGCACCCAGATCGTGGTCAGCGTCGCGATCGTGACGATGCACACCGAAGACGAGGCCAAACAACTCCGCACCCTGGCCGACACCGACAACACCGGCAACGTCAACGACCTGCTGAGGGAAGGCAGGCGAGTACCCGGCGGACCCGACCGCCTCACCGACGCGGGCTACGCGTCCAAACACGACGGAACAAAGGTCACCATCGTGGAGTCGGACTTCTTCGACGACCGCCACAAGGACCCCAGCCTGCTCAGGCGAATCAGCAACGACGCCCTGAACGCGAACCTCGGCTGACATCATCCCGTCGGTGCGACATTCCTGTCTGCTCGTCAGGTCCGTTCAACTGTTCGCCATCAAATGAAGTAGCCGCCGGCGGGCTTCCCAAAGTGGTGCTGTCGTACGGACCCTCGAAGCCATCCGCCGGCACACCAACCCCGCACGCCAAACGCCGCCCGTAACCCCGGGCAGGTCAAACGCGGCCCGCAACCTCGGCAGGCCAAACGCGGCAAACCAACCCCGCACGCCGAACACGGCACGCAACCTCGGCACACCAACACCCACACGCCAAACGCGGCACACAACGCCGGCAGGTCAAACGCGGAACGCAACCCCGCCAGGCCAAGCGCGGTCCGCAGACCTCCGCACGCCAACGCGGCCCGCAAACCCCTGCCCGCCAGGCCCGGCAGGCCAACCCGGCACGCCGACATTGAGCAATCCCCGAAGCCGCCCACCTCGGTGGCTAGGCTGAATTCGGGGGCGCCTGCGCCCGAAAACGCCCTGCGTCGACATCATGCGCCCCCGGGGGAACATCATGATCGCGCGGGGCGACATCATGCGGCCTCGGGGAGAGGGCCCTGCCGCTCAGGTGGGGGATTTTCCGGGGAATGGCACCGTCGAGGGATTGATGCCCGCGTTCGCGCGCCAGCGGGTCGCGCGGACCGCACTCGAGGTGAGGGCGTCCAGCGCCGTCGTGCGCAGGCCCGCGTCGTCGGTGTGCTCCAGCACCGAGCGCCACGCCGCGGCGGTGTCCGACTCCGCCGTGACCAGCAGCTCCAGCGCCGACGCCCGGTCGGTCACCGGTTTGGGCGGCTGGTACGAGGGCTGCGCCGACACCGGCGTGGCGCCCGCGTCCCGCAGCAGCCGGTCCGCCGCGTCCCGGCGCGCCCGGTGCGCGGCCAGTCCGGCCGCCACCGCCGCGTCCGAGGACGCGGGCAGGAACGCGCTCGCCAGCCCGTACGCCCAGTCCGCCGCGTGCTCCGCGCCCAGCGCCACCTGCATGGCGGGCACCGCGTCCGAGGGCACCGAGACGGCCGAGGTCACGACACCACCTCCTGCAACGAGGCGCAGCCCGCCGCGATCGAGCCGACCAACGCCGCGCGGTGCCGGGGCAGCCCAGGCACCAGCTTCGCCGCGGCCTGCTCCGAGGACCGCAACGCCGCGGTAAGCGCGCTCACCGCCGCCCGCTGGCCGCTCGGCCGCGGCGGCGCCGACGGCGCGGGCGCGGGACTTTCCGACCGCCGCGGCGCCACCCGGACCAACTCCGCCGACAGCGCGTCGGCATGCGCCTTGCGGTCGCGGGCCACCTGATCCGCGCGGCCCGCCAGATCCGCGAAACCGCCCGCGATCGTCTCCGCCAGCGCGGCGTCGGACAACGCCGCGGAGTGCAGCGCCTCCAACGGGTCGGGCGGCTCGGGCGCGTTGTCGAACAGACCGCAGCCTGCCAAGGGCAGCGCGGCCGCCAGCGCCGCGGCACCGGCCAGCACGGTGCGCCGGTTTGCACGAGTCGGGGTCACAGGGAGTCATCTTGCCGGCCGCTGAGCGCAGAAGTTGCGCCGCCGACACCTCACGGATGCGATCAATGGCGTACCGGTGCCCTCGGGAGGAGATACTCTGGGCGACCACGACCGGCGGGGCGCAACGCCGGTCGTCGTCGTGCCGTCCCCCAACGACGGCACCGGGTCGACAGCTAGGGAGAGCAAGATCATGTCCAGCGAAGCCGCCGAGCTGACCAAGCGGCTGGAGCCGACCGTGTCCAAGGCCGTCGAGGACGCGGGCTTCGACCTGGACCAGCTCGAAGTCACCCTGGCCGGCCGCAAGCGACGGATCAAGGTCGTTGTCGACGCCGACGACGGAATCGGCCTGGACGAGGTGGCCGAAGCCAGTAGGGCCGTCTCGACCGCGCTGGACAACTGCGATGATCTACTCGGCGGTCCGTACACCCTGGAGGTCACCTCCCCGGGTGTGGACCGCCCGCTGACCAAGCTGGGCCACTGGCGGCGCGCCAGGCTCCGGCTGGTCAAGGTTCGCCGCACCGACGGTTCCGAGTTGCTCGGAAGGGTCGGCGACGCGGATGCTGACGGCGTGGTGTTGCTCGTGGACGGGTCACTGCGTCGGCTGGCCTTCACCGAGGTCGCCAACGCCATGGTGGAGGTGGAGTTCCGACAGCCGCCGGTGGCCGACCTGAAGCTGCTCGGCAGCGGAACGAACCAGAGCACCAACCCCGTCCAGAGTGGACGCGAAGCGAAGGAGGAGTCGAAATGAACGTGGACATCGCCGCGCTTCGTGCAATCGAGCGGGACAAGGACATCCCCTTCGACACCGTGCTGGAGGCCATCGAGACCGCGCTGCTCACGGCCTACAAGCACACCGAGGGCCACTACCCGCACGCCAGGGTCGAGGTGGACCGCAAGTCCGGCTACGTGCGGGTGCTCGCCCAGGAGATCGGCCAGGACGGCAACGTCGAGCAGGAGTGGGACGACACCCCGGAGGGCTTCGGCCGCATCGCGGCCACCACCGCCCGCCAGGTCATCCTGCAACGGCTTCGGGACGCCGAGCACGAGCGCACCTTCGGCGAGTTCTCCGCCAAAGAGGGCGAGATCATCGCCGGTGTCGTGCAGCGTGACGCCCGCGCCAACTCGCGCGGCATGGTGATCGTCAAGGTCGGCGACACCGAGGGCGTGCTGCCGCCCGCCGAGCAGGTGCCGGGGGAGAACTACAACCACGGCGAGCGGATCAAGTGCTACGTGGTCGGCGTGTCCCGCGGCGCCCGCGGGCCGCAGATCACCCTCTCGCGCACCCACCCCAACCTGGTGCGCAGGCTGTTCGCGCTGGAGGTGCCGGAGATCGCCGACGGCACCGTGGAGATCGCCGCGGTGGCCCGCGAGGCAGGCCACCGGTCCAAGATCGCGGTGCGGTCGACGGTCTCCGGGGTCAACCCCAAGGGCGCCTGCATCGGGCCGATGGGGGCCAGGGTGCGCAACGTCATGAGCGAACTGTCCGGCGAGAAGATCGACATCATCGACTTCTCCGAGGACCCGGCCACCTTCGTCGGGAATGCGCTCTCGCCCGCGAAGGTTGTATCGGTACGGGTGGTCGACGAGCGCGCGAAGACCGCACGGGTGATCGTGCCGGACTTCCAGCTGTCGCTGGCCATCGGCAAGGAAGGCCAGAACGCACGGCTCGCCGCCAGGCTCACCGGCTGGCGGATCGACATCCGCAGCGATGCCGATCCGGTCCCCGCCGCGGGTGCATCGGAAGGCGGAGCACCCGTGAGTTCGGCTGAGTGAACCGAACGCGTTAGACTTTCAGTGGCGGAACGTAAGGCAACGGTGTCGGCACGTCGAAGTCCCATCAGGACATGCGTCGGATGCCGGGGTCGGGCGTCCGCCTCTGAGCTGCTGCGCGTGGTGATCGTGGATGCGTTACTCGTCCCCGATCCCCGACGCAGGCATCCCGGGCGGGGAGCATGGATCCACCCTGAGCTGGAGTGTCTGCACGCGGCGCAGCGGCGGCGAGCGTTTCCCCGAGCCTTCCGGGTACCGGGTCCGCTCGATGCCGCGGCCGTGCGGGAGCACCTCGAAGCGCAGCCGGAGCACACGTCCGGTGCGGGAAAGTCCCGCGCCAGGCAAACCAAGGAAGCAGGTCGACCCGTCATGAGTCAGCCGTGAAGCTGAAGACATGAACGCGCGACATTAGACGAGGTCGACGGGCCAAGCAGCCTGGCGGCCTCATCAGATGAGGAGTGCAGTGCCAGGTAAGGCCCGCGTGCACGAGCTCGCCAAAGAGCTCGGTGTCACGAGTAAGGAAGTACTTCAAAAGCTCGCCGATCAGGGCGAATACGTAAAGTCCGCGTCCTCCACCGTCGAGGCACCCGTCGCGCGGCGGCTTCGCGACGCCTACACCAAGGGCTCTCCGGCCAAGGGTGGCGGCGCTCCGAAGCCCGGTTCCGCGAAGCCGGGTCCGCCCGCGGTCAAGCCAGGGCCGCCGAAGAAGGCACCCGCGCCTGCTCCCGCAGCCGCCGCGGAGCCCGCTCCGGCCCCGGCGCCCGCTCCCGCGAAGCCGGTGGAGAAGACCGAGGACAGGCAGGCTCAGCAGCCTGCGCGGCCGAAGGTGGAGAACCCGGTGTTCAAGCCGGGCCCCCGTACGCCCGCTCCCAAGCCCGCGGGTGAGCGCCAGATCGAGAAGCCCGCGGCGGCCGCCGCGGACGCCTCGGCTCCGGCCAAGCCCCAGGGCGGCTCCAAGCCGCACGGTGCCAAGCCGCAGGGCCCCCGGCCCGGCGGATCTGCTGTCGTGCCACCCAAGCCGCAGGGCCCCAAGCCCGGTCCGCGTGGACCGCGCGTGGGCAACAACCCCTTCGGTGTCGGTGGCGGCGCCCCGGCGGGTCGTCCGTCGGGTCCGCGTCCCGGCCCCGGTGAGCGGCCGCCGCGCGGTGACCGCCCGGACCGTCCCGAGCGGGCGGACCGCGGTGACCGTCCCGACCGCGGACCTCGCGGTGACCGGCAGGCAGGACCCCGTCCCGGCGGCGACCGCGCGGACCGCGGGCCCCGTCCCGGTCCTGGCTCGATGCCGCCGAGGCCCAACCCCGGCATGATGCCGCCCCGGCCGCAGCCCAGCGGTCGTCCCGGCGGTGGCCCGGGTGGCGGCGGTGGCGGTCGCGGCCCAGGTGGTGGCGGCGGTGGCCGTCCCGGTGGCGGTGGCGGTGGTTTCCGCGGCGGCGGTGGCGGTGGCGGCGGCTTCCGCCCAGGTGGCGGTGGCGGCGGCGGTGGCTTCCGTCCCGGTGGCGGTGGCGGAGCGCCCGGTGGCGCCCCCGGCGGCGGTTTCCGGCCTGGTGGCGGCGGTGGCCGTCCCGGTTCCGGCGGTGGCCGTGGCGGTGCCGCGGGTGCCTTCGGCCGTCCGGGCGGACCGTCCCGCAAGGGCCGCAAGTCCAAGCGCCAGAAGCGCCAGGAATTCGACAACATGCAGGCGCCGTCGGTCGGCGGCGTCCGGCTGCCCCGCGGCAACGGCGAGAGCATCCGCCTGCCGCGCGGCGCCTCGCTGACCGACTTCGCCGACAAGATCAACGCCAACCCGGCAGCACTGGTGCAGGCGTTGTTCCACCTCGGCGAGATGGTCACGGCCACCCAGTCGGTCTCGGACGAGATCCTGGAGCTGCTCGGCTCGGAGATGAACTACAACGTCCTGGTCGTCAGCCCCGAGGACGAGGACCGCGAGCTGCTGGAGAGCTTCGACATCACCTACGGCGAGAACGCCGGTGGCGAGGAGGAACTCGCCTCCCGGCCGCCGGTGGTGACCGTCATGGGTCACGTCGACCACGGTAAGACCCGACTGCTGGACACGATCCGCAACGCCAACGTGCACGAGCGCGAGGCGGGCGGCATCACCCAGCACATCGGCGCCTACCAGGTGGAGACCTCGCTGGACGGCAACGAGCGGCTGATCACCTTCATCGACACCCCGGGTCACGAGGCGTTCACCGCCATGCGTGCCCGCGGTGCCAAGTCGACCGACATCGCGGTGCTGGTCGTCGCGGCCGACGACGGCGTGATGCCGCAGACGGTCGAGGCGATCAACCACGCCCAGGCGGCGAGCGTGCCGATCGTGGTCGCGGTGAACAAGATCGACAAGGAGGGGGCCAACCCCGCCAAGATCCGCCAGCAGCTCACCGAGTACAACCTCATCGCCGAGGAGTACGGCGGCGACACGATGTTCGTTGACATCTCCGCTCGGGAGAACATCAACATCGAGGCGCTGCTGGAGGCGATCCTGCTGACCGCGGACGCCGCATTGGACCTGCGGGCGAACCCGGCCATGGAGGCGCAGGGTGTGGCCATCGAGGCGCACCTGGACCGCGGCCGTGGCCCGGTGGCGACCGTGCTGGTGCAGCGCGGCACGCTGCGGGTCGGCGACTCGGTGGTCGCGGGCGATGCCTACGGCCGCGTGCGCCGCATGGTGGACGAGCACGGCGAGGACGTCATCGAGGCGTTCCCGTCGCGGCCCGTGCAGGTCATCGGCTTCACGTCGGTGCCGGGTGCGGGTGACACCTTCCTGGTCGTCGACGAGGACCGGGTGGCACGGCAGATCGCCGACCGCCGCCGGGCCCGCGAGCGCAACGCCGAACTGGCCTCGCGCCGCAAGCGCGTCAGCTTGGAGGACCTGGACTCCGCGCTGAAGGAGACCAGCCAGCTCGCGCTGATCATCAAGGGTGACAACTCCGGTACCGTCGAGGCACTGGAAGACGCCCTGATGAAGCTCGACGTCGGCGAAGAGGTCGAGCTGCGCGTGATCCACCGCGGCGTCGGTGGCATCACCGAGGGCGACATCAACCTCGCCATCGCGGACAACACCCTGGTCCTGGGCTTCAACGTCCGGGCAGAGGGCAAGGCGACCGAACTCGCCAACCGCGAAGGCGTCGAGGTGCGCTACTACTCGGTGATCTACCAGGCCATCGAGGAGATCGAGCAGGCGCTCAAGGGCATGCTCAAGCCGGAGTTCGAGGAGGTCGCCCTCGGCCGCGCCGAGATCCGCGACGTGTTCAAGTCCTCGAAGGTCGGCACCATCGCCGGTTGCCTGGTGATGAGCGGCGAGATCAAGCGGAACTCCAAGGCTCGCCTGCTGCGCGACAACGTCGTGGTGGCGGAGAACCTGACGGTGGGCACGCTGCGCCGCTTCAAGGACGACGTGACCGAGGTCCGCGAGGGCTTCGAATGCGGTCTGACCTTGGGCAACTACGGCGACCTCAAGGTGGACGACGTCATCGAGACCTACGAGATGCGGGAGAAGCCCCGCAACTAGCGGTCCGAGCTTCCCGGGGAGCCGCAACGGCTCCCCGGGAAGCCGCACGTCCCCACCAGGTGGCCCTTCCCGAATGATCCGGTGATGCTGTGTATGTGGGTGCGCTCGAACTGGACGTGCTCCTAGGCGACGTCCATTCGCTGAAGCAGAAGCGGTCCGTGGTGCGGCCGGTGATCGCCGAGTTGCGCCGCCGCTTCGAGGTGGCGGTCGCCGAGGCGGGTCACCTGGACCTGCACCGCAGAGCGCTGATCGGCGTCGCGGCGGTCGCCGCCGACGCCCGCCACGTCCGCGAGGTCCTGGAGGCCTGCGAACGCCTGGTGGCGGGCCGCCCGGAGCTGGAACTCCTCTCCGCTTACCACCGCCTACTGGGCCCCGACGACGAATAATCCCCGATCTAGTGTCCTAAACAGGTGCATAACGCCGTTATCTCCGGGTTTTAGGACGCTAAGCGGGAGGAGTAGAAGGAGAATGCCGTGGCTGATCCGGCCCGCGCGAAGAGGTTGGCCAAGCGGATCGCCAAGATCGTGGCGTCCACGCTGGAGTTCGAGGTCAAGGACCCTCGGCTGGCGATGGTGACGATCACCGACGCGAAGTTGACCGCCGACCTTCGGGACGCCACCGTGTACTACACCGTGTTCGGCGGCGACGCCGACCAAGCGGGCACCGCCGCGGCGCTGGAGAGCGCCAAGGGGGTGCTGCGGTCCAAGGTCGGGCAGCACACCGGGATCAAGTTCACCCCGACGCTGACCTTCATCACCGACACGGTGCCCGACAACGCCCGGCAGTTGGACGAGTTGCTGGCCAAGGCGCGGCAGTCCGATGCCGAGGTGGCTCGGCTCGCGGCGGGCGCCAAGCACGCCGGGGACGCCGATCCGTACCGCCAGGACAAGGATGACGACGAGGCGGAATAGCGGCGGTCCTGCTATGTGCTTCCGCTAACAGTGCTGCCCAAAGGGTGGCCCTTCTGCGACTCTTGTACCGGATCGAGTGGTGGAGGTATGCGTGCACGCGACGGCTGATACCGACCTCGATCAGGCGGCGGCGCTGTTGGCCGCGGCCGAGGACGTCACGCTGATCGCTCACGTCAACCCCGATGCCGACGCCCTGGGCAGCGCGCTGGCGCTGGGCATCGCGCTCCAGCGCCGCGGCGCCTCGGTGCGGGTGTCCTCCGGCGGCCCCGGCGCGCCCGCGGACTCGCTGCGGGAGCTGGATTCCACCGGCCTGCTGGTGCTTCCCGAACAGGTGCCGTCCGCGCCTCGGATGCTGGTCGCACTGGACACCGCGAGCCAGGCCCGGCTCGGCGTGCTCGCCGACCGGGTGCCTGCCACGGTCGCGGCGGGGGGCAAGGTGCTGGTGGTGGACCACCATGTGTCCAACACCCGCTTCGGCACGCACAACCTGCTCGACACCGCCGCCGAGGCCACCGCGGTGATCGTGCTGCGGCTGCTGGACACCCTCGGCGCAACCGTCGACGAGGTGATCGCCCGCTGCCTCTACGCCGGGCTGCTCACCGACACCTGCTCGTTCCGCTTCGCCCAGCCCTCCACCCACCTGCTGGCCGCGCGTCTGCTCGGCCTGGGTGTCGACGCGGCCTCGGAGTCCCGCTCGCTGATGAACAGCAGGCCGTTCGGCTGGCTGGGGATGCTGTCGCGGGTGCTGGGCCGGGCCCGGCTTGAGCCCGCCGCGGCGCAGGGCTGCGGCCTGGTGTTCACCGCCATCCACACCGAGGACACGGCCGATGTGCGCAGCGAGGACTTGGAGAGCGTGATCGACGTGGTGCGCACGACCGCCGAGGCCGATGTGGCCGCGGTGCTCAAACAGGCGGGACCGGACCGCTGGGCGGTGTCGCTGCGCTCGGCGGGCCGGGTGGACGTCGGCCGCGCCGCCGCCCAACTCGGCGGCGGCGGGCACCGCCTCGCCGCGGGTTTCACCTACGACGGCCCCGAGGCCGCGGTCGTGGCCGATCTGCGCCGAGCCCTCGCCACGGCGCCGCTCATTCCGCACGAGGGGCTTTAGCGACCGGAGTTCGGAGCACCACCGGACTGCTCTTGGTGGCGAACCCGTCGACGTCTCCGAGGGTTCCAGCCCGATCGTTCAGCGAGCAGGACTTCGCCACTCTGGGCGGTTTAGGCCGCTAAACATTGGTGCGCCACCGCCGGGCGGATATAAACAGAATTCAGGCCATTGAGAGTAATTCGGGCGGAAAACGCATATAAAACCTGCCCATAGCACGGGGAACAAGGGATTTCCCGCCTTATATGCGAGGGTGCGCATTGCTACGGTACGACAACACCAGTTTGACCCTGCCCATGGTGTTTTGCCTACGGAGTAGCCCATGAGGAACGCGATTTCCCTGGTCGCAGCCCTGGGGCTGGTAGCGGGAACGGTGGCTGCCATTGGCACCACCGCCGGCGCCGACCCCCAATCCGATTCGATCACCAGAGCCATCTCCTCGGCCGACCGCGTGGCCGCCGAGCGCGGTACCGCATTGGCGGCGACCCAGTCGCGTTATATTCGCGACGAGGTCCGCAGCGGTGACCGCGGCCTGCGCTACGTCTCCTATCACCGGGAGTACGCGGGCCTGCCGGTGCTCGGCGCCGACCTGGTCGTCGTGACCGACGCCGACGGCGGCGTCCGGCACGTCAACACCGCCAACGAGCAGCCCTTCACCATCCAGACCATCCAGCCCGACGTGCAGTCCGACCAGGCCAAGGCGACCGCCGCGAAGGTCACCGGCGGCAAGGCCGACACCGCGCGACTCGTGGTGCAGGCACCGGGCGCGGCCCGGCTGGCCTGGGAGGTCGGCGGCCAGCGCCGCGTGCTGGTGGACGCGCTGACCGGCGGGGTGCTCTCCGACGGCACCACCGAGGCAGCGGGCGACCGCACGAAGATCGGCATCGAGAAGCTGGGCATCGACCGCGCCAAGGCCACCGAGGTCTGGCGCAACGCGCTGCTCCGCAAGGCGGGGGAGACCTGGGACGACGTCGAGGCCCGTCGCAACACCCTGCAGGCGGCGCGTGACCTGTTCACCGGCTGCGCCGAGTTCGACGCCATCCGCGACGCGTGGAACGCCTCCGGCGTGCCCGCCGCCGACAGCGAGGTCACCTGCACCTTCGGCCGCGCCGACTTCTCGCTGTCGGTGCCGAAGGCCTTCGACGCGCAGAACTCCGCCACCACGGTGGCCGCGGGCCAGTCGGTGACCGTCCCGGTGACGGTCGCGGGCAGCGGAGAGAAGATCACCCTCACCGCCGCGGGCCTGCCCACCGGCGCGAAGGCCGTCTTCTCCCCGGCCACGGTCAAGGCCGGTGACACCGCGCGGCTCACCATCAGCACCGACCGCGCCACGCCATCGGGTGCCTACACGGTGACCGTCGCAGGTTCCGGCGAGCAGGTCCGCACCGCGCCGATGACCTTCGGCGTGACCGGCAGCCAGGCCGACCGGCCGACGATCTCGGTGGACAAGGTCAAGGCGCACCTCGCCGAGTTGCAGCGCATCGCGACCAACAACGGCGGCAACCGCCTCACCGCCACCGGCGGCCACAACCAGTCGGTGGACTACATCGAGGCCAAGCTCAAGGCCGCGGGCTACACCGTGCGCCGCCAGGACTGCACCTCCTGCTCGCGGCGGCCCACCGCGAACCTGATCGCGGACTGGCCGGGCGGCGACGAGAACGAGACCTACATGTTCGGCGCGCACCTGGACAGCGTCCAGGCGGGCCCCGGCATCAACGACAACGGTTCCGGCTCGGCGTCGATCCTGGAGGCCGCGCTGGCACTCGCCGCGGCCAAGCCCACCATGTCCAAGCACGTCCGCTTCGGCTGGTGGACCAACGAGGAGCAGGGCCTGATCGGCTCCAAGCACTACGTGCAGAACCTGCCCGCGACGGAGAAGCGCAAGATCAAGGGCTACCTCAACTTCGACATGATCGGCTCCACCAACCCCGGCTACTTCATCAACAACATCACCACCGAGCTGGGCAAGGCGTTCAAGGGCTACTTCGACGAGATCAACGTGCCGACCGAGGAGAACACCGAGGGCAAGAACCGCTCGGATGACGCCTCCTTCACCAACGGCGGCATCGCCTCCAGCGGCACCGCGACCGGTGCCAGCTACCGGATGACCGCGGCGCAGGCCCAGAAGTGGGGCGGCCGCTCCGGCGTCGCCTACGACACCTGCTACCACCAGCGCTGCGACACCACCAGCAACATCAGCACCACCGCGCTGGACCGCACCGCCAACTCCATCGCCTACGCGATCTGGAAGCTGGCGGTCGGCGCCGCGTCCCCGGCGCCCACCAGCGGCCCGGCTCCGACCGGCACCCCGGCCCCGACGCCGTGCGCGGGCACGGACGCCTGGGAGTCCTCGAAGTGGTACTGGAACGGCGACCGGGTGACCTACAACGGCCGCAAGTGGCTCGCTACCTGGGGTTCGCAGAACCAGGCGCCTGGTTCGATCTCCGGGAGCATGTCCGCATGGAAGGACGAGGGCGCCTGCTGAGGCCCTTGGGCATTCGCCCAACCTGGCGTCGGCCCCCTGGTCTCTTCCCGTGGACCAGGGGGCCGACGCCGTCATAGGCCGGTCGGGCTATGACCGCACTACACTCGGTCACGTCTGGGGGTGAGGACGTGACGGGAGTTCCGGCCGAGGTGACCAGCTTCCTCGGCAGGCGGCGCGAGCTGTCGGTGCTGCGGCGGCTGCTGTCCGAGCACCGGCTGGTGACCCTGGCCGGGCCGGGCGGGGTCGGCAAGACCCGGCTGGCCACCCAGGCCATCGGCCGGGCCGGGGAGATCTTCGGCGACGGCGCTCTGCTGGTGGAGCTGGCCGAGTTGCGGGACACCGAGCTGCTGGCCGATGTGGTGGCCAACGCCCTCGGGCTGCGTGACCAGTCGCCGCGGCCCCCGGTGGACGTCGTCGTCGACCACCTGCGCGCCAAGCGCCTGCTGCTCGTCCTGGACAACTGCGAGCACCTGGTCGAGGCCGCCGCCGAGTTCGTCCAGGCGCTGTTGGCGGGCTGCCCTGAGCTGGTGGTGCTGACCACCAGCAGGCAGCCGCTGGGCGTCGATGCCGAGCAGGTGATGGCGGTGCCGCCGCTGGCCGTGCCCGACGGGGTGGGCACACCAGATGAGCTGAGCCAGTACGACGCGGTGCAGCTGTTCACCGACCGGGCCAGGGCCGTGCTGCCCGGTTTCGAGGTCACCGAGCACAACTTCGCCGACCTCGCGGAGCTGTGCCGTCTGCTGGAGGGCCTGCCGCTGGCCATCGAACTGGCCGCGGTCCGGATGCGGGCGCTGTCCGTCGGACAGCTGGCGCAGCGCCTCACCCGGCGGCTGCCCGCGCTGACCATGGGTCCCCGCACCGCGCCGGAGCGGCAGCAGACGCTGCGCGCCACCATCGACTGGAGCCACGGGCTGTGCTCGGCGTCCGAACAGCTGTTCTGGGCGCGGGCCTCCATCTTCTCCGGCGGGTTCGACGCCGAGGCCGCCGAGTACGTCTGCGGCGGCCCCGAGGTCAACGTGCCCGCCGCGATCGACACGCTGCTGGCCAAGTCGATCCTGCTCCGCGAGGAGCAGGACGGCGAGGTCCGCTACCGGATGCTGGAGACGCTGCGCGAGTACGGCCAGGAGCAGCTTGGCGAGGACCGGTGCCGGATCATCCGCAGGCACCGCGACTGGTTCGCCGACCTCGCCGCGGGATTCGACCGCGGCTGGCTCGGCCCGGACCAGGTGCGCTGGGTGCGGCGGCTGCGGCGGGACCACGCCAACTTCCGCTTCGCCCTGGAGTACTCGGTCAACGAGCCCGGCGAGGCGGTGGCGGCGATCCGTGCGGGCATCGCCGTGATCCACTACTACATGCTGTCCGGGTACCTCAGCGAGGGCCGCACCGCGATGGCGCGCGCCCTGCACGGTGTGCCCGAGGACGCGCCGGAACGCGGCACCGCGCTGTGGATCAACGCGATGGCGGCGCTGGTGGTGACCGACCTGTCCTCGGCGGGCCAGTGGCTGACCGAGGCCGACCAGCGGGCCCGGCGGACCGGCGACGAGGTGCTCACCGCCAGGACGGCGGTGGCCTGGGGCATTCTCTACACCTTCGGCGGCGACCTGCCGAAGGCGATCACCTACCTGACCGGCGCCATCCGCACCTTCGCCGAGCACCGGCTGCTGGCCGACGAGCTCTTCGCGCGCATGTTCGCCGGTCAGGCCTACGGACTCGACGGCGACTGCGACACCGGCCGAGCGGTGCTGGCCGAAGGCCTGGCCCGCAGTGAGGCATGCGGCGAGATCTACTTCCGAAGCTGGCTGCTGCACGGCCTGGCGCAGGTGGAGCTGTCCGATGAGAAGCCCGACACCGCACAGGACATCGCCCGGCGGGCGCTGCGGCTCCAGACCGAGATCGGCAACCGCTTCACCGCGGCCTTCACCTGCGACCTGCTGGCGTGGGCCGCCAACCAGCGCGGCGAGTACGCCCGCGCCGCGACCCTGTTCGGCGTCGCGGACACCGTCTGGTCGCTGCTGGGTTCCACCCCGGCCGCCTATCCGACCTTCGGCCGCGCCCACGACCTCAACTTCGCCCAGGTCAAAGACCTGCTGGGGGAGGCGGAACTGCGGCGGCGCATGACCGAGGGCTGCACCATGTCCCGGGAGCAGGCCATGGCCTACGCGATGGGCGAGGAATCCACCACGAGCAGGCCCGACCGCGGCGGGCTTACCCGCCGCGAGTTCCAGATCGCCCGGCTGGTGGCCGACGGCCTCAGCAACGCCGATATCGCCGCCAAGCTGGTGATTTCCCCACGCACCGCGGAGACCCATGTGGACCGCATCTCCCGCAAGCTGGGCTTCAGCAGCCGGACCCAGATCGCCTCCTGGGCCGCCCGCCACGGCGACTCCTGAGTTACTTCGCGGTGAGGGTGAAGCGCGAGGTCTCCGGCGCCGCGATCAGACAGCCGATGCTGACCAGCAGCGTGATCAGGACGTAGACCGAGACCGCGACCCAACTGCCGAACCACTGGAGCAGCTGCACGGAGATGATCGGGGCGAGCGCGCCGCCGAGGACACCCGCGAGCTGGTAGCCCAGCGAGGCGCCGCTGTAGCGCAGCCGAGTGCTGAACAGCTCGGCGATGAACGCCGCCTGCGGGCCGTACATGGCGGCGTGGAACACCAGCGCGACCACCGCCGCCAACACGATCAACACCGTGGACTTGGTGTCCAGCAGCGGGAAGAACGCGAAGATCCACACCGCCGCGCCGATCGCACCCGCCAGCGACACCGGGCGGCGGCCATACCGGTCGGACAGCGCCCCGAACAGCGGGATCAGCGCCAACTGGACGGCGGACCCGATGTAGACGCCCGCCAGCCCGACGCTCTTGGACAGGTGAAGCTGCTGGGTGACGTAGGTGATGATGAACAACACGAACGTGTAGAACGCCACGTCAACGCCCACCCTGGCGCCGATGGCGGTGAAGATCTCCTTGGTGTGCAGCCGGAAAACATCCAGCAGCGGCATGCTCGCCTTCTGGCCCGTGCGCTCGACCTCCGCGAACAGCGGGCTCTCCGCGATCGTCATGCGGATCCACAGGCCGACGATCACCAGCAGCGCGGACAGCAGGAACGGCAGCCGCCAGCCCCAGGACAGGAAGGCCTCGTCGGACAGCGTCGCGGCCAGCACCGCCAGCACGCCCGCCGCCAGCAGGTTGCCCGCGGGCACCCCCACCTGCGGCCAACTCGCGTTCAGCCCGCGTTTGGCGGGGTCGCCGTGCTCCAGCGACATCAGCACCGCGCCGCCCCATTCGCCGCCCAGGCCGAGCCCCTGGAGGAACCGCAGCGTGACCAGCAGGATCGGCGCGGCCACGCCGATCGTGGCATAGGTGGGCAGCAGGCCGATGGCGGCGGTGGCCAGGCCCATCAGCAGCAGCGTGATCACCAGCACGTTCTTGCGTCCGATGCGGTCGCCGTAGTGGCCGAACACCGCCCCGCCGACCGGCCGCGCCACGAAGCCGATCGCATAGGTGGTGAAGGCCAGCAGCGTCCCGGTCAGCGGCTCGTAGTTCGGGAAGAACACCTTCCCGAACACCAGGGCGGCTGCCGTGCCGTAGAGGAAGAAGTCGTACCACTCCAGCGCGGTGCCGATCAGGCTGGCGACGATGACCCGTCGCGCGCTCCGCGACCGGCCCTGCTCCACATTGGACGTCGTTGTCATGCCGGACATCGTCGCTGACTATGTGGTCACGGCGGCATAACGGTTGGGTTCAGGCGCGTCGCCGGGAACGGTGCGCGGCCACGTGGACCCGGTTCGCGCAGCGTGCGGAGCAGAACCGCTTGGCCCGGTTGGTGGAGGTGTCCAGGAAGAAGGTCTCGCAGTCGGTCGCGGCGCAGTGGCCCCAGCGTTCCAGGCCGTAGCGGCTGATCCCGGCGGCCATGCCCCAGGCCACGGCGGCGGCGACCTCGGTGGCGGGGGTGGCCTGCGGGTCGGCGACGTGGATGTGCCAGTTGGGCTGCTCGCCGTGCCCTGAGGACAGCTGCGGCTGCGGCGGATGCGCCTTGAGCAGCGTGTTCACCTCCGCCAGCACCTCGGCGGGCGCATCGGCCACCGCCGCGGCCAGCACCCGGCGCAGCCCGGCGGCCACCTCGCGGAGCACCACCAGGTCGCCATCGCCCGCGTTGTTGGCCCACCACGGCTCCTCGTGCAGCGCGGCACGCAGCGCGGCGACGTCCTCGAGCGGGCTGTTCGCCAGCCGCAGTGCCACGTCGAGGTAAGCAGCGTTGTCCATCTACGGTCCTTACCGTAAGGTGCTGTTCCGGAGTTCACACCTTACCGGGAGCGCGCATGGGGGAGATCGGTCCACGCCGGGTGGCGGGTCTCGCGCTGCCCGCGCTCGGAGTGCTCGCCGCGGAGCCGCTGTACCTGCTGGTGGACACCGCGGTCGTCGGCCACCTCGGCGGGGTGCCGCTGGCGGCGCTCGCGATCGGCGTGCTGGTGCTGGGCCTGGTCTCGGCGCAGCTCACGTTCCTCTCCTACGGCACCACCGCCCGCGCCGCCCGGCTGCACGGAGCGGGCCGCCGCGAGGACGCGGTGGGCGAGGGCGTGCAGGCCACCTGGCTGGCGCTGGCCGTCGGGCTCGTACTGCTGACGCTCGGCCAACTGCTGGCCGAGCCCATCGCCCGCGCGCTGGCCGACGATCACGCGGTGGCGGGGGAGGCGGTGCGGTGGCTGCGGATCGCGCTGCTCGGCGTGCCCGCGATCCTCGTCACGATGGCGGGCAACGGCTGGATGCGCGGCGTGCAGGACACCGCCCGGCCGCTGCGCTACGTCCTGCTCGGCAACGGCATCTCCGCGGTGCTCTGCCCGCTGCTGGTCTACCCCGCGGGCTGGGGCCTGATCGGCTCGGCGCTGGCCAACGTGGTGGGCCAGGCGGCGAGCGCGGCGCTGTTCCTCGCCGCGCTGCGCCGGGAACGGGTGCCGGTGCGTCCACAGTGGAGCATCATGCGGTCCCAGCTGGGCATGGCCCGCGACCTCGTGCTGCGCAGCCTGGCGTTCCAGGTCTGCTTCGTCTCCGCGCTCGCGGTGGCCACCCGCACCTCGGTGGCCGCGGCAGGCGCCCACCACATCGTGCTCCAGCTCTGGACGTTCGTGGCGATGCTGCTCGACTCGCTGGCGATCGCCGCGCAGTCGCTGGTCGGCGCCGAACTCGGCGCGAGCAGGCAGGCCGCCGCCCGCGCGCTCGCCTGGCGGATCACCCGCTACGGCCTGGTCGCGGGCGCGGCCCTCGGCGTGGTGTTCGCGGCGGGATCGGGACTGCTGCCCGCCGCCTTCACCTCCGACGCCGCGGTGCTCGGTGAGATTCCCCACGCCTGGTGGTTCTTCGTGCTGCTCCAGCCCATCGCGGGTGTGGTGTTCGCCCTCGACGGCGTGCTGCTCGGCGCGGGCGACGCCGCGTTCCTGCGCACCGCGACGCTGGTCAGCGGACTGATCGGCTTTCTCCCGTTGATCTGGGCCTCGCTCGCCTTCGGCTGGGGCCTGGCGGGCATCTGGACCGGCCTGTCGGTGTTCATGCTGCTCCGCCTGGCCACCCTGCTCCTGCGCACCGCCTCCGACCGCTGGGCGATCGCGGGCGCCGTCCGCGCCTAGACCTGCGCGGGTGCGGTGAGGACGGCACCGAGCAGGCCGGGGAAGAGGTCCTCGAGATCGGCGCGGCGCAGCGAGTTGAAGCGCTGGGTGCCTTCGCAGCGGACCTGGATCACCCCGGCCTCGCGCAGTACCTTGAAGTGCTCCGACAGCGTGGACTTCCCCACGTTGACCTCGAACGCGCTGCACGTCATCTCGTGCTCGGCGTCATCGGCCAGGCAGCGCACGATGTGCAGCCGCGTCGGATCGGACAGCGCGTGCAGCACCCTGGTCAGCCGCATCTCCTCGCGGCTGGGATGTTCGATCACCCTCATGCTCAACCCTCGCAATCCGGGCTCCATGGTGCCACGCGCCGCTCAAGATCAACCGGTGGCCGAGGTTATGCCGAAGTTGAAAGCCACTCGGTTTTGATGGGGAGCCGGTGAACATCCGGAGATCGGCGTGCCGCAGAATGACTCGCGTGGCCTGTATCCAACTAGAGAACGGACGTGCGGTCCTGCCCTCCCCCGTCGCTCCCGGCCTGCTGGTCGTGGACAAGCCGAGCGGGATGACCTCCCACGACGTGGTTGCCAAGGTGCGCAAGCTGATCGGCACCCGCAAGGTCGGGCACGCCGGCACGCTGGACCCCATGGCGACCGGTGTGCTGGTGCTGGGTGTGGAACGCGCCACCAAGCTGCTCGGTCACCTCGCCCTCGACACCAAGGCCTACCTCACGAGCATCCGCCTGGGGTCGGCGACCAGCACCGACGACGCCGAAGGCGAGGTGCTCTCCAGCGCCGACGCCTCCGACGTGGAGGACGACGCGATCACCGTCGGAATCCGCGCTCTGACCGGCGAGATCATGCAGGTGCCCAGCGCCGTCAGCGCCGTGAAGGTCGACGGCCGCCGCGCCTACGAGCGGGTGCGGGCGGGCGAGCAGGTCGAGCTGGAACCGCGCAAGATCACCGTCTCCCGCTTCGACGTGCTCATGATCCGCCGCGACCCCGAACTCGGCGTCACCGACATCGACGCGATGGTGGAGTGCTCCTCGGGCACCTACGTGCGCGCCCTGGCCCGCGACCTCGGCCGCAGGCTCGGCGTCGGCGGCCACCTGACCGCGCTGCGTCGCACCAGGGTCGGCTCGTTCACGCTGCGCTCGTCCCGCACCCTCGACCAGCTCGCCGAGGACCCGACGCTCAGCTACGACCTGGACGCCGCCGTCGCCGCCGCCTTCCCCTGCCGCGAGGTGGACCAACTGGAGGCCGACGCCCTGGCCCACGGCCGCCGCATCCCGGCGGTCGGCTCCAAGGGCACCACCGGCATCTTCGGCCCCACCGGCACGGCGGTCGGCCTGGTCGTGGAGCAAGGCAAGACGGCCAAGCCGGTGCTGGTGCTCAACCCCGCGGACTGAGGCTCAGGACTTCGACGCCAGCACCTCCAGGTAGTGCGGGTTGTACATGATGCCCAGGATGTTGCCGAACGGGTCGATCACCGAGGCGCCGATGAAGCCCTCGCCGAAGTCGCGCGGCGCTTGGTGCTCCTTCGCGCCCATCGCCAGCAGCCGCTCCAGCGTGGCGGGCACGTCGTCCACCGCCCAGTACACGATCGCGCCGCCCGGCTCGCGCGCCCCGCTGTCGGGGCCGAGCTCGGACAGGAACCGGCTGTCCAGCAGACCCAGTTCGTGCTGGTAGTCGCCGATCCGGAACTCGGCGTAAGCACCCCGGTCGAAGTACGGCTCGACACCGAGCAGCTCGGTGTACCAGCTCTTGGCCGCCTCGATGTCGGAGGTCAGGTAGGCGACGGTGGTGAGTCCCCGCAGCATGGTGTTCCCCTTCGGTCGAACGTCTCGACCGGACGGTAGGCGCCGACACCGACAAAAACGTGCATTGCGTCTCATAGGCAGGTGAGCCGGTGGTGTCGGGGCGTCAGCAACTAGGCTGATCGTGTGCAACGCTGGCGTGGGTTGGAACAGTTGCCGGGCGGATGGGGACGCTGTGTGGTCACCATCGGCGTCTTCGATGGGGTCCACCGCGGACACCAGCAGTTGATCGGCCGGGCGGTGGAGCTCGCGCGGGAGCGCGGCCTGCCCTCGGTGCTGATGACCTTCGACCCGCATCCCTCCGAGGTGGTGCGGCCGGGCAGCCATCCCTACCAGCTCACCACGCTGCGCCGACGCGCCGACATCGTCGAGCAGTTGGGCATCGACGTGTTCTGCGTGCTGCCCTTCACCCCCGAGCTGTCCCGCATGCCCGCCGACGAGTTCGTGCACGAACTGCTGGTGGAGAAGCTGCACGTGGCGGCCGTGGTGGTGGGGGAGAATTTCACCTTCGGCCACCGCGCCGCGGGCAACGTGGAGATGCTGCGCTCGCTCGGCCGCCGGTTCGGCTTCGTCACCGAGGGCGCCAGCCTGCTCACCGAGGGACCGGTGACCTTCTCCTCCACCTACATCAGGGCCTGCATCGACGCGGGCGATGTCACCGCCGCCGAGGACGCCCTCGGCCGCCCGCACCGCCTCGACGGCATCGTGGTCCGCGGCGACGGCCGGGGCCGCGAGATCGGCTTCCCCACCGCCAACCTCTCCACCCCGCGCTACGCCGCCATCCCGGCCGACGGCATCTACGCCTGCCGATTCGTCCACTTCGGACACGACGGCAGCGAGCCGCCCGCCGACAAGCACCTCAAGGCGGCGGTGTCCATCGGCACCAACCCGACCTTCTCCGGCAAGGAGCGCAGGGTGGAGGCCCACGTCCTGGACACCGACGAGGACTACTACGGCGAGCGCGTCGGCATCGACTTCGTCGCCCGCATCCGCGACATGATCCGCTTCGAAACCGTCGACGCCCTGCTCGACCGCATGCACGTCGACGTCCGCCAGACCCGCGAGATCCTTTCGTAACTCCAGGTCAACCCTCGTGAGTGCACGGCTCCGTTCTGACGGGCCCGCGCACTCACGAGCTCTGACCAGCGCAAATGCCTCGAACGGGTGACAGTGGCCGCCGCCTGGTCGTGCGGTGGGCGACACGATCTTGGGGATTCCGCCACGCGGAGCAACCGGCACCTGGCAGGATGCCCACCAGGACACCGTTCAAGGTGACCTTTCGCCAGTTGAGGACCCGGGGGAGAAACCGGTGGAGGAGCAGAAGGTCGTCGCGCGCAACCTGGCGCAGCAGCGGGAGTGGTACGGGGAACCGCTGGGTGACCGCGTCCGCAGACTGGTGGTGGCCTTCGACGTGTCCCAGGCCCAGCTTGCCGACGTCCTGGGCATCAGCGCCCCCATGCTCAGCCAGGTGATGAGCGGCCGCCGCGCCAAGATCGGCAACCCGGCGGTGCTCGCCCGCATGGTCATGCTCGAACGCCGCGTCCTCACCCCCGACGTCGCCTCCGGGGACCGCGAGGCCATCCGGCTCGCGCTGGAGGAGGTCCGCGCCTCCCGCCCCACCGTGGGCCGCGGCGGACTGCCGATCAACGAGCACAACGCCGACAACAACTCCGTGCTCGGCGGCCTGCGCGAACTCGCGGCGCCCGAGGACCTCATGGAGGCCGCCCGCATGGTCGGGCCGCGTTTCCCCGCGCTGGCCAGCCTGCTCCGCCGCGCCGCCGAACTGCGCTGATGCGGCTGTTCGCCGCGATCCACCCGCCGCCGCACGCCTGCGAGCACCTCGCGGCACACCTCACCCTGCCCGAGGGCGTCCGCGCCAACCCGCCGCGGAAATGGCACATCACCGTGGCCTTCTACGGCGATGCCCCGGACAGCGCGAAGGCCGTCCGGCGACTGGACCGCAAGGTGGCGGGCCTGGCCGCGCCCACGCTGCGGCTGAAGGGCGCCGACACCTTCCCCGGCGTGCTGTGGGTCGGCGTGCACGGCGAGACGCCGGGGCACGACGGCCTGCTCCGCAGGCTCGCGCTGGCGGCGGGCGCCGACCGGTTCACGGCGCATGTGACGATCGCCAGGGCCAAGGGAACGCCAGCCGTGCCCGCGGCGTTGTACGACTACGAGGGCCCGCTGTGGTCGCCGACCGAGGTCGTGCTGATCAACAGCAGGCTGGTCGACGGCATCCACGAGTACGAGCCGGTGCACCGCGTACCGCTGGTCACCCGGACGAGTGGTTAACGAACCTCCCGCGACCTGCGCCGTGTCCGATGCGAAGATCCATTGGGTACCTGATACCCTCCGACATTGGGTGTGGCTGCGGTCCGTGGCGGCCTCCACCGTCTTACCCCGCGTGTGTCCACCGCTGGGGCCTCACGGCACAGATAGCAAGGAGAACATCGCGTGGCACTGTCCACTGACCAGAAGAAGAGCATCCTCACCGAATACGGCACCCACGAGGGTGACACCGGTTCGCCGGAGGCTCAGGTGGCGCTGCTGACCAAGCGGATCAGCGACCTCACCGAACACCTCAAGAAGCACAAGCACGACCACCACTCGCGTCGTGGTCTGCTGCTGCTGGTCGGCCGTCGCCGCCGGCTGCTGAACTACCTCTCGGACGTGGACATCGCCCGCTACCGGTCGCTGATCGGTCGGCTCGGCCTGCGCCGCTGACGCTTCACCGGCGGGGAGGCCCCAAACCTGTTTTGACCGGCTTCCCCGCCGGCGCAACACCAACTCAATACTGAACAACTAACCGTGGTCACCCCCCTTCGCCGGTGGGGACGCTCTCGCTCCGCCGGTCCTCGGTAGTGGTTCCCGAAAGACGCCATGGGCGGTCTGCGGGGACTTCGATCGAAGACCGGCACTGTTGAAGATGGAAAGAGGGCGCTCCCGTTCGGGGTGGTAGGGGACCACATCCACGAGGAGCACTGCACAGTGACTGATCTCCAGGTCGCCGAGGCAACCGCCGTCATCGATAACGGCAGGTTCGGCTCGCGCACCATTCGCTTCGAGACGGGCAGGCTGGCCCGCCAGGCAGCAGGCAGCGTCGTCGCCTACCTGGACGACGAGACCATGCTGCTGTCGGCCACCACGGCCAGCAAGCACCCCAAAGAGCACTTCGACTTCTTCCCGCTGACGGTGGACGTCGAGGAGCGCATGTACGCCGCGGGACGCATCCCCGGCTCGTTCTTCCGCCGCGAGGGCCGTCCCTCCACCGACGCCATCCTCACCTGCCGCCTCATCGACCGCCCGCTGCGCCCGTCCTTCGTGGACGGCCTGCGCAACGAGATCCAGGTCGTGGTGACGGTGATGAGCCTCAACCCCGCCGACCTCTACGACGTGGTCGCCATCAACGCCGCCTCCGCCTCCACCCAGCTCGCGGGCCTGCCGTTCTCCGGCCCGATCGGCGCCACCCGCGTCGCGCTGGTGGAGGGCCAGTGGGTCGCCTTCCCGACCCACGAGCAGCTGGAGAAGGCCGTCTTCGACATGGTCGTCGCCGGTCGCATCGTCGGTGACGACGTCGCGATCATGATGGTCGAGGCCGAGGCCACCGACAACGTCATCGCGTTGATCGAGGGGGGCGCGCCGACGCCCACCGAGCAGATCGTCGCCGAGGGCCTCGAGGCGTCCAAGCCGTTCATCAAGGTGCTCTGCGAGGCCCAGCAGCAGCTGGCCACCGTGGCTGCCAAGGAGACCGGCGAGTTCCCGGTGTTCCTGGCCTACGAGCAGGACATCTTCGCCGCGGTCGAGGCCGCGGTCTCCGAGGAGCTCGCGCAGGCGCTGACCATCTCGGGCAAGCAGGAGCGCGAGGCCAGGCTGGACGAGATCAAGGCCTCCACCCTGGAGAAGGTCGGCACCGGCGACGGCGAGGAGTTCGAGGGCCGGGCCAAGGAGGTCGGCGCCGCGTTCCGCTCGCTGACCAAGAAGCTGGTCCGCCAGCGCATCCTGCGCGACCAGGTCCGCATCGACGGCCGCGGTCTGACCGACATCCGCGGCCTGTCCGCCGAGGTCGCCACCATCCCGAGGGCGCACGGCTCGGCGCTGTTCGAGCGCGGCGAGACCCAGATCCTGGGTGTCACCACGCTGAACATGCTGCGCATGGAGCAGATGATCGACTCGCTCTCGCCCGAGACGACCAAGCGCTACCTGCACCACTACAACTTCCCGCCGTTCTCCACCGGTGAGACCGGCCGCGTTGGCTCGCCCAAGCGCCGCGAGATCGGCCACGGCGCGCTCGCCGAGCGGGCGATCATGCCGGTGCTGCCCAAGCGCGAGGAGTTCCCCTACGCGATCCGCCAGGTCTCCGAGGCGCTGAGCTCCAACGGCTCCACCTCGATGGGCTCGGTCTGCGCGTCCACGATGTCGCTGCTCAACGCCGGTGTGCCGCTGAAGGCGCCGGTCGCGGGCATCGCGATGGGCCTGGTGTCCGATGAGGTCGACGGCGAGACCCGCTACGTCGCGCTGACCGACATCCTCGGCGCCGAGGACGCCTTCGGCGATATGGACTTCAAGGTCGCGGGCACCAAGGAGTTCGTGACCGCCCTTCAGCTGGACACCAAGCTGGACGGCATCCCCTCCGACGTGCTGGCCAAGGCGCTCGCCCAGGCCAAGGACGCCCGTCTCACCATCCTGGACGTCATGGCCGAGGCCATCGACGCCCCGGACGAGATGAGCCCCTTCGCCCCGCGCGTGACGTCGGTGAAGATCCCGGTCGACAAGATCGGCGAGGTGATCGGGCCCAAGGGCAAGATGATCAACTCGATCACCGAGGAGACCGGCGCCGACATCTCCATCGAGGACGACGGCACCATCTACGTCGGCGCGTCCGACGGCCCGTCCGCGGAGGCCGCGATCAACTTGATCAACGCCATCGCGAACCCGCAGCTTCCCAAGGTCGGGGAGCGGTTCCTCGGCACCGTGGTGAAGACGGCCGCCTTCGGCGCGTTCGTCTCGCTGGTGCCGGGCAAGGACGGCCTGGTGCACATCTCCAAGCTGGGCAACGGCAAGCGCATCGGCAAGGTCGAGGACGTGGTCAAGGTCGGCGACAAGCTGCGTGTCGAGGTCGCCGACATCGACAGTCGCGGCAAGATCAGCCTGGTCCTGGTCAACGAGGAGAACGCGCCCGCCGAGGCCGCTTCGCAGTGACCGCCAGACGCATCCCCGCAGCGGCCGTGAACGCTTCCGTTCACGGCCGCTCGGCTACCGAGGTACTGGAGTCCACCCCGGACGGCTGCTCGGTGCGGCGCACCGTGCTGCCCAGCGGCCTGCGGGTGGTGACCGAGCGGCTGCCGGGCGTGCGCTCGGCGGCGGTGGGCATCTGGGTCGGCGTCGGCTCCCGCGACGAGCAGCCGGTCGAGGCGGGCGCCGCGCACTACCTGGAGCACCTGCTGTTCAAGGGCACCCAGCGGCGCACCGCCAAGCAGATCGCCGAGGAGATCGACAACGTCGGCGGCGAGCTCAACGCGTTCACGGCCAAGGAGCACACCTGCTTCTACTCCCACGTGCTGGACAGCGATCTGGCGCTGGGCATCGACCTGGTCGGCGATGTGGTGTTCGACGCGCTGCTCACCGCGTCCGATGTGGAGACCGAGCGCGGCGTCGTGCTGGAGGAGATCGCCATCCGGGACGACGACCCGGAGGACCTGCTGCACGACGAGTTCTGCACCGCGCTGCTGGGCACCCACCCGCTGGGTCGCCCGGTGCTGGGCAGCGAAGAGTCGATCGTGGCGATGGAGCGGGAGACGCTGTACGGCTTCTACCGCAACCACTACACCCAGCCCCGCATGGTGCTGTCGGTGGCGGGCAACGTCGAACACGACCGCGTCGTGCAGCTTGTCTGCGACCTGCTCGGCGAACGCGGCACCGACGCCTCCCCGGTGCCGGTGCGCTCGGGCATCGCCGAAGTGACCGGCGCCCGTCCGTTGACGTTCCGCTACGACGACTCCGAGCAGGCGCACCTGATGCTCGGCGTGTCCGCGATCGACCGCCACGACGACCGCCGCTACGCGATGGGCATCCTCAACGCCGCGCTCGGCGGCGGCATGAGCTCCCGGCTGTTCCAGGAGATCCGCGAGCGCCGCGGCCTGGCGTACTCGGTGTACTCCTCGGTGGCCTCCTACGCCGACACCGGCAGCCTCGCGGTGTACGCGGGCTGCCAGCCCGACCGGCTGGGCCAGGTCACCGCGGTGGCCCGCGACGTGCTGGCCGACATCGCCGCCGACGGCCTGACCGAGGCCGAGGTGGCCCGCGGCAAGGGCCAGCTTCGCGGTGGGCTCGTGCTCGGCCTGGAGGACACCAGTTCGCGGATGACTCGCATCGGCAAGGGCGAGCTGAACTACGGCTACTACACCAGCGTCTCCGACACCCTCGCCAAGATCGAGGCGGTGACCGCTGAACAGGTGTCCGATCTCGCAGCCGATCTTCTCCGACACCCTTTCCGGGCCGCGATCGTCGGGCCGTACGCTGCTGCCGACGAGCTGCCGAACGAGGTGCACGAGGTGATCGCATGACCCGGTCCTTTGCGGACGACCCCATTCGCGTAGGCGTGCTGGGCGCCCGCGGCCGGATGGGTGCCGAGGTCTGCAAGGCGGTGGACGCCGCCGAGGGCATGGACGTCGTGGCGATGGTCGACGCCGGGGACTGGCTGTTCAACATCTCCGACGCGGGCGCCGAGGTCGTGGTGGACTTCACCCACCCCGATGTGGCTATGGACAACGTGCGGTTCTGCGTCGACCAGGGCATTCACGCCGTCGTGGGCACCTCCGGCTTCGACGCGGAGAAGCAGGCCACGATCCGCGGCTGGCTGGAGCACAAGCCCGAACTGGGTGTGCTGATCGCGCCGAACTTCGCCATCGGCGCCGTGCTGAGCATGCGGTTCGCCGAGATGGCCGCCAAGTACTACGAGTCGGTGGAGATCATCGAGCTGCACCACCCGCGCAAGGCCGACGCCCCGTCGGGCACCGCGGCGCACACCGCGGAGCTGGTCGGCAAGGCCCGCTCCGCCGCGGGCATGGGCGCGGTGCCGGACGCCACCACCAAGGAAGCCGACGGCGCCCGCGGCGCCGAGCTCAACGGCGTACGCGTGCACTCGGTGCGGCTGTCGGGACTCATCGCCCACCAGGAGGTGCTGTTCGGCACCGAGGGCGAGACCCTGACGCTGCGTCACGACTCGCTGGACCGCAAGTCCTTCATGCCGGGCGTGCTGCTCGCCGTGCGGCAGATCTTGACCCGTCCCGGCCTCACCGTCGGCCTGGACGCGTTCATGGAACTGTGAAGGCCCGGACCACGGCGCTGCTGCTCACCGCGGCGCTGGCGGTGTACCTGGTCTTGTTGACCGGCCGTGCGGTGGCGTTGATCGGCACCGGCACGGCCGTCGGCATCGGTCTGGGCTTGGGCATCCTGCTGCTCCCGCTGATCGGTGCGGGCCTGGTGCTGGCCGAACTCCGCTTCGGCCTGCGCACCGAGCGGCTGGCCCGCCGCCTCGCCGAGGAAGACGCCCTGCTGGACGTCTCCGACCTCCCGCGCCGCGCCTCCGGCCGCGTCGAGCGGGACGCCGCCGACACCTGGTTCGCCCTCCGCAAGGCCGAGGTCGAGGCCGACCCCGACGACTGGCGCGGCTGGTTCAACCTCGCCCAGGCCTACGACCTGGCGGGTGACCGCGGCCGCGCCCGCGAGTCCATGCGCCGCGCCATCGACCTGGCGGGCTGAGGCACAGCGCGTTTTCCGCCAGTCAGGCGAAGTAGCCGACGAAGAACGTCGGCGCCGCCGCGAGCGCGGCGAACCGGATGAAGCGGCCGGACAGCCCGGTCAGCACGAACACCTCGGTGCGCACCTTCGCCAGCCCCGCCATGATCGCGATCGCCGCGTACGGCGGCAGGCTCGACACCGCGCTGATCCACAGCACCACGGCGGTCCAGCGCGGACGACGGCCGCAGGTGTCGCGGAACCGCTCCAGCCAGAGTTCCCAGCGGCCCTTGTCGGCGCGGGGCTTGCGCTGCATCCAGGCGGGCAGCTTGATCTTGCCGTGGCCCGCGAAGAAGTACAGCAGCTTCCCGCCGATCTGCCCCACTGCGATCACGAGGCCCAGGGCCCACCACGGCAACGTCGGATCATTGAGTACCAGGCCGATCAGGAAAAGCTCCACGCTGATCAGCGGCACCAGCGCCGACGCGACAGCCACCCCGAACGCGGCGGCAAGCCAACCCGTCAGTACCAGCACGCGAGAGATCCCCAGAAGTCGGAGCGGAATCGACGCCGCGAAGGCTAGCAGCCGGGGATGGCCAGAAGATGGCCGGTAGAAGACACCCCCCGCCCGCCCGGGGGGCGTCGCCCTGCGCGAGCCTATCGAGTTCCGAATCGGCGCCGCGACCGAGAAAAGCAGATCTGTGGATAGGTGGGGCTGCTGTGGATAACTCGCCCGAAAACCGGGCTTGTTGGCGCTGCGAGTGAGGCGACCGTGATATGGACGTCGGCGGATGGGTGCGACCGGGTCGGCTTTGCCTGCTGGGAAGACAGAGTCGGGGTCATGCGAAGTGCAGGTCCAGGTCGCCGCGGACGCGGATCTCGCGGAGCATGCGGCCTTCGCCGGTGTCCAGGCTGCGGATGGCGCCGTCGGTCGACCAGCCCGCCCTGCGGTAGAAGGCCAGGGAGGCGTGGTCCTCCGCGGGCACCCAGGCGATGCCGGTCGCCGCACCGCGCTCGCGCAGTGCCTGCGCGGCGGTGCCCAGGAGGCGGCCGCCGTGGCCGCGGCGGCCCCAGCGCGGCTCCACCAGCAGGGTGGCGATCAGCGCGTCCTCGCCGTCGGGGTCCGGGCCCGCCGCGCAGAACCCCACCGCGAACTCGCCCTCGGTGGCCACGAAGACCTCCGCCGCGTCTCCCTGCACCGTCGCCAGCCAGGCCTGTTCCACCTCGTCGCCGTCGATGGCGGCCAACGCGGCGGCGGGGAGCAGTCGGGCGTAGGCCGCATGCCAAGTGGTGCGCTGGATGCGGGTGATGTCCGGCACGTCGTCAGCGTGCGCGCGGTGTACGGAGGCCACTGCCATGCGTCAAAACTAGCGGGCGCGGAATAGCCGACTACCCTTGAGGTGTTGCGAATAGAAACGCTGTTACATATGAAGGGAAACGCAACCATGGCTCTGCCGGCGACCGGCCGCGAGGTTCACCTGATCTCCCGCCCCAAGGGACTGCCCACCGACGACAACTTCGCGGTCCGCGAGGCCGACGTGCGCGAACCCGCCGACGGTGAGGCGCTGGTCAAGGCCCTGTACATGTCGGTGGACCCGGCCATGCGCGGCTGGATGAACGAGGGCCGCTCCTATGTCCCGCCGCTGGGACTGAACGAGGTCATGCGCGGCGGCGCCGTCGGCGAGGTCGTCGCCTCGAAGTCGGACACGCTCGCCGTGGGCGACACGGTGCTGGGCATGTTCGGCTGGCGCGAGTACGTCACCGCCCCCGGCAAGCACTTCCGCAAGGTGGACACCTCCGTCGCGCCCGCGTCGGCCTACCTCGGTGTGCTGGGCATGCCCGGACTGACCGCCTACGCGGGACTGACCGAGATCGCGAAGCTGCGTGAAGGCGACACCGTGTTCGTCTCCGGTGCCGCGGGCGCGGTCGGCAGCCTGGCGGGCCAGCTTGCCAAGCTGAAGGGCGCGAAGCGGGTCATCGGCAGCGCCGGATCGGCGGAGAAGGTCGACCACCTGATCAACACCCTCGGCTTCGACGCGGCGTTCAATTACAAGGACGGACCCGTCCACAAGCAGCTTCGCGCCGCCGCCCCCGACGGCATCGACGTGTACTTCGACAACGTCGGTGGCGACCACCTGGAGGCCGCCATCGGGGCCATGAACGACTTCGGCCGGGCCGCGCTGTGCGGCGCGATCTCGCAGTACAACACGACCGAACCCGCCCCCGGCCCCCGCAACTTGATGCTCGCCGTTGCCCGCCGCCTCACCCTGCGCGGCTTCATCGTGATCGACCACGCCGACCTGGCCGACCAGTTCTTCGCCGAGGTCTCCGGCTACCTCAAGGACGGCAAGATCCACTACGAGGAGACGGTCGTCGACGGCGGCATCGACAACTCGGTGGAGGCCCTGCTCGGCCTGTTCGCGGGCCGCAACCGGGGCAAGATGCTCGTCAAGTTCTGACCCTCCGGGGGCGGCGCGTATGCGACAGGGAGGCGGCATCGGGCGGCGGTAACCTCGCGGTGTGACCTGCGAGGTCGCCCGATGCGGCAACCTGCGGCGGGTGGCGGCCGTCTTAGATGGTGAAGGCCTGGCCGGCCCATGTGCGCATTGCGCGGGCCGGACAAGATCCGTTTGCGGATTTCGTCGTTATGACAACGGGATCGGCGGTCGCGGGTCGTTCATGTCGGAGCCCTACGATAAGCGCCCGGTGCGAGACAAACGGAGGATCCGGATAGGTGGACGTTGTCACGGACCTGGTCGCAGAGCTGCTCAGGCAGCTGCACCGGCAGTTCGGCGCCACCGTCTGCCCCGGTGACTGGGCCATCACCCTGACCGTGGCCGGTGCGTTCTTCGCGGGCTTCCCGGCCGCGGGCGCCGTGCTCGCGGCACTGATCCGCAAGTTCACCGGCAACCGCTACCACGTCGGCACGGTGACCGTGTTCATCGCGATCGGCGCCGTCTTCGGGTTCCTGTTGCCCTGGCTGATGTTCAGCGCCAGTGAGTATCTGGTCACCAGCGGCCAGCGAGTACTCGGCGGCTACTTCGGCTCCTCGTACTGCTACCTGCCGCCGCAGGGCGCCTACTTCCGCGAGGCCCCCTCGGTGCTGCGTTCGGTCACCGACCCCGGCGACTTCGGCGTCGCGGGCTGGGTCGCGCTGCTGGGCGTGACCTTGCTGCCGCTGATGTCCTGGCCGTTCATCGCCCTCCAGGGTCGCGCCGCGATGCGTCGCGGCCCCGGCTGGCCGATCCGGCTGTTCTGGCTGCCGTTCGTGCTGCTGGTGTTGTTCACCGGTGACCTGAGCAGCACCGTCGTATCGCACCTGTGGGCGGGCTTCCTGCCCGCGAGCATGCTCGGCGCGATCGTGGTGTGGCTCTTCGGCGCACCGCCGTGGTCGGTGATCAACCGATCGGCGAAACCCGAGCGGGAGCCGAAGGCCCTCCAAGCCGCCCAGCCCCAGCAGGCCCAGGGCGCGCACCCGTACCAGGCTCGGCAGGCACTGCCTCCGTACCAGCAGCCGCAGCCCTCGGCGCAGGCCGTGCCGCCCTACCAGCCCGCGCCGCTCGGATACCACCCGATGCCGCCCACCGGGCCGCCACGGCAGCCGCACCGGCCGACCGCCGTGATGCCGGACGCGGCCGCCGCGCTGGCCCAGCCGCCGCCCGACGCGGGCGGATTGGCCGCCACGCCGGGTCCACTGCCGTTCGCGGTGCCCGGTGCGCCCGCCCCGGTGGGGATGACCACGCAGAAGGCAGGCGATTCGGGCTGGATTCTGACCGGGGACCGCTTCGAGCGGCTCTCCAAGCTCGGACAGGGCGGTTTCGGCTCGGTCTGGCTGGCTCGGGACACCGATCTGGACCGCAGGGTGGCGATCAAACTGGCCCACGCCCCCGACGAGGAGACCGAGCAGCGCATGCTCCGCGAGGCCAGGGCGCTGGCCGCGGTGCGCCACCCCAACTGCGTGCGGATCTACGACATCGTGCGCGGCGACGGCGGACTGGCGATCGTCATGGAGTACATCGAGGGCGGCACGCTCGCCGACGCTGTTCGCGAGGTCGGCGTGCTGGACGACTTCGCCGCCGCCCGGTTGTGGTCCACCATGGCGGGCGCGTTGGTCGCCGCACACGCCCAGGGCGTGCTGCACCGCGACGTCAAGCCCACCAACGTGCTGCTGGACGGGTCCGGCCTGGCGCACCTGATCGACTTCGGCATCGCCCGCACCAAGGGCGACCGCACCCTCACCCGCACCGGCCTGATGGTCGGCACACCCGACTTCTTGGCGCAGGAGGTCGCCGCGGGCAGCGCCGCCACGCCCGCCTCCGACGCCTGGCAACTGGCAGCCACGGTCAGCTACGGCATGACCGGCAAGTCCCCACGCGGCCGCCGCAGCGAACCCGGCGTGGCTCTACTGGCCGCTGCCGAGGGTCAGGCGTGCATCAACCTGCCGAAGCAGAGCGCCCACTACCAGCTTTTGTGCAGCGCCCTGGACAACAACCCGGCCCGCCGCCCCACGCTCCAGTTCATCCAGCGCGAACTCCAGACCTGGCTCACCCGTCGCGGCCAGTCCGTGGACGGCCCGGTCACCACGGTGGTTCGCCCTCCGGTGTAAATCCGGTTGCCCGCTGGGCGCGGGGACCGGAGGATGCCCCGGTGCTGATTCGCCGGGAACGACCGCAGGACGCCGATGCCGTGGCCGCCGTCCACACCGCCGCCTTCGGCAAGGACACCGCCGATCCGGTGGAGCCGAAGCTCGTGGAGTGGCTGCGCGCCGATGAGGGCTGGATTCCGCAGCTGTCCTGGGTGGCGGAACTGGACGGCGAAGTGGTCGGGCACGTCGTGTGCACGCGCGCCGTTGTCGAGCCCAGCGGCGGCGCGGCGTTGGGGCTCGGCCCGCTCGGCGTGCTGCCTCAGCAGCAGGGCACGGGTGTGGGCAAGGCGTTGATGCACGCGGTGATCGGCGCGGCCGACGCGCTGGGGGAGCGGCTGATCGTGCTGCTAGGCGACCCGAAGTACTACTCCCGCTTCGGTTTCGAGTCGGCGGACCGCCATGGCATCGAACCACCGGTGGCGGACTGGGCGCAGTATTTCCAGGCGCTCCCACTCACGGCATATGAACCGTCCCTGCGCGGCAGGTTCCGTTACGCGGCGCCTTTCGACCGGCTCTGAAGCTTCCTGATCTCGGCCGCCATGTCCTGGCAATCGGAAGTGGACCGCTTGGCCGCCGCTTCCGCCAACGGAGATAGCCGATCGATCACACGCTTGGACCCCATCTTCTCCGCGTCCTTCAACAACCCCTCAGTCATCTTTATGGCAACATCGGTCTCACCGACGGTCACATGCGCTATCGCCAGCTTGGTTTGCTCGAAGAGTTGACTTCGAGCTGTCGCCGAGCCGCGTAGACGGAGGGCGTGTTTAAGCGTTGCGATAGCGGCTTCGGGCTTGCCGCTTGTCTCCAGTTGGGCGAAACCATCCGTTGCGAAGAGATCCGCCTCGGTGAACTGCTGCGCCCATCCGTATGGTCCGCCGCTGGACTTGAAATGTTGGTGGGTACGACGTAGGGCCTTCTTGGCTTCCTCATGGAGCCCGAGATAGCTGTATGCCCTCATGCAGTTGGAGGCCAGAACCGCCACCGCCATGGGGTTTCCGCTGGCGTATGCGGCTTCTTCACCCATTTGGAAGAGTTTCAACGCCGCATCGGCATCTCGGTTGTGTAGATCGATCCGACCAGCCTTGGATAGCAGACCGGCGATCTCGCCTTGGTCGCCAAGGATCTTCGCCAGCTCCAGGGCCTGGCCGTAGAAGCGTCGCGCCAGGCTCTGCTGCCCGATGTCGAACGAGGTCCAACCCGCGACGGACTGGGATCTGATCACTGCTCGGATCAGCTGCGGCCGGACCTTGTCATCGCAGTCGGAGTCGAGGAGGAGAACAGCCCATTTGGCGTGGCCCACAGCGGCGGCGTGTAGCGCACTTCCGCCGTACTGCGCGTCGATGGCTCGCAACGCGTCCGAGGCCTTCTGCATGCGCACCACATCGGTGAGGCCCACCCGGCCGGGTATCGGGGTCCTGGCGTCGGCGGTGAAGAATTCGCCGAGACCGATCTTGGGGTCGATCTGGGTGCCGAAGACCAAGACCGCCCCGAGATTCACGAACTTTCGCCGCTGCACGTCCTCGTCCTCCTCACCTCCCGCCTGCGGCGGGCCGGAACCTGGGTCGTACGCCACTCCCCTGTAACCACGGGGTATGCCGAGGCACTCCGAAATTCGGACGAGCAGGTCATAGGACTGAACCTTGCGTCCCCTCATGATTTCGCTGACCTCGGACTGCGCTCGGCCGCAGAGAGTGGCCATCCTGCGCTGAGACACCCCGTTTTCCGACATCAGTCGGAAGACCGCCCCGATGTCCTGTCGGCCCAGGGCGATCCGCATCTCCGGCAGTTCCCACAGCTTCTTGGGTGGCCGTTTCGTGTGTTCGCTCATGCGCCCGATATCGGCTTCCGAAGTAGCGGAGTGCGAACTGTCATCACTCAACGTATCGTCTGGTGCGACGAGCGGTAGTCGGCCGATCGGTTGAACCGATCGTTAAACGGCAAATCGGCCGAATGGCCGTTTCAGCGGCGGGGGAGATGGCCGAAAATCGCGAGCTTTCTGTCGTACCCCTGTGCGAGCGTGGGGGTGTGTCCGTCACCCAAACCCCGGTCAGCAGCCGGCCCTCACCCGCAACGACCGGCCTGCTGGCCGGTTTTGCCGCGCTCGCGGTCGTCTACGTCGTATGGGGCTCGACGTACTTCGGCATCCGCCTCGTCATCGAATCGGCCCCGCCCATCCTCTCCGCGGGCTTCCGCTTCCTCGCCGCGGGCGTGCTGGTGGCGCTGCTGGTCCTGATCATGTCCGGACCACGCAGCCTGCGCATGGACCTCCGCCAGTTCGGCACCGCCGCCCTGGGCGGACTGCTGCTGCCCGCCATCGGCAACGGCGGCGTCACCATCGCCGAACAGCAGGTCGCCTCCGGCCTGGCCGCTCTGCTGGTGGCCTCCGTCCCGCTCTACGTCGCCGTGCACCGCTGGCTGCTGGGCGACCGCCCGTCCGCCAAGACCCTCGTCGGCGTGGCGATCGGCTTCGGCGGCCTGATGATCCTGGTCCTCGCGGGCAACCACGCCGGTTCCGCCGGTACCCACGGCTCGGCCTGGTGGGGGCCCTGGGTGATCCTGCTGGCCGCGTTGGCCTGGTCCATCGGCACCGTCGCCACCTCGCGGCTTCCCGTGCCGCCCAACGTCTTCGCCCTATCCGCGGTCCAGATGCTGGTCGGCGGCCTGATCATGACCGTGACCGGGTTCGCCGCGGGCGAGCCGCTGCACCTGTCCCAGATCACCGCGACAAGCTGGTGGGCCTGGCTGTACCTGGTGCTGGCGGGCGGCGCGGCGATGGTCTGCTACGCGCTGGCGATCAAGCGCCTGCCGGTGTCCACGGTGGCCACCTACGCCTACGTCAACCCGGTCATCGCGGTGCTGCTGGGCGTGTTGTTCGCCAACGAGAGCTTCAGCCTCAGCCAGCTTGTCGGCGGCGCCGTGGTCCTGGTCGCGGTGGTGCTGGTGGTGCGGGCCGAACGCCGCTGAAAACTGTCAGACCCGTTTGGCACCATGCACACCGTGCACACGATGACCTTGGCCGCGGCCCGCCGCACCGCGCTGGCGGCGCAGGGCTTCGCCGACCCGCGCCCCAGCGGGCCGGTGTCCCGGCGTCACCTTCAGCGCGTGCTGGCCCGCACCCAGCTACTCCAGTTGGACAGCGTCAACGTGGCGGTCCGCGCGCACTACGCCCCGGTGTTCAGCAGGCTCGGCCCGTACAGCCGCGACCTGCTGGACGAGGCGGCCTGGTCGCATTCGACCAAGCGCCCCAGGCTGCTGGTGGAGTACTGGGCGCACGAGGCGAGCCTGCTGCCGGTGGAGGACTGGCCGCTGCTGCGCTGGCGCATGCGGCACTACGCGAGCCTGCGGGGCCGCTACTGGAAGGTCATGGAAGCCGCTCCCGGGCTGGGCGACGAGGTCATCGCCGCCGTCAAGGAACTCGGCCCCATCGGCGCGGGCGCCTTGGAGCGCGAACTGGAACGCCACCCGCCGACCGGCGTCCGGGGCGGCTGGTGGAACCGCTCCAACACCAAGATCGCCTGCGAGTACCTCTTCTCCGTCGGCGAACTCACCACCGGCACCCGCCGCGGCTTCCAACGCCTCTACGACCTGCCGGAACGCGTCCTGCCGCCCGAGGTCATGGCGCACCGCGACCTGGACGACGAGGAGGCCGCCCGCCTGCTGATCGAACGCTCCGCGCAGGCCCTCGGTGTGGCCACCGAAACCGACCTTCGCGACTACTACCGCCTCGGGCCCGCCCGCTCCCGGCAGGCCGTCGCCGAGTTGGTGGACGCCGGTGTCCTGGAGCCCACCCAGGTGGCGGGCTGGGCCAAACCGGCCTACCGGCACCTGGAGGCCCGCACCCCGCGCAAGGTCTCCGCGCGGGCCCTGTTGTGCCCGTTCGACCCGTTGATCTGGGAACGCGACCGCACGGAACGCCTCTTCGACTTCCACTACCGCATCGAGATCTACACGCCCGAACCCAAGCGGACCTACGGCTACTACGTCTTCCCTTTTCTGCTGGACGACCAGCTGGTGGCCCGCGTCGACCTCAAGGCCGACCGCTCCGCCAGGGTGCTGCGCGTCCCCGGCGCGTTCCTGGAAACCCACACCGACCCCAAGCCCTTCGGCCTCACCCTCGCCGACCCCGGCCGGGTGGCCGAGGAACTGGCCGCCGAACTCCGCGCCATGGCGCTGTGGCTCGACCTGGACGAGGTGCAGATCGGCGAGAAGGGCGACCTGGCCCCCGCTCTGCGTCAGGCGGTTGCCAACTCCACCTCGAACGCCCTCTGACCTACGGGACGCGCCCGCCGGAGTGAGCGCACGGTATGTGGCCGTGTCATCACTCATCGTGGTCCAATGGCAGGGTGGGGGTAGGGCATTCGGCCCTGAGCCGACCTGGGCAGTGCGTGCTGGGCTGAGCGCGCAGTCGGTCACGGAAGGGGAGTCGGGAATTGGACGCACTTTCCACGGCTTCCGCTGGTCATACAACCGTGCCCATTACCGCTATGCGATCGCCGCGGTCGCCCAGCGAACCGACCTCACCACGGACGGGAGCGTCCAACCATGGCTTGCATCGGCTGCCCGTGCGGCGATGAACTCCAGCGGGCCGCAGAACCACGGGAGCCAAGCCCCGCACATCACCTGACCGACTCAACCCCGGAGTCCGCCATTGGTCAGCTACGAGCAGGCTGCGCTTCGGCTGCTGCTCTCCGGCGGACGGTGCGGGCGAGAATCCCCAAGGTGGCCTTGAGGGCGGATTCGGGGACCACCGGGAAGGTGATGCGTTGCTTCCACTCCGGGTCGATCTCCGACCAGTCGTAGTAGGACGTGACGAGGGTGCCGTCCTGGGCAGGCTCCAGCCGGTAGCCGTAGATGTGACGGACATAGGGCCGGATTCGGCCCTCGACGGTCCAGGCGATCTCCTCGTCAGGGACGAGCTTGGTGATGACAACCTCGACGTCGTACTTGCCCAGGGGCAGGTCCCCGAGGGCTTCCCGGTCCATGTGGACCACGAACCGGTCGCCAGCCCGCTTGACCGGGTCCCCTTCGGCGTCCATGAGCATCCCCGAGGCGTCGATGTCCACGTGGCCCTTCGGATCGGTCAGGACCGCGAAGACCGCGCCCACGGGGGCGGAGATGTGTCGGGAGACCTCGATCCGTTCGAGGTGGGCGCTGGGCTCGTTGGCGCTCATCACGTCGTTCCTTTTCTCAGGGGGACGCGGTCGATTCTCTCAGGGTGACCCGGCCGACGAGGGAGCGGCGGCGGCAATGCGGGCAGGCGCGGGTGATCAGGCAGCGGAGATCCCGGGAGGCCGAACGGCTCCTCCCGGGACTCGCCGCGTGCGGCGTCAGACCGCGGCCGTGGTGACCACCGCGGATCCGGTGGCCGTGTGGGCGCGCAGGCGGACCGACGGCGCGGTGCCCTCGGGGGCCTGCTGGGAGACGTCGAGTTCGCTGCGGGCGTGGCCGATGCCGGAGGAGACATCCACGTTGGCGCCCGCGCCGGGGCGGATGCCGACCCGGACATCGCCGGTGCCGGTCTGGAGGTCGATGGTGCCCGCGGCGGCGTCGGCGACCGTCACGTCACCCGCGCCGGACTTCACCCGCAGGTCGGCCTGCACGGCGCCGAGCCAGATGTCGCCGCTGCCGGTCATCACCGAGGCGGCCTCGCCGATCGAGGAAGCCTCGACATCGCCGGTGCCGGTCTTGATCCGCAGCGGGGACCGCACCGGACCCAGCTTCACGTTGCCCGCGCCGGAACGCACCGACGTGTTGCCCGTCGCGCGGTCCACCTGCACCGAACCGGTGCCGGTCGCGACGTCCACCGAACCCGCCTCGCCGCGCACCGACACCTCGGCGGTGTCCGTGCCGACGGTCAGCGAGGAACCGGCGGGCGCCAGCACCGTGATGACCAGCGGCACCGTGCGCAGCAGAAACTCGCGCGGGCTGGTCACGACCAGTCGCTTGCCCGCCAACTCGATCCGGGTGTTCGCGACCGCCTGCGCCGCAAGCTCTTCCCTGCTCTGGCCCTTGAACTGGCTGCCGACCTGGGCGCCGACCCAGCCCAGCAGACCGGAGATGCCGCCGGACAGCGCGTCGCCCTGCTGTTCCTTCACGGCGACCGCGACGTGCGCGGCCAAGCCGCCCTCGACCTGCTCATCCACGAAGTTGATCTCGGTGAGGCCCGCGCCGACCCGCACGTGCACGTCCAGCGGTCCGTCGACCGTGAAAGGCTGCTGCCGGGTCACCGGCTGCACCTCGATGCTGTTCTCTTCCATGCTCTCCACCCCTCAGTGCGTCAGCCCTGTACCCAGCCCTTGATGCGGTTGCCGCCGCCGTGTTCCGGCTGCGGCCACTGCCGAGGGCCCTTGTTGTGCAGCGCGCCCTGAACGGCCTGGCCGAGCCAGGTGTTCAGCGAGACGCCCTGCGCCGCGGCGGCCTGTTCCGCCTTGGCCTTGAGTTCGTCGAAGATCCGCAGCGTCACGCGGCTCACGTCACCGCCGAGCGGCGGTGCTTCCGCGGTGCCGGTGTCGCCGCCCGCGGCGGTCACCGAGACGGCCACGTCCCTGCCGTCCAGCCGGACCTCGACGACCTGCCCGTGCAGCGACGCGGTCACCTCCGCGGCCAGGTCGGACAGCGCGTTCATGATCGCCAGCCTGGCGGCGGGCTCCAGCGCCACCGACAGCACGCTCGCCGAGCGCTGCGTCTGCTCGTCCCCGGCCGCGGCCGCCGCCGCGAGGTCCTGCCGGAGACGCTCGATGTAAGGCGTCAGATCCATGACGCCACTATGACATCAGAATTGACGTCATGCAACCGTCAAGCTGGTGTCGCGAGGGTGAACGTCACATCTGGCCGCGACACGCCGTACACCCGACCGGGGTGTGCGGTCGCCGTATTACGCTGCCCGGAGCCACCGGGAAAGTGGCTGATCAAGAGCGTGGAGAAGGGGCGGGGAAGTGGCAGAGACGGTGGCGCCGCGGGTGCAGTTGATCGCCAAGACCGAGTTCTTCCCGCCGGCCGACGTGCCGTGGACGACCGACGCCGACGGCGGCGAGGCGCTGGCCGAGTTCGCCGGGCGGGCCTGCTACCAGTCCTGGAAGAAGCCCAACCCCAAGACCGCCACCAACGCCGGCTACCTGCACCACATCCTGGAGGTCGGCCACCTCTCCGTGCTGGAGCACGGGGTGGTCAGCTTCTACCTCACCGGCATCTCCCGCTCGCTGACCCACGAGCTGATCCGGCACCGCCACTTCTCCTACTCGCAGCTGTCCCAGCGGTATGTGCCCGAGCGTGACGCCGCGATGGTCGAGCCCGAGGTGATCGCCGACGACCCGGAGCTGCACGCGAAGTTCCTGGCCGCCGCGGAGGCGAGCGTGCAGGCCTACAACGAGCTGCTGGAAGGTCTGGAGAAGCGGTTCGCCGACGTCCCGAACGCGACGCTGCGGCGCAAGCAGGCCCGGCAGGCCGCCCGCGCCGTGCTGCCCAACGCGACCGAGACCCGCATCGTGGTGACCGGCAACTACCGCGCTTGGCGGCACTTCATCGCGATGCGCGCCTCCGAGCACGCCGATGTGGAGATCCGCGCCCTGGCCGTGGAGTGCCTGCGGCAGCTCCAGAAGGCCGCCGCGAACGTGTTCGCGGACTTCGAGATCTCCACTCTGCCCGACGGCACGGAGGTCGCGTCCAGCCCAATGGTCCATGAGGGCTGACCAACCGGTCGCAAACATCTGCCTACCAATGGCTGGTGGCCAAAAGATGAAGCTTGTTTACGGTTGACGCCGTGAAGCTGACGCTTGATCTCCTGCCCGGCCGCTACGCCGTCGTCCGACTGCCCGCCGATGCCACCCTGCCACCCGAGTTGTTCCAGCGGCTCCAGGTCGGCGAGTTCGTCTCCCTGACCAGGACCACCGGCGAGTTGTCCGTCGTGTGCTCGGAGAAGCTCGCGCCGAAGGGCCGGGCCGAACTCGGCTGGCGCATCCTCGGCGTCCGCGGTCCGCTCAACTTCGGCCTCACCGGCATCCTCGCCGACCTCTCCGGCACGCTCGCCCAGGCGGGCGTGCCGATCTTCGCGGTCTCCACCTTCGACACCGACTACCTGCTGGTGCGGGACGGCGACCTGGAGAAGGCCATCACCGCACTGAGCACCACCGGTCACCGCGTCACCAGCCCCGCCCGCTGACTTCAGCCCGCCCCGCCACACCCGTGTGTGGTAACCGGGACTCCGATCCGGTTACCACGCACGGCAGGGTCGGCCCTGTGGGCGGCGACCGGACTTCCTCCCTCGGTTTGTCGCTCGGTCGGATTCGTGGGCGCGACAGGCTTCCGACCTGCGGCGATTCTCACGTCAAAAATCTTGGGCAAAAGTTGTGCGCGCCCGGACCCCCGTGGCTCCTACCTGTGAACGGCGAGGCAGCAGGCCTCGCCCGCGGGGTTTGAGGAGCTTGTCATGCACGACGTTCTGCGCAGGGCGATCGCTGTGGGCGGTCTGATCATCTCGCTCGGTCTCGGCGGCGCCCCCGCCGCCGGTCCGGCCGACAAGGTCACCGCCGCACCCGCGACCACGACCACCGTGCCGCCGACCACCACCAAGGGCGGGATCGTGTTCCACAACGCCGGAGGTGACGTCACCCTCGCCGTGAGCTGGTCGGAGGTGATCACCGCGAACCCCGGCTAGGGTGCCGGTATGCGCATAGCCCAGCGGGAACGCCAGGAACTGTGTGACCTCTTCGCCGAGGTGGGCCCGGACGCGCCGACGCTGTGCGGCGGCTGGCTCACCCGCGACCTCGCCGCGCACCTCGTGGTCCGCGAGCGCAGGCCCGACAGCGCACCCGGCATCCTCATCAAGCCGCTGGCCGCCTACACCGAGCGCGTCCAGCGCGGCTATGCGGCCAAACCGTGGCCCGAGCTGATCGACCTGGTCCGCACCGGACCGCCGGTGTGGCACCCGACCCGCATCGGACGCGTCGACGACCTCGTCAACACCGCCGAGTTCTTCGTGCACCACGAGGACGTCCGCCGCGGCCGCGAGGGCTGGCAGCCCCGCCCGCCGGAGCCGTACCGGGACGCCGCCCTGTGGTCGGTGCTCAATCGGATGGCGCCGCTGTTCTACCGAAAAAGCCCGTTCGGAGTGGTGCTGCGCACGCCAGGAGGCAAAGAACTTACGGCCAAACGCGGTCCCGACACCGTGTTCATCAGCGGACAAGCCGGTGAACTGCTCCTCTACGCCTTCGGCCGGGAGGCCGCCACGGTGTCATTCGACGGCGAACAACAAGCCGTCCTCGCAGTTCAGGGCCTTGATCGGGGACTGTGACGCAGCGGACGGAAGCCGTCCGGCGACGTGGGGTGGGCATGCGCGGAGGGATCGGCCCACTCGCGGTAGCGTCTCCACCATGACCGGATGCCCCACCGCAGCTCCCGGCCGACCATTCGGCCGCATTCTGACCGCCATGATCACGCCGTTCAACCGCGACGGAGCCGTCGACCTGGACGCGGCGCAGAAACTGGCTGTCCACCTGGTGGAGCTTGGCAACGACGGTCTGGTCCTCAACGGCACCACCGGGGAGAGCCCCACCACCAGCGACGCCGAGAAGGCAGACCTGGTGCGCGCCGTGGTGCAGGCGGTGGGGGATCGCGCCACCGTCATCACCGGTGCGGGCACCTACGACACCGCGCACAGCGTGCACCTGGCCGAGCAGGCCGCGGCCGCGGGCGCGCATGGTCTGCTCGTGGTCACCCCGTACTACTCGCGTCCCCCGCAGGCCGGTCTGATCGCGCACTTCACCACGGTCGCCGATGCCACCGATCTGCCGGTGATGCTCTACGACATCCCACCGAGATCGGTGGTGCCCATCGAGGTCGAGACGCTGTGCAGGCTCGCCGAGCACCCGCGCATCCTGGCCGTCAAGGACGCCAAGGGCGACCTGCGCGCCGGTGCCGAGGTGATGGCCGAGTCCGGCTTGGCCTACTACTCCGGCGACGACCCGCTGACCCTGCCCTGGCTCTCGGTTGGCGGCGTCGGCTGCGTCAGCGTGATCGGGCACGTGGTGGCCGACCAGATCCGGCAGATGGTCGACGCCTACGAGGGCGGCGACGTGACCACCGCCCGCGACATCAACTTCCGGCTGCTCAACGTCTACCGCGCGATGGCCCGCGCGGGCGGCGTGATCTTCTCCAAGGCGGCCGTCGAACTGCGCGGCATCCGCGTCGGCGAACCCCGGCTGCCGCTGCCGCCCGCCACCCCCGAGCAGCGGCACGGCATCGCCGCCGACCTCACCGAGGCAGGCGTGGAGCTTGAAGAGGAGCCCGCCAAATCCGCGGCCAAGGACCTCGCCGCCGCGCATGTCGCGGCCACCGACCTGGCCGCCGCCTACGTGCCGACCACGACCGCCCGGGTGCGTGACCGGTGAGCGCCACTGACGGTCCGGTCCCTCTCCGGCCCCCCGCGCCGCTGCCAGAGGGCGGCCTGCGGGTGGTGGCCCTGGGCGGCATCGGCGAGGTCGGCCGCAACATGACGGTGTTCGAGTACGACGGCAGGCTGCTGGTCGTGGACTGCGGGGTGCTGTTCCCCGAGGACGACGCGCCCGGCGTCGACCTGATCTTGCCGGACTTCCGCGCCATCGAGAACCGGCTGGACGAGATCGAGGCGGTCGTCCTAACCCACGGCCACGAGGACCACATCGGCGCGCTGCCGTTCCTGCTGCGGCTGCGCCCCGACCTGCCCGTGGTGGGCTCCCGGTTCACCCTTGCGCTGGTCGCGGCGAAATGCCGGGAGCACCGGCAGAACCCGACGCTGGTCGAGGTCACCGAAGGCCAGGCCACCAAGCACGGCGCGTTCGAACTGGAGTACTTCGCGGTCAACCACTCCATCCCCGACGCGCTGGCGGTCGCCATCCGCACGCCCGCCGGGTTGGTGCTGCACACCGGCGACATCAAGCTCGACCAGTTGCCGCTGGACGGCAGGCTCACCGACCTCGCGGGCTTCTCCCGCCTCGGTGACCAGGGCGTGGACCTGCTGCTGATCGACTCCACCAACGCCGAGGTTCCCGGCTTCGTCACCCCCGAGCGCGAGATCGGGCCGGTGCTGGACAACGTGATCTCCCGCGCCACCCAGCGCGTCATCGTCGCCTGTTTCGCCAGCCACGTGCACCGCGTGCAGCAGGTGTTCGACGTGGCAGCCGCACACGGCCGCAAGGTGGTGCTGGTCGGCCGGTCGATGCTGCGCAACATGGGCATCGCCGTCGACCTCGGCCTGCTGAAGGTGCCGGACGGGCTGATGATCGACCTCGACGAGGCGCTCATGCTGCCCGACGACAAGACGATCTTCGTCTCGACCGGTTCGCAGGGCGAGCCGCTGTCGGCGCTGTCCCGAATGGCGCGCGGCGACCACAAGCAGATCACCATCCGCGCGGGCGACACCGTCGTACTCGCGTCCTCGCTCATTCCGGGCAACGAGACCGCGGTGTTCGGCGTGGTCAACGGCCTGTCCCGGCTCGGCGCGCACGTCGTGCACCAGGCCAACGCCAAGGTGCACGTCTCCGGCCACGCCTCAGCGGGCGAACTGCTGTTCCTGTACAACTCGATCCGCCCGAGCAACGTCATGCCGGTGCACGGCGAATGGCGTCACCTGCGGGCCAACGCCGAACTCGCCACGCTCACCGGCGTGCACCCCGACCACGTCGTGCTCGCCGAGGACGGCGTGGTGGTCGACCTCGTGGACGGCAAGGCCCGGATCAGCGGCCGTGTCGAGGTGGGCCACGTCTACGTGGACGGCTTGTCCGTCGGCGATGTCGGCGAATCGACCCTGTCCGACCGCTTGGTGCTCGGCGAGGGTGGTTTCATCGCGATCACCGTCGCCGTGGACTCCACCACCGGCCGCGCGGTCGCACCGCCGACGATCTCCGGGCGCGGCTTCTCCGACGACCCGAAAGCGCTGGACGAGGTCGTGCACCTGGTGGAGGCCGAGCTGTCCCGCACCGAGGTGGAGGGCATCACCGACACCCACCGCATCGCCCAGTCCGTGCGCCGCGTGGTGGGCCGCTGGGTCGCCGACACCTACCGCCGCCGCCCGATGATCGTGCCCACCGTCATCCCGGTCTAGTCACCCGACAGGCAGGCTTATAAAGCTGTGAGGGGCAACTTCGGTTGCCCCTCACTGTCTTTGACCTGGGCTTACAGCTCCGGCTTCCAGGGGCTGAGCGTCTCCAGCGGACGGGTGGGGTCCTGGAACAGCGGCTTGTCCGGCTCCTGCGCCCGCAGCGGCAGCAGGTTCACGGCCAGCGCCCGCATGATGCGATCCCGAGCCCGAACCGCGTCGCCGGGCTTGCCCGCCGACAGGTCGGAGAGATCCACCACATCGCCGAAGTGGACGCGGAACGTCGGGCGGTTGCGAATGGCGCTCAGCCACGAGGTGATGAGGATCTTCACATCGTCCCAGCTCCCGACGGTGAGCGAACCCCAGTACATCGCCTCGTGCGCGCCCCACTGGCTGACCGGCACCACCGGGACGCCGCCCGCCAGCGCCATCCGGGCCACGCCTGTCTTGCCGCGCTCCGGCCACAGGCCGGGGTCGCGGCTGATCCGGCCCTCGGGGTAGACCAGCACGGGAGCGCCGGAGCCCAGGGCGTCCACGGCGCGCCCCATGGCCTCGGTGACGTTGCCCTTGCCGCGGTCCACCCGCAGGTGGCCGCAGCGGCGCATGATCGGCCCGCTGATCTTGGAGTCGAACAGTCCGCCGGTGGCCATGAAGCGGGGCGCGATGCCCGCCTTGTGGCAGGCGGCGATCAACACGATGACGTCGAAGTTGCCGATGTGGTTTGCGGCCAACAGCAGCGGCGTGCGGCGAAGCTCCGCGGGCACGCTGCCGGTCACCACGAGCTTGCCGGTCATCCGGACGATGACCAGGTCGACGACCATCAGCATCCGCCAGAGCAGCGGGGTCTGATGACGCTGGTAGGTGGTGGGCCGACGCCGCAGCGGGCGCATCCGACGACCGCCAGGCGAGCGGTGCAGAAGGTGCGGCCGGTTGCGCCGACGAAGCAGCGTACGGCGTGTCGGCTCGTCTGGCACGGAATGCAAGGCGACCATGAGAACGCAGCATGTCATGTCGGGCGGCACTATGGTGAGCCTGCCCGGCTAGATCATGTCACCGATGTGTCACCTGTTCCTTGAGTGACGGTTGTGGCGGAAGGGGTGTGCCGGGCTACCGTGTGGGTCATGGCGAGCCGGACGACTGCCTCCAAGCGGGGGGCCACCCGCGGACGCGGCACGCCCAAACCCGCCGCCAAGGCCGCGCCCCGCAAGAAGCCCGCCACCCGCAAACCGGCCCCGCGCCGCACCGCCAAGAGCCGCAAGCCCAGCCCGCCCGCGGCCATCTGGCACTTCTTCGCCCGCGGCATGGGCGGCATGGCCCGCGCGGTGGGCCGCACCAAGGAGATCGACCCCGCCCACCGCCGCGACGGCATGGCGCTGCTGCTGATCGCTGTCGCCGTGGTCGCCGCGGCAGGGGTCTGGTGGGGCGCGGGCGGCCCGGTCGGCGACGTGGTGCAAAGCCTGCTGCGCAGCGCGATCGGCACGGCCGCGCTGGCGCTTCCGGTGGTGCTGGCCCTGATCGCGTTGATCCTGATGCGCACCGAGGCCCAGCCCGAGAACCGGCCCCGCATCGTCCTCGGCGCCCTGCTGCTCACCCTCGGCGTGCTCGGCTTCATCCACGTCGCGTTCGGCCCCCCGCCGGGCGGCCCCATCGATGTGACCAAGCCGATGGGCCCGGCGGGCGCGCTGGGCTTCGTGGTCGGCAGCCCGCTCGCGCACGGCCTCACCCAGGGCGTGGGCGGTGCGGTGCTCGCGTTGATCGCCGTCTACGGCTTCTTGGTGCTGATCGGCGTCCCGGTCCGCGAGGTGCCCGCGAGGCTGCGCGACCTCTTCGTGTCCGCGCCTTCCGAGGACGACCACTTCGCCGAGGACGACGAGCCCACCAAGGCGCTGGAGGCCCCAGGCGCCGAGGTGCGTCTGCGCAGGCCGTCCCGGCGCCGCCAGGCGGCCATGTCCGACGAAGAGGAGCCCCCGCAACCCGAACTGCCGCTGGGCCCCACCCCGGCCCCGACCCGACCCAGCCAGGTCAAGGCCACCCCGCCCGCCGCGGAGAAGCCCGCGGCCCCGCCGCAGCCGCGCAAGGTCGACGGCGACTACCAACTTCCGCCGCCCGGCCTTCTGCAGGAAGGCGACATCCCGAAGGCCCGCAGCAAGGCCAACGACGCGATGATCGAGGCCATCACCGGGGTGCTGGACCAGTTCTCCATCGACGCGCAGGTCACCGGCTTCACCCGAGGCCCCACCGTCACCCGCTACGAGGTCGAACTCGGCCCCGGCGTGAAGGTCGAGAAGATCACCGCGCTGACCAAGAACATCGCCTACGCGGTGGCCACCGACAACGTGCGGCTGCTCGCCCCCATCCCCGGCAAGTCGGCGGTCGGCATCGAGGTGCCCAACACCGACCGCGAGATGGTGCGCCTCGGTGACGTGCTGCGCTCCAACGAGGCGATGAAGAGCACCCACCCGCTGGTGATCGGCCTCGGCAAGGACATCGAAGGCCACATGATCACCGCGAACCTGGCCAAGATGCCGCACCTGCTGTGCGCGGGCTCCACCGGCTCCGGAAAGTCCAGCTTCGTCAACTCCATGCTGGTGTCCCTGCTGGCCAGGGCCACCCCCGACGAGGTCAGGATGATCCTGATCGACCCGAAGATGGTCGAGTTGACGCCGTACGAGGGCATTCCGCACCTCATCACGCCCATCATCACCCAGCCCAAGAAGGCCGCCGCCGCGCTGGCCTGGCTGGTGGAGGAGATGGAGCAGCGCTACCAGGACATGCAGGTCAACCGGGTCCGCCACATCGACGACTTCAACCGCAAGGTCAAGTCCGGCGAGATCAGTGCCCCGCCAGGCTCCGAACGCGACTACCGCCCCTACCCCTACATCCTGGCGATCGTGGACGAGTTGGCGGACCTGATGATGACCGCCCCCCGCGACGTCGAGGACGCCATCGTCCGCATCACCCAGAAGGCCCGCGCCGCAGGCATCCACCTGGTTCTGGCCACCCAGCGCCCCTCCGTGGACGTGGTCACCGGCCTGATCAAGACCAACGTCCCGTCCCGCCTGGCTTTCGCCACCTCCTCCCTCACGGACAGCCGCGTCATCCTCGACCAGCCCGGCGCCGAGAAGCTGATCGGCATGGGCGACGGCCTGTACCTGCCGATGGGCGCCTCCCGCCCGGTCCGCGTCCAAGGCGCCTACGTCGGCGACGACGAGATCAACGCGATCGTCACCTTCACCAAGGACCAGGCACAACCGGACTACACCGACGGCGTCACAGCCGCCCAACCCGCCGAGAAGAAGGAGATCGACGCCGACATCGGCGACGACCTCGACCTCCTGGTGCAGGCCACCGAACTGATCGTCACCAGCCAGTTCGGCTCCACCTCGATGCTCCAACGCAAACTCCGCGTCGGCTTCGCCAAAGCAGGCCGCCTGATGGACCTCCTCGAGTCCCGCGGCGTGGTCGGCCCCTCCGAAGGCTCCAAGGCCCGCGAGGTCCTGATCAAGCCCGACGAACTCGACTCGGTCCTCTACCTCATGCGCGGCGGCGGCCCCGTCTCCACCGACGAAGACTGATCGGCCGCTTCTTCCCGGTCCGCCGCTTTGTCGCGGCCGAAAGTGATCGCCCCACCGCGTCGCCTTTCCCAGGTCTGACCCCCATTCGGGGCGTCCGCGGCGAGCTCTGCTGACAAAACGTGATCACCCAGAACTGATTCCCACAGTTCTTATTCTGTTTATTTGTGCAGGTCACGGTTGTATCTCGCTTTGTGGCTCACGTCGCGTCATGTTCTTTTCTGATCTGCCTTCACCTAGTTAAGTTCCGCCTATCGCGTTGTTGGGTCACTCCCTGTTGCCCGCACGCGGTCACCCCTGCGAAAGGAACAGCCAGGTGCGACTCAACAGGAGAGCGCTCACCGCCATCGCGGTCGGCGCCACGACGGTGGCCAGTGGGTTCTTTGCCACCGGTGCGCTCGCCGCCCCCGCCGCCCAGCCCGAAGCCGCCGGACCGGCGGTGTCCAAGCTGATCGTCACGTACAAGTCCGGTGCCGCCGAGGAGGCCTCCGACGACGCGGCCGCCATCGACGCCCGCACCAAGGGCCACGGCCTGAAGGTGCAGCGCAGGCTGGGCACCGGCGGTGTGCTGGTCGATCTGGGCGGGAGCGTGCGCGGTAAGGCGCTGGACAGCGTGCTGCGCCGGTACCAGGCCGACCCGGACGTGGCCGTGGTCGAGCCGGACGCGCTGATGACCGCGCAGGCCGAGGTCAACGACCCCGAGTACACCAAGCAGTGGGACTTCTTCGAGGCCAAGGCGGGCATGAACGTGCCCGGCGCGTGGGACGCCTCGACCGGCAGCGGCGTGACCGTGGCGGTGCTGGACACCGGCTACGTCAAGCACTCCGACCTGGCGGGCAACATCATCGCCGGTTACGACTTCATCTCCGACGCCGCCAACGCCCGGGACGGCAACGGCCGGGACGCCGATGCCGCCGACAACGGCGACTGGAACGACACCGACGGCGAGTGCGGCGCCGACTCCAAGGCGCACAAGTCGACCTGGCACGGCACCCACGTGGCGGGCACCATCGCCGCCTCGGCCAACAACGACAAGGGCGTGGCAGGCGTGGCCTACCGCGCCAAGATCCAGCCGGTGCGCGTGCTGGGCAAGTGCGGCGGCTCGCTGTCCGACATCGCCGACGCCATTACCTGGGCCTCCGGCGGCAAGGTGCGCGGCATCCCGGCCAACAACACCCCGGCCAAGGTCATCAACATGAGCCTGGGCGGTTCGGGCACCTGCGGCGGCACCTACCAGGCGGCCATCACCGGCGCCGTCAAGCGCGGCACCACCGTGGTCGTCGCGGCGGGCAACTCCAACAAGGACGTCTCCGGTTTCCGCCCGGCCAACTGCAACAACGTCGTCTCCGTCGCATCCAGCGACCGCAACGGCGACCGCGCCTTCTACTCCAACTTCGGCAAGCTCATCGACGTCGCCGCCCCCGGTGGCGAGGTCCGCCGCGAGACCGACGCGCCGGGCACCGTGACCACGCCGGAGGACGGCATCTGGTCCACCCTCAACGACGGCGCGAGCACCGCGGGCAGTGAGAACTACGCGCCGAAGATGGGCACCAGCATGGCCGCCCCGCACGTCGCGGGCCTGGTCGCGCTGATGCTGGCCAAGAAGAGCGGCCTCACGCCCGCCGAGGTGGAGTCCGCGATCAAGGCAGGCGCCCGCCCCCTGCCCGGCACCTGCACCGGCGGCTGCGGCGCGGGCCTTGCCGACGCCGCGAAAACCGTGGGCGCCCTGAACTAGATACCCGCCCCCAACAACCGTGGGTGCCCTGAGCTAAAACCCGCCACGAAAATGGCCGGGCCGGAACCGCTTCCGGCCCGGCCTTCTTTTGCCACGGCCACCAAGCTAGCCCCCGCCCGCCCGGGGGGACGACCCCTCGGTCAGCCTATCGACCCGCTCGCCGATCGCGAAGGCGGTGAAGTGCATCTGTGGATAGCGGGGGGGCCTGTGGATGACACGCCGAGAAGCGAGGGCCGTCAGTGGTCGACCTGTTTGTGATCGGGCTACGGTGGAAGGCCGCTCATCGATCGATGCGGAGCCTGGTATCGACCGATGCGGAGCCTGCTTATCGATCGCTGTGGAAGTCGTTCACCGGTCGATACGAGGCGAGGTCGTCAACGGATCGGTGTAGGGCGATCTCCAGCCACAGCACGGCTTCCGCCCGTGCGGAGCCGAGCGCGGCGACCGCTTCCTGGAGGTCGTGGGCGGCGGCCAGCACCAGGCCCAAGGCGTCCAGCAGTTCGTAGTCGTCGGTGTCCAGCACCAGTTCGTTGAGCGGCCTGCCGATCAGGTCGACCAGGTCGTCGGGAAACCGCTCCAGCGCGGGCAGCCCGTCCAGCGCCAGCCGCACCGAGGCCGCGACCTCGCCGACCGAGGTCACCTGTGCTCCTTCAGCAGCTGCTGGGCCCGCGCCAGCCGGGCCACCGCGTACTCGACGCAGCCCTGGGCGTAGCGCACCTGGTTCAACGCCCGAGCGCTGTGCACCGAGGCCGAGCCCGTCCACGCGCCCGCCAGCCGCAGCGCCTGCTCCGTGAGCTGCTCCCGCGCCCGGTCCAGCTCACCGAGCGGGACGATCTCCGCGAGCCGGGCCGCGGTCTCCCGCTGCTCGGCCGTCAGCATGGTTCCCACCCGATCGAGGGTACGGCTACCGCCAGCCGCCTTCGCTGTCGACGATCGTCATCCGCTGCGTGGCGCGCGTCATCGCCACGTACAGCGCGCGGCGGCCGGTGGCCGACTCGGTGAGGAACTGGGCGGGCTCCACGACGATGGTGGCGTCGTACTCCAGGCCCTTGGCCTCCAGGCTGCCCACCACCTTGAGCCGCTCGTCGGTGATGGCGGCCAGCCAGCGGCGCACCTCGTCGGTGCGTTCCATCACGCTGATCACGCCCACCGTACCGTCCACATCGGACAGTGCCTCGCCGACCGCCAGCCGGACCGTCGACGGCACCTCTGCGGGATTCACGGTGGACACCACGGGCTCGATGCCGGTGCTGCGCACGGCGATCGGCAGCTGCTCGGGGCGCGTCAGCTCCGCCACCACCGTGGCGGCCAGCGCGAAGATCTCCGCGGAGTTGCGGTAGTTGGTGCGCAGCAGGAAGTGCCGGTGGTTGCGGGTGCTCAGCGCCTCCCGGCGGGCCTGCGCCGCCTCCCTCGGGTCCGCCCACGAGGTCTGCACGGGATCGCCGACGATCGTCCAGCTCGCATACCGCCCGCGCCGCCCGACCATGCGCCACTGCATGGGGGAGAGGTCTTGCGACTCGTCCACCACGATGTGCGAGTACTCCGGCAGCCGCTCGGACCGCCAGGACGGGTCGCGGCGCAGCGACTTCGGCACCGGCGGCGGACCGAGCAGCTCACGCAGCTCATCCAGCAAGGCGATGTCCGCCATGGAGATCCGGTCCTCCCGCCACGCGGAGGCGAGCAGGTCGATCTCGGCGGCGGACAGGGCGTGCCGGGCCGCCTCCTCCAACCGCTCCTTGTCCCGCAGCCAGCCCAGCACCTCCGCCGCCCGCAGCGGCGGCCACCAGCGCACCAGGAAGCGGTGGAACTCCATCCGCTCGCCAAGCTCCGTGACCAGCTCGTCGCGCACCGGCCGGAAACGCCCGTCGGCGTAGGACTCGGCCTTGCGCCACAACGCCTCCAGCAACGCGTCCGCCGCCCGCAGCCGGGAGCGGTTGGGCGGGCGGCCCTTGCGGTGCACGGCGCGGCGCACCGCCGCGAGCTCGGCCGCGTCGAGTTTGAGCACCTCGCCGCCGTAGAGGATGCGCATCTCCTCCGGCGCGCCGGGCGGCCGCTGCCGCATCAGCCTGCGCAGCACCTGCCGCATCCGCAGCGAGCCCTTGATCGCCGCCACCGGCGCAGGGTCGGTGTACTGGGCGGTGAAGCCGGACACCAGGTCGCCCAGCGAGCGCAACTCGGCGTCGTGCTCGCCCATCGAGGGAAGCACCCGGGAGATGTAGTTGGTGAACACCGGCGAGGGACCGACCACCAGCACTCCGTAGCGGCCCAACCGGTGCCGCTCGCGGTAGAGCAGGTACGCCACGCGGTGCAGGGCCACCGCCGTCTTGCCGGTGCCCGGCCCGCCGGTGATCTCGGTGACGCCGCCCGAAGGCGCCCGGATCGCGTCGTCCTGCTCCTTCTGGATCGTCGCGACGATGTCGTGCATGGTCTCGCCGCGGGCCCGCCCGAGCGCCGCCATCAGGGCGCCCTCGCCCACGATGCGGACGTGCGCGGGCAGCTCCGCCTCGGTGTCCAGCAGGTCGTCGTCGATGTCCACCACCTGCTCGGACAGGCAGCGGATCACCCTGCGGCGCAACATGCCCATCGGCTCGGCGGCGGTGGCCTGGTAGAACGGCGCGGCGGCCGGGGCGCGCCAGTCGGTGACCAGGTTGGCGAACTCGACATCGCGGACGCCCATCCGGCCGATGTGCAGGGTGGAGCCGTCCGCGGGGTCCAGCCTGCCGAACACCAGCCCGGCGTGCTCGGTCTCCAGCGCCTGCAGCAGCCGGTTGGCGTGGGCGACCATCACGTCCCGCTCCAGCAGCATGGTCGCCTGCTCGAAGGTGGCCTCCCGCTCGGCGCCGTGCGCCCGCTCGAAGCCACGGTCCCGCATATCCCTCGCCTCGGTCCGCAGTTCAGCCAACCGGGCGTATACCTGGTCCACGTGCGCCTGTTCGACGGCGATTTCGGCCGCGCGGACGCCACTGTCGTTCACGTGGACTCCTGTACCTGGTCGAGAGGGCGGAAGAGCGACGATACGTGGCTTTCGCGCGCGACGTGATACCACCTTGGCAAACGTCCGCATCCCGACGCGGTCGTGCTCCGATTGGCGGCACGTCGGGACCCGGTATTACGTTGTGGCGCGTGAGGCTGGACAACTTGCCCGCGGCTGTCAGCGACTGGCGGGAGGGCGGGCGTTTCGTCACCACCCAGTACGGTCAGATCTTCACGCGTGCGACTCCGGGCAGCGGACCTGCGTTGTTGTTCCTGCACGGGTTCCCTACCAGCTCTTACGACTGGCGCCTGGTGATCGAGCGGCTGCCGGGCCGGTCGACGCTCGCCCTGGACTTTTTGGGCTTCGGGCTGTCCGACAAGCCGGAGCGGCACGACTACACGCTGCACGAGCAGGCCGACATCGTGGAGCGCGTGGTGCTCTCCCACGGTCTCGACCGGGTGATCCTGGTCGCCCACGACATGGGCACCTCGGTGGCCACCGAGCTGATGGCCCGCGACCTCGCGGGACAGCTGGCGTTCCGGCTGGAGAGGGTCGTGCTGTCCAACGGCAGCGTGATCGTGGAGCGGGCCAGCCTGCGGCCGGTGCAGCGACTGCTGCGCTCGCATCTGGGGCCGGTGCTGTCCACGCTGAACAACCGGCCGATCTTCACTCGGCAGCTCGGCCAGGTGTTCTCCGCCACCCACCCGATGCCCCGCGACGAGGGGCGGGCCCAGTGGGCGCTGGTCGCGACCAAGAACGGGCACCGGTTGCAGCACAAGCTGATCCACTACATCGGGGAGCGGACCACTTACGCTCAGCGCTGGCACGGCGCGGTGCGGGACTGGCCCAAGCCGGTCGGGTTCCTGTGGGGCCTGCTGGACCCGGTGGCCACCACCGACGTCCTCGGCGGGCTGGTCGAGCTGCGGCCGCACGCCCAGGTGCGGCACCTGCCCGAGCTCGGGCACTACCCGCAGCTGGAAGACGCCGAAACCTACACCACCGCGCTCGCCGAATTGTGTTGAATCAGCTTTTCGCGTGGTTCTGCTGTATTCCGCGGGCGCGGTCATGAGAGGTTGAGGACATGACGCAGGTGGAACTCGTGGATGAAGTCGGTGCGCCCATTGGAGTTTGCGACAAACTCGCCGCCCATCAACGACCGGGCCAACTCCACCGAGCCTTTTCGGTGTTCCTGCTCGACACCGCGGGCAAGCTGCTGTTGCAGCGCAGGGCCGCGGTGAAATACCACTCCGGCGGATTGCTCAGCAACACCTGCTGCGGCCATCCGCTGCCGGGGGAGGACCCCGCCGTCGCCGCCCGCCGCCGGGTGGCCGAGGAACTCGGGCTGCACGACATCACGCTGCGGCCTGCGGGAACCGTGCTGTACCGGGTCACCGACACCGTCAGCGGCCTGCACGAACACGAGTGGAACCACCTCTTCGTCGGCGTGTACCGCGACCAGCCCGACCCCGACCCGGACGAGGTCTCCGAGGTCCGCGGCATTGCCCTGTCCGACTTGGACAAAGCCCGTGCCGAGGAACCTTTCAGCGCCTGGTTCGCCTCCGTCTACGACGCGGCCGAACCCGCCTTGCAGGCCCTGCGGCACGAGCTTTCCGGCGACTAACCGAAGTTGCGCACCGCCCAGTAGTAGACATCCGCGGTCTTGCGGCAGTTGGCGTCGGTGCCGCACACGCCGTACATGTCGGATCGGAAGTTGTCGTCGATCCGCTTCCGGTTCGTCTCGGTGAACCGGGACTGCTTCTTGTAGTTGCGATAGCCGAAATCGTGGCGGTGGCAGGCGGGCAGGAACTTGTAGCCGAACGGATTGTCCGGGGACTTCGAGCAGCCGTCCGAGGACCAGTCCAACTGGTCGGCGTACGGGCGGCCGTCGCGAATGGTGACGAACTGCGAGAGCGACTTGCTGTACAGATAGGTATCGGTGGTCGAGCGAAGCTGCTCGGGGCTGAGCGCGGCATGCGCCTGCCCGGCTCCGAGCAGCAGCGCGGCGGTGGTGGCGAACGCGGCCAGCGTGCCGCGGCCAGCGCGGCGTCGCACGGTGGTGGCCATTGGATTCCTCCCAGTGAATACGCGAAATGCGCAGGAGGAGTTTCGGGCCTGCCGAAAGCCCGCGGCAAGGCTTTCCGTTGACGTGCCGATGAATTTTCAGCGGTTATCGAGTGATTCCGGATTCTGGATCGACATTCGCCAGTTCCAAAAGCATCCGCGTGTTGCCGAAGGTGTTCGGTTTGACATAGGGCAGGTCGAGGAACTCCGCGACACCCTCGTCGGCGGAGCGCCGCATCTCGTCGTAGACCTCCGGACTCACCGGGGTGCCCTCGATGGCCACGAACCCCTGGGAGGCGAAGAAGTCGGTCTCGAAGGTGAGCACGAACACCCTGGCCAACCCCAGTTCGCGGGCGGTCGCGGTGAGCCGCCGCACGATCAGCGCGCCGATGCCGCGGCCGCGGAAGCTGTCATCCACCGCGATCGTGCGGATCTCGGCCAAGTCCTCCCAGAGCACGTGCAGCGCGCCGCAGCCCACGACCCGCCCGGCCTCCTCGGCCACCCAGAACTCCTGCACGTCCTCGTACAGCGTGACGAGTTCCTTGGCCAGCAGCACCTTGCCCGCGTAGTGGTCGACCAGCTTCTTGATCGAGCGGACGTCGCTCGTCCTGGCCCGTCGCACGGCGATGTCTGTTTCCACGGTCTTAACTTAGCCTCGCCTTACTCGTGCAGTCGTCGTGGTATGCACGGGGACTGTCCATAGTCCCAGACCGGCCGGTTACGCTGGTTGCCGTGTCTACTCCCAGTTCCGAACGCCGCGTGGCCATGCTCACGTTGGGCTGTGCCCGCAACGAGGTGGACTCCGAGGAGCTGGCAGGCCGTCTCACCGAGGGGGGCTGGCAGCTCATCGAGCCCGACTCCACCGGTGACACCCCCGACGTCGTACTCGTGAACACCTGCGGCTTCATCGCCTCCGCCAAGAAGGACTCCGTCGACACGCTGCTCGCCGCGACCGACACCGGCGCCAAGGTGGTCGCCGTCGGCTGCATGGCCGAGCGCTACGGCAAGGAGCTCGCCGACGCGCTGCCCGAGGCCGCCGCGGTGCTCGGCTTCGACCACTACCCGGAGCTGTCGGACCGCCTGGACGACATCGTGGCGGGCAAGCGCATCGACTCGCACACCCCCGTCGACCGGCGCACGCTGCTGCCGATCACGCCGGTGGCGCGCCCCGCCGCGGCCGCCGAGGTGACCGTGCCCGGCCACGGCGGCTGGGGTCCGCGCGTGCTGCGCCGCCGCCTGGACGGCTCCCCGGTCGCCTCGCTGAAGATCGCCTCCGGCTGCGACCGGCGCTGTTCCTTCTGCGCCATCCCGTCCTTCCGCGGCGCGTTCAACTCCCGGCAGGCCGCCGACGTGCTCGGCGAGGCCGCCTGGCTGGCCGAGAACGGCGCCAAGGAGCTCTACCTGGTCAGCGAGAACTCCACCTCCTACGGCAAGGACCTCGGCGACGTCGGCGCGCTGGAGAAGCTGCTGCCGCGACTCGCCGCGGTGCCCGGCATCGAGCGGGTGCGGGTGTCCTACCTCCAGCCCGCCGAGACCCGTCCCGGCCTGATCAACGCCATCGCCCGCACCCCGGGCGTCGCCGACTACTTCGACATGTCCTTCCAGCACTCCAGCGAACGCGTGCTGCGCAGGATGAAGCGGTTCGGCTCCACGGATTCGTTCCTCGCGCTGACCGAGCAGATCCGCGAACTCGCGCCCGCCGCGGGCATCCGCAGCAACTTCATCGTGGGCTTCCCCGGCGAGACCGAGGAGGACCTCGCCGAACTGCGGCGCTTCCTCACCGGCGCCCGGCTCGACGCGGTCGGCGTGTTCGGCTACTCCGACGAGGACGGCACCGCCGCCGTCGACCTGGACGGCAAGGTCGACGAGGACACCATCACCGAGCGGGTGTCGCAGATCTCCGCGCTGGCCGAGGAGATCTCCGCGCAGCGCGCCGAGGACCGCGTCGGCGACGAGGTCGTGGTGCTGGTCGAGCAGGCTGCGAGCGAGGACGACGACTGCGTCGGCCGCGCCGCCCACCAGGCACCCGAGGTCGACGGAGAGTGCGTGCTGGAGGACGCCGACGGCATCGAGGTCGGCACCCTGGTGCGCGCCAAGGTGATCGGCTCCGAGGGAGTGGACCTGATCGTCACGCCGCTGGAGGTGCTGCGGCCCGCCGGAGGCGCGCGGTGACCTCCGAGCAGGGCAGACCCGTGCCGCTGCTCAACGTCGCGAACATCCTGACGATGTCCCGGCTGGCGCTGGTCCCGGTGTTCCTGGTGGCGCTGCTGACCGAGGACGACCTCCGCTGGCGGCTGGCCGCCTGCGCGATCTTTGTCATCGCCTCCATCACCGACCACGTCGACGGCGACTTGGCCCGGCGGCACAACCTGGTCACCGACTTCGGCAAGATCGCCGACCCGATCGCGGACAAGGCGCTGATCGGCTCCGCGCTGGTGGGGCTGTCCGTGCTCGGTGAGTTGCCCTGGTGGGTCACAGTCGTGATCATGGCCCGCGAGTTGGGGATCACCGCCATGCGCTTCGTGGTGCTACGCCACGGCGTCATCCCGGCCAGCCGCGGCGGCAAGGCCAAAACGCTGGCCCAGATCGTCGCGATCGTGCTCTACCTGCTGCCGCTGCCGTCCTGGCTCGACCCGCTGCGGTGGATCGTGATGGGGATCGCGGTGGCGCTGACCGTGGGCACCGGCATCGACTACGTGTTCCAGGCCATCCGGCTGCGATCCACCGCGAGGCTGTCCGAATGAGCGACGACATGAGCAGGGACCTGCTGGACTGCCTCGGTCTCGACGCGCCCGCCGTGACGCGGCTGGTGCGCGGCCTCGCCGAGCGCAAGCAGACCGTGGCCACCGCCGAGTCACTGACCGGTGGGCTGGTCGCGGCCGCACTGACCTGCATCTCCGGTGCCAGCGCCGTGCTGCGCGGCGGACTTGTCGTCTACGCCACACCGCTGAAGTCCGAACTGGCGGGTGTCGACGCGGCGTTGCTGGCCGAACACGGAGCCGTGCATCCGGAGGTGGCCGCGCAACTGGCCGTCGGGGCACGGGCGACGTGCGGTGCGACCTGGGGGCTGGGCCTGACCGGGGTCGCGGGCCCCGACCCGCAGGACGGCAAGCTGCCCGGCACGGTGCACATCGCCATCGCGGGTCCGCACGCGGTGATGCGCGAGCCGGTGGTGCGGTCGCTGGCCCTGCCCGGTGGGCGGGACGCGGTGCGCTCCGCCGCGGTCCGGGCCGCTCTCGATCTTCTGGGCACCACAGGTTCTGCGTGAGCAAACCGCACAACCCGGAAGATCGTCACGTTTTGCCCAGGTCAATCGGGAAGAAACCCGCGCGCGGCGGTGTTGAATGGATCGGCTGCGGGATCTTCGGCTCCCGAAGTGTGAGACAGGTTATAGCCCGAAGGGGCATGCGAGTGGGCTATTCGAGTGGCTCGCCCGATGAGTCAGTTCGCCCTCGGCGGATTCCAGGCAGAATCTCGCGGAAATTCGGGGCAGTCGCGCACCCGGCGCCGGCCGGCTGGGTAACGTGGCAGCATCGCGGGGCACATCGTCGTCGCGAGTGCGGGTATCCGCACAGCAAGGCTTGAACCGGCTGGAGGAAGGGAGGGGCGCGATGACCGTGCTGCTGCGGGAAGCAATCGGGGAACGGCTTCGCCGTACCCGCACCGATCAACGCCGTACCCTGCGCGAAGTGTCCCGGTCGGCTCGGGTCAGCCTCGGCTACCTCTCGGAGGTGGAACGCGGGCGCAAGGAACCGTCCAGCGAGCTGCTGGCGGCCATCTGTGACGCGCTCGAGCTGCCACTGCCGCAGCTGCTGGACAACGTGGCCTCGGATATGCGCGGCACCCCGGAGACCGTGCCGGTTCCGGTGCCCGCCGTGCCCGCCCCCGCGCTCACACCGCAGACCGCCAAGGTGCCCGCGAGGGCCAAGGCGACCGCGTCCGTCGGCGCCGTCGGCACGGACGGCGACCTGCTGGCCGAACTGCTCGAGGTCGAGACCTCCGACCTGCTGCTCCAGCCCGCACTGACCCATCGGCTGTCCATGTCGCTGGACCAGCGCGCGCCCCGCGGCCGGGTGTTCGCCGCCTAACCGGATGATCTTCGAACGAGCCCGTCCTGATCTTCAGGGCGGGCCGTTCGCTTTTGTCACGGCCGAGGGGTCGATTGCAACACCCGGTGGAAGCCCTGAGAGACACCTGAGACGATGGAACTCGCCAACCACGTCGATCGTTTCCGGATAGTCGGCACGCAAGAGAGCAGGCGGAGGAGATGGCCAACCCGTTCGTGAAGGCTTGGAAGTACTTCCTGGCTTCCTTCTCGTCCAAGATCGATGAGCATGCCGATCCGAAGGTGCAGATTCAGCAGGCCATCGAGGAGGCCCAGCGCCAGCACCAGGCGCTGACGCAGCAGGCTGCCGCCGTCATCGGCAACCAGCGCCAACTGGAGATGAAGCTCAACCGCCAGCTCAACGAGATCGAGAAGTTGCAGGCGGCGGCCCGGCAGGCACTGGTGCTCGCCGACCAGGCCCGCGCCGCGGGTGACACGGCTCGGGCGGGCCAGTACGAGCAGAGCGCGCAGGCCTTCGCCACCCAGCTTGTCAACGTGGAGCAGTCCATCGAGGACCTCAAGGGGCTGCACGACCAGTCGTTGCAGGCCGCGGAGCAGGCCAAGCACGCGGTCAAGCGCAACGAGATGGTGATGCAGCAGAAGCTCGCCGAGCGCACCAAGCTGCTCTCGCAGCTGGAGCAGGCCAGGATGCAGGAGCAGGTCTCCGCTTCGCTGCACCAGATGAGCGAGTTGGCCGCGCCCGGCAACACGCCATCGCTGGACGAGGTGCGGGAGAAGATCGAGCGCCGCTACACGAACGCGCTGGGGCAGGCCGAACTCGCCCAGAACTCCGTGCAGGGCCGCATGCTGGAGGTCCAGCAGTCCACCACGGAGCTCGCGGGCAGCGCCCGCCTCGAGCAGATCCGCGCGTCGCTGCACGGCGGCGGTCAGCCCGCGGGCGAGATCACCGAGGGCACCCAGGGCGCGGTGCCGCCCACCCAACCGATCCAGCAGCGCCACCCACAGCAAGGCTGATGAAGGGGGTGTCTTGTGGATCCAGATCGCGTTATTCGCGCCCAGACGGCCCCTGACGCCGCCGCGAAATCGCCCGAGTACGCCCGGTACGAGGGCGATTCCGCGGCGACGTCAGGAACCGTCTGGATCACGAATCCCATCGACCAGGATCCACAGGACACCCCCTAGGAGGCCGGATGGCGGCGTTACGGCGTTTCGTTGCCGGACTCGCGGCGCAGCAACTGCCCACGCTGGGCAGCCCGGTGGTCGATGAGGTGCGCCGCAGGATCGTCGCCTGGAACGACCCGCGGGCCAAGTTGCTGCGTCAGCGCCGTCGCGCCGCCCGCAGGGTCGCGGTCCGGTCCTCCGTGGCCGGGGCCACCGGCCTGACCGCCGTCGCGGTCGCCGGGCTGCCCGGCGTCCTGCTGGAGGTGGCATTCGGTTCCGTCGCGGGCCTCGCCGCCCTCGGCGCGGCCACCGCGGGTGCCCGTTTCGTCGCACTGCGTCGTCAACCGCTGCCCGCCCCGCTGGCGATCCCGGCCCCGCTGCCGCCCGCGGCCTCGACGGCGCGCAACCCGATGCTCAAGCTCCGACAGGCACAGGACGGCCTGGCCGCCTGCCTTGCCCAGCTTTCCGCCGAGCATGTCGTGGAGATCCGGGAGGCCGCCGCCGCGGCCGGGGCGGCCCTGGAGGGGACCGCGCAGCGGGTGGTGGCGATCGAGCGCGCCAGGGATGCGACACCGCCGCTTCAGCGCGGTCCGCTGATCGCCGACATCCGCCGCCTGGCGGGTGAGTTGGACGCCGGGGTGGAGCAGTTCTGCGGTCTCGTCGGCACGGCGGGCCAAGCCGTCGCGGCGGGTTCGGGACTCGACGACCGGTGGAACGCCTCCCGGCATGCCCTCGACGACGCCGCCGACCGACTCTCCGGACTCACCGTCGCCATGCTCGAACTCCGCGGCGGACCCGGTCCCGGGTACGGTCACAACGTCCGATAAACGGACGATTCTTGTGTTGGATGAAATATCCTGGTTGTCCCCGGGCCACGAATACGTGAACAACCGCCCAACTCGGCGATCTCGCCCGCTCAACGCTCTTTTGTGACGCTCAGACGGAGCGCGGCTGACCCGCCGATCGGCGCTGGTCGAGCCTTCCCCCAGGCCGGTAAGCTTTTTCCCGACGGTTCGCGAGCTCCGGGCGATACCGCCGATGGAGTTACCGTGATTGTGACGATATTTGTCTGTGATTATTACGGGCGGTAGCCTGCGAATGAGCACGGTGGGAGCTAAGGGGAGCTTCTTTCGTCTTCATGTGTGGGCGCCGGTCTTTGGGAGTCCCGGCGGCCATTGTCATGCCATGATCCTCGCAACGGGAGTGCTGGGAGGCCTTAGTGGCATTGTGGACCGTGCATGGCGACGGACGCCGGGTCACGGCGGGTGATGTCGTCGAGCCACAGGAGCGGCTGAGCTGGCCGCTGACGATCGGCTTCGGCATCCAGCACCTGCTGGCGATGTTCGGCGCCACCGTCCTGGTGCCGGTGGCGCTCGGGCTCTCGGTCGAGACGACGCTGCTGTTCTCCGGTGTCGGCACGCTGGTCTTCCTGCTCATCACCCGCGGCAAGGTTCCCAGCTTCCTCGGGTCCTCCTTCGCCTTCCTCGCCCCCCTGATCGCGCTCAAGGAGGGCGGAGTTCCGCCCTCATCGTGGTTCGGTGGAATCGTGATCGTCGGCATGCTGCTCGCGATGATCGGCCTCGCGGTGAAGTCGCTGGGCGTACGGCTGCTGGACGCGATCATGCCGCCGGTGGTGACCGGCGGCGTCGTGGTGCTCATCGGTCTGAGCCTGGCCGACTCCGCGGTACAGAACTTCCTCGGCAAGACGGACGCCAACGATACGACCACGGACAGCACCCAGATCATGATCGGCGTCGTCACGCTCGGCGTGATCCTGACCTGTTCGGTGCTGCGTGGCCTGATCTCCCGCGTCGCCGTGCTGGTTGGCGTCGGTGCGGGGTGGGCGATGGCCGCCGTGGTCGGCGGCTTCGACTCCAAGAGAATCCAGAAACTCGAGGAGGCGCCCTGGCTCGGGCTGCCGGAGCTCAACGCGGTGACGATCGAGCCGACCGTGGTCATGGTGATGCTGCCGGTGGTGATCGTCCTCGTCGCCGAGAACGTCGGCCACGTCAAGGCCGTCGGCACCGTGATCGGCCGCAACCTCGACAAGCGCGTTGGCGATTCCCTGATGGGCGACGGGATCGCCACGATGCTCGCGGGCGCGGGCGGCGGCTCCGGCACCACCACCTACGCCGAGAACATCGGCGTGATGGCCGTGACCAAGGTTTATTCGACGGCCGCGTACATGGTTGCCGCGTTCACCGCCATCGCCTTCTCGTTCTCGCCCAAATTCGGCGCCATGGTGCAAACCATTCCCGCGGGCGCCATCGGCGGAGCGACGCTGGTCCTGTTCGGCCTGATCGGAATGCTGGGCATCAGGATCTGGTTCGACAACAAGGTGGACTTCACCGACCGCGTCAATTTCGTCATCGCGGGCACCGCCCTCACCGTCGGCCTCGGCAACCTCACCCTCAAAATGGGCAACCTCAGCTTCGCGGGCCTGACCTGGGCCACCGTCGGCCTCGTGATCATCTACCCGATCCTGCGCAAACTCTCCCAACTCAGCCGCGGCGAACGACCCACCACCCCTGAACACTGACGTCAGCCGCGCCCTGAGGGCCGGAATGAGTGTTTCCGGGTAATTCCTGCTGCCACTGAAAATGCGTGACGCCGCCTATGTCGAGGCGTGAGGTCCAACAAAGGTAGTTCCGCGGAACTACCGCACCCAGTGCCCGAGCCCGATCCCCAACTGATGCGCGACCCATAGCGTTCCCCACAGAAACGCGGCATTCGAGGGGGAACCGGTGAGGGGAACGCTGATCCTGTTGGTGGTAGCCGCCGTGACCGGTCTGGGGGTGGCCACGGCGCACGCCCACGGGATCAGCGACTCCTCCGAAGTCCACCTGGCGCAGACCTTCGCGGGCAATGAGCTCACGGTCGTCATCCGCCGCACGCAGGACATCCCAGGGCCGCTGAACGTCGACATCGTGGCGCACGACCCGGTGGCGCCGGTCCGGCTGGAACTACGGGCCACGCCGCTGGACGGCTCCGCGGCGCAGAAGGACCCGGCGCCGCGGACGCTGGAGATCAGCCGGTCCGGGATGCACCCGGTGGCGCTGCACGCGGATCGCACCGGGCGCTGGCAGCTGGAACTGCGGGCGGCGGGCCAGAAGGCGGTGTTGCCGTTTCGGGTGATGAAGCCAACGCCCGCCGCGTGGGAACCGGTGGCGTACGGGGGTTTCACCGCCACCGGGCTGTTCCTGCTGGTCGCCCTGGTACTCGCGGCGAGACGGCGGAACAGGGCCGCTCCGGCGGCGGCGGGCGCGGCAGTGATCGGGCTGACGGTGGCGTTGACGGCGGCACTGCTGTCCAAGGACATGGTCCCCGCCACCCCGCAGGGCGCGCCGCCCACCACGCAGAACAATCCCGCCGACGGGTCGTCGGCGAGCGGGCGGCCCTACGCCAATGTCGCGGTCACGACCGTGCCCGCCCAGCCCGCGGTCGGTGAGGAGTTCACGCTCAGGCTGCGGCTCACCGACGGTTCCACCGGGGCGCCGGTGGACGATTTGGTCGCCCATCACGCCGCGCTCACCCACACTGTGATCACCAGCGCGGACGGGGCGTTCTTCCGGCACCTGCACCCGGTGCGCACCGAGCCGGGGACGTTGGAGCTGCGCACCGCGGTGGACCGACCGGGGCGGTATGAGGTGCACACCGAGTTCGAGCGCGCCGACAGCGGCGCCTCGCTGGGCAGCGGCACCTTCACCGCGGTCGGCGCCGCCGCGCCCGCGGCGGAGACCGCACCCGACGTGGACGTGAGCTGGGAACCCATCCCGGTGGCGGGGCAGCCGAGCGGGCTGACCGTCACGGTGAAGGAGAACGGCAGGCCGGCGCGGGACCTCCAGCCGTGGCTGGGGATGGCGGGGCACCTGATCGTCAAGCAGGACAGCGGTTTGGGGCACGTGCACGAGCTGGCGTCCATGCCCGCGCCGGGGCAGCCGCAACCGGATGAGTCGGTGGCGAGCTACGGGCCGCGGCTGCGGTTCGTCTACAGCTTCCCCAAGCCGGGGCGTTACCAGGCGTGGGTGCAGTTCGCGCGGGACTACCGGATCTTCACGGTGCCGCTGGTGATCGAGGTGGGGGAGGAATGAAACGGATACCGCTACTGGTGAGCATCGGTGTCGTGCTGGTGGCCGTCGCGGCGGTGGTGCTGTGGCCTCGGCCCGCACCCGCCGAACTCGCGACGCGCACCGGCGGGTACGTGGTCCAAGTGCAGCTCAACGGCAGCGGCGCCACGGAGGTGCCGGTGGGGGACAGCAAGGTCGACGTGTGGCTGAAGCGGCACGACGGGCAGCAGGCGAACGCGGAGGAAGTGGTGTTGGAGGCGGTCATGCCCAGCATGGGCCACTCCGCGCGGCGGCTGGTCACGCAGCGGGTCACCGGGGAGCACTTTCGCGCCCGGGGCGAGCTGTTCGTGATGCCGGGGGACTGGGAACTGACGGTTCGGCTGCGGGACGCGGCGGGCCGGGACACGGCGAGCATCGGTCCGCTTCGGGCCGGGCAGCGGTGAGGGGGAGGGACATGAGCACAGCGACAAAGCCGGGGTGGACGCCGGTGGGACGGCTGCCCACCACATCCATGCGCCGGGCGGTGGAAGCGGCGCGAAGCCGCAACGGACAAGGGGGACAGCATGCACACCGTTGATCCACTGCCACTGGCCCAGCGGGTCGGGCCGTGGCTGCTGCTGGCGGGAGTCAGCACCGAGATGCTCGGCATGGTGTGGGACGTGCAGTGGCACGCCGACGTCGGGCCGGACACCTTCTTCACCGCCCCGCACCTCATGCTCTACATCGGCATGGCGGTCACCGGCCTGACCAGCCTCGCGGTCGTCCTGCTCGCCACCCGCGCCAGGCAGGACCACGCGGTGAAGGTGTTCGGGTACTTCCGGGCGCCGCTGCCGTTCCTGATCGCGGGCACCGGCGCGGCGGGCGGCCTGATCTACGGGCTGTCGGACCTGTGGTGGCACACCGTGTACGGCTTCGACGCCACACCGACCTCGCCGCCGCACGTCGCCATGTCGCTGTGCGGGCAGGCCGAGATGTTCGGTGCGCTGCTCGCCTTCGCGGTGGTGCGCCACCAGCGCATCGGGCGCTGGGGCCTGGCCACGACGGCCGCGGTGGTGATGGCCTCCACCGTGTTCCTGCTGCTCTCGGTGCCCTCGCTGCCGGGCGTCAGCACCTTCGTGATCGCGGTGGCGCTGGTGGTGGTGGCCACGCTGCTGCTGGTGGCGGGCCTGACCAGGACACCGGGCTGGGTCACCGCGACGGGACTGATCTACGCGGCGGTGCACGGCCTGAGCTACCTGTTCGGTCCATGGGCCACCCGCCTCTACGCCGAGGAGATGGGGCTGCCGCTGCGCGACTACGCCGACGGCGACATCGCCTGGCTGCCGGTCCTGTTCCCGATCGGCGTGGTCGTGGCGGCGGTGCTGGTCGATGTGGGGCTGCTGGTCGCCCGCGGGGTGACCGACAAGCCGGGGCTGCCGGTCGCGCTGATGGGCGCGGTCACCGCCGCGGTCATCGTGATCGGGTACCAGGTGATCCCGGTGAACGGGCCGCCGTCGACGGCGACGCTGCTGTCGGCCGTGGTGCTCGGCGCGGGGATCGGGTTGTACGGCTGGGTGCTGGCGGGAATGCTGCGCGCCCGTGGGGAGGTCACGTCATGAGGACGCTGCTGGTGGTACTCGCCGCCCTGCTGATTACCGCGCCCGCGGCGAACGCCGCCGCGCCGCCGGTGACGGTGGTGCACACCGAGACCGTGCAGGCAGGCCCGTACGAGGTGAAGGCGTCGTTCAGCGAGTGGCCGCTTCGCGCGGAACGCTCCCTGGACTTCCTGTTCGAACCCGCGGGCGGCATCGAGGGCAGGCGGGGATGGCTGACGCTGCTCAAACCGTCGGGTGCGGAGCAGGGCTGGCAGACCGCCCCCGGCCAGGGTGAGCAGCAGTTGCCGCGGCACCCGCGTGCCCAGGGCCAGTGGGGACTGGACGTCTACTCTCTGAACGAGGAGGGGACATGGCGCATGGTCTTCACGGTGGACGGCGACCAAGGCAGGGGCACCGGGACGCTGGCCGTGCCGGTCGGCCCGCGGCCCGGACCGTCGGCCGCGCTGAGCTGGACCATCGGTCTGCTGCCGCTGCCCATCGGCCTGCTCGCGCTGGGTTTCGCCTGGCAGCGGGTGCGGCGGACGGCGAGGCCTGACACATGGTCCTGGGCCTGAACCCACACGGACGCGGCGTCAGGGGGCTCACCGCCCCCTGGCGCTCGCTGGTGCAGCAGTGGCATGCCCGTGAGCCGTTGGAGCGCACCAACGACTTCTTCCTGATGGGCGGCCTGCTGCTGTCCGTGCTGTGGGGGCTCACCGAGGCGTCGAACATCCCGTTTTGGATCTTCGTCGGGTTCCTGGCGCTCACCCTGGTCCAGGTCCTGGCCCTGTGGTGGCTGCGCTCCGCGCCCCTCACGGTGCTGGTCGTCTGCTTCGCGGTGAACCTCGCCGCGGTGCTGGTGTTCGGGTCCGCGCTCTGGCTGGGTGTGGTGTTCGCGGGCTACGGCGTCGCGGTCGCCGCGCCATCGCCGCGCCGCCGGGTCGGGGTGTTCCTGCTGGTGGGCTTCGTCGCTCTGCACGCCGTGACCTTCTACTCCCGCAAGGTGTCGGTCGGCGAGGCGGTGTTCGGCGTGATCGTGCTCGCCAGCCTGTGGTTCGCGGGCCGCTTCGAGGCGGTCCAGCGGGAGCGGATCGTCGAACTGCGGGAGCGTTCGGTGCGGCTGGAGGCCGAACGCGCCGAGGCGGAGGCGCGGGCCGCCGAGCGGGAACGCGTGCAGCTGGCCCGCGAACTGCACGACATCCTCAACCACTCGATGACCGCCATCGTGCTCGACGCCGAGGCCAGCGCCCTGGACGACGACGACAATGCCAAGCGGGCGCTGCGCAGGGTCGCCGCCACCGGCCGCGCCTCCCTGGCCGAGTTGCGTCGCCTGCTCGGCGTGCTGCGCGCGGGCCCCGTCGACACCGGCACCGCGCCGACGCCCGGACTGTCCCAACTGGACAACCTGGTGGCCACCGTCGAAGCCGCGGGCCCTCGCGTCACGGTGCACCAGAACGGGGTGGCGGACCTGGACACCAGCATCGACCACGCCGCCTACCGCGTGATCCAGGAGTCGCTGACCAACGTGGCCCGCCACGCCGGGCCGGTCGACGTGCGGATCTCGCTGGGCCTGCGCGGCGACACCCTGGAGATCGTCATCGACAACGAGCCGCCCCCCGCGCCCCGCCCGCCGTCGACGGGCGCGGGCACCGGGCTGGTGGGCATGCGGGAACGCGTCGGCCTGCTCGGCGGCTCGGTGCGTGCCGAGCGCCGCGCCGACGGCGGCTTCACCGTCCGCGCCGAACTGCCGCTGAACGGGGTGCTGACATGAGCCTGCGGGTGGTCATCTGCGACGACGAGCAGCTGCTCCGCGAGGCACTGCGTCGCTTGGTCGACAGCGCGGAGGACTTGGACGTGGTCGGTCTCGCCGCCGACGGCGCCGAGGCCGTGGACCTGGTCGCCAGGCACGCCCCCGATGTGGCGTTGATGGACATCCGGATGCCCGGGATGGACGGCATCGAGGCCACCAAGGAGATCAGGCGACTCGGCCTGCCCACCCGCGTGCTGATCCTGACCACGTATGACCGCGACGCCTACGTGTACGCGGCGCTGGAGGCCGGTGCCAGCGGCTTCCTGCTGAAGGACGCACCCCCGGAGCGCCTGTGGGACGGCATCCGCGTGGTCGCCGCGGGCCAGTCGGTGCTCGCCCCGGAGGCCACCGCGCGGCTGATCGACGCGCTGCGCCCTGACCTGCCCACCGACGCCGACCGCGAGGTCCTCAACCGGGCGGCCGCGCTCACCGAACGGGAACGGGAGATCCTCGACCTGCTCGGCCGGGGCCTGTCCAACCAGGAGATCGCGGAGAAGCTGGTGATCAGCCGCTACACGGTGAAGGTGCACGTGTCCAGCGTGCTGTCCAAGCTCGGCCTCACCGACCGCGTACAGGCGGTGCTGGTCAGGTCGCGCCTGCGGGGGCTGCTCTGAAACGCATTCAACAGTTATGACCTGTTGATATGTGCGCCAAGCGGGTGGTTGCGGCCAGGGTGGAATTCCCTGTCAATCCCTGCAAGGCAAGGAGTCTCCCTTGTTCCCTGCGAAGTATGTCCGGATGCTGCTCGGTGGGTTCGCGGCGATCGCCCTGCTCGTCGCGCCCAGCGTGGCATCCGCCGCCTCCGACACCGGCAGCGCAGCGGCACGCACCATCTACTACAGCACCTCTCAGGCCGCCGAACTGGCGAGCCTGACCGACGAAGCGGCCGCGATCTGGAACCGCAACGTCGCCAACGTCCGCCTGGTCAAGGGCAGCGGCGGCATCTCCGTCCGCACCAGCGACAACGGACCGGCCCCCGGCCAGGCCAGCTGCATCGGCTGCACCTCCGGCTGGATCGGCCTGTACCGCAACCAGATCAAGAGCTCCGGTGCGGGCACGCTGCGGGTGATCGTGCACGAGTTCGGCCACATCCTCAGCCTGCGGCACCCGTCCGACATCGGTAACTGCGCCAAGGTGATGGCGGGCGGGCGCTGCGACAACGCCCAGCCCAGCAGCGGCGAGATCGCCGACGTCGACCGCTACTGGAGCGGCCGCAGCCGCCAGCACACGGTGACCGGCGTGCCCAACGAGATCGGCATCTTCGAGGCCCCCGCCCTCGCGGGCACCTGACGAAGAGGGTCGGCGCGGGCATAAGCCCGCGCCG